>JACOUS010000023.1 GCA_016177735.1 Ignavibacteriales bacterium | reverse complement strand
AGATTTGCCATTAAAAATTCCGGAAAGGTAACATTAAAAGTTTACGACGTGTTGGGACGCGAAGTAGCAGAATTGTTAAATGGCTATCACGAAACCGGCAGTTACGAAATACCATTCAACGGCTCAAACTTACCGAGCGGAGTTTATTTCTACAACTTAACATCGAACGGAAATTCAATCACGAAGAAGATGCTGCTTTTAAAATAATTCCTTTACAAGTATCCAGTATCAAGTAACCAGCATCTAGTATCAAGAAGGGGCGGCTTTGCCGCCTTCCTTATTTTTATCCGCAGAACAACTGATATTTACAAAATCAAAAAGTATTTTAGCCTATGCAAAATAAGAGTTGATGGACGTTGAACACCCTTCCCTTTTCAAACGGTTTTATTAACAAACTCATCGAGTTGAGCGAGGGATTAATTTCTCCCCAAGCTTTCGAAGAGATTGTGACTCTTCTCGAAAAGGAAGTTGTGAAATACAGTTTTACGTCTTCTTCGGAATCCAACCTTCTGCGAATTATCAATTCCGTTTACGATAGAACAACATTTTTTAACGAGCTTTTAAAATATCCGCACCACAAAGAAATAATTATTGCCGTTACTGCAAGCAGCAATTACCTGACCGACATTGTTGTGCGCAATCCCGAATACATGTACCAGTTGTTCGATCAAAATTATCTCGAAGAAAAATTATCGCTTGAACCGCTGCAGAAAGAACTGCACGAGGGAATAAATAAATTCAGCACGTTTGCCGGCAGATTAAATTATCTGCGGCAAGTAAAGAAAAGGTACACACTCAAAATCGGTTTGACGGACATTCTCGAAATACACAATCTAAAAACCGTGACCGAACATCTCGCCATAATGGCAAAGGGAATCAACGCAGAACTTTTTGATTTGTGTTACAATGAAATACTCGGCAGATACAATTTAACCCTCACACAAAAAAAATATTGTCTGTGCTCGCTGGGCAAACTCGGCGGAAGAGAATTAAACTACAGCTCCGATGTTGATTTACTTTTATTTTATGACGACGATCTTCATCTCAAATCAGTAAAAAAAGAATACCAGGAAATTTTAACCGAAGCGGCTCTGTTGTTTGTAAAATCATCAACCGAAATTTCCGAGCGCGGATATATTTACCGAGTTGATTTCCGTCTGCGTCCCGACGGGTTGTATTCGCCCCTTTGCAGAAAATTGAGCGATTACATCCGCTACTACGAGACACGAGGCGAAGATTGGGAACGGCAGATGCTCATCAAACTCGATTTCGTCTGCGGCAATGAAAAACTTTACAAACAATTTTATGATTTTCTTCAGCCGTATATTTTCCCGGCATCGTTTTCAGCTTCGCTAAAAGATCAAATCAAAAAAATGAAAGCAAGCATCGAGTTGAATAACAAAGGGAAAGAGAATGTTAAACTTTTCAGCGGCGGGATTCGCGATATTGAATTTTCCGTGCAGGCATTACAACTTTTGAATGGCGGCAGATTCAAAAATTTGCGAACCGGGAATTCACTCGCTGCGATTGAATTGTTGAGCGGCTATAATTTACTGAAGCGAAAAGAAACCAAAATTTTTACCGATGCTTATATTTTCTACAGAAAGATCGAACATTTTTTACAGTTGATGAATGATACACAGACACATTTAATACCGGAAAGCGGCGAACTGCTGGAAAAATTAACTAGCTATCTAAAACTTCCTTCAAGCAGCGACCTTAAAAAGAAAATTGATATTACAAGAAAAAATGTCCGGCTGATTTACGATTCTATTCTGATCTCCGATGATAAAGAACGGGAGATCGCTTTCAAAAAGATTAATTTTGCCGAACCGGGTAAAGCAGAAAAGAATATCAGATACTTGCGCACCGGCGCCGGCTTGTTGAATCAAAAAGAATTCGATGCAAGAACAATAAATCTTTTCGAAAAAATTGAACCGGCTCTGCTAAAATATTTAAAAACTTCGGCAGCGCCGGATAACGTGCTCGATAATTTTGTAAAAATTATCAGGGCTGCTTCGCTGCTTTCTATCTGGTACAACGAATTTACGGACGAGAAATTTTTTAAATTGTTTTTGAGAGTATGCGAGTATTCCGCCAAGGCGGTAAATATTTTGTGCCTCGATAAATCAGCTGCGGAATTGTTTTTAACAAGAAAAGTCTTTGATAAAATCGAAATAGACGAATCTGTTCACTTCACTCCTTCACAATTGGTTTTCATTCTATCCGTTCAATTTGCTTGCCGATTAGTAACAACAAAACAAATCTCGCAAATCTTTTGTGCTAATATTGATGAACTAATCCGGCGCCCGGCAAAAGCGGCTGATATAAAATGTAATTATTTCATTGCAGCACTCGGCAGCTACGGCTCGAACAGCATGAGTTTTTCATCGGACATTGATTTGATTTTCATCGCCGAAAGGATCGATCCCGCATATGATGCGCAAAAAGAATTTCAGAAATTGTTTTTGCATCTGCAGAATATTTTAAGACCATTCGAAATTGACGCACGATTGAGAGCCGAAGGAAAAAACTCGCCGCTTGCTTGGGGTATCAAAGAATACAAAGAATATCTCAACAGCAGAGCGCGTGTGTGGGAGTTTCAAGCACTCACAAAACTTCGCCTCATCTACGGCAATAATTTTTTGTTTGACGAGGCTAAAAGCTCAATTATCTTTCGTATCCAAAATTTGAGCGGCACTGAGATTCGAAAAGAAATTTTGAATATGCACAAAACGATTCAGAAAGAAATTTCTTTTAGCAGCAAAGATGCTTACAAAATCAAAAAACAGAACGGTGGTTTGACTACAATCGATTTTATTATGCAGTCGCTATTACTCGGCAATAAAAAATATTTTAAGTATTTCGGATTGAGTACCGGAGTGATTTTAAAAAAAATATCGGCTAAAGATTTTCCCGATTTGAAGAAGCTTGCGGAAAATTATGAATCGCTCCGCAAGATTGAATTTACAATGCAAAATTTATTAAACGTATCTACGGCTTCCTTCTCTGCCGGAACGCTGCCGCAAACTGCATTAAAATTTTTACGACATAAAAGTACCGGAGATTTTGAGAACCAATTAAAAGAAATATTCAAAAACAACATCAAACTTTTTGAAAAATATGCCGGATAAATTTATCAGCTTGCTCGAAAGATATTCTGCACCACTAACTGCAGTAATTTCATTTATCATTTATCTATTCACAATTGCACCCGGAGTAATCCAAATCGATTCCGGCGAACTTGCCGCTGTGCAATCAACGCTTGGCATTGCTCATCCAACCGGCTACCCGCTTTTTACAATTACGGGATATCTTTTTCTTTTACTGCCGCTTCCATTCACAAAAATATTTTCAGCGAATTTGCTCGCCGCAATTTGGTGTTCTGCCGGCATTGGATTTTTTGTAAAAACTGTGCAGATGCTTCTTACAAATATTTTAACAGAGCTTGCCGCTGAAAAGAAATCAAAGAATAAAAAACAGAAAATTGTTGAAACAGCCGCACCCGTTTCCTCAATTGTTATTTTAATTTCTTCAATCACAGCCGGATTTATTCTTGCACTGAACAAAACCTACTGGATGCAGTCCAACTCTGTAGAAGTTTATTCTCTACAAGCATTTTTATTCAGCTTGATTCTTTTTGCAAGTATAAAAATTTACTACAGTAAAGAAGATAAATTAAACGATTGGATTTACGCCGCGCTTTTTTTTGCTCTCGGTTTTTCAAATCACATGACGACTTTCCTCATAATTCCCTTCATTGCAATTCTTTTTTTCAACAAAGAAAAATTTAACCTCCGCTCATTAAAAAAAATCGGCACCGGTTTGCTCGTTTTCATTCCGGTATTGATTCTATTTTATTCGTACTTGCCTCTGCGCGCATCGGCAAACCCGGCAATCAATTGGGGCAGCCCTGTTAATTGGGAAAATATTTTCAGACATGTTTCGGGCAGACAATATCAGGTTTGGCTCTTCGTGTCTGCCGATTCCGCGAAAAGGCAGTTGATTTATTTTTTGGAAAATCTGCCGGCGGAATTCTCTTATTTGAGTTTGCTATTTGCAGCCGTAGGCTCGTTTCAACTTTTTAAGTTATCGAAGAAAATGTTTTGGACTCTCCTCGTTACATTTGTATTTGCAGCCGGCTATTCAATTAACTATGATATTGTTGATATCGATTCTTACTTTTTACTTCCGTACATGATTGTTTCAATTTTTGCCGCGTTGGGAATTTATAAAATTGCAGACTATCTTCACCTGAAGAGTGCAAACCTTGTTCAACTTTTTTCGGTGCCAATTATTTTTGTAATTACCCCAATTGTTGTAACATCCGGCAAAGTTGATCAAAGCGGACAGTTCACTTTTGAAGATTACACAAAATCATTAATCAACAGCACGGAAAAAAATTCAATCATATTTTCATATCAGTGGGATTACTTCGTTTCCTCTTCTTATTATTTTCAGCACGTTGAAAACTTCCGCAAAGATGTAACTGTGATTGATAAAGAACTTCTCCGGCGCTCGTGGTATTACAACCAGATAAAAACAAATCATTCCGAAGTGATTGAAAAATTAGAGCCGGACATAAATAATTTTTTGAATGCGTTGAAACCGTTTGAGAGAGACGAGAAATTCGATCCGGACTTACTCGAAAAATATTACCGGACAATAATGACAAAACTGATTTCGGAAAATTATCCGCAGAGAAATTATTATATCGGTTTTGAATTAGTGCAGAACGAAATGCAGAGAGGCGAATTCTCTTTGCCCGAAGGTTTGCAGCTGATTCCTCATTTGTTTTTGTACAAAGTGGTTAGTGGAAATGATTACGCCGAAGCTCCGCTTCCGAATTTCACAATCCGTTTTCCGAAAGAAAGAGGCAAGTACGCTAACTTCATTTACACCGTTGTAGGAAACATGCTTGCGGAAAGAGCCGCTTACGAATTGAGATTCAATAAAATAGATCGCGCAAAAATTTATTTGGAGAAGATCAAAAAAGATTTGCCGGAATATCAAATACCGGCACAGTTAGCGCAAATCGTAAACTAAAATATTATTCCAGTTCATCCATCAGTTTTTCTTTTTTCTCGGGCTTAACTTCGCGCTCCGTCATAAAGGACTGCATAATAACATCAACTTGCTGTATCAATTTTTTCTTGTAATACTTGGGTGCAAATACCGACCCATCAAGCATGTACAATCTTTTTGTAGGCTGATCATAAAAAGTGTAATTGATAAAAGGTCCACCCATCGAGCCGTCGTCCATGCGCCACAAACCTTGAGTCATCAAAGCATATCTGCTCAGGAAATTTACTTCACCCGTAGTTTTATAATCGTTCGATATCTCCACATAGTTTTTGTCATCGGAGGATTTATAAAATTTTTGTGTTAGTCTGTTGCGTATTGTGTAAATAGAATCTCTGTCTAAAAGAGCCGGCGAGGCATCATCAATCCAGTGGACGAAAATCCAGCGCTCCATATCTGTTCCCGGCGAGCGGCGCATCCATACAAATTTGTCTTCCGGTTTATCGAGCGCAAGATAAAAATCCGTTTGTGCATAAATCATCCACCCGTAATTTTTTAGAAAGTGCGCTTCAATTTTTTTCTGTTCGTATTTTTCGTTGTAAAGACTTTGGAATAACCTTTTATCCGATTCTTTCTGAAAATAGTGCAAAAGATTTTCGTGCTCTTTCAAAATATTTTTGTTCAGTTTTTCCATATCGGAAGAAGTAATTACCATAACTATTTGATTTGCCGCCCACAAATTGTATTTGTTGATCACCGAAATAGAATCAGCGGCTACCATTTTTTTTACATCATCACTCAAAAGATTGCCAACAAATTTTCCGGTTTCCGTCTGCGAATTAAGCGGCGCAATAAAAAGAATATTTTTTCTTGTCTTATATTTTTCAAATTGGGAAAGGTCCTTGCGTGTAAGATTAAATAAATTCTCCGGCTGCGGCGTGTAAATAACTTTCCCGAAAACCGTAAGAAGTGAATTTTCCAGATTATAAAACTCCGTTGAATCGGCAAATACAATTATTTCGTCTTCTTGCCCGTCTGCCGGCAGTTGATTTTTTCCGCACGAATAAAAAATTAATGCAAGTGCCGTTATCAAAATAATGTTGATATAAAATTTCCTTACGATCATTTGGGTAACTAAGTTTTTGGTTTATCGTTTATACTTTTTTCAAAGAAGTTAGTTTCGTCATTAATTCGGAACGTTCGGTAATACAAGCGCCGCATGAGGAAGAAGAAGCGCATATAAAATCCACATTGTTATCCCTATCGAAACCGGGATTGTGAGATTATCGTCTGCCCAGCTTCCGGAAAGATTCTCTGCGATTGCCCCGACACCTACGGCAATAAATCCGATTACAAATTCAGTCAAACTGCCTTCTACTTTTGGAGTAAGCAGAACAACGACGCACGAAAAAACAAAAAAAGCCAGTGTACCTTCGAGGCTTTTAAATAAAAATTGTGTCTGCCCGAATTTTCTTCCGATAAGTGCGGCGGACATATCACCAATAATCAATACAGCGAAACTTGTAACAACAAACACTTTCGGAAAAATCACGATAACGAGCACCGCTGAAATTAAAACATAAGTTGCACCGTTCAGATTTTTTTTCTTTTCGTCTTTTTCGTGATTGCGGAGAAGAAACCCAAAAAATTTGTAGAAGAAATTGCTGAATGGTTTGAAGTAGTATCTGCCGAGGTCTAATATTAATGAAAGGAAAGTTAAAGGAACTAGAAGCATAAGCGCTAGTTCCCTTGTAATAAAATAGTAAACAATCGGAATTGAGAGTGAACAAAGATGGATGGCTTTTCTTAAAACCTCACTTTGATAATCTATCGTTGCACGGTCAGTTGCTGTCATCGGTTTTTTCAGCGCGCTGATTTGATGCTCTATTTTGTTTTTCTTCTATTAATTTTTTTACATGATCCGGTACCGGTTCTTTTGCGCCGGTCTTATTGTTCGAGCCGTTTTTCTTCAGCGGTGGTAATTCCTCCCCGTTCATAATTTTAGCAATCTCGTCGGCATCAAGAATTTCTCTTTCGAGAAGTTCCTTCGATAATTTATGAAGCACTTCAATATTATCCTTCAAAATATTTTCCGAACGAACCATGCAATCATTAACAATTTTTTTGATCTCGTCATCAATATCCTGCGCAGTTCTTTCGCTGTAATCTTTGCGCTTGGTTATTTCTCTTCCGAGGAAAATCTCTTCTTCTTTAGTGCCGTATGAAAGAGGTCCAAGAATTTCGCTCATGCCCCATTCGCAAACCATCTTGCGCGCAATGTTGGTAGATTTTTCAATATCGTTTCCGGCACCGGTTGTAAAGCGGTTGAAAATAATTTTCTCTGCCGCTCTTCCGCCCAATGCGTAAGTTATCATCGCTTCAAGATAATCTTTAGAGTAAGTATGTTTCTCGTCAACCGGCAGATAAGTAGTAACGCCAAGCGCACGTCCGCGAGGAATGATTGTTACTTTGTGAACCGGATCGGCTTCGGGAAGCATTTTGGCAACAAGAACATGTCCAATTTCATGATAAGCAGTAATCTTCTTTTCTTCTTCCGAAATTATCATGCTCTTTCTTTCCATTCCCATCATAACTTTATCTTTTGCTTCCTCAAAATCTTCCATTGCAACTTTTTTCTTATTCTTTCTTGCGGCAAGAAGTGCTGCTTCATTCGCCATGTTTGCCAATTCGGCGCCGGCAAGTCCTGGAGTTCCTTTTGCAAGCACACTGAGATCAACATCCGTATCGAGCGGAATTTTTTTTGTATGAACTTTTAGAATTCCTTCCCTTCCTTTCACATCGGGACGATCAACAACTACTTGTCGGTCGAATCGCCCGGGTCGTAACAATGCCGGGTCAAGAACATCTGGTCGATTGGTAGCGGCAATAATTATTACACCGCTGTTTTGTTCGAAGCCGTCCATTTCAACAAGCAGCTGATTCAAAGTTTGTTCGCGTTCATCGTGCCCGCCGCCAAGTCCGGCACCTCTGTGTCTTCCCACAGCATCAATTTCATCAATGAAAATAATACACGGCGCATTTCTCTTTCCTTGTTCAAAAAGATCGCGCACGCGGCTTGCACCGACACCAACAAACATTTCAACAAAGTCGGCACCTGAAATTGAAAAGAACGGAACACCGGCTTCTCCGGCAACAGCACGCGCAAGTAATGTTTTGCCCGTGCCTGGAGGTCCAAGCAAAAGAACTCCACGCGG
This sequence comes from Ignavibacteriales bacterium, assembly GCA_016177735.1. GTDB lineage: Bacteria > Bacteroidota > Ignavibacteria > Ignavibacteriales > Melioribacteraceae > DYJK01. The sequence continues at coordinate 195,767 of JACOUS010000023.1, read as the reverse complement.
AATTTTTCCGCCGAGTTTCTGAAACTTACTCGGTTCGCGCAAGAATTCTATAATCTCTTCAAGTTCTTGTTTGGCTTCGTCAGCACCGGCAACATCCTTAAAAGTAACTTTTGTTGCGGATTCAGAAATAAGTTTGGCTTTGCTCTTTCCGAAATTAAAAATTCCTCTCGTTCCGCCCGCTCCGGCTTGCATTCTTCTAAAGAATAAAATCCAGATTGCAATAATCAATATCCACGGAATGAATCCGATCAAAACAGTAAGCCACTCATTCGATTCTTTGACGAAAGTGTATTTTATGTTTTTCTCTTTCCAGATTTTTATGTTATCCTGAACAACCGCTTGATCGAAGGTAACCGCAAAACTTTTGACATCTACAAAAGCACCGTTGATGAAAACTTTTTCTTTTTGTGATAAAGTTCCTTCCAAACGGTAGTCATTAATATCCGACTTAACAACTTTTACCTCACTAATTTTTCCGGTCTGCAGAAATTTTTCATACACATCGTAAGAAATTTCTGCGGCTCCGGCAGTTCCGGCACGCATAAATTGCATTATTATTACTGCGGCAATAATTACGGCACCCCAGCTGAATACAGTGCGGATAATTTTCGACCAATCAAAATCTCCGTCCGGTCTCTGCGATCCGCTGCCGAAAGGTTTCTTACTTTTGTTTGAATTTGGTTTTTCGGTTTTTGCCATAAAAAGTTTATTTAATCTATAAGAAGACATTTATTAATCTTTCCCCCTTATTCGCTTAAAACATATATAGAACTCAAATTCCGATACTTTTGAGCATAATCAAGACCGTATCCAATCACAAATTTATTAGGAATTCTGAAGCCAATATAATCAATTTTGATGTCATATTTTAAACTGTCGGGCTTCATCAGAAGCGACACAACTTTCATACTTGCCGGCTTGTGGCTTTGAATTAATTCTTCAACATATTTTACCGAAAGACCCGAATCAACTATGTCTTCCACTATTACAAGGTGCCGATCGGTTATGTCCGCATTTAAATCTTTTATCAACTTCACTTTGCCAGATGAAATTTTTGCATCGCCGTAACTTGAGAGCTTAAAAAAATCGATCTCGCAATTGATGCTGATGTTCCTCATTAAATCCGACATAAACATGAAAGAGCCGTTAAGAATACCGATAAAGATCGGAAGTTTGGTTTTATAATCTTCCGAAATTTGTCTGCCGAGTTCTTCCGTTCTCTTTTGAATCTCTTCTTCTGTTAGGTACGGAACAAACTTTTCTGTCCCGATCCATAATTCATCTTTGGTTTCTTTTAATTGATCCATAGTTTATATACTTCTTTAGTTCCTTTTGTAATTTTAAAACGTTCGTCGATTCTTAAACCAACAACCCAGACGATTTTGTTCCGGTTGAGCAAAACCAATTGATTTTTCTTTTCAGCCGATTGAATTTTTTGGTCGGTCAGAAAATCAGATACCTTTTTCGTTCCTTTCATTCCGAGCGGAATAAACTTATCTCCGTTTTCCCATTTACGCAAAGTAAAAATATCAGTTAGTTCAGACGCATCAACGTATTCGATGTTTGACGGATGTTCAAGATTAACTTCAGACAATTTTATTTTTTCTACGTTAATTTTTTTTCCGCTCACCACCACTGTTTTGCCGGCTTCTATCTTCTTTGATGAATTTTTGCCGGAATTTTCTTTCTTTCCAATAATAATCGTATCTACTTCTTTATGCGCAACAATATTCTTTGATAATTCTTCGCTCTTCCCTTTCTGCTTTTCATTCAACGAAATGATTTTTACAAAATCATTATAACTGAATTCATGATTAAAATTTATCCGCAAGATTTTTTTCAACACTTCGCCGATTATGTTTTCATCGGGTTCATCAAACAATTTCAGGCTTATCAATACTTTATTTTGTTGTTCAACAACAAATTTCTTTTCAAGGCTCGTTACTTTTTTTCTAACATGCGCAAGAAAACTTTCAATGCTTTTTGAAGAACGGAACACCGCACTATCAAGTGCCGGATTAATTCCTTCTTTCAACTTCGGGATAATTTGATTGCGCAGGTAATTACGTTTAAAATCATCCGATAGATTTGATGAATCAATTCTGAATGGGATTCTATTTTTTTTCAGGTATTCGAGAATTTCTTCTTTGGTAACGGAAAGCAAGGGGCGGATAATATTGCCGCGTTTAACCGGGATGCCTGAAAATCCGGATATGCCGGTGCCGCTCAAAATATTCAGCAGCACTGTTTCTGTGTTATCATTTTGATTGTGCGCGGTTACAATTTTTGTACAGTCGAAATCTCGTGCGAGTTCATCCAAATTTTTATAGCGTAAATTTCTCGCTGCTTCTTCTATCGAAAGTTTATTCGCTTTGGCAAAATTTTTCACATCAAGCGAACATGAATAAAACGGAATCGATAATACCTCGCAGACTTTCTCGCAGAACAATTCATCTGCATCGGATTCTTTTCCGCGAAGCTGATGATTGAAGTGTACGGCAAACAGACTGATCCCGAATTTTCTGCGGTACTTGAAAAAGAAGTGTAACACAAAAACAGAATCGGGTCCGCCGCTTAACGCAACAAGAATTTTGTCCCCCGTGTCAATCAGCCTGTTCTGTTCGATGAAATTAATTATTTTCTGTTCGGTGCGTTTCATCTTCTCACCAATTTCAAGCAAGCATCTTCGCCGATTTTATCTAAATCTTTTATTCCGAACTTCACCGCTTTCCGTAAATTTTTAATTTGCATTCCGTCCGAAAGTTGAATCCCATTGCCGAGAAGTTTGGGACCGAGGAAAACAATCAATTCGTCTTCAAGTTTGTTATTGAGGAATTCAGTAAAAATTCTTCTTCCGCCTTCCACAAGCAGCGAAGTAATATTTCTTTCACCGATTTTCTTTAACGCATGAGAAAGATCCAGTCTGCCGTTCTTTTCTTCGTTCACATAAATTATTTCAACACCGGCTTCGGCAAGTTTATCGACTTTTTTCTTTTTCGTTTTGTTACTTTTAGAAGTAAGTACCGCGAGGTTTTTATCGTAATTACGTTTAACAAGATTATCGCGCGCGCTCAATTCCAATTCTCTATCGAGAATAATTCTTTTGGGATTTCTACCTTCCACAAGCCGTACCGTTAAATGCGGGTTATCCATTTTCACTGTATTGTAACCAACCAGCACGGCATCATATTCGGTGCGAAGCTCGTGAACAAAACTTCTCGATTCAACCGACGTAATCCATTTCGAATTTCCGTCTTTATCTGCAATTTTTCCGTCGAGTGTCGATGCCATTACTACAGTAACGTATGGAAACGATTGTGTAACGTGTTTGAAATAAAATTTATTCAATTCATTGCATTCTTTTTCGAACACACCGGTTTTAATTTCTACACCGGCTTTACGTAGTTTTTTAATTGTAGTGCCGCCTAATTGCGGATGAGGATTGGGAGAACCGATTACTATCTTCTTCAACTTCGAGCCGATCAAAATTTCTGCGCAATCTTTTTCTTTCCCGGCAAAACAACATGGTTCAAGATTGGTGTAAAGTACGGCGCCCTCGGGATTTTCTTTTGCACAGTTCAATGCAATTATTTCTGCGCTATCTTCTTCGGGAGAACTGCGGTATGCGGCGCTGATTATTTTATCATTCTTAACAAGAAGCGCACCTACAAGCGGCTTGGGACTAACTTTCCCTTTTCCCTTTTTAGCAAGTTCGATGGCTATCTGTATGTATGATTCGTCGAGCAAATTTAACCGAGATCTAAAATCTCAAATTTTATTACACCGGCCGGCACTTTTGCTTGTACAACTTGACCGGGTTTTACTCCCATCAATGCTTGTCCAACCGGAGACGTGATAGATATTTTTCCTTTTTCGAGATCGGCTTCTTCGGGCGAGACAAGTGTGTATGTAAATATTTTCGCATTGTTCAGATTTTTTACTTTGAGTGTAGAGAGGATGTGCGCTTGATCTTTGGGCATGTTTGATGTATCAATTACACGGGCGCGCGAAAGAAGCTCTTCCAATTTGCTGATCTTTAATTCGAGCAAACCTTGTTCTTCTTTTGCCGCATCATATTCCGCATTTTCAGATAGGTCGCCGTGCGAGCGGGCTTCGGCAATTCTTTCTGCCATATGTTTTCTGCCGTTGTTCTTGAGATCGGTTAATTCTTTTTCGAGTTCTCTAATCCGCTCTTTGCTGAGATACGCTAAGTTTGTCACGGTACTGCTCCTATTTTGTTACTAAAAAAAGAAGCTGTCTCAAAATCTTTTTGAAAACCTCTGTGCTTGGTGGTAAAAGAATTTTCACCGCAGCACAAAACAAAATTTCTTTTTGAGACAACTTCTTTCTTAACGGTTATATAAAAAAAATAGCCACAGCTCTCGCAGTGGCATCGAAAAAATAAGAAGTTTGGGTTTAGATTGCAAGAAGGATTTCAAAACTCAGTCGTTTGCCTCTTCCACTCTGCAAACAGATTTAAATTGGCAGTAACCGCAGATTAATTTCTCGCGGTCGGCGTGCGGAGATAAACCAAACTTCCCTTCGGAGATTTGTTGAATGTAATTTGTGATGTGTGAAATTGTTTTGTCGATTAACTGCTCAATCGTTTTTATTTCTTCGTCGCGTGCATATTTGATTGATACCGGTTTTTTCCCGAATTCATCGAGAGCATATTTTAATGAGTAGATTATCATTTCATTCGGGAAAAAATTCTTGCCGTATTTTTTTGCGAGAAGATTTTGTGCGGCATAAAGATAAACCGGAAGCTGTAGAGAAATTCCTTCTTTCAATTCTCTGAAAGTCGGTTTCTTTCCGCCAAGTTTGTAGTCAACAATATTGAACAGCTCATTTTTTTTCGAGATTTCGATCCGGTCGATTTTGCCGCGCAATTTTACTCCGTCAATTTCAACCGGTTCTTGACCGCTCAATATTTTATCCGATCCTTCTTTTCTCAGCAAGCCGAAACTTACTTCGAAATACTCTGGAATAAATTCTTCACTGTCGCTGCGCTCGCTCTCGATAAATCTGTTCAATACGGATTCTTCTTTGTTTCCGCCGATTCCAAAAATTTTTTCTTTTTCATAAAAAGTTAACGGCGATTTAAAACCGGTCTGTTCCGATGCAGTCTGCTTTTCGGCAATATCGAAGATCAACTTTTGTAATTTCTTAAACTCTTCTTCGGTGCATCCGGCAATTTTAATTTTTGAATCGCGCACCGTTGTGTAAAATTCGTACAGCACCGCGTGAAGAATGCGCCCCATTTCCACCGCTTCGATATCTTCCGTCGGTTCTTCGAACGTTTCTATCCCGAGAACTCTTTCCACAAAGAATTTGAACGGACATTTTGCATAAGTTTCAAGCTGTGAAATTGAATACTGCCGGTTTTTAAACAAACTCAGTTTTTCCAAAACAACCGGATCAATTTTTTCTATTTCGCTGCTCGTCAATAAAATTCCGGTATAGTTCGAATCCGCGAATGAATTTTCTTCGCGGAGTTTTTCTATTTCTACGGCTTTGAACAAATCGTTTTCAATGTTCAGTTTATTCAAAATTTTGGCGGAATTTATTTTTTCCTTTGCAAGATTTTCACCTATAAAGATTTCAGCTTCCTCACCTGAAAAAATTGTTCCGTTAAAATTATTTTCATCAATCGCACTTATTTCAAAAAGGTCTTCAAAGTCATTTAGAAAAGTAGAGACAACCGTTTCCCGCCCGCCTTGCGTTTGAGGATAAGAAAGATAGAGCCGTTTATTCGACGCGCACAAAGTTTGGTAGAAACGGCTTCGCTCTTCTGTTTGATGAACAAGTGCTTGCTTTCTGAATGAGCCGGAGAAAAATATTTCAGGCTTGTAACGTGTCGGAATATCGCCGTCGCACAATCCGCCGAGGAAAAGATAATCAAACTGCAAACCACGGATTTCTTCGAACGCCGTGACTTGTACTCCGTAGTTTGATTTTTCTTTCACATTGAAGCGCGCCCAACTGCAAATTGTTCTAATCTGCTCCATAAAAAATTTCAGATCGAATTTTTTCTCACTTCCGAATTCTTCTTCAAGCAGTCCAAAAACTTCGCTCACCGTTTCGAGAAATTCAGTAAAGCCGCGTATATTTTCTTCGCCGTTCTCTTTTATCTGCAGCAGTTTGAACGGTAATCGTGAATTGTAAATAAATTCCGAAAACCTTTCCGTGAATTCTTTAATCGTTAATTCCGTTCTGCCGGCTGAATGTTTTTTTTCGAACGGCTGAAGAAGTTCGGAAAGATTTTTTATATCCTTCAACGCTCTTTTGTATGAAGCGCTTTTCCTTTCTGCAGTTTCTTCGTCTTCATCGGAAACATTTTTCAAATTTCGTATTGAATCTTCGAGCACTGCAATCCAATTCTCTTTGCCGGAAACAATTTTTAGTTCTGCAGCAGTTTTATAAAGATTGGAATAATCAATATTACCGGTGAAAACAAAGCCGCTTGTTACTGCACGGAAAATATTTTTATAGTAAAAATCGTTTTCGGCAATTTCCAAAAAGTTAACAACCGCCGTTACCGGGTTCGAATTATCGAGAGGAATTCTATCGGTCAAATTGAACGGCAGTCCGTTTTTACGGAACAGATCGCGTACAACCGGCGAGTAATTTTGAATAAGATTGAAGGCAGCACAAATTTTATGCGGTTCTACTTTCTCTTCAATTATCAGCCGCTTAATTTCTTTTGTAATCAGTTCAACTTCTTTTTCCCTATCGTAGCCGGTTAGTTTGAAAATTTTTCCGTTATATTTTTTTTTACCGGAATGTTTTTTTGTTTTGAAAAGATTGTCTCTAATTAATTTCTTAAAGCCGCCCCTTTTTTCTTCGCTTGAGTCTTCGGCAATTCTAAATCCAAGTTCCAGAAATTTTTGATAACACTTATCGAGATGAGAAAAAATAAACTTATTGTATTCGTTATAATCAAAATCGATGAAAAGATTTTCAACAACGGTTGAAAGTGCGTCAATAATTTTTATTTCGGGAACAGAGAACTCATCGAATCCATTAATCACAATCAAGTTTACGGAAGGATAAAGTTTTTTGAAATCGGCGGAAAACTGTTCCGCTCTCAAATTGTTCAACTCTCCGTAAACATCGCCAAGTTCAAATGCATTCAACGATATACATTTCTCAAGATATTTTTCGTAAATGCCTGCAATATCAAGCGCTTTCAACTTTTCTGATTTATCGAGTTTCTCTGCTTCCTTTCGCAAATGCCGGGGAGAAATTCCGTGCCTTTTGTATTCGGAAATTACATTCTTAATTCTATCGAGTGTACCGAACGGAATTCCGTCTTTGTACATCGAGAAATAAACGAGCTTCAACTGCGCCGCACTCTGTTTAATAAAAACCGTTGCCGCTGCCTCGCTAAGCTGTTTAAAAGATTTTGATTCGCTTAAAATTTTTGTTGAAATGGTACCGAGCGTTTCAAGATTGATTCCGCTTGCGGATTTCAACGGCAGAGACGAGATTAATTCTTTCTTCTGCGTTCTCGCCCGCCGGTTTGTAGGAACAATCAAAAGAAGTTCATCAATGCGTGACGAATCTATTTTTTGATAGATAAGTTTTTCAATATCAACTTGCTCAATATTTTTTTTAGTCAGTATCATATTCAAAAACTCTGTGCCGCTGCGGTGAATGTTTGATTACAGAGAGACACGGAGAAAACCTCTCCTACTTCTTTGCTTCAATTAAATTTTTGTATGATTTCCGGATTTGTTTAGCTGTATCCAAATTCAATAAGCGAATTATTTCATCAAACCGCATTTGTGCATCGGCTTTACTGCCGGCAACAATCGTTTCGAGTTCCAAAAATTTTCCCAAACTTTTCACTTCATCAAGATGAATTCTTGTTCCTTTATAGAGATACAGTGTTCTTTTCTTCTCAACCACAGTTACAATCTTAAAAATTTCCGATAAATATTTTTCGGGATTTTTCCCGTTAAGAAAGAGGAGTTCATAATTACTCCATCTTTTCCCCTTCTCATCCCGCAAATATTTTATTAAACAGTACGACTCATTGTTTTCAATTCTCAATTTTAAAAGTCCTTTTGGAATTTTATAATAGACGTCTTTCTGTTTTAAAATTCCTTCAAAACTTGCATTAATATTTTCAAGTGTGTTTATATATTTTTGATGCGATCCGGTTTTGATTTTGAGTTCAAGATTAACAGCCATAGCAAGAAACCTTATTTTTGTTTAAGATGTTTAATGAAGCGAGTTACTGATTTTATCCGGTTGTTTTTTAAGATAATATCCATATTTTTAATGTGAATCTTAGCAAAAGGAATTCAAAGATGAAAGCACTAACGTACTTGCTATTTTTCTTAATGCCGCTTATTTCAGTTAGCGCACAGCGAATTGGAGAACTTGCGCCTGAAAAACAGCCCGAAATTTTTCCGGATAACAGCTGGGGCGCGGACCTAATGTTCGGCGAAGGCGGTTTTGGGCTCGGTACTTTTTTACGCAAAAATTTTTCTCAGGAGATTAGCGGCTTTGTTGATATCTCGTTCTCCGAATCCAAAGACGACCGCGAAGTTGAATATATTGATTACTGGGGGAACAAAATCACGCCCAACAAAGAGAATAGAGTTTTCCTGATTCCTTTGAATTTTGGAATACAGTACCGGCTCTTTACGGAATCGCTGACCGATAATCTACGCCCGTATATAAATGCCGGTGCCGGACCAACACTCGCAGTTTCAACTCCGTATGATAGAGAATTTTTTAATGCTTTCGGGCATGCACGGGCACATTATGCGGTCGGAGGATACGTCGGCTTCGGCGCTAACTTTGGATTGAGTAAATCCAATTTGGTCGGCATTAACGCACGTTATTACTACACACACATTTTCGGAGACGGCGTTGAGAATCTGACCGGCAGATTAAGAAAAGATTTTGGACACTTTTACCTCACACTTAATATTGGGATAATGTATTGAAACAAGCAGAACAAAAGTTCACTGGTTTTGACAAAGGTCTTTTCAAATTTCTGAAGGATTTAAAAAAGAATAACAAAACAGAATGGTTCCACGGCAATAAAGAAAGATATCAACAATTTCTTGTTGCACCGGCAAAAGCTTTTATTGTTGAGATGGCTCCGTTTCTCAATAGATTGAATCCGTCAATCCGCACCGAACCTCAATTCAACAAAACAATTATGCGGCTCAATAAAGATATGCGCTTTGCAAAAGGCGAACCTTACAGAGCATTTTTGCTGATTCATTTCGGAAGATTCAAAATGGACAGCGAATTTTATATTTACTTTGAGCCGGAGAATTACGAAACCGGAATGTTCATCAACAACAGCGACGAAGAAAATCTTTATTGGGGAAAAAATATAGCGAAGTACAAAAAAGAAATTATTAGCGTCTGCAAGAAATACAACATTAACGTCTATTACAGTTTATCCGATCTAAATGATGATATGAGTGTTGTTGCCAAAAAATTTGATGCCGAAAAACATTTTGATAAACTTGCGGATATCAAATACATACTGCTTCAGCAAAACAAAAAACCGAATGAAAAAACTCTCTACTCGGATTCAATAATTGATCACATGATCAGGATGGTTTCACAGCTTTATCCGCTCTATTGTTTTGCAGTCTCGCCTCAGCCGTTAAAAGAACTGCAAAGATTTGAAGATGAGTTCGGGGAAATCGTCTGACAAATACCAAAACACAAATAACAAATTCCCTTCGGTTTTTTGATACTGGATACAAGATTCTGCATGCCGGGTAAAAAACAACACTTCAATTCATGCAATCTTGCGTTTAATTCGTACTTCGTAAATCGTACTTCGTGCTTTTGTTCGTCCCCCGTATTTCGTACTTACAAATGGTTTTGAGTTTTTTTGTTTCTTGTGATTTGTTCCTTGGTTATTATCTTTTCCATTTTATTGTGCAGCCGATAGTAAAAGTTTCGGGCACGGAAATAGTTTTGCCGGCAAGCAATTCCTCAATTGCATTTCTTAAATATTTTGCGCGGACATCCTTCTCATCTTGCCAGTTATCGTCTATCTTTCCGTAGAAGACAAGTTTACGTTCTTTATCGAACAAAAATATTTCCGGTGTGTGTGTTGCACCGTACGCTTTTGCAATCTGCTGTGCTTCATCGCGCAAATAAGGAAAGTTAAATTGCCTTTCGGCAGACCGCTTTTTCATCTCTTCAAAAGAATCTTCGGGATAATTAAGATCCTCGTTTGCGTTGATTGCCACAACTTGCAAATCTTTCACGTAATCTTTTTGAATCTGTTTTATTCTTTCTTCGTATGCTTGCACATACGGACAGTGATTACAACTGAAAACAATTATCAACGCTTTCTTCTCATCGAAAGAATTTAGCGAGTATGTTTTACTGTCAACAGCCGGCAAATTAAAATCCGGAGCTTTCGAGCCAATCTTCAATGTATCAGCAGCCATATTTCCTCCGCAAAATAGTTCTTTAATTATTTATAACGGCGGATTAAATTTGTATCAATTCATTTATAAAATCAAATAAGCGCGGAGATAATCTTGAACACCGAAGAATTAAAAAAATTATTTGAGCTATATGATAACTACAAGAATAAAAATCTATCGACCGAACGGCTGAGGCATCCGGATATTAAAAACAATTTTCAACTTTTCAGCGGTAAAAAAATTTTTGATATCCACCGCGAAGGTTTTTCGATTGAAGAACGGGGAATTTTCAGTGTAACTTTTGGAAGGGGTGGAACAAAAATTCTCGCGTGGTCACAAATGCACGGAGATGAACCGACTGCAACTACAGCACTTTTCGATCTTCTGAATTTCTTTTCTACAAACGATGAGTTTAATGGTTTTAGAAATTTTCTGCTCGATAAAATAACTTTTTGTTTTGTGCCGATGTTGAATCCCGACGGTGCGGAAAAACATCAGCGTGCAAACCAAATAAATATCGATATCAACCGGGATGCATTAAAAAAGCAAACACCCGAATCGCAAATACTTTGGATGCTTGCAGAAAAAATCAAACCGCAGTTCGGATTTAATCTTCACGATCAAAACAGTTATTATACCGCCGGCAGAAGCGGCAAAAGTGCTGCTGTTTCCCTTCTCGCTCCGCCGGTTGATTTCGATAAAACCGTTGATGAAACACGTTTGCGAAGCATGCAAGTGATTTCCGTAATTAATAAAATGTTATCGGAATATATTCCGGGACACGTTGCAAGATACAACGATGACTTTGAACCGCGTGCCTTCGGCGACAATTTAACGAAGAATAGAATCAGCTCGATACTGATTGAATCCGGTTTTATCAAAAACGATATCAACAAAGAAACGATTCGCAAGTTAAATTTTGTCGCGCTCGTTTCTGCGTTCAACACGATTGCCGAAGAATCGTATAAATCAGAAAAAGCTGAAGATTATTTTTCGATTCCCGAAAACGAATCTCTTCTTTTCGATCTTCTGTTAAAAAATTTATCGCTCCATTCTAACGGAAAAAATTTTACAATTGATATCGGCATCAACCGCGAAAAATGTTTTGATGAAACAACACAAATTTTTTATTACAAAGGAACGATTAAGGAAGCCGGCGATCTTTCAATCTATAACGGAATTGAAGAACACGATCTTCGCGGTTTTTCTGTTGAGTGTGCAAAAATTTACGATAAAGAATTTTATGATTTATCCGCTCTGCGAGAATTTGATTTTAGTTCTCTATTGAGCAAGGGCTACGGATATATAACTATCTGGAATGAAACGGAAACAAATTCATTTTTTAATTTTCCAATTAACGCTATTCCCAAGTACAGAAAATTTTCTCCGGCTATTGCGGTTGATGAGTATGCCAATCTTCTGTTGATCAAAAACGGCAAAATTGAATCGGTGATTATCAACGGTTTTTATCAAGATTCGGCTGAGACGAAAATTGCAATATTAAATGGGCTTGTAATTTCTTAAATTTATCCGAAAGAAATTAATCTGCACAAACCAGTAACAATTTAATGCGAGCACATTCAAACACATTGAACAAAAGGGAATTGGAAAAGCTCTACACCGAATTTGAAAAAGAAGCTCTTCCTCACATGAATTCCCTTTACAATTATGCTTTGAGAATGACCGGAAGCGAGGACGATGCAGACGATCTCGTCCAGGAAACATATTTAAAGGCATTCCGTTTTTTCGATAAATTCGAGAAGGGCACTAATTGCAAAGCGTGGCTGTTTAGAATATTGAAAAATTCGTACATCAATGATTACCGCAAACATGTTAAAGAACCGGACAAAATTGATTACGAAGACATACAGAATTTTTACGAAACAATTAAATCCGATGAAGTAGAGTCAAAACATTACGAGCAAGATGCTTTCAGCAATCTTCTCGATGACGATATTTCGAAAGCATTAACGGAATTGCCGGAAGATTTTAGAACCGTAATTATACTAAGCGATATCGAAGGATTTACTTACGATGAGATTGCCGACTTTGTCGATATTCCGGTCGGTACAGTGAGATCGCGTTTGCACCGTGCCAGAAAAATGCTTTATGCATTGTTGTTCGATTACGCGAAGGATAAAGGTTTTGCACCTAAAAAACTTTCAAAGAGAAAAACAACTTAATGGAACTGCTCGAAGAAATAACTTCCTTCGCGGATAATGAATTGAAAGACCCGGTTGTAATCGGAAGATTAAAAAAACTAATCCGGCAAGATGAATCCATTCGCGCGGAATATTTAATACAAAGCCGAATCAAAAATTTATTGAATGAGCGTTTCGCCCATCAAGCTGTGCCGGATTATTTAACTGATAGAATCATAAAAAATATTTACAAAAACACTTCCGACAAACCAATTCCAACTTTGCCAAACAAAGAATTAATTATAGAAAGATTTCTTAAAGTAAGATATGAATTCACTTCGCTAGTGATATTGTTATTCATTTTACTGGTGAGCATACCGTTTAATTCCGAAAAAACTTCAGAGATGCTTGCACTTCAGCAAACCGGCAAAGCAAATCTACTCGTTCAAGCACAGAATAATTTTTATGATATCATCCGCGGCAAGCTGAATCTTCACTTCAATAGCAGCGACCCGAAAGATGTTATCAAATATTTTTACAACAAAGGCGTTGCTTACACTACAGTTGTTCCGAGATGCCCGGGTTGGAAAGTTGAAGGTGCTGTAATTTCGGAAATAGACGGAATAAAACTTGCACACAGTATTTACAAAAACAGCAAAGGTGAAATTTTGTATCTTTATCAAGTTGATGAAAAGATGCTCAACAATAATCCGAAACTTTGTTTAACCGGTGATTTATGTAAATACCTCAACAACGGCGGTGCATTGAAAATCAAAGACAAAAATTGTTCATTTGTCATGCTGAAGCATAGCCGGAATATTGTTGCGATAGCTTCAAACACCAATTTGGAAAATGTTGAAACAAGTTTTCTAACATATTTAAAGTGAGGCTTATGTTTAGCGTAAAAAATATCATCGTTCCTACAGATTTCAGTAAACTTTCATTCTCCGCTTTCGAATACGCAAGAGACATTGCGGAAAAAGCAGACGCGGTTGTTCATCTTGTTTACGTTTTGGAAAAGACTCCTCCGTTTCTTGCCGTACGGTCGCTCGATGTATCCGAAGATGAAGTAATGAAATCGATGGAAGAAGAAGCTCGCAAACAACTTGCAGAGACTGTGTCGTTATTAAGAAACGATTCCAATATTAAAGTGATTGAGGTATGCAAAAAAGGGAACGACTACGAAGAAATAGTTAACTACTCAAAAGAAATTAATTGCGACTTAATAGTAATTGCAACACACGGCAGAACCGGAATTCTTCACACTCTGCTTGGCAGCGTTGCCGAGAAAGTAATCCGCTACGCAAAATGCCCCGTGCTTGTAATTTCTCCCGAAGAGGAAGAAGCATAGCAGTTTGACAATTGACACTCATTTCGTTAGGTTTGGAGCGCAAATTTTATAAACCAAAAAGGCAGGTGATATCTAAGTGGTAGGCATTACCGTTCAAGAAAACGAGAATATTGATAAAGCGCTAAAACGTTTTAAGAAAAAATATGAGCGTTCCGGCATTCTGAAAGAATACAAGAAACGAACCTTCTTTGTTAAGCCGTCTATTGAAAAAAGGATGGATTTAATTAAAGCAAAACGGAGAGCTTCTCGTGAACAAGCTTTGAAAGACCGCAGAGGTTGATCAAACAAAACCCCGACTCTGTTGGGGTTTTTTGTTTTACTTCTTTGTACTGCCCAAGTTATTGTTCAAAAAATATTTTTGAAAATGTGATGTGATCTTTTCATAAGCTTCATCAACCGTACTGCAAAAATCGAAAAGTTTCATATTGTCTTTGCTGATCGTACCGTGTTCAATCAGCGCATCAAAATTGATAATCTCGCGCCAGTAATTTTCATCATACATTACTATTTTCATTTTCTTGGTGATCTTTTTTGTCTGCACAAGAGTAAGCACTTCCATCAATTCATCCATAGTGCCGAAGCCGCCGGGAAAAACTATTAATGCTTTGGCAAGATAAACAAACCAAAGTTTGCGCATGAAAAAATAATGGAATTCGAATGCAAGATCCGGGTCAACATATTTATTAACGAACTGCTCGAACGGAATACTGATATTTAACCCTACCGAATGACCGCCGGCAAGTTTGGCTCCTTTGTTTGCCGCTTCCATAATTCCCGGTCCGCCGCCGCTGCAAATTATGAAACGATTGTTCTCTTGTTTAAGAGATTTTGACCACACAGTAAGTTTCTTCGAAAGTTCAACTGCATCTTCATAATATTTAGACATTTCAAGAAGTTTAACAGCGCCGTCAAATTTCTTTTTTAGCGAAGAAGCTTTTTCTTTTTTTGCAGATTCAACCAGCTTCATCGCATCTTTTCTCGAAATTATTCTTGCCGAACCAAAGAAAACAATTGTATCTGCAATTTTATTTTTAATGAAGCGCGATCTCGGTTCGAAATATTCCGAAAGAATTCTGATCGCTCTTGCATCTGCAGAACTTAAAAAGTCCTGATTCTTGTATGCCTTTTCCGGCTTTTTATTATTTGGCATAGTATCACCAATTAGGAAGGAAATATTTGAAATGAAATAGAAGCATGTCTAAAAAACTAAAGCCCCTTCACGCGAAGAGGCTTTGTCCTAAAAACTTATTTCTGTCCCGGTTGCTGCGCCGATTGCCTCGGCAATACCGGTTGTGACGGTACTGATTGTTCTTTGCTTCCTTGAATTATACTTTCTCTTTGATCTGCCGTGGTTTTTCCGGGTAAGAAAAATAAATTTATAACTACAGTCAATATCAGAAGAGCGCCGCCAAGCCACCATGTAGCTCTGCTAAGAAAATCGGCTGTTCTTCTTGTGCCGAATACAGTACCGAAACTTCCAGTACCTCCGAAAGAGCCGGCTAAACCGCCGCCTTTACTCGACTGCAAAAGAACAACAATTACCAACAATGCCGCAATTACAATAGTAAGTGTTATTAATAAGGTGTACATTTTTAACTCCAAAATTAATGTAGCGAGGGAGGGATTCGAACCCCCGACACGTGGATTATGATTCCACTGCTCTAACCTACTGAGCTACCTCGCCATATTTTCAATTTGTCCGGTTTTTCTTCTATCAGAGGAAAATCGGGCATCAAATATAAAGACTCACGCCCCAAACTTCAAGCCGTTACTTAATCTTGCTTTTGATGTTCTTCTCGTACTCTTTCTTAAAAATTCCGCCGCCCTCTGCTTTGTAAGATTTAACCTCAATTCCCAATTCTTTCAATCTTTGCTCTGCGGAATTAATACGCGCTATAGGATCGGGATGGGTCGATAGAAAAGTAGCAATTCCTTCGCCCCCTTTTGATACTTTTCCGTCGTCTCGCAGTTTTTCAAAAAAGAATTTGACACTGCCCGGATAGAATTTTGTGTGCTGTAAATATTTTATGGAATATTCATCGCTCTCGTCTTCGTTGGAGCGGCTGTTTGCAAGCAAAGTTAAACCGGAAAAAAGATTTGCAACCATTTCGGTGATTTGGGATGGGTTATTGCCGAGTGCAAGATTTATAACAATTGATAATCCGTAAGCAGAAGTAATTCTCTGTGTCGCATGCCTCCGTTCAACATGCGCAATTTCATGACCGAGCACGCCGGCAAGCGCCGCTTCCGAATCCAGATATTTTAGCAAGCCTGTGTAAATGTAAACGTATCCGCCGGGCACGGCAAATGCATTTAATGTCGAATCATTTTGTATTAATTCCATCTGATATTTATAGACAGCCGATTTTTTGATCTCCTGTGAATTTAATATCGCACTGAAAATATTTTTATTGATGTAATCTTTTACAGCCGGATTGTTGTAAACGGGATATTCTTTCGGGTTGTTGCGTATTTCTTTATCGAACTTTTCGCCAAGTGATATTTCATCGCCGTCGGAAAAAATATTGAAACCGGCAGAGCACGCAGATATCATAAGTAAAGCAACAATATATATTTTCTTTCTAACGAGTTTCATTTCATCCCTTCTTATTTGATCATTTTAAATCTTTTACGCAAAAGGAGAACAAATACCGGCGCACCAATTAATGCAGTAATTGCACCGACCGGAAGTTCTGCCGGCGAAACTATTGTACGTGCAAGCGTATCACATAAAGTTAAATATGCCGCACCAATAAAAAATGATGCCGGGAAAATTATTCTGTTATCGGGACCGAAAATCATTCTGCAAACATGCGGAATAAGTAATCCTACAAAACCGATAATTCCGCTTACAGATACGAGCGTACCAACCATTAAACTTGTCAACAAATAAGTAATTGATTTCAACAAATTAGTATTAATGCCGAGCTGTTTTGCGCTGTCCGAACCGAGACTAATAACATTATATTTATCCGAATAGAGAATTAATATTAACGATACAACCGCAGTCAAAGGAAGAACATAAACTGTGTTTGCTTTTTGGGCGAGGGATAAATTTCCGATAAGCCAAAACACTGCTGTGCGTAACGAATCATTTAACAAAGTAATCATCAACAGAATTGCGGCAGAAAAAAATGCGCCAACCATAACTCCGGTTAGCAAAAGTACATTCGGTTCGAGTCCGCCGAATCTTTTTCCCAAAACAAAAACAATTAACATAACACACAACGCACCGGCGAAAGCGAAGATTTGAGTTCCGAAAAAAGAAGCACCGATCAGAAATGAAAGAACTGCGCCGAATGTCCCTCCGCTCGATATACCGAGAATGTACGGCTCGGCAAGCGGATTCATCAACATTGCCTGGAACACTGCACCGGCAATTGATAAACCTCCGCCGACTGCCATTGCATATAAAACACGCGGAAGACGAATATCAAAAATAATTTGGCTGATTGCGGGATCTGTTTCTTTTCCAAACACAGAATTGAAAAAATCATTTAACGAAATGTTAACCGATCCGATTAACAAACCGGTTATTGCCGCTGTAATTGTAATTAGAAATAGGAAAAAAATTCTTACTGAAAACCCTGATACGGTTAATCTTGCAGTTCTTTCCATAAAGTATCTAATAGTTCCTGAATACCGGTTCGTGTTGCCGATGAAAAAACTAAAACTTGTCCGTTGCAGCCGGCAATTTTTTTCTTCTTTAGTTTTTGTATTGTTTCTTTATCTGCCAGATCGGCTTTCGAATAAGCCAATATCTTTTTCTTTTTGCTTAACACTTTCGAGTACTGATTCAGTTCGTTAACCAGGGTTTTAAATTCTTTGAGATGATCTTCGGAAGTAATATCAATCATCAACAAAAGTATCTTGGTTCTCTCGATGTGGCGGAGAAATTTTAATCCCAGACCTTTGCCTTGATGTGCACCTTCAATAATGCCGGGAATATCTGCCACTACAATGTTACTGTAATCTTTGTAACGAACTATGCCGAGATTCGGTTCGAGTGTTGTAAAAGGATAATTTGCAATTTTAGGCTTGGCTTCGGAGATAACAGAAATTAAAGTTGATTTGCCTGCATTTGGAAATCCTACCAAACCAACATCTGCGATGAGTTTAAGTTCGAGAATAATATTTCGTTCTTCGCCGGGTTTGCCGGATTCCGCATACCGCGGCGTTTGATTTGTAGGCGTTGCAAAATTGCTGTTCCCCTTCCCGCCCTTTCCGCCTTTTGCAGAAACAAATTTTTTCCCTTCGGCATCAAGATCGAATAAAATTTCTTCGGTCTCCGCATCTTTAATTATTGTTCCTATAGGAACTCTTATAATTATGTCTTCGCCGTTTTTGCCGTCTTTCAAAGATGTGCCGCCTTTATCGCCGTCGGGTGCGAGAGATCTTCTCTTATACTGCAAATCCAAAAGTGTATTCAAGTTGCGGTCGGCAATAAAAATAACATTGCCGCCATTACCGCCGTTACCTCCGGCGGGACCTCCTTTGGGAACATACTTTTCCCTCCGGAATGCAACAGCGCCGCTGCCGCCGTCTCCGGCTTTTACGTATATTTTTGCGTAATCAATAAACATGGGCTTTTATCTTCGATTGAAATATTCCGATATGATTGCACGGAATGTTTCTGCTTCTTTAGAGTTTCTGTTTACGTTATGGTTTTTTAATGTTTGATTCAGAATGATATCTGCATCTTCCAAATCTCCGCAGTTGGATATTTCATCTATAGTGTTTGCGAATTCTTCAATATCATAGTCGAATATTGCTTCAATAATTTTTGTCATGTCTTTGTGTTCAAGAATTTCCGCGAGACCCATCTTAAGTAATTCTTCCGGCACTGCACCAAACTCTTCGGATTTTACAACAGCGTTATCCTCTCCAATTACATTTTCGGGCTCGTCGTCAACTTTCATTATTGAATCGAGCTTGTTCTTTTTCACATTTTCATTTTTTTTTGTTTTTTCCGTATCAAGGTTTTCCTCTTCTCTCTTTTTCATCTGATTCATTCCACCGATAATAATTTCATCTTCTTCAACACCATTTTCTTCGGCAATCTCTTCTGCATCTGTTTCTTTTTCAAGAATATTCTTTTCTTCGATAACTTCTTCTTCATTTTCAGTCATTGTTTCTTCATCAGGGATAACTTCCTCTTCATTGAAAGTTACTTCTTCTTCTTTGGTACCATTTGCAAATTCATTCAGCACATTTTCCAAACCGAAATATTCTTCTTTTTCTTCGGCAAGAGTTTCTCGTTCCTCTTCAGCATCAGCGGTTATTTCGTCTTCGGCTACCGGTTCAATTTCATTTTCTTTATCGATTCTTATTCTAAGCTTTGTTGGTTTGAAAGGAATCTCTTCTTGCGTTTCTTTTTCTTCTCGAATTTTTTCCTCTTGAATTTCTACTTCTGCAGTTTGTTCAATTTTCTCTTCGATCACTTCTTCGGCAACCGGTGCAATCGGCTCTTTTATTTCTTCGGTTTCAACAATTGTGTCATCAAACAATGTTTCAGATTTTTCGAGCAGAACACTGTCGAAAACTTTTTGATAATCAGCGATGCTCAACTTCAGATTTTTATCTTCACCGAAAGCCGTTTGTATCTTTTTCAGATAGTTTGTCAAACGTTTTTCTTCCAAGAACATTTCAACAGCGGCAAGTGGAATTTTATTTTTCTGAATTTCTCCGATATTGAAAAATTCAGCCATAGCTTTGAGAGAATTAGATAATATGTTCTGCAAGTTTGTCTCTACTCCAAGATTATCAACTTTATCAAGCAGTTCACCAAACTCGGCGGAATTCATCGATAATATTTTTTTCGTGTTGATATACGAGAAAATTATTTTTTTAAGGAAATGATAATAATAGATATAGTTTAGTATTTGTTTGATTTCCGTAGTGGTTTTATGATCGCCTTCGTCGTACACAAATTTTCGCAGCGCCCATTTGGGTCTAACAAGGTAATTGATTGTAAACGATGACGCGTGCAGAATAAGTTTAGAGATATATTCGAGCGAAATACGTTTCGATTTTTTTACCTCATCTGTAATCAAAGAAAAATGGTACGATATTTTTTCGCCGGAGTAATCGAAGATAGAATTTTTGAGAAGCTTCTGCCTGTCCTCAAAAATCAGGTAATCGATCTCTGCGGAGATGTAATGTAAAATTGCCGGGTGAACCTCGGAAGCCGATAGCTGTTCGAACGTAAAATACGGACCAAGCCGGTTAACCTTATTCAGATTAAAATCATATATAAATTTTATTTCTCGTTCGAACATGAGGTTTTACTGATTAATTTGTATTTGCGGTCAAAATAAGTGCACCAAAGTTACAAAATCACTAAGCGATAATACCAAATAAGTATAAAAAAATCCCGACATAATTTGCCGGGATTGTAAAGACGACCCGATGGGTCATCTCCAAATAATTAAGGAGACGATGCAACGCATCGTCTCTACAGTTCTACATTTTCATTTTTCAATTGCGACATAAAATAATCTCTGTTCATGCGCGCAATATTTCTGATTGAAATTCCTTTCGGGCATTCGGCTTCGCAAGCGTAAGTGTTGGTACAACTGCCAAATCCCATTTCATCCATCTTTTTCACCATCGCTTCAACACGCTGATATCTTTCCGGTTGTCCTTGCGGAAGAAGTGCAAACTGAGAAACTTTCGCGCTAACAAATAACATTGCCGATGCATTTTTGCAAGCAGCAACACAAGCACCGCATCCGATGCAAGCAGCGGAATCCATCGCTTCCGATGCAACGTCTTTTGAAATTGGAATCGCATTTCCATCGGGCACGCTTCCGGTATTTACGGAAATAAATCCGCCGGCTTCCTGAATTCTATCAAGCGTAGAACGGTCAACAATCAAATCTTTTATCACCGGAAATGCTTTTGCTCTGAACGGTTCTATCCAGATTATATCGCCGTCTTTAAAATTTCTCATGTGCAATTGGCAAGTTGCAACACGCGGAACCGGTCCGTGCGGCTGACCGTTGATTACCAATCCGCATGTGCCGCAAATACCTTCGCGGCAGTCGCTTTCAAACGCTATCGGCTCAAGATTTTTATTTTCGAGATCATTATTAATTTCATCGAGCATTTCAAGAAATGATGTATCCGGTGATACTGCTATTTTATATTCGGCAAAATTACCAACGGCATTTGCAGAAGTTTGTCTCCAAATTTTTAGAGTTAAGTTTAATTTCTTTTCACTCATTTTAATCACCAAAATTTTTTTGAAAATAATTTTTCTGCTCTTCGCTTTCGCATTTGTCTAAAAAAGTAAATCTTTTTAAAGAATAGACCGCTGATAAAATCTGACGAAACAGATTCCCGCGGGCTTGCTTGCAGTTTACCTATCGTAGATGGGCAAGCAAGTTTTTCATTTGTACTTTTACTTTTAAGACAAACTCTACACTCATCACTCTTCACTCTACGTTTTTATTTATAGCTTCTAGTCGCCAATTTCACATTTTCAAATTCGAGAGGTTCTTTGTTGAGTTCCCACTTTCCGGCTTCCTTAAATTCCCAGGCACCAACGTAAGTAAACTCTTCATCGTTTCTTAGAGCTTCGCCTTCTTCCGTTTGATATTCAACTCTAAAATGACCTCCGCAAGATTCTTTTCTGTGGAGCGAATCGACTGCCATTAATTCGCCGAGTTCAAGATAATCAGCAAGTCTTCCGGCTCTTTCCAAACATTGATTAACATCGTTTGCATTTCCAACAACGTTAACATTTTTCCAGAATTCTTCGCGCAGTTCTTTTATTTCACCGATTACTTCTTTCAATCCTTTCTCGTGGCGCGCCATGCCGACTTTATCCCACATCAATCTGCCGAGCTGCTTATGAATATCATCAACTGTACGTTTTCCTTTAATAGAAAGAAGTTTGCTTGTCGTTTCTTCAACTTCTTTTTTCGCTTTATCAAATTCTGCATGATCGGTTTTAACAAGCGTTGGTTTATCACCGGCAAGATAATTACCGATTGTGTACGGAATAACAAAGTAACCGTCAGCCAAACCTTGCATAAGTGCACTTGCACCAAGTCTGTTTGCACCGTGATCAGAAAAATTAGCTTCGCCGGCAACAAACAATCCGGGAATTGTACTCATCAAATTATAATCAACCCACAAACCGCCCATCGTGTAATGAGGTGCCGGATAAATTAACATCGGCGTTTTGTACGGATTCTCTCCGGTAATTGTTTCATAAATTTCAAACAAGTTTCCGTAACGTTCTTTGATTGTATTTTCACCGAGCCGATTAATTGCATCGCGGAAATCAAGATAGACCGCTTCTTTTCCTTGTGCGCCGCGCCCGTCATCGTATGCTTCTTTAGCGGCACGTGATGAAATATCGCGAGGACTCAAATTTCCGTACGTCGGATATTTCCGTTCGAGATAATAATCGCGTTCTTCTTCGGGAATATCGTTTGGTGAGCGCATATCATTTTTAGTTTTCGACACCCAGATTCTTCCGTCGTTGCGTAAACTTTCGCTCATCAATGTCAGCTTCGACTGCCCTTCTCCGTGAACCGGTAAACATGTGGGATGAATTTGAGTGTAACACGGATTTGCAAACGCAGCCCCTTTTTTATGTGCACGCCAAATTGCCGTTGTGTTGCAGTTCATCGCATTGGTGGAAAGGAAAAACACATTCGAGTAGCCGCCAGTTGCAAGTATCACCGCGTGTGCCGAATGTTTTTCAATTTCTCCGGTAACAAGATTTCTGCAGATAATTCCTTTCGCTATTCCATCAACAATAACCAGATCGAGCATCTCGCGCCGTGTGAAAAGTTTAACTTTACCGAGTTTAACCTGGCGGTTCATCGCGGTATATGCACCGAGTAAAAGCTGTTGACCGGTTTGTCCTTTCGCATAAAATGTTCTTGAAACAAGCGCGCCGCCGAATGATCTGTTATCAAGCAGTCCTCCGTACTCACGTGCAAACGGAACACCTTGAGCAACACATTGATCGATAATGTTATTACTTACTTCTGCGAGGCGGTAAACATTTCCTTCGCGTGCGCGGAAATCGCCGCCTTTTATTGTATCGTAAAAAAGTCTGTGAACAGAATCGCCGTCGTTCTGATAATTTTTAGCGGCATTAATTCCGCCTTGAGCCGCAATACTGTGCGCGCGTCTTGCACTGTCATGAAATGTAAACGCTTTAACATTATATCCAAGCTCGCCCAAACTTGCCGCGGCTGAAGCGCCGGCTAATCCGGTTCCAACAACTATAATTTCGTACTTGCGCTTGTTAGCCGGGTTAACAAGCTTCATGTTGAATTTATGATTTGTCCATTTTTCTTTAATCGGTCCGGACGGTATTTTAGCATCTAACTTGATCATTAATTACCTCCGTAGAAAAATAAAAAGTAAACCGGAATTGAAGCGAAACCGATAACTGTAATTAGTGTGTAAACGAATCCAACTCGTTTTATAAAGTTGAAATATTTTTTGTGATTCCATCCGAAAGTTTGAAACAAACTTTGAAAGCCGTGATTGAGATGGAAGCCGAGCAGAATCATCGCCGCTACATACAATCCGGAATAGACCGGGCTGCGGAATGCCTCAACAACTATATCGTAATAATTGTGGCTCTCAGCCAACGGATGACCGAGATTAAATGAAACCCAAAAAGTGCGCAGATGAATTACAAGAAAAATAAAAACTATACTTCCCGATACGATCATAGTCCGTGAAGATAAATCAGTATTTTTTGATAAACCATTTACTGCATAGCCTACCGGACGCGCTTTTTTGTTTTCGATCCACAATCTAACACCGTTAAAAATGTGGAATACAAAAATCAAAGCAAGTACTGCTTCAATCACCCGCACAAGCGGCTTGATTGATTCAAGATTTTTTACGACGGTGTTGAACAAATACGGTCCGCCGTAAAGAGTAAGATTGTTAATGAGGTGAATGATCAAAAACAAGATCAGACAGATTCCGGTAAGAGCCATAACAAACTTTTTACCGATCGAGGAGTTTAATGCTCGAAAGAACCAGCCCATTAAATTTCTCCTTAGTTTAGAATTTTGTTTTTTGTTGTTGGAATTATTGTGCTGCTGAGTTTGATATGAAAATATGATAGTTCGATAAAAGGAATCACTTTGGTTTCGACCGAAAGTTTTTTAAACCGGTCACAAGATAAGCGTATTATGTATCTTTTTCAAAGGGAAGAGTTACTTGTTTTAACAAAAAACTTTTACTCATGATCGTAATAAATCCGATCTCACAAAATATCCACCACCCGGACCCAATTTAGAAATTATTTTCCCTTCCTGAATGAATTTGTTCAAAACGTCCTGAACTTCAATTGCTTTAACTGACAAAGCTGCTCTAAGAGTTTCTCGTGAGTAATCTGTTTTTATATACACTGCAGAATTCTGAGTTACTGTTGCACTTCTATCAACAGCGCCTACAATTAGTCTCCATGCTTTTTCTTCAAGCGATTCAACTTTTTCACCTCTCACCGGCGGCAAATCACCTTTAACTTTATCATCAAATAATTTTTCTGTGTAGCCGGTATCTTCCCATTTATAAACTTTCACATCGAGTTCTTTAGCGATATAATAACCAATCCAATTTTTAACTGTCTCAACATCTGCTGTTGTAGAAGTTTCTGCTTCTGCCGGTGGTTTGTTTTCATTAAAGTAATTAACCTTAACATCGTATCTTAACTTTGCACTTCTATAATTTTCTTTTCCCTTTTTTTCAGGTCCGGCAATCATTCTGTTATTTAATCCTTGGTGCGTCAATGCAACATTCCAGCTTTGGCTAAAAGGACCATGAAATGAATCGGCTAACAAGTGTGTTGCAGTAACAACTGAACTCTCCACTGCAACTCTTTTGCCTCCGATGGTTCGCCCGTGTGCTTCCTTTTGTTCCCAGCTTTCAATCAAACTATTTCCCGGAACGTGTGTTCGTACTCCAGTGGATGGTCCACCGGTAGTATTACCGGGATTTATTGTTAAAGGTTCTGCAATAACTCTCGACGATTTTTCGTTTTGAACTTGATGCGTTACTGTAGTTGGCGGCAAATTAGTAGTTTGACCTAAATATATCGCAAGCTTATCTTTTAGTGTGTTGACTCTGCTTTCCATTAACCTCTGAAAAGTCCTTTGTTCATCTTCGCTCATATTTGTACGTGATCCTCTAGCAATCTCGTCTTTTATTTGAGTATTATAATAAGTTCTGAGCTCATCCTTTTTTTCGATCTTAATTGACTCATCATTCAATACTTCTTCAAAAGATTTAGGATTACTGCTTGCCATATATAAAACTGAATTGGCACTGTTACCCTGAAAATAAAGTGAATGAGATTCTCCGCTTGTCGTTCTAAATTCTTTTCTAACTCTCCACCACTGCACCAATCCCGCAACTCCCTCCCTCACTGCCGCGGCGCCGCTTCTCAACATGTTCAGAAATGCTGTGCCGGCATTTACTGCTTTATCAACAAGCCAGCCGATTGCTTTATCAACTTTCTCGCGGACTTTCTCGATCATCTCTCCAATTTTTTTACCCACGCCTCCGAGCCCGACTTGATTTGCAAGAAATCCGATTACAACCGGCATCGCTCGGTGCATCGAATCTTCAATATAATCCGCCGCCTTTTTAATATTTCCTTTTGCAATCTCCGCAACTCCTTCAACAAACGAATTTACAATTTCCAGCATCTGCTTGATGTAACGAATAAACGATTCAATTGCTTTGTAGATTGCGATTACGCTGTTCACAACCGCCATTATTCCGGTGGGGTCGAGCAAGCTTAATAACTTGATAGTAATTTGTTCGATAATTTTTGTCATCACCCAATTACGAACCGACTCAAGAACAACATTCCAAAGGTCGCTCAATTTTTCTACGATGTATTCCCAAATTGCAATTGGTCCGCGCGTTGCAACATCTTTTACAAACTTCCAGATACCTTCCAGTTTATCGATCATGCCTCTTATTTTTTCTACTTTATCATGACCGATACGGTCGCCCAATTTCTTCCAAATCTTTTCCATCGTAATTCCCAAAACTTCGAGCACAAAACCGATCACGGATTTCAAAGTCAAATCTTTCGGCGGATTAACCCCGGCATCTTTCAACTCGCCGAATAACCATCCGGTTAAACCGAACAACAAATGTTTGAGAATGTTATCGAAAAAATTTATGAAACCTTGTTTAATTGCTCTCAAAATATTTTTGAGGAATCCGATCGGGTCGCGTTTAATATCTTCGATTGCCTGCATCGATTTTGTGATGATGTTGCTTACGAGATCAATCGGAAATCTCATAATAATGAGTAGTATCTCGATTACTTTTTTAATCACTTCCCAAATGAATTCAAACAACCGGAGAATCGGCGGTGCAAATAATCTTACAATCCTGGCAAATGCTTCGAGCGGAGCGGCAAGGTCTTGCAATGAAAAAGAATTCCACGCTTCGATAAATAATCCTGAAATATATTCCCATGTAAATCCCAAACGTGCAATTGCACCCTCAATCCAATCTGTTGTTCGTTTAATTGCACCGGATTCTTTCATCTGCTGGAATTGTTCTTCACCGCCGTCCATCAAACTCATAAAACCGTGAATAATATTTTCCGCACTTCGCGGAACCGGCTGTTCTGTAAACGGATCTTTGCCGAGTATAACAGTGATTAAAGTGTATCCTCTCGTTTCTTTTGCAAATGCGGCGAGGCGGCTGAGCAATGCATTCTTTATGAACTCTAAAATTTTGAGACCGACTTTAATTATAAATCTTATAATTCTTCCAACCGGTGCGGCAAATAATTCTACCAATTGTAAAAATGTATCAATCGGACTCATCAAGTTTTCAATCGTAATTAAATTCCACGCACTCGTAAAAATATTTCGAATCGTATCCCATGAAAGATCGAGTTCTGCAACGGTAGTATCAATCCAATCGGCGGCGCGCTGCAAAGAACCGCTTTCTTCCATTTGCCTGAGCTGCTCTGCACCGTCTTCGGATAACATCATGAATCCTCTAATCAGATTCATTCCGTTCCGTTCAACCGGTTCTTCGGTTATCGGATCTTTTCCTAGAATTACAGTTAACAGCGGATAACCTCTCGTGCGGTTTTTGATAAACGAGACAAGCTCGGTAAGAATAATATTTTTTATGATGCGCAGGAATTCCGCAGCAACATTTCCAACAAAAGTTATTATCTGTCCGATTGGTCTGCGGATAATATTTGCGGCTCTTTCCAAAACTCCGGTCGGATCGCCGATATCGGAAAGCGAAAGACTATCCCAGAATGCCGAAAACTCTGCTTTGATTGCACCGAGACTAATATCGAGTGCGGC
Organism: Ignavibacteriales bacterium; assembly: GCA_016177735.1. Taxonomy (GTDB): domain Bacteria; phylum Bacteroidota; class Ignavibacteria; order Ignavibacteriales; family Melioribacteraceae; genus DYJK01. The sequence continues at coordinate 168,523 of JACOUS010000023.1, read as the reverse complement.
AATTTGATTATCGAGCCATGCTGCGGCTTGTTCGAGTGTGCCGGTCTCTTCCATTTTTCTTTTGAATAAACCACCGAACGGAATAATATCCAATCCGGCTTCGATAAAATTTCTTCCGTTGCGTGCAACCGGATTTCCGGTTAGTGGGTCTTGCCCAAGTACAACTGCAAGCAATTTGTAACCGGGAATTTCCTGAACAAAATCTTTGAACTTATCTTTAATCCAATTCAATCCGGCTTCGAGTCCTTCGGCAACAAATTCCACTGCACTGCTTGCGGCATCCGCAACTGCATCCCATGCATCGCCGAGCCATGATCTTTGAATAACCGTGCGGCTGGCTGAGCCGGCACTTTTTTTCTGAACTTTAGTTTGTGCAGATTTTTTTTGTACCGACGCACCTTGCTGAATTGTGTGAGTCAGTTCGTGTGCAATTAAATTTTTCCCTTCGGATGTGCCGCGATTATATTTTCCGTCATTGAAATAAATATCGCTTCCGTGAGTGAATGCTTGTGCGTTAATTTGACCGCTCATCATTGCGGCATTGCCATCGGTATGAATTTTTACTCCGCTGAAATCCGCACCGAAACGATTTTCCATAAAAGTGCGCGTCTCTTTCGGAAGCGGCGAACCGTTCCCTTTCGAACTTGTCAGCGTACTTTCAAAATTCGATGATGCACTTCTGCTTGTTCCAATCGTTTCATTCGATTTTAACTGTGCCGAAAATATTTTCCGGAATATTCTTCTTGCGTGGCTGCGTTTGGTTTGTATTTCTTCTTTCGGTTCTCGTTCCGGTTCATCAACATTTAGAACATATTTGACACCACTTTTCTTTTTCTCTTTTCTTGATGAGCCGCCCGGTTTTGTCTGAATTTTTTCTTCTTCTTTTTCTTTCGTCTCTTTCTTTTGAATCTTCTCTTCCTCTTTTCCACTCTCGCTTTTTTTCTGAATCTTTTCTTCTTCTTTTTCACTTTCACTTTTGCGTTGAATTTTTTCCTCTTCTTTTTCCGATTCACTTCTTCTCTGCGGTTCGTCCTCTTTTTCTGTTTTTAATTGGACAAGCGGTTGAACTCTCTGCGATGAATCGGAAGTCACTTGCTCGGCAACGCTGTCTGCTTCTTTTTCATATTTATCGCCGGGTTTTCCAACGGAAAGTTTTGTTTGAATATTCGGGAAAGAACTCCGGTTCAAAATTAATCCGGACGTAGAGTCTGTATCTGCCGCTTCACTTTTTCTCTGCAAGGCAGATTTATTTTGACCGGAAAAATTTCTTGAAGTTGTATTTTTATTTTCAGAAGCAAACTCAAACATTTATTTGCTTTCTACTGTTATAAAAATTTCCATTTCATATGCACCGGCAAGTGCGGCATAACATTTTCCCTTTTCCATTTTACATTCCTAAAATTTCTTCCCCTCTTTCTGAAATTCTTTTCTAATTCCTTCAATAAGATCATCTGCAAAAATTATATCCGTACCTTTTTTCAGCGACATCAAAGTTGCGCAGCGTACTACATTCATAATCGATCCGCCAGTCAATTCATACTTAGCGGCAATCTCCGCCAAATTAATTTTATCATCGAGCTTCGATTTTTCGGAAAATGCATTCGACCAGATTTTTAAACGCTCATTTGTTTTGGGAACCGGGAAATAAATTATCGATTGGAAACGCCTCGTGAAAGCTTCGTCAAGATTAGTACGCATGTTCGATGCAAGAATTACAACGCCGGGATAATCTTCAACCCTTTGCAAAAGATATGATACTTCCTGATTTGCAAAACGATCGTGTGCATCACTTATGCTTGTCCGTTTCCCGAAAAGGGCATCGGCTTCATCAAAAAACAGAATCCAATTTTTGTACTCTGCTTGTTGAAAAATATTTTCAAGATTTTTTTCCGTCTCACCTATATATTTTGAAACAACCATCGAAAGATCGATGCGGTAAACATCGAGCCCGGTAACTTTGCCTAGCAGAGAAGCCGTAAAAGTTTTTCCCGTTCCGGGAGGTCCGTAAAACAAACTTCTGAAACCCGGTTTAATCTTTTTTGAAAGCCCCATTCCGTTCAACATAACATGACCGTACTCGATCCACGTTTTTATTTCCTGGATTTGCTCAAGAGTATAAGATTCGAGAACGAGATCGTTCCACTCGAGTTCAGTTTCAATCAATTTTGCCGGGAAGCCGGCGCCAAATGTGGGTTTTCTAACGCGTCCGGTTGTAATCAAATCTATAATTTCGGATGAAAGCGAAAGTATAGTATTGAAATGATATTCGTTACGCGAAGAATTCTTAGAAGAAAAAATATTGTGCTTTGTGAAATAATGTTCGGGATCGAAAAGATGATAGTACGAGAATCGTTTTTCCAAATCATCCCCGGCAAGAATAAAAATCGCCGTTTCATAAGTTGGAATAAATCTTCCGCTCTCGGAATCTTTTCTGCCGCCGAATTCCGTGAAAGAATTTCCGGTATTTTTATTCTCGACCAAAAAAATATCAAGTAACTGCGGCTTGATGTTAGCAATTAACGCAAGCATGAAAACGATTCTTTCGGCTGTACTAAGGCGGTAATGTGCAGTAAAATTTCCGTATGCAGATTCATCATTTTTTAATCCGGGCGGTTCAATTTCAAAAATATCTTTCACATCGGATTTTTGACCGAAGTAAATCTGCATGCGTGTGTTCAATACTTTGTTGAACCACTCAATTTCATTTTCCAAAGCCGCCGCATTATTTTTATTTGTCTGCATTACCACTCTACTCTCAGTAATTTTTTCATCCACGAAAATTTTATTATACCGTAACTCCACGGAATTTGAGAAAGAAGAATATCATACGCTTTCCTTTCAACACGCAAAAAAATTTCTTCTTCTTTGATTTTTAGAATGCCTTCTCTTTTCACAAAACTTTCTAAAAATCCTTGCGAGGAAATATTTTTTAGTTTGTCCCAATTTTTAATGACAGCCTCTATCAATTCAGTACAGATTTGTTTTTCCGATTCACTTATCTCGACTTTTTTGCTGACCGGAAACGAAACATCCAAACCGCACAAAATTTTATTCAGGGGGAGAAGATGCTCTGCATTCTCGCTGCTGTTTGTAATTAAGTATTGCAAAAGGTGAACAGCTTTAATCTGCGCTTCAATATTTTCGAACCCGTCATCGTTCAACAAAGAAAGTTTTGTGAAGAAGTGCTTCATAAAAGGATTTAACAGAACGAGTCCAGCATTGCTGACAAAAATATCTTCATTGAACAATTTTGCTTCCTCTTCTCTTTCTTCGGGAATTAAAATCTTGCCGGATTCTTTTTGCACAGTTTTCTTCTCACCGCTTCGGAATCTTTTCTCTTCCGTTTGTTTAACTTTTTCCTTTTTAACACTGCTTCCCATTTTAGAATCAACAGATGCAGTTTTCCTTTTTTCTTCTCCACGCTTTGCCGTGGTTTGTTTCGGCTTCACAGTAAAAGTTTTCGTATCTATCAATTTTCCCACAAGACTTACGAATACATCACCAAATTGTTTCTGCCGTTGTTCCGGTTGATTAATGTGTTCGAAAAAAATTTCGAAAAATTTTTGTGTATCGCTTCCCTCGAAAAAGGCAATTGCCAGTAGTGAGTTCTCTAAAAATTTTAACCGGAGTGTTTCTCCATAAATTTCTTTACCAACTATTAGCAATAATTCAATATAAAATTTTTCTTCAAACGATACCGGCTGTTTTACAAATACTTTGTTCTGCTCAACTAATTCTTCAATAACAGCAAGCAAATCTTTCAGCAAAGAAATTGCTTGTTCCGCTTCCGCCGGTTTGATAACCGAAATTATTTTCTCAATCGTACTTTTTTCAAACTGCCGGATTATTCTATTCACGTAAAGGCTTGAAACAAATTTTTCCATAAACAGGTTTTTGATTTTTTCCGGTTCGGCAGTAATTACTTCCAAAACCAGCAGATCGAAATCAACCTCATTTGTTTCAGCCCACCACGGCAAAACCGAATGCTCAATAAAATATTTAATCAGTGCAAGTTTGTATTCGATATCGGATAACGCATGCGGCGCAGTGATTTCATATTTTTCATCATCAAAAAATTTTTCCGTACTTGCACTCCCAAAATTTTTCGATCCATTTCCGTTTCGCACCGCTTCAATTTTTTCCGCGATCATTTTTTTTACCGCGTTCCGCAGCTTCTCTTTAAAGCTTAGTTCGAAATCCGAATATCGAATTCTTCCGAGATCGAGTTCGAGCCGGTCGAAAAGAATATGTTCTTCTTCGCCGCATAGTTCCGAAAAAATTTCATCCATAATTTCAACGGCTTGTTCATAGTAAACGGAACTCATGCGTTCCGCAAATTGGAACGAGTCATTTTTCTCCGCCAGCCTAAAATCCATTACAATTTTTTTAACCGTGTGTTTCTGATTATTCAACTACCGCCTTCGATAATCTTTCCAAATACGTCAATAGCAAAGGTTTATTTTCGGAAATCGTGGATGCCGACGAAATCATCTCTTCAAATTTTCCATCGGGATTCAGTTCAATTCCGGTCTCTTTCAATACACGCAGTTGTTTGGAAAATGCTGCGAACAAACCGGCAACTGAACTTTCGGCAGTGATGTCGTCTTTTTGCAGACCCATCAAATTAAATAACTGGCTTGCTTGCAGAAGAACAAGATTGTAAGCAAACCGGCGCTGTTCATCCGAATCCGACCCGGCATAAGTTGTAATACGCGTAACAATTTGATCGAACAATGAACCGAACTTTTCGGCAATCTCATCGTTTTTGCTTCCGTTGATGTAAAGCCGCCGCGTTGTTGTATTGGTAAGTTCTTCTTTAATAGTATTGAAATACGTTTTTGTGTTTTTGTACGCGGCTACGTTTGATGTTAATACATTTCCGAACAATGGATTCTCCGTTAGATTGTTTATGGTTGTTAGATTTGTATCAAATGCAATCGTTGGTTGACTAGTTAAAACAACTCCGCTGTCGGTCGGATTGAAAACCGTTGTTCCGCCTCCGGTAATTACGCTTATGTTATCAATTACATCTGTTGTTACTGTTGGAATCGTAAGAATTGTTTTTGCGGTGTCGCTGCAAATATTAAACGAAGCGGTTAAACTCAATTCAAATTGCGCGCCCGGCGCTGCTTCGGGAATAAACAGTTTAGGTGTTTGATCTTTTGAAACAATGACTCCATTGAGCACCCAAACAAACTTATCGGCATTCTGAGAAAGATTTTCTACTTCAACGAGAAATGCAGTGGGCTGCGTCTGCGGATTCGGACGCGTAATATTTCTTATTTCAAATTTTGCAACCGGGTTGTAAACTTTCACCGAGTACTCGGAAGAATTTCCATCCGGCAGTTTATACGTAAAAGTAATTGTTCCGGCAGATACTTCCTGACTTAACGGCGAGAAATAAAAATCATTATCCTTTTTAGTAACTCCTTTGCCGATAACTTCACCCCCGGTTGTACTGAGTTTAAACTTGTAAGCGGTTTCATCTTTTTTGCAGAACTCATTTTTATCGAGGCTGATTGTAATTTGCTGCATCGGCGGCAGTACAATTGTTACTGTTTCGGAAACAGTGCAAATCTCTTTTTGCATCACAAGTTTAACGGAAATTTTCTGCTCGCTCTCTTTCAGCAAATAAGTATGCGTTATTTGCGATGAGTTAACATTTCCCGAAGTCGTGCCGTCGCCAAAATCCCAAAGATATTTTTCCGCATCGGTGGTCTTTGCCGTAAACAAAACTTCGGCTTTGTTGGTAGAGGTTTTTATAATCTCGTGAGAAAATTCTGCGGTGCAGACATTAATTGTAATTTCTTTTTCGTTTGTGTCTTCGCAGTCGCCTTTGCCGGCTTTGAGAACAACTTTGAACGAATTGATTTCCGAAACAATGTATTTGTGCAAAGGATCTTCGCCGGAATAAGTTGAGCCGTCGCCGAAATCCCATTCGTATTTATCGCCTTCTTTCATCAAACTATCGAATTGAACAATGGCAACGTAGTCGAGAACTTTTTCAATCTTGTAAGTAAATTCGGCAGAACATGTGGGCACAATAATTTTTTGAGTAACCGAACCGGAACATTCTCCTTTTTTTACAGCGAGTATTACTTCGAAAGTTTGCAGTTCGGAGACATTGTAAGTATAAGTTGGTTTTTGCTCGGTTGATTTACCAACGCCGTCGCCAAAATCCCATTCGTAACTATCCGCAGAATCGGGCAGAGCGGCAAACGAAACATCTCTCGTTCCCGAATCCGGCTGTGGTTTGCCAAGAGTGTACGTAAAGTTCGGTTTGATCTCGATAACATTCACAAGCAGATTGTACGTTTGCAGATTAAATGTGTATGTAAGTTTCATTAGTCCAACACCGGCTTGAAAAGGATTGAAATAAAATTGACCGGTTGCGCTGTCATGTATTACACCGGGACCGGAAACAATTCCTCCGGTCGGTTCATTGATGATTACATAATTCGAATTGTCGTTTGCGCAGTAAGTTGTTTTTGATAATTTGAAAATTACGGGCTGATCGGCAAGCACGTAAGTTATCGGCGGGCAGTCCGAACAGCAGATGTACGGGAGACAAAAATCTGCAACTACAATATTATTTTCATCGCACACAATAATAAATGTTCCGCCTTTTTCAACCCCGGCTTTGTGCTCGATGCCGGAATGTTTTTTCACAAACTCATTGAACAAAGTGAGTTTATAAATTTCAGCCGCGCGCTTCTTGTACGTTGCAACAAGTTCCTTAAAATTTTTCAGCGTACAAATTTTTATCAACTCATTAAGATGAATTAAAATTTCGCTTTCGGTTCCGGTCTGTTCATATTTTTCATCGTCAAGATTCTTATTTATCTGTTCGGTAAATGCCGTAACAATTTCCGAGAGGGAATTAATTTTTTCCGAAAGGTCTGCAAAATTAAAATTGTTCATGTTTGCCGGAACGAATGCGAAAAGATCATCGAGGATATCCACAATCTGTAAAGGATAATAATATTTATTAATGAACTCTCCGGCGCTTTCAGTAGCGGTTTTGCCGCCCCACTTCGTTTCGAAATATCCGAGAAAATCTTTTTTCGAAGAAGTGAGGTAATCGAGATAAATATTTCCGACAGATTTTTCGGAATAGATAACTCCTTCCATCGCACTTAAAATTTCTCCTTTGGCTTTCTCTGTAATCTCTTCTATGAAACCTTCACCCATTCCCCAAAAGCCGCCACCGCTGGTTTCATTCGTTTCTTTCGTCTGCAAACCGATAGTAATCATTTTTGATTTTGCTTCTTCGATTGCAATTTCCTGTACATCAGAGTAATAACCGGTTCTTGTAACTGTGAGTGTGTAATTATCAACCGGTATTTTCTGAAAAAGATAAATGCCGCTCTTGTTTGTCATTCCGGTTACGGCAGAAGTTTTTCCGCTTGCCGGTTCCAGATTAATTTTTGCAGAAGCAATAACACCGCCGCTTTTTTTATCAACAACTGTAACTTTAAGTCCGCCGTATTTTGTTTCTTCTTTTTCGGAATAACCGTAATCGAGCTGACCGAAATATTTTAATTCGTTTTCGAGGAAGCAGAGATATTCCGTTCTGATAGTTTTGTACAACATTTCCAGATCCTGAAAACGGCAGTCGGGCAGATTTTCTTTTTCTGTCGGTTCTTTGCCGAGTGTTAGTTTCAAAAGTTTTACCGGCAGATTATACTTTTTAATATCGCCGAGAAGTCCTTTCATAACTTCTCCGCATTTCATTCCGAGGTATCCTTCAACCCTGAAAAAATCGTATTCGTGAATGTTATAGTTGAGTGGATTAATTATATGAATCGGCGCAGAACCTTCGGGATAAATTTTTGAATAGTACGATAAATTATAAAACGGTCTGCATCTTCGGGTAAGTTCGTAATTCCAAACATTGTTAATGCCGAATTCTTTTGCGAAGTAGTAATACGGCATCGCACGCAAGCCGAGTTCTGTCATTCCTTTACCCGGTGTGATTCTTATTTTATTTTCTTTTTCTTGGGGCAGTCTAAATGTTTCAATCATTCTCACAAGCCGCTTAAAAAGAAGACGCGTCTTTTCATACAAATGTTTTTGATTGTTGTAAACCGGCGAAGAAATAAATTGATTTCGATATACAGAAGGAATGCATTTATTTTCCGGCACTGCTTCGCCGAGCGCCAAGTGGCGCGGAAAACATTCTTCATCGTAGCAGCAAGCGGCAGAAAGATCAAATATTGTTTCCCTGAATTCGTTGTAAGTAAGCACGAGGTCTTTAAGAAAATCATAACTGTACTGCCAGCCAAAAGCATTCTCTTTCAAAAAATTTACGAGTGTTTCTTCTACCGGAAATTTATCGAACGGATTTTCTTCGTACATATCTTTTAAAAGCGGGTTGAACAGCTTGTAAGTTTTTGTTAAAACATCGGGAAGTTCTTTCAGAGATTTCTCAATAATCTTTCCGTAAAGTTTTTTCAAATCGCCGTAATCATAAAATGAATTACTGCCGTTCAGTTCATGTTCGCGTTCTACAGAAAGTTCGGGAAGCTTGAATTTTCCGGCAATCTCATTTTTATAATTTTTTGAAATCGATGATACTCCGCATTTGCTTATTATCGTCTCGAGATCGCTCAAAGTAATCAGCAGAACACGCACGCACAATTCAACTCTAATGCCTTTTTCGTTGCAGTCATCGCCGGTGCAAGTTGCAAGATCAACTTCTTTCTTTTCGAGGAAAAGGATTACCGCTTTGTCTTCCAAAAATTTAAGTGAAAGTTTTTCGATCACGGAATTCTCATCTTCGAAATCATCGTACAAAAGTTCCCACAAAGAAATCTGCGAATCGCCGTCACCGAACAGAGAATATTTTGAAGGATCTTTGTAAGTGCGGTATTTTGTAAACGTGTGCCACTTCGAATTTTTCTTCTCTGCTTTAAATTTATTCAGGGCAATCAGGTAACCTTCCGTAGTGATGCCGCAGCCTTTGGAAATTTTTATTGCAGCCGCCGGAGCTTTCACAAGTTCGAGATCGAAGCCGCAAAGAATTCCGACACCGATAAGTTTACTGCGCGTGATCTTTTCTTGTTTATCCAAATAAAAAATAAGCTGGTTCAATTGATCGGCGGTTAAAACCTGATTGGCTTCAAACTTCGGATAAAAATTACATGCTGTCATTTTCTTCCTCTTTGGTTGATCCTAAGATGGAATGATTTAATAATGCAACATTGGATAAATCTTCAGTGCCGCAATCGTACAATCTCGATTCGGGATAAACACTGCGCAGACTTTCGAGTGCTTCGATCAATTTCTTTTGTTTAATTGATAACTGTGTTTGATCGGGATTCTCTTTCGAAATTTCTTTCAGCCACGGCAGATATTTACTCTCAAAATTTTTCATTGCTTCTTCATCTACCCAGCAGATTTTTACATGCACATGCGCCGGGGCTTCCATTCTCATTGTCGTTTCGAAATATTTTCTGAAATCCATATTCTTAAATCTTTTGTGCCAGTACGGAACTACAACCGTAACTCTGAATGAATACGGGTCAATAAAACCGCGGCAGCTTTTGCAGTCTTTGCTGACGCAGACAGTCAGCAGCTTATCATCGGCAGTGCGCGGACGAAGAAGTATGTGTTCGATCAAATGAAATCCTTCGCATTCGAGCACGCTCTTTTCCATGTATGAAATTATTTTTGATACAAACTCTTCTGCTTCTTCAATCTTTTTAAAGTAGCGGATTACTCTCGCAATTATTTCGCCGGCATCATCCGTCAACACGATATAAAATTTTCCGCTCTTCGTTTTCTTTATTACGTAATTATTTTTATTCAGCCCGGAATGGATTACCGAGTCTTTCTCTTTTTGTGCATCAGCCATGCTGTAATATTTTGTCGAACTGCTGAGCAGAATATTTCCGTTCTCATCAATCAATCTAAATCTGAATTCATCAATTCCATCTTCATCTTTTTCCTGATAAAACTTGAACAAAGTTTCAAGACATTCCGCCAAAGTTTTTCTTTTGAATGAATTGATGCCGAGAAGCCGGCTCGCGCGCTTTTCGAGTCCGGAAACATTTGCCGTATTCCACAAATTAGCCGCGTCTTTGTAATTGAATGCTTTGCCGCGTTCACAGCTTATCAGCGGATAATCTTTGAGGAAAGAAATTTTGTCTGCAATCAATTCGGACGGCGCTTTCATTCTATCGAGCATGTACATGAGTGCGGCGTAATCGGAAAATTGTTCTGCAAAACGCGCCATTAAATGATCGAGAAATCTGCTGCGGCGGTCTTCGTAAACAGCAACTGTTTCGCGCAAATCGTCCCTTTCATAAACCGGCGGATTATTTTGTGGAAGCGCGATAAAATTATTCCATTTGTCTTCGAAAGTTGAAAAATCATCGACATTGATTTTACTGCCAGGCAAACCGAGTGTATCAACAAATTCTTTAAATAAATTTTGGATGTTCGGAATTTCGGTGAGATTGTTTTCTTTGTTCTGCAAAAGATTGTGTGAAAAATAAGTGCGCTTAATTTCCGAATTCAGTGAAAACAAATCTTTAGCATGAGCAAGCTGGGCAAAATAATCGGCAAGTATTTGATCGAAGAAAAGAAAGTATGCTTTTAATTGCTTGGCTTGTGCTTTCCTTTTTGCTTCCGAAGAGAGCGGCAGTCCTTCAACACCAATTCCGTAACAGAGCGGAAAATCATTTTGTATCGAGTAATAATTCTGAATTTCCTTGTTTGTGCCGGAGGGTATCGATAAATCATATTCTTCATTTGATAATCTTTTCGGACGGTCGAGCAGTTTCAATTCTTTCAATTTGTTTTCCATTTCGTCTTTACCGGCGGAAAGCGGAATCAATCCTTTGTAAAAAACTATTTTGGATTTATTGATACAGAAACGCGGTGCACGACCTTCGCCGATTTTCAAACACCATTTTTCACCTTCGGTAATCAATCCGCATTTGTAATAACTTGAAAGCAAAATATTTTTAACCGCCGTTACTTCGGGCTGATCCATAATTATCCGGATCAAATCGGAAATGTGAATCACTTTTTTGAAATCGGAATTCTCGAGTTCGTCTTCATCAATAAATCCGTAGTTTAAAATCGGTCCTTCAAAAATTTCTTCGGTCCGCTTTCCTTTCCCGTACATTTCTTTGATCGAATAAAAATTCACGGTCGGTGCAATAAATTTTTCCAGTTCGTAATAAATGCTGGCAAGTGTTTCGGAAACATCGGCTTGCGGCTTAACTTCAATATCGGCGCAAACAATCACTTCCTCAACATCAACGGCTTTGAAAGAATAAAAATCTTCACAGAGATTTCTTTTGGCATGCAGAACTGTGCGCGTTTCTTTTGCAATTGCAAATGCTTTTGTAATCATATTTAAATAGTGCACGGCAAGACTGTCTTTATCCGTCCTCTTCAATTCTTTTTCGATCAACTTTTTATTCGTATCCGTTCTCGCTTCGCTCAATTTCGCTTTGTAATTCAACAGCAGCGTGCCGGTTTCGAAAAGCGCTTTGAGAATTCCTTTGTATGTCAGCGATTCATCGCCGTTTGTTAGTTCCGAAAATTCAAACGAGACCGGAATTTTATTCTCTTTGAAATAGACATCCCACGAAGGAAGTGAAATTTCTATTTCAAGTTTTTTCCCTTTGGCTTCAATTATTCTTTCGAAGCAGTAAATATTAAGATCGCCGAGTTCATCGTCATCATCGAGTTCGAGAATAACATTATAAAGTCCGCGGAGATCAACCGGTTTGACATTTTTCACACCGGGATTTGTTGTTAATCTGCTGTTCGGGCAGTCGATGTAAATTTGCGGTTCAACTTTTTGCTCGATCTCGAGCCAGCCGTTTCGAACACCGTCAACATCGATCAAAATTTTTCTGTAATCGTTTATTGTTACCGGATTACAAGTTAAAATTTCGCGCGCGGTGAAAAATTGTTTTTCCGCTTTTGAACCGGCAGATGTTCCTTCGGCAAGAATATCTTTAATCAAATAATTTGTACGGTAACCCAAATCGGTGATTGCATAGCTGACGTCTTCAAGAATTGTTATGCCGGGGTCGTGAATATTGTAGTCCGTCCAAATTTTGTTTGCAAGCTCCTGAATATATTCCAAACCTTTCGAGCGGAGATAGGAATAATTTTCGCTTTCTTTCAGCTCGCGTTCCTTTTCGATATATAATGTGATTTCGTCCATCAGCAGTTATCAACTTCGTTTATAATATGCGTGCTGTTCGAAACAAGAATCGAACGCATGCTTGTTGTTTCGATTTCGTCTTTGTACTCTTCTTTTAAATTGCCGCCGGTATCTTCGGTTATGTGAACCATTTTAAACTCTGTTACAAAATCAACGTAATCTCTCTCTTCAACAAAATTTAGTATCACCGATTTGTAAACAATTCCGCCGAAGTTTAATTCGCTTGATTCGCCGTATGCCCACGGTGATAAAAATTTTATGATATCTTCTTCGAGAACTTTGCTGTAATAACCGTAATCAATTCCTTGATTGAACTGAACCTTAAATTCCACTTTGATTTTTTCATATAGCGGATTGAGAACCTGGATTGTTTCCGACGCGAACGGAGAGATTTTTGTCTGCAGAAATTCTTTGATATCATTCAACTCGCCTACAGAAGCGCGCGGTTCAAGCGGATCAACCGCATTTTTGTTGAGCAGATTCGGAATAACAATTACGCTGACATAGCCCGGTGCAAACTCGGATGCTTTAGGAATGTAAACGCTGTGGTTGATGCATTTCACTTTGTAAACAAATGGAAATTCCTGAAGCACAAGTTTCTCATAATCCCAAATAGCAACGCCTCTGTTTTTATGACGAAGCCGCTCGCTGACCCTCGTGTAAAATTGTTCATCGCTCTCTTCTGTTTTTCCACCGAGTGACGAATACGGCTGACTTGCTTTTTTAACACTCGCATCTTTTGTTTTCAAGCCGGTAATCGTATCGGCGGCAATCGGTGCCGCTAAAAAGTTCGTATCGTTTCCATTGTTCACATAAACTGCTTTGAGTGCTTGCGCAATTATTTCAATGCAGCCGCATACGGCGCCGCTGTTTTGATCTACTGCCGCTCTAATCCAATGAACACCCGAAGGCAGAATGGAATTGTCGTTCGCTGCTTCGGACGGAATCGAAAATTCTATTATGCCTGATTTTATTAGTCCGTCCGTTGTGTCGGAAATTATTTCCGTCACATCAAATTTGACCCATTTATTATTGCGCAAGTACGACCAGTAAACTTCTTGTTTCGGCAGTTCGGGGTCTGCACTTCCTTCAGCCATCTGAAAAAGTATTGAAATATTTTGCGGAGGATTCAAATCTTTGATGCCGATGTAAAGTTCGCCTTCGCTTTCTAAAACTTTTGTCCCTTCGTCAAATTCAAATTGCGGAAGCATGTAAACTTTCGAAGTCGAAGGCTCGCGTACTTCTTTTATTCCGAACGGATAGAGATGATAAAATTTTGATTCGTTCTCTTCGTAAGTTTCGGATAACTGCAAATCGATTGTCTCGCTCGAATTGTAATCGAGGGTAATTGAATTTATGAACGGCGTGTACGGTTCTTTCGGAATTGCATTGGCTTTTGTAGTATCGGAAGGATTTTGTGCGTAAGCAATAATTGCCTTTGTGTACGCATCGCGGTAAAGTTTGTGCCCGAATGCATCAGCCGGTTCTGATAAAACGAGTTTCATAAAACCGCGCTGGGTATCGGCTTCCAGTTCGGTTAATTCCTCTTCAATTAATCCCGGTTCGTAATCATCAAAATCGGTTGAGTTTCCATTTTCGGAACCAATCTGGATTGTGTGAGAAAGTTTCGCATCAGCCGAATCGAATAAAGATTGCGCCGTGCCTATTGTTTCCCATATGCCGTTAATAAGTGCAGAGCACTGTACTTTAAAATCTGTGTTATCGGTTACCGCAAATAATTTGGCATAATAATTATTCAACTTGCTGTCCGGAACATCTTTCCATTCTAAATCAAGTTTGAGGTATGTTAAATTCTTCTGAAAAATTTCTTTACCGCCGATATAAAAACTTGAGCCGATGCCCGGCGTTGTTGTGAACGGATAAAAAGGTTTGTTCGGCTTTAAAAGTCCGGCATCATTTTGAAGAATTAAATTTTTCATTCCGTCAACTTCAACACTCATTGTAACGCCGGTAACCGTGATATCTTTCAAAATTTTGTAATCGTAATCTGCGGAAGCATCATTGTTCAAAATTATTTTGAGTACCGGGAATTCCGAATCGAAGCCATCGGTTAGTTTAGTATTGTTGAAAGCAATAACGGGCGGCGCCTCATTTCCCAGCGAAAGTGTAAAACTAATTTTATTGCTGGCAGAATCAATCAACACACTTTCAATTACTGTTTCGGTCCATTCTTTTTCTGTTGATAAATATGCAGAGAATTTTGACGCACTGAGTGTTACAGAAGGCAATGTGCCGGAAGCCGTGAACGTAACTATAATTTTTCTCGTGCCTTCGTTTAAAAAGAGAGCCGGTGATGTAACCGCAAAACCGATTTCTGCAAATTGCATCGTTCGTTCTTCTTCGACGAGATAGTTCCCGGCACCAACCTTTTGGCTCTCTCCAAAAGTTTTCCATTTCGGTTCATCGGTATCAAACTCAGCACCGTTTCCATCTTTCGAATTTGCTATTGGCGCGGAATAAACTCTGCAATTATCATCTTTGTCAACAAAAATTGTTTTGAGCTGATCAATCGCCGCTTTGTTAATTACGGTGTCTTCTTCAACTTTGTAAATTACTTCAACGCCGGTTTCATCTTTACCGGCTTTGAGCCGTGTTCCCTCTTTTATCAAGTAACTGTCAACTTGTTTTGCAAGCTGAAAAATTACGTGAACGGCATCGGGCACTTCTTCATTTTTCTCTAATTGAAGAACATCGCGGTAATAAAAATCGAGATGTCTTTTTGTTATTGCGTTCAAATCTTTTTTTGCAATATCGAGCAATTGTAAAAATGCGAGGAAGAGCGACATGTGCGGTTCGTGCGACGGATATTCGCGGAGTGTTTCTTCCAGAAAGCCGGGCGCAAGATTTATAATTCTCGATTGCGCACCTATAAATTTTTCGACAATTGTTTCAAACCGTTGAGCCGCATATTTTATTTTTTTGATATCGGTAGTTTCGTTTCCGAATAATGTTCCGTCCGGAGAGATTGTGCCCAAGTAATTACTCCATGATAAATTCGTATCCGCAATAACCCACACATTGTTCAATGAGCTTGCAAGAAAATCACCGGAGTATTTGTGTGCAGAACATACCGATGTTGTCGTATCATCTACGAGATATCCGTTTGCTTTTGCATATTTGTACGTTCCGGCAACTGTCTGCAGTGTGCCGCGAAGTACGGAAGTAATTGATTGCTTCAATTCAATGTTAAGCCGCAGACCGATTACCGAGCGGTTGTACCATGAATTGATTTCATCGGTAATAAAAAAGATGTGGAGAAAAATATTATTGAACGCGGCTTTCACTTTTGCTGTAAGCGCCGCCGAATCATTTATGATTTTAAGATTCTTATCTATACACGATTTAATAACGGATAAATCTTTTTGTGCAATCAGAGCAACGGTTGTTGAGATATCATTCTCGATAAAGTCTTTCCAGCTTCCGGCAGTTTGGTTATCGCTGCCGTAGAATTGAATTTTCCCGGAATATTTATAGATGAAAGCGAGCAGATCATCCACACCGCGTTCGTCAATTTTCACGTAATCGTTTTTGAGCGCCTTGAGCAAACGCTGTGTCTGGCTTGAACCGTCACGCACCAAAGGATTTTTTATTCCGCAGCCGCTTTCAGAATTCATATTGTAATGTTTGTTCCTTCATTTAGATAAAACGGATAAACAAAATTGTACCGCGAATTTGTAGAACGGATTGTGTACTCAAGTGTAATTAACAGCATACCTTCTTCCGGCTTTGCTTCGAGAGAAATGTTATCGAGTTTTATCCGTGCTTCGAAATAGAGTATCGCCGTTTTGATCAAATCTTTTATATATGCTTTCAACGATGTATCTATCGGGTCGAACAATAAGTTTTTCAAGTTTGCGCCGTACTTCGGCTGCATAATTCTTTCGCCGACCGTCGTCGAAAAAAGTATTTCGAGGCTGCTGTTAATATCGTCTTCATCGGCAAGCATTTTTACAGTAGAAGTCTGCTTGTCGAATTCGGGAGGAAAACTCCATCCTTTTCCGAGAAACGGAAATTTTGAAGACATATTTTTTTATCCTCCTATAATTACTGTTACTTCGCCCACAGCGGTTGATGCGCCGCAAACGCATGTATCGCCCACTCTCAATGCCGGTTTACCGCCGATCAAAACAGTAGCACTGCCGAGTATGAATGCACTCGTAGTCGGTTGATGTACATTCGGCGGTAGTACACATACATGCATATCACCCATAACTGCCGCCGGTTTGCTGCCGACTAAAACCGTTGCTACTCCCGGTCCGGTAACTGTTCCGCCATGATTTGTTGTATCTCCTACTCTTGCCGCTGCAGCCATTTTTTTTTTCAGAAGTCAGAAGTCAGAATTTTTTAATTGCCACGACCTTTAGATCGTGAGCAGAAATTAGAAAAACTCTTTTTGACTTTAGCCGCATATTGAAAATCAAAAAGTGACTAAAGCCAATTAATTTTTCGTCTTTGATTCCCCTTCTTTCTCCTTACTCCTTTTAATTTATTTGTACCAATGAACCTTTCAGTGTAGCAGTTGCACTGCTTTTAACTTCTGCGCCGGCGGAACCTTCCGCTTTAAATTGTGCGCTGGCTTTAATTTCCGTGTTAACGCCTTCAACTTTTACATCGCCGGTTGCTTTGATAATCACATCCTTCGCGCTTTCGAGCGCAATTCCATCCGAACTCATTGTAATTTTATTTCCGCTTTCATCTTCAAGAGTTATCGAACCTTCATCATCGCTCAAAGTAATTTTATTTCCGTTCGGAGTTTCAACCTGAATAACTTTTTTCTCATCATTAAAGATTAGTTTCAATTGGCTTCTAGTAACAAAACCTTTTTCGGGATTCGAATCGCTTGCAGTCAGCGGCGCCGGTTTTGCACTGCTGTTCATCATACCCAAAACAACGGGGTGGCGTGGATCGTCATTCAAAAATCCGAGAAGTACTTCATCGCCTATTTCCGGTCTGAAAAACGAGCCGCGGTTTTCACCGGCATCGAGAGTCGCAATGCGCGCCCAAATTCCTTCATCTTCTGTGCTGATTGAAGGCATCTTCACAAGTATTCTGTCTTCGCCGTCGGGATCGCTTTCAAGCTGTGTTACAACTCCAACGTGCAGCCCGTTTACTGCCGGTACAAGCCCCGATGCTTTTGTATCGTTGATTTTATTTGCGCTCGAAAACCATTCCGCATTAAGCCCGAATTGAATATCCGTTTCCCAATTTCCGCTGCTGATTTGATGGCACACACCGCTCACAAAAGCTTTCCCGTTGAAGCGGTCGCCGACACCTTTCAATTCAATCATGCCGCCGGGTTTTACTTCGTTGTAACCCTGGCATTTAACTCTTCCTCTAATTTTTGCGAGTTTGGCTTTCAATGCTTTTGCATCAGCCCACGCTTTTAATTCCTGATCCTCAACTTTACCGGAATGAACTTGTGCAAATTCAGAAACGCCGAGTACATCGGTTAAATCACTCGCGGTAATATTTCCAATTTCTTCTACGGAAGGGTCTTCGGATTCTTCCTCGATAATTTCTTGTGATGAGTAATCCCACGATTTTGATTTGACTGCAGAAAGCTGATTCCGCGCATCCATCCCGGCTTCAAATTCCAGCATTGTGGAACCGTAAATAAGTGAGAGAACCGGTTCGGTTGATGTATCAGGTTTTTTAATTATAACTTTTCCGTCATCAACAAAAACAAGTTTGCCGTTTGCTTCGGCGCGCGATAAAATAAAATCCCAATCAGTGCAATAATATTGCACCATCTCTTTGTGTTGAACATTAGTTGATTCAATTTCGCTTTCCAATCCGTACGTGCCGATAATTTCTTCGATGATATCCGAATCAGTTGATTCATAAAAATATTTGTTGTTACGTGCTGCGGTCATCTTCACTGCTTTATCGCGGCATTCAATCGTTAAGTATGATCCTTTATTTTTCTTCACTTTAACAGCGTGGCTGATAATTATTCCTTTGAAAATTATTTTTTCATCCGAGTGATAACCGGCAGAAATTTCGATCTCTTTGCCGGGAATAAAATCTTCTTTGCTGCTCAGCGGAAAATCTTCTTGCGCCGAATCGCCGTCAAGAAATATCAATTGTGCTTGCGGAATTTTGTTCACGTCTTTAATTACATTAACCGACACAACTTGATATTCACTGCTTATCACAGTTCCATCGGACTTAATCGTAAAAGTCACAAGATCGGTCGTTTGATTTACCGGTATTACTCTCTCTTCGCTCATAATTTTTATGTTGTTTTGATCGGCGGAAAATGCAAAGTAGTGCCGGTTTTTAGTTTTCTAAAATTTGTGAGTCCGTTAATCTTTGCGGCATCGATGTAATACTGCGGATCGCCGTAAATTTTATAAGTCATCAAAGGCAGATTTTCACCTTCGGCAACAATTCGATAATGAGAAAGATCGGGCGAACTTTTTCCTTCTTCGGCAGTGCGAAGAGCATCATCAATATTTTCAACAAAAGAAGCATTCACTTTTGCGCGGAGCGGATAGCCGTCCGGTTTAAAAAGATTGTACGAGATGTCTGCAGATTTCAGGATACATTTTGAAACGAGATTTCCCCATGTAATTTTTAGATAAAACGGTCTATGAATTTCTCCGTCTTCTTTGCCGCAGACTGTCAAAAATTTTTCGATCTCATCCGAAACGTCGATCGCCTCGCCCGAAGCGCCGGTTCCGTCAAAAATAAATTCGAATGAATATTCTTGCGGTTTTATCTTTCCGAATTTTTGCGGAGTACCCGTTGTACCCTGTCCTTGAGCCTCTTCGTACTCTACTTCGTATTTCTGATTATATGAAGCCGGGTTGAACATTACAGTAAATTCATCGGCTTTCTCGTTGTACTCGAGGTCCTTGAATGCTTCTATTTTTAGTTTTTTTAGTTCGCCGTACATGATTTTTTGATCTCACCAATTTTTCTGAATGAGCTGTTCTCTTTTTATAGAACGCAGACCACCCGCCGACAAACTGCGGGCAATCTCTGATTTAGCGGATTATTACTGATAAAAAATTTTACCGCTCTTCTTCCCGTTTAAGAATTTCAAGAACTTGATCGACACATTCTTTTATAATTTCTTCGCGGCTCTCCGCTTGTTGTTGTTGATTGCCCGCCGCTTGTTTTTCCGTTTGATTATCAACATTGGCTTTAATTACAACTTCTCGTACTTCAATAGCCATAATGACTCCCTAAAGTTTTATTCTTGTGAAATGACTGTAAGCCAGTTCGAGCGTTTCTACTACTATCGAATTATCCTGTGATTTGAAATCCGATACAGACCATTTAACGGGCCACGCATTTTGAAAACTAAATGTGTCTGCCGCCGGTTCGTGGTTTTCATTTAATAAAGTTACGTTGACAGTCGTTGGCGAGAATTGAAAACTCTCGATTGCATTCTTGCACCAATCAATCAATTGAGAGTCAGTGAAAAGCCCCCGTTTTAAAATGAGGTTGCCGAACTTTACTCTGTTTGGCAAGCGGTGGCTGAAACGATTCTCACCGCCCTCGACAACTTCCTCGATTCCAAGTTCGGATGTGAGTCCGGAAACTTCCTGAAAACGGGCATCGTTACTGCCCGATGAAAGGAAACCAAACTCCACTCTAAAATGAAAACCAACCGGAGGATAATATCCAGCCATATTATCAACCGTTCTCGATAGTTATTCCTTCATGCGCAATTTCAATTGATTCGATTGCAACTTCGTTGCCGGTTGCTTTGAGCGCCGGTCCTTCTACTTTAACCGGAAAAGCATTGACTGCTTTCCACGTCATGACCGGTTCGTGGTTTTCATTTAACAAACTGATTATAATATCTCTTCTTTCAACTTTGTTCAGTTTGGTTGTGTTGAGCCATTCAAAAAATTTATTATCTGCCGGAAGAATGCCGCGTTTAATTGTTATGTTGCCGAACTTTGGGATGCCCGGCATTTTTACAGTTGAATATTCCGGGCTCATGCCGTCCCGATATTCGATTACTTGTTTTTCCTGATTCAAACCGCCGACTTCAGCACACGGGAGATCTACTCCGCCCCACTGAACGCGGAAATGAAATACCGGTAATGGATATTCTGCCATTTTATTTTCTCCGTTTTTTATTTAAAATTTTTCCGCCCTATTATTTTCATGATTCTTGCATCTTGTGAGAGAACTTCAGGATAATAAATTCTGCCGGTCGAACTACCGCCATTCCGATTTCAACATTCATTCTTCCTTCGAGTATATCGAGTGAAGTCATCGTAATTCCCAATCCAACTTTCACGAAAAATGCTTCGTCTGCTTTTGCACCGGCAAGTGCGCCGTCTCTCCATTTTTGAGTAAGATAATTTTCAATCATCGCTTTAACTTTGATCCACGTGTTTGCATCATTCGGTTCAAACACTGCCCAGTAAGTTGATTTCTTCACAGACTCTTCAACCATGTTATAGAATCTTCTAACCGAAACGTAACGCCACTCATTGCTGTTGCCGGCAAGTGTGCGCGCACCCCAAACCATTGTACCTTTTCCGGTAAATGTTCTGATTGCATTTACCGATTTCCCGGCTGTAACATCCACGTTTAAAGATTCTTGAGCTTCGTGCGTAATTTTTATTGTCGGTTTGATTACGTTGTAAAGAGGAACATTAGCCGGAGCTTTCCACACGCCGCGGTTATTATCAACGCGCGCATAAACGCCGGCAACCGCCGAAGACGGCGGAAGGGTTACTCTCGATTTAAGAAGCTCGGTTATAATCTGGTTGTACAAAACATTTTTATTTTTTTTGATGTCG
Source organism: Ignavibacteriales bacterium (assembly GCA_016177735.1). GTDB lineage: Bacteria > Bacteroidota > Ignavibacteria > Ignavibacteriales > Melioribacteraceae > DYJK01. The sequence continues at coordinate 147,544 of JACOUS010000023.1, read as the reverse complement.
TCACTGTCCATTTTTTTGCCGGTGAGGTCTGTAGCCGGTGCATTGCCGTCTTGATCAAGATGCGATTTAACGCTTACCAGATCTTCCGTGTAATAATAATTGATTGATGTTTCCAAAAACGGATGATACGACGCGCCGTATTTAACGTAATCGGGTTCACCGGAAATATTGTCTCTGAAATCATCAACATCTTCATCGTAAACATCAATCACGGCAACGCGGTCTTGAAGTTTTTCGCACTGCGCCAATGCTTGATTCATCACTTCGTAATAATCCGAATTCGAAGAGAGCTCAACTGCATCGGGAAAAACAATAATTGTCGGTTCATCTTCTTTTTCCAAAACGGACAAACCGCCAAGCAATCCTTTCGGAGTTGTATCGTCCCCCTTTTCAATTGTATCATCGTAACCGGTGCCAACAGAAATTATGTAACACGGACCTCCGCCGTTTGCAAAAAACAATTTCATTGCATAGTACATTGCATAGAAAATTGTCCCGGTTGTTTTGCGTTCTGCAGTAACCGTATATGTATTTGTGTCTGTATCTTCAACAACATCAAGCTCGTAGGATTCCGCATTGGCTTTTCCGAAATATTGTTCGTACTCAACCATCGAAGTTATCCTCGTCGGGTCGAAGAGAAGATCGTCATCAACCGATTTTTTTGCCTTTTCAGTATAACCGATAAAAGCCGGAATAGCAGTTGCTACCTCCGCAACCGATGGAGGAAGTAATGATATTTCCTCAATGTAAACGCCGGGAGTTTTGTAGGTCGCCATTGGTTTCTCCTTTTAGTTATTTGTTATATGTAAACGAATATCTCGGAATAAACTTTGTTTGCTGATGTATCCGGCACGGAATTTTTTATCGAAGGGTTCGGAAGATTTTCTATTGTAATTGAATTGCTTCCACTTCCGTTGATTGTTTTAAGTTCGATGCCGGTTACTGCTTCTTCAGCCAAATCAATTTCTTTGTTCGAAACAAACGGGATTGCCGTGCTGCCGTCCGAAAGTTCTTGCCCGGCAGAAGCCGAAAAAACGATTGTAGAATCGGGATGATTTATTTCAAGATCGGCAGACGTAATTGATGTTCTGTTTTTTGTAACCACATAATATTTCCACACTGTTTTTCTTCTATTGAATTTGACTAAATATTTTTTTGCGGAAATATTTTTGTTTGAATCCACGAGACTGTAACTATTCGCTTCGCCTTCGTTGATAAAAATCTCCATCAGTCCAAAAACTTTTTTACCGGCAAGCAAACTATCCGCGTAGAAATCGAGTGCTTCTGTTCCATCTATATTTAATTTGTAACGCGAAGGCGGATAAGAAGTAAGGTCAATCCAAGTTTGATATTTACCGTTCAGAACATCTGCGCTTTCACTATGAATTATATTGTCGTCAACATTTTTTATCACAACATCAACAGAAGAATTGGAAGACGAGCCGCTATAAGTAAATTTTTGCGGGCGTAACGAAATTTTATCGTTCGAGGAAACATACCCGGAAGAAGTATCCGAAGATAAAAGCAGTTCGGTGCCGTTAACATTATTATTAAGGTTGCTCAAATAAAATATTTCGTCGCTTTGTAAATCAACCGGCAAATCGGTGAAGTTCAGAAAGTGGGGGTTACCGAAATAAATATGAAATGTTAATTTGATTTTTTTATCGAGCGGAATGAATGGCTCGGTAGCAGCGGCTGCATCAGCACGACAGAGAAGGATAAAACCTTTTTTTGTTTTTCTGAAAAAAATATTTTGATTGTACAAAACTCTCGAACACTCGGAAGTAGGTTGAACAACAACATCTTTGATCTCTTCGTCTTTATAATAATTATGAGAAAAGGTCACTTCACAAAGTTTAACGAAAGTTAATTCCATTGAATTATTTTTCTTTCTCTTTTAGATCATAAATTGTAATTGGTGCTTGTTCGGCTTGTTTAATGCCCTCTTGAATTGCAACGAGCCGTACTCTGTAGAGAACCGACGGCAAATATTTTGCACCGAGAGAACCCCAAAGGTGATTCTGCTTTTCAAAATCGAGACTAAAAAGTTCTACAATCAATTTTTGAATCGAGGAATCCAGAAGCGGAGTATTATCCGGCGTAAAAACATTTTTACTTTGGAAACACTTTACCACGGCTGAAAGAAATTGAAGACCGGTATCATAGTTTGTAAAGTTCGCCGCAATCAGTATGAATAAGTTCAGTTTTATTTCGGGATTAACAATAGAAACTCTCCCGTCACTCGCAATCGATACGGCGTTCTGGGATTTTACAACACGTTCCTCTTCTATATTAACGAGTGTTAATCCAAGTGAGTTATCGGGTATCGCAAGTGAACCGTCTGCTTTAACAATTGGTGAAAGTACTATAGCATCTTCACTTGTTAAATTCAGTTCCGGCAACGATACAAGATAATTCTGCACTGCCCTCTTAAGTGCTTCTAAACTTTTATCTATCATGTTCCTATGTGGAAGATGTGAATACGAATGCCCTCGTATGCGGGAGTTAAGATATAGATTTATTATTTACATATCAACAAAAAATATCTTCAAAGAATTTTTTTTATTCACCCATTGGTTATGCCGGTATAATTTTTTTATTAAGAGGTTTGTATCTAAGTTGAAAAAAATTTTAAAACCTTGTCGAATGAGAACTCATTTTATTAGTTTTGTGTTTGTAATTATACAATTTACGGTGTCCGTTTGGACTTAATAGGGAAACCGGTGACCGGTAAAGTTTTTACCGGAATTCCGGTGCTGCCCCGCAACTGTAAAAGACATTGAAAGCGTTTAACATTTTGCCACTGGCTTTTGAATGCAGAACTCAGAATAATGAATGTAGAATTTAATTCTGCATTCTTAACTCTACATTCTGCATTCGTTCCGGGAAGGCGTTAAACGAAGTCTTGAGCCAGGAGACCTGCCGCAGATTCCAATTAAATAATCAAGTAAACCTTCGCGGGATGAGGTTTTGATTAACGAATCGCATTTCAAATATTTTCGTTAAACTCCACACCCACGAAGTTACATCTTTTAACTAATCTAAAAGGAGTAACTTCTATGTACTACCGTAAACTTTTTTTTGCATTATTATTTTTGCCGTTTCTTCTGCCGGCACAAACCGATACTCTTAAAACAACTTTGAATGAAGTTGTCGTAACCGCAACAAAAACAGAAACTCCTTATTACACACTCGCAAGTTCGGTTTCAATTCTTTCTTCAAAAGATATTTTAAGCAAACAGTACAGTACTGTTGTTGATCTTCTCCGCGGGATACCCGGTTTATCAATTGTTCAACAAGGCGGACCCGGTAAAATTGCAAATGTGATGATGCGCGGTGCAAACTCGAATCACACACTGGTAATTTTGGACGGCACCGAATTAAACGATGCCTCTTCGCCAAACAATGCATTCGATTTTTACGGGCTCGATGCTTACGATATCGACCGGATTGAAATTGTGAGGGGACCGCAAAGCACACTTTACGGCTCGGATGCGGTTGCCGGAGTTATAAATATTCTCACAAAAAACGGAACGAGCATACCCTCATATTCTTTTACGGGAGAAGGCGGCTCAAATGGATTCTACAGAGCTAATCTTTCTGCTTCAGGCAAATACAGTTTGGCTGATTATTATTTTTCCCTAATTAGAAACGGAAGCGGCGGCGTTTCGGCAAGCAGTTCCAAATACGGAAATACCGAGAAAGACGGATTTGTTAACAACGGCGCCACTGCAAAAATCGGTTTTGATTTTTCCGAGTTCGGCAAACTTAAGTTGATATACAAATTCACCAAACTCGACAGCGACATCGATCAAAATGAAAAATTTGGAGACGACCCGAACTTTACATATAAAACGGAAGAACAAATTTTCAACGCATCGTACACTTTAAATTCTTTCAACGGTGCATGGGAAAAAATTTTTAGAGGCTCTGTAATAAAAAAATTAGCAAGAGGACTCGATGAATTCGATGCTCTGCATCCGGCAACATTTTCGGACAGCTACAACAAAGCGCAACGCGTAAAATTTGACTGGCAAAATAATTTAAAAGTGGTCGAAAATAATTTAGTTACTGTCGGAATTGAAACGGAGAAAGAAATTGCAAATACAAGTTACTACAGCGAAAGTATGTGGGGTCCGTATGAAAGCGTCTTCCCGGAACAATCGGTACGAACAACAAGCATTTATCTGCAAGACCAAATAAATATTGCCAGCAGTTTTTTTGCGTCTGCCGGCATCCGCTACGATGATAATGAAAAATTCGGAAGTGTAACTACTTACAGAATCGCACCGGCTTATTACTTCAGCGCAACCGGAACAAAAATAAAATTCACTTACGGAACCGGCTACAAAGCCCCTTCTCTTTATTACATTTTTGATCCTCTCTACGGAAATCCCGATTTAAAACCGGAAGAAAGCAAAGGCTGGGATTTTGGTTTTGATCAATATTTGTTTAACGGAAAAATTTCTTTGAACGCGGCATATTTTAATATACAACTCGAAAACATGTTCGGCTTCGGTGCAGATTACAGAACAATTAATATCGCCGAAGCTTCTTCAAAAGGTTTTGAGTTTTCGGCGGCATCGGAGGTTTTTGACGGTCTCGCAATTTCAACAAATTATACTTTCACGGAAACAAAAGACGAATACAGCGCGAGTGCTGATTACGGGAAGCCTCTTATCAGACGACCGAAACATCAAGCATCAATCTTCGTTAATTATAATTATGAAAACAGACTGAACTTAAACACACAGCTAAGATATACGGGAGAACGCGATGATAAAGAGTTCTACAACTATTCCGTCCGCCGTGTAACTTTACCGGATTATCTGCTCGTTAATGTTTCCGGCTCGTACAAACTGATGGATTATCTCACATTAACCGCACGAATTGAAAACTTGTTTGATAAAGATTATGAAGAAGTTCTTTTCTACGGAACGCTTGGAAGAAGTTTTTACGCCGGTGTGAATATTAATTTATAAGAGTTTCTCTGTGCCTCAGTGTCTCTGTGGTGAAAATAAACTACAGAGGCACGGAGACACAGAGGAATTATTTTTTCAAACTTTCTATTTCATTTAGCATTAATTCTCGAACCATTCCATTTCCCAAATTTCCGAGCTGAATATTTTTTATTCTAACGCGTACAAGTCTTAATGTTGGAAATCCAACAGCAGCGGTCATCTTTCGAACTTGTCTGTTTCTTCCTTCAACAATTGCTATGCTGAGCCAGCTTGTTGGAATTGTTTTTCTCTCTCGTATCGGCGGGATGCGTTCTGCAAAATTCGGATCATCAATTAATTTTACTTTTGCTGGAAGAGTTTTTCTTCCTTCAAGAATAACACCGCTTCTTAATTTTTGTAGTGCTGTGCCATCCGGTATTCCTTCAACTTGTGCGTAATATTCTTTTTCATGTTTATGTTTCGGGTTCAACAAATGATCAGTTAAAGATTTGTCGTTTGTTAAAAGAAGAAGTCCCTCGCTGTCCATATCGAGTCTGCCGACCGGATAAACTTCTTTCGGAAAATTGTAAATATCACTCAAACTTTTTCTATCGCCGGCATCGGTAAATTGCGAGAGGACACCATACGGTTTATTGAGGGCGAAGTAAAGAAATTTTTGTGGGATCTCTTTCATGATTAACAAATTAATTAGAGTTAAGCAATCGGCAATTAAAGTCAAAATTTCTATTTTATAATTATCTCACGACACAAAGAGCAGTTACACAACTGTTTTTATCTATGTGAATTGCCACGACTTTTCCCGTGTAAACGGGATCCCGCTCAGCGGTGATAAGTCGTGGTATTAAGATAACAAAAACAGAACCGGCTAAAGCCCAACTCTTTTCCCTTTTCATGCCCACGACGTAAACACGTGGCAATTATGCCGGGAAAACAAGCTGAGCAAACCACACTAAATGTCTGTGCAATTTAGTTCTCGAACAAACGCAAACTTCGCGACTATTCCATTTTATTTAGAAACGATTGACACTATCATTAAATGGTGAACAACATTCTCGAATTGTATTTTTTCCTTTATCGAAGAAAATCTGCTATGAGTTGGTCGGAGTTTGTACACCGTTGCTTATAGGAAGCGTGAATTTAAAAGTACTGCCTGAACCCAATTCACTTTCCACCCAAATATTGCCGCCTTGTTTTTCAATCATCTCTTTGCACAAAATTAATCCGAGTCCGGTGCCTATTTCTTTATCCGTGCCCTGGGTAGTGTAACGAACGCCGAGATTAAATATTTTATCGAGATCGTCCTGACTGATACCGATTCCGTTATCTTCAATCGAGATTACGACAAAGAGATGTTTAATTTCCGAGCTGATACGAACATGACCTTCGGGGTGGGTAAATTTTATTGCGTTGGAAATCAAGTTTTGCAAAATCGAACCAAGCATGTAATCATCGGCGTGCAGTAATAAACTTCTCTCAACTTGATTAATGATCGATATTTTTTTCCTTTCCGCATTCGGCAGAAGCAGCCGGTTAATTTCCTCTATCCGGTCATAGAGACTAATTTTTTCCGATTTAATTTCTACTTTATCAACTTGCAGACGCGACCACTCGAGAAGATTAATCAGCAGATCATAAAGAGTTTTGGAAGAGGAATAAATATTTGTGGCTATTTCTTTTTTTTCTTTCTCGCTGAGAAAATGAAAATCCTCGCTCAACACTTGCGAGTAACCGAAAATTCCTTGAAAAGGATTTTTAAGATCATGCGCTATTATCGAAAAGAATTTATCTTTTGAAGCGTTGCTCTCTTTCAATTCTTCTGCATTTTTAATCAACTGCTTTTCGGCTTCTTTGCGCATTTTAATTTCTTCCATCAAATTGGCATTAAGAATCCTCAACACTTCCGTTCTCAATTCAACCTGTTCTTCAAGTTCATAACTTCTTTTTTCTGCCGCTTTCAATCTTATTTTAATCGCGAGAAAAACTGTAGTTACAATTACAACGATCAGAAAAATTTTAAACCAGAGCGTCGCCCAAAAAGGTTTGGCATTAATATCATTTTGTATATCGCTTAACACGAGGAAACCCGCTGATTGAACGCTGCCAAAAATTTTGTCTGCCATCTTTTCATTTTTATAAGACGGAACAAGTTCCGAAGTGCCGAAAAAATTTTTATCGGGGTTATTTTGTTTGTAATCACTCACGGTTTTTAACTCATGGGTTACAAAAAAATTTTTTCCGTACGGTTTGTTATATAACTGGGAAGTGAGATAGTTGTGCGACAGAAGCGAAAAGGCAAGCAGTGCAAGAAAAAGCCGGCATTTAGACTGGATTGGTTCCAATATTCGAAATTTCTTTTTGGACAAATTAATACAAAGCAATAAAAAATGCATTTCTATTTAAAACTAAAAAGTATTAAACCGTCTCTCATTTCTTGCAGATAACTACTTCAGCCAGTTCTTAATTTTATCTGCCGTTTGCTGAGCAGTGAAGCCGAATTTTTCCGCCAGTGATTTATACGGAGCCGATGCACCGAAACTTGTCATTCCAATTGTTAACAATTTTTGTCTGAACAAATCACCCCATCCGGTCATCGAAGCCGCTTCAATAACAACAATCGGAACATCTGCCGGGAAAATTTTGGTTTTATATTCATCACTTTGTCTTTCAAAAATTTCCCGTGAAGGAATTGAAACAACGCGGATTGAATATTCGTTTTCTAAAATCTTCTTCGCGGCAGCGGCAGCCGGAACTTCCGAGCCGCTTGCCGTAATTACAAAATCAAGTTTGTTCTTTTTTTCTTTCGAAATTATGTATGCGCCCTTTAAAATTTCTTTCGGATCGAAATCGGAATCTCTTTCGAAAGCTTCAACTTTTTGGCGCGTGAGCATGAATGCAACCGGATATTTTTTATTTCTCAAAGCATAAGCCCAAGCCATCGCAGTTTCGTAAGCATCTGCCGGACGAATAACTGTTACGTGCGGAATTGCACGCAGTACTGCGGCATGTTCAACCGGCTGGTGAGTTGGTCCGTCTTCGCCGAGGAAGATACTATCATGTGTGAAGACATAAGTAACGGGCAATTCCATAATTGAGGCAAGCCTGATCGTTGGACGCATGTAATCCGAGAAGACAAGAAAAGTAGCACCGAAAGTTCTGAAACCTCCGTACAATGAAATTCCATTTAGAACAGCACCCATGCCGTGCTCGCGTATTCCGAAATGGAAATTTCTACCCGAAAATTTTCCGGGTTCTATCGAATCAAACCCGTTCATAATTGTATTTGTTGAAGGCGCGAGATCTGCAGAGCCGCCGACAAAATTCGGAACAAGCTGAGCAATTTTTTGAATAATTTTTCCCGAAAGCGAACGAGTTGCATTCGGTTCTTTTGATACGGCATTCAATAATTCTTCTTCCAAATTTTCGGGCAATGTACCGTTTAAATATTTTTCGAGCAATTCGGATTTTTCTTTATTCGATTTTTTCCATTCGTCAAAATCTTTCTTCCATTCATCGTGAATTTTCTTCAATTCTATTTTTCTTGAAGCAAAAATATTTTTCACTTCTTCGGGGATAAAGAACTCGCCGTTGAATTTCCAATTCAGGTTTTTCTTCGTAGCAATTAATTCATCTGCGCCGAGCGGAGCGCCGTGTACTTCAGCGGTATTCACTTTGCCCGGGCTTCCAAAACCGATGTTAGATTTTGTGATAATAATTGCCGGTCTCTCTTTTTCATTTTGTGCCGTGCGGATTGCATTTCTAATTCCATCATGATCGTAAGCGCTTGTGTGCAAAACATGCCAGCCGTATGCTTCAAATCTTTTCCCAACATCTTCGGAAAATGTTAAATCTGTTTTTCCTTCGATGGTAATGTTGTTGTCATCGTAGAAATAAATAATGTTGCCGAGTTTCAAATGCCCGGCAATCGATGCGGCTTCGTGCGACACACCTTCCATCAAATCGCCGTCGCTTACAATTCCGTAAATGAAATGATTTCCGGTCAATTGATTTTTTTCATCATTGAATCGAGCCGCAGTCATCTTTGCGGCAATTGCCATTCCGACACCGTTTCCAAAACCTTGTCCGAGGGGACCGGTAGTAGTTTCAACACCGGGCAATAATCCGTGTTCGGGATGACCGGGCGTTCTGCTGTTCAATTGTCTGAAAGTTTTTAAATCATCGAGTGTGCAGTCGTATCCGCTCAAATGAAGAAGCGAATATAAAAGCATCGAACCGTGTCCGGCAGAAAGTACAAAACGATCACGGTTAATCCAGTTCGGTTCTTCGGGATTATGTTTTAAAAATTCCGTCCACAGAATTAATGCAACATCAGCCATGCCCATCGGCATACCGGGGTGACCCGACTTTGCTTTTTCAACTCCTTCGGCACATAAAATTCTGATTGTATTTGAGGCAAGGCTCATAATTTCTTTATCATCAATATTATTTTCTTCGAACATGTAAGATTCCGTTTTTTCTAAAGTGAAAAATTAAACATTATATGTGGAAGATGCAGTAGCACCGCCTCTTCCGGTCCAGTTAGTATGAAAAAATTCTCCGCGCGGTTTATCAACTCTTTCATAAGTGTGCGCGCCAAAATAATCGCGCTGGGCTTGCAATAAATTTGCCGGAAGTCTTCCGTTGCGGAAGCCGTCAAAATAATTCACTGCGGTTGAAAGTGCCGGCGTCCAAATTCCGTTCAACACGGAAGCGGAAAGAACTCTTCGCCATGCATCTTGTGATGATTCAATTTTTTCTTTGAAGAACGGATCCAGCAATAAATTTGTGAGATTCGGATTTTTATCAAACGCTTCTTTGATTTTACCGAGGAAGACCGAACGAATGATACATCCGCCTCGCCACATTAAAGCAATTCCGCCGTAATTCAAATTCCATCCGTATTCTTGCGCCGCGTATCGCATCAAAACATATCCTTGCGCGTACGAAACAATTTTGGAAGCATACAATGCTTTGCGAAGATCTTCGATGAATTGTTTTTTGTCCCCTTCAAGTTTTGGCTTTGGTCCGTTCAAAATTTTTGAAGCCTCTGTTCTTTCTTTTTTTAACGCCGAGAGAGTTCTGCCGTAAACTGCTTCTCCAATCAATGTTAACGGTGCGCCAACATCGAGTGATGCCGTTACAGTCCACTTGCCGGTTCCTTTTTGCCCGGCAGTATCAAGAATTTTTTCGACAAGCGGCAAGCCGTCTTCATCTTTAAATGCAAGAATGTCGCGTGTAATTTCTATTAAGTAGCTGTTCAATTCTCCTTCGTTCCATTCTTTAAATACTTCGTGCATTTCATCGTAACTCAAGCCAACTAAATCTTTCATGATGTGATATGTTTCGGAAATTAATTGCATATCGCCGTACTCAATTCCGTTGTGAACCATTTTAACAAAGTGACCGGCACCGTTTTCACCAACCCAATCGCAGCACGGCGTTCCATCTTCAACTTTTGCAGCTATTGATTGGAAGATTGGTTTGACATGTTCCCATGCTTGCGGCGAACCGCCCGGCATAATTGAAGGACCGTTTAACGCGCCTTCTTCACCTCCGGAAACTCCGGTTCCGATAAACAATAATCCTTTTTCTTCAAGGTATTTTGTTCTCCTCATCGAATCCGGAAAGTGTGAGTTGCCGCCGTCTATTATTATATCACCTTCATCAAGATGCGGAATCAACAGTTCAATAAAATCATCAACCGGTTTGCCGGCTTTTACCATCAACATAATTTTGCGCGGAGATTTTAATGAGGCAGTGAGTTCCTCAATGGAATTCGTTCCGATAATTTTTTTTCCGTTTCCTCTTCCGTTAACAAAATGATTTACTTTATCTATTGTTCGGTTATAAACGGCAACACTAAAGCCGTGGTTTTCCATGTTGAGAACAAGATTTTCTCCCATCACTGCCAGCCCGATTAAACCGATATCTGCTTTGTTATTTTTATCTGCAGCAGCCATTTATAAATTTTCTCCTAAATATTTTTTTTGATGTTAAAATGATTTTTACGGTCAAAGTTTTTTAGAATGGTCTTATTTAGTGTCTCGGTGACTTGGTGGCGAAAACAAAAACATAAACAGCCGCGAAGACACAAAAGCACAAAGTATTTTCGAAATTATTACAAGAATTCTAATTAAGACAAAAAATCATAATAACCGATTCCAAATATAAGAGATTTATTTCCGAGAGGCATTGCAGCGAACATCTTTTTAATATTTGCAGAAGAGTTGCCCGATGTAAAATTTTCGGATTAATAGAAAGGCTTTATATCAAAAAAAATTTATAAATTTCTTCCCCATTTTTTGGGATTGTCTTAAAAGTTGGAGAGCAAATCAAAAGACCAACTCTGTATGATACTGGAGGTATCTCTTTTCCGTAAGTGTGGCTAACGAAACTTTTACAACAGTAAAACTTTTAACCTCCGGTCTTGTTAATAAACGGAAGCCGGCACGGGGACATGCCGGCTTCACAGTGGCATGAGACTGGAGGTGTCTCTTCCGCTAACATAGTTAACGGAACTTTTATTACCTATCTAATTATCAGCGAAGCAATAACCTCCGATGCTTTCACAATAAGATATAAGCCGATTATAATCAGATAAATTTTCGCAGCTGCTTTTATCCAAAAAGCCAATCTCAATGTTTTACGGGAGATTAAATTCTCTTCGTATAATTTCAAATCTTTCGGACACACGTAAGCAGCAAGTTTCAGAATTCCCATTTGTTCCATTCCCGCTGATTAAATTGTTAAGAGCCCTCTTCAGCATGCCACTTACAAAAAATGTGAACAAATAAAATTTACTTCTCTATTGTAAGTTTACTTCCGCAATAGAACGAAGTGCCGTTAATCGGCGCTCAGCATTCTTAATCCTTTTTTAGCAACTTCATTTTTAGAATCGATCGCCAAAATTCTTTTGTACCAGGAAATTGCTTCGTCAATATTTCCGTTTTGATGGAGCGATGATGCGAGCATAACTTTGTAACCGAGTACATCACTTTTCTGTACAACTGCTTTTCTCAAGTAACCGACTGCCCCGCCGTAATTTTTTCTTTCGAAAGCTCGCTGTCCTAAAAATCCGTAAGCTTCTGCACATTCATTTTTAAATTGCTGATCACTATTGCCGATAACATCGAGCATCTTCTGATATTGATCCGCCGCTTGCGATAATGAATCCAGCTGCCTGTAGGTTTGCGCAAGCCAAAATTTTGTCGGGACAAGAGTATCATTCAATGCCACAGCTTTTAAAAATGCTGCTCTCGTTGCTTCATAATTTTTTTGCTGCATCAACGCAAAAGCCATAAATCGGTATGCCGGTTCAAATGTTGAATCGCTTTTGATTTTTGCATTGTAATACTTTACCGCCGCATCGTAATTTTTATTCAGATAATTATAATTGGCAATGTCCATGTAAATACTTGAAAGCGAGCTGTCTTGATTAACAGCTTTTTCAAAATAGATCAATGCAAGGGAATCTGATTTTGACTGCTGGAATGAGCGAGCGGCATTTACGAGATCATTAGTAGTTAACTGTGAATCCGGCAAAGCGGAATAATATTTTGCGGCGTCTTCAAATTTCTTTAATGCGTATGCAGATACTGCGGCATTTTTAGTTACCGCCAAATCACCGGGATATTTTGACAGCCCATCGGTACTAAAACTAAATGCTTTATCGTAATTTTTAATTTCGAGCAATGCTTTTGTAATTTTTTGATAAGCATCTTTTGTTTGATCGAGAGCGAGATATTTTTCATACATAAGCGCGGCATCGGAATAGAGTTTTGCGAGGTACAAAATCTGTGCGCCTTCCAGATAAGCTTTTGCATTCTGCAGATCAAATGAAATAATTTTCAAATACTTGTTAACGGCATCTTTGTAGCGTTTCTGTTTGTACAAAAGTTGTGCGGTTTTAAATTTCAATTCGACATTCGTAGAATCCAGCGCTTCAGCTTCTTCATAGTTTGTGATTGCCAGTTCCCCAACATTCATTTTAGCATAGGCGTCGCCAAGGTATTCGAAAACTTTTTTATCACTGCTGTTGATTTGCTGGAGTTGTATCAAAACTTTTGAAGCGTCGTTTACAGAACCTGAATCTAAAAGTTCTTTTGCGATGCCAAGCGCTTTATCGTAATCTTTTTGTTTTAATGCTGTTTCGGCTTCTTTAATTTTATCCTGAGCATTTGTGAGAACTGCCGTCAGCAAAACAACCAACACTACAATAATATTTTTTTTCATCTTGGATACCGTTTAGTTTATTTGATTAAGTTTTACCGGTACGGCTGCCGGTCCCAAATTATTTTTCAAAACAATTTTTTGACCTTCGGTACTTGTAAGAAATGTTGTGAACCCGGATGCAACACGAAGACCAATTTCATTAATAAGAATTACATTTGCGCGCATCAACGGATATTCGCCGTTAACAAAATAACCCGGATGCGGTTCGTAATATGTTGTTCCGGTAGAGTAGTTTTCTTTTATGCCTATCTTCAAAGTCTTTATTTCATTAAAATCTTTCAATGCGTTAAAACCAACAATGCCGATAACGGAACGACCTTCTTTAATTTTATTTATTACCTCATTTTCATTTTGTGCGATAGAAACATTAACCGGTTCTTTTCCTTCGAGCAGTTCATTTTTCAGATATTCATACACACCGGAATTCTGTTCGGGTATCGTTATCTTATATTTTTTATCAACTCCGAGCAGAAGATTCTTCAAATCGTCAATCATTATCCGGTCAATGCTTTCATTATTCTTCACAATTAGAACAAGCCCATCGTAACTAAACTTGAAAACCTTTACACCGGAATTACTTTTTTTCATGAAAGCTTTTTCTTCATCATTCAAATTGCGAGAGCTTACAAACATTTTAGCATCACCGTTAAAAACAGCTGCTATCCCTTCTCTTGCTTTTACGGTAGTTAATTCAACATTGGTTTCTTTGTACAAATCCGTAAAGATGTCCTTTTCGTCTTTCACAACATTGAACAAAGATTCATCAACGAGACAATTTAATTTCCCTTTCGTCGGAGTCTCTTTCGGTTCCGGTTTGCATCCGGCAAACCAAACTGTAAGTACCGGGATCAATAATAAAATTTTACTCGGATTCCTCTTCACGTTTTCTCTGTTTAAATATTGTTGTAACAATTCTAAAAGCACCGTAAAGAACGAAGACTATTCCCATCATAATTTTAAATTGTGATGGGATATAGTCCGGGAATAAATTTGTAAAAACTATTGCGAAGCCGAGGAATATAAAAAGCCCCCCGGCTGTTATAGCAACATATTTCATAAATGTGTTCATTACTGCCCTTGCAAAGCAAATCTAAACGGAATGACAATCCAAACCGCGATAGGGTGATTACCTTGCAATGCCGGAGTGAATGCACATTTCATTGCAGCGGCAATCGAAACATCATTAAACAAATCGGAATCGGATTTCATAATAACTGCTTTTTTAGGTTTACCGCTTTTATCAACCAATACTTTTACATAAATTTTTCCGGTGATGCCGGCACGTCTTGCAATTTCAGGATATTCGGGTTGAACGGAAACAACCATCTCTGGAAATTTTTCTACCGGAACAAAATCATCCACGCCGGGGTCTTCATCTCTCGGTGTTTCTATTTTAATATCCTGAGTAATCTGTGCACCGCCGCCGAGGTCGTCTCCAATTGAAGGTGCTGCAACCGCGCTCATTTCTTCCTGAGTAGCAATTGTTTGTTCGGGCGGAGCTTCATCATCCGGCACCGGAACCGGCACACCAACCGTTGGTGCTGCCGCTTGAGCCGCTACGGCAACTTGCGGCGGAACTTCATTTGCAATTGAAGGCGGCGGACCAAGTTCGCTGTACTTCATTATTCTAACCATTGGTGCGGAATCCAAATCATCTTCTTTATTGATTGCTTGAATAATATAATAACTGCTTATGGCAAGCAGATGAAGAAGAACTGCTATTATCACCCCGATGGAATAATTTCTCGGGTAGAGTCTCTTCAATTCGAAGGCTCCATAGACTCCGTTATTTTTAACTGCTATAGTTTGTTCCATCTCAATTCTCCTCTCTTTAAGTTGCTCTTGCCATTTCTTTCTTATCAATATCTGTCATCGGAGCTAACGAGAAACGAGTGAGGCTCGCCAAATTAAGTTCATCAATAATATCAACCATCATATGGTATTTACCCTTGCGGTCTATTTTAACAAGCACAACCAATTTAGGATGCTCTTTAGCTTTTTGTTCGAGAAATTTTCTCAAGTCCTCGTATTTCAATTTTTGCGGAATATCGATACCCATATTCCAGTACAAATTATGTTTATCATCAACACGTATGGTCATCAAATTCGATTCGGCAATTTTAATATCCGTATCCTTCGGTGGTAAATTTATTTCAAGCGTCTGCGGCTTGCGAAACACAGTTGTTAACATAAAGAATGTAAGCAGTAAAAAAGCCACGTCCACCAGTGGAGTCATATCTATGCGAATAGACATTCTCTTGGGTGGTTTGCGTTTCCCTTTTTTCTTTCTGTGTCCGCCGCCATCGCCGCCAACATCAGCGCCAGCCATGTTATTCTCCTATTTTAACTTTTTTTATCGACTTCAAAATTAGTAACCATTGAAAATCTGGTTATCTGTACTTTCTGCAGAATATCCATCACGTCCGAAACTATACCGTAATCGGTTGCGGCATCAGCTTTAACAATAGTACGAAGTTTGGGATTAGAAATTCTTGCTTTGATCAGAAGATCGCCGAGATTTTCTAATTTAACTTCCGAAGCCTGACGAAGCTTGTATGCCTGACCAAACATTTTTTCCATCATTATCGCAGAGTCGAATCCCAAAAATAATTTGGCATCTTTACCAAGATAAACAAGCATAGTATTCGATTCCGGAAGTTTGATCTCCGAATGCGAAGAAGGGAAAGTGATTTCAACCTCTTCGGGCGGCTTGAATTGCGTTGTTAACATGAAGAAGGTTAAAAGCAGAAACGCCACGTCCACCAGCGGAGTCATGTCTATGCGAATGGAGACTCTTTTCTTTTTTATGCGCGGCATTTATTACCTCACTTAGATTTTAATAATTGCATAACGTTGTAGTTAGCTTCGTCTATTTGGAAAGTGAAATTATCAACCTTGTTAACGAAGAAGTTGTAAGCAACAATACCGAGAATAGCGGCAAGCAATCCGCCGGCTGTGTTGATTAATGCTTCGGAAATACCGGTTGCAAGTGCGAGTGCATCCGGTGCGCCGGCTTGTGCAAGTGCTTTAAACGAACGAATCATCCCAATAACTGTTCCGAGAAGACCAACCATTGTTGCAATTGATGCAATTGTTGAAAGAGCAATCAAGTTCTTTTCCAATAACGGGGTTTCGAGCATCATTGTTTCTTCAACTGCGCGTTGAACTTCTACCAATTGTTTTTCAGGATCAACGGTTGATTTGGATGCGGCAACTTCCTGATAACGTGTGAGTGCGGCTTTCAAAACATTTGCAACAGAACCTCTTTGTTCATCGCAAGAGTTGATTGCTGATTCTATTTGACCGGTTTTGATTTCATCAACTACTTTTTTGAAGAATTTAGGAATGGATTGTTTGCCGGCGGCTTTTTTCAATGTAAGACTTCTTTCAATAATAATTGCGAATACCATTATCGAAAGACAAATCAAAAGAGCTACAAGCGGTCCACCCACGTAAGTCATACCAAGAATGTTGCCTGATTTCGGTACCTCGCGAGCGACATCACTAAAATTTGCCGGGTTGCCAAGTACAAATTCGAAAATGCCTATCGCAACAACCAAGGCTATGAAAAAGAGGATAACGATAAAAGCAGATTGTTTCATTTTTATTTTTCTCCTGTTTATATGTGTATATAAATCTGCCGGTAGTAATGCTAATATTATGCCACCGGCAGAGTTTTTCCTTTCTATTTTTTTGAATGAAAAATGTCGAGTGTGATCGAATAAAATTTTAAGCGGCTTTCAAAATGAAAAGATTACTTTCATAATGAAAATTGGATTTGCGGTAGAATTAATAATGGGATTACGTAAAATTATTATTAGGATATTTTTAATAGACACAACCTGATGAGAGTATAGCATAACTAAATTGCACGATGTTTACATCGCAGGATAGAGTTGAAAGAAAAGGTGCGGTTTTTCCCGAGTGGATGGCTAAGCCAAACCGCAATTGATAAAACCAACTCCGGCTAAAGCCGGCGACTAGTTTGTTTTCATCCCACAACCTGAAGGTTGTGGCAATTTTTTGGGAAATGATTAGTTGCGAGAGATGTCGATTGCCATACTATTTAGATTTACAACCCGTAGAGTTTTCTTTTACGCCACAAAGTTGTTTCCGATATACCCAAAATTTTTGCGGCTTCTTTTGTTGTGGGAGAAATTTTCAAAACTTCAGATATGTGAAGTTTTTCAAGTTCCTCAATTCTTTGCGGCGATGCAGTACTTTGTCTTTGCTTGAACTCGATTATTTCGAGCGGAAGAAAATCAACACGGATTAAATTTTCTTTGGCAAACACGAGCAGCCTTTTAATAACGTTCTCAAATTCCCGGATGTTGCCGGGCCAATCATATTCAATCAAATATTTGTTAACATCATTTTCAATTGTCAGCTCTCTTCCGTTCGAATACTTTTTGATGAAGTGCTCGATTAAAAGAGGGATATCATCTTTTCTCTCTCTCAGCGGCGGAAGTTTCAATCTAACGCCGGCGATGCGGTAATAAAAATCATCCCGCAAAGAACCGCTTTGAATATCTTCTTCGATGTTCCTATTTGTAGCGCTCACAATTCTAATATCAATTTTATGTGTAATGCTTTCGCCTACTCTTTCAAATTCCATGTTCTGTAAAAATCTGAGCAGTTTAACTTGCATCGGTTTGGGAATCTCTGCGACTTCATCAAGAAAAATTGTACCGGTATCTGCAAGTTCAAGTCTTCCTATTCTATCTTTGATTGCATTTGTAAAAGCTCCTCTAACATGTCCGAACAATTCGCTCTCGAAAAGATTTTCAGGAATTGCTGAACAATTGATAGTAATCAGCGGGTTGTCTTTTCTCGAACTATTTAAATGAATATAACGCGCAAGCAGTTCTTTGCCGGTTCCGCTTTCGCCTTCAATCAACACCGGTATATCGCTGCCGCTCACATTTTTTGCCGTCTTCAAAATTTCGTGCATATTTTTATTCATCGTAATAAGCGTCTGCTCTTCAAGCATTTCATCAACTTCGTATTCCAATCCGATAATTTTCTTCGACATTTTGTGATGTTCGTAAACGCGGTCGATGATGTGCAAAAATTCTTTGTGTGTGAAAGGTTTCGAAATGTAATCGTACGCGCCTTTTTTAATTGCTTCGACTGCAGTTTCAATCGAACCGTGCGCAGTCATCAGCACAACAGTAGTTTCAGGCGAGATTTTTTTTAATTGTTCGAGTACTTCAATTCCGTTCATCGGAGTCATTTTAAGATCAACAAACGCAAGATCAAAATAGACGCTCTTTATTCTTTCGATTGCTTTAACCGGGTCCGAAAAAACTTCGGGAAGATATCCGTACGAACTGAGTGAAAGCTCAATCGTTCTTAAAATATTCTGTTCATCGTCAACAACAATTACTTTTCCTTTTTGCATTATGCCGCCGGTAAATTAATTTGAAATGTACTCCCTTTGCCGAGATCGCTGAAAGCTTTTATTTCGCCGTTGTGTATTTCAATAATTTCTTTTGCGATTGAAAGACCCAGCCCGAGACTGCCGGGCGATGAATCATCTATCTGTATAAATTTATCAAATATTTTTTTCAGATTATCCGGGCTAATGCCAATGCCGGTATCGGATATTTCGATAATCAATTCTTTGCTGCGAACTTCTTGCCGGTAAGTAATTTCCCCTCCGTACGGTGTAAAGCGGAGAGAGTTTGCAACAAGATTTTCGACTGCACTCAACACATGATCGATACTTCCGTTAATTTCCGCTTCGCCGCTGTTATCAATAATATCGAGCCTG
Source organism: Ignavibacteriales bacterium (assembly GCA_016177735.1). Lineage (GTDB taxonomy): Bacteria > Bacteroidota > Ignavibacteria > Ignavibacteriales > Melioribacteraceae > DYJK01. The sequence continues at coordinate 128,581 of JACOUS010000023.1, read as the reverse complement.
ATATTTTTCTCGCCGGCTTGAATTAAAAATTTTTTATTGATGTGCTCGGCAAGTTTCCGCGTTTTAATTTTTTCAAATCTGATTCTTTCCCGGCTGGCTTCCAGTTTGGTCAGTTCGAGAATTTCATAAACAAGCTTATTTAATCTTTCGTAATCTTCTTTCATCGATGAAATAAGTTCCGTCTGCCTTTCGGTCAATTTACCAACTACACCTTCTTCCATAATTCCGAGAGCCATCCCCATTGATGTCAACGGCGTTTTCAATTCGTGCGAAACTTTGGCAATAAATTCCGATTTCATTCTATCCAATTCCCGGTACTTTGTAATATCATTAAACACAATTACAAAACCTTTCAAATCACTTTCCGGAATTTCGAGAGAAGCCGCAATCAGCTTGAAATATTTTGTAGAGCCGTCACTATTTCGAATAGTAATTATATCTTCTTTTAAATGAGCATCGCTAAATTCTTCGTTCAGGTATAAACTGTCTAGTTTTTTCCCGGCGAGTATATTCTTAAAATTTAGCTGGTTTAGTTTATCACCGAAAGCTTCGTTGAATGACTTGTTCGCCAAAATTATGTTGAACTTTTCATCTATCATCAGCACCGGTTCGTTCATGCTTTCGATTACCAATTCGGATTTTTTCTGCTCGAAGAAAATTTTACTAACGTTGAGTTCTTCATACTTCTGAAGTTTTTCGCTCATCTTATTGAATTCATCGGCAAGGCTGTTCAACTCATCGCTGTTTTCATCGATTTCAATTCTCTCGCTGAAATTTCCTTCGGTAATGTGTGCAACCGATTTGTGCAGCTCCAATAAAGGACGCACTACATAGTTGGAAAATTTGGTACCAAATACGATGCTGACTGCTATTGCCCCGAATAATATTACCAAAATGAAAATAGTTGCTGTCCGTGTAATTTCTTTAGTTTGACTTAAAGCTTCACTCAACAGCGTGTGATTAATTTCCATTATCCTGAAGCTGAGGTCTTTGATTTTTTTTATTTCATCGGCAATGATGAAAAAATTATTCTTCGCTATATCGCTCTTCTGATTATAAAATCTATCGTGTATTCTTTCGCCGATACTTTTTATAAAATAAGTATAGCGCGTATTGAGTGAATCCAAAATTGTTTTTTCTTGATCCGTGTAAGCTGTTTCCCTCGCTTTGCCGTACCAGTAATAAAATTCTGCCTGACTTTTTTCGAAGAGTGATTTGCCGTAATCGAAATCCTGATTGAACGTAACAATGAAAGCATTTAACAACTCATCCAAAGATTTTGCCATGTTATCGGCGGCAATGATGCTTGAATAATTGTTTTGCATTGTTAATTTAATAGACTCATTGAAACGGGAGAAATTATAGACGCTCCACAGCGTGGCAAAAAACATAATTATAAGAATTACGGAAAATCCGAGAAGTATTTTGCTTCGTAAACTTGTTGTGTAAAATTTAATCATGGTTTTATTTCTATCGACTTATCTGCAAACTTTTATCTTTCTCTTCGTGAACCTTCGTGTAATTCTTTTATTTTCAATTTCACGAAGAAACACGAAGAAGGCACAAAATTCTACCGGAAATTTTGGGATATTTATGTTTTGAAAATAAATTTCTCTAAACGCAAAATTACACCAAAAATATTAATTATATTTCATCACAGAACGATTCAAAATTACGGCAGCGGCAAACACAATATGAATATTTTCAGCGGTGTAAAATTGATTACTACTTTCTCACTTCTACTAGCAAGCATAATTGCCGCGTACCATTTACTTCCGTACGAGCCGATTGTTAATTACACAATCACTTATCTGCTCGGCTCGTTTGTTTACTTAATTTTGTCCGCAAAAATTTTTCGTATTGAAATCCACAACGAGCATCTCATCCCGATCATTGTTTTCTTTCTTTTGGTTCGAATCTCTTTTGTGAATACAACGCCTTCCGCTTCGGATGATATTTACAGATACATGTGGGATGGAAAAGTACAAGCATCCGGCATCAATCCGTACGAATACAAACCCGGCGATCCAAAACTAAGCAATTATCATTCCGAACTTCTTCCAGCAAAAGTAAATTTCCCGGAGATGCGGACAATTTATTTCCCGTTAAGCGAATGGCTCTTTTTTACCGGCTTCAAATTGAGCGGCGAAAATATTTGGGGATATAAACTTCTCCTTCTGCTTGCAGAAATAATTACGTTTGTTTCACTCTACTTTTTACTGAAGAAAAAAAATATTAATCTGAAATACCTTCTGTTTTACGTGCTCTGCCCTCTCCCAATTTTCCAGTTTGCATTGGATGCTCACGTTGACGGTTTCGGACTTCCGTTGTTTGTTCTTGCACTTACTTTTTATTCCTACGAAAAGAAATTTTTATCAGCACTCTTTCTCGGGTTGTCGCTTTCGATTAAACCGGTTGGAATTGTACTGCTTCCTATTTTTTTTCTGAACGAAGAAAAATTAACAAGCAAAATAAAATTTGTTTTGACTGCATTGATTGCATTCGCTTTTCAATTTCTTCCGTACATCTTTACATCAAATCCATTCGAAGCATTTTTAATCTACACCAAACATTGGATATTCAACGGCTTCGTTTTCAATCTGTTCAATTCATTTATTCACAACAATCAAACTACAAGAATAATCTGCACAATCTTGCTCTCGTTAAGCTTACTGCCGCTCTATTTCAGCAAAAAGAATTTTACGGATAAAATCTATTACGCTGTTCTATTATTGATGATTTTCTCGCCGGTGGTTCATCCATGGTACATTGCGTGGTTGGTTGTTTTATTACCGCTAACACAAAAATGGAGCGGATTATTTTATGCGGCTTTTAGTTCGTTGACAATCTTTACTATTCTAAATTATCAACTGCACGGCATGTGGAAGGAATATTGGGTTGTACTTCTACTTGAATACGTTCCGGTAATTGTTTTGATGATTACTGAGATGATGAACAAAAAATTATTTTATGTCTTTTCAAAGAATTAGCCGGTAATAATAAAGATTTAATTCTCTGCGGCTCTGCGAGATTTTTTTTTACGCAAGGACGCAATGAAGGTGCAAAGGCTCAAGAATAAAAAATTACTTAATCCCCAGCAGCCTTAAGAAGGTTTCATATATAATGCTAACAAATCATTCTATATCGTTATTAAAATTGCTTGCGCCATCGCTTCTTTTTGATAAACAAAAAACATCATATCCTTTTATTAATTTGATAAATCTTATCAATTACTGGAGTTACGCAAAATTCATATTTGGATACTTTCCATTGCCACGACCTTCAGGTCGTGGAGTGGAAGTATAATCACAAAGAAAAAGTGGCTTTAGCCACCATTTAAGACAATTTGGGCTAAAGCCCAATATATTGGAGGATATTCTTCTCCCCGACATAAATGTCGGGGCAATTAAAAAATATAACTTGCGTAACTCCAGTCAATTAGATAAAAGGAATATGACGTGAGAAATAGATTGTAGATTTTAGGCGGATAAAGGATGAAATAAAAATTTCATCCTTTAAAAAAGTTAAAATCTTTTCCGCTGTAATTATGAAAACCAAAAATTATTCGTTCCAGTTGCCGGTTCGAAAAGATGAAGCCGGCAAACCGGCGTTGTTGAATAACGTTCCTTCGGAAATATCATCCCAACAATAACGTACAGCAGTTGGATCTGAAATTTCAGAGTTCGAAAGGATAAGTTTCTTCCCTTCAATTTTTATTTCTGCCTTTTTAAAAATTTTATCGGCACCGGCAATTGTAAAATTGTTTTCTCCGTCTCTCTCTTTTAAAATCAATCCGCCATCGGCATATTCAAACGAAAGAATAATTTTTCCCTTTTCTATTTTCATTGACTTGTACAGCGGTCCCGAGCAGACATTTTTTTTATTGTAATCTTTTTTAAGCGCCCACAAAGCAAGCCGTCCGCCCACATCTTTTTTGTTGGCGGGATGAATGTTATCGGGATTTCCGATATCGAGCGTTACAGCCATTCCGGTTTTTGGAACGGAGAGAGAAACAAATTGAGCTTCGCGAAGTTTTTGAGAATTCGTACCGGTACTGTATTTGAATGGAGCGATCTGCGTGAAGTAAAACGGAAAGTCATCTTGTTTCCAGTCATCGCGCCAATTGTTTATCATCAACGGAAATAATTTTTTGTAACCTTCGGAGTCGTCCGTGTTCGATTCGCCTTGATACCAGATTGCACCTTTTATTGAATACGGAACAATCGGAGCTATCATCGCATTGTAAAGTACGCTTGGTGTGTATGGAGAAAGATCAACCGGCAATTTTGGGCGATGATTAAATTCCTCGTGTGCCGCACCGAACACAAAAAATTTTCCGCTCGCATATTCGGCAATAGGGAGATATTTCCAATTTCCGGCAAGTGAAATTTTTTCATCTGTATCTTTCGGATGTATCAAAAGTTTTTCAGCAGCGCCCCAAATACCTCCGCCGCCCTGATTATCCATAACGCGTACAGCGATAGTTACAAATTTTTCTTTCACAACTTCTGCCGGAACCGCGTACACTCTATCCGTCTGCCAAAAGCCGTCTTTTTCGTAGCCGCCGACTTTCATTCCATTAGCATATGTTGCGTCCATATCGTCAATCGCCCCGAGTTCGAGTACCAATTCTTTGTTAATCCAGTTTTCGGGAATTTCAATTTTCTTTCTGAACCAAATCACGCCGTCGAAATTTCCTACTTCGGTGTTTTCCCAATTTCGCGGAAGATTCATTTCTTTCCACAAGCTGTCGTTGTAATTCGCAGATGAACACACACTATCCTCGAAATCAAGATTCATCCACTGGCTCTCTCCGTTTTTCCCGTTCATATCGATAACCGGTTTTTCGGCAAGCCAGTTTTTTAATTTCACAAATTCGGTTTTGCTTTCATCCAGCAAACTCAAAATCGTTTTATACTTTTCTATTTGCGATAAATATTTTCCGCTTGTCCAAGCTTCAACCGGAGTTCCGCCCCAGCTTGTATGAATTAATCCGATCGGCACTTTCAATTCTTCATAAAGTTTTTTACCGAAGAAAAAAGCCGTTGCACTGAAATGTGCTGCGGTCTGCTGCGAGCATTCCGTCCATGAACCAGTGCAGTTAAATTGCTGTTCGGTAGAATATGCACGTGTGACAGTGAATAATCTGATTGCCGGATAATTTGCATTCGGAATTTCTTGCGATGCACCGCTTATTGTATCGTTCGGGGGCCAGCCTTCAAGCGGCATTTCCATATTTGATTGACCCGAACAAATCCAAACTTCGCCGGTCATTACATTTTTATAAACAATTGCCGAATCACCGATTTGAATCTTTATTTCGTACGGTCCGCCGGCTTTCGGTGTTCTAATTTTTGTCTGCCAGAGTGAATCATCGCCGGCTTTTGTATTTGCCGATGCACCCCATCCGGTTTTTATAAAAACTTTTTCGCCGGGTTTTGCTTTTCCCCAAAACGGCGCTAATGATTTTTGTTGAAGCACCATGTTATCGGAAAAAATTGCCGGCATTTCAATTTTGTTTTGTGCGTTTACCATCAACACAATTGCCATCAAAAAGAAAAATACTTTTTTCATGTTGTACCTTTTTATTTTTTCTCCACGTCACTCTGTATAATTTTTTATTTTATTGAAATACAGATAACTCATGGAGTTCCTCTGGACACAGTAATTTCATTTATATGAAATTTCTATTCTGCTTATTTGCACGCCGCCGTTCAAATTAATTTTTACAAATCTTGCGTTCGGCAAAATATTTTCAGACGAATAGCTCACGCATAAAAAAATCCGTAATCGTTTTTGGCAAATGAATAACGTTGTTCGGTTATATTCAAGTGAGCAAAATTTTCAATATCTTCTCCGGCAGATATTTCTATTTCACTTCCTTCTTTCGTAAAAAAGAGATCAACTTTAACGGCGTAAACATTGGCTGGAAGTTTGTAAACAATATAACTGCCGTCGTTGCCCATTAATCTGCTTCTGTCTTCTTTTGCTTTTCGCAAATCATGAAAAGTGAACAACTGCAATTCACCGCTTTTCAAAAATACTTTATCAAAATTTTCCATTTCGTCGATCATTTTTTTTGCTGCCACTTCAACCTGTCCAGCAATATTTGAATAATCCGATTCGCCCGATTCGTTCTTCGCCTTCATTCTGTAAAAATATCTTTTGCCAAGGTAGAACCTTGCCATGAAATCTCCGAAACATTTTTTGTATCGAGCAAAGTTGGCGGATCGAGCACGTAAATTTTTTCTGCCGGTGTCCCGTCAATGAAGCTCCCCGACGCAAGCGTCGGGAAAATCTTTCGATAATACTCATCCATTATAACTCATTTCCCGTCCCCTTCTCTTAAATTTATCCGCCGCGGCGAATTAGGGTGAGGTCATTATTTAGTGAACAACAAAAATCTATATAATTTGTTAATAAAACATAAACTACTACATTAAAAGAGATAAAAAATAAAACGAGCTGTATTAGTTTGGTTTTTACGTGCATCCTTCTTTCGAAATTTGTGAGTAACTAATTTCTTTTTCAGAAAGTATGCCACGTATTTTATTTCGGAGAGTTCTTTTAATAGCCGGTATGATAGTTTTCCAGAAGAAAATTATTGAGGCGGTTTCTGATCATAATAAAAATTTATAATTTTGATAAAAATTCACTTTGCTTCTCTGTGTCTTTGTGTTCTCTGGTGAAAAATTAATCTCACTTTTTTAGATACACCGTTCCCAGTTCAAAACCGACAGCATCGTTTTCAATATTTGCATTGGCGGGTTTATCAATTGTGAATTGAATAAAATCGAGTTTGCTCAAATCCGGCTGTTGTTGTTTTGCAGAGCCGGCGTCTTTCCAAATCTTCGGCATGAAGGAAGGATAAGAATGAGGAAGTATTTCTCTTTCCGAGTTTACAAATGAATTGAGGGAAATTTCTATCTCATTAGATTGTTTGTCGAGTGTAATTTTCTTGCCAATACAACTTCCGTCCGTAAAAAGAAGATTAATCCGCACCTCTAAATCTTCTTGTTCAACAGAACAACTGCGTATCACAAGCGTTTTGTAATTCCTTATTAATGCTGTATCATCATAAATATATTTTGAAACATTATTCATAAAAGAAAAACAAGCGGATTCATTTCCTGAAAATTTAACTCCGCACTTCAACATTGCTTCTGCGGAAGAAGAATGAATGTAATCGACGGAATAGCTCATCGCGGGCGAATAATTTGGAAAGAGCAAATCCTTTTGATCGCGCAGAGGTTCGTACAAAACCAAAATTTCCGGCGGATTGATTTTCAGTTTCCAAAATTCTTTCGGAATAAAATCCCAATCATTCGGACTTCCTTTTTGTCCGGAAGGGAAAGAAATTTTTTCTTTGCCGTTATCGACCGCAACACAATATTCAACAATTCCGTTTTTCATTGCCGGTGAATTAACCCCGGCTTCATAAAAATATTTTCCGGTTTTAACAAGCTGGTGTTTTTCAAACCCGTTCCAACCGATTCTTCGAATAAACAATCCGGCAGATTTCAAATCATTTTCCGAAGCGATTGCGAAAGCGAATTTAACTTTCTCCCCTTCGCTAACTTCAGGTTTTGTTTTGTTCACAACTATTTCGTTATTCACCTTTTGCGGAACAAAGATCGAAACATCATTCTTAAATTTTGCAGCATACTTCTCAATTAATTCTTTCGGCAGTTTTTTATTGCTTACCAAATATTTTCCGGGTTTTATTTTTATTTCACTGCCGGCAGCATTTTGAATTGTCCGTTCGTTGTTTTTATCAACTGCACTGAAAAAGAAATTTTCTTTTATCGAAGGAAGATTAATTTGCATTGTCGATTCGTTCCAAAATAATCTTGCCGCTTCGCGCGATAAACTTGTTTTCTCAAACGGGTCGCAGTTCCAAATTACATCGGGATTAACTTCAAGCATCCACAAACCGTCTTCAATTTTATCGAGGAAGTACGCGCCGGCGCCGTTGTATTTAATTACCGGTGAACTGCCGCATCCGGCAATGTGCTCAAGTTTATCTGCATTCACCGGAACAGCGTTCGTGCTATTCGAGTAATAAAATTCTCGTTCGGAATTCATCTCGCTCAAATCTTCTTCGTAACTCACGCGAAATAGATCGAAAGAATTGCCCGCCGGAAAGTTCCCGTAATTTTTGTAACGTGGAATTTTATGAAATGCTTTAGCCGCAATCATTAAACTAATTGCCTTTGAAGGAGTGTAGAACAAATTAAGAAAGTGTGTCGGATACTCCGTGTTACTCCATGCAATTTGTGCTGGATCGTAGCAAAACATTGCTGCAAACTGCATTCCGGCTTCACGAAAACTTCTAATCATTGCCGGGTAGATGTAACTTCCTCCAATATCTGCAGCATCAAATTCATAAATCATTTTTGCTTTTTTGCCGTAGCCGTTTTTATCTGCGAATGGAACGGAATATTTATTCACGTTGATTAAAAAATTTCCGCCCAGTTTTTTATTGTGCACAAGACTCGTCGGATACCACTGGAAAGAAATTCCCTCAGCTTTCGAGTTGAGTACGGCTTCCGTTTTTGTTCCGCGAGGATTTTCGCTGATGTTATAAAAAATCGGTTTGGTAAATCCGGCACTGCGCAGAACATCGTGCATTTCATTGATGTACGCTTCTGCCAAATTATTATCATCGGGATGATTCGGCTCGTTAAAAATTTCCACAGCGATAATCGAAGCATCATTTTTATAGACAACTTTGCTGTACGGATTGAAATGATTAATGAACTGTGCGAGATAATTTTTTTGAGCTGTGCGCGCTTCGGGATTTGTAACCATTTCTACTTTGGAATATTTTTTTGCAAAGCCCGGAACATCCGTATCGGGTTCGGGCCAGCCGTTACCCCACCAGGCAATCGGTGTTACAATAATTTTTATTCCATTCTCCGAAAGTTTGTAAAGCAGATAATCGAAAAGATCGAGATGCTCGTTGCTCAGAAGGTTTCCATTCTCATCGGAAATTTCTTTGTCCCACACATGCACGCGGAACCCATCAAATCCGAGGCGGACCATTTGCGCTACATCGAGATCAATAGCATCTTTGAGGGGGATACCAAGTTTTTTATGTGCGCGGTAGGAATATGCAAACGGTGTTGTGTAATTAACGCCGAACAAACTTACTTCTTCATTTGTACCTTTCCATCGCATCACGCCGCTGGAATCAACAAAAACATCCGAATGATTTTTAGAAATGTTCTGTGCGAATGTGCTTGAGAAAATTATCAGCAGTATCAAAGAAATGTTTTTAATGATTTTCATTTGCCAGTCAAAAATTTTTGTTGATGTGTGCAGAGGATCATTTGATTAACAACATTTTTTTTGATCGAGAGAGTGAACCGGACGTAAGTTTGTAGAAATATATTCCGGTCGGTAATTCTGCATTCAGCGTTCTGAACTCTACGCTATATTTCCCGGGTATTTGATATTCATTCACAAGTGCTGCAATCTCCCTTCCGAGAACATCATACACTTTTAACGTAACATGTTGTAGTGACGGGATATATCTCGTCTCTACGCTGGGTATTGTGTATTCAATTGTTGTTGATGGGTTGAACGGATTCGGATAATTCTGTGATAATGAAAATTCTTCCGGCATGTTTGAAACATCTTCACCGGCTTCCGTACTCACACTATCGTTAAACGCAGTGATCGATTGCAGAACTTCATTATTGAAATTAAACACAGTTAAATTTTCCCACGATGAACCAAGTCCGCTTACGGAAATGTACGCCGGTTCCCAATAAAAAAATCCGGTTCCTTTTCCACCGCTTGTTTGCTTTATTATCGATTTCAAATCATTCAAAAAATTTTTCTGTCCATCGACAGATGCCGGATAACCTTGATGTAACTGCGAATTCAAACCGACAATATTATTCACGCCGTCGTTTTTGTATTGAAGAGTCCAAGGATAAGCAGTTTCAACAACAACAATTTCTTTTTGATAACGAACTGCAAGCGAGTTGAGATTATTTTTCAATTGCGTCAACGTTCCGTGCCACCACGGATAAAACGAAAGACCGATAACATCAAACAGAACATTTTGCGTTTTCAACTTATCATAAAAATAAATTGCACCGCCGTTATCACCGCCGCGGTCAATGTGAATCATAATTTTTATTTGTGAAGTATCGGCGGCTTCCCTCACTCCTCTTATTCCTTCATTAATCAATTGGGCAAATTTTTTCCATTGTGTGTTTTCATCACCGGCACCGTAAAGTTTTCCATCGTGCCATAGCATTCCGCCGGTAACTTCATTGCCAATCTGAACCATACCGGGAAGAGTATTCTGATTCTTTAAAGCAGCAATAATATTTTTCGTGTAAGCGTAAACACTGTCCTTCAAATTTTCGAAAGGAAGATTTGCCCACGCCGCCGGTTTGTTTTGATGCTGAGGATCTGCCCACGTATCCGAGTAATGAAAGTCGAGAAGAAATTTTAATCCTCTCGATTTTATCCGCTGAGCAAACTTTAATGTTTCGTTTAGACCGCACCATCCGTTTGCCGGTGTGTGCCAGATTCGGAGACGGACATAATTAACACCGTTCTCTTTGAAAATATCGAGCGGATCTTTTTGCACGCCGCCGCTTAAATATTTTCCACCGAGGCTTTCAATTTGCGGAGTGAATGAAATATCCACTCCGCTGATGAACGGCTCGCTGCCGCTTTGTGAAAAGCATAATGAAGAAAAGAAAAATATTACCGCGAGGAAAAATTTTCTCATCTCTTTTATTAATCCAACGGACTAATAGTAATTGTGTTTGAATGCACTTGCGGATAAACGCGATACTGCGGCATCGTCGGATTCGGTGTATCGCCTACTCCGCTTGCGGCATAATTTATTTTCACTCTCGAAAAATCATCTTGCAATAATTGATAAGTGTAGCGCGATCTATCAAGATTATAAAACGGCACAGCGGAAAAATCAATTTCTTTTTCCACACTAATTTTTATTCCGCTTCCTTTTTGATTTTTTATTTCGACCCATTTCACGCCTGAATAATTTCCGTATTCTTGCGGCTCTGTGTACGGATTTTGAACTTGATCGATTTGCGTAGTGTGAATTCCAATTTTGCTTCCCGTTCTGCGGTCGTTGTAATTTTCATACGGACCGCGCCCGTACCATTTAATTGTTTGATATGAATCGGGAACTTTCATTGCCAAGCCGATGCACGGCAGCCACTCAACATCAAAGTATCCGAGCGGAGTCATTTTATGCTTTATCGTAACTTCACCGTTGTTTGTGAATATGTACTCAAATTCGTTGAGTATGTAATCGCTTGTGCGTGGAAAAGTCATGTACGATTTCAATTTCACAATAACGTTTGATGAATCTGCGGCGGTTTTGAATTCTACACTTTCCGTTTTGTTAACGTACTCGTTCAAACCCATTCTGTACCAATCTTCCGCTTCGGCTTTTCCCCAATTCATTTTTTCATTTGAAGTGGGCGCATGCCAAACATTTGCATTCATCAAAGTAAAAATATTATTTCCTTTTTCAAACATGCTTAGCGCACCGCTCGTTTTATCTATCAAATATTTTACGTCACCGGACGAAATAGAATATTCTTTCTCATTCTCACCAACTTTCACTTTCAAATTTTTCTTCGACGAATTATTCTGTGCCAAAGAATTCTTTTTCTCTTTCAGAACGAACTGTGTGAAATCAACTTCAAATCCCTTGCTTCTGAACGGCTCATCTTTTTTGAGTTTACAGCTCAATTCAATTACGTAATCGTTATCGTCTAAATTTTGCGGAACTGGAATCTGAAATTCTTTTTGCGATTGCGGTGCAGCATCAAGTTCCACTTTGCCTGATTTTTCGAGTCTGCCGTTTTTATACAGAAACCATTCTGTGTTTAGTTCGTTCAAATTCGTGAAAGAAAATTTATTAACTGCTTTGAAAATTCCGCTTGCCGGATCTTCCGAATAAAAACGAACCGGCGACATGCTGTGTTTTGCCTGCCAAAGTTCCGGCTGAGCTTTTCTATCCGGCGTAATCATTCCATTGTGGCAGAACGGGAAAATTCCGTAAGTAAAATATGTTTCGTTGCTTTCAATTACTTCATCGAACTTCAACCACAAAACCGGCTGAGCATTTTCAGTTTTTGTGTCGTTAAAAATTTTCACTTCATCGAAAATAAAATCGGAAATCCATCCGAGATGTGCATCTGTATTTTTGTAAGCATCTTTGCCGATATAAACCGGGTAATGTGTTGTGTAAATTTTCTCGTGATATTTTTTCGTGCCGAACTCTTTGCCGTCGATAAACAAAGTCATGTTCATGCCGTCGTACACAGCTTTAATTTTGTGGAAGCCGGTGTACCAATCATCCGGCACTTTTATTTTGAGCGAATTGTCGTAAGAGTTAATATGAAAACTCAACGTGTCGCTCGTGTGCTGCTCGATTCCAAATTGAAAAGCTTTTGCAGCGATCGAATTTTCCTGATAAAATTTTTGCGGAAATACAACCGCTTCAATCACAAGATTTTTCCCGGTAATATCGAGATGCGGATCGTCATACACTTCAACCCAATCATCAACGCCGCTCAGTTTAAATGCATTGCCTTCAACACCTTTCACAATTTCGGGGCTTCCCATCACTCCGCATTGGAAATCATTCGATGAAAAATCTTTTACGAAACGTGCTTTCACTTCCAAACCTTGATCGACCCAATCCCAAACAAACCCGCCTTGTAATTTCGGAATTGAGTAAATCGTTTCCCAAAATTCATCGAAGTTGCCGAGACTATTTCCCATCGCATGGGCATACTCGCCCATTACAACCGGCTTCGAAGTACCGAGCCCGATCTCACGCAAACGCGAAGGAGTCGGGTAGCGCGGACCAATAATATCAACATACGGAGCTTCGCCATCGGGCCAGTTTGATTGGTGCATCAAAAATCTTGTCGGGTCAAATTTTTTAATGAAGTCCGCCATTGTATAATGCGGCTTCGCAAGCCCGCATTCATTGCCGGTACTCCACATTACAACAGACGGATGATTTTTATCGCGTTGAACCATTCTCACAAAACGATCCATGAACGAATCAAAATATTCTTCTCTTTCGGGAAAAGTATTTTCCGTGTAATGGCATTCTGCGTTAACTTCGTCTTGCAAATAAATTCCGTACTCATCGCACAAGTCGTACCACAAAGGATCGTTCGGATAGTGGCATGTTCTCACAGCGTTCAAATTAAACTGTTTCAACAACTTGATATCTTCGATCATCAATTCTTTCGTGAGTGTTCTTCCGTTTTTCGGATTGTGCTCGTGACGGTTCGTTCCCCTGAAATAAACCGGCACTCCGTTCAGCATCGCAATTCCGTTTTTAATTTCCAATTCTCTGAAGCCGACTCGCTGACTCAAAATTTCTACCGTGTTTCCTTTTTCATCAAGCAGTTCGATAACAAGCGTGTATAGATTTGGTTTTTCATCAGACCATTTCTGCGGTGCCGTAACTTTTTTCGTTAATGTATTTTTTGTTTCGCCGCTAACATCAATCTTATCACTGCTTTCGGTAAAGACTAACTTTTTTGAATTATCATACAAAGAATATTTCACTTTTACGGTCGAAGAACTTTTAGCATAATTCAATAAAGTGAGATCGAGAATTAAATCTGCGTTGGTATAATTTTCATCGAGATCGGTTTTGATGAAGAGATCGCGCAGAGTCACATTCGGTTTCGAATAAATGTACGCATTGCGGTAGATGCCGGAAAATCTGAACATGTCCTGATCTTCGAGATACGAACCGTCGCTCCAGCGGATAACCATAACGGAAATTACATTCTCGCCTTCAGCAGCTTTATCGGTGATATCAAATTCAGCCGGCGTCATTCCGTCTTCGTGATACCCAACATACTCACCATTCAGCCAAACAAATCCGGCAGATTGTATTCCGTCAAAATGAAGAAATATTTTTCTGCCGTTCCATTCTTCGGGAATATTGATAGTCTTTCTATAAAGCCCGGTCGGATTAATATCATCGGGCACTTTCGGAGGATCGTACGGATAAAATTCCATCGGCACGTTTCTGTAAATGTTGTGATCGTATCCTTGCATCTGCCAAACTGATGGAACGGTAATGTTATCCCACTTTTTATCGTCGAGATCCTTTGTGTAAAAATCTTTTGGAACCAACGACGGGTTAATCTGCCATTTAAATTTCCATTGCCCGTTCAATGAGAAATAAAATTTTGATTCTTCTTTCTTTCTCGATAATGCTAATTCAACATTATGATACGGAACTAAAATTGTTGTTGGTTTTTCTTTGTTCTCGCCAACTACTTGCGGATTTTCGATATACTTATTTATATCGAAGTTGACTTGTGGGAAACAGACGCTGCTAAAAAATCCAAGCAGAATTATCAGGGGTAAATATTTTTTCTTCATGGTATGCCTTTACATTTTTAGAACTTGGTAACTGTTTGAAGTTACGTAAGATTTGTTTTTTAAATAGCTCCGGCATTTCCCGTGTAAACTGGATCCCGCTTTGCGGTGATATGCCGGAGAAGATAACGAGCTCTGTAATTCCTGCTTTAGCCAAAATTGGTTTTAAATTATGGTTAAAACCTATTGGCAAGAGAAACATCCTCCCACGACCTGACGATCGTGGCTATTAAAAAATATCCACACATATATTTTACGTAACTGTACATACTTAAAATTCTTTTGTGTCATAAAAATTGCAAGGGTTTAAGAAACCCTTGCCTACTTCAAATTCGTTTTGTAATGAACGGATGACAATTCCATTAAAACTTTTGCACTTTGTTCGGGAGTAATATCTCTCTGTGGTTCTGCAAGCATCTCGTAGCCGACCATAAATTTTTTTATGCTTGCAGATCGCAGCAGCGGCGGATAAAAGTGCATGTGAAAATGCCACTCATTATGTTTATTGCCGTCAGCCGGCGCTTGATGCAATCCCGATGAATACGGAAAAGAAGTTTTGAACAAGTTATCGTATTTCGTTGTGATTGTTTTTAATGCGTTGGCAAAATCTTTTTTCTCTTTCTCGTTGAAGTGAAGAATGTCCGCAATTTTTCTTTTCGAGATAATCATCGTTTCGAAGGGCCACACTGCCCAGAAAGGAACCACTATCACAAAAGAAGAATTTTCGTAAACGATTCTTTCGTTCAGTTTCAATTCCAGTTTTAAATAGTCGGCAAGCAGACTGCGATTATTTTTTTTGTAGTACTGTTTGAAATTCTTCAACTCCTTTTTCGGTTCCATCGGAATACTTTCTTGCGCCCAAATCTGGCAATGAGGATGCGGATTACTATTTCCCATCATCGCACCTTTGTTCTCAAATATCTGAACATAATTTATGTTTGGATTGGAGCCGAGATTTTTGAATTCATTCTGCCAGGTTGTTATTACATGTTCAATATCTTTTTCATTCATCTCTGCAAGTGTTAAATCATGTCTCGGCGAGAAATTTACTACTCTGCAAATTCCTTTTTCACTTTTTGCGACGAGCAGTTTTCTTTCATCATTTTTTTTTGATTGTGTACTTTCCAACAGCGCCGAAAAATCATTCGTAAAAACAAATGTGCTTTTATAATCTGGATTGATCTCGCCGTTTGCACGTTTGTTTCCCGGGCACAAATAGCAAGCCGGGTCGTACACGGGGCGGATATCACCCGAAGTTTTGTGCACTTCACCTTGCCACGGGCGCTGCGTTCTGTGCGGCGAAACCAAAATCCATTCACCGGTCAAAATATTTTTTCTTCTGTGCGGGATGCCGTTCAATTCATCTTTCAGCAATTGTATTCTCTCTAATTATTTGCGTGCCGTCGTTAATTTTTGTTACATAAATTTTCGGATCGATACTAAACATGCTTTTATATTTTTCTTTTACGAACGATTTAATTTCATTGATCGCATCATTTTCAATAAGATTGATTGTGCATCCGCCGAAACCGCCTCCCATCATACGCGAGCCGTAAACTTTCGGATTATCTTTTGTGAGTTCGACGAGATAATCAAGTTCGGTGCAGCTTACTTCGTAATCTTTGCTGAGTCCTTCGTGCGTTTGATACATCAGCGAGCCGAAAGATTTCAAATCGTGAACCTCAAGTGCGTTACATGCTTTATTGAGTCTTTCATTTTCTTCGACAACATATTTGCATCTGCGGTAAGTAACCGGGTCCATTTTCGATTCGTACTCTTTCATCATTTCTACATTTACATCGCGGAGACTCGTGGCTTGCGGAGAATATTTTTTGATTAACTCGACACCGGCATTGCATTCTTTTCTTCTCTGGTTATATTCCGATGAAGCCAGCGAATGCGACACCCGTGTATCGAACAGTACAATTGAAATGTTTTTGTAATCGAATGGAAAGTATTGATACTCTAGTGAACGGCAATCGATGCGGAGAACGTTTCCGCTCTTTCCAAAAATATTTATGTACTGATCCATAATTCCGCATTTCACGCCGACAAATTCGTTCTCGGCTTTCTGTGCAAGTTTTACAAGCGAAAGTTTGTCGATTCCCAAATTAAAAATATGATTCAACGAGAAAATCAATCCGGCTTCAAGTGCGGCTGATGATGAAAGTCCGGCACCGATTGGAATGTTTCCGCCGAATACACAATTGAATCCTTTTATTTTGTGTCCGGCTTTTTTTAATTGATCGACAACGCCCATTAAATAGTTGGGCCAGCCTTTTGTCGAAAACTCGAAACCCGGAATTCCGAACTCGTAACTATCGTACATATCGTATGAAAAAAGTTTGCATGTTTCGTCGCTTCTCGGCGTAATTGCAAAGCAAATCGATTTATCAATTGCCGCTGGCAGCACAAAACCGTTGTTGTAATCTGTATGCTCACCAATCAAATTGACTCTGCCCGGCGAGTTTACAATTAACGGTTCTTCATTAAATATTTCTTTGAATTTCTTTTCTATCGTTTCTATGATTTCCATAATCCCATCTACGAAATAATTTTGTTTCTATTATTTAGATACAACAGCAATCCCGATACAACCATTATTATTCCCCACCAAATACTTGGATGAGTTTCTGCAAGTACTGTTTTTATTTCCGGCGGATTGATGAGCAGATAAATACCGTTCAAAAAAATTATTCCGCCGATTGTCAAAAGTATTAATCCAACAAAATACCAGATTGGTTTCATTTGCCTTCTCCATTTTTTAAATTCTGAGTCCCCGGCTTCAGTCGGGGACTCAGAATCTCAATGTTATACTCTCAAAAAATTTTAGACTACCTTTTACAAAACAAATTACCAGAACAACAGATTAAGAATTATAAAAACTGCGAGCGAAATAATTGCAACAAATTCCGGTCGCTTGATAAACGGTAAATGCTGATCGTGTTTTTCCTGGGTTAATCCTTTCACGAGTCCAACCAATTCTTCTTTCGGTTTTTTCTTTGTGAAAAGGCTGACAAGAATTGTAACGCCGAAACAGATCAGCCAAGCCCACCATGCACGCCAAAAGTTTGCCGCCATATCGCTTTGCACACCGGACATTGTGATTACACTTTCGCTGAACCAATGAAACTTCACTCCCATCCACATTAAGAAAGATGAAAGCATTCCCGCAATCAATCCCCAGAAAGCACCGTTCGGTGTAATCCACCAAACAAACATTCCGAGCAGCATTGTTGCAAAAAGCGGCGCATTCACCCACGAAAAAATTGCCTGCATATAATCCATAATACTCGGAAAACTTTTTGCCCAGTACGCTGTGCCGAGAGAAATTATAACACCAACAATTGTTGATGCGCGCCCCATCCACAACAAGTGATTATCCGATGCATTCCTATTTAAAACAGATTTATAAATATCGTAAGTCCATACGGTATTGAATGCGCTAATGTTTCCGGCTTGCCCAGCCATGAAACCGGCAAGCAATGCAGTTATTCCTAATCCAATTAATCCGGATGGATAGTAGCGGGCAATCAATAGCGGAAGTGCGGAATCATAATTTACTTGCCCGTTATCTTGCAAAAGTTTAAACCCGCTGTTTGGATCGTTCGAGAGAGCAATCGCAATCAATCCGGCAAGAATAACAATGAAAGGCAATGCCATTTTGAAAAAAGATGCAAGCAGCGGAGTCAATCTTGCAGAGCGAAGATCTTTTGCAGAGAATGCACGCTGCACAACAAGAAAATCAGTTGTCCAATATCCGAACGATAAAACAAAACCGAGTCCCAAAACAATTCCAGCCCAATGAATAAACATTCCGTTCGACATCGGATTTGAAGAAGTTGACCAAAGTGTGTTCATTGATTCCGGCAAACGGTTCATGATTTGATCGATACTTCCGATCTCGATTATTCCGAGAATCGAAACGAGAAATAATCCAAACCATATTAAAAAGAATTGGATGATCTCCGTGAAGATTGCTGACATCAATCCGCTTAACGTAACGTACGCCGCAACAGTAATCGCAGAAGCCCACATGCTGATATTCCAATCCCATCCGATAAAAGTGTGCAGCACAAGAGCCATCGCATAAAGATTTATTCCCGAAACAAGAAGAGTCATGATTGCAAAAGCAATACCGTTTAGCACGCGTGTCTTTTCATCAAAACGGAGTTTGAGATAACCGGGGATCGATTTGATTTTACTGCTGTAAT
Source organism: Ignavibacteriales bacterium (assembly GCA_016177735.1). Lineage (GTDB taxonomy): Bacteria > Bacteroidota > Ignavibacteria > Ignavibacteriales > Melioribacteraceae > DYJK01. The sequence goes on along the minus strand of JACOUS010000023.1, from coordinate 109,946 downwards.
AGAACGGCATCATGTAAATGCCGAGAAAGATCATCGCCGGAATAGCGCCGATCCAATAAAAATGTGCAACGTACATTCCGTACTTGAAAGTATTGCCCGTCATTCCGAGAAGTTCGAGCGCGCCGAGATTTGCAGACAGAAATGCGAGTCCGGCAACCCATGAAGAATTTTTGCGACCGGCAAGAAAAAAATCTTCTTCGCTTGTTGTGAATTTTCTGAGATAAACTCCGATTCCCAAAACAAACGCGAAGTAGATCAGTATGATGATCCAGTCAATAAATGTTAAGCCGATTGATTCCATTGATTGTTCCTTTTATGTATTTATATAGTTGCCTTTATTACGCCAAGTGTTGGAACTAACACCGACACTTTCTCTCAAACTCAATAGACTTTTGTTGTTGTAGAAAATCATTTGCTAAAAACAGCAGTCGATGTTAACGACAATACAAGAATATTATGTAGAATTTCTTACGATCAAATTTGTTTCAACAATTATTGTTTGCGGCTCTTTAATTTTATCCGGGTTATCGATCATTTCAATCAAAATCTCGGCTGACTTTTTTCCCATTTCAAATGATGGCTGGTTCACAGTAGTAATTTGCGGCTCTACAAGTGTTGTAATTTTGTTGTTCGAAAAACCAACGATGCCGATATCATCCGGAATTTTTAACCCGGCTTCTTTGATTCTTTGATACGCGCCGATTGCAACCGGGTCGTTTACGCAGAATACTGCATCGGGCACAATATTTTTTTTCAATAAAGTATCCATCGAATTGTAGCCGTCTGTTTCGTGCATTCCGCCGTGAAGAACATATTCTTCACGAAAGGGCAAATTATTTTCAAGCAGTGCTTCTTTGTAACCTCTCAATCTTTTCTTACAAATAGAAAGGTCTTTCGGACCGGCAAAGTGTGCAATCTTTTTATATCCTTTTTCAATCAAATGTTGAACCGCGATGTACGCACTTTTTTCATCATCAATAATAACTTTGTTTGCATCAACGTCTTCACACACGCGGTCGAAAAAAACGAGCGGAATATTTCTATCGATCAGTTTCTTGAAATGTTCGCCGGTTGTTGTCTGCTGAGAAATTGATACAATCATACCGGCAACTCTGTGATTCATCAAAGCATTTGTGTTGATAACTTCGCGTTCGTAACTCTCGTTGGATTGACATACAATAATTGTGTAACCGGAATGATAAGCAGCTTCCTCGATGCCGCTGATTGCCGAAGAAAAAAAATCATGTTTGATTTCCGGAACGAGCACGCCAATCGTGGAGGTTTTATTCTTTTTCAAACTCTGTGCTATCGGGTTCGGAGTGTAGTTCAACTTTTCGGCAAGTGCTTTTACTTTCTCTTTAGTTTCTTTGCTAATATCGGGATGGTTGCTCAAAGCACGTGAGACGGTAGAAGTAGAGACTTTTAATTTCTTTGCAATGTCATGTAAGGTATTATGTTTCATTAACGCAAACGCTCCCGCAATCGTTTGCAATATGGCATTTATTTAATTTTTTGTCAATGTAGTGCTGCCAAAAATCTTAAAGAATATTTTGGTAGAAGTGTTTATGCCCTTTTATTCCGTAGAATGCAATGTACAAATAGCAAACTACCGGAATAAAAAATGCATGATGAATACCGATATTATCGGCGAAGAAACCTTGCGTTAAAGGAATTAGAGCGCCGCCGACTATTGCCGTGCAAAGAATACCGGAAGCACTGCCCGTGTGTTTTCCTAAACCATCAATCGCAAGTGTAAAAATTGTGGGATACATAATTGAGTTGAACAATCCGACAGCAAGAATTAACCACATCGCCGTTAAACCAAAACTAAACATTGAAGCGGTTACTAATAATGATGCGGCAATAGAATTAAATGCCAAAACCTTTGCAGGTTTAATTTTTCTCTGAACAAAAGAGCCGATGAATCTTCCGATCATTGCGCCGCCCCAATAAAACGAAATGTACTTACCGGCTTCTGCTGGATTGAACCCGGCAATATCCGGTTGACCGATATAATTCACCAAAAAACTTCCGATTGAAACTTCGGCGCCAACGTAAAAAAATATTCCGATTGCGCCGAGTACGAGATGTTTGTAATTCCAAACTCGCCCGTGAATATGATCGTAATTTTTGTTTTCAACTACCGCGCCGGCAACTTTTCCATTTTCATGCTTAGGAAGTTTTATAACAGAAAAAATAATTGCGAGAAAAAAAAGAACGGATGCCAAAACAAGATACGGAGCTTGAACAGTATTCGATTGCTCAAATTTATATGCCGATATTTCTGCGGCAGACATCATTTGCAATTCGACCGGTGCTTTAACAGCGATTGAAAGAATGAAAAACGAACCGAGGTACGGTGCAATTGTTGTTCCCAAAGAATTGAATGCTTGCGTAAATGTTAATCTGCTCGCTGCTGTTTCTTGCTTACCAAGTATCGCAACAAAGGGATTTGCCGAAACTTCGAGCATCGTAATGCCCGAAGCAAGCACAAATAGCGAAATCAAAAACATCGGATAGAGTTGATAACCGGCGGCTGGATAAAAACCGAGACAACCAATGCCTCCGGTAATTAAACCGGCAACAATTATTTTTTGCGAACCGAATCTGCCGACAAACTTTCCGATTGGAATTGAAAGCAAAGCATACGCAGTGTAAAAACTAAATTGTATTAACATCACTTCTTTATAGCTCAGAGAAAAAAGAGCTTTCAAATGCGGGATTAAAATGCCGTTCAAGCACGTTATAAATCCCCACATAAAAAAGAGAGATGTTAAAACAGAAAGAGCAAAAGTATAATTTGTTTTTTCGCTATTTATTTCTGTTGTGTATTCTGGAGTAGTTTTATTCATTAGTTAATCGTCAGCTTACCAATTCAATAGGACACTGATGACCCGTCAAACTAATGCGGGCGAGCACGGATTCAACTGATTTCCGCGGATAGAATCCGCGTTATCTGCGTAATCAGCGTTCTATTTCTTTTCATTTTTTACTTACTTAAACTGTCCAGCTTATTAAGTGCGAAAGCATACGCACCGATTGAGATTGCTTTGCTCGTACCGATCTTTGAAATCCCAACACCAATTTTTTGTGAAGGATCGTACGTAATTTTTTTATTCGTACCGTAAACATTAATCTCTTTGGCTTTGCTTTCGAGAAACTTTTCTGTTTCAGTTTCATCTTCAAGGTTATATACTTCTGCGCTCAGTCTTCTAAATTTTGTACCGTCAGCTTTAACAAAATCGCTGTTCATCTCATCAACTAAAAACGGCATAAAGAGAGAGCTTGCACCCGAAAGTCCGCCGCCGATTACAACAATTCCATCGAGCAGAGTGATTGCGTTTGAGATTGCATCGCCCACAGCTTGAGCCATTTGTTTGTAAGCTTCAACAGCGGCTAATTTATTGCCGTTTAATTTTCCCGATGCAATTTCAAAAATTTCTTTCGGCGAAGGTGCATCTTCTTTTTTGATTCCGTTTTTTTCCGCATAAACTTTTTGAACGCCGCGGATGCTTGCATGCTCTTCAACATTTTCGTCCGGCGAAAGTTTGTTTCTCAAAAGCCAAATTTCTCCCGCCATTGAATTATCACCCAAGTACAATCCGCCGTTACGAACGATCCCGCCGCCGAAACCGGTACCGAGTGTTAACCCGAAAAGATTATTGTAACGTTTCGGGTTACCGGCTTTTTCAAGTTTATTATTTACGAGCGGAAGAAACCCGGCAATCGCTTCGCCGTATGCATACAAATCGCCATCGTTGTTGATGAAGACCGGCAAGCCGAATTTTTCTTTCAACATCGGACCGAGCGCAACGCCGCCTTTATATGCCGGAAGATTTCCGAGATCGCCGATAATTCCATTCGGGTAATCTGCCGGACCGGGGAAAGCAAAACTTATTGCAGAAGGCTCGCCGCTTAATTTGTTTTTTACCTGTATAAATCCTTCAACAATATTGGATAAAGATTTTTCAAGATTATCCGCATTCGCATCGAGACGTATTTCATCAACAATCTGTTCATTTCCTTGAATTGCAGAAAAAACAAAATTTGTTCCTCCGGCATCGAGAGTCATCACAATTCTTTTATCACTGCCGTATTTCATTTTTAAGATCTCCTTTAATTAAGATTTGTTTGCTGGCTCTATGCAGTTCTTCTAATCGATATAAAAGATACAACCGCAATATATAACAAACAGAATAACGGAACGATGAAGCCGGTAAGAACATTTGTAACATCACTCACTTGCCCCATTATAAGCGGAACGAAAGTATCTTTTGCCGATCCTACAAGGGGACCAACTACATCGCCGAAACCCATGCAAAGGAACACCAAAAATATCGGGAACGTTTTTGTTTTCATGACCTCTCCCGCTATTTTTTATCTGTAATTATTGTTTGAATTTACACCAAATTCATATTTGAGTATTGTCTAATTGACACGACCTTCAGGTCGTGGGGAACAACTCCCCAAAACGAACGGCTTTAGCCGCATTTTAAGTACAATTCGGGCTAAGCCCGATTTTGAGAGTTTAATTCTACCCCGACATATCACCGCAAAGCTGGATTCCGTTTACACGGAAAATGTTGTGGCAATTTTTTTAAAAACGGGTTTGCACAACTTCAGTAAGTGATTTAAAATTTTATTCCTCCGACAAAAGTTGTGGTTGATAATCCGTCCGGCATTATTTAATCAACAACATTTTTTTTGTTTGTCTGAAAGAAGACGCTGAGAGTGTCGAAGGGCTAATTTGTAAAGTATAAAAATAGATTCCGCTTGGTAATTCTGCACTCCCGCCTTGGCGGGCAAGCTGCGTTCTGAACTCTACGTTATACTTCCCGGCTTGCTTAAATTCATTTACAAGTGTTGCAATTTCTCTTCCAAGAATATCATAGACTTTCAAAGTCGTATAACCTGAAACTTGTAACGTGTAACTAATTGTTGTGGATGGGTTGAATGGATTCGGATAATTTTGACTGAGTGAAAAATCCGTGCTCAAACCTTTATCATTTGCGGCATCAGCGGAAGTAACATTCGTATCTATTTTAAATATGATTTCGTCCGAATCGAGAAACGGTCGCTTAAAAAATATTTCGTACAGATCGCCCGGCGACGGTAAATTACCGCTGGCATTTTCGAACGAGATTGAAAAAACCGTTCCAGCCCAGTAAACTTTATTTGCAAGTTCGACACAATAACCGGCAAGCACTTTATCTTTTTCATAATTGAAGACACCATCCGCATCAGCATCAAAAACAATCAAGTCAAGTTTTTCGTCCGGGAAATCTTTACTCACAACGCTGAAATCAAAATTTTGTTTGAGCAGTAATTGCGTGAAGGCAATAATACTTCCGTCGGTATCGTAGATTGATTTCAGAGTTGAAGTGCGACCGGTATATAGTTCACCAAATCTAATTTCACAATTCCACGGGAAATAAAATGCTTCTTTTGAAGAAGGCGTTACATTAATATTTGCATTTCCAATCTTCCAGCCGGATTTGACGGAATCATACACAGCTTTTTCAACAAGGTTGCTTAAAATAATTTGGAAGCCGTTTGTCTCTTCGGTAACAACCGGCGTACTCGTGTTGAGGAAATAGTAATTCAAGTAGGGATTGAAATCTATGTTGCGCGCGGAATAGCTTGCAGAATTTTCTTTGTAGATCACAGAATCATTTTCCAGCGAGACAATATTTATTCCAGAATTGATCAAATACAAATCTCTGTTACTACGGTACTTCGGGTTGGGAACTGCATTATAGTTTAGCGTATCAACATCAAATTTAATTTTGTATCTGCCGTTTACAAGTCTTGACGGATCAATTATTCTCACACTATAATTTCCGGTCCCTTTAATGTTATCATTCTCAAAAATTATAGACTTATCATCCGAACCTTGCTGAGGCGCTTCCGGTTTTGCAGAATCAACATTCGATGATTTCGAAATAATATTTCCGCTCGCATCAACTTCGAGAACAAAAGGTGTTTCCATCGGCGGAAAACCATCTGCCATATTTGGAATCCCGTGATCGAATGCGATCAACACGTAATAATATGTTTCTTCGTTGCGGACATCTTCATCAACATAATAATGCTGCAAGCCGCTGTTGCTGCCGAGATAATAACCAAAGCCGCCAACAATTCCATAATTTGTGTAACCATATTTATCATCAATTAAATCGCACTCGAACAACGGCTTCCTCAACAGCGGAACGTTCCATTTGCCTTCTACGAGAAGCGCATCTTTCATATCGGGAGTTTTTGATTTATATAATTTGTATCCCTGAAAATCCTTTGTTGAATCGGCGAATGTTTCGATGGTTTCTTTTTCCGAAACATCATCCCAATAGAGAGAAACTTTGTTATTACCGGCAACTGCTTTTAATACCGGCGTAACCGGCGGCAAAGGATGTTTCAACTTCACTTGCACTTTCACCGGGAAATGATCCGAGATAAAATTTCCTTCATACTTATCGGGAATTACTTCGTTCGTAAGAACATCGAAGAAAGGGTTTGCAAAGATGAAATCTATTTTAGTTGATGGATTGTCGTAAAGAAAATCATTGAATGTGCCGGCTGGACCGGTGCTGCCGTTTATAGATTTATATTTCGTATCGTACATTTGCAGATAATAATAGTAGTAGTCAACAAGAATTTTGTATTCTTGATCGGCGCTCGTCATATTAAAATCGCCGGTAACAATAACGGGATTCTTTCCGGCAATCTCATCAATTTTTTTTAGAAGAAGTTTGGAGCTTTCTTGCCGCGCCAAACTGCTGATGTGATCAAAATGTGTGTTGAATAAATAAACGATGCTTGAATCGGAGAGCAGAAGAAATTTTCCCCACGTTACAATTCTGATATCGGCAGAATTCCAGCTTTTGCTTCCGATAACATTCGGAGTTTCGGATAACCAAAATGTCGATTGTTCGAGAAGTTCGAACATTTCTTTATTATAAAAGATTACGCCGGTTTCGCCGAGTTCTTTCCCGTTTTCTCTTCCGACCCCGAACCAGCCGTAACCGGACAGCAGTGCGCTCAAACTTTTAACGCCGTCAATGTGCAACTCTTGCGAACCAAGCAAATCAATTTTGTTTTTCAAAACAATTTCGGAAACTGCTTTCGGTGTTGACTGCGGATTGTAATGAGTGCCTTGCTGGATATTGTAAGTCATTACATTAATTGTAATATCTTTTTCCTGAGCAGATAATGATGAGGCGACAAAAAGAATTAAGAAGAGTGTACTGAAAATATTAGATAGTTTACTCATGGTTATTTTCGTTATTTAAAAATATTCGGGAGACATGCGCGATACATATCCCCCAAACAGAGAGGCACCATAGATTACTTGCAGAAAATTTTTCTAACATCATTGATCAACTGTGCTTTCAATATAAAAATTAGAGACGCGTGCGGCGCGTCTCTATCACACTAATTATTTCATCAGAATCATTTTCTTGGTAACTGAAAAACTATTCGTTTGCAATGTGTAGAAATAAATTCCGCTCGATAATCTCGATGCATCAAATGTTACTTTGTATGTACCGGCATTATATTCACCGTCCGCTAATGTAGATACTAATTGTCCAAGCACGTTATAAACTTTCATTGTCACTTTTTCATTTGCCGGTATGCTGAAATTTATTGTTGTTACCGGATTGAACGGATTGGGATAATTTTGTTCGAGTGTATAGTTTGCCGGCAGCTCTGTTTTTAATTCCTCAACAGAAACAACCGGGCTTCCGGTTTCGAATGCACCGATATCTACATTATTACCATAGTACATCAACTTAAATCCGAAAGGTTCTGTTAAACCGGCATCAACAGCGGGTGATGATGTGGTTATTGTAAAATCATCTTCGAATTCATTTGTGAATTGCGGATCTACTTCCACAGAATGTGTACCGAGTGTAGTTGCAAGGTTTCCACCTTTGTTTTTGTATGATAAGCTGTAATCAATTTCATACGAACCGGTTTTTCTGATATCGAAATCTTTACCGGCGCAGTTAGCTATTAAATTATTTGCAATATGATAATTGCTTGTTCCTCTCGATGAACCGCCCAGCTGCATTCCATCGCTCTTCCAGCCAACGATTGTGTTATTGTAAATATAATCTGTCGAACCGCCGTCATCTTGATTTTCGATTCCGTCGTCACCGGTTGTATCACCCGATCCGTACAACTGTTCGCTTCTTACAAAGAAATTATTGTGAACTGTAAATACACCGGCTCCGCCGTAACCAACTGCACATTCTCCATGATGATTAAATACAGTATTGTAACTAATATCAATGGCACTTCCGGCAAGCACGCCTTTCGATTCCAATCCGTAACCGCCCGAAGCTTCTTCAACAGTGTTATATCTCATGATTGTGTTAGGAGTATTGAAGTTGATTCCGCCTTTGCATTTATAAAGATGATTGTCTTCAAACACGCCGGCATGTGCTTTCGAACTGTCAACGCCGCTCTTAATTATCGGGCGTTCAAAACCGGTAAAGTAACTGCCGGTTACTTGTGTTAATGCAGAACCAATTTCAACACCTTTATTGCCGATAACTACAGAACCATCCTGACCAACACTCCATCCGTTAAAACCGATGTTACTTACAACTGTTCCGTAAGCTGCGTCATCATCGGCAACTTTAATAACCGGCTGGTTTGCATCTGCGGGCATCAACTTGGTTGTATCTGATGATGTAATTGTTCCGATTAACTGCAAATACGGTTTATCGATTGTAATATTTTCAGTGAATGTGCCGGCAGCAATTTTAATAATATCGCCTTCTTCAGCAGAAGTAATTGCTGATTGAATTGAACCGCCCGATGGTACTTCATGAATATTTAATGCGATACATTCGATGTTGCCCCAGTAATAAATATTTTCCCATGTGCCGTCAATTCCGATTTTGGATTTTGTTGCACCGTAATAACGCTGAGGCCACGGCGCAAGTACGGCATCTTTATCTTTAGGTGAGCCGTCTTGTTCGTTATCATTATCACTGCAGTAGAGCATAAAGCCCATTACATAATTCTTTTGAAGAAGAACTGTTGAAGGCAATACGATGCCGGTTTCTAAAGTTGCTTCTTTTGGGAATGAGTTTTCTTTAACTGTCCATGCTGCTGTGTAATTTGTTGATGGTCCTTCAAGTCCGGAAGCATTGTTATTTCCAATAGTAAAACCGAGATTGAAAGCTGTACCGGTGCTTGATGGTTCTCCGGCATCTTCTGCATCAAAAGGATCGATACGGATTTCCATTCCGTCTTTATTATACCAGTTCACGCTATCGGGATTATGAAACCGGTCATCTTTTATATTAATCAACAAATAAAGAATATTGCTTCCATTGACCCAAGCAGCTTTAAATTCAGCTTCATAATCATTTCTGCCGGGTATCGGGTCTGCGAGACCGTCATTATTATAATCCTTATCTAAGAAGTACAATTTTTGCCATGGAATATTATTCCATTCGGTGCCCGAACCGTCTATGGTTGGAGCCGAAGCCAATTGATAGGCAAAAACTTTTGCTTCCACGTTAAGATTTGGATCGATAAAAGTCTGCGCGCTCACTATCAACGGCAAACAAATCAGTGCTACAAATTGTAGGGTGATTTTTTTCATACTGCCTCCTTTTTTTGTTTAACGAGTTAATTTATTATTAACCGCAAATTCAATTTCAATTGCAGACTTAGTGTGATTTTTACAATATAATATAAATACATAGTGTACAATACACAATAACGAACTTCATTTTGTGTGTGAATTAATTGTAAACTTTAAGGAACACTTTTTACTGCACTGCCGTAGTCAAGTTTGTTATCGGTTGTTACCAGCGGAAAATTCGGAACAACCTGAGAAAAAGGAGAATTTGCATACGTCACAGACAGATCGATTTTGGTAAGTTTGATATTGTTAAATAAATCCGTGTTTATAAAAATCTTATCGGAATATTTGTACTGAAGAGAATCAACGTATGGGTTCAATGTACTTTTAATAACTTCCTGATAGTTGGAAGCAAACAAAGAATCTTTACCGGCTTCTTTTAGTATTCTATACTTTTCATAAAGTGAGTTGAGATTATCTTTCCACATTTGATTATCACGCACAACCCCGGGCACGTCATCATAGCCTTTGGCATAAGCTTCTTTAGTCAGGCATTCATCTCTGATCATATCTAATATTGCTAATTGCAACTGATCTCCAAATTTATTCTGCGGAAATTTTTTCTCTCTGAAAACGAGAGGGTGCTTTTTTATTTCACGAAGAAATTCTTCTACTGTCCAATCATGATTATCGAACGTGAACAATTTTTCATTTCTGATTTCATCGAGACGCGGTTTAGTATTCCGGAATTCCATTTCTTCTTTTTTATAATCCCAAACACCTTCTTCAAAAGCTTCTTCTTGAGTTTTTCTGCTGTTCATGTATTCCGGACCAAAAATATCTGCAAGTTCAAAAAAGACTTCCTTATTGAAGTCCAAACTTTTGCCATTCATTATTTCCTTTACATATTCAACATATCCTCTGAAAGCTTCACTCTCTTCGTACGTGTTGTGAACAGAATTGTATCTGTTCTCTATTTGTTTTGCAGTTATAGCCGGTGTGTTTTTCCAGCTATTTATTTTTATAAACATGTAATGATTATCTTCGATCTTCAATGGACCAATAACGTCGCCTTTTTTATGGTCCTTTGAAAAAAGACTGTCGAGCACGAGCGGATGTTCAAGTTTACTCCACTCAACTTTCTTTTCGGGTATCTCTTGCAGATTGTAATTTTCATGAAGCGTTTTTTCGAAAGGAATTTTCTTTTCGATTATTTCTTCTTCGAGCTGTTTTGCAATCAAAGAATCTTGCAGACTGACGTAAGAAATTTGGTATTCGCGTCCGGCATACTTAAATGCAGTATTAATTTTATTTGTATCGAGTTTTATTTTGCTTCGTACTTCATCATTATAAAGATAGAGCCGCATCAACTGTTCTTTTCTTCCTTGCAGATATGCCTGCACTTCCGCTTTGCTGATGAACGTATTATTCCCGCCGGCTTCAATCGCAAGCAATTTTTCGGCGATCAATGAATTTAGAATTATCTTTTTATCGATATTGAAATTGTTTTTACAATAAGCCGGACGCACTGTGTATTCCGCTCTTCTAATAAACTCATCCAGCGAAATTGTTTTATCTCCCACCCGCGCTAAAATTTTTTCTTCTTGCGCATTTGTGTTTGCCGCCAGCAGAAAAGAAATTAGTACAAAGTTGAGTAAGAAAAATTTCCCGATATGTTGATAGTTTTTTTCCATTCTAATAAGTCAATCGAGTTCGTTGTGTCTTTGTGACTTTGTGGCAATTACAGAGGCACCGGGACACAAAGAACTGCTAATTATTTTTATTTAACAACTGCAAACTTTCCTATTTTTTCTTCGCCGGTTAAAGACGATTTTACTTGATAGATGTAATAACCGGAAGCAATATCCAAACCTTCCCGTGTTTTAAGATCCCAAAATGCAGTGCCGTTTGCAGTTGAATTCAGGTCCCATTCTTTTGTACGCGAAGCAGCAGCGTTATCAACTACAATTTCATCTACAAGAACGCCGCTGACAGTGAATATTTTAATTACACACTGCGCCGGAATGTTTGTGAACATCAATTGTCTTCTTTGATTCAATTGATAATTTGCAACCGCGCCTTCAAGCGAGTTTGTTACTACATACGGATTCGGAACAACTTTAATGCTGTTCATATCGCCTTTTAATTTTTCTGCACTGAGATCAACTTGCGGGTTAATGGTGAATTCAAAATAATCCGACGCAACAAACGGACGCTTGAAATCAACTTGATAAATATTGCCCGATGCCGGCATTTTGCTTTCCGTGAATGCTGTGCTGAAATCAATTCCGAATACTGTGCCCGCCCAATAAATTTTTGAACCGGATTGAACGGAATAACCGGCAAGCACTTCATCGGTATCATAATCAAAACTTCCGTTCTGGTTTTTATCGTAAACGATCAAATCAAGTTTTTCAGGCTCGCCGTTTTCATTCGTGAGTGATTTATTAACAACGTAGAAATTGAAATTCTGATTTAATAAAATTTGCGAAGGACCAAGTGTATTGTTATCGGCATCTTTTATTCTGCTTGTTGAAGTTGTTTTCGATGTGTATGCATTATTATCGGAAGTGAAAACAATATTGTACTTCCACGGAAAGAATATTCCTTCGCTTTCGCTGACATCGACATTCATCGGTGAAGTACCGTCAATCCATCCGGTGGTTTGCGAATTTTGTTCCGCAAGATTGATCGGGTTTTCTATCGAGAGTTGAATCCCGTCAAACATTCCCGAAATAACAAGTTTGTCGTTCAATCTTTTGTACTCATATTTCGTTCCGCCGGTAGATTGATATTTATCGCCTTCAATATTCTCGCCGGAAAAATCAGTTGTGTTTTCCGAGTAAACCAATTTGTTGTTGTCGGTTACATCGTAAACTTTGAAACCATTGTTAACGTAAAGCATGTCGGCACTGCTTCTCAATTGCTCGGTTAATCTCAAATATGTAACTGTATCAACATCGAAATAAACTCTGTAAGTATGCTGAGCTTTAATTTCATCCGGCACAATAATTTTTGTAGAGAGTGCACCGTAGCCGAGTCTTTCAACATCTTCGTTCATTGTGATGCTCGGTTCAACGTAGCCGGCGGCAAACTGATGAGGTTTAACAATTGCAACGTTCTTGCTTATTTCAACGACTTCTTCTGCTTCGTCAAGTCGTATCACAAAACTATTTTCGGAAGGACTGATTCCGTCTCCAACATCCGGCAGACCGTAATCGTAAGCAACAAGTACGTAATAATATGTTCTTCCGTTTTCAACATCTTCATCAACAAAGTAATGCTGAATACCGCTGTCGTCGCCGAGATAATACTGAACGCCATTGACAGCGCCAAAATCTGCAAAGCCGGTGATGTTATCAATTTTATCGCATTGGAAAATCGGCTTCTTCAAAGTGGGGTTGCCGTAACCGTCTGTAATTTGTTCTGCATCGGACATTTTTTTATCCGTTGCTCTGTAAAGTTTGTAACCTTCAAAATCATTTTTGTTATTAACGAATTCATCGCGCGTAAGTTTATCGGAAACATCATCCCATGTTAAAATTATTTTTCCGTTAGCCGGAGTTGCTTTCAGTGTCGGCATCAAAGGAGCTTGTGCAAAGCGGTAATCGGTTTCATAAATAACCTGAACGACTTCTTTCAAACGGAAGAGAGCCGGTGCGGCGTGTGAATCTCCCATTAATCCGGAAAGCGGATCGTAAGAATGAAGTTCGGCGAATGAAACGCGCTCGGTTCTTCCTCTGTAAAGCGGAAAAATTCCCGATGCAAAAAATTCCATAAAGTTGAGCGGTTGATCCTGAAAATCATTGAACGTTCCTTCAGCCATATATTTGAATAAACTTTCATCTGTTCGAATGATGGCAAGTCTGTCAATATCAGTTGTGTAATGGAACGAAGTCAGGCCAAGCATATCGGATTCGTTAATATCCGTTGAAGCAAAATTCGGTTCGCTTCCAATTCCTTCTGCAAAATCCGGTTTGTGATTACATTCTGTTCCGTCCGCATCGGGACCGGTATAATTAATATCGCCGGGACCAACACCATCCAGCCCGACATCATCGCCTGCATTTTCATCTTTATCATAAACACCGTTGCCGTTTGCATCAATTCCGTCTTCCCAGTCCTGATCTTCATCTGCATCCCAGTGTTCTTTAAGATCGGCAGAAGTTAATTTGTAGTACGAAAGAAATTTATCAACATCAGTTATGCCGGAAGTTGCACCAACTTTTGCTGCTGCACTGTTGTCTCTTTTTTCATCAACGATACCATCGTTATCGTTATCAACTCCGTCGAAAGGTAAGCCGGGGCTTTCGAGAAAAGCAAAGCCGAGAAGTCCGGGAGCTTTGCCTCCGCCGACCGGAACATAATCTACATCCCACGTATAAGCCATGTTCAAATCTGTTGTGTAGAAAGCGAGATCGTCTCCAACACCTTCTTCGCCGCCGACTGCATTATCCATCCAGAAGCCGAAAACCATTTCGGGCAAATCATAGTTTGATATATTGGAAATATTATCTTCCCAAAAGATTGCATCGTTAGCAGAAGGATTACTCCACTGGAAGCCGCGTGTTTCAATTCTAACCCCGATGCCGCCCCACGGTTTTCCTTTTTGTATTGTAACGTTCGGATCTTTGTAACCGATCTGAATTCCGGGTCGCGGATAATAACGAACTCTATTGCCGCTTTCCAAATATTCCTGATCTTGCGCGTCATTTGTAACGAAGAAACATTCGAGATCGGATTTAACAACTCCGCGTCCGAATCTTCCGTTCCATTCGCCGAGCCATTTTTTCCCGTTGTTGGAGGGCCAGCCGTCGGTGGGCCATGATTCAGGCGAACTGCTTACCGCCGGTGTTTCGCTCAACTCGTTGAAATAACCGAACACCGGGTACAAACCGTATTCAACGGTTAGCGTCGCATCTTTATCCATGTGTTCTCTGTAACTGCTTTGAATATAATAAAGAGTATCGAGATCGGTTCTGCCTTGATAACCGCTTGTAACCGGGATCGTATCGTTCTGCAGAAAAACTCTGGCGCCAATTAATGTTGCGATGCCGTCTGTCATTTTCGTGCCTTCATAATTATTCGGCCACTTGGAAACTTCGTAGCCCAAGCCGCAGCAATCACTAAGTTCAGTTGTATTTCTAAATTGTATCAACACTCTGTTGCCCGTCATGTAGCCGACTCTTTCTGCGGCTTTATCACCGGCGGGATCATCGGGACCATCATACATTCTTCCTTGCGCATATAATGAAATGTTTACAGCCGTCAATAGAAGAAGAACTCTCACAAAATTTTTCATTTTTTTATCTCCTAACTACACATTTCTTATTAACTAAAATAAAAAGCCTACCGAAAAGGAATTAATATTACCGAGAACTTCGTGACTTCTGTAGGCATAATCGAACTTAACAGATTGATTGCCGAACATTTTCAGTGCAACACCCAAACCGAACGAAAGTCCGTATTGCGATTCATCCATCAACAAACCTTTGTAACCTCCGCGGATATAAATATCACCGTATGCCGGAATTCTCAGTGAATATTGCGCACCGATGTTTATTGATTCGCTGTTATTGTTCGGGTGCAAAGCATCAATTGCAATTTGTACCGAATGCATTTCTGATTTGTACGGATAGAACGAAACGCCCAGTCTGAAAAGAAGAGGAAGTTCCCATTCATCCAATTCGTATCTCGCCGGAACGTTTGCAAAATTTCCGTTCTCATCGGGTTCGATATCTACGGATTGTTTCAAATCAATTCCATCGTAAGTGAGACGTGTTCCGTAATTAGAAATAGACATACCGATATTAAGTCCGTCGCCGGGAACATCCGACCATGCAAAGAATTTTGTATTAACGATAGCACCGAGATCGAGTGCTACTGCGCTTGCACTCTCGTGCCAAATTTGTGTGCTGATATATTTTGCCGATAACCCGAAAGAGAACCAATCAACAATTTTTTTGCCGTAAGAAAAATTCAGACTGAAATCCATTCCGTCAAATTTTTCGCCGGTACCGTTTGGATTTGTAACTGTTGTAACTTCTTCGGAGCCGTAATTCATAATTATAACGCTTCCGGCAAAAGTACCAAGCGAAGATTCTGCATATCCGAATCCGGCACTCGATACATTAATATCCGCAACCCACGGTTGAACTGTAACAAAAGCTTCGTTGCGTGTGCGGTAACCCAAACTTGCCGGGTTCCAATACAATGATGTTAAATCGCCGTTATCAACCGCTGCGTGAGCATCACCCATTGCATTTGCAATACTGCCGTAACCAATTTCCAAAAAGTTTGCCGCTGTTGTTCCAACTCTGTACGGCTGCTGCGCAAAAACTCCGCCGGAAATCAGCAGTACAAACAGTGTTATCAAAATTGAAATCTTCTTCATAATAAACCTTTTTAAAAATTCTCATTCACATTTATTTAGAAAACAATTCCGACACCAAGTTTTATCGAACGCGGCGCCGAATACATTGACGGATCATGCGATGCATCGTACACATCATTAAAGTTGCTCTTGAAAGTTGAAATCTGACTTTGAGTAAGAATAGCAGTGTATGCACGTCCGGTTGTTTCGTTAACACTTACTTCATTCAGCCTATCGAGAAGATTATAAACAGACAAGAAGAATCTCATCTTTACATTATCAACCAAACCAACATCGTAATGACCTTTAAAAGAAATATCAAACGCTGCCGGGCGGTGCTGATTATTCGGGAACAAAGTCTGCTTCGAAAGCGGGCTTTCGGAAACCGGTTTATATGTGTACGCAATGCCGGAGTTGAAAGTGCCGGTAAGATTCAATCCGTAATTTTCTTTTTCGTAATTCATACTTACATTCAACGTATGTCTTTGATCCCATGCAAGCGGAATCAATTTTGAAATCTCATCCATATTCTGCCCGGCTCGTGTGTATGTTGAACTCGGATTATCGGCAATACCTCTCGTGTACTGCAAAGTATAATTTACAAATACGGTGAACGGATCGAATGCATAATCAAGTTTCATTTCCATTCCCTTCGAGTTGCCGTAATCTTTATTCCCATAGTATCCGTATTTAACCTGATTGTAAGTTGTAATTACTGCTGCCGTGAGAAGATCATAAATATCTCTGTAGAAAACGGAGACTTCAAATCCGAGACCTTCCTGAAGTTCTTGCCAGAAACCCATTTCATACTGAACGGTTTTTTCAGGTTTCAGATTCGGGTTGCCGATGATCGTCTCAAAATTTCCCGAAGGAACTAAAAATCTGCTGTTCTGATACAAAGCATAAAGCGGCGGCATCTGGAAAAAATGCCCGTAACTAAAATGAAGTACTGCCGCACTGCCAAGCGTGTACGATAAACCAAATCGCGGGCTAAATTGCGCGCGTGCTTTTGCTTTCGGGTACTCCGACATTCTTTCGGGATTTTCAGGATAACTTAATTGATTGCCGGGATTTCTTAATTGTGTCGGGTAAACCGTATTCGAATTGAAGTAATCGTATCTCGCACCGAAATTAATCACAAGGTCTTCGTATTCCATTTTATCCTGAAAATATGCCGAAAGCTCGTACGGTTTTTTATTATAGTTATCCGATGAAACGGCTTCGCTAAGAATTTCAGGTTCGTACGGATTGAAAACAATTTTACCGGTTGTGGGATCGTAATAAAAATCTTCTTGTGCCGCAGTGCCGTATTTGATATCGCGGACTATTACGGTTGTTTTTGTTAAATCGTGTCTCGTGTAATCAAAACCGGTTTTAAGAGAATGATGTGTATTCAACTGCCATGTGATATCGTATTTAATATTCAGATCGTTCAACTCAACTGCATTGTAACCTTTGTCATGCCCGCCGGTACTGAATCCTCCGCCGGATTTACCGTAGTTGTCTGCAGCGTATCTTTGATCGAACGGATCTTTGTAAAGATAATTATCGGTCAGTGAATGCTTATACGAAACTTTTATATCATGAAACATATTGTCGGATAAAACATTGTTCAACTGGAACAAGTAGAAATCACTTTTATCGTAATAAACTCTTCTGCCGTCGGGTTTGTATTTATAGTAATGTTCATAGTTCTGCATCTCGTTGTAATTTTTCGTGTACATTAACGAAAATTTAAAAACGGCAAGTGGGCGGAACGTGAGTTTGCCCAATACAGAATAATCTTTCGACCAGTTCATCGGAACGTAAGAGTTATCTCCGGTATGTTCGGAATAATAAGTGTCTCCGTTAATTACTGCATCCCACTGAGTTTTAACTCCATCATTTATATCTGCGTGAGAGAAATCGGTATAATCGTTTACATTGAATCTTCTGATACCGTTTAGATGTCCATCGTTATCCTGATATCTAAAATTTGTAAAAAAGGTAATATAATTTTTGTAGAGAGGTCCTTCGAGCTGGAATTTGTAATCCTGATTTCTTGCGGCATCGCCGGCTTCGAGTCCAAGAAAAATATCATTGTGAGTAGTAAAATAATTGGACAAACTTCCCGAAGCACTACCGCGGAATTTTTCGCTTCCTTCTTTTGTAACAATATTTACGATACCACTCATCGCACGTCCGTACTCTGCATTAAATGTACCGGTGATTACTTCCATATCCTGAACAGCTTCGGTTTCAATTTCTACTTTGTAATTCTCTCTCGAATAACCGTCTGTTACCGAAACGCCGTCCACGAGATAAGAAACTTCGGTACTTCTGCCTCCTCTAAAGTGTCCTTGTACAACTCCGGCTTGCAATCCGATAACATCGCCGACACTTTCAACCGGAAGAGTTTTTATATCTTCGCCGGAAACGTTTTTGATTGAGCTTGTTTGATCTTTCTTATCGCTGATTGCTTTAACAGTGACAACTACTTCGGACAGCGCCACGTCTTCAGCTTCGAGTTCGGCATTAATTGTTGTTGTTCTATTAACCGATACGTTAACATTCTTAAAAATCAACGGTGCATAACCGATCATCGAAACTTTGAGATCATATTGACCGGGCGGAACATTTATAATAAAATATTCGCCGTCTAAATTGGCGGCAGAACCCATCGTGGTTCCAACAATAGAAACATTTGCGCCAAGTAATGCCTCGCTCGTATTCTTTTCAACAATTTTACCGGCAATTTTTCCGGTGGTTTGACTGAACATGTAACCCGAACTAAATAGTAGTGCCGTCAGAATGAATAATAGGCTTCGCATTTTTGTGTTCATCAGTTTACCTTTTTGTATTTTCATTTTGTTCACTGCATCAAAAATTTTATGAAGATTGTTTTCATTTTAGGACCTTGCTTCTGCCCCGTAATTCCGTCTATCACATTGAAATCGATTCCGTTTTTCTTTTGGAAGTAACCGATCCAGTACGGGTATTCGAGAACGGTTTCAAGTTTTATCTCCATCGTTAAAAAATTCAGATACTTTTTTTTCTTGTGAAGAATTTCATTGATTATAAACTTGCGTGCTCTTTCAGCCGCTTCGTTTTCAGTAATTACGTTGTTGAATTCCGCGGTTTTATTTCCCTGAACAATGTTTGTTTTATCTCTCAGATGCGCGCACTCACCGCCGATCAAATCAACGCATACAAATGAGCTTTCTACTTTACCGTCCGCGAGATAAATATTGAACGAGAAGAGATAATACGGCAAATAGATAAGTTCGGAACGCCGGACATTTTTTTCCCTCTGAAAAATATTTTCTCTTTTCTTCAATACTTCTACAGCATTACTTTCTTTTATTTGCGGAATGCATTTCATGATAAACTATTTTGATTTTTTTGAAATTATAAACGAGCCGCCGGACATTATTAGAAACAACAAACCGCACAGCAGATTAACAATTTTTCCGCGGTCGGTTCCGGTAAATAAAATTGCGGCAAACAAACTGAGAGCAAACACCGCAAAGAAAATTCCGATCAGCGTCATAATTGAAATACCGGGTTTATTATTGTTTGTCATAATTTCTTTCGTCTTGTTTTAAAAAGATGAATAAATAATCAGCATAATTCCCGTTAAGATTGTTACCCAGATTTTTAAGTTCCGCCACGGCTTATTGTTTTCGGCGCCGGCAAAGATGTAATTCTTCTTTAACGTGAGTGCAAAAATCAACGGAAGCAAAAAGGTTATCAGCACAATTAATTTTGCACTTCCGGCATCAATACTACTTATCCAATCGAAGTTTAACATCTCAAACCTCTTGAGTAATTTTCTTTTTCAATACTTCTTGAAGTTCAGGATCTTTTACTACCAATCCGTAAACCAAGCCTCTTAACTTTTCTACAGCATGTGGTTTTGTAAAAATGCTGACAATTATTGTAACGAGCGCCGCGCCGATAAAACTCCACCACGAGATGTAAAGAAACGGCTCGTCAATTGTGAAAAGAGAATCTTTGAAAATGTACATCATTGCGGAAAAGAAAATTCCGGCAAGCAGACCGATCAGCCCGCCCCATTGTGTTATTCTTTTTGAAAATATTCCGAGTATGAGTACGGCAAAGATAGGTCCTTGCAGAAATGAATTTATTGTTTGCACGTAAACATAAATTCCGGGAAATTCTTTACTGAGCGGAGAAGTTATAACAGCTAATATGAGTATGATTCCGGTAACATATCTTCCAACAATTAAGTAATGTTTATCGGAAGCATTTTTCTTAACGAATAATTCGTAAATATCTTTTGTCCAAACAGTAGCAACCGAATTAACAATCGCACTTACCGTTGACATCAACGCAGCGAGGAATGCCGAGAAGACAAGCCCGGTTAATCCCGGCGGCAATAATTCTTTAATAAGTCTTGCATAAACTGCATCGCCGTCCTTCATATTTGGGAAAAGTGCAACTGCAATCAAGCCCGGCGTAACAATAAGTATCGGAATTAAAATTTTTAGGAACGCTCCAAAAACCATACTTGCTTTTGCGTTCCATTCATCTTTAGCGCCGAGCGATCTTTGTATGATAACTTGATTACCGATGAAGTATGCCGGCGCAAGTACAAATGCAAGTCCGAACAAAATTCCCGTCCACGGATACGGCGTATTTGTTTCGGGAGAGAGAATTAATTTGAAATGATTTTGATATTGCGGTCCGAGTGCCGTAACTTGATTCACAAGCTCGTTCAACCCGCCAATCTGCCAAAGACCGAGAACGAGAATTGCGAGACTTCCGATTATCATTATAACAACCTGAATTACATCGGTCATTACAACAGCATACAAACCGCCGGTGATTGTATATAAACCAACAACAACAACCGTAAGAATTATCGAAAGCATGATAGGCCAGCCGAGCATTTCTTGAAGAAGAACTCCGGTTGCCCACAACATCACACCGAGTGTGAACGTAATAAAGATAAGCCATAAAGCAGCGCTGATTACACGCAAGTAAATATTATATCTTCTGCCGAGGTATTCGGGAATTGTGTAAACGCCGGCTTTCCAGTAATAAGGAATGAAAATCAAACCGGCAAAGATCATCGCCGGCACCGAACCGATCCAATCAAAGTTTGCGACAACAATTCCGAATCTGTATGCTTGCCCGGTTAAGCCGACGAAATCGACTGCGCCGATATCGGTTCCAACAATCGAAAAAGCGATTGCCCAGAACGGCAGCATTTTTCCGGCAAGAAAAAAATCCGAGGATGATGAAACGCGTTTCTCGTAATAAAGACCGATTACAACTGTGCCGACCAGATAGAGAAATATTATGAAATAATCTATGCCGATAAGTGACATTATTAATCTCCGTTAACGAGAACGTTGAAAATATTTTGTGATTCTAAATTTCTTCTACATACTCTTTGTAACTATCAACAAACCCTTTCGCCGTATTAATAGCATCTTTGCCGCTCTCAATTTTATACGAATCGTTTCTCTCAGACCATTCTACTGCAAATGCCATCATTTTTTGTGTGAATATTTTTTCATCAAATTCTTTTTCACCGGATAAATTTTCGAGACAAGTTTTGAAAAATTCTTTCCATCTCGGCAGATAATAATCTTTTATTAACCCGCCCCACTGCTTGTTGGCATAATCATGGAACTCAGTTATTTCGGGGGAACTCCACAAAGTAATTTGTCTGCGTGCGTTCCATTCGAGCATCTTCAAATCATTTTCGTCTTTCGCTTTCTGTTTTGCCGATTCCAGCCAATTACCCAAGGAAAAATATTTACTGCACGAAAGCAATTCATCGAGATCGATACAAAGCTGTACAAAAATTTCCGAGTAAGTTTTAAAACCTTCGGCATCTTTATCAAAATATTTTTTGATCAACACACCATAAAGTTGGCTGGCAAGATTAGCACCAAACTGGCGTGTTACATCAATAATATCGTATTTGTAAGTATTCACATCACAAAGTTTGCCGGAATCAGCGAGTAAAAATTCAACTGCTTCAAGAAGTTTTGAATTGCTGTAATACAATTCTGTTGTGCCGTTGGAACTCGCTTTCTTTATATTAAATGAAGGAACGGCACAAATAACAGATTCAACCGGTGCATAACCTTTCGGACCGGTATAAACAGTATCGAGCAAAAGGGACCACGCTTTTTCTATGTTGGAGGAAATCAAGCCGTATCTTCTTTCGGCATATTTTAAAATCCAGTTTTCTACATCATCAATTTTAGCACGCCAATTCATTTCCAAAAGCAATTCATAAACCGGCATATTGTTTTCAATTCCTTCCGGTACAACTCCGATCCCAATTAATCTATCTTCAGCGGCTTCAACTTTCGCCGTTTGCAAACCTTCAATAATTTTTTTGATTGGACCGCCAAGCCCGGTTCTTCCTCCGAAATTATTAATGATACTCCACACCCACGGCTGTCCATGAAATTGCTCGGTCTTCTTCCATTTCGGTTCCGACTCGCAGAACATATCAAGTATAATTGTATGTTGAGTATCGAGAATGGCGATGCTGTCGTCGCGGATAGTCCAGCTTTGCAAAATCCATTTTGCATCACTGTCGGATTCGAGTAAACTTTCCTCTATGTTTCTATAAACAAGACTCATATAATCTTTCGTCTTGTCGGACGAATCTATTTCATGAAATATATCGCCGGCGAAATAATGATCATTCCCATAAAGAGAACTTTGTGCTTCGAAAAACAATTTGCTTATCTTTTTAAAGAGCGGGTCAAGAGGATCCAGAAAATAAACACCATCATATTTATACCAGCCGGGCAGTTTGATTATGTTCGCATCGGGAAAAACGTCAGTCAAACATTTCGGAACTCTTCCGGTAAAAGCCTGAAGAACAGGCTTCATTTGAAGCGACCGCATTCGTTCCAATATTTTTAACTGCAGTTCTTTCTGATCATCAATCCAATTTTGTGTAGTTGGTCCGCCCCATCCATCCAAATTGTTTAGCCATCCCCACGCCAAATATGCCGGACCGGGGAGAAAATCAAAAATATCTTTTTCGCTGCAACCGAGTTTTTGCATAACATTCTGCCACACCGCTTCCTGGCCAACAAGTGCAAGCACGAGATTAATTCCATTCATCGCCATGAAATCAATTTCGCGCTCCCATCTTTCCCAATTCCACCACGGCATTGAATAACTATATGTACAATAATTAAGAAAAAAACGATACTGAAATTGCGATTCAAATATTACTTCAGCGTTAACATCTTGTAAATTTTTAAATAAATTTATCCGGTCGCCGTTCCAGCCTATGTGAGAATTGTTATAATATTTTAAATACCAATTCAATGCCGATGCAATTGTTATTTGATTTGAACCTTCCAAAATAATTTTGCCGTTATCGCTTCTTATGCCGAAGAATTCTTTTTCCGATTTTTCATTAACATAAACAACAAATTTATCGTAATGGTGAGGCAATAATCTTTTAATAAGATTACCGGCATCTACGTTATTTGATATAAGCACTTTTTCTAAATTTACTGTATTGGTATCGGTATTTTCCAAAATCATTCGCTCCGTAAAGTTTGTCAGAAAGTTGGTCCCATTAAATCAACAAGTCCGGTGGGCCATGGTTCTTCCGAAAGTTTTTTGACCATAGCACATTTAATTATCTCGGTTTTCGTTTCTTTCGTTTCATAATCAACGTACTTGATTTCGTTATCAATATTAAAGTAACCGCTCGAGCTGTAAACATTTTCATCACCGAAGAGCATAGCATATTTATAGTTATTATCAATAAGCCACTGATCTATTTTTTTTAGTATCAGCTTCACCAAACCTTTCCCTCTATATTCAGGAAGCACACATACCTCGGCAATACCGCAGATTTTCAGCAGCCTGCTATCAAGAAGAATATTTTTCTCGTGCAGAGCCGTGTGAGCAATTATTTGTTCGTTCTCTTCAATGTACCATCTGCAGCCGGGCATTTCTTTGTAGTACCGCCTCTGTTTGAAAACCGGCTGATCATCAAAACAAACAGATAATATTTTTATAAGTTTTCTGTTTAGTCCGGCATCTACTTCAGTATCTTCGATAAATTTTATTCTATACTTATCCATTTGTGCTTCTCTTTTTTTCGCACTAAAAAGTAAGTCTTTTCAGGGAACAAATTTCTTAGTGTATTTTTTACAATATTTATCTTCAATATAATTTCTTAGTGTCAAAAACACAATAACTTTTTTAATTTTCGAAAAATAATTTATATTTACTATTAATAAATTGTTAACAAACAAGGTTCGGTAGAGTTGGCAAAAAATTCAAACCAGATTATCAAAAATTTATCAACCGACTGCGTCATATTCGGATTTGACAATTCCGAGTTGAAAGTGCTCGTGATAAAACTTGCGGTAGAACCGGGCAAAGGCGAATGGGCGCTGCCCGGAAGCAATATTTTGCAAGAGGAGAATCTTGATATTGCCGCAAAAAGAGTGCTGAAAGAATTAACAGGTCTTGATAATGTTTACATGGAACAACTTTATACTTTTGGTGATGTTTATCGTTTCCCTTTGTTTAGGGTTGTAACCGTTGCTTATTTTGCTCTCGTGAAAATTGAAGATTACAAACCTGAACCCGGTCCCAAAGTAAGCGATGCACAGTGGTTTTCTATCAAAAAACTTCCCAAGCTTCCGTTCGATCATAATGAAATTATTAATTATGCACTGAAAAGATTGAAACAGCGTGTTAGAATTCGTCCGATTGGTTTTGAATTGCTGCCTCTAAAATTTACTCTCTCACAGTTACAAAATCTCTACGAAACCATTATGGATTTTGACATGGACAAAAGAAATTTCCGCAAAAAAATTCTTGGGATGAATGTTCTTGTTCCGCTAGAAAAACAAAAAGGTGTCCCGCACCGCGCTGCAAAATTATATAGATTCGATAAACGTAAATACGACAGCCTGAAAGAGAAGGGCTACAACTTTGAAATATGATTCTACTTTTGTGTAGTACCAAGTGATTCAGACAAAAAAATATATGCGAACATTTTTTATTAACGAAACAACTCGTTGTTTTTTATTTCCCTTCTTTCGTACTTGCTCGATTTGAACATTACTTTTAATTCCTCTCCTTCAACGTTGTCAAAATATTCGAGATAAAATTTATGATAGCCAGCAAGCAAAGCTATACTGCCGTATTTTGTTCTTGCGCTGTGAGAGCCGTTGTTATCCACAACAAGTTGATCATCGATGTATAACTTTGTGCCGTCATCGGAACGAACATAAAAAGTATAAACATCGTTGTCGTCAACACGAATAAATCCGCCGTAGGTTATTGCGAATTGATCCTCACGCTCTTTGATTTCAGTAATAGAAATATTGCCAACGGCTCCGCTTTTGATTTCTTTTGTCTTTTCAAAGTCCGGCAGATTCAGCCAATTTGTTCCTTCATAATATTTGTAATTCAATCCGTTGTTTGTAGGATTAACAGCGTATCCATTCTGTCCTTCAATTTTTTCAAAAAACATTTTGCTCGTTTTGCTTTTTAGATTGCCTACAAAAGAAGAAACTTTTAGTATGCATGATTCATTAATTCTTATTTGTCCTTTGTATAATTGGGAATTGATCGAGGGTTCACCGCCGTCGAATGTAAATCTTGCCTCTGCGTTTTTATTATAATCTTCAATAGTTACATTTATTTCATCAATGAATTTGTTGTTATGTGCGCGAATAACCGGCGTAGATAATGTTAATAATTTATCAGCTTCCTTTTTCAATTTGATTTGATCAAACAAATTCCCACTGTAATCAATCGCACAGAAATAAAGTTGATTGCCGTTAACTGAAACGAGGCAGAAGTTGTGTGCACTTTTAACTTTGGCAGTGAACCACGATCTCATCACCGCACTTTTTTCCAGGTTGCCGCCGGCACCGCCGGTTTGTATATAAACAACTCCATCGTCATCAACTTTATCATTTGCGATTTGCCATGTTCTTTCGTAACTGTGAATGTGCCCGGAGAAAACAACATCAACATTATATTTTTCATAAAGTGGAATGAGAGGAAGAATTACCGGATCGCCTTTTAAGCGAAGTGATGTTTCGGAATTTCCGTAATCATCGTAATCGGATGAATACGCGGGATGATGATGCGCTGCAATTTTCCAATCAGTTTTCGATTTTGCTAGTTCTTCTTCGAGCCAATTATATTGTTCGCTGCCCGGTTCAAGTTCAAGATTGCTGTCGATTATAAAAAATTGTGCATTACAATAAGTGAAAGTGTAATAACTTTTTTCGCTGCGAGATTTCATGTATTTAAAATAATTCGGATCGTTGTTATCATGATTACCCATCACAGGAAAGAGCGGAATGCTTTTCATAAACTCGTGTGCTTTGGAAAGGAATTGATTCCGCCACATGTTGATATCTTCACCTCTTTCAACGAGATCGCCTACGATCAATCCGAAGTTTGGCCTTTCCATCAATGCCATGTTGGAAATTTTATTCCACGCGAGTGTATCTTCCTGTTGCTGCGAATCGCTAAAGACAGCAAACGTAAACGGCTGTTCAACATACGGAAATGTTGCTATCGGCAGAATATTATAAATAAGTGTATCGCCATTCTCTGTACATGAAAGAGCTTTGTAAAAATATTGCTTGCCAGGCTCAAGATTTTTCAATTCGATAACGTGCATCGTTGAAAAAGAATCTTGAATTATTTTTTGGTCAAGCGTTGGAGAATTTTTATCAAGCTCTGCTTTGCCGAATTGCACTTCACCTTTTGATGCGGGGTTTGTTTCCCACAATATTGTAATCGAAGTCGCGGATGTGTTTTGCACATAAGGTTTAACGAGAAAATTTAATTTTTCTTTTTGAGAGAAGGCAGTTGTAGAGAAAATGAATAGAACAATAAAAAAATTTTTCATTGTGAGTAATCTCCATAAAATGAAGCGATTGTTCCCTGGCGAGAAATAAAGTTCAAGCAGAGAACGCAAAGGGACCTTAACATTTCGAATAAATTCTATTTTGCTTTTTTGTATCCGTGAATCACATCAAAAATAATCTGTGCGTCTTCGTGTGTAATTTTGTAATCGGAATTATTGTTCAACATCTCAAATAACTGCTCGTCTGATTTGGCTTCGCCGAAAATTTTGTAGAGCGATCTTTTCTGGCTTTTCAATTTCTTGAATTGTTGGAAAAACAAAGGGTCGGTGTCGCTGTGCCAGATATCTCCGCTTTGCAGTTTCTTTTTGAAAATGTTTTCCGGGGAAGCTTTTGTGTATGCAATTCCGAGTCCGCCGGTTTCGTGATCGGCAGTAAAAATCAATAAAGTATTCGGATGTGATTTCTGAAAATCGTAGCAAACGCCGAGCATACCGTTCATTTCTTCAACAGCTTTGTAAACAGCACCGGCATCGTTATCGTGTGCTTCCCAGTCAATTCTGCCGGCTTCGATCATAACAAAAAAGTTTTTGTCTTTGCGGTCAAGAAGTTCAAGCGCTTTTGTTGTCATATCAATCAATGAAGGTTCATCCGTTTTTTCTGTGTCTCTATCGATTGTGGCAGAGACACCGCCGCCGTTAAACAATCCGAAAACTTTTTCTGTGTTACTATTAAGATTAATCAAATCATTCTTGTCGGAAATTATTTTATATCCTTCATTTTCGAAACCCGTCAACAAATTCTTTTCATCTTCTCTTTCGGAAGACATTTCATTTATGAATGGCGAGTTTTTATAGTAAGCAAAATCTTTCAGCCGGGTTCCTTTTGGAATGAACTTCGCGGCTCCGCCTCCAAAGATTACTTCAACATTGTGACCGATCAATTGTTCTGCGATTTCATTTTCGAGATTTCTATTATATGTATGCGCGTAAAATGCCGCCGGCGTTCCGTCAGTAATTCCGGCATCGGTTACGAGTCCGGTTACATAACCAAGTTTTTCCGCAAGTTCCAAAGATGTTTCAACCGGGTAGCCGTTTGTATCAACGCTTATAATTTCCATCATGTTTTTGTAGCCAGCCGCCATTGATGAGGCGGCGGTCGCTGAACAAGTAACAATTCCATTAATTGTATTTGTTAGCACAACTCCCGAAGCACCTTCATCCATAATTTTTTCGAAGTATGTTTTTTCACTGCTCTGTTCAGCAATTCTCATATAGATTGGCAGACTCATGTGATTGAATCCCATTCCGTCGCCGATCATCAAAATTACGTTCACACCGTCGCGTATTGCTTGCTGTGTTACTTTCCCGATCTCTGTGTTATCGATAATTCCTTTCAGTTGATTAACATATTTTCCCGGTCCAACTGCACCGAGCGGAACCGGAGAAGATGTGTGATTGCCCGTCCCCCATGTTATGTGCGACTGACTTGAAATTGCTCTGTTATAAAGTAAGTGTGCGTGTTTATTACCTGCCGACCAAAAAACATCACACTTGTAACCGATATGGTCATCGTGCTGGCTATGGATTAAAGAAGGAATGATAAAAAAAATTAATACCGCAAAATTAACGATTGATTTGTTCATTGATTTTCACTCTCAAAAATTTTTTCAACAAATTTCTTGGTCATACCCATGCCCGCCAAAAAACAGCGGATAAACTCTTGTTCTTTTTTGATCAAGATTATGATGATGTTTTTACCCGATGCTTTTTAACTGGAAGACCATCAATACAAAAAAATAAAATTACTATTGTTACTCACCTTCGCAAAATAACATTGAATCCGGGATTGCTTGTTTTTCAATTTCCGGACCTTCAAATTTAACTTCGATACTGTTCCCTTCATAATCTTCGAAGTATAATAATGTCAAACGGTGGAAACCTTCTTTAAGCGCAATCAGACCGGATGCTTCCAAGGCTCCGTGCGAGCCGTCGTTACCAACAATTTGTTTGTCATCAATAAATAATACCGAGCCGTCATCGGACAAAGTATAAAATTGATAAAAACCTTTTTTAGGAATTTTTACATAACCGGTAAATTTAAATCCGTAATGATCTTCTTTTTCTGCCGGACTTAAATCAAAATTTTTCAGACTTCCTGATTTCAATGCTTTACTCGATGCAAAATCGAACACACTTGAAAATGTTCCTTCGTAATATTCATAATTAATTCCGTTGACCGGCTTCTGAAGACTTTCCGGTTCGAAATAAATAAGCTTGTTCGCTTCGATTAACGAAAGAGGACTTGGATCCATTCCCCCCTTAAACGCCTTTGCTTTGATTATTGCAGATTCTGTTAACTGAAACGGTCCGGAAAATAATTTTGAATGTCCATCCGGCTCGCTTCCATCCAGCGTATAGCGAATTTCAGCGCCAACTGTTCGTGTTGTTAAATCAACAACGGCAGAATTTTCAAAATAAGTTATATCACTTTTTTGATACGGAGTAGAAACAAAATCAATTTGTGAAAAAGAATACGGCTGATTTTCTTTTCCGGTTCCCCAATTTTTATTCGGCTCGTCGCCCATTTCAAAAATAATCTTTGCACCGTTCATAATATTATCATACTTGATAAAATTTTTGTTGTACGATACATCGTTCAACTTAACCGATTGGATATAAATATTTTTCGATGAAACGCCGTGTGCTTCAACTACAAATTTCTTTCCATTACCGTTATCAATTGTTACCTTTTCGAAGAGAGGCGTTCCGATAACATACTCGTCTGTGCCCGGGCACACTTGATAGAAGCCCATCGCACTTAATACCAGCCACGCCGACATTTGTCCGCAGTCTTCGTTGCCGCTTAAGCCGTCGGGCAAAGCTGTGTACATATTATCCATAATATTGTGCACCCACTTTTGGGTTTTCCACGGTTCCGGCGTAAAGTTGTAGAGGTATGCCATATGATGACTCGGCTCATTGCCGTGCGCGTATTGCCCGATCAATCCGGAAATATCCGATTGTTGTTTTCCTTCAAGTTTGGAATCGGCTTCAAAAGTTTCATCAAGTTTTTTTGCAAGTTTATCGCCGCCGCCGTAAAGACTTTTCAAACCGTTAACATCATGCGGAACATAAAGAGAATACTGCCACGAATTTGCTTCCGTAAAATCGCGGGTTACAGCATACGGATTAAAAAGCGGGACCCATGTGCCGTCGGATTTTTTTCCGCGCATAAATCCGTTGTACCCGTCAAACAAATTTTTATAGTTCATCGCTCTTTTGTAGAATCGTTCGTAATCATCTTCTTTGCCGAGTTCTTTTGCCATCATTGCTATGCACCAGTCATCGTAAGAATATTCCAAAGTTTTTGATACTGACTCGTGCTCGCTGTCCGATGCAACGTAATTAAGTTCTTTGTATGTTTTTAATCCGAGATGATTCATATCCGCACTTCTCTTCATCGCTGTGAATGCTTTTTCAACATCAAAATTTCTTAAGCCTTTCATGAATGCATCTACAATTACCGGAATAGAATGGTAGCCGATCATTGTACCGGTTTCGTTCGAAGATAATTCCCACACGGGAAGCAATCCGCCCGTTTCATATTTCGCAAGCAATGTTTTTATCATATCAACATCACGTTCCGGTTCTATCAAAGTGAAAAGCGGATGCAATGCGCGGTATGTATCCCACAAAGAATAAACAGTGTAGTAATTGAAATTTTTTGCTTGATAAATTTTGTTATCCATATCTCTGAATTGTCCGTCAACATCCATAAAAATATTCGGATGAATCATTGTATGAAACAGTGCGGTGTAGAAAACAGTTTTTTGTTCTGTAGTGCCGCCTTCAACTTTTATTTTGCCAAGTTCTTTTTCCCACATTTGTTCTGCTTCGTTACGTGTTTTGTCAAAATTCCAATTGGCAATTTCAGCATCAAGATTTTTTCTCGCTCCTTCAATACTTACTGCTGAAATTCCTACTTTCACCAACACTTGTTCGCCTTCGCTTGTTTTATATCGAACATATCCTTTTACGTTTTCACCTTTTGCATCTTTCACACTTGCAGAAATTTTCTCATCTATAGCAGTGCCGAATGATTCGAACGGTTTCGAAAACTTTATAACGAAGTAGAGAATTTGATCATTTGCCCATCCTTTTGATCTTCGATATCCTTCTACTTGTGTAGTACTCACAAAATCTATATATGATTCAACTGTCCGGTCGGATATTCCGTGTTTTAAATCAATGATGATGTTAGAATTTTTTGATTCCGGGAAAGTGTATTTATGAAATCCGGCTCGTGTTGTTGCGGTAAGTTCTGCTTTGATTTTGTAATCATCCAGAATTACACTGTAGTAACCCGCTTCTGCTTTTTCATTTTTATGAGTGAACCGTGAGCGGTAACCTTCATCTGGGTTCGTTTTACTTCCGGGAATAATTTTTAACTCGCCGATAGTTGGCATCAATAAAACATCGCCGTAATCTGCACCACCCGTTCCGCTGAGATGTGTATGACTAAAACCCATTATCGAATTATCCGAAGTGTGATAACCCGAACACCAGTCCCATCCTTCAATATCAGTATCGGGACTTAATTGCACCATTCCAAAAGGAACAGATGCACCGGGAAATGTGTGTCCGTGTCCGCCGGTACCTATGAAAGGATTAACATACTTAGTTACATTTTGTGCATAAAGATTGAAACATCCAGCCAAAAGTAAAATGTAAATTCCGAAGCAATTTTTTTTCATGATATTTTCCCGAAATTATTTTTGATTAAACTTTTTTGTATAAAAAGGGAATACAAATTCTGCATTCCCCTCACCGTCTTTCCATCTGCATGTAACAATATCAATATATTCATCGGTTACATGACAAACAGCGAACGAACCGTTTCCGTCTTCATCTTTCCATGCATTGTTAACTTGAAAAACCGGAATTTCTCCCCACTTCAAATTTTCTGCAAAGTGATTGTGCCCGGTAAAAATTCCAACCACATTGTAATCTTTCAAAACTTCTTTTAGTGCGTTTCGTTCGGCATCGCTCCACCAACCAAGTGAGAATTTATCAAACCCGTAATGTTGAAAAATAATAACCGGCTCTCCGTTCGAAGCATATTTTTTCAAATCAGCTTTTAACCATTCAAGACTGTTAACATGTCCGTTTTCTATGTTACCGGCAAATCTATGAGTTTGCACCAAATGCAGATTACCCCAATTCCATGAATAGTTGTGAGATGTGCTGTCAAAATTATCAACACTTACCGGCGCATTATTACCTTGATGCCGGGCGGTAACGTAGTTCAGCATTTGTTTTCGGTATTCCTCTTGGCGAGGTTCAACATGCTGGGGATCGAGATCGTGGTTT
Source organism: Ignavibacteriales bacterium (assembly GCA_016177735.1). Classification (GTDB taxonomy): domain Bacteria; phylum Bacteroidota; class Ignavibacteria; order Ignavibacteriales; family Melioribacteraceae; genus DYJK01. The sequence goes on along the minus strand of JACOUS010000023.1, from coordinate 77,762 downwards.
CCTAATCCTACATAAACCTGAAAGTGGATCTGGTTAATACCCATTCCTATTTCATATCTCTCTTTGAGAAGTTTTAATGACGAAGGTTCGGCTCGATCCGTTATATCGCCAACCAGTACAACACCTTTAGGAATATTTATTTTTTGCCCGCAGCTTCCAAAACCAGTTTTGCTTCCCCCGATTTCTTCCAGAAATGTTAATACTTTGTTGGTATCGAAAATTCCGCTAATCGAATTCATAGCGGCTACATGATAATACTGATCTGTTTCCGGCGGAGGATCAAAATGCAAATCGGCGGCAACAAAAAATGTAACATCTAATTTTTCTTTATTACCGTTTTGGCTTTCTGCTGTATCGTGAGCCAGCAAAGAAAAAATTAAAACCAATTTTATAACTATATAATGATTTATTCCCTTTCTCATTCCACGGTATTCCAATTTAAAATTGATTTTTGTTGAATAAATTACAAACATAGTGTATGATATACAATAACGGTTTCAACCATTAGTTAAGTTTGTGATGAAAAAAATATTATTTAACAAAAAAAAAAATTCGCAAATTAGTTTCGTTAAAAAGAAAAGAGCATTCCTTCCCATTTTTTTTGAGGGGTGCCGGGAATGCTCAATTCTGAGGATTGTTTTTTTAGAAATGTATTTTACAATATTTTTTCAAGTTATATTTTTCGATAACGTTTTGTGTGCGCTTTAATTATGCCGCAACAAATTTGCCGTTGCTTCTTATATAACTTTCAGAACGTATTGATACTTTTTTATCGGTTTCATCTAAGCTGAACTGCGAGACAAGCTCTTTCAAACTTTCGGTCTGTCTGTTCAGGTCCTCGGCGGCACGAGCTACTTGTTGAATTCCGGTTGCGCTTTGATTAGTAATTGTGCTTATCACTTCAATATTCTTACTAATCTGTTCCGAGGCAGCAGATTGTTCTTCACTTGCGGCAGCTACCAATGAAATCATTTCAACTGTATCGCGCGCACCTGATATTATTGCATTTAATGATTTCCCGGCTTGCTCGGATAATTCTTTCCCTTTTTCAACTTCTAATGCACCTACTTCCATTGATTCTACGGCATCACCGGTATCGTTTTGTATTTGTTTTATCATACCTGCTATTTCTTTAGTTGCCTTCGCGGTTCTTTCTGCTAATTTTCTAACTTCATCTGCAACTACAGCAAAACCTCTTCCTTGTTCGCCGGCACGCGCCGCTTCTATTGCCGCATTCAAAGCAAGCAAGTTTGTTTGATCAGCAATATCATTTATTACCTGTACTATCTCTCCAATTTGATCACTACTCTTGCCAAGTTCTTTAACGGTTAATGCAGAACGTTTTACAACTTCTGCAATTCTGTTCATGCCAATAATTGTTTCCTCTACAATTCTTCCTCCTTCTTCGGCAATTTCACCGGCTTGGCGCGCTTTTTCTGCAGCCATACCTGAATCTTTAGTTGTTTTAAGAATTGTGCCGGTCATTTGTTCAATTGCGCTTACAATATCAGATGTTTGTCTGCTTTGTTCTTGAGCACCTGCTGCCATTTCTTCACTGCTGGAACTGATTTGACTGCTTGCACTTGCCGTAGCTTGTACTGCTGTTGTAACATCAGTTAATGCACGGTAAAAAGAATCCGCCAAACCGTTTATACTCTTCTTGATTAATTGGTGATCGCCTCTGTAATCTCCATTAACTCTTATTGTTAAATCTCCTTTTGCCATCATTTCAAGAACATCGGAACCTTCTTTCACGGGTAGTACTACCGCATCCAGAATATCATTAACACCTTGTATCAATTCTTTGTAAGCACCCTCAAACTTTGATACATCGCCTCTTGTATCCAACTTTCCTTCCTTACCGGCTTTAGATAAAGTATCGGTTTCGTGAATTAACTGTTTTATTTTTCCAATTAATGTATTTATGCTCTTCTTTATTATTTGATGATCCCCGCTGTAATCGCCGATTACATTAACTGTTAAATCACCTTTAGATATTTTTTCCAGTACATCCGAACCTTCTTTTACCGGCAGTATCACCGCATCTAATGTTTCATTTATTCCTTTGATCAATCCTTTATACACGCCTTCAAATTTTGCTGCTTCGCCGCGTGTATCTAACTTCCCTTCTTTGCCGGCTTTTGTTAAAGCATCCGTCTCGTGTACTAACTGTTCAATTCTGTCTCTTACCAGTTCGTATGCATCTATTCCAGCTTGCGATTTCAAAATCATTTGGTCAACAATATTTGCCAGTATTCCTACCTCATCTTTTTGATTCATGTTCAAAGGCTGGGTTGCTTTTTCTACCTTTGCCGTTAGATCACCTTTCGACATTGCTTGTAGACCGTTGCCGAGATTTGTAATGCAGAGACCTTGTAATTGTGCAACCCGCTCTTTTACTAAGTTGATTGGACGGTTTATTATTCGGGCGATAAATACACCCAATATTAATGCTGAGATAACAGCAAACATAGAGATTGTTATCATCCACATCGTTGCATTCGAGTATGTCTCTTCATTATTTTGGTACATCAACTCGGCATATCTTACATTAAAATCGTAATTATCTATAATTGCTTTTCTAAGTTTTTGCCTAAGAGGATTAATCTGTTCCGTAAATATTTTTGCGCAAATTTTATAATTGCGTGCTTCTGCACTTTGTATGAATAAAGAAACTTGTCCGGAAAGATTTTCAGAAATATTTTTCACTTCGTTAAATAGCCGCATGCCTTCATCGTTGCTGATCAGCGTTCCATATTTTTCAATATTCTTTTCTCTGACAGCAACAATTTCTCTAATTCTTTGCAATGCAGATTTTTTTGTTTCCAGGTTAGGATCTAATGCTACGGTTTTCATCATACCGCCTATTTCTTCAAAGTCTGCCCTGATTTCACAGAAGACCTTTAATGAAGCAACACTGTTTTCATACATATAAGCGGAGCGTTCGTTCATTTCAGAAATATACTTTTGTCCGAAAAAACCAACTACTGCCGTAAGTGCCGCAAGAACGGCAAAGCTTATTAAAAGCTTTTTACTAATACTAATGTTCTTAAACCAGCTCATTGTTTTATACCCTCCTATATTTTTAATAATTTAATTCTCACTCAATTATCGTGCAGACTGCTGAAGATATTATGAAGATAGTTTCAAGCGGTTGTTTTTGGTGAACGAACATTCTGATCGGTATTTTTTATAACAAATAAGAAGTCCCCGCAAATTTTGTGATAGCAATAACTTGCCGTAGGATGAAGTGTCAGTTTAGTCCCAACATAATTTTTTGACTAAAGTATGCGCATGTTCATATTACCATATGCAAACCAAGTATTTTTTTTACTTTACTTTTTTTTCGAAGGTTCGTTGCGGCTTATAAAAAAGGAGCATTCGTAACCTTTTTTTTCTTCGAGGGGTCGGTTATCGAATGCTCTCTGAGAGGGTGAGGGCTCTTTATTTGGTAGGATTATTTAGGAAACTGTTTCTTCTGCAAGAACTTTTTTCTCCTCTAATGTTATTATTTTTTCCAGATCAATTAATATCAAAAGTCTGTCTTCCAATTTTCCTACGGCACTAATAAATTCCGAGCTGATTCCGGATACTACAATTTCCGGCGGCGGTTCGGTTATACTCTTGGGAATTCTTAGCACTTCGTTTACAGAATCAACAATGAAACCTATTGTCTGACCGCTTATTTCAACAACTACTATGCGTGTGTCTTTATCTTGTTCTTTATCGGGTATTCCGATTCGCTTGCGCAAACTTATTACCGGGATTATTCTGCCTCTTAGATTTATTACACCTTCAACAAAATCCGGCGAGTTGGGAACTTTCGTTATTTGTATCATCCGGTTTATTTCCTGAACGTTCAATATGTTTACACCGAATTCTTCATTGCCCAAACGGAAACTTACCAGCTGAAGTAATTCTTCTTGTTGTTCATTTACTTTTTTGTTGATCCCTTTTTCCATTTTTCAACCTCTACATTTTTTTATACTTGAATTATCTTACCGTTTGTACGAACAGAATATTTGCTCTTTTCACCTTTACGGTTTCTCTCATTCTCGTCTATCTTAAACTGCGAGACAATATCCTGAAGATTATTTGTCAATTTGTTTAAGTCTTCCGCTGCTCGTGCTATCTGCTGAATACCCGAAGCAGACTGCTGTGTGACGCTGTTCATGCTCTCCACATTCTTGCTTATCTGTTCTGCGGCTGTAGATTGTTCTTCACTTGCCGAAGCAACTTTGCCGATTACATCATCTACCTTTCCTACTCCTGCTATTATTTCATTTAACGATTTGCCGGATTTGTCAGCGAGTTTTAAGCCCGTCTCTACTTCTTCTGTACCAAGGCTCATTGATTTTACTGCTTCATCGGTATCTTTCTGTATCTTCTTTATCATTTCACCTATCTCTTTGGTTGCTTTGGTTGTACGCTCGGCAAGTTTTCTAACTTCATCTGCTACTACTGCAAAACCTCTTCCTTGTTCGCCGGCGCGCGCCGCCTCTATTGCAGCATTGAGTGCAAGCAAGTTTGTTTGAGCTGCAATCTCGTCTATCACCTGTACTATTTCTCCTATCTGTTCACTGCTTGAGCCGAGTTCCTGAACAGTATGTGCAGCATTCTTCACCACCTCTGCAATCCGTTTCATTCCTTCTACCGTATCCTTTATTACATCACCGCCTTCTTTGGCTATGTGACCGGCTTTCTTGGATGTTTCTGCCGCAGCGTTCGCATTCTTTGTTGTATCTACTATTGTTTTGGTCATCTGCTCGACTGCACTGGCTATCTCGCTTGTTTGACTGCTCTGTTCTTGTGCACCGGCAGCCATCTCTTCACTGCTTGAGCTGATTTGACTGCTTGCGCTCGCTGTGGCTGAAACTGCTTCTGTTACTTCGCCAAGTACCATGCTTATTGATTCACCGAGTTTATTTACGCTGTTCTTCATCAATTGGTGATCGCCTTTATAATCTCCCGCTACTCTTGCCGTGAAATCTCCTTGAGACATTACAGCCAATACATCTACACTTTCTTTTACTGGCAACACAACCGCATCGAGTACTTCGTTAAACCCGCCAAGAAGTTCTTTATAAGCGCCTTCAAATTTATTTGCGTTACCTCGTACGGATAGTTTACCTTCAACCGCTTCTTTTGATAAGTAATTTGTTTCTCCTACCAAACCGTTTAAGGAAGAGACAATAGAATTTAGAGCCGGCGCTACCGCATCATCTTTATCTGCTGCTCGAACGGAAACATCAATTTGTCCTACAGCAATTTTTTTCATCACGTCTGCATACTCATTTAACTGCTCTGCAACCTTATTACATGCATTTGCCATTTCGCCAAGTTCATCTTTGCTTTCTACTTTAGCTCTTGCAGTAACATGCCCCTTAGCTAACTCTTGCGTCATGGCAAGTACCTCATCAATCGGTTTCTTAATTGTTTTTGATACAAAAAGTCCAATAACAATCCCCAAACCAACGGAACCGATTATTAGTAATACCATGTAAAACCTTGCTTCTGCGTATACTCTATCGCTTTCTACATAAAATTCTTTTCCGTTTGCTTCTTTAACACGTACACTTTCGGTAAGTATTGTATCAACAGCATCTAATTTTTTTCTTCCGACTTTATTTGCTAAATCTACCGAGGCTCGATTGCTCTGAAGTGAATCTTGTATAGCAAGATTTATAATTTCCTGATTTACTTCTTTATAGTCACGCCATGCCGATTCAAATTGAGCAAGCAATTCTTTTCCTTTATCTGTGCGAATAAGCGGTTTGGCTTTGTCCATATAATTATGCATTGTCTCTTCATATTTTTTCATCCTTTCGAGGTGTTTCTCTCTTTCTTCGCTCGAGGCTGCGAGAAGAAAAAGCTTTTCCGCCCGTGAAAAATATACGAGATTTATGTTAGCCTCTTTCATATATGAAATGCCGAGTGTTTCATTTTCATATAATGAATTGAGCATATCATTGATTGAACTCATTTCCATTATACCAGTTAGCCCGACTGATGCGGTAATAATTGACATAACAATAAAACTTAAGATGAGTTTTCTGCTGATTTTTATGTTTTTAAACCACCTCATACACTATCCCCTTTTTTCTTTTTTTGTTAGTGTTTAACTGTACTAACTTGAGTTTTGCAAGATAACTTTTCCGTGCGCTCGAAAATCTTTGCTTGTGGTTTACTATCGAATTTCTTTGGTATGATTTTACAAGAATAGTTTCAACCGGTTATTTTTGGGTAACAAGCGGCAGAAAAATTTTTACTGTGGTGTGGTTGTCTTTCCCACTTTCAAAAAATATTTCGCCGTTAAACAGATCAACTATTTTTCGAACAATAGCGAGCCCCAAACCATTTCCTTCCTGATTAACAATTTCCCGGTTGAACTGCTTAAAAGCATTAATTGATGCAATCTCTTCATTGGTCATGCCGGTACCGTAATTAGTAATCTCCAAACAATATCCACTATTATTTTTCCCGCCATGAACTTTTATTTTGTTTTTCCGGTCTGAAAATTTTGCGGCATTTTCAATTAACTCTTTAAAAAGAATCGACAAATAATATTCATGAATTTTTAATGAAGCCGGAGAGACAGAAAAATCTACCAGCGGTAGAAATGTTCTTAAAATTTGGCTTTTGTAAATAATTCCGGCAATAAAATCTTCGTCTATGTATGCAGTTACCGAAAAGACGCCAGATTCTTTCTCAAGCGTTTCGAGTTCTGTGAAGAGTAAAAATTTTTCCACTCGGTTGAGCAGACGATGCCCGGCAAGATTTATCTGGTTTATTACCTCCTTAATTTCATTTTTTTCTAAAGAATCTATTTCGGAGAGGAGATATTCCGAAAGATTAAGAATCGGCACGAGCGGTGTTCTTAATTCATGGGGCACATATTTCATAATATCATTCCTTAGCAATTTGTTAGGTTCATCAAGCTTTTCTTTTTTTGCAAGGCGTATCCCTATGGATTTCAAAAGATCATCCATATCAAAAGGTTTTGTTATGTAATCTTCTACGCCGAGACTCATTCCCTCTCTTATTGATTTGATATCATTCTTCGCCGTTAAGAAAATAAAAGGTATTTCTGTGTGCGTATATTTTTCTTTTATAATCTTATACAATTCTATTCCGTTTAAATTCGGCATCATAATATCTGCAACAATTATATCAGGGATAGATTGTTCCAGTTCTGCAAGTGCTTGCCTGCCGTCTGAAGACAACACGACATTATAACCGTTAGATTCAAGAATAATTCTAAGATTATCACGAACCCCAATTTCGTTTTCTACTATAAGAATTTTTTTCACAGTGTCCATTGCCCCTTATTGACTGCAATACATTAATATAATCGGCAAAAGACAAATTAAAATAAACGAAATGGTTTCGAAAGGTCATTTTTAGGTAACGAAAGGGAATGAAAGTAAAAAGTATCAGTTCATCTTCATCAGCCTCTTAAGATTTTTGAAATATCTTCTGCTGACTTCGAGTGCATGATCTGTTTTATGAAGATATACTTTGTAAGTACTGTCAATCGTTTTTTCTACTTTATGAACATGATTCAAATTAACTAACAAAGCGCGATGTATCCGTATAAATAAATCTGCCGGCAGCATTTCTTCCCATTTACTAAGTGATTTTTTGACTACATGTTTTTTCTTTTCATCTATAAAAATATTTGTGTATTGTCTTGCCGCAGAGATAAACAAAATATTTTCAACAACAACCTTCTCAATATTATTGCCGGTGCGGAAAAGTATTTTATCGTTAGCCTTATACTTATTTTTTCCAATATCCCCGTCAATTATTCCTCTTAATACATTGTACTTATCAAGGCGGCATTTAACCGCACGTGTCAATTCGTCTGCATCGTACGGTTTAAAAATATAATCATCTGCACCGAGTTCCATTCCTTTTCTTAAATCTGCACGTTCAACTTTAGCAGTCAAAAAGATGAAGGGGATCAATTTATTGTTAGCTGAGCCGTTAATAGTTTTAATCACTTCGTAACCGTCTATTCCCGGCATTAGTATATCACATATTATTAGATCAGGTTTAATTTCACGGGCTTTCTTTATCCCTTCTTCGCCCCCTGAAACTAATGTCACTTCATATTTTTCAGCTTCGAGAAGCAATTTTATATTATCGCGAATTCCTTTTTCATCTTCAATTACAAGTACTTTGTTGTTCATATTTCCCTCAATTGTATTGATACGGTAAATACGGCTCCTCTGCCGGGTTCGCTCTTAAATTCTATATTTCCTTTATGCAGTTCAACGGCTCTTTTGATAATTGACATTCCAAGACCGGTTCCTTTAATCTCGCCGACATTTTTTCCTCGAAAGAATGGTTCAAATAGATGACGTTGGTCTTCTTCCGGTATGCCGATTCCATTATCCTTAATCATGAAATGTAATCTATTATCATCTTCAATAATTTTAAACTCAATCTCACCGCCTTCCGGTGAATACTTGACGGAATTCGAGAGAAGATTAGAGACAATGTATTTCAACAGTTTTTCATCCAAAAAATATTTTTTCTTTTTGAGTTTAACTGTGTGCTTCAGGTTATGATGCGGCAGAAGGAGAGTTTTAACATCTTCAATAAATCGGCTGGCAAGTTCTGCCAAATCTATTTCGCGCGGATTGAATTTCAATTTCTGAGTTTCGGCTTTGCTAAGCAGCAGCACATCATCCAGAATTTCTACGAGATACTGCACATATTCTTTAATTCTGTTCAACTGATTTTTGTACATTTCTTCATCCCATCTTCTTCCGTATTTTTCCAAAAGCTGAGTCGAAGATAAAACAGTAGTTAACGGAGTTCTGAATTCGTGAGATGCTGTTGAAATAAACCTCGCTCTCAATTCATTCATTTCCTGTTCTCTTTCTAATGCATGCTTAATTTTTTTCTCGTTTTCCTTTTGTTCTGCGATTATTTTTTGTAATAATTTATTCACCTTATTCAGTTCGTCCGTTCTTTCTTCTACCAGTTCTTCCAGATTGTGACGGTACTGCACAAGTTCTTCTTCCGATTTTATTTTTTCAGTTATGTCTTCCATTATCCCGACATAATGTGTGGTTTCACCTTTTTCATCTTTTACCCGCGAGATAAAACCCGAAAGCCAGTATAGTTCGCCGGTTTTCTTTTTATTTAAAAACTTTCCACTCCACTCTCTGCCGCCTGATATCGTATCCCAAAATTCAGTGTGAATTTCTTTTTGGTGATTATCGGCTTTTAGTATCGTTGGATTTTTTCCGATAACTTCAGCAAGCGTATAGCCGGTAACTTCAGTGAATTTCGGATTAACATATTCAACTATTCCAAATTTGTTTGTTATTACAACAACAACCGGACTTTGTTCAATGCTTCGTTTCAAAACCCTTACATTTTCTTCGACTCTTTTACTTTCGGTAATATCTCTTGAGATACCAACAATGCGGTCAATTCTTCCTTTATCATTTTGTACCGGCATCAGTGTTGAATGGAATATTCGTTTACCGGCTGGTAATTCAAGCTCAACTTCATAATCACTTTTTACACCGGCTGCAACACAAGCATTGCATTTTGCAATTATTTTTTTTGCAGTTTCTTCGGGAAACGTTTCTTCAATAGTTTTACCGATAAGTACTTTGCGGCTGATGCCGGTGGATTTTTCAAATGCCGGATTTACATCGATGTTTACATAATGTCCGTCTTCAGTAACTTCCAAAAGATAAAGGCTGTCGGAAGCATTGTTAAAAATTTCATGGTAGCGGTTTTCGCTTTCACGAAGTGCATTTTCGGCAAGTTTACGCTCGGTAATTCCTACCATCTGCAGTAAAATACACGGCTCATTTTTTATTGAAATTAATTTAGCCGATAGTAAACCGGCACCCACTGAACCGTTCACATTTCTAAATTCAAATTCACAATCTTGAACGCCTCCTCTCTCTTGAATAATTCTGAAGCATTCATATTTCCATTTGTTATCTATCCAAAAAGGATTTTTTTCAACTCCGCCGCCTACTACATCCGTTCTTTGTAAACCTGTTTGTTGAAGAAAGCTCTCGTTAACATCAAGAAAATTTTCATCCTTTAATCTGATAATTGCCAGAGCAATCGGACTTAAACGGAACACAGTGAAAAATTTAGCTTCGCTTTCACGCAGTGCCGCTTCAACACGTTTAAGTTCCGTAATATCCCTTCCGATAGCCGTTGCACCGGTTATATTTTTTTCTTCATTATATTCCGGCACTATAAGAATGTGACCGACCCGGCTTTCACCTTGCACCGTATGGTACGGCATTTCAAAAGTTTGTTCGATACCTTCGCTTATTGTATTTCTTATTTTTCTTATTAGTAATTCATGGTCATCCGCCGGAGAAAATAATTCGGGGGTTGTGTTAATTATTTCATTGCGCGGTTTATTAAATAATTTTTCCATCGCTGTATTAACATAAATTCTACGGCAGTTTCTGTCATATCTTGAAATGAAATCGGGAAAGTTTTCTAAAAGTTGTCCCAATTCTTTTTTTTCTTTTTCGAAATTTTTTAAACTCTTAAAGCGTGAAATGTCTTGAACAATTATCATACAGAGTCTGGCATGGCTGATTTGAAAAAGAGAGAAGCTTATTTCGACCGGGTAGGATGTTCCGTCATTTCCATAAAAGTTTGTATCAACATATCGCGGTAAATTATCTGAAGAAAAATTTTTAAACATTTCGGTTACTGTTTTGTACAGAACATCATTCCTTAAATCGGGTAGCCGTAATTTCAGCAGTTCATCCCTACGATAATTTAGCATACGGCAAGCGGCATTGTTCACAAAAATAAAGCCAAGATCCTCGTTTACAGACACGAATGCACTATCGGTTAGATTAATTGCTGAATTAAGAATCTCAAAAGTTTGTAATCCTCGATTCTGATATTTCGATTTGATAGCGTTACCCTCAAATTTTTTATTTAAGCTATTCTAAATTTCATCTGATATTTTAAATCGTAAATTAATTAATTCTTAGCAAGGATTCGACTCTCATAATTTTATGAATAAAAATATTTTAGACATTTAGCCGGTTCAGGTTAAAACCAGGTCAAAAATTTTATCATTGTTTTTAGAAAAAAAGCCGGAAGTTACATTTGCCTGATTTACTTAATGCTTTTGTGAAAGCCATAAGAAATTTTTTTCTTTTACAGTAAATTGTAATTCGGCTCAGTAATTGCAAATAAAAACTTATGATGAAACCGGTTTTCTATTCTCCTTCAAAAAAATGCTCGCCGCTTGCTGCCCTTTACGTTTTCTTAAAATATGATGAAGCAAACGAAACACTTTATGATAAATACATACCGGACGGACATTCATCTTTCGTTTTTCATTTCGGGGGGAAATCTTTCGATTATAGAGAGAACGGCAAGAAAAAAGTCTTGCCAAGATTTTTTATAACAAATTTAATATCCAGCAGTTTGGATATCGAATCACTCGAAGCAGTTAAAATATTTTTCCGGCAATACATTTACATTGCTGATTATTTCTTCATCCCCGATCAAGTGATGCCGAATTATTAATGGCAAGTTTTCATTCTTTGTGAACGGGCAAAGAGAAAATAAATCTGCTTCCTTTGCCTTGTTCGCTTTCAACGCGGATAGTGCCGCAATTTTTTTCCACAAACTCCTTGCACAAAATTAATCCGAGTCCCGTGCCGGATTCATTTTCCGTTCCACTTGAAGAATGGGTGGCATCCAATTTAAAAAGGTTCTCAATAGTTTTTTTGTCCATCCCGATTCCGGAATCTGCAACTTCAATTTCCATAAAATCTTCTTTTGCAGCAGCGTTCACGCTTATAGCTGAATTTCTGTCGCTGAATTTAATTGCATTGGTAAGAAGATTGCGTAGAACGGTATCGATCATATCTTTGTCGGCAAAAATGAACTGCTGCCCCTTTATCTGATGTTGAAGCTGAATCTGTTTTTTTTGGGCAGTCATCTCAAGCAGAAGGAAATTTGCATTTATCAATTCGTGCAGATCAAGTTTTTGAGGATTGAAATCGATCCTTCCGGTTTGTGAACGCGACCACTGGAGTAAATTCTGCAAAAGATTGTGCGACACCTCCGCACTTTTTTTCATCTCGCTCACGTAGTATAATTTTTCGTCGTCGGAAAGTTCGGCATAATCCGAAATAAGCAAATCGGAAAATCCTAAAATAGTGATGAACGGATTTTTAAGGTCGTGCGCGATGATCGAGAAAAATTTGTCTTTGGTTTGGTTGAGCTGTTTTAGTTCATCAGCATATTTTTTTATTGCATCGGAGTTTCTCTGCCTTTCAATAACCTGTGCAATTTGTTCGGAAACGAAAATCAAAAGCTGTTTCTCTTCCTCGCCGTAAGCTTTTTCATTTTCATAATCCTGAACAACAATAACGCCGATTGTTTTGCCGCTCAGTTTAAGAGGAATGCCGAGCCACACCGCGCACATTGTACCGATTAATACGACTTCGCCGCCGTCGATTAGCTCATTAATTTTTTTTTGGTCAGCTAAAAGAGCATTCCCGTTTCTTAAAACATACTCTGTTAAACCTCTTCCGGGTTTTTTAGTTGGAATCGGAGGATCAAACTCATCAACAAAATACGGGAACGAGATTAATTCTTTTTTCTCATCATATAGAGCAATGTAAATATTTTTTACCGGCATCGTGCGCGCAATGGTTTCGTGTATTCTTTTATAGAGAGCACTCATATCCGATGCGGCGTAAGCGGCTTCGGAAACATTGTAAAGAATTTCGCGTGTTCTCTCTGCTTTTTTTCTGTTTGTAATATCGTGCCCGATTCCAACCAACCCGATTATTTTTCCTTCATTAGAACGAAGCGGCACCTTGGAAGTTAAGAGCCATTTCTTATTCCCGTTTTTATCGTAAAAAAACTCTTCCCGGTTTATTACTGCTTTGCCATATTTAATAACTCTTTGGTCATCCGCAAAAAAAGTTTCCGCAACTTCTTTCGGGAAAAAATCAAAATCACTTTTGCCTATCGCATCTTCTTCGCCGGTGCAGCCCATGTTTTCAAGGTCAGTACGGTTTGCCAGCGTTTTACAGTAGTTAAGATCTTTCGCATAGATAGCATCGGGAATATTATTGATTACCGTCCGTAAAAGAATCCGTTCATGCTGCAAAGATTTTTCGATCAGCTTTCTGCGTGTAATATCCCTTACAAAAGAAATTATTTCGTTGTTTCCCGAAGGAAGAATTCTTGCTTCAAAAGATTTTACTTTGCCGGCTACGAGCAGTTCATATTCAATAATTACAAGTTCTTTCCCTTTTGAAATTTCTTTCAAGGCGGTTTTGAATTTAGTACCGACTGATTCCGGCAGTACCAAATGCATTTGTTTACCGAGGAATTTTTCCGGCGGCATATAAAGATCCGTCACACTGCCGGCTTTATAATCCAGTATAGTTCCGTCTTTATTCATTCTGAAAAAAATATCCGGCAATGAGCTGGCAAGCTTATCAACTTCGTTTATATGCTTCTCGTTACTTATTACGGATTTTTTACTTCCGCCATTTTTTGCCGCCGTTACGATTTTGTTCAAAATGATGAGCTTGAATTTTTCCTTCTGCAGTTTAACGGCAATTGTATTCACATTATAAATTTCCTTTTTCTTGCCGTCAGGCACGGAAATTTTTCCGTTCGAAATTTTATATGGAAAAACCGAATTGATAAGTTCACGATTTTTTTTCTTGCAGATACCGGCGGCAGAATTAGAACAATAAATTATTTTATTCCAGCTGTTTAAGATTAGTGCTGAATCGTTTTTGTTTAGACTGATGATTTTTTTTAATTCACGGGTAATTTGTTGATGATCCTCTTTGGCTTCGGCTGGTCTACTTGGAGCCATAGCTAACTCCTTGCAGTTTTATTTATTAATAAAATATTATGATTTGATGTTAATTAAGTGAAATAATAGTTTAAAAACAATCGGGATGGTTTAACAGTTTATCAAATTTTTTTTTGAACTGATAAAAACAAAACCCGGAAACATTCTGAATAGTTCAAAAAAATTTTCCGGGCTTTGCTTTGGGAGGCACCAAAGAATATTAAGGCAATTGCTTAAGCCGGACCGAGGGCAGTTCAATCCATTTAAAATTGGGCGGTGAAATAGGCACTGCCGTGATACTTCCGCCAAAACCAATATTCCTAATTGTCATCAAATTAATATTGGTAACTTGTGCTGAGTTCAGAACACCAATATCAATTTTTATATCGTACTTGTTTGTCAACGCCGCTGTTTTTTCCAAAAGACTCTGTTCGTTTTGTTTAACCAGCAGTTCATTCTTTAATCTATTTTTGACGGAATTAAAACTCTGCGTCTCATTTTTTATTTCTTTCCTTTCGTTGATCTTCAAAATCAAATAGCCGCCGTCTATTTTTAACGGTCCGTAAATTTCATTCGCCGGAATCTCTCCACTCATGTTCAGTAAGTTTTTTAATTGAGTGTAAGAAATCCACTCGTTCGAAGTGAGTTCTTGAAAATCCAAAGAATATTGACTGTGCAGTTCTTCAATGTTTCCACCGGTTTTCAATTTCTCAATTACATCCCGGATAATTTTCACATCATTGTTAAATACATAAGAAACGCGCACCACTTCCGAAGTAATTTTGTTTTGATAATTATTCGCAAAGTATTGATGAAGAACTGAATCACTAACTGTGTTGTTGTAAATTTTTTCGCTCACAAAAGTCTGTTGAAAATAATAATCTTTCCACATTCTCATTTCGTTTTGAACATCGGGGAGTAAATTTAATTCGAGACGGTAGCCTTCGCGCGCAAGCAGTTCTCTTTTAATATATTCAATAACTTTTTTATTGATCTCCTTTCTAATTTCTTCTTTTTGAGTTGAGTTGATTGTCAATCCCTCAAAAAATAATTCGCTTAAAAATTGTTTTATGGTAACCGGCTTCGTATCAAATAAAATAAAATTAGCTTGCGGTTGTAAATTGCCGATACGGTTATAAAATTCAACAACATCAGCTTGATAAAAAAAGAATGGAAGTTTCCGCGGTTCTTTTTCATCAACACATTTTCCCTGAATGAACATGTAAATCTTTTCTGCCAGCAAATCAAAAAGTCCTTTGCTGAAATTAATTTTTGCGCCCTTAAGAGTATTTTGCAAAAACCGGTTATAAAATATTTTCTCTTTCCTTTTTTTGATTACGTTCTTCGCCGCTTCTTCCTGTTTTGTTTGATCATCAAAAATATTTTGAGATTTATTTGCGAGATAAAAGATGTGCCATCCTTCCGGAGTGTAAATCGGTTTTGTAAATCCGCCTACTTGCAGTCTGTAAACGGAATCTTCTATTGAAGGAACCATATCGCCGTAAGTTATTTCAACCGGTTTTGTTTCTTCCGTATTTTTTACTCTGCCTGCCCAAAGAGAATCAAACGGTAATCCCCTTAAAAGAAGTCCGTGCAAATTTTCCGCTTCCGTTTTGTAATTTGCTACGAGATATTTGATATGTAAAACTTGCGATTGTCTCTGCAGTCCGAACTTTATTTCATCTTGCGAGATTGCAATTGAGTCGAGAATATTTTTTCTATACAATGCATCGCGGACAAACATTTTTTCAATCGCACTGTAAGCAATCTGAAATGATGAACTTGTATCGCTGAGATTTTCAACTGCTTCAAGTGCCCAAAGTTTTTCGGCTATCAGCGTGTATAAAAATTCCGCTTTTAAAGTCTGCTCGTAACCTTTGACTTGTTTCCTAAATTGCGGAGTAAGTTCGTATCTTTTTACAAACTCCGATTCGTAAATAGGATAATTCCCGACCCATGCAATTGGTTTATCTTCTACGTACTGACAGTAATTAACTTCTACAAATAATAATAGAAAGAAAAGTAGAGCCGGGCAGTATTTATTTTTTTTAATCACAGTCGAAATACAATATTTGTTTTTGACTATTCGAAGATTTAGAATCTGCTCTAAAGTTCTCTGCGAATCTTTGCGCATCCTTTGCGCTCTCTGCGTTAATCCGCCGCGGCGGATTTTAACTGCAGAGGTCCGGGCGCCCAGCACGGCAGAGTACGCAGTGAGTTTTGCAACAGCCTCTGAAGGTCGTGGCAATTTTAAGAAGACAACTATTAATCGCAATCACCCATACGAATCAACCGCATATTGTCCAGTAATGCGCTGTTGATTTCTTCGTTCATATTGTTGTTATAATCTTTGAAAAGCAATTTAAAAGTGTGAGTTCCTTTTTCGAGATTCAATATGAGGGAATTTGAATAGCCCCAATTATCCCAAACATCATCTCCTCTTTGCGGAAGTATAATTACTCTTTCAATTTTATCATCAACAATTAACGAACGCACAGCACACATGTTTTTTGTATTTAGCGGACCGGAACCGTTGGCATAACGGAAATCAACTGCATACTTGCCTTCATTTTCTACAGTAACATTAAATTCTACAGCAGCATTGTTTGTCTTTGATAATTCAATGTATCCGCCGCCGCTGAAATTTCTGTGCACATTTTCGATGCCGTATTTTTTATCCGGTTCGTATTCATGAACTAACATTTTATTATTAACAACAACCGGTTCGCTCAAAAACGATTCGAGTCCGTTTTCATCAACGGCTTTTACCTGAAATTCCGAATAGCCGGAATAATTTTTTATATCAAAATTATTTTCACGCGTTTCAAAAATCTTTTTGCCGTTGCGGCAAATAACGTACAATAAATTTTTACCGGCAAAGTTCCATTGGAGAATATTTCCTTCAATTTTAGCTTTGGGAGCTTCCGGCGCAAAGATGATCTCGGAAAGATTTATTTCGCCGGCTGATTTATTTCCGGCAAGATAAATTTCAACCGTATGCTTCCCTTTCAAGCCGGCATCTATTTTATTTGATTTGATTTCAGCGCCGTCGAAAATAATTTTTTCTATCTGTGAACCGAAACCGTTAATGCTGATATCCAAAACGGCATCTCTGTATTTGAAGTTTTCGATAGTGTATTCACTTGCATAATTTTCGGGAATGAACGGCGAGATAATCAATCCGTCTTTTTGAAATTCCAAACCGAACAAGATTCTGTAAACGGCTGCGATGTTGCCGGCAACACTCCATAGTTGTCTATCTGAATTTATTTCCGTGCCGTTATAATGCCCGTTCGAAGCTACCATATTTTCTTTGTTGGTTAAAAACAAAGCCGCACCTCTGAAAATGGAAGCGAGTCCGTGTTCAACACTTTTTTCATTGCCCGATTTTTTTGAAGCCCACGTCCAAAAAGTTTCTACAAATTGCCATACGCTGTTGTTATGATACGGCGGAATACCCGGCGTTTGCGGATAAACACACGGTGCACCAAATTCTCCAACCGGAGTATTTTTTATAATTGATTCAGCATCTCTGTTCTCTGCAATATCAAATAAAACTGCTAACGCTTCGCCAAGTGTTTCACTTTTCGGTGATGTGGAAAAATAATTTCTGCCGTATAAAAACTGAGCAAAGTAACCTTTATCATCGAGCCACAAATATTTTTTCAGTCCGTTTTTGATCTGCCCGGCAGTGTTAAAATATTTTTCACTTTCTTCGCCAAGAATTTTTGCCATCTCTCCGAGCACTTTATATGTTTGATAATTGACAGCATTTGTGCCAAGGCATTGCGATTTGTAAATATCTTTCGGATCCATCCAACCGGGATAAGTCTGCTCGCGCCAATCGAGAAAAGATGATTCGCCGTAAACTAATCCGGTAACCGGATCAATTACAGTTTTCAAATCCGCTTCTGCGGAATTTTTTATTATCTGGAAAACTTGTTTGAGCCAATTCATATCTCCGGTAACGCAATAAATTTCCCACGCGGCAACCGCCCAAACCATGCGGTCTGTAGAAACAGGCCACGAACCGCCGGTTCCGGTATCTTGAATTATTTTTCCGTTTTTAACTTTTGCCATCAAACTTGCTTTCGATGCATCGGGATTTACGGCTGCAAGAGATAGAATAATACTGTAACTAATATCGCGTGTCCAAACGCCGGGCCATTTTAGTCCCGCACTGAATGCACCGTCTTCACGTACATTAAAAATCATTTCTTCGAGCGACATGTTGTAAAGCGCATTCAGCAAAGTTAATCCGGAATGAAACGAAGGATATTCTTTTAATTCTTTTTGAAGTTTCCACACTGCATAGCCGCTGCCGTCTGCTTCTCTGTACGGATTATTCTTAAAATGAAGTAGAGCTTCAAAAATACCATCGCCATCTTCATCATTCATTTTTAGATCGGAACGATTCTGCAGAGTTGTAAATTCCCATGTTAGCGGTTCAGTATCGCCGGCAACGTAAACACCGTTAAAATTTTCTTTCTTGATTAACGCACCGTCGTAAGTTTGGTAATATCCTTTTTCATCAAATGATTTTAAAACATCCCTCATATCAACTCTGAACACAACATCAAATTCCGATTTCTTCATTAAGTAATCATTATTATTTGTGAGAGCAGAAATATTTGAAGGATCGGGCTGGGCAAATTTAAAGACCGGCGTAACATACTTTCCGTTTACAGGATTGAAATAAACCGAATGGTCTTGAGAAGGTGCGCGTTCGTTATCAAGACCGTTGATGCTGAATTTGAAACTAACCGGTCTCATCAATCCTTGTATGTTTACGCCGTCGTAATTTGATTTGATTGTGTAGTCATCCGGTGCAACGGCTTCGTACTTTCCTTCCCTCACAGAATTTTGGTTGAGAGAATATTTATTTGTTTCAAATATTTTTTTCTGACCGAAAGAATAAGAAACGGTTAAACAGAATGAGATTCCGATAAGTAGAGAATAATTCATAAGTCCTCGTATGTGAAAGCTATTTCAGTAGGTTCATTTTTTTTGTTTGAGTTTTTCCATCGTATTGAAGCGTGTAAAGATATGTTCCGCTTGAATGCGTCGTGCCGTTGAATTCAACGATGTTATAACCCGGCGCAACGCTTAAATTTTTTTGATAAACTCTTTCGCCGATAACGTTATAAATTTTTAGAATAATATCTCCGCCGCCGCTCTTAAATGGAATAATTGTTTTCGGGTTGAAAGGGTTAGGATAATTTTGACCGAGGTAAAAATTATTTTCGATTATCCCGCCTTTGCTTTGTCCGATTGATGATGTTCCTTCTTCGATTTCGATAACAATCATATCCCAATATTTTAACGAAGGCACGTCAACTTCGATAAATCCTTCCGAAGAAGTAAAATTAAATTGTACCGGCGAACAGTTTAGTGTATCGGGTGAAGCAAACCAAACACTCTTTATTTTTTCTGCAGCCGGAATTTTTATTTTGAAATTTTGTGTCAACTTCGGCTCGGTTTGTATTCCTTGCTGATCAACCCATTGAAGTGTTGAAGCGTTGGCAAAATTTATCAAGTGCAGAATTTTTCTATTCTCCTTTTTCTTTCCGAAGTAATAAACTTTGCCGGGACTTTGATATTTCGAAAGAGTGACACCGGAAACTGCTTCAACCGTGAGTGAAATATTTTCGACATCATCGCGAAGTATATTTTGGTACGCAGTAAGAAAATCATAATAATTTATAAGCGCACTTTTTAAATCGCTTTTCATTTTCAAATTATTATTCGGGAAATATTCGTGACCGAGCATGTGTTCGCCAAGTTCGAGATGAGAAGCGCCGGCTGAAAAAATTACTGCATCGGCAAACAAAACAGAATGGGTGTTGAAACTGCCCGGACTGCCGGATAAATCATGATTGATATACGCCGCTAAAACCGTCTGCAAACTATCGGCAGAATAATTATTGTTGTTGTTGATAATCCGAATAAGATCGGAATAATTGTTGTTCGGGTTCCAAACTTCTGTGTAAAGAAAATCCATCGGTGTCCGTGCAATTCCGGTTTGTCCGTATTGATTAACCGCGTTCATCACGATACCAACACCAAGATTTTTCTTCGCGTCTTTTAAAAATTGTTCGAACAAATTTCCAACAGGCAAAAAATTTCCGGAATAATCGTAAACCGTTCCGGGGTCACCCACTTGATCTGCATGCCAGCCGTCGAAAGGAATTGCTTGAAAAACTTTTGCTTCTTCTTTAAAAATGTACTGCTTCCAATCTTCGCTGCCCGGATTAATAAAAATTAAATCCGCTGCCCAGTTATCGGGTAAATCGTAACCCCATCTCGCTGTGTGTGTTCTGTCTTTATAAATTCCCCACTCATCTTTTACGCCGTCCATGTAAGCAGTAGAGTAAGCACCGTAAACTAAATTATAAGCCATCGTTTTCATTCCAACAGAATGGGCTGCATTTATGTAAGAAAGAATTGTTGATAAATAATTTGTCCGATTGGCAATGTCTTTCCATGATGATGCCGGATTATCAGCAGTTCCTTTCAACGGCTGATGATGCTTGTAATGCCAGTCGTAAAATTGAAGTCCGTTGATATGATGGCGTGTTAAATTTTTTATTACCGATTTGATTGAATCATCCGGAATCAACGAGAAATCCGAAAGGAAACCGTAACGCGGAAATTTCCGCCAGTCGGATGAAACATCTACGGCAATATTTACTGCTTCAGCCGCTGCACCGTTTTCGATCAAACTTACTTCAACGAGATAACCTTTGTAATCTGTTTCGGGTGGCAGCCAATTCCAGCTAAAATTTTTCTGCGGCTGAGTGATGTTGAATTCTTCTTCGTGAATTTTTTCCGTTAAATAGAGATAATTGACATGAATAATTTTGTTCGACACGTTCTCAAAAAAATCAACTTGAAAAACAACGTGTTCACCCGGTTTGTATGATGATTTGTCCGTATAAATATTTTGGAAAACTTTTCCGTTTGCCGGTTCTGCATTGAGCTGATTAATAGAAAAAAAGAAAAGTGCCATCATCAAACAAACAGTTGATGAGATACGTGTGGGTAAAATTTGTTTTCTCATATCAATGCTTCTCCAAATTCTCTCTGCGTCTCCGTGCCCCGGCGGTAAAAATAATTTTCGCCGCCAAGACACAAAGACATAAAGGTAAAAATTATTTAACGAGCAGCATCTTCTTTGTTAGTGAAAAACTTCCGCTTGTTAATTTATAAAAATAAATTCCGCTTGCCATTGATGACGCATTGAATTTTATTTCATAAGAACCGGCAGTCTGTTCTTCATTAATAAGTGATGCAACTTTCTCTCCTAAAATATTAAAGATTGCGATTTCTACCATGCCGTTTGTTGGAACAGAATATTTAATTGTTGTAGAAGGATTAAAAGGATTTGGATAATTTTGTTCCAATGTATAGTTAGCCGGTAATTCGTTATCAATTCTTCTAACAGAAGTAATAGGAGAATACGTACCGAACTTATTAAGTATTTCAATATTCGGCAGATCTTTTATATTGATAGAATGATCGCCGGAATCAAATTCGTTGTCCATCGGAGAATTGCCAGCCGGTGCATCGCCTTCAACGCCGGTATAATAAATTCCGTATTTGAACAAACTTGGTCCGCCGGTATTGCCAGCCGGAAAAACTATTTGACGCGACCAGATATTATCGCCTGCAGCTTTATCGCCGTTCTTTCCGCTATCGTTGAGTGGCCATAAAGTTCTGTTGCTTTCCAGAGTATCATCCGGCACCCAACCGCCGCCCCAGCTTCCGAGTACGGAGTTTTGTCCTTTAACACCTACAAACAAAATTTTGGAAAGATCAATTGCATGATCGGTATATCTGTTAAGAGCACCGTTAACATCAACCTGAAACAGAGCCGTAACATTTTGCGTTAATGCCGGCTTCATCGGATAAATATCGGTTTTAAATACGGGCACATTTACTTCGGCGCCGTCTTGAGTTACATGATACCGGCGTGAGTTTTGAACTTCCCATCCCCAGTTAAAAAATCTTCCGTCGGGGAATGCTTTTGCTTTCCAATCTGTTGAATCACCTTCAACCGCTCTAATCTTTAAGGTGGTTGTGAAGATTGCCGGGCTGAATGGATCTTCGACCATCTTTCTTTGTCCTTCGATAAGTGATACGGTACTATTCCATGTCAATCCTTGAATAATTACAGAATCTTGTTCGGGATCAAAAAATCCGTCGCCGGTTCCGTAAATCTCGGATAAATCTGCAGTGAAGTTGAGTGTGTTGTAAACATACTTTGTTACAACGCTGTCGTTGTTCCAGTAAGCAACCGGAAGAACCATCGAAGGCGGAGTGACAGTTATTGCTCTGGGCGGTTCGAACGGTTCCCATCCGCCGTCGTTAATTACAAATTTGTACTGGTAGGAACTTCCCGAAGTTGTTTCCGGAAAATTGATCACGATTTCATAAATCATATCGCCATCGGGATCCGCAGTTGTGAAAGTTGTTCCGCCCCAGTCTGTTGTATCGCCGACCGCTTTCTGGAAATTACCTCTAACATAAACAGCATCCGTAGAAGGATTAAAATTTCCTTCTTCTTTTTGAATGTTCATGTTTACTTTAAAAGTAACTGGAATATTTGTTTGGGCGAGTGTTATACTATATAGTATAAACGTAAAAAGTAAAAAGATTTTTTTCATACCTTCTCCCATGTTAATTAAGTGATTGATTAAAACAAGATAGAGACCCCATAGCGGGATATACCTTCAAAAATTCCGTATTCCATATAACTGTAATCTATTCTTGCACTGAACGAACCGAACGAATAGCCGATTCCCATGCCGATTGAAAGTCCTTCTTCGGCTGATTGATTAAAGAGCGAATGATAACCGGTTCTCGCGTAGAAAAGATTATTCCAAACGAGTTCGGTTCCAACATTCAAGTAGCTGTTGTTATTGTTTGGATAAACCGCATCTGTTGCAAGTGTTAATTTCCAATCGGTGCTGCTGATTGCTTCATAAGAAACGCCGAGCGTAAAAGTGAGCGGAAGATTCCAACTATCCGTTTCAAGTATTGAAACAACATGCTCGTTGTTGCCGGTATGAGAAGGATCAACATCAACCGGCTGGCGGAGATCCTTTCCGTCCATCTTCATTTCCGTTCCGAAGTTTGAAATGTTCATTCCGATTTTCATTCCTTCGAGCTGTGTGATAAACAGAAGCCCGACATCAAGAGCAAAACACGATGCGCTTTCATTCCAAATTTTTTGCTGGATATATTTTACCGTTCCGCCGATTGAAAAACGGTCGGTTAAATTTCTTGCATACGAAAGACCGATTGAAATATCCGAAGCGCTCCACATCTGCCCGGTTCCATCGGGTCTTCTTTCAGTTGTAATTTCCTCTTCGCCGTAATCAAGCTGATTAATACTGATACCGATTGCATTATCCGCATCCGTTTTAATTGCAAGACTAATCCAGTTATGATCGGTACCGACAAACCATTGTGTGTATGCAAGCGAAACTTCACCTTGTTTCAATCGTGATAACCCGCCGATATTCCAGTACGAGGTCGTTCCGTCATCTGCCACGGCAACAAACGCACCACCCATTGCAGAAGCTCGTGCACCAACCGGTATCGTTAAAAAGTTGCCGGCTGTTGTGCCAACTTTCGATTGACCGCTAATTAAAATCGGGAGTAAAAAAATTATCGCACATAAACTTTTTAAAACTTTCCGCATTACAATCTCCGGGTAAAATTTATTTTATGATTGCCAGTTTGCCGAATTTCTTTTTGTTAATGTTAGGTGCTTCCACAACGTAGAAATAAACTCCGAAAGCGGCATCGAGATTTTCGCTTGTGCGCAAATCCCAATGAACTGTACCGTCTTGAGTAAAGCCGTCGTGTTCTAAAGTGCGCACCAAACTTCCGTTGGCTGTATAGATCGAAATTTTTGCATTAACCGGAAGGTGCGTGAAATAAATTAATCTCTCGCCTCTTCCCGAAAGATTTGCACCGAGCGGTTTTTCAAACATGTTGGAAACAACGTACGGATTCGGCACGGCTCGAATTCGATCCATCTGTTCTTCGGCAAGTTTGTTATCTGCAGTTACGGATTTTGATCGATACACAAAAACATCTTTGTCCGAAAGCGGTTTTTGGAAACTCAAAAACAGAGTATCGCCTTCAGCCGGTGCTTTTGCAGTTGTTCCCTGAAATACAACACGCCATCCAATTGTGCTTCCGTCATGGTTAGATAAAATCACCGCATCGTAGTGCGAGAGTGTATCTGCTTTTGCACCGGGACGGTCAATAAATGCGTATTCAATCTTTACCGGATTATTTTTATCGGTAACGTCATAAATATCAAAATTTGTTTTTCTTGCTTTCAGCGGAGAAGGATTGCCGAAAACATTTACAAGGTTCGACGACCGCACTTCATAATCATCATGAAATACAAACATGTAATCGTACGGATATCTTATTCCGCGGATGTTCTTTTGTGTGTACTCGAAAATTGTTGTTGTGTATTTCAGGTTTGACGTGTCAATGGTATTCCATCCGCTCAATTGCTGATCGAGACGTAAGCTGTCGAGATTTTGATAAACCGGATTTGTCGAAATGCGGATGCCGGCAAATATATCCGCGTTGGATGACCAGATTCTTTTGTTATTATTGATTACAACTTCGCCGCTTGCAGAATCCGTAACCGTGTAGGCATAGGCAACATTAATTCCGTGTTTAACCGAATCACTGAATGTTACCACGTACGTTGTATTTTTTAATTCGGTCGGATCGACAATTTCCACAAAAGGATTTGCAGTTGATTGACCGGCAGTGCGTTCCATTTTAACACCCGATTCCGGCGGAACGTAGCCGGCAACCGGTGCTTGCGGAACAACTACCGCCGTGTTTTTATCCGTGTGAATTCTATTGTTGAAATCATAATAAATATATTTTGAATTCTCGCTCGGAGGAATCGATCTTTCAACATCGCCTTTATCGTACGCACTAACAGCGTAGTAATAAGTTTTTCCGTTTATCACATCACGGTCAACGTAAGTGTTTTTAATTCCGGTATCGCTGCCGAGATAAAACGGAACACCGTTCATCAAATCGTAAAGTATTCTATCATAATTGAAGAGACCACTAATGCCGTCGTTCAAATCATATTGAGCGATTGGTTTGTACCCGACAAGTTCGCCGTAAGCATTCGATATCGTCATCGCATCGGAAAAATTCGGATCTGTGCTTTTATAAATTTTATATCCCTGAAAATCTTTTTCCTGTAAATAGTAGTCGTAGGAATCTTCTGCTTTTTTATCCCAGTAAAGAGTAACAAGACCGTCGCCGGGGACAGCAGTTACTGCCGGCATATCCGGTTCTTGCGGAAAGCTGTAGTTGGCATCATAAATTTGCTGCACAATTTTTTTGTTGCGGACTACACCTTCGTAATCATCACCGAACAAAAGTGCGAGCGAAAACCATTGCGATTCTTTCGGCAGCAACGGGAAGTAACCGGATCCGTAAATAAAATCTCCGTCTTCGCCTCTCACTGCAACGTTATTAACAATCGAGTTCGGCACTTCGAACAAACCCGGTGCAAGCCGCCGCCACATATCCTCCTCATCGCTCATATCGATGTCTGTCGAAGGAACAAAATATTGGAAACTTGTCAAACCGATCTGATCGGACTCGTTAACATCTGTTTGATCGAAATGCGATTCGCCCGGAGTTGGAAAGCCGTCATTCTCACCGGCATCGTTTGTATTTGGAACTCCATCTGCGCCGAAGTCGTCAAGTTCTCTCACCCAATCGCCGTCGTTATCAACAAGATCATCTCTTCTTTCATCAATAAGTTTATCGGTGATTCCTTCGCCGGTAACATAATCAACGTATGCAAGCGGGTTGTACTGATTAATTAATATCTCACCTTTTGTATTTCTTTTTATCTGATGAAAATGCACCTGATAATTTTCATCGATCAAACCGTCGAGATCGTTATCGTAACCGTCATTCGCATTTGGATTAACATTGCTTGTGCCGGTCATTATGTTCCCTTCGGCAAGCATAGTTGTATCGGGAATTATTTTAAATTCTTTTCCCATCGAAACAAAAGTTGTTGGGTACGAAGGAACGGTTACAACACTTCTTTTGTACGTAGCTTTATCGATAAGAACAAGTTTATTGCCGGCTCTTATTCTTCGCGGCGAGAAATCATCTTCAACAAATTTCTTTGCTGATGCGGATAGCAAATCATTGTTGTCGCCGTCGTTATCGATGCCGTCATATTTTCTTCCGGGCGATTCCAGAAATGCATAACCGATATACCCAACCGCACTCGGGTTCGGCTGCCAATCGGGCATTGCTGCCGGATTAACGTAGTGATCAAAATCGTAACTGTATGTTATCGATTCCCCGATATTAAAAAACGAAACATCGTCATCAGCTTCGCCGAGCGCTCTGCCGACAAGCGTTCCGACAACAACACCGAATGCAACTTGATCGTAAGTTGTAGTGCCGTCGTTGCGTATTTCATAAAGCCAGAAGATACAGTCTTGCGCAACCGGTGATGCCCATTGCATTCCTCTCACTTTTACTTGCAAGCCGTGTCCGTGCCGCGAAGGGTCTGTCGAATCGGGAAGAAAGCCGTGATACAAAAACATTTTCGAATCGGGATTATCATCCATCCAGAAATAACTTTCTTGATTTGCATTCTTTCTTCCTTTGCCGAAGTATCCGTTCCAAACCGAATTTCCGTCTTCATCGAGCCAGTCGGGATGATCGGGCCAAATCGAGGGCCACGTTTCGGGCTGATGACTCATTGCAACACCCATATCGAGTTCGTCAATAGATGGATTTGAAAATCCTGGTATCGGTTCGAACCCCCAATGCACACTTTGATCGGGCGAGTAATCGAATCCGCCGGGGCGGTCAACCGGACAAATTACTACCGAATGAATTGTATCGATCACGCCATCTTTAAAACCATTCTTCAAATAATCTGCATATGGCAATTGCATGCCGACAACAATCGACACATCACCGACGTAACCGTTTCGTTCGTCTTTCCATGCTACCATGGGTCCTTGACTGCCGGGCTGACCAATTACTCCGTAGTTGCTGAAAATTGTACTTACTCTATTTCCTCTGTGAACACCGACTTTTCTTTCTGTGTAAGTTCCTCTTTGAATCTGTGCAGACAAAAGTGCCGGCAAAAGAATCGTGATGAGAAAAGTCAGTGAGATATTTAATATTTTTTTCATAACATCATCCGCAATTAGAATTATTCAAAATAGATTGAACACCCGAACTCGATTCTTCTCGGCTCGGAGTAGTATGAAGGATTTCTGTAATATTCATCGAGCGTATTTACAAGCGAAGGCAGATCAAGCTGACCGTACTGATATTCTTTTTCCGTTGAATCGGCAGAACCGGTGTCGTTATAAACGTATTGTTGGTTTAGAATATCTAGAAGATTATTGATGCGAGAGAAAAGACTCAAACGAATATTCCCGAAAATGAAATCTTTGTAAACACGCAAATCGAGATTGTAAGTTGCCGGTTTCAATTCGCTGTTGGTAAGAAGTTTGGAAATATTTTTTGAATCGCGCGGAGTGTACGGCAATCCGCTTCCGTAATTTCCGATTACGCTGAATCCCCATCTGTCCGGCGAGTTATAAATAAACGTTGCATTAACCGTATGTGTCTGATCAACATCGAGAGGAATCAATTGCATTTCAGGAAGTTGACCGCTGACCATTTGATTTCGTATTGCCTGCGGATCGGATGCATTTCCTTTTGCAGTCTGCAAAGTGTAATCGAGCGAAGCAGACCATCCGGCGCCGAATTTTTTATCGACCGAAAGAACAACGCCGCGCACAAATCCGAAGTCTGTATTTTTATATTGATGATATCTGCTCGAACCGCCGTACATAACAATTTCATCGGAACGTGTACCGGTAAGATTTCTGATATCTCTAAAAAATCCGGTTATATCAATTGTTAAATCTTCCGTGATTGCCTGCTGCAAACCGATTTCGCCGTTGATACTTTGTTCAGGTTTTAAATCGGGATTGCCGGCAACTCCCAAATTTCCGGTTCCGCTTCCGAATTTATATTCCTGATTCGCATACAAATATTGGAAGTTCGGAATCTGGAAAAAGTGTCCGTACGAAATGTGAATCACTCCCATGTCTGTAATCGGGAATGCAATTCCAAGACGCGGACTAACTTGATATTTGCTCGTTGGCTTTTTGTACCAGTATGTTCTTCTTTCATCGAGAGACTTTGCAATGTTTTCAGGTTTGCGCGGTTGATAAATATTCGGGTCGGCCGGATCGTTCAGAAGATTTCCATCCGGCATGAATGCATCGAAGCGGATGCCGAGATTTACAATCAAATCCATCAATTCAATTTTATCTTGAATGTATGCAGAGAATTCCACCGGATGCCGCAAGTAAGTATCGATTGCCAAATTTTCATTCGGGTTGTTCGGGTCGGGCATGTATAATTGCACGAAAGGATTTCCCGTTGACTGCGGAGGAAGAACATCTGCCGGCTGAAGCAAGCGCGCATCGCTGTGATAAAGTGTGTGATAATTATATTCAACGCCGGCTTTAATTAAATGAGCTTTTGTAAGCTGTGTTGTAAAATCAATCTTTGCACTATATGTGCCGGTGAATCTTCTGAAGTTATGATTTTTTGTTCCGCCGGTATTCAAGCTCGGCACATCGGTCGGTTCCTGATCTTCGAGCAAACTATTTGTGTAACGCGGATCTCTATAATCTTCGTACACAAAATGTTTGTACTCGTTGTGCATGTAAGAAAAATTAGCTTGATAAAAACTGTACGAACCGAGCGCTTGTGTGATCGATAAGATATTTGTTAAACCGGTTAGAAATCTTTTGTAATCGCCGCCGGGATTTAACGAATAAGAATGATCGTATTCTCTGAATTCGTTCTTATCTAATAAGTAGTTATAATTTATTTTAAGACCTTGAGCCGGAATGAAAGTGAGTTTGCCTTGTAAATATTTTTTTTCGTTCCAGTTCATCGGAACAATTTCGCCGCCGCCGGTTTTTTCGATACGGTATCTTTCAAGAAGATTATCGGTTGGTCCGAGATTGTAAGTAATGTCCCACGGATTGTAATCTCTTCTGCCGTAGATCCATCCGCCGGAATAATTATAACGCGAGTTGAGAAAGAACGAAAGCGTTCTGCCGAATATCGGACCGCTAAAAGTTCCTTCAAAATTTTTGATCGAGAGCGGTTTGAAGTTATCAATATCGCGAAAAATATTTGTGTTACTGCTGAGGTGTCCGCCGAAATAAGTTGAGAACGAGCCGGTGAATTTCTCTTCCCCTTCTTTTGTAACAAGATTAACGTAAGCAGAGAGAGCTTTGCCGTACTCGGCATTAAATGCGCCGCTGATAAATTGAAGTTCTTCAATTACGTTCGCGCCTACATCGATAATATTTGTTCCGTCGTAAACATCGGTAACCGGCACGCCGTCAATCGCGTAAACAATTTCGCCTCTTCTGCCGCCTCGTACTGTGCCGCCGACAAACCCGGCTTGAAGTCTCAATACATCTTCAAATTCCGTGACCGGCAGAGAAGCAATTTCTTTTGAGCCGATATTTGCAGTGGATGCAGTGAGGTCTTTTACAACAAGCGGTTTCTGTGCAGTGATAACAATTTGATCGCTGATCGAAACACTTGCTTGCGAAAGTTTAAAATCAATTTTTGTCGTGAGGTCTATCGAAACTTTTATTTGCTGAACCGTTACGCTTTGAAATCCGACTGCGGAAGCTTTCAAAGAATATTCGCCCGGTCGTACATTTAATATTACGTAGTAGCCGTCAAGATCAGTCGCCGCACCGATTTGTTTTCCTTCGATTAGAACATTAACAAACGGTAATGGTTCTCCGGTATCGGCATCAATAACTCTTCCGGCAATTTTCCCGGTTTGTGCGTAAGCTTTAAAACAGAAAAAGAAAAATAGAATTATGAAAAACGGGAGTATCCTCTCTCGAAAAATCATTATTTACTCCTTGATAAATCGTATTTGCTGAATGCTTATTTGTTTATCCCCATTTAATTCTGCTGCGCAAATCTCTTTATTAACTTTTTTCAATTGCCACGACCTTTAGGTCGCGGTTTATTTGTTTAACAATATGTTGGCTTTAGCCGCAATTCAAAAACAAATCAATGCAGATTTATTTCTTCAAAGAATTATTCTCCCATATTGTAACTTTCATGCACCGGCTCAAAACCGGAATTTTTATTTTGCTCAAAACGATATTTTGAATTTGGGATCCACTCACTGCTTTGAAAAAAATTCTGCTCTTTCAATAAGTTGAGCGACCTGTCAATCCGCATTCTCGCAAGCAGTAAATCACCTGCCGTTTCAATCGAATTATCTTTTGTGAATTGGTCAGTTTCTGTTTCGTTTTGTACGGCACTTTTATTTTTGCCAATTCTATCAAGAATAATTTCGGCATAAACGCGTGCAATTATTTCTAATCCTTTTTCATTCGGATGAAAGTAATCGCCGAAGAGATCGTTGCCGGGAATCCGGCTTGTACTTTGTTTCATAAATTCAGATTTCAAATCGGCGAGAAGAATTTTCTGTTCCGAAGAAATTTGTTTGATACCCGCGCCGAATTCTTCGGGAATGCGAAGCCGGAGCGCATCCATGTCTTTCGATTTCTGAAAAAGATTCAATGCTTCGTTTTGATCACCGTCTCTCATCAAAGCCATGCGTGCGTTGTTGTAAATCAAATCGGCGCTGATATTTTCGCTGAGATTCATTACACCCACCGGCGGAAGCATATAATTATCTGCCAAAGTTGAGATTACTAATTCTGTTTTGTTTTCTTTGCAGAGCGATGCAATCTTGGAAATGTTCGTAAAGAATTGTTCTTTTATCTCGACATACTTTTTCTGATCGGGATGCAAAATTTTCTCACCGGCATTTAACGGAAGCAATACTTCGAGATCGTCGTATTTGCTGTCGTATGAAATTGTTTTAATGATTCCCGATCTGATAAAAATATTTTCAACCGCCTCGGTTATGAATAAATTTGTTTTGCCGTAAGTTGTTGTGCATCCGTTGTAACCGTAGAATTCGTTGTGCCCGGTATAAATAATTATAAGATCGGGTTTGTACTCAAAAATTTCTTTAACGAGATCAAGCGCTTGCGATGAATTGAAACCGGCAAAACTAAGCGTAATTATTTCGGCACTTTTACCTTTATGATTTTCACCGGTAATCTTTTCAATCTTTTTTTGCAGTGATTGGTTTGTAGAATACGGCCAGCCGGAAACAGACGCTTCACCGAGTAAAAAAACTCTGTAAACATTCCCGTGCTTTTTCAGATCAAACGATGTACAAAAATTATACGGAGTTGATGTTACGTTGTTGTAATATTTATTGAGCAGCGAATAATTGAAAACTACTTCCTTTCCGTTCGTTCCTTCTTTAAGCAGAAAAAAATTGTTCTCGCCGGAATTTAAAATCGAGTACATAATTTCCAGCGCTGCAAGCGAAAGGAAAACAAACGCGGCTATCGATACGGCTATTCTTACTTTATAATTTTTCACAAAATTTTTTGTTAGTCTGTGTGAAAATTCTTTGTGATCCTTTGTGATAAATGTTTCTGTTCCATTTATCACAAAGGCACGAAGCAAATACAATTTTGTAAAACAAAGACAATCCGTGTGCCACAAAAAATTTTGCAAAAAGATTTACTGTGTGCGGATTTTAATTTTAATGAGGAGAGAAAAAATATCAGATTGATATGAGGCTATATAAATATGATATATCCTATTTGAGATTAAGCTCTTTGCACAATCTTGAAAAGTTAGGCTGAGCTATGCCGAGTTTCTCTGCAGCTTGTTTATCGCTCGATGAATTTTCTCTTACAAACTGAATATATTTTGAGCGTGCGGTTTTTTCAAACTCGCGCAGATAAAGAATCTTCTCAACATCAAAAAGATGATCGAGTATTGCATCTTCATTTTTGTGTGAAAGATGAAGATTGTTTAGCGATATGCGCACAACATCTGCACCGATTGTGTTCGAATCGATGAAAAGAATTCTCTGCGCAAAACTTTTTAGTTCCCTCACGTTGCCGGGCCAGCCGTAATTCATAATTTCCTCTACTGCTTCATCACTGAAAATAGGTTTATCCAAACGCAGAGAGTCGCTGTATTTCAAAATAAAAAAGTTGAGTAATTCCTTTATGTCGTCTTTCCGCTCGCGCAAAGGGGGAATTATAATCGGAATAATGTTGAGACGGTAATACAAATCTTCGCGGAATCTTTTTGCGCGGACTTCATCTTCAAGATTTTTATTTGATGCGGCAATTACGCGCACGTTAACTTTAATTGTTTCCGAACGCCCGATCTTTTCAATTTCTCCGTCTTGCAGAACACGCAGAAGTTTTGACTGCGTGTTGAGAGGCAGATCGGCAATCTCATCAAGAAAAACCGTTCCGTTATCGGCAATTTCGAACAAACCTTTTTTATCTTTGTTCGCACCGGTGAAAGCAAATTTTTCGTATCCGAAAAGTTCGCTCTCGATTAAATCGTGCGGAATACTGCCGCAGTTTATCCTAACAAAATTTTCAAATTTTCTCGGACTGTTGTAATGAAGATTGTACGCAACAAGTTCTTTGCCCGTTCCGGATTCACCGTAAATTAATACATTCACATCGCGCGATGCATATTTCATTATCATCGAGTTCAACAATTTTATTTGTTCCGATGAACCGATAATTTTTTTCGATTCCATGATTATGCCGATGTTGCTGCTCATCTTTTTATCATACTCGAACTTGCCGAGCTCGAGCATTTTTTTCTGATATGCGTTGTGAATGCTGATCAAAAAATCCGTCGGTTGATAAATGTACTCCATAATGTGTGTCGGATATTTTGTGCAGTACCAAAATGCACCGATCTTCAAAAGCCGGTTTGCAAATTCGAAGCGGTTATCGTTAAGCGTGAGTTTTGTGATAACAATTATCTGCATGCACGGACTAATTTTTTTTATTTCGCTTATCAACTCTTCGCCCATCAATCCGCCGGCAATTTGGAAATCCATGATAACAACATCAAAACGGTTTGGTTCGGCTTCGATCAATTCCAACGCGCTTTTGCCGTCTGAAACTATTTCTGCTATTTCCAATTGTTCGGATTGAAGATTAACTGTTTTCAGAACACGTTGAACATCAAACTCTTCGTCTTCTATCAAAAGTATTTTAATTTTTTCCATTGTCTTCTTTTTGTAAATTGTTTGTACTAATTTTTTTTACCACTTCAATTCAGTTAACCGAAATTTCGATTGCAAACATACAACCTTCGGGCAAAAGATTTTGCACACTCATATTCCATCCGCAGTATTTGACCGCAAGCGTGTGTGCAATGTAACACCCGAAGCCGTACTGCCCGTCAACAAGATTTTTCGTCGAAACATTTTCAAGAAATAATTTCTGAATCTTTTCTTCGCTCTTCTCAAGCAGTTCGGGCAAAATTCCTTTTCCGTTATCGGCGATAAAAATAAAAATCTTTTTTTCTACCGCATCATATTTTGTTGATACGCTAATTTCAATTTTGCGGTCGGAATTGTGCGTTATGCTGTTTTGCAGAATCGGTTCAACAACTTCCCAGATAACATATTCGTTCACATTTATTACCGGCAGATTTTCATCAAAATCGGTTTTGAAGGCAAACATCTTCGAAGATTTATAAATACGCAGAAAGAGATTGTCGATAATAAATCTGCAGACCTCGTTAATGTCCGTTTGGAAGATCGGATTGATTATACTGTGAATCGGCGGATCGTAATATTTCATATCATAAATAACCCGCCCGATAAAATTAGAATACTTGCGCACCCTTTCTTTTATTTCGTCAACATTCCGGCTTTTGAGAAGTTCGAGGTCCATATTAATGAACCCGATCACCTTTTCGGCTTTGTGATAAGCATGATAAATTCTTCTCGTAAAAGTGTTCTCTTTCTCTCTTTCGATTTTTTCTTTCATCAACATTTCATGTTCGCGGTAAGCAAGCTCTTGTGCTTTTTCTTTTTCATTAAGAGTATATGAAAAAACAATGTATATCAGAATCAAGCCGGCGGAAACAAGAAGAACATAAATGATTGCCGCATTATTATAACTGCCGACAAACTCGTTCGAAATCGGGTTGAAATCCGGAATCACTTTCATATACAGCACGCCGAGAAATTCTCCGTTTGGCGCGAACGGTGCGAAGACATAAAATTCTTTTTCGTCTTTGACAACAACGCGCATTTTTTCCGATTGAATCAAATCGTCTTTAATCGAATAAAAAAGTTTTTGCGCTTCGGGGTAATTAACTGTGTCGATAACCGATGGTCGTTCATCGGCAATGATCGAGAAAAGTGCGTGCCCGTCATCAACCGGAACAAATTTATTTTGATAATAAACAAACAAGCAGATTTCTTCTGCATTCTTTTCCATAATGTGCTGGCTGAAAATTATATCAAAACTTTTTATGATTCTGTTTTTCTGGACCGGGTCTAAATTCTTTTTGCTGATCTGTGTTTCAACAAGCAGTTCAAGCGAAGTTGAAGTGAGGTTTGCAATTCTCTTAACGGAAAAATTTTGATACCAATCCTGAGTGCTGATTAAAAAAGAATGGAAAGCATTTTGCGAATAGAAAGTAAGCACAAGCTGTGCACCGATTATCAAAATTAATAGAAAGAGAAGCAGACGGAAATCGATCTTAAAAAATTTTTTTCGTTTCTTTGTCATTGTATTATCAACAAATCGGAATTTATTTTATCTTCGGCAAGTTTCAACGCTTCATTCACATTTAATCTGCCGAAGAGAGCTTGATTAACATAGCTGGAAATTATTCCCGATATTTTTGTGTAGTCTCTCAAAAACGGTCTGTGGAATCCTTTCGGAATAATTTCTTTATAAAGCAAAAGTTCGGGATGCTTTTTTACGTATGCTTCGTCAACATAAAGATTTTTATTAACCGGAAGAAATCCCCCGACTTCATACATAATCTTCTGAGCTTCTTCGCCGATCCAATATTTAATAAATTGAATTGCTTCCGGTTTATTTTTTGAAAACTTGGAAACCATCATATTCCATCCGCCAAGTATTGAAGTTTTTCTTTGTCCGGCAAAATGCGGCAGCAAAGTTTTACGCATGTTGGAAATTCT
Source organism: Ignavibacteriales bacterium (assembly GCA_016177735.1). Classification (GTDB taxonomy): domain Bacteria; phylum Bacteroidota; class Ignavibacteria; order Ignavibacteriales; family Melioribacteraceae; genus DYJK01. The sequence goes on along the minus strand of JACOUS010000023.1, from coordinate 42,735 downwards.
AACCGCTTGCACAGAATCCGGTTTGAAATGCCAGCCGAGATTCGGCCAGCCGCGCAAAAAGAATCCGTCGTTTTCAACAAAGTAATCGTAACTTTGATTTTCTTCAAACTCCATCACACGGCTCGAAGATAATTTATATTTATGAACGAGGTCAACAAGAAGTTGTAAAGCTTTTCTTGCCTCGGGAGTGTTCAGTTGAAGTTTGCGATTTTTATAAAGAGTCATGTTTTGTGAAGCCATCAGTTCGATAAAACTGCACATCAAACCTTCGTAAGCTTTTCCTTGAAAAGTGTAAAACGGTCTGCCTTCTTTTTTCAAACTCTCGCCGAGTTTGGTAAAATCTTCCCACGTAATTGAGTTATCTAATTTTTTTTTAACTGAAACGTAATCTGTGTATCCGCGCAATAAATCTTCTCTGTAATACATCATTGCAATATCGAGGAACAGCGGAATTGCAACGAGATGCTTGCCGTCGCTGCACGATTCGAGTCCGGCTGGCATTAACGTTTGCCGTGCGCCGTACGAAAAATGTTTTTCGAGCGGCTCGCTCCATTTTGCAAAGCGCGGCACCCAAATTTGGTCTATCAAAAAAATATCGATCTTGTCACTCTCGCTTCGTAAAAATCTTGCAAAGAGTTCTTTTTTTTCATCCGTACTGAATTTCTTGAAACTCAGGTTAACTGTTTTTACAATTATTCTGCCTTTCTGCAGTTTGTTGAAATTATCTATTACAATTTGATGTGCGTTGGTGATGTGCCCGGCAAGATAAATTATAGTTGAGTTTTCTTTGCCGGAGTTGTTTTGATTCGTCCGCGAGAATAAGAAGTAGAGAGCAGCGGTGAGAATTATTATTCCCCCTACGTAATAATGAATATCTTTGAACTTCCTAAAAGCCATTGGATTTATTACCGGCAATTTTTTTTATCTGCCCGCGAAATTTTTTTATGCACCGAATGAGCAGTTCAAAATTTATTGCAGCAAATCTAATTAATTTTATCGTTGTGTCAATAAGAGGAGAGGAATTGAAAAGTTTGTAATTAAAATCAGTGTCGTTCCGGCTCATCACAAATAGCACACAGACTTGACTGACCGAACAGATAGAAACTGATTTTTTTCACAAACGAATTTAATCTGTTCCAATCAGTTGTATCTGTTTAATCAGTGTACTGTTAGAGTTAAAAAATTGTAACGAGATGACTGGTGAGTTCGAGTTTTTGTTTTTATATAAATCCTTCGGGGGAGAGTCCAACTGAATCTCAACTCTGTACGAACTCTCCTTCCGAAGTTTATGGGAGGCATCAAAAAATTTTTCTAAGAGAAGATTAAAAACGTACCCCGGCACATGAGTAGTAAAAACCGGGGTTACATTCATCATTATTTTACGAGCATCATTTTCTTTGTAACAGTGTAATCACCGGCATTCATTGTATAGAAATAAATACCGCTTGATAAATTAGAAGCATTGAAATTAACTACGTGTGTACCGGCTTCAAATTCTTTGCTTGCAAGTGTTGCAACCAACTGACCGATAACGTTATAAACTTTCAACGATACGTTTTGTCTTTGCGGCAAACTGAATGTAATCTTTGTTGACGGGTTGAACGGGTTCGGATAATTTTGCGACAAAGTATATTCAGTCGGAACAGCAGAAACTTGTTCGGTTTCTTCAACATCTGTAATCCACTGAGCTTTTTGAGCCGGGAACCAGTTCAAATCACCAACTGCAAATCCGTCATCACCTGCACTTTGCAATGTTGTATTTGAGTAAGCAAGGTTTTCAGGAATGGGCCATTTCGGCGGGAAGTTGAGTTGGTAATGCCATGGGTTATCAAGCTTACGTGAAGCAATTCTGTTTACATATCCGATCAATTCATCAACATGTCCAACAACACCAGCATCGGTAAAACCCGGATTTGCATCTATGTTATTAGCAACTGAAATAAGCGGGGAATAATCCCATGAGTTTGGATTTGTAAGTGAATCAAGTACTTCAATACCGAGATCATATATCCAGCGCGCTAAATTAAGTTTGCGTGTCAACGATACCTTTTTACCCGACAATAACTCAACGCTGTCTGCAACTGTGACTGTATCATTCCAATCATTGTAATATTTTACAAGTTTTTCAGGGAAGTGGTAAGCGTTGTTCACAGTAATATTTAATCTCTTTGAGGGATCAAACATTGCAGAAGTAATACCGTTAGCTGCATCAACAAATGCTTCCGGACCGGTTGTTGAAATACCCTTATAAGTCATTTTCTTTCTAATCATATAAATACTTGACGATGCAGTATCGGGATAATTGAAGAACCAGCCGCCAATAACTTGTTCAGGATCGCCGCCCCAAGCATGTGAAGCATAGAAAAGATTATTTTTCAAATATAAGTTCGATGCCTGGCGAATTAAGAACGGGTTAACAGCACCGTAAATAACCGTGTTGTGTTCAAAAACTGAATAAGGATCATATCCACGGACAGAGAAAAGATATGAGTTGCAAGCAAAGAATGTATTATTGATGAAAACTGTAGAATCAGGATGATCCAAACCGCCGGTGAGGAACGGCTGTCCTCCAAAATATGAAGTAGAATGAATGAAGTTTCTGAAATGGCTGTCTTGAACATCAAGTTTAACAAACTTAGCTCCATCAACACGAATGCCGGCTTCTGTGAACGCATCAAAAACTACGCGTCTCAATTTTACGGAAATATTATTTGAACCAATATGAAGTGCACGGCTCCATCCAAGTGTTTTACCATCGGAGCGCATGGAGAGTAAATACAAATCATTTAATTCAATCTTGATTCCCGGCTTAATAAATTTGAAGAACCATTCTTCAGATGAATTATCTGCACGAATTGCCGGTGCGAGAACAGGAGGTCTCTTGGATGCGACTCCTTTAGCAATAAAAGTTGCAGAGTGGGTAATTTCAAATGCCTTTTCTATATAATAGATAGCGCCGCGGTCGAGAACATAAACGCGTTTCGCGGTAACAGATGTATCGGCATTGATAATATTGCTTATCTGCAGTGACTGACTGCCCGGAATATAAACTGTATCGGTAGTTGACTGCGCAGAAATTTTATTTGGCATAGCGGTTAAAAGCGCTATCCCCAGTACTACAATAAAAGCGTACAGCTTTCTCATAATGTTATACTCCTTATAATGTTGTTGATTGAAACGAACCTTCTTTTTTTTTAGCCGCAAAAACTTGTTCGGGAAAAGCACCTTCTCTTCAGCTCATAGGCAGCCTCCTTTTTTGAGCATTTAAAATTTTATACGCAGGCCAACATCTGCAGTCATACCGTAATCTTGTTGCCAAGCAGTAAAAGTTGATACTTCATTTATATCAGTATCGTCTCTGCCGTTAATATTATTGATATTCAAATAAGCCTGAATGCCATACCAGGGAAGTTCTTGCTTAACGGAGAGATCGAATCGCAAGTATTCATCAGAATGAATCCTCTTCTCAGGCCAAAAGTCAGGATTTTTGAAAATGTCGGCTTTATAAAGCAATGAAATACGCATTGAAAATCCTTCATAGTCGTATCCCAAAGCTATATTTACAACATCGTTGGGCTGATTTAGCAAACGTGTTTTGTATGAAGCTTCTGTTGTCTTGGTTTGCTGTATAAAGTTAGAATCCAAGTAAGTAGTTTTAAATATTCTTGGATACTGTGCTTCTGAAAAGATATGCGTATAATTAACATTCAAGACAAGACCAGTGAATGGCTGAGGGAGATACCAAAAGTTGGTCTGCCATTCGGTTTCTAATCCTAGTACATCTATTGAATGCTGATTATTGATGTATGTATGTAATGTATAGCTCTCTTTTTTGTTTTTTAGTTTTTCATATAATTCAGGATAAGCACTATAATCTGTTGGATAAGTTCTGTATGGAATAATTAGATCTTCAATACGCTTTTTAAATCCGCCAACCGAAAAGAGTCCTATTTCGTTCGAATAGATGGAAACCATCACATCAAAATTCTCAGAGGTTGCCGGTTTTAATCTATAATTGTTGTAAATAATATAATTTGTACCAATGTAGAATCGGGGTATTATTGTGTTGTAGTCGGGATAATTCAATGTATTCGTATAGGCAAAATTGATTTGTAGCCATTCCAAAGGTTTGACTCTGAAATGAAACATCGGCAAGACATAACCGTGTGATAGTTTTTCTTCTGCTTTCGTGTATTGAATATCACCCGGAATTTGTTCGCCTCTGATACCTGAATATTTTGTAGTAAGATTTTGATAACGCACGCCCGGAAGAATTGTAAACATCTGCCCGATATTAAAGGTTGCCATTCCGTAAACAGCACTTCTATCTTCATTGCCCGAATAATCATATAATAACGTTGCTAATTTGTGTACCTTATATCCGCCTCCATTACCCGCACCTGGATTTTTCTTGGCAATCTTAATTACATCCAACATTAGGTCCACGTCAAGCGGGTCGCCGAGCGCGTAATCCCCTCTTAGAAAATTTCCGTAATCGTAATCGTGATCAATAAAATCGGTGAATGTAATGCTTTCACCAAACTGTGGGTAAGCACGTAATATAGCCGAAGAAACCTGGCCTCCGTCATCATAAAATACAGAACCGCTGCTTTGGTTATAATCATAAGAACGGTTTCTATGTTGATAAGATCCACCGGCTTTTATTTTAGCTGAAAGTTCATCTGAAATTGTAAAGTCAGTATAAAGATCGAGTGCGGCATTGTAAGTCCTGTCTTTCGAAATATTTCCAATGTTGGATATGTCGAAAAAAACAGCATTATTAGGATTACGAAAAACATTTTCAGCAATTTGTCTCGGTGGCATATATTTCAAAGAATTGTATTTGTTAGTAAACCCGGCACCGTTCTGCCAGAAATTAAAACTTACATCCTCCGGGTTTTCAGTTCTAGCATAAGAATGGGATAATTTTATATCTACCCCCACATCGCCTATGCTTTGTTTGATGCTCAAAAGATTACTAATAACATCTAGATCGGTTTTTGAGTGTGTAGCAGAGTAATATGCATCATCATCCAATAAATAATACGACTCTTTTCTGAAGGTCGCTTCTGTATTACTTCGGCTGTAAAAGTTCATAAAGCCGATACTGCCGGTTTCGTAAAGGTAATCAAATACAAGAGTTGCACCGTATCGGTCGCGGTTTCTTAAAACATCTGTTGGAGTCATTGATACAAAAAATGGAAATCCGCGTTCATTAACATCTATTGTTCCAGAATAATCATAATTCACCACCAACGACTGATCACTAAGGTTCTTTTTTTCTGCTGAACCTTGGGCAAAAACACCGAAACTATTACCAAAAAATCGCTGTTCATAAGAGCCAACTACCTTATAATCTTTGTAAGTATTCTTCAAATTGTTATGAGAACCCTGTGTAAGAATTTCAAATCTTGGCGCATTGAAATCATTTTTAAATGCCTTTCTCATAGAAAAGTTTACTACACCGCCGAATACAGTAGCGTCCATATCCGGGGTAATTGCTTTGATAACTTCAATACCTCCAAGCATATTTGATGAGATCATGCTTAAATCCGAAGCTCTATCACCCGATAGTGATAGTTCATTATTTTCTTTAAACTCAGTTCTATGACTGGTCGGATCGTTGGAAGACTCATTAGCTGGAAGTTCAACACCATCAATTGTTACACGGTTATATTGCGGCGAGAGACCGCGAACAACAACTTTAGAACCTTCACCGCCGGTTCTTATAATTGAAACGCCGGGAAGCCTGCTGACCGATTCAGCAGCGTTTGCATCGGGCAGTTCCTGAATTCTTGCAGCAGAAACTACGTTCTTAATTGCAATGGATGAGAGTTGTTCGTTAATAGCTTTTTTCTGTCCTTCGGCTTGTGCAGTAACAATTAAAGTATCACCCAAAACACTTTCTACATCAAGAACAAAATTGTACTCGGTTGTTCTGCCTTCTCTCACTTCAATTTTAATTTCTGTCTGCTTGTAACCGAGATATGTTGCGCGCACAGTGTAAGTGCCTGGAGGTATGTTTTGGATAAGATAATTTCCGTCAAAATCTGCTGCTGAGCCAAGACTCGTTCCTTTCAGTACAACATTTGAATAAGGGAGCGGCTCTTTTGATTGTGAGTCTTTGACTGTCCCTTTTATTTTACCGTTAGGAGCGGAAATTAATGACGTGCTGATTAGCTGTAGAAAAAGTAAACAGTAAGCTAATAATTGTATAACTTTTTTTGTCATGTGTTCCTCTTGTTTTTTGTTTTCCGTTTTTACGGAAAGACAAGGTTTATAAAAATTTTACAATAAAATAATCTCTTAATAGGAACAATATGTTTTTTCGAGATAAAAATAAACCAATAAAAAATAAAACGCAATACCGTTCTTTATCTTCTTTTATTCTTTTATTATTTGCTGATTACGAGGAAATATATTTTACAATTGAATAAACTTGGGGCGTTTTGCCCCTTTTTTGTGCCAAAACGCAAAGTTTATTGAGAATAGAATATTGCTTAAAAAATCTTAAAAAAGTTTATTCTTCTTTTTGATTGCACCCTCCAAATTATTTAACAACTAAATTTATTTTAGACAAATCTTTTCCGTTTGATGAGCCGCCAACCATTAAAGTATAATTATCTGCTTCCACTGAAAAACTTTTTCCGTTAATCCAGCGCGAAAGTATATCACGCGTGATTTCGAAATCTACTTTTTTTGTTTCGCCCGGTTTCAAAGCAACTCTCTTAAATCCTTTGAGTGTCTTTACTGTTTTGTTATCGTTCTCTGCTTTTATGTACAACTGCACAACTTCTTCGCCTTTTACTTTTCCGGTATTGGTTACATCAACCGAAAGAATTGTTGTTTCATCCGGACAAATTTCTTTTTTAGTTAGCGCTAACCTTGAGTATGTAAACGAAGTATAACTCAATCCATATCCAAACGGATAAAGCGGTTCGCCTTTGAAGTAGCGGTATGTTCTGCTGCTCATTTCATAATCGGTGAATGCCGGAAGTTGATCTACAGATTTATAGAACGTAACCGGCAGTCTTCCGGATGGATTGTAGTCTCCGAAAATTATATCGGCAATTGCAGTACCGGCTGCTTGACCGGGATACCATGCTTCAACAATTGCCGGAATATTTTCATTCTCCCAATTAATTGATACCGCGCTGCCGTTCAACAACACAAGTACAACCGGTTTGCCGAGCGAATAAATTTTCTTTATGAACTTTGATTGAGTTTCGGGAAGATCAAGTGTCAAACGATCGCCACCCTTAAATCCTTTTACTTCCACTTTCATTTCTTCGCCTTCGAGACGCGGCGATAAACCCATTACCATAATTACTGCGTCTGATTTTTGTGCTGCTGCAATTGCTCGTTGTTCAAGATTTTCATCCGGCACGGACCAAATTAATTGCATGAACGAATAACGAAGTTTCTTATAGAACTCTATTTTTATTTTGTATGCTCTGCCTCCAGTGAGATTAACATTCTTGTATGTTTTTACCGGGTCAAATTCACCATCAAAACTAACGAGAAGAGAATCCTCTAAATAAATTTTGAAGCCGTTGAATCCGTAACCGCCGAGAGAATATTCGCCTGATTTTTCGGGAATCAAAACTCCCGACCATCTCACACCAAAATTATCGGGATCAAATTTTTCATCGGGTGCGCCGTCCCACCACGCAAAATCTATCTTGGAATCGATTCGTGAAAATGCCGGTTCACCTTTAAAATCTCTGTTGTCAAAATATTCTCCGCGCAATCCTTGTTGTTTTTTATCGGCAGAAGTGAAAAGATAATTTCCGTCAACAACTTCGAACGAAGGAAGATTTTCCGCAAGCTCGCATCCGCGTTCGTAAATAATTTTTGTATCGCCGAGTTTATTTTTTATTCCTTGCAAAGGAGTTACCGGTTCGGAAGGGAATCCATTGTAATTACCGAGAAGAACTTCAACATCATTTGCATTCGGTCCGAGCACAGCGATAGTTGATAAATCTTTTTTAAGAGGCAGCAGATTGTTTTCATTCTTCAAAAGGACAATTGATTTTCTCGCCGCCTCGAGTGCAGCGGATTTGTTTTCCGGCGTATCAATTTTATTGAGAGAAGAAAAAGGAACCATTTCGGGCGGATCGAACATTCCAAGTTTGTAACGCGCAGTAAATATTCTTTTTACGGCAGTATTTAATTCATCTTCATTTATCAATCCTTCTTTCACGGCTTTTCCGAGAGAAGGATATGCATTTCCGCATTCCAGATCGGTTCCGGCTTTAACAGCAATCGCAGAAGCCTCTTCGGGCGTTGCAACTATTTTGTGAAAGTTATACATATCGGGAACAGCCCAGCAATCCGAAACCATCAAACCTTTGAAGCCCCATTCATCGCGGAGAATCTGCTGGATGAGCGGATCGCTTCCGCAGCAAGCATCGCCGCGAAATCTATTGTATGCACACATCACCGAATAAACTTTTCCATCAATTACGGATTTTTTGAAATGCGGCAGATATGTTTCTCTCAAATCATAATCACTCACAACTGCGTTGAAAGTATGCCGGTCCGGTTCGGGTCCGCTGTGAACCGCAAGATGTTTAACAGTTGCAATCGTCTTTAAATATTTTGAATCGTTTCCTTGCAGTCCTTTTACAAACTGAACAGCCATCTCGCCGGTTAAATACGGATCTTCGCCGTAGGTTTCCATCCCTCTTCCCCACCGCGGATCGCGGAAGATGTTAATGTTCGGAGACCAAAGTGTGATGCCCTGATAAATTCCTCGTTTGTTTCTGCTTATAGCTTTGTTGTACTTCGCGCGCGCTTCATCAGAAATTACCGTTGATATCCGGTTCATCAATTCGTTATCCCAAGTTGCAGCTAAACCGATAGCTTGCGGAAAAACTGTTGCAATGCCGTTACGCGCCACACCATGCAATGCTTCGTTCCACCAATTGTATTCGGGAATGCCGAGCCGTTCAATAGCCGGCGAATTGTAAACCATCTGTGAAATTTTTTCTACCAATGTCATTCTCGCAACAAGATCATTAACTCTTTCTTCTATAGGAAGATTAGGATTCTGATACGGAAGTTTTTCTTGAGATAAGATTACCAACTGAAGACATGTAAAAAGTACAAAAAAGAATTTTAGTTTCATAACAGTTCCAAATAATAATTATTTATAAGATGCTGTTGTTTTGATATTAGTTCGCTGCTGTCTCAAAAAATAATTTTTTATGGCATAGCCATCACCATGTGGAAGAACGGCACACGGATAAAATCAGATAAAAACAGCCTGCCCCGCTATGCGGGGGATTTACACAGATTTTTATCCTCCTTCGGCGGACAAGTTTGAACAATTACTTTTGAGATAGCATCTTCATTTAAGCAGTTCAGGTTTTTCGTTGTATAATTTTAAAATCAATTCGCCAAATAACGAGTTTGCCCAAGCAAACCATTTGCGCGTAAAATCATCTGCATTATCTTTATCAAACGATTCGTGCATGAATCCGGTACCGGCATGAGTTCTTTTCAAATATTCCAAGCACTCAAATATTTCTTCATCGTCTCTGCTTGTTAATGCGCGCATCGTAATACTAATGTGCCAGATTTTATCTACAAGCGTGTGTGGACTGCCGATTCCCTCGGCGGCTTTTCCTCTAAAAAAATAAGGATTGTTTTTGCTGAATAAAAATTCCCTCGTTCTCCGATAAACATCATTTGAAACATCGCAGCATCCGAGATACGGAAGCGAAAGCAAACTCGGAACGTTTGCATCATCCATAAATAATTTATTACCGAAACCGTCAACTTCGTACGAATAAATTTTTCCAAAGTTTAGATGATTGCCTACAGCGTATTCGTTTAGTGCATTTTCAATTTCGGAAGCGAGCGATAAACATGACGAAGAAAATTCAGCATCGTTAAAAACTTTTTGATAAATCTCTGCAAGTTGTTGCAAAGAGACAACGGAAAAAAAATTAGAAGGAACGAGAAAAGGATAAATAGCTGCATCATCTGAAGGACGGAATACCGAGACGATTAATCCAACCGGGTTAATTGGATTACCGTAACCGTTGCCGGGAACGGTGTCTGTACTCCATGAAGTTGCTCTCCCAAATTTGTAGGTACCTCGGCTGGTTTTTCGCTGTTGCTCTATAAACGTTTTTAAAATAAGATTAGTTGCACTTTTCCAATCTTCATCAAAGCACGAAGTATCGCCGGTAGTTTTCCAAAAACCATATGCCAATCTAACCGCATAACAAAGCGAATCTATCTCCCATTTTCTTTCGTGAAGTTCCGGTTTCATTTCGGTGAAATCATTTGCCCATTCACTGCCGGTAGGTCCTTCGTTAAAAGCATTGGCGTACGGATCAATCAGAATACATTTTGTTTGGCGGTTGATTACACCTTTCAACATCTCTTTCAATTTTTCATCTTCATTTGCCAACTGCAAATAGTGCCAGACTTGCGCCGTCGAATCTCTGAGCCACATCGCGTTTATATCGCCAGTGATTACAAAAGTATCGGGTTTGCCGTTTTCAATTTTGAAATGAACGGTTGTATCGAGCGTGTTCGGGAAACAATTTTCGAAAAGCTGCGCCAGCACTTTATCGGAAATCGAGTGCTTAACTTTTTCGATAATGTTTTCGACAGCTTCGCTCGTGAATTTTCTGTCTTCCGGTTTCGGGCGTTTGTTCATAAATAGTGAAAGATGTTTAGGGTTATTTTTTAAACGGAATAGAAGAATTTATTTTAAATGCTGCAGAATTTTCTACAGAACTCTGTAATTTCTCAACATCCTCTGTTAAAAAAGAAATAAATAAATTAATTACACAGAGTTCCACTGAAACTATACAGAGATTCACGGAGAAAAGTCTTAAAGTTATTCAACAACAAAATCTATTTCTTTGTTGTCGAACTCCAAACGAATCCGTCATTTCTAATATAAATTTTTTCGGAGCCGTCTTCTGATTGAATTGATGCTTCAAACATGTTTGCCGTGCACTCAATTACCGCCGGCGTAACGTATCCTTCAACGGTTTGCGAATCGATTCCCAAAATTTTCAGATCGCTTGTAAACCTTCCGTTATTCTGAAAGTAAATTCTTTCTTTATAATAAATTTGTCTTAAAAACCATTTGGCTTTTTCTTCGCGTCTTTCTACGAACGAAACTTTTTTACCGCCTACAATTTCATTTGAGAATTGAACGTATCCCCACATTTCGGGATAGTGCATGTTTACAATTCCTTGCGGAGACCAAACCCAATTATCTTCGGGATACGGTCTGTTGGTTTCCGGATTTGTAATTTTTTGATATTTCCCGTTTTTAATTTCAGTCTTCCATTCAACACGCGAGAAATTTATTCTCCATTGGTCTTCATCTTTTGGCGGAGTGGAAACATCTGCAATTTCTTTAAACGCATCCCACGGAAACGCTACTTCAACCATCCAGTATTTATCTTTATCGCCGGGTTTATTAATTGTGCCGTAAATTTTTACACCGCTCTTCAATCCTTTTATATCCCACGCGTGAACATTTGCTTTGTTAATATCTCTGTACGGTTGAACAAGTAGAAGATCCCAAACAGTATTTAGTGCATTCATCTCGAATTCAGAGTAGCGGTGTGAATCGCCGTCGGGATCAATAAAGATTTCGAAATCGTTGTCGTAAAAAATTATGTCATCGCGGTTTTTGAGCGTGCCCCAAATATCCGGCTCTTCAATCTTTGCGGCCATGTAAAAATATTTTTCGTCCCAAAGCATTTTAGCATTTGTGCGGAAGCGCGGTGCCGGTCTAATAGCACCTTCGATATCAACAAAGTCATCTGTCCATTCGGCTTTATCCCATGCGGATTCACTTAACTTTCCATCGACAATAATTTTTTCTCCGGCAGAATAACAAATATATTTTTTGGGGGAAAATTCAATGGAAGGAATTTGAACCGGTTGAGCAAGGCAAGAAGCGCCAATGAGGGCGATAAAAAATAATTGTTTTAGCATAATGGTTATTAAATTGTCATTTGATAGTCATTCAGTTGTCATTCGATAGTCATTCGGTTGTTTTTGAAACAATTGAATGACGGCAAAGCAAATGACCATTGAATGACAATGTTAACGATTATTGTTTCGCTGCTTCAATTAATTCTTTTATTGTTGATTCAGCCAAACCAACAACAGTATCAGCGGCGCCGTAATAAACAAGCACTTTGCTGTTTAAAGATGCAAAACCTTCGGCATCGTAATCTTCCACAATCATTCCGCTCGGGAAAACAACATTCGGAACTTGTCCGGTTAGTTCAAACAATTCGCGCGGCTCAAGAATATTATACTTCCCTCGAAACAGTAGAACCGAAGGATCATCGAGATCAAATAACGCAACGCCGGCTTGATAAATATTTGCACTCGCAAAATGCATAGCAACGCCGTGATAAATATGGAGCCATCCTTCGCGTGTTTTTACCGGCGGCGGTCCCGAACCGATATTTTCATCCCAATAATGGAAACGACCGCCCATTACTGGTTTAACGGTTTTCCATTTTAGCAGATCATCAGATTCAGACAGGCAAATAGCGCTGCCGGAAGAAGGTCCTCCTTCAAGCTGAACTTTGTTCGGACGGTCGAAGCGTAAATATTTTCCGTTTACTTTTTCAGGGAATAAAACTCCGTTGCGGATATCTCCTTCGGAAACTATTCCGAGAAATTCAAACTCTTCGAAGTCATTTGTCTTCGCAAGTCCAAGCTGGCATCCGCAATCCATATCCATCGCAAACATTATGTAGTGAACGTCTCCTATCCGCGTAATTCTTGCATCGTATATATGATAGATTTTTTCTGCGACTTTTTCGATTCCCTTAAAATCAACAATCTTGTTATCAATTTTGAAATCTATTCCGTTGCTGCTTTCCGCTTTTACAATAAACGTTTCTCTTCCTCTATTTTGAACACGAAGAAGAAGAATATATTTGCCGTTAAATTTTATTGCACCCGGGTTGAAAACCGACGAAACATCAACGAGGTGCGGATGAATATCGGGTATATCTGTTCGTGTAACAACCGGGTTTTTGAAATTGCGTTTCAACATGCTGTTAGTCTATTTTAATTTTAGATCATAGTTTTTTTTATTGCTCACCGAATCAACCGTGTTTTCTTTTCCCATAACAGCTTTTACTTTGCATTCTTTTGCATTTGTCCTGGGAAGAATATTTCCATCAATCCTATTTCCATCAATCGAAATACTTACCACGCCTTTTTCAACGCCTTCGGGATTTTCAATTTCGATAATATATTTTGTTCCTCTAAAAATTCTTTCCACAACAAAATATTTCCATTCGGACGGAATTGCCGGATCGATCTGCAAGCCGGTGTAAGTTGGTCTCACTCCTAAAATATAATCGAATGAAATTCTGTACATCCAAGCCGCGGTGCCGGTCTGCCATGAATGGCTCGCTTTGCCGGCGGTGGGATGTTCATCGCTAGTAATATATTGTGAGTACACGTACGGTTCGGCATGATAAATATCGGAATCGATGCTGTTAGGCAGTAATTTTTTGAAATATTCAAATGCATTGTTGCCTCTGCCCATCATACACTCGGCTTGAATTAACCATGTAGTGGGATGATTGAACACAGCGGCATTTTCCTTTTTACCGGCAACGCATCTTGTAATCAGACCGATGTTCAAATCAATCTCGCGGAAAGCCGGTGCACAAATTTTCGGACCGATTTCGGAATCGAGATATTTCTTTGCACTGTCGAGGGATGATATCAATCTTTGTTGATCCGGCAGTTCGGCAATAACTGGCCAGCTCTGCGTGTTGATGAAAATTTTTCCATACTTATTTTCTTTCGAACCTATTCTTTTATCTTTTGCACCAAATGCTCTGATGTACCATTCGCCGTCCCAGCAATATTGATCAATACTTTCGCTGATTGTGTTTCTCAATTCTTCAACTTCTGTGCTGTCAATATTTACATGATTGAGCAGTTCGATAAATCTATTGAGCATTGCAACATAAAACATTGCACCCCAAACACTTTCGCCGCCGTCTTCGCCGCCGATATAATCGAGAGTATCGTTCCAATCGCCTCTTCCGAATACCGGTAGATTATGTTTCGCGAGATTATTTTTAACAAACTTTACAACTGCAAACAAGTGTTCGAGTACGGTTCCTTCTTTCCTATCAACGAACGGTACTTCTTGAACAAGAATTGAAATATCCCCGGTTTCTTTTATGTATTCCGTAACGGCAAGAATAAACCAGAGCGGGTCGTCGCAATGTTTTGTTAATTCGCCGTTGCCGTCGTTATAAAAATGATGGTAAGCTCTGCCGTCGGTAAACATTTGGCGTGCTAAAAATAAAATGCGCTCGTAAGCTTTTTCCGGCTGTGAAATTGTTACTGCAATTACATCCTGAGATGTATCGCGGAAACCAAAACCTCTGCTGATTCCCCAATAATAAAAACTTGCGACTCTGCCTACGTCAAAAGCTACTTTTGACTGGTACTGTATCCAGTAATTCATAAAAGTATTTACTTCGTCATCGGGAGTTTTTGTTCGTGCAGAATCAAAGAAATCATTCCAGCGTGTTTTTACATCTTGAAGTGCTTTATCGACAACTTTAACATCATTAAATAATTGCGGAGTTGTATTTTTTTTCTGTTCGAATTCTGTTTTCTGAATTACGCCGAGTGAAAATATTACATCCTTTGATTCGCCGGGCTGAAGTTCAACATCCGTCTGCAATGCACCGACTGTATTCCCGAAATCAGTATCCTTGCATGATAAATTTCCGGTCTCAATAGCTTCGGGATTGTTTTCATTTCTGTACAAACCGATAAACCGTTCGCGCAAAGTTTCGTACTTAGCAGCCGGTTGATTAACAGTAAAGTATGCCCACTGATCCCATTCTTTATTTTCTTGCTGCTGAGTTCCGCTCGATTGCGTAACCCAATACGTCTTCGTTGCAAATAGTGAGTTGCTCTTCTGGTCAAAATAAACGCGGTTAAAATGCTGGTCGTCGCATTGATTTATAATATCAATTAATCCGTGCCCGAGTGCAAACTCAACATAACCGAAAATTGAGAGACGGCGTTTCTTGTCCGAATTATTTTTTATTGTCGCTTTCCAAATTTCACGGTTATCATCAAGCGGAACAAAATAAAGAACAGAAGATTCTATTCCTTCAATATTCGAATCGATACGTGTGTAACCAAATCCGTGTGCAACTTTATACGCTTCCGGATTTTTTCCAACCGGCTGCCAAGATAAACTCCAAATTTCTCCGGTGTCGTTATCTTTTATATAGATATATTTTCCGGGGCGGTCGGGAGGCACATCATTAATTCTGTATCTTGTAATTCTGCCGTGAAGAGGATTTTTGTAATAGCTTATTCCGCCGGCATTATTGGAGATTGTTGCAAAATAATTCGCGTTATAAATGTAATTAATCCACGGTGTAGGTGTCTTTACATTAGTTATTACAAACTCTTTGCCGTCATCTGAAAAGTGACCATATTTCATTTAGTTTACTCCACTAAAAAATGTATTTCAACAAATCGCACTCTATCAAATTCATTTCAGTAATTGTTTATTTTATTCTGAAATTAACTCAACAGCAAAATAAGCGTTTCTAATTCATAAACGCAAGTTAATTTTAGAAATTTTCACTTAAACAGCATATGTAGAATGAATTTGCGGATAGTTTATTTCTTGTTGAAATTTTCGATTAATCTATAACTCTTTCGTGCGATTCTTTTCTACAAATTTTAAGAGATTGATTATAGGATTGTTTTGACGATGGCATAATAAAAACAGATTGTTAACCGGTTAGCCTGCTCCAATAGCTTTTAATGACTTTCTGATTGCACCTCTAAATTACATAACAGTAGGAAGCCGGAAATAATCTTCGAGAACTAAAGATGCGGCACCCATAGCAACAGAATAATGATGATATTTATCTACAATTATATTTAAGGCATTACTCGTAATTGAAATCACCCTCATTTCAATTTCCTTTCGTACCGATTCAACTATTACTTCTTCCAATTCGGAAATAACACCGGTAATAATCAATGTATCAGGGTTTAACAATGCAACAGCCGGTGCGATTGTCTGCCCGACTATATTTCCAATCATCGAAAAAACAAGCTTGGCAATTTCATCGCCTTGTTTTGCCGCAGCAAGAAGAAGCTCGATATCAATTGATTCGAGAAATGAAGCATAGTTTTTCAAAGTTTCGCTTTCGATCAATCGGCTTCTGATTGTAGATAAAATTTCTTTTAAGGTAGGTAGATGAGGATACAATTCACCGGCACTGAACGATGCACCGCGGTAAAGTTCACCGTTGATAACAATTCCGATTCCGAGACCGCTTACATTTTTATCGATCTCAACAAGAATAGTAAGATAATTTCTCTTGGTTTTATCGTTTCCGTTCCATTTCAAACCAACTGCGGCAGCGTTTGCATTATTTTCAATCATCACCGGAAACGGCAGTGTGCTTAATTTTTCGAGCAGAGGAAAATTCATTTCGGGAAGAACGCTCGACATTATTACAATACCCTTTTGGTAATCTACAATTCCGGCAAACGCAACTCCGAGACCAAGAATTTTTTCTTTATCGATGTTGTTCTCTGCAGTTATACCTTCAACCACATTAATAATATTTGCGGCAAGTTCATCAACTGTATTTCCGGTTTCAAGCTTGATATTTTTTTTTGCAATTATTCCGCCGCTGAAATCAAGAATTATGGTAGTCATTTCTCCAACTTCGATATCCAAACCGATAACATAAGCCGCATCTTTATTGAGCGTCCAAATGTACGGTTTCTTTCCACCCTTTTTAGTTGATTCCCCTTTGCCGTAAAAAGAAACGAATGATTTCGCGGACAGCTCTTTCAAAATGTTGAATATCGTGGAGGGACGCATGCCTGTAATTTTGACTAAATCGGAACTTGAAATGATTTCGTGTTCTTGAATTAGTTTTAGCACAAGCTGTTCATTAATATCTTTAACAACGCGTGCATGAAACGATAGTAATTTTTTCTCACTCATTTTAAGAAACTACTTTTTTATCTTTTTTCTCTTAAACCAAGTCTAATAATAAACAAGATTTTTTTTATGGACAATTATTTTATTTCAATTTCATCGACAAAAAGCCACGCATTGCCGCCGGCGCCAACATGCCACTGCGGACAGACGCCAACATTTTTTGCAATCACTTTTACGTAACGTACTTCAATTCCGTTAAGAGTTTTTTCAAAATCTTTTATGCCGGAATCGTTCTTCTTTTCATCAACAGCATTTTCTGCATCAAAAACTTTAGTAAAATTTTTCCCATCTGCGGAAACATAATACTCAACAAAAGTCGGGAAGAAAATCCACGAACCAACGTCTTGTAGAAATGATGTTTTAATCGCGGAAATTTTTTGAACAGAACCGAGATCAGCAACAGCATCGAGATCAACACCTTCGTATCCTTGCCATGCATCCGAGCGGAAATTTGCTTTCCCTTTTATCTCATCAATCAATCCGTTATCACCACCGCCTTTGTATGCTTGATGATATTGTGTATTCAGTTTTATACTTTTTCCTTCGGTAATTTTATTAAAATTTGCAGTTACTACTTTGCTGTAAGTTCCATCTTTCAGCGAAACCATTTTCAACGAAGTAGTATTTCTCAACACGATCGGCGATGAATAAATTTTTCCGCTTGTGGTCGGATCGGAACCGTCAATAGTAAAATATATTTTAGATGATCCATCAATTGAAGAAATAGCGGCAACGGTTGAGTCCTTAAAATTTCTTTCGCCCGATGCAAGCACCGGCACAGCAGTAAATGGAATATCGATTTCCGAAACCGGTCGCGAAGAAATTTCTTTTCCCCAATTGCTTGGCAAAGGACCCATTTCAAAAATCAGTTCGCAGCCGTTGATTATATCCGAATGTTTGATGTACGAATACGGATAATCTTTTCCGTTCAGCTTTACCGATTGTACGTAGAAATTTTTATCCGAAAGATTCTTTGCAACTATCGTAAAATTCTTTCCTCCTCCCGCGTTGATTACTGCTTTTTCAAAAAGAGGTGTGCCGATTATATAATTATTATCGCCGGGACAAACCGGGTAAAATCCGAGTGAACTGAAAATGTACCACGCCGACATTTGTCCGCAATCGTCGTTGCCGGAAAGTCCGTCAGGTTTTTCCGTGTAAAGTGTCGATAAAATTTCACGGACTATCTTTTGTGTCTTCTGCGGTACGCCGGCATAATTATAAAGATAAGCCATGTGATGACTCGGTTCGTTGCCGTGTGCATATTGTCCAATCAACCCGGTGATATCCGGTTGAAATTTTCCGGTTAACTGCGGGTCAACAGTGAACAAATCATCGAGCCGCGAAATAAATTTTTCATCGCCGCCCATAAGTTTTTTAAATCCGTTTACATCTTGCGGAACAAAAAAACTGTACTGCCATGCATTAGCTTCTGTGTAATTGCCGCTCACCGAATACGGATCGAAAGGTTCGAGCCATTTACCGTTTTTTTTCGGACGCATCAGCAAAGTCGAAGGATCGAAAACATTCACATAAAATTTTGCACGCTCGATGAAAAAATTATAGTCGTCAACTTTGCCGAGATCCTTTGCCATCCGTGCAATGCACCAATCATCGTAAGCATACTCAAGAGTTTTTGATACGCTCTCGTGTTCGAGATCGGCATTGATGAATCCCATCTCGTTGTACAAATCCAAACCGTTATGATTCATCATCGCAGTTTTTTTCATTGCCTCAAAAGCTTTTTCAACATCATAATTTCTGATGCCCTTAAAATATGCATCGACAATAACCGGGATAGAATGATTGCCGATCATCTGCCATGTATCGTTCGATGCCATTTCCCAAACCGGCAGCATTCCGTTCTCTTCATATTTCGAAACAAGCGATGCAGCCATATCATTCGCTTTTTTGCTGTCGATAAGTGTAAAGAGAGGATGTTCGGCGCGGAATGTATCCCACAAAGAAAAGACCGTGAGCATCTCATGATTTTTTGCGGCGTGAATCTTTTTATCCATCCCGATGTAACTTCCGTCAACATCGGAAAGAATATTTGGAGTGAGAAGTGAATGATATAATGCCGTGTAAAAAATTGTTTTGTTCTTTTCGTTTTTATCTTTTATCGAAATCGTTGAAAGTGATTTTTCCCATTCTGTTTCAGCTTGCTTTTTAATTTTGTCAAAGTTCCATCCGGCAATTTCTTCCTTCAAATTTTTTCTTGCACCTTCAAGACTTGAATGAGAAATGCCGACCTTCACAAAAATAGTTTCGTTCGAGGAAGTACTGTATCCGACAAATGCTTTTAGTTCTCTGCTTTGTGCTGAAGTTTTCCCTTCCGAAATTTTTCCGTCTTCAACTATTCCGAATGATTTAAATGGCTTTGAAAACTCAGCATAAAAATAAACAGTGTGATTTCTTCCCCAGCCTGAAGAATTTCTGTATCCTTCAATTATTCTGTTATCAATAATTTTTATCTGTGCGTCTTTTGCTTTGTCCTGAATTCCGTGAACAAGATCAATTATAATGTTGGCGCTTTCTGTTTTCGGAAAAATATATTTATGAAATCCGGTGCGCTTGGTTACAGTTAATTCCGCTTTGATGTTGTAGTCATCGAGCAGAACGGAGTAGTAACCCGGCGTTGCAATTTCATTTTTGTGATTGAAGCGTGAGCGGTAGCCCGAACCGGGAATATCTTTTTTACCCGGCTCTGTTTTCAATTCTCCGGTGGTAGGCATAAAAAGAATATCGCCGTAATCCGCACAGCCGGTTCCGCTTAAATGTGTGTGGCTGAATCCCATTATTGAATTATCGGAATAATGATAACCCGAACACCAATCCCATCCTTCGGTGTCGGTGTCGGGACTCAATTGCACCATGCCAAACGGAAGTGATGCCCCGGGATAAGTATGACCGTGTCCGTCAGTTCCAACTAATGGATTTACATATGTGGTCATTTTTTTTTGAGCGCATAAATTCTCACTCATAATTAATAAGATTAATATTACAGTCCACCCATTCACAACTTTTGAGAAATAACTGAATTTAAACAAGGTTTGTTTTTCACTTGCCCCGACATTTTCCGTGTAAACGGAATCCCGCTTCGCGGTGATATGTCGGGGGATAAGAGTGTCCCTCAATGCCGAGGGCTTCAGCCCAAATTGCATAGAATTGTGGCTAAAGCCGTTAACATGAAATAGATAATTACACCACGACCTAAAGGTCGTGGCAATTAAAAGTATCCAAACATGAATTTGGCTTAACTCAGTTATGCCGTCATTAGTGTAAAAAACTTTTTTATTTTTTTTCATTTTATTAATAACATTTTTTTGGTTTTAAATTCTGAGGAGCGAAGCGACGATGAATCTCCTACCCTTAATGTGTAGAAATAAATGCCGCTTGATAAATTTTGGCGCAGATTGGAAATCTGCGCTATATTAAAATCGACTGAATATTTCCCCGCTTGTTTATATTCATCAGCAAGTGTAACTATTTCTTTTCCCAAAACATCATAAACTTTTAAAGTCGTGTAACCCGGAACTTGCAGTGTATAACTAATTGTTGTTGAAGGATTAAACGGATTGGGATAATTCTGCGCGAGCCCAAATTCTTGTGGAATTTCTTGTTCATGAATTTCATTATCATTCACATCTGTTACCGGCACAACAAGAGATTTAAATACTGAATCGGTGTACGACTTGAGATTGTTAGCGGCGTAAACCATTATGCCCGCTTTGGGTCCTGAAGCCGGCTGCCACGCTGCTGCTGAAGTAGTAAAAGCCAAATCATTATAATCGTTGAGAAGACCGATCATAGTTTTTGAAGCGCCGATATAATCTGCCCATTGGTTAAATCGGCTGATGTAATTAGAATTAAAGTAAGCCATGTCCATCACAAAGTTTAGATATGCTGCAACATCTTTGGACTTACCGATTACCGAAGCTGGTTCGCCCCAATACCCGGCATAGATTGCCGCTATGTACATTTGTGAATTGCTATTCGAAGAATTTGGACCGAAATATTTTCCGATTTCTTTTAGCAGAGCAATGTAGTCTGCATTGCCCGCTGCTCGATGTTCAATATCGAGAGATATCCCATCGAGATGGAGCGAATCAATTGCACATGACTTAATGAATTCTGCAAATTGTTTGTAATCTAATTTTGTTCCATCATAAGTAGTGAAAGGTGTCAATGTACTCCACGATGGAGCGTCGTCAACATTCATCAAAACTTTCACACCTCTTGCTTGCAGTATTTTGATATCTCTGAGAATTTCACTGTAATGCTGGTACACTACATTTTTCATCCATCCGGTTGAATAATGTGCCGAGTCTGCCAACTCCCATAATGTTCCTTCAAATATTACGACAATATTTGCTTCATCGGTAAACGATGTCAAAGGCAAATGATCGGGTCCGTGAGAATCAAAAACATAATAGGCAACTTTATTATTCCCGGTAGGCGGAATATCTGCTTTTAAATTTTGCAAAGCCGGATTAAAACCGGCGAGGAAGAAAATCAATACTGCAACTTTTACAAATACTACTTTTTTCATTATTCAATTCCGTTTTGTAGTAGTTAATCAATTCTGTAAAGTTGATTTCGAACAGCAGCACATCGTATCAAAATCATCTAACAGCAGCGCAATTGTTTACTGCTTGATGATTAAATTCAATTGAGGCTGAACTCAATTATTTGCTTATAAAGTCTCCCTTTTCCAAACTCCAATCGTTGCCGAAGTAACCGGCAAACTTCACACCCTCTTCATCGGAATTGAGCACACCGGAATTGTAAATCACGATATCAGGGAAACTAACATACGGATGAGAGAACTGCGCAAGATTTGCAAGCTTCATTCCATCGATGCCGGTTCCGGCAATAACACCAACGCTTGCAAACTCACTCTCTTTTCGCGGACGTATCATCAAACATGCGAGATCTTTTCCCTTATACTCTTTATCGCCCACTTTTATTTTATTGTTATCGATCTGAACCGGAGAATCTTTCAACAATAAATTCCATGCAGAATTTGTTTTTGAATTGCCGAAGAGAATCACACTTCTATCTTTATATTTCACCGGATCGAATTCATCATCTTTAATAACTTCAACGGAACCGTTTCCTTGATACCAAATTTTTTCTGCATCATATCTTGCTTTTTCGAATGCCCATTTGTTTTCTTCTTTATCGCCGTGAGTTCCGAAAACAAACACGACGCCGTAATTGAGTGCTTCTCTAAAATTACCGCAGCGAACCGGGTATTTATTTTGTGCGCTTTGCTTATCGCTCAAAGACCATTTTCCGTTTTCATTCTTCAGAGTTATTTTGCTCTCTTTGGAAATATCTACTCCGGTAATCAACTGATTATCAAGTGCGATTGATACCGGCTTATCGTTCGAAAGCATCGAAGCATCGATTTCGAGCATTGCAATGTTGCTCGTTGTGCCTACAAATTTTCTGTTGCCGCTTTCAAGTTTGATATTAATTCTGCTCAGTTTCTGCTGTTCAATCTGATTTATAATTTCGATCCAATAATTTTTGGATGAGATTGCCGGATTAGCAGTAACATAATCGATCTCTTTTGTTCTCTCTTTTCCGGGCACTGCGTGATGTGAAAAGAATTCAAACATCGGCAGCCAGTCAACGCAATCCGCACCGGGTTCGTCGGAATTATCCCACCAATGTCCCGCGCCTTTTTCTTCGTGGTATCTAAAATCTTTGTGGAACTTCGAAAGATTATCGATCATTGATTGAGCTTGATCGGGACGAACGTTATCATCAGCATCGCCGTGAATTATATAGATGCCGTCTTGTTTTAAATTCGTGCTGAAGGCATAAGTATCGCTGTGTTTTGTTGAACGCGTCAACATTTTTTTCACGTCGCTCGAATCGGTCAGCCCTTTAATTCTGTAGGACCAAATACTTATCCATCCGGCGCTCGGTCCAATTGCCGCAAATTGATCTGCGTAATTCATACCAACATGCCATGTTCCGTGTCCGCCCATCGAGTGACCGGTTAAATAAATTCTGTTAGGATCGGCATCAAATTTCTTTTTAGCAATGTTGAAAACTTCGAGAGCATCGAGTCTTCCCCAGTTTTCCCAATTGTATCCGTACGGACGGCGGTTTGTTGCCGCAACGATGTAACCCCAATTTTTATGTCCGTATGAATATGCTTGATTAATTGCTTCAACACCGGCGCCGTGCAGACTTAAAAACAATGCCGGCTTGCCTTTCAAATCTGTCGGAGGATTAACTGCATAATATTGCACGCTCCCGTCCATGCTGCTGATGAATGTTTCTTTGTGAGTTTCATTTTCGCTAACAACATTCAATTCAATATTTGTAGATGCTAAAACTTTTTCATCGGCATTTTTCTTTTCAACAAGCTCGATGTTGAACTTAATTTTACCGGCATTTTTTTGAACCGGTAATTTTATGTTGAATGGAGTTTTGAAAATCGAAAGCGGTTGAACTTCTTTTACCGGATAATATTCGGGAGTAGAATTTTCACTCCACGTTTTGATGAGTAATCCTTTCCAACTTTTTTCTGTTGCATTAATGATTGGAAGTGCACCGTAAGCAGCAGCAGTTTGGTTCAATAGAATATCAGGCACGGTTAAATCTTTGTCGTTCAAAATCAATCCTTGTTTGCCGGTATGAAGCTTAACTTTCAGAACACCGTCTCGGTTGCACTCAAATAAAAATTCATTAATCCCTTTTTTCAATTTTACCGGAATGAGCGAGTAATCAAATCGCGGCGCCCACGATTCGTATTCATCTTGAGTGCGGTACGGATTTCCCGAACGGGACGAGCCGTTCACGTAAACCATACTGTGCCCCATTCCTTCCAAAATTACAATATCATCTTTATCGGATTTGTATTGGAAATAAACGTATGCATTAATCAACGAATCATCTTTGATCCATCCGTCTTTATCGGCACTAACTTTTTTCCATGTTCCGATTACTTTGCCGTTATATTCTACTTCTTCATTTTCCGAAGGAGTTTCCCACTCGCCGGTTTCAACAGCGGCGGCAACTGCATTCGGAGAAATAATTTTGTTGCTGTCGTATCTTCCTAATTTTATTACGAGTCCTTCTTTTAAAAGAACTGCATCGGAAGACTGGCAGTTTGCATCATTTGAAAAAATAAAAAGTAATAGAGCCGAGAAAACACAAAAAAGTTTCGACATATAATTCCTCATTAATCCTTTACTGGTTCTGTTTGTAAATTACTCGTCAGGGTTTCGCCTGTTAATTCAATTTTTTCTTCCGGGGTTTCGTGGCGGACTGTTCCGTCATCTTTATGATCTCTAACCATCGTGTTTAATCTGTGAAGCATCTCTCTAAAATCTTTTATGCCGCCGAGTGCAAACCAAATTATTATTATGAATGATGCAGCAAGATTGATCAAAACAAAAGTTTTCCAGAAAGACATCCATGATGAATCGGGCACATCGCCGGAGAGATTGATAATCGTTCCGATGATAAAAACAACAATCCAGATGAAAGTCCACGTGTATGCTGTGAGATAAATTATTTTATCCCCTTTTGTAAATTCTTTTCCCATGCCGAGCATTTTTAATCCTTTCACCGGAACTTGATCAACAATAACGGTTTCTTCTTTGAGGGCATACTTTCCTCTGTGCAGCATTTTATCCATATCAAAATCTTCACGTTTGCCGAGCAATGAAACGAGCACATAGACAAGAGTAGAAACACCCATCGACATTCCCCAGAAATATTGCCCGTTAATCGGGAAATCCGGATATATCTGCTGAAGAATAATTCCGATAACTGAAACAACAGAACCGGTAATCAATGCACTCCATGCCGCGGTGGTTGTTCCTTTTTTCCAGTACAAGCCTCCGATTATAACAGCACCGGAACCGCCCACAAAAATTGCGGCTGTAATTGCAAAATAGAGAAAGATGTAATCGGTCATCGGGAATAACAAACTGAAAAAGAAAATGAACAAGCAAACGCCGAGAATGGAGATCTTCAAAACTTTTAAATGCCGTGCGGGCTCGAAAGGTTTTTTACGGAAAGGCATAATTACATCTTGAATAAAAATACTTCCCCACGAATGCATGTATGAATTGTGTGTTCCGATTGTTGCCATCAGCATCACCGCCATGAATGCACCCATCACTCCAACCGGTAAAATTTTTGAAAGCACGAGAGGAATTCTTAATTGATTCTGTACTTCATGATTACCGATTGTGCCCATCGTTTGATTTACATCGTTGGCAATTGCACTAAAATCGGAATGATGCAGAATTGTATATGCGATGATCGGAATGAAAACGAGAAAGAGCCATTTGGGAATGTCGCGCAAATTGCCGAGCACCTCTCCCATCTTTGCTTCATGCGCACTTTTTGCAGATGAATTAAATCCGGAAGTTCCTTGCCATGAAAGTTTAACGTAAATAACACCGATTACATTTATCACGAAATACCAGAAATTAAAATCGGGCACTTCGCTTGTTTTGTACGGATTAATCAGCGAGGCATCTTTGGGAGCCGTGATTACTGCCTGAAAAATTTGGTCCCAATTCACGAAGAACAAACAGAAAGCAATAATTACAAGAAAAGTTAGATTGGAAAAAACACCTTGAATAAATTCCGTGATGATAACCGCAATCTGTCCACCGGCAAAAACAAAATAGAGAGAGATGAGTAGGAATGAAGCCATCACAACCGGGAAAGTAGAGACTTCTATTCCCAAAAAATTAAATGAGAGCGGAAATCCGCAGAAGTAAATTAAAAATCTTGCACTCACAGCCGGAAAGATTCCAAAATTCAACAAGCCCGAAATGAATGCCAGAATGCCGGCGAAGATTCTAAAATTTTTGCTGTAGCGCATTTCGAGAAACTGCGCAATTGTCAAAGCGCGTGTTTGTCTGAATCTATATATAACCCATCCTGAAACAGTGATGAACAAAAGGACAACTGCCATAATAAATTCCCACCAGCGAAGTGCAAAGCCGGCTACATAATTCATTTCCCATTGCCCGACAATCGTAATCGCACCGATAAATGCCATACCTTGCGAAACCGTAATCATGTATCTTCCGGCGGCTCTTCCGGCTGAAAGAAAATCCACAACACTTTTAACAAATTTTTTACTTAAGCGTACACTAAAGAAAAGTACCGATAAACAGAGTACCACTATTATCCAATCAAGTAGTGTTAAATTCATGCCTATTCCCAAACTAATTGGTGGAAAGATTTTTTTGTTAAGTTAATTATAAGATAGGAACAATTAATAGATAAAAATCCGGCTGTTACTTCCTTCTTTTGTAAAACCGGAGTGGAGGTGTAAAAGTTATTTTTGTAACTCAAAATCATCAATTGCTTGAAGTGTTTTTATTTTATAAAAATAAACATATTCTTTGGCGGCAAGATAATAATTATTTTTTAGAAAGAAAATCAAAATTCTGCTATAGTTATCTCTTCCATTCCCCTAATTTTACATTCTAATCAATATTGATTATTTTATTAAAAAACTTTCAAAATCTTTTTTGATTTTTTTTCTGAAGATTTTGCACAGCAATTAATGGTTTGCCGGTTTGGTTATTATTCCAATTACTAAATAAGGATTAGCAAATGCACTTACAGAAAATAATCACAAAGACAATTCCTTTATTATTTCTATACTTTATTATTATGTTAACAACTCCGCACGAAATGAAAGCACAAGAAAATCAAACGGCATTAATTCCGCTGCCCGAAAAAGTTGAATGGCTCACCGGAAAATTTTTGTTATCGAACAGTACATCCGTTACTGCAGAGAACGATAAACTTCATGAGTATTTCGTTTCACAAGTAAAAGAATTTACCGGGCTCACGCTTGCAAAAGAATCAAACACCGAAAGTAAAATAATATTAACTGTTGACAGCAAACTTGATCAATCAAACACGGAAGCTTACACGCTGACCGTTTCCGAAAAGCAAATTGAAATAACCGGCGCAAGCGAGCAAGGATTGTTTATCGGGATGCAGACTTTCTTTCAGCTTATTCCTCCATCGGTAAAAACTTTGAAAGACAGAAACGCTGTAGAAATTCCGAGTTGTAATATTGTTGATAAACCCAAATTCAGCTGGCGCGGATTGCATCTCGATTGCTGCCGTCATTTCATGACAAAAGATTTTATCAAACGGTACATCGATATAATGGCATACTACAAGTTCAACACGTTTCACTGGCGTCTTGTAGAAGATCAGGGCTGGCGAATCGAAATAAAAAAATATCCGAAACTCACCGAAGTTGGTGCATGGAGGAAAGAAGCCGATGGAACAGTTTACGGCGGATATTACACTCAAGAAGATATTAGAGAAGTTGCTGAGTATGCAAAGAGCAGATACATCAACATCGTTCCCGAAATTGAAATGCCGGGACACACGCTTGCATCACTTGCAGCTTACCCGCAATACTCGTGTGCCGGTGGTCCGTTTGAGGTATCCAATATTTGGGGCGTGCATAAAGATATTTATTGTGCCGGCAACGATTCTACTTTTTATTTTCTTCAAGATGTTCTGGATGAAGTAACAAATTTATTTCCCGGAAAATATATTCATATCGGGGGCGATGAAGCACCTAAAGACAGATGGAAAGAATGCCCGAAATGTCAGGCAAGAATTAAATCGGAAGGTTTGAAAGATGAACACGAGCTTCAAGGTTATTTCACAAAACGAATTGCAAATTACCTTGCATCAAAAGGGAAAAAAGTAATCGGCTGGGATGAAATTTTACAAGGCGGGCTTGCCAATGGCATGATCGTTCAATCATGGCAAAGTTTTCAAGGTGCGATTGATGCTGCAAAACTTGGACACTATACAATTTGCTCGCCGGCATCGCATACATATTTAAATCACGACCCGGAAGATTTCGATCTTCGTATTGCATATTCTTTTGTGCCGGCTCCGGATGATTTGACGGTAGAAGAAAAAAAATACGTCATCGGAAGCGAAGCTAATTTGTGGACGGAAGATTCTCCGCAAGAAACCGTTGACGGCGAAATTTTTCCGAGAATGCTTGCACTTGCAGAAGTTTTCTGGAACAACCCGCACAACAAAGATTATGATGAGTTCTATTCGCGCGTTCAAAAAACTTATGCCGATTTAACTGCGCGCGGCATTCAGTACGGACGCGAATCAAAATTGTTTACATCTTCTACTACTTACGATGAAGCAAAAAAAGAATTTACGGTTAACATTACACAAGGGCAGAAGGATATCGAGATTCGTTACACTGAAGACGGAAGCGAGCCGGACATAAATTCCAACCTTTACACTACACCAATAAAAGTAAACAAATCAATTTCCATAAAAATTGCAGCATCCAAAGAGAATAATTTTATCGGTAAGAGATACAACTTATCGTTCGATTTTCATAAAGCTTTGAATTCCAAAATCACCTTGAAAAATAAATACGACGAACGC
Source organism: Ignavibacteriales bacterium (assembly GCA_016177735.1). GTDB lineage: Bacteria > Bacteroidota > Ignavibacteria > Ignavibacteriales > Melioribacteraceae > DYJK01. The sequence goes on along the minus strand of JACOUS010000023.1, from coordinate 14,264 downwards.
TACAGAGCATCCGGCGAAAATGGCTTGATTGACGGCGTGCGTGCAACTACAAATCACCGCGATGGCTGCTGGCAAGGTTTTGAAGGAACCGATTTCGAAGGTGTAATCGATTTAGGTACCGAAAAGGAAATCACAAAAGTAATTCCAAGATTTTTGCTCCACTCGAACGGATGGATTTTCCTTCCAAACAAAGTTGAAATTTCTCTTTCGAACGACAACATTAATTACAACGATACAAAAACCATTATCAACGATGTGCTGCAGAAGAATTCTGAAATTTTGCTCAAAGATTTTCCGGTAGAGTTTAATAAACTAACCGCACGATATATAAAAGTAAAAGCAGAGAGTATCAAAAAATGTCCGGCATGGCATCCGGGCGCTGGCGGAAATGCGTGGCTGTTCATCGACGAAATTGTTGTTGAATAATACTGGATGTTGGATTTTGAATTCGAACCTCGTACTTCGTATTTCGAACTTACTAATAGTTTCGGGTTAGATTCATTATCCAATATCGAGCATCGAGAAAATTAAACAGATGAATTTCATCTAACAGAGAGAGACGTAAATGAAACAAACTAAATTAATTGTAGGCATGTTTTTTATTATTTCTTATTACGGATTATTACTTAATGCTCAGACAACTTGGGTAAATGGTTTTGCCGAAAAGATTGCCGGCGAAAATCTTGCTTATCATTCTTGTCATCCAGAAGCAAATTTGTCTCTGCTGATCCGCTGCTTAAATAATAACGATTACATCGAATGGAAGACCGATACCGTTTCTTCAAATTACAAAGGGGAATCCGTTACTTTTGCATGGATAGCCGGTTTTTCGACCGGCACTTCAACATCCAATCATAAATTTTCATTATTTGTAAACGAAAATCTTCTTTTTGAATTTATTACATCACCCGGTCAAGAAAAAAAAGATTGGCAGTTAACTTCGGGAAACGGTTCAAAGCTTGATTTTAAATTCGGTAAGCTTGATGCTGTCAATGATTTTTTCGGATACATGACATTAACAATTCCTTATGAATTACTGAACGGGCAAAATTATGCAAGGATAAAAATAAAAGGCGATGGAACTAATAGTAAAGATTGGTATATGACAATGCAGTATCCGCTGCTTCCAAAAACAAGAATCACTCCCGAAAAAGTAGTGACGAAAGATTCTTCAGGAAATTTGCTGCAGCGCGTAAAAGTTTCTATCGACCATTTTAGTTCGCCTAAATCCGTCGCCATTGTTTCTGAAAACAATAATATTTCTTCCGAACTAAAACTTGGGATGAATGACTTCTGGCTGAACATCACCGCACCAAAGACACCAAAAGAAACAAACATTAACATTACTATCGACGGAAGAACAAAATCTTACACAACAAAAATAAATCCGGCAAGGGAAATTACTTTTTACTTGATTCCTCATGCCCATGTTGATATCGGCTATACGGGCTTGCAAACCGAAATCGAGAAAAAACATTGGGATAATTTTGAGAAAGCAATTGAGTATTCAAAAAAATCCGCCGCGCTTGGAAACGATGCATTGTTCAAATGGAATATAGAAGTTTTGTGGGCAGTTAAAAGTTATCTGGAAAATTTTCCCGAAAAGAAAAAATATTTTTTTGATGCAGTCAAAAACGGATGGATTGGAATAGATGCAATGTATGCTAATGTAATGACTGCATTATGCAGACCCGAAGAGTTGTACCGCCTTGTCGATTATTCAAATGATCTGGAAAAAGAAATCGGAATAAAAATAGAAAGTGCGATGATCTCCGATGTACCCGGTTATACTTGGGGAATTGTTCAGGCTTTTGCAGACAATGGAATAAAATATTTTTCGGTCGGACCAAATCCTTTTGACAGAATTGGAAATACTCTTCAAGAGTGGGGCGACAAACCATTCTATTGGCAATCGCCAAGCGGAAAGAACAAAATTCTCATTTGGCTTGCCGGCAAAGGTTATGCATGGTTCCATGGATGGAGATTAACACGCGATGATTTTTCTCCGATCACCGAATATCTTGATGAATTAGATGAAAAAAATTACCCATACGATATGGTTCATGTAAGATATAATATCGGCGGAGACAACGGATTCCCGGATTCTTCCCTTTCAAATTTTGTTAAACAGTGGAACGATACTCATGTTACCCCGAAGTTTAAAATAGCTGCTAACGTAGAAATGTTTAAAGACTTTGAAAAAAAATATGCCGGTGTAATTCCAACTTTTTCCGGCGACTTCTCTCCGTATTGGGAAGACGGCGCCGGTTCTACGGCAAAAGAATCTGCTATGAATCGAAACACCGCTGAACTATTAACTCAGCTCGAAATTTTATACACTCACTTTAATAAAGATAATTATCCCAAAACAGAATTTGACGAAGCGTGGAAATATGTTCTTCTTTTCTCGGAACACACGTGGGGCGCATGGAATAGTATTTCCGATCCCGAAATAAAATTTGTTACCGATCAATGGGAGATTAAAAAATCTTATGCAATTAAGGCAGACAGCCTTGCGCAAAAACTTTTACAAAGTTTGAGCAAAGTCGACAATACAAATAAAGCCCTGGATCATTTTTATGTGTGCAATTCTTCGTCGTGGCAGCGATCTGGTATAATTAGAATCCCGTCCTCTGTTAAATTATCCGGCGGTTCTTTAATTGATGAGAACGGCAATTTGGTTGCAGCGCAGAGATTAAAAAACGGAGACCTCGTTTTCACCGCAAAAAATATTCCTCCGTTCGGCATAAAAAAATATAAAGTGATTAAAGGCGGTACCGATGGCGGGAAAATTTCTCCCCTGGATAATTTTACGCTCTCTAATTCTTATTACACATTATCGATAGATGAAAATACTGCCTCAATAAAATTTCTCGGCAGACGCGGCAATAATTTTAATTATGTTGATACGGGCAATGGTTTTTTACTCAATCAATTTATTCACACCGGGAAAAATGCAGAAAAACCTTCTACTGCAGCAAACGCACAAATAATCAATTTCGAAAATGGTCCGGTTCTGAAATCAATCAACATAAAATCGACAGCCAACGGAACAAATAGCATATCGCAAGAAATTATTCTCTTCAATGATCTCGACAAGATTGAAATAGTAAACACTATTGATAAAACAAAAGACTATTCAAAAGAAAGTATCCGCTTTGCTTTCCCGGTAAACATAAGTAATCCTACTTCAAGAGTTGATTTGGCGTGGTCGGTAATTCGACCGGAATTAGATCAACTGCCGGGTTCCAACAAAAATTATTTTACGGAACAACGATGGGTTGATGTTTCAAATAATCAAACCGGGTTAACTCTTGCAATGTTAGAGGCTCCCTTTATTGAATTTGGCGGAATGACTGCAGAAGCATGGATGTCTTCACCCGATAAAGAATGGTCTCGGCACACATCTTCTTCTTCACAATTATATTCGTGGGCAATGAATAATTCGTGGCATACAAATTTTAAAGCCTCGCAAGAAGGAGTTAATTCGTTCAAATATTTTCTTATACTTCACGATAAATTCAATTACTTCGATGCATATAAATTCGGAATAGAAAATTCACAGCCGCTTCACATTATTTATTCCGATGACATAGGCAGTAATTATTCACAGAGTTTAGAATTGGATTCAACTTCCACTCTTGTAATAACTTTAATAAAACCGGCTAAAGATGGCAGCGGATTAATTGCAAGAATTTTCAACCCGACAGATAAAACAAGCTCTTCGCGTTTACTCTGGAAAAGAAATTCAAATGCCCGGTTCTTTATAAGCAACGGCGATGAAGATGAAATAAAACAAACCGCCGGCAAAATAACGCTGAACACATTCGAAGTGATGACACTGAAAATTAAACCTTAATACTCGGATGCTGGATACTTGTCCCAAGGACTCCTTCGGACAAGCATCCAGTATCAACAAGGAGCATAGATGAAAAATAAAATTATACTTATTCTAATTTTTGTTTACGCTGCATCGTTCGCAAAAAGTGTAAGCATTGAGCTGGTGTCAAAAGGAAAGAGCGGCTACAAAATTATTCTTTCGTGTAGCGCATCGCATTGGGATTCGCTTGCGGCACATCAATTGCAGAGTTACGTAAAAGAAATATCAGGCGCGCAAATTGCAATTGCAGATGATTCTGTACCATCAACCGAAAAAGAAATAATCATCGGCACAAACAATCGTGCGGCAAATTTAGATTTATCTTCTATTCGTGAAGACGACGGATTCATTATTCGAACTGACGGCAGCAAAATTTATTTTGCCGGAAAACGCAAAGGCACATTATATGCCGTTTCTACTTTTCTCGAAAAATATTTGAACTGCAGAATGTATTCCGCGAAAGTCAAAGTTATTCCCAAAAGAAATTCAATTATACTTCCTCAAATTGATATTTCTGAAAATCCGGTGTTCAGTTACAGAGATATTTACTACTACGAAACCGAAAACGACGAATACTGTTACTGGCACAAACTTACCGACAGCGATGATAAAAAAATGTGGGGCATGTTTGTTCACACATTTAATACCCTTCTTCCTCCGGAAAAATATTTTAAAGAACATCCCGAATATTTTGCACTTCGCGATAGTCTCCGCGTTCCCGAACAACCGTGTTTAACTAATCCCGGTGTCTTCAAAATTATTGTTGAAGAATTGCGTAGAAGAATGAAAGAAAATCCTTCCGCAAAAATTTGGTCTGTTTCGCAGAACGATAATTACTCCAACTGTCAATGCAATGAATGCAAAAAAATTGATGAACGAGAAGGTTCACCCGCCGGTTCATTGCTAAATTTTATCAACAAGATTGCAAAAGAATTTCCCGGTAAAATAATTTCTACACTTGCCTATCAATATTCGCGCAAAGCGCCGGCAGCAATCAGACCCGAAAAGAATGTCAACATTATGCTTTGCAGTATCGAGTGTTACAGAACTTATCCTCTCGAAACCGATACATCAAAAAATTCTTTCACGCAAGATTTAATTGAATGGTCGAAGCTCACCAACAATATTTTTCTGTGGGATTATGTTGTTCAATTTACAAATTACGTAAGCCCGTTCCCTAATTTTCATGTTCTTCAGCCGAACATACAATTGTTCGCAAAACACGGAGCGAAGATGATGTTCCAGCAAGGCTCCGGGCAATTGGGCGGCGAGTTCAACGAATTGCGCGCTTACTTAATTGCCAAACTTCTCTGGAATCCGAAAATAAATATTGATTCTGTGATGAATGATTTTCTTTCCGGTTACTACGGCAAAGCCGGCAAGCACATAAAATCATATATTGATTTAATGACAAGTTCACTGATAAAATCGAACGCAAAATTATGGATATACGATAACCCGGTTAATTCGATGCAAGATTATTTAGCACCGGAGTTGATAAAACAGTACAACAAAATTTTTGACAAAGCAGAAAAAGCTGCGAAGAATAATTCAGTATTTTTAGAAAGAGTAAAAACCGCACGGCTTCCTTTAAAGTATGCAATGCTCGAACAAGCAAAAGTTATCGGCGAAGGAGATTCGGGTACATTCATAAAAGATGAAGCGCGTAGTTATAAAGCAAATCCTAAAATAGAAATTCTGCTCGATGAATTTCTGGACGGATGTAAACGAACCGGTGATGTTCATGTTAACGAACAAAAACTTAACGCTGATTTGTATGTTTCGAGATACAAAACTATGCTTTCAAAAATTATGAAGAACCCGCTCGGTCTATTCAAGCCGGTAAAATATTTAAACGAGGCGAACTGGAAATACCCGGCTAACGGAGAAAAATCTTTAACGGACGGAATGCGCGGAGATGAAGATCATCACTTCAATTGGGTAGGTTTTGAAGGCAACGATATGGAGGTTGTTGTTGATCTTCAAAAGAACACAACTGTAAAAAAAGTCAGCGCTGATTTTTTGCAGATCTCTTTCTCGTGGGTCTTTTTCCCGGAACAATTTGAGATAAGCGTTTCATCAGACGGAAAAATTTTCAGCGATGTTTCAAGCATGAGAAACGAAACGCCAATTACAAAAGAAGAAACTTCTTCTCCGTTCTACAGTTTCATAAAAAATTTTTCTTGTAGTTTTAATCCAACAGAAACAAGATATGTAAAAGTAAAAGCCGTTAACATGAAAACATGTCCGCGCTGGCATCCGGGCTATCCGTTCAAAGCATGGATTTTTACGGATGAAATTGTGATCGAATGATTCTTGTTACTGGATGCTGGATTCTTAATTTTGAATACGAACTTCGAACTTCGTATTTTTTTTCGTACTTCGTAATTCGTACTTACACATAGTTTCTAGTTTTGTCTTTTATCCAGTATATAGCATTAAATATCGCGTTTGGGTTTTTCGCGAACGTGCATACGTATCGCGCATGTGTTTTTTTTACAGACGAATATCAAAAAAATGGAAATAGAAAATGAGTGAAAATGGGAAGAAAGAGCCGCTGCACGCCGGCGCAGTTGAGATTGAAAAAGCAACAAAAGAATATTACCCCGAAACCGACCCGCTTGTTCTGAAAAAATTGGAAGAGTGGCAGAATCTAAAATTCGGATTGCTGATGCACTGGGCGCCTTCGAGTCAATGGGGCATTGTCGAATCATGGTCTCTCTGCTCGGAAGATGAAGATTGGTGCAAAAGAAAAATTGAAAACTACACGGAGTACAAACGGCAATACGAAAATTTGAAGAAGACTTTTAACCCGGTGAAGTTCAATCCTGAAAAATGGGCGGACGCTGCCGAAGAAGCCGGAATGAAATACGTTGTCTTTACTACAAAACATCACGATGGTTTTTGCATGTACGATTCCAAATTCACCGATTACAAAATTACAGATGAAGAATGTCCGTTCCATTCAAATCCGAAAGCGGACATCGCCAAAGAAATTTTTAGTGAGTTCAGAAAGAAAAATTTTATGATCGGTGCATACTTTTCCAAACCCGATTGGCATTCGGATTATTTCTGGTGGCAGAGATTCGCAGCACCCGATCGCAATGCAAATTACGATATAAAAAAATATCCCGAACGCTGGCAGAAGTTTGTTGAGTTCACACATAATCAAATTGATGAGTTGATGACAGACTACGGTTCAATCGATATTCTGTGGCTCGACGGATGCTGGGTTCGTTATTATTCCGAAAAAGATTTGGCTGAAGAAAGAAAAAATGCGAGCCCAAATATTCACCGCGTACAAAATCAGGATATTAACATGCCGTTGATTGCGAAGAACTCGCGTGTAAAACAGCCGGGATTAATTGTTGTTGACCGCGCCGTTCCGGGTCTGCAGCAAAATTATCTAACACCTGAAAATCAAGTGCCCGATAAAACTCTTCCCTATCCGTGGGAAACTTGCATGCCGATGACTCCAAGCTGGAGTTACGAACCCGGTTTGGAATACAAGCCGGCGAGAAAATTAATTCACACACTTGTTGATGTGGTTGCAAAAGGCGGAAACTTTTTATTGAATGCCGCACCGACTGCCGAAGGTGATTTTGAAGTCGAAGCATACGAACGTTTGAAAAAAATCGGCGAATGGATGAAAGTTAACGGAGAAGCAATTTACAATTCTCACCCGGCTGAGCCGTACAAAGAAAATAAAATCTGCTTCACTCAATTAAATGACGGAACTGTTTATGCAATTTATCTTGCCGATGAAAATGAAAATTCATTGCCGGAAAAAATAACTCTTACAAAATTCTCTCCGGCACAAAATGCAAAGATTGATTTACTCGGAACCGGCACAAAAATAAATTGGAATAGAACCAACGACGGATTTGAAATTGTTATTCCCGAATCCGTACGAAATAATCCTCCGTGCAATTACGCATGGACTTTGAAAATTTCTGTCTCCTGACTTCATTCTTCTGTACATCACAACAAATGGTAAACAAATGGGAAACATTAAAACATACTTACTACTTGCAATCTTGTTAATGAACTGCACTGCGTTCAGCCAGCAATTACAAAATAATTTTGTTATCATCAACGCCGGCGATACACGCGAGCAGATAATTCAGAAAGCCGCGAATGTTACTCCTTCAGCGCGGCAGTATGAATGGCAAAAACTTGAGATGACCGGCTTCGTCCATTTCGGAATAAATACGTTTGATGTTGTTGAATGGGGACAGCGAAACACCGACATCACAAAATTCAATCCGACTGAAATAGATGTTAAACAGTGGGTGAAAATTCTTAAAGATGCCGGAATAAAATTAATTATACTTACGACAAAACATCACGATGGTTTTTGTCTCTGGCAGACAAAATATACAGACTACAGTATTGCCAACACACCGTTCCAAAACGGCAAAGGTGATATCGTACGCGATTTGTCCAACGCATGCCGCGAAGCCGGATTGAAGTTTGGCGTTTATTTATCACCATGGGATATGCACGAAGAAAAATACGGCACGCCGGAATATAACCAGCATTTCATGCATCAGTTGACGGAACTTTTGACAAACTACGGCGGGATATCCGAAGTCTGGTTCGACGGCGCGAACGGCGAAGGTGCAAACGGAAAGAAACAAGTTTACGATTGGCAAAGTTATTATCAACTGATACGCAAACTTCAACCGAATGCAGTGATTGCAATTATGGGTCCCGATGTTCGATGGGTTGGAACGGAATCAGGTTACGGCAGACAAACCGAATGGAGTGTTTTGCCCGGCGCGAGTACAAATCAAGAAGCAATTGCCGCGAACTCGCAGCAGCAATCTTTGGACGGCGCATTTGTTCCGCACGATTTGATGGATGAAGACCTCGGCAGCAGAAATAAAATTGAGAAGGCATCTTCGTTAATTTGGTATCCGGCAGAGATCGATGTTTCAATTCGTCCGCGCTGGTTTTACAATACAGATGATGACGAACTCGTTAAATCCCCGTACAAACTTGTTGATATTTATTACAACTCGGTCGGGCTGAACGGCGTTCTGCTTTTAAATGTACCGCCCGATAAGCGCGGATTGATTCACGATAACGATATTAAAGCTTTGCAAGGCATGCGTTACATTCTTGACGAAACATTCAAAAACAATTTAGCCGTAGATGGAATTGCAAAAGTATCAAACGAGGGAAAAGGAAACGAAATAAAATTTATTCTCGATAATAATCCTGAAACATTCTGGACAACGGAAGAAAATATCAGTTCAGCTTTGATAGAAATTGAATTGAACGGAGAGAAAACTTTTAACCGCGTAATGCTTCAAGAAAATATTTTAGCCGGTCAACGGATTGAAAAATTTCATCTCGAATATTGGGGCGGCAAACAGTGGAATCAATTTTTTGAAGCAACAACAATTGGTTATAAACGACTGCTTCGCTTTCCGGCAGTTACGACAAACCGCATAAAAATTATAATTGATGAATGCCGCACGAACCCGACACTCGCTTCATTCGGTTTGTACGAAGCTCCGCCTGAAATAAAATTTGAACCGGAAGGTGCGGCATTTGCCGATAGCACCTCTTTCAAATTAACAAGCGATGTTGAAAACGTAACATTCTATTACACACTTGACTGCGCAGAGCCGGATGAGCAATCATTAAAATATTCCGGTGAAGTTACTTTGAACAAAACAACAACGGTTACCGCAATTGCAATTTCAAACAGCGGCAAAAGAAGTCTGCCGGTCAAAATGAATTTCAACAAAGCCAAATACGGAATTGAATACAAATCGGATTACGATAAAAAATATCAGGCAAGCGGGATTTACTCTCTTGTTGACGGCATTGCCGGCACAACTAATTTCAACGACGGCAGATGGCAAGGATTTAACGGAAATGATCTTGATGTAGTAATTGATCTGCACAAATCAAAAAAGATCAATAAAATTTCCACACGGTTTTTAAGTGATGCCGGCTCGTTCATCTTTCTGCCGGCTTCTGTCGAGTATTCTGTTTCAAAAGATGGAAAAGATTTTACTCTGTTAAGCGAGTTAAAAAACACTCCGCCGGAAAATGATAAGAGCGCAATTATAAAAACGTTTGAATCCGAGCCGCAGAATATTTCGGGAAGATACATTCGTGTGAAAGCGAAAAATATCGGAGTTTGTCCGGCATGGCACAAAGGCGCCGGAGAAAAAGCATGGCTCTTTGCTGATGAGATTAGTGTTGAATGATTTATTCTGTGTTCACTCCGCCTTCACCGCAACCTTTGTGATAAAAGTTTAATGCAGAGAGCACACAAGGGAATTGATAGAGAACTTACGTATACAAAATTTCTAACACAGTATTAGGATCTTTAGACAATAAATTTAATAATATCAAAGCTGGTCCTTGGGGATATCTGTCACCTCTCTCCCAATGGCGCAAGGTTCCAAGACTTATTCCAAACGATGCAGCAAATTTAGGCTGGCTCATTCCAATTTTTTCTCTTAGCTTTTTTACGTCAATGTGTTGGGGCTTAAATTCTCTTGCCTCTTTAGTATCCCCTTTTGAATACTCAATCGCTTCCTTTAATCCTTTGCTAATACTTTTATATGCAGAGCTCATTATTACCTCTTGTAATTTTTTATTAATTCCTTTACCAATTCGGCTAATTCATTTCTTTCGGCTTTACTCAAATTAATTTTTTCATTCTTGCTAAATACAGTTAACAAGAAAAGTGGAATGGTTTCATTATAGAAAAAATAAATTACTCTTGAACCGCCGCTTTTGCCCTTACCTTTAGAAGCCCACCTCATTTTTCTTATGCCTCCGGTTCCTTGCATTAAAGTTCCGGCTTTGGGATTCTGGGATAAATAATAGAGCAACTCATCCCTCTCCTCTTTTAACAACAGCTTCTCAGCTCTTTTTATATATTCGGGCAATTCTACAATTGTAATTAGCACAGCCAAATGTAATCCATTGGCTTACCTTAATCAAGGGGAAATTTTTCGAACTCAATTCGGCATGGCACAAAGGCGCCGGAGAAAAAGCCTGGCTCTTTGCTGATGAGATTAGTGTTGAATGATTTTCTCAGCGCTTGCCCGGCAATATTTGCCGGGTCTTTGCGAGATATTATTCTTTTACTCAGCATAATCACACTGTATTTAAAATATATCTTTTATTCAGATTGTGCAGAACTCTCAATTCCAAACAAGTCATATGGTTTTTTACTAAAATTATCATTGAATAAAAACACCGCAAGAAAAATGTATGCAATAAATACAAAAACAATAAGCATCTGAACCCCGGATGTTTTTTGAATATCTTGTTTTGATTTTATATCGCAAACTTCACCGGGGCAGTATTTAGCTTTTTCTTTATAAAAGATCGGATAAAATTTACATCCCAGACAAATACCAAACGCCGCTTCAAAGAATAAAAATATAAGGCAAATGAAGCAGATAAGACCCGTTATCGGGCTGTATGAATTTACTATCACAAGCAGAATAAACATTGTAGCCGACAAAAATACACCGATCATCCAGGCAAACTTTTTTTGCGGTGCCCCAACATACTCGGGGACTTGATTCCTTACAATTAAACGCCCTATTATCAATGAAGGAGAAAATTCTGGATTAACAAAAACCCGTATTGCGATATCCGTAAAAAATATTGTAGTGGCATACTTCAGCATTACAAAATCATTTTTAAGAATAGCAACCAGAATAGAAATAAACATCATTAAAAATAATATTCCCGATGCGGCTCTTATTTCCCGCTCATTTAGAATAGGGATGTCATACCCTTCTACATCCTCTCCAAATTTTATTATTCTGTTCAATTTATTTATACCCTCTTTTGTTCATATGTATGACGCATCGGTATCGGGGTTTGTTAGGTTGAAGTAATGATTTTTTTATTTGCAGATAACGATGTGCTGAGGTTGTCTCAAGTTACTAAAGATCAACCCGCAAAAAAAAAACGGCGACTTTTTATTTACTCCGGCGTTCTTTTGACGGATTAAAGAGGTTTGGTTGCTGCTTTTGCAATCAAACAGATATATCGGCAATAGCTTGTTGAGATTATCTTTTGGTCTGTCTGTCAAAGAACAACAATTAAAACGTCTACATACTCAAGCTAAACAGCTCGGTCTCATACTTCTGCCTATGATTCCTTAGTGGTCATTGGCAGACGCTGGTTATACGCAACTTTAAGCAAAATCCCAATCATCTAGCTCTATTCCTACAATTTCCTTGTCAACTATTTCTACTGAAAAATCAGCTAAGAATTCAATTTGTTTTCTATGTCTTTCTTTTTCATACTCCCCATAAAGAAGATCGTAATACTCCTTTATATAATATTCAACTTCCACTGTGCAAAATAAATTTAGATGTAAGAAGATATTCTCTTCGTCAATATCAATCACAAAATAATCGTCCACTGAATAATCAATCTCATTTATATCAATTTCTCCGGTAATATTGTCTTCCCTACGTTCTAAGTATTGAGTTATTTTATAATCTCTTCTTTCTAGCGTATCTGATAGCAGTCTGATTACTTCTTTAGAATCAAGATTATTATTAATCCATTGTTCATCTATAAATTCAATTTTATCAGCGTTACATTTCAAGAATTCTTCGAGTGATGGATAATAATTTAGACAAGAACCGAGCTTATTTACTTCTTCAATGAGCGTCGGTGCTAATTGATTGTTTTCGTCACTGAACTCTTTGGTATTTGCTGAAATGAAAGAAGTATTAAGTTTTTTTCTTTTTTTGAGATGTTCTTTTATTGATAACCAAATCAAAACATCCCTATACTCATTTCGTTTTTCTGAAGCTGGTTTCTGGGCAGAAAGTAATATGTTTATACTTTCCTTAAGATGTTCCGACTTATTTGGTATTATCACAGTAGGATAAATATTTGGTGGATGCAATATTAGTTTATTAAACTCTGTTACTTCTTTCTCCAAATCAATTTTTAAGTTTTGCTTTGGCGCTGTTATAAATGACGTATTTGATATTTTATTAACTACGTCAGAATATTTTTTGTTTAGCGCATCTAACTCTCTTTTGTAAAGTGATAATATCTCGTCAACAACTATTTCAGGTAGAACAAGACGAGAATCCGTTTTCTTTAGAAAGACAAGAAATGCTTCAAATAGTTTAGAAGTCATTTTAAAGTCTTTTCGTAAAATATTTGTATCTAAGATTACATCCATATTTATGCGTATAATGGCGCCTTCGACTCACCGGCGGTCAATCCGTCCGGTGGAGTCGAGAGTTCATCGGCACGCCGTAGGCGTGACGTGAACCAAGGTGCCATTCATCGGACGTTTACGCCGAAGGCGTGTCCGATGAACGACGTTGCGTTTAAGCGGACGCCACGAAGTGTCCGCTACTAACAACTTGATTTATTGATTATAAAATTCACTTGCACAAATGCTGAACAAAAAACCAAATAAACTATAACTACAAATGTTACGATCGACTACAGCGTTCCGCTTGAGACGCTTGTTATATTGCGTTTTAGAATCTCTCCGCTTTGAGATTAGACCAAGCTAAGTATTGGCATAAACCATCTAAATCAGGAAATATTGTCGAAGCATTTATTCCCATGTGATTCAACTTAACTCTAATTTCAGGAAATAATTTTTTTGCTATAATAAATTTAAATAAACAATCACTGTATCTAATATTTTTCTCAAGAGGAACGAATCGCCTACTCTTGGCAATATATTTATGAGCAGTGAACCAACCAGATTGAACTTTTATACGATCGGAAATATGATTAGGATTATAAATTTTGGTTCTTTCTCCTTCAAATGGAGAAGCTTGCTCATCTGAACCAATTATATCTTCTGTTGGAGGATCAAATTGCCAGACAACGGCATATTCACTTTTAATATTATCGGATTTAACTGCAAACCATAACGCAATTAATGGATTTTCAGTCCAATCAAGTAAACGAGTTGGTAAACCATGATGTTGGGCCAATGATAAATAATCCCAATCGCTATTAAAAGAATTATTTATGTAAGAAAGAGAATGTTTCTTAAATTTTTTAAATAAATCATTTTCAAATCTTCTCTTATCCCTAATGCCTTTGTATCTAGCCAATTTGGGTAGCAATGGCTCATCACAATCTTGACCTCGAAATAAACTTAATTCGAATGGATTTATATCTCCAAAAGAATCGAGTATTTCGATAAATCCTAAGAAGTTTGTGATTTCTTCTACTAAATATTTCGTCTTTGTTTTCATAGCAATATAACGTTAAGTGTTTTATCCGAACTTGCCTGTTGCAAGCAGGCTTGAGACAAAAAAATATATGACAGCTTTAACCTACAATTTTATTATCCGTGTATTGATAGCATTTCTTCAATGCCTCAATTTCGGATAAAATACAG
>JACOUS010000025.1 GCA_016177735.1 Ignavibacteriales bacterium | reverse complement strand
TAAGTAATTCGCCACCGTTGTCACAATCAAAACCAAGCACCTTGAAGGGAAGATGTTGAGTAATATTTTTAAGCGCCTCAAAGACGCCTCTTTGCCCCTTTCCCCACAAGGCTCTTTGCTCAGTCCAACCAGAGGCAATATCAACGATGTTGAGTGTATAAACAAATTGTCCGGATAAAGAAGAACCACAATGAGCAACGGTATCAGCCTCGATAAAACCGGGACGAGATTCATCCCATTGATTAACCTTAATTGGAACTTGTTTCTTTAACAGAGAGCCAGGTTTGGTTGTTGAAAGACCAAGTTTCTTATACTTTGATTTGAGCCGGTGCAGCAACCGATCAATGGTTCTGGGAGAGATTTCAAGTAAAAGTTTTTTATTTTCATTACTTAACGGATTATTGTTTTGAGAGTGGTAATAAGGCAGCCAAAGTGGAATGGCTGCTTTTAATCTTTTTGAGCATGCGAGATTTGTCATCACCCATAGATCTTTGAGGAACTCTAATAAAGCTATGCTATTATATTTTTTATGTCTTCCTATCTTTCTGTTTGGAGAAGATTCTTTTTTCCAGATTAGCCGGATAGCATATTTCCTGTTGAGACCACATACTGTGCAGAACTCATCGAGCATTATCGATTTGTCAGGTCGGCTAGCCAGTAAATATCTTTTCCGGATTTCTTGAAGATATTCTTTCTTTGCCGAATTACTCATAGGTAACCTCACTATTTTTCGGTTACCTATATTATGGCGCAACGACCTTTTTCTATATCTCCTTGGGTTACCTTATTTATGGCGCAATGCGCGCAGCACATCAACGACTTAAACTTCTTTTTACTTTGGTAGAATATCCATATTTTTTGTTCGACAAATTTATCTTATTCATCATATCGAGAATACATATCATAGATTAACATAAGGAACAAATCAATGGCTTATAATCGAGAAGAGGCATTACGGTATCACAGCGAAGGAAGAAAAGGAAAAGTTGAAGTTATTCCCACGAAACCATGTTATACTGCTCAAGAACTTTCATTAGCCTACACGCCGGGTGTTGCCGAACCGTGTAGAGAAATCGAAAAGAACGATGACGATGTTTACAAGTACACTGCAAAAGGAAATCTTGTTGCTGTTGTTTCGAATGGTACAGCGGTTTTAGGTTTGGGTGATATTGGACCTCATGCCGGCAAACCGGTTATGGAAGGTAAAGGTGTTCTCTTTAAAAGATTTGCCGATATAGATGTTTTTGATATCGAATTAAAAACACACGACCCGAAAGAAGTTATCCGTGCAGTTCAACTTCTTGAACCGACGTTCGGCGGTATCAATCTGGAAGATATCAAAGCGCCGGAGTGTTTTGAGATCGAAGAAGAACTTATCAAAACTATGAACATCCCGGTATTTCATGATGATCAACACGGAACAGCAATTATTTCTTGCGCGGCGTTGATTAACGCTGCAATGGTTGCTGAAAAAGATTTGTCGAAAATTAAATTGGTTGTATCGGGTGCCGGGGCTGCCGCTGTTGCATGCTGTAAAATGTATATTGCCGCCGGCGTTAAAGTTGAGAACATTTCGATGTTCGATACGAAAGGTCACATCAACAAAAAGAGAACAGATCTGAACAAGTACAAAACGATGTTTGCTCAAGATGTAGTTTACAAAGATTTAGCGGATGGAATGAAAGGCGCGGATGTGTTCATCGGGCTTTCGAAAGGGAATATCCTTTCTAAAGAAATGGTAAAAAGTATGAATAAGAATCCGATTGTATTTGCAATGGCAAACCCCGATCCTGAAATTTCATACGAAGACGGAGTTGATGCGCGTAATGATATCATCATGGCAACCGGAAGAAGCGATTACCCGAATCAAGTTAATAACGTACTCGGCTTCCCGTTTATTTTCCGCGGTGCGATGGATGTGCGCGCCAAAAAAATTAATGAAGAAATGAAAATGGCGGCTACGCAAGCGCTTGCTAAATTAGCAAGAGAAAAAGTGCCCGAAGCTGTGCTGAATGCTTACGGCGGAAAAGAATTTTCTTTTGGACAGGAATACATAATTCCGAAGCCGTTTGATCCGCGCGTACTTTGGTATGTAGCACCGGCTGTTGCAAAAGCGGCAATGGATACCGGCGTTGCTCGTCTGCCGATTGAAGATTGGACGGCATACAAAGAACAATTGCAAGAGCGTCTCGGCTTTTCAACAGAGATCATCCGCGTAATGGTTCACAAAGCTCAGAAGAGCCCGAAGAAAATTGTTTATCCGGAAGGCGAAGAAGAAAAGATTATCCGTGCTGCCAACGTAGTTTATGATGAAAATATTGCACAACCAATTTTATTGGGAAACGAAAAAATTATTACTACCCGTATTCAGGATTTGGGATTCGATATGAAGAAATTCGAAATTGTTGATCCTGAAAAATCGAACAAAGTAGATTTGTATGCGGAAGAATTTTATAAGAAGCGTCAGCGCAAAGGCATCACACCGCGAGATGCAAAAATTCTTATGAAAGAACCAAACTATTTTGGTTCGATGATGTTGAAGTTGGGCGATGCGGATGCTCTGCTCGGCGGATTGACTTATCATTATCCGCAAACTATTAGACCGGCTTTGCAATGCATTGGTGTTCGTGACGGACTGAAAGTGGTTGCCGGAATGTACATCGTAATTATCAAACGCAGAGTATTTTTCTTTGCAGATACAACCGTTAATGTTGATCCGACAGCCGAGCAATTAGCAGAGATTGCAATTAGTGCGGCAGAATCTGCAAAACAATTTGATATTGTTCCCAAAATAGCAATGCTTTCGTTCAGCAATTTTGGAAGCGCGCTCTATCCGCAATCAATCAAAGTAGCCAACGCTGTAAAAATTGTAAAAGAAACGAGACCTGATTTAATTATTGACGGCGAAATGCAAGCCGATACTGCTGTTGTTCCGGAAAGACTCGAAAAAGAATTTCCGTTCTCAACATTAAAAGGCAGTGCAAACGTTCTCATCTTCCCGAATCTTGAAGCCGGAAATATTGCATACAAATTATTCCAAAGATTGACCGATGCAACAGTAATCGGTCCGGTTTTGCTTGGGATGAAAAAACCTGTGCATGTAATTCAACGCGGCGATACTGTGCGTGACATTGTTAACATGACGGCTGTTGCTGTTGTTGAAGCAAAGGACGGCAAGTAATATTTATTCATAAAAGAAAATTATTTTATGGGAATGTCTCTTCAATGAGGCATTCCCGGACTTCGAGCGTCTAATTGGACGCTTTTTTTATTACTACGATCCCAAATTTTTTGGCATGGACAAAAAAAATTATAACTCAAGTGTTACCGAAATACTGAAGAATTACACTTAGGCGGGCTTGCTGTAAGTTTAGGCTTTCAAACAATTTTTTGAATGGCGGAGAAAGTTTGGGACAGACATATTTTTTATATATTAATTAAGTCAATTTTCCAATTGGTTATTAGAGAAATAACATTGTATGCTTCGTAATGTAATCTATATAAGCGGAAGTATAATTGTTTTCTTCGCCGGATTGATAATTTACGGTGTGATTCTAAATCTGAGAGAAGAAACATTAAGCGAAGCGATGAAAGAGAAAGGTATTTCGAAAGTCGAGAATGTTAAGCTTATCGTTAGCAGAAAAAACTATAGAATAGAATTGTACTCGGATAAAAAACTGGTGAAGACGTACAAAGCCGTCTTTGGAAAAAACAGCGGAACCAACAAAACATCTGCTGTCGATCTTGTAACTCCCGCCGGCGAATATGAAATTTGTCGTTTAGATACCACAAGAAAATATCATAAATTTTTGTATTTGAATTACCCGAACGAAAAAGATGCCGCCGAAGCGTTGAAGCAAAATTATATCGGCAAAGAAGAATATGATTTAATAATTTCAGCTCATAAAAAGAATGTATGCCCGCCGATAAATACAAAACTCGGCGCGGAGATTGGTATCCACGGTATCGGAGAATATGATTTTATTTTTAGAAATCTTCCGTTTACTTTCAATTGGACTAACGGCTCGATTGCAGTGAGCAATAAAAATATTGATGAGCTTTATTCAATAGTTAAAATCGGAACGCCGGTCAAAATTATTTATTGATAATTCAGAATTAACTTGGTCAAAAAATTATTTTACATATCCGCTCTGCTGATTTCGCTCAATGTTTATGCTCAAAACGGAATAAGCATTGAACTTGCAAGCATTGAATTTAGCGGCAACAATTCCATCTCGTCCGTAGAATTGGCTTCGGTAATAATCTCGAAAGAAACACCCGGATGGTTTTCGCAATTTCTAAATAAATTCACTCCGTTTGGCGAGCCGCCGGTAATGTTCGATTCACTTATTATCGGTTCCGATCTTTCCGCAATTAAAACGTTGTATCTCTCAAAAGGTTTTTTCAAAACAAAAGTTGAATACAAATATGTTATTGAAGAAGATGAAGCAAAATTAACTTTTAATATAGATGAATTTGCGCCGGCTTATTTTAGTTCTTTCAAGATCAACGGTCTCGCTAATATGATTCCCGAAGAATATTACGAAAGAATAAATGATTACGTTTCGATTGATACAAACAAAATTTACGAGGAAGCATTTGTTGAAAACAGAAAGAACTACATAATTACTTTTTTGCGCGATCACGGTTTTATGCTCGCTTCTTTCGAGAGACCGAATATTTATGTCGATACGGTAAAAAACAAAGTTGACGTTGAAATAAATTTTAACACCGGTAAAAGATATACAATCAGCGATATCTACACCGTACGCACCGGCGAAGGGATGAATCTTGTCGATGACCAGTTACTCAAAGATATTGTAGGAATTCAGCCGGGCAACTTCTACAGTTACTACGATATTCAAAGAGGACAAGTAAGATTATACCGTACCGAACTTTTTACCTCGGCAGCTATCTATAGTGTAATTTCCGATACAAGCGGGAGTGCCGTGCCGTTAAGTATCAACACTGATGTTGGCAGACTGCATGAACTCTCACCGGAAATTATCGCTAACAATGAAGACAACACTTTTAATCTCGGTCTCGGCTTAAGTTTTGTTAAAAAGAATTTTCTCGGCGAAGCGAGAAAATTTACAGCCGGAATTTCTGCCGCGGCGCAAAACATTTCGGAGTTTATCAAGAAGCCTTCTTTTAATGATTCGACTGTTTTCGGTTACACCGATGCGCGTGTTTCGATTGAACAGCCGTATCTTCTCGATAAACCTATTAACACGGTGCTCGAAGCTTATTATACTTTGCAGAAAAGAAAGGAAGGATATGATTCAAGACTCTACGGATCAAAAATAAATTTTGATTTCGAACTGCCGCAGTTTACCTATTTTAATTCGTTCAATGCATACTTTAATATCGAGCGCGCAGAGTACACTTACAAACGATCTTATTTGATAAGTCTTCTTAGCAGCTATATTAGAAACTCTTCGCCTGTTCCTATTACTAAAGATGATGCCGATTCAATTGCCGTTCCATATATCGACAGTTTATTTACAACCGAGCCGGTTTCAAAAAGTACAAACGAGTTAATCGGTTTCTCGCTTGGTTCCAGCAATACAAACGATCTGCTCTTTCCAACGTCGGGATACAATCTTTCGCTTGTTATAGAAAATGCAAATTCGATTTCGTACTTGATAAGCAAAATTTTCAATTCGGATTTTTCGAGACCGCTCTATTTGAAAGTGATTGCGTCATCATCGTTTTACCTTCCTTTTTACTCGTCAAATGTTAATTCATTTGGAGTGAAATTTAAAGTGGGACACATTTTTAATTACCGCGGCGATAAAGCACAAATCTCTTTGAACCAAAGATTATATGCCGGCGGCAGTAACTCGGTTCGAGGATGGGGCACAAGGGAATTAACTCCGCAAGAAGAAATTTTTGATATCAAAAATGTTTCGCAAGAAGACCTTGAAGCAATTCTGCTGAAGGGTGCGGCTACCGGCGGATTCTTTTTATTCGAAGGCTCAATCGAAACACGAAACCGGCTGTTCGGAAAATTCGGCACAGCTTTATTTTTGGATTACGGAAATACGTGGAACGATATTCAAGAATTTAGATATGATCAGATTGCTGTTGCCGGAGGTTTCGGCTTGCGTTACTATTCGGATTTTGCACCGTTCAGAATCGACTTCGGTTTGAAACTCTTCAATCCACAAGATAGAAGAAGTATCAACAAAAAAAGTTTTTGGAAAGATGTTCTGCAATTTCACATCGGTATCGGTGAAGCGTTCTAATAAAATGGTTCTCCGCACAAGAAAAATCTCTTAAAAACTTTAAAAAGACTTCAAGTTTATAATTTTGTTTAACACACCAATTTTGAGTAAATTTGTCATCACTTTTTCGGAGAATTTCATGATTTCCAGTATGACCGGCTATGGAAAAGGCTTGGTTAACGAAAGCGATATTACAGTAGAAGTTGAGATAAAAAGTTTGAACAACCGGTTTCTTGATCTTTCATTGCGGCTCCCGAAATTTTTATCTGCAAGAGAATTTGAAGTGCGCGAAAGGGTTCGTAATAAAGTTAAACGCGGGAAAATTTATCTTTCGGTTGCTATCCGCAAAGGTGAACTGGAAGATCGATTTAACGAGGTTGATCCTTCTGCAGTAAAAGCGGCAATGAAAGTTTTGAAAGATATCAGAAAAGCCGCCGGATTAAAAAATAAAATAACGATGAACGATGTTCTGGCTTTTCAGAATATGTTCTTTAAGGAAGACGATGAAAAAGCCGGCGAAGATATGGTGCTTGTCGAAAAAGCAATCGATCTGGCAATTGAGGAAATGAATAAGATGCGCGCCGCAGAAGGCAAGGAGTTGGAAAAAGATATCCGCAAAAGAATTAGTTTGATCGAAACTGCCGCTGCACAAATTGAAAGCATGAAGGAAGAAAGTATCAAAAATTATTTTGAAAAATTCAAAGAGAAAGCAAAACAACTTGTAGCCGATTTAACCGATAATGAAACACGATTAACAACTGAACTCGCTCTGCTTTCGGAAAGATATGATGTAACCGAAGAATGTGTGAGACTGCGAAGCCATATTAAAATGTTTTTAAATACTCTCGATAATTCCGATGATGCCGGCAGAAGGCTGAATTTTATTCTTCAAGAAATGAATAGGGAAGCAAATACGATAAACAGTAAATCTATCTCATCCGATATTTCGCATCACGGAATTTTTATAAAAGAAGAGATAGAAAAAATCCGCGAACAAATTCAAAATATTGAGTAGAGCGTGATTATAAAGGCGAAACTATTTGTATTCTCTGCGCCGAGCGGTTCGGGTAAAACTACCATTGTAAGAGACGTTTTGAAAAATTATACGCAGTTTGCTTTTTCTGTTTCGGCAACTACAAGAAAAAGAAGATCGGTTGAAAAAGAAGGAATTGATTATTTTTTTATATCGGAAGAAGAATTCAAAAAGAAAATTTATTCCGGCGAATTTGTTGAGTGGGAAAAATTTTACGATTATTATTACGGCACATTGAAATCGTTTGTTGACGGAAATATTCAAAAGGGAATTTCTACCGTCTTCGAAGTTGATGTTAAAGGTGCGTTGAAGATAAAAGAAGCTTACCCGAATTCTGTTTTAATTTTTATTGCACCGCCGAGCATAGATGAATTGAAAGAGCGGCTTATTAAACGGAATACCGAAACGGACGAAGATTTGATAAAAAGAATTCATCGAGCAGAAATGGAATTAAGCTTTAAAGATAAATTTGATTATGTTGTTTCCAACATAAATCTTGAACTAGCAAAAAAAGAAGTAAAAGAAATAATAGAAAAAGAAATATCATAGTAGGAGGTATAAATGATTAGACCGCAGAGCCTTAATAGAATTAAGGAACACACACCAAATCTTTACGAGGCTGTTGTTGTTGCGGCAAGAAAAGCCCGCAGAATTAACAACGATACTAAACTTGAATTCAGCACACTGCTGGGCACAATTAATGCCGGTCACGAAGATGAATTTGAGGATAGAGAAAATCCCGAACAATTAAAACTTTCGCTTGAATTTGAAAAACGTGAAAAGCCGCACATTCAAGCTATCAATGAGCTTGTTAACGAAGGTATCGAATACCGTTTCAAAACTGAAAAAGAAAGATAAGTTAAACAACATTTGCAAATAAAAAGCGGAGTGCAGTTACTCCGCTTTTGTTTTTTAAATAGTGAAAAAAAATTGATTGAAAGATATTGTATCACAATATTAATTGATTGCAATGCGGCATTTTGACACGGCGTTTACGTCGTGAACCTAAAAAAGAAAATAGATTTGGGCTTTAGCCAGAACTATGCCTCCGGATTGTGCTAAAGCGCTCCGTTTCATTATTTAATAACACGACTTGAAAGTCGTGGCAATTAAAAAAAATCTTACACGAGATTTTTTTTAAGCGGAGTAAATTTAGCTTCTTTTTTATATCTTCATAAAAGATATTAAAACATTTCCAACGAATAGCCTTGAACAACGACGTAAAAAAATTATTAATAGAAGCACTCGTAGATCAACAAGAAATTTTCGGGGATGAACTTTTTGTGAAAAAAACTTTTGATGTAAATCCGAACCAGTTTAAAACGGCAGTTGATGCCAGCTCGACAAAATATAATGCGAACGAACAATCATTAAAAGTTGCCGAAAGAATTGAAACAGAAACCGGTTCCAGCCTTTTCAACGAAGATTTTATGAATGCCGGAACAATTGCCGAACTGAATTCTCAAATATGTGAATGCCAGAAGTGCGCTCTCGGAAAAACGAGAACAAAATTTGTTTTTGGTGTAGGCAATCCGAATGCACATGCAATGTTGATAGGCGAAGCACCCGGTGCAGATGAAGATTTGCAAGGCGAACCTTTTGTGGGGCGCGCCGGCAAACTGCTGAATGAAATCTTAAAAGCAGTTAACCTGAAACGTGAAGAAGTTTACATCGCAAATATTTTGAAATGCCGTCCGCCCGGCAACCGCGATCCGCAATCAAACGAAATGGAAACTTGCACCCCGTATTTGCATAAACAAATTGATTTGATAAAGCCGAAAATAATTTTGTGTTTGGGAAGAGTAGCGGCAAACAGTCTGCTCAACAAAAAACTTTCGTTAACCGATCTCCGGAATAATATTTATGAATTCAACGGAATAAAAGTAATGGCAACTTATCATCCGGCGGCGCTTCTTCGCAATCCACACTGGAAGAGAGGGTGCTGGGAAGACGTACAAAAATTCAAAAAACTTTATGACGAACTTTTAGAAAACTAACATGGCAAAGAGAACTACCAAAACACGATCCGGCAGAGAAGATGTTAATCTTGAAAAATTAAAATCGCTTGCCAAGCAGCCGCCGGCGGCAACTGAAGTTGAAGCTTCGGTGCTCGGCGCGATGTTGATTGATAATGAAGCCGTGCCCAAAGCAATCGAAGTTTTGAAACATGAATCCTTCTACGAAAAAAAGAACCGGCTGATCTTTGACGCAATGTCTTCTCTGTACGAAGCCGATGAACCGATTGATACTGTTTCGGTTTATGAAGAGTTAAAAAAATCCGGCAAGATTGACGAAGTAGGCGGTGCGGCATATCTTGCCAAACTTTCTCAGGATATTTCATCGGCTGCAAATATTGATTATCACGCGCGCATTGTTTTGGAAAAATGGATTTTGCGGCAGTTGATCTCTTCATCGATGGAAATTGCACACTCTGCGTACGAAGGCAGCGAAGATGTTTTTGATCTGCTCGATGCGGCGGAAACAAAAATTTTCCAGATATCCGAAGAGGGCATAAAAGAATCTTTCAAATCGATGGACAAAGCCGTTAAAGAAGCCCTCGAATTGATTGAAGCGATTCATTCAAAAAATATTTCTACGTTTTCAGTTCCTTCCGGTTTTTTCGAACTTGACGAAATGCTCGGCGGATTCCAAAAATCAGATTTGATAATTATTGCAGCAAGACCCTCCATGGGAAAAACAGCCTTCGCCATGTCTGCCGCACGTAATGCCGCAATCGATCATAACGTTCCGATCGGAATTTTCAGTCTTGAAATGTCAACAATACAATTGGCAACAAGATTAATTTCTGCTGAAGCGAGAATCAATGCACATAATGTGCGTACGGGAAAATTCAGAGCAGAAGAAGGTGCAAAAATAAGCCGTACAGTTCACAAACTTAGTAAAGCACCAATGTACATTGACGATACTCCGGGTATTTCAATTCTCGAACTTCGGGCAAAATCCCGCCGTTTGAAGAATGAAAAAAATGTCGGATTAATCATTGTCGATTACTTGCAATTGCTCAATCCATCAAGTGCGATGGAAAGCAGAGAGCGGGAAATTTCCTCTATCTCGCGTTCGTTAAAAGCACTTGCCAAAGAATTGAATATACCGGTAATTGCTTTATCGCAGTTAAACCGTGCGGTCGAATCACGTACGGATAAAAAACCGATGCTTTCGGATTTGCGCGAGTCGGGTTCAATCGAACAAGATGCGGACGTTGTGCTTTTCTTGTACAGACCGGAAGTGTACGGCATACAAAGTTTTGGCAGCGGTGATCAGCAAGGCGAAACAACCGAAGGTGCTGCAGAAATAATTATCGGTAAACAGAGAAACGGTCCAACCGGCGAAGTTAGACTGAAATTCATAAAAGATTATGCGCGGTTCGAAAATCTCGAAAGATTCCGTCAGCAATTGCCAGCCGGCGAGGAACAAGTTACTGCAATTGAAGAACCTCCGTTTTAGGATGCTTGAGTGCATGGTTGTATGAAAAAAATGGATTGGTAAAAAAATGTGTATGAGCAATCTGAAGAGGAATTTATTTGCTTGCATTGTATCGTTAATATTATTCGTTGGCAGTGCTGTTTATTCGCAGACAATTTACACGCAGAGCGATGTTGAAATATGCAATTCAAAATTTCAACTCGCGGTTAATGAAAATCTTTCCGCAAAGCCAATCAATGAAATTATTATCGAGATCGCAAAAAGTTTTATCGGGACAGACTACGCTGCCGGCTCGCTCGAAAAAGGAGAGAGCGAACAACTTGTTGTTTATTTAACCGGTTTGGACTGTTACACATTTTTGGAAAGTGCAATTGTATTTGCGCGTTCAATAAAAAACGGCAAAACTAATTTTGATAACTATCAACAAGAGTTGGAAAATATCCGTTACCGCAGCGGTGAATTGAAAGAATATCCTTCACGGCTTCACTATTTCTCCGATTGGATTTTCGAAATGAACAAACGCGGCATCGGAAAAGATGTAACAAAAGAACTCGGCGGAATTCCGTACGATAAAAAAATCAATTTTATGAGTACACACGTTGATTCTTACAAGCAGTTAAAAAATAATCCCCGGTTTGTAAAAGAGATTGAAGCGATAGAAAAAGAAATTTCCGCGAGAAATTATTTCTACGTTCCCGAAGACGATATTGAAGAAATAGAGGACAAAATTCAAAGTGGGGATATTCTCGGCGTAACAACTAACATTGTAGGTCTCGATATTTCCCACACCGGAATTGCAATTCGAATGGACGACGGAAGAATCCATTTACTCCACGCACCGAATGTCGGCTACAAAGTACAAATCTCTGAAAAACCTCTCGCCGATTACCTGAAAGCAAACAAAAAACAGTCGGGGGTGATGGTGTTGAGAGTTTCGAATAAATAAAGTTTTTTTTTACTCCAATTACTTTTATATCTTTCAAGAAAAATAATTTACTTTCTGCTATGCCCACGCTAAACTGGATTGGTAAACAAGCTGTCGAAAAACATCACCTCGAAATTCCCTATCGTTTGTTGGAATATGACGACTCTCTTTCCGCCGGTGATAAAGAAAGCGGTAATCTATTAGTACAAGGTGATAATTTACACGCTCTTAAAGCCCTCCTACCTTACTATTCTGGAAAAGTAAAATGTATCTATATAGATCCGCCATATAATACCGGTAACGAGAATTGGCAATACAATGATAATGTCAACTCGCCCGAAATAAAAGCTTGGTTAAACAAAGTTGTTGGTCCCGAAGGTGAAGACCTTTCCCGCCATGATAAATGGCTTTGCATGATGTATCCTAGACTAAGATTATTAAAACAACTTTTATCAAAGGACGGTTCGATAGTAATAAGCATAAGTTATCATGAAGTATCCTACCTTATGATTATGTGTAAAGAATTATTTCCTTCGAAGCAAATTGTTTGCGTGACTGTTCAAACATCTGGTGGTAAGCCCGGTGGAGGATTCAATTATCAACATGAATATTTGATTTTTATAACACCATTTGATTTTACTCCAAATCCTCTTTTCTATTCTGGCGGAAACGCAAGAACTCCTTTTGAAGGGCTTACTTTAGCCACTTTCACTAAAACACAACGTCCAAATCAAGCTTATCCAATTTTTATAAATACTAGCGATGGCAGCCTTGCTGGTGTCGGTGAATCACTTCAAGAGAGAATTAAAAAAGGTAGTTATGAAGGTAATTTACAAGATTTCCAATTTAATTATGATGAAGCCTCTTTAAATACAGTTGCAATTTGGCCTGTTACTAATAAGGGAGACGAATGCGTTTGGAGATTAATTCCAACTCGTCTACTGAGCGATTGGAAAAAAGGTTATATCAAGATCAGCCCAAATAGATCAAAGATTAGTTTAAATAAATACAGTATTCAGTATTTGCCTATAGGTGTAATAAAAAAAATAGAAAATAAAACGTTAGAAGTAATTGGCACTGAAGAAGGTTCACCGACTTTATCATTCGGAGAAAATTTAACTAAAGGCAGTGAGTTCCCAACTATTATGATTGAAAAATCGTTTTACACAGTTAAAGGCACGTCTCTTATTAACGATCTTTTCAGAGAAAAAATATTTAACTACCCCAAATCTCTAGAATTAATCTCGGAAATATTGAGAGCTATTAGTTCCAAAGATGATATTATTCTTGATTCTTTCGCCGGTAGCGGCACTACCGGTCATGCAGTAATGGAATTAAATAAGGAAGATGGGGGCAACCGTAAGTTTATTCTTGTTGAATTGGAAGAGAAGATTGCAAAAGAAGTAACTGCCGAAAGATTAAAAAGAGTTGTGAATGGATATACTACTAATAAGCAGAATGGCAACGGCGATAAAGTAGAAGGACTTGGCGGCGGCTTTCGTTATTGCAAACTTGCCGATCCGTTGTTCGATCAATTCGGAAATGTTAGAGAAGGTGTTACTTTCAAACAATTAGCGTATCATGTTTTCTTTTCGGAAACCGGTGTTCCGCTAAAAGAAAATTCAAAACTCAATACTCCGTTAATCGGCACTTATAAAGGTGTAGCATATTATTTATTGTTCAACGGTATTCTTGGAGATAAAACTGTTAACGGCGGCAATGTTTTAACAAGCAAGGTTTTGGAAGCGCTTCCAAAACATAATGGTCCTAAAATTATTTTTGGTGAAAGCAACAGATTAAGCGCGGCACGGCTTAAAAAAGAAAATATCGTGTTCAAGCAAATTCCTTACGAAATAAAAACCAGTTAAAATATAATTATGGAAGAGAATCAGAACAAATCCGAAATAATATTATACCAAACTGAAGATGGTCAGACAAAGATTGAAGTCAGATTGGAAAATGAAACAGTTTGGCTAACTCTCAACCAGCTATCGGAACTATTTCAAAAAGCTAAATCAACCATTAGCGAACATATCAATAATATTTTCTTAGAAGGTGAATTGCCAAGAGAAGCAACTGTTCGGAATTTCCGAACAGTTCAAATTGAAAAAAGTCGTTCTGTTGGGCGCTCATTAGAGTATTATAATCTGGATGTTATTATTTCTGTCGGCTATCGAGTAAAATCCATCCAAGGAACTAAATTCCGTATCTGGGCAACACAACGGTTAAAGGAGTTTATTGTTAAGGGCTTTACTCTGGACGATGAACGCCTAAAAGCCGGCGGCTACCTTAACAAATATTTCGATGAGTTATTAGAGCGCATACGGGATATTCGCTCTTCCGAAAAAAACTTCTATTATAAGGTTAAAGAAATCTATTCACTTTCTGCAGACTATGACCCGCAGACCGAAATGACACATAAATTCTTTGCCACAGTTCAAAATAAATTCCATTGGGCCATTCACCACCATACAGCGGCTGAATTAATTGCTCAAAGAGCAGATGCAACAAAACCTTTTATGGGTTTAACAACTTGGAGTAGCTCAAAAATTAGAAAGCATGATGTTACAGTTGCTAAAAATTATCTCTCTCTCGATGAATTAAAACAACTCAATTTACTCGTAGAACAGTTTCTTGCCTTTGCTGAATCTCAAACTCAGCAGCGAAAAGTTATGTATATGAAAGACTGGATTAAAAAACTGAACGACATCTTAATTATTAACGAACGTGAGATTCTCGAAAGTCCGGGTAAGATTAGTAAGCAAAAAGCCGAAGAAATAGCTTCTACGGAATTCGAAAAGTATAAGCAAATTGAAGCTGATGCGGATATAAAACAACTTAAAGAACTTGAAAAAGAAGTAAAATCTCTTTCTGCTTCACCAAAAAATAAAAAGAAAAAATGAAAGGGATTTACAGAGGGAAGAAATTTATATGCTGAAAATCTACCAACAGAAAACGCTCGATGTTTTATCAAATTATTTGCACCGCTGTGCAATTTACAAAGATGTTAAACGCGCCTACGCTGAAACTACTTTGGAAGAATTTAAGCAAGAAGGTATTTATAACGATGCCGGTTTTGCAAATATTCCTTATGTGTGTTTGCGCTTACCTACCGGTGGTGGAAAAACAATTTTAGCTTCTCATTCTATACCTATCGCCAGTAAAGAATTATTGGCAAGAGATTTTTCTCTTGTAATTTGGCTTGTACCGAGTAACGCAATTTTAGAGCAGACTTATAACTGTCTTCAAGATAATAATCATCCTTACCGCCAAGTATTGAATGAATATTTTAACGGCAATGTTGAGATTCTTAAGGTGGAAGATGCCCGCAGCATTTCAAAAGGTTCACTTCAATCAAACACAACGGTTATCATTTCAACTTTTGCATCATGGCGGGTTGATAGAACAGAAGGCAGAAAAGTTTATGAAGAAAACGGGAGTCTTTCTTCTCACTTCGAAAACCTGAAACCGGAACAAAAAGAGAAACTCGAAAAATTCAAAGAGTCCAATCTTGTTATTCCATCTTTTGCAAATGTTGTTTATCTGAACCATCCAATATTTATTATCGATGAAGCTCATAACGCAAGAACTGAACTAACATTTGAAGTCCTTAAAAGATTAAATCCCTCTTGCATAGTTGAATTCACGGCAACACCAAAAACAAAAGGAAGTGATCGAAGTAATGTTCTTTATTCTGTTTCTGCTGCCGAATTAAAAAATGAAGACATGATCAAAATGCCGATCGAACTTTTAGCAATTCCAGATTGGCAAAAAACTATTTCCTCCGCTATAAAGAAACAACAAGAATTAGAACTGATTACAAAAGAGGAAGAAAAGAATTCCGGTGAATACATTCGTCCTATAGTTTTAATTCAAGCTCAGCCGGATAGACAAGCAGAAAGCACAATTAATGTGGATGAAGTCAAAAAGTTTCTTCTTAACACTATGCAAATTCCACCGGAACAAGTTGCCGTTGCAACTGGCACTGAAAGAGGAATTGAAAACAAGGATCTTCTTTCCAAAACAGAGCCGATTCGTTTCATAATAACTAAGCAAGCACTTAAAGAAGGTTGGGATTGTCCTTTTGCTTATATCTTTTGTTCAGTGGCAAAAGTAAATTCAAGCAAAGATGTTGAGCAGTTGCTCGGTCGTGTTTTAAGAATGCCAAAAGTCCAACGTAAAGAGAGAGAAGAACTCAACCGCGCTTATGCTTTTGTTTCTTCAGATAGTTTTTATAACACTGCAAAAAATCTAAAGGACTCACTTGTAGAATCCGGATTTACTTCTGTTGAAGCTTCGGAATTGATAGAGATAAGCCAAAAGCAATTAAGCTTCGCTCCTTTGTTTGGCAATGCAAAGATTCTATTGTCTTCATCATTTGATGATTCAAAACTTTCTTCTGAATTAAAAAATAAAATCGTTTTCGATAAAAATGAAAAGACAATAATTCTTAAAGAAACAATAACCGAATCGGAAAAGGAAGAAATAAAATCAAATGCTAAATCTGAAAGTGATAAAGAAGTAATCGAAAAAACTTTTCAAGAACTAAAGTCATATTCTCACTCGGTGCAATCACCGTTCAAACAAGGTAAAAAGTTTTCCGTTCCTCAGCTTCTAATTGAGTTTGATGGCGAGTGGAGACCTTTTGATGATGAAGTGTTGCTTCTCCCGGATTGGAACTTGGCTAAGTGCGATTCCAACATTTCAGATTCTGAATTACCAATCAAAGTTGACGCCGGACAAAAAGGTTTGATAGATGTAGATTCTCAAGGAAATGTTTACAGTTACGATGCTCAAACCATTCAAGAAGAACTCACCAGTATAATCGTATCCAGCACTATGGATAAAGACGGCTTAATTCAGTGGCTTGTCAAGGAATGTAGGCATCAATCCATTTCTTATTCTCAAATTATTGTTTTTATAACTAACTGTTTGGAAAATTTAATAACCTCGCGCCATCTTTCAATTGAGCAATTGGTTTTCATTCGTTTCAGATTAAGAGATGCGTTTCGCGCAAGAATAAAATTCCATTTTGCTGAGGGTAAAAAACATGGATTTCAAACTTATCTGTTTTCACAACCCGGAATTGTCAAAGAACAGTTAAGTAAATTTTCTGTCGGACTAGATTTTGAATTTTCCGATTCCTATTTCCCAAATAATGATTACACCGGTCCTTTCAAATTCTCAAATCATTTTTATCCACGTATTGGTGATATGAATAATGAAGAAGCAGAATGCGCATTTAATATTGATGTTCACCCGAATGTAGATTATTGGATAAGAAATTTAGAACGGCAAGAGTTTCATTCATTCTGGCTTCAAACTCCAACAGATAAATTCTATCCCGATTTTATAGTGAAGTTGAAAGACGGCACAATTGTTTTGATAGAATACAAAGGGGAAAATCTTTACGATACCCCAGATTCCCAAGAGAAAAGACAACTCGGTGATTTCTATGCAGGCGTAAGCAATGATAAGTGTCGTTTCAAAATGTTAAAAGGGAAAGACTGGAAATCATTGTACAAGGCATTGAGTCAAGACCCAGTAAAATATTAGGTTCACTTCTTCACCAGCCCCAGCAGTACTTTAATATTCTCAACATCTTCTTGCTGATCTTTTTCTTTCGGAGTTTCTAAAACTTTCGGTACCCTTTCAATTTTTTTATCGTTCATAATATTTGTAAAACCTTCCAGCCCGATAAAACCTTTACCGATGTGATCATGCCGGTCAACTCGCGAGCCGAGGTCTTTTTTGCTGTCGTTCATGTGAATGCACTGCAAACGATCCAAGCCGATTATGTCGTCAAATTCCTTGATAACTTTTTTATATTCTTTCGAGTCGCGGATGTTGTAGCCGGCGGCAAAAATATGACATGTATCGATGCAGACACTCATGCGGTCGGGTTCATCAACAAGATCAATAATTTTTCTTAATTGTTCGAACCGGTAACCGAGTGCGGAACCTTGTCCGGCAGTAGCTTCGAGCATACTTTTGGTTTTGTAACCTTTTGTTTGTTCGTGAGCGTAGTTGAGCGACTCTGCAATTATTTTAATTCCTTCTTCTTCTCCTTGCCCGGTGTGTGCGCCCGGATGAAAATTGAGATGCGGAATGCCGAGTTGTTCGCACCGTTCTAGTTCTTTAATGAATGCGGCTCGCGACTTTTCCAAACCTTGCGGATCTTTTGCGCAGAGATTTATCAAGTATGAGTCGTGCGAGACTACAAATTTGATATTTGATTTGCTAAGTTTGTCGCGGAAATCGTTAATCTCTTTTTCAGTGAGATCGCGCGCAAAATATTGATTGTTATTTTTTGTGAAGATTTGAATTGCGGTGAATCCGAGTTTTTCTGCGGCATCAATTGCAGAAGCCGGGCCGCCGTTAACAAATGTATGTGCACCAATTAAATGTTTCATTGATTCAACTCCTTTCGAGAGTTTTTTTCTGTATGCATTCTAAATTCTTGCTCTTAATCTTGTTCATAATTTTATTCCGGAACAAGGGCATGATCAAAACAAAGAGTAAGATGGGAAACAAAATAAAAATTATTTGCAAACAATAATAGAAGCGAAATGAAAATTTTTATCACCGGCGGAAGCGGAATGCTCGGGCAATATTTGAATATTGAACTGAGTAAAAAATTTGAGATACTCACCCAACACAATAAAAATGCCGGTAACAGTGCTGATTTCAATTCAATCAAACTTTCAATTACGGATTATCCAAAACTCGAAAAAGTATTTCAAGATTTTCAGCCGGATGTTGTAATTCACACTGCCGCAGTTTCAAATCCCGAAAGAGCGGACGAACTGCCCGCCGATAAAGTTTATGAAATTAATGTAAATGCTTCCCAACATTTGGCGGAACTTTGTGAAAAGTACAAAGCGAAGATGATCTACACATCGACTGATTTGGTTTATGCCGGTTACCGCGGCTCGATGCTAAAAGAAGATGCAAAGCTTATCCCGGTTTCTCTTTATGCCGAAACTAAATTAATGGGAGAGGTGAAAATCAAAGAAACTTTTGATAACTATTTAATGCTGCGCGTTGCACTACAAATCGGTTTGGGATTGAACAACACGACGAACAATTTTCAAAAAATGTACAACAACTTGAAAAGTAAATTGCCGGTGAAATTATATACCGATCAATTCAGAACGCCCCTTGCTTTGCACGAATCGGCAAGAATGATTGGCGAATTGATTGAGAAAGATATTCGGAATGAAGTGATAAATTTTTCAGGCAGCGAAAGAGTTTCCCGTTATGAACTCGGTGAAATACTTTGTGAAGAAGCGGGCTTTGACAAAAATCTTTTGACTCCGCTTACAATGGAAGAAGCCAGATTGGTTTACAAAGTTGCAGATGTTTCTTTGAACAACGAGAAGTTGAAATCTTTTGGTGTTGTACCGAAGAATTTGAGAGAAATGATTCGGGAGATTATCAACTCCCGAACGTAAACTACGATCTGATAGAACTCGGATGGCTCAGCTTAACCCGCTATGCCGATGATTAGCGCGGATAAAACCGGCTCTTAAAATTGAGTAATCAGTTTTTTTGCTCGCTCAATTTCTTTTTCAGCAGTTCGTTAACAATCTGCGGATTGGCTTTCCCTTTAGTTTCTTTCATTATTTGTCCGACTAAAAACCCGAGTACTTTTTCTTTGCCGGATAAATATTCATGAACATCTTTCTGGTTAGCGGCAATAATTTTTTCAACAGCGCTCTCAATTTCAGATGTATCGCTTATCTGAACAAGATTTTTCTCCTTTACAATTTCATCCGGGTCTTTATTTGTTTTTAACATTTCGGGGAAAATATCTTTCGCAATTTTTCCGCTGATAGTTTTATCGTTAATCAGCTTAATCAATTTGCCGAGATTTTCAGGCGCAACCGGGAAATCGGTAATAGAAATTTTTTCATCGTTCATCACTTTGAGCACTTCGGTCATTACCCAGTTGCTTGCAGATTTATAATCGTTTGTTACCGAAAGAATTTTCTCGTAATAATCTGCAAGTTCTTTCGATGATGTTAAAACTTCAGCATCGTACAAAGGTAGATTGTAATCAGCAATGAATCTGTCCCTTCGTGCAACGGGAAGTTCCGGCAGACTTCCGGCAATTTTGTTTTTCCATTGTACATCAACAACAACCGGCATCAAATCGGGATCGGGGAAATATCGGTAATCGTGTGCTTCTTCTTTGCTTCGCATCGGGAAAACATCATTCAAATCGGAATTCCAAAGCAGTGTCTGCTGAATAATTTGTTTTCCGTCTTCCAGTAATTCAGTTTGTCTTTCAATCTCACGTGTGATAGCTCTTTCAACATTGCGGAAGGAGTTCATGTTTTTTACTTCGGCTTTTGTTCCGAGTTTCGTTTCACCTTTCAAACGAATCGAAACGTTTGCATCACAGCGGAGCGAACCTTCTTCCATGTTGCCGTCGCAGATTTCGAGATATGTTAAAATTTGTTTCAGCTTTGTTAAGTAGAGATATGCTTCTTCCGCCGAACGCATATCCGGTTCACTGACAATTTCCATCAGCGGAGTGCCGCAGCGGTTCGCATCAATCAATGTCGTATCTCCGTAATCATGAATCGATTTGCCGGCATCTTCTTCCATGTGTATTCTTGTTACGCCGATCTCTTTTTTGGAGCCGTCCTTAAATTCAATTGTAACTTTTCCGTGTTCGCAGATCGGTTCTTCATATTGCGAAGTTTGATAACCTTTCGGCAGATCGGGATAAAAATAATTTTTCCGTGCAAAGATTGATCTCTCTTTAATCGTGCAGTCTGTTGCAAGTCCCATCAACACGGTGTATTCAACAACTTTTTTATTCAGTACCGGCAGTACTCCCGGATGACCGAGACAGACCGGGCATACATTTGTATTCGGCGGCGCCCCGAATTTTGTTGAACAACCGCAGAATATTTTTGTATCGGTTGATAATTGTGCGTGGACTTCAAGTCCTATCACTGCTTCGTATTTCGTATCCATAACATTTCTGTAAATGAGTTTTGCGAATATAAATTATTTTTTCGTATCTGTCCCAAACTTTTCCGATTTGTTTTAATTAAGTTGTTAAAAAGAAACTGCCTTGAAATTTTTTATTCATGCAGAAAAAGTTTAGGACAATAATCTTTTTTGAAAGTGAGTACATTTTACTTTCTGAAAATTATTAGACATATTGTGATGTAATCCTAAATCAAAATTACAGAGGGTTGAATGAATCTCGATGTTCTTGTCTTTGCCGCTCATCCCGATGACGCTGAACTTTCGATGGGCGGTACCATTGCAAAACTTTCCAACAACGGTTTTAAAGTAGGAATCATAGATTTAACGAAAGGAGAATTGGGGACTCGCGGCTCAGCCGAAACGAGAAGAGATGAAGCAAATAAAGCTTCGGCAATATTGAAAGTTCATCACCGCGAAAATCTCGGTTTGCGTGACGGCAGTATAAAATTCAATGAAGATTATCTAAAAAAAATAATTTTATGTATCAGGAAATATCAGCCCAAAATAATTTTTGCACCGTACTTTAACGACCGTCATCCCGATCATATCGGTGCGAGTCAATTGGTCAAAGAAGCGATGTTCTTTTCGGGTCTTCCCAAAATTGTTACGGAAGAGAATAATAAAATTCAGATTCCGTACCGTCCGCAAAAATTATTTTATTACATGCAGACTTACGAATTCAAACCATCGTTCGTTGTTGATATCAGCGAGACATTTGAAACAAAGATGAAAGCAGTCCGTGCTTACGAAACACAATTCCACAATCCGGAAAACACCGAGCCGGAAACATTTATCAGCAAACCGATTTTTTTGAAATACCTCGAAGCACGTGCACAAGTTTTCGGATTTAAAATCGGGAAAGATTACGGTGAGCCGTTCTTCAGCGAAGAAGAAATTGAGTTGGATATAGTTTCTTTTATTAAATAAAGAAATCCTATTGAAACAAAAAATCTCATTAGCACTTGGAGTTGCGGCAGCAATTTTATTTACGATGATTGCTGATTTTGGTCCCGAATACCTGAATGCTGAAAAGATTGCCGCTGTCGCAATTCTTATGTCGATCTGGTGGATTACCGAAGCTATTCCACTTTCAGTTACGTCAATCATTCCGCTTGTTTTATTTCCGTTGAGCGGTGCACTTACAGCAAAAACAACTTCCGAAGCGTACATCAATTCTACAATTTTTCTTTTTATGGGCGGATTCATAATTGCAATTGCAATGGAAAAGTGGAATCTGCACAAACGGATCGCGCTAAATGTTATCGGCTTTGTCGGCAGTAAACCTTCCAAAATTATTTTGGGATTTATGATTGCTGCCGCATTTATATCGATGTGGATATCAAACACAGCGACTGCTGTAATGATTCTGCCGATTGGCTTGGCAATTATTTCGAAACTTGAAAATGAAATTGGAAAAGAGAACACAAAACGATTTTCAATTGCTTTGATGCTTGGTATTGCTTACGCATGTTCAATCGGTGGTGTAGCAACGTTAATTGGAACACCACCAAATCTTGTGTTTCAGAGAATTTATAAAATCAATTTTCCGGAACGACCGGAAATTCTTTTTGGTGAGTGGATGAAATTTGCCGTTCCGATTTCGATTGCCATGTTAATATTCGTTTGGTTTCTGTTAACTAAAATTTTTTACCGCTCCGACAAAGATTTTTTTGTAGATAAAGAAATTATCAATGCCGAAAAGGCGAAACTCGGCAAGATGACTTTTGAAGAGAAGGCGGTTGCAATGATTTTTATCGCAACATCCTTTCTATGGATATTCCGCGTTGAACTCGATCTAGGCATTCTCAAAATACCGGGCTGGTCTTCAATCTTTCCGCTAAAGGATTATATTGATGACGGCACTGTTGCAATGACGATGTCTTTCTTGTTGTTTGTAATACCGTCAAAAGATAAAACGAGCGGTTACATACTCGATCACACGGCAATCAGAAAAATTCCGTGGGAAATTATTTTGCTCTTTGGCGGTGGATTTGCTTTGGCTGAGGGATTTGTTTCAAGCGGTCTCTCGGAATTGATCGGGAAACAATTTGAATCTTTGAGAGGTGTGAATATAATTTTTATTGTTGCTTCGGTTTGTTTTGTGCTTACATTTCTAACAGAATTGACTTCGAACACTGCGACGGCACAGATTCTTTTGCCGATACTAGCGTCGTTATCTGTGAATCTGCAAATCGATCCGTTGTTAGTGATGATACCGGCAGCAATCTCAGCATCGTTTGCATTTATGCTTCCGGTTGCAACACCGCCGAATGCAATTGTTTTTAGCAGCGAACGTCTTCGTGTAATTGATATGGCAAAAACGGGACTGGCAATAAATTTCATCGGCATAGTGGTTGTCACATTTTTTATGTGGCTTTTCTTCTTGTAAAAGGTGTAGAACAGATTTTTAATCTATTCATAAATTTTTTAAGCGCAGATTAGAAATCTGCGCTGCACGCTACAGTTTATTATTCCAACATTTCTTTTAAATAATCACTAATAAAGGTTCCTTTCCATTCAAACCAGTTATCTATTAAGCCAGCTTTTATCGGGTTGTCCAGTATGTAGCGGATAATATTAAAGTATTCATCCTCATCTCTAATAACATGGTCATAACTTTCCGGCTGCCAAACAGTACCGCTTCTATTTAACTGGCGGTTAATTTGTAAAGCTGAATATCTTTTTACGGATTGCATTATCTTATCCAACGATCTGCTTTTTTCCAATAATGTAAACAAAACATGAACGTGGTTTGGCATTATACAAACACAAACTAAAGAATAATCTTTCCGGTCGTAATACTTGAATGAACCGATGATGATATCGGTAATTTTATCGACGTACAAAAATTTGGGACCTTTGTTTGCCGTATCTAATGATTTGTCATATTCGGCGAAGAATTTTTTGTTGACCTCATAAACTTCTGCTTTGCTTTGAGCTTTGTGTTTTGCTTCGAGGATATTTCGTAGTTCGTATAACTTTCTCATCAGGAGTGAGCCTTTTAATCGGAAAGTGATAAAATAACTTCTTTCAGGTATGTAAATATGCGGAAGGTTTCTTCTATGATAATGTGCTTCTATCATAATCCCTCTTTTGAAGCAAGATAACAAATGATTTCGAAAAGTAGAACAGATTTCTAATCTGTTCATAAGAATCTTTTTAAGCGCAGATTGGAAATCTGCGCTACTTCCTTGAACCCACTTTGGTTTAGCAGCATCATATCAACCAAAAATTGAGAAGTCATGGCATACTACAATTCAAAAATTGTTGATTATTCTTTTGATGAAGCAATTCTTAAAGTTACGGACGAATTAAAGAAAGAAGGTTTCGGAGTTCTAACCGAAATAGATGTGAAAGAAACATTGAAAAAAAAACTTGATGTTGATTTCAGAAAGTATAAAATACTCGGCGCGTGCAATCCGCCGTTTTCATACAAAGCTTTACAGATGGAAGAGAATATTGGTGTGTTGATGCCGTGTAATGTTGTCGTTCAGGAAAAAGAAAACGGTAAAGTGCAAGTGAGTGTTGTTAATCCGATGGAATCGATGCAAGCCGTTCGCAACGAATCTCTTGGCGCAGTAGCGGGGGAAGTGACTTCTAAATTGGAAAAGGTTTTGCAGAAACTTTAAGGAAGTGACAAAGTAACAAAGCAACAAAGTTTTTAAAATACTATGTCGCTTTGGAGCTTAGGTACTTTGTCACTCTACCACTATCTTGTCAGTTTTTTGTACTTAACTCTGTGCGGAATGTCTGCATCTTTACCAAGACGTTCGCGGCGGTTTTCCTGATAGTCTGAAAAATTTCCTTCGAACCAAACAACTTTGCTGTCGCCTTCGAAAGCGAGAATGTGTGTGCAGATTCTATCGAGGAACCATCTATCGTGACTGATTACAACTGCACATCCGGCAAAATTAAGCAGACCTTCTTCGAGCGCGCGCATTGTATTTACATCGAGATCGTTTGTCGGTTCATCGAGAAGAATAACATTTGCGCCTTGCTTTAATGCAATTGCGAGATGAACTCTGTTCCGTTCGCCGCCGGAAAGCATTCCAACTTTTTTCTGTTGATCTGCACCGGTGAAATTAAATTGTCCCACATACGCACGCGAATTAATTTCTCTGTTTCCCATTTTTATCAATTCATCGCCGCTGCTGATCATTTCCCAAACTGTTTTTTCCGGATCAAGTACATCGCGGCTTTGATCAACGTATGCAAGTTTAGCTGTATCGCCGATTCTGAAACTTCCGGCATCGGCTTTTTCTTGTCCTACAATCATTTTAAACAAAGTAGTTTTACCGGCGCCGTTAGGACCGATTACTCCAACAATTCCGCCGGGAGGAAGTTTGAAACTCAAATTCTCGAATAAAAGTTTTTCGCTGTAACCTTTGGAAACATTTTCAGCTTCGATAACAACATTGCCCAAACGCGGACCGGACGGAATATAAATCTCAACATCTTTCTGCCGCTTTTCGCTTTCTTCGTTTAACATTTGTTCGTAAGCACTGATACGCGCTTTCGATTTTGCATGTCTTGCACGCGGTGCCATCCGAACCCATTCGAGTTCGCGCTGCAAAGTTTTCTGCCGCTCGGTTTCTTTCTTCTCTTCGAGTTGAAGTCTTTGCTGTTTTTGTTCGAGCCACGATGAATAATTTCCTTTCCATGGAATTCCTTCTCCGCGGTCGAGTTCTAAAATCCATCCGGCAGCGTTATCAAGAAAATATCTATCGTGTGTTACTGCAATTACTGTTCCGGCGTAACGGTTCAATTCGGCTTCGAGCCACAAAACAGTTTCGGCATCGAGGTGGTTTGTTGGTTCATCGAGAAGAAGAATGTCTGGTTGCTTAAGCAATAATCTGCAAAGCGCAACGCGTCTCCGTTCGCCGCCCGATAAAACATTTACCGGAGTATCTGCCGGCGGACAGTTGAGTACATCCATTGCCATTTCAAGTTTGGAATCGATATCCCACGCGCCTACGGCATCAAGTTTATCCTGAACTTTTCCTTGCCGCTCGATCAAATCATTCATTTCGTCGTCACTCATCGGCTCTGCAAACTTTGCATTTATTTCATCGTACTCGCGCAGAAGATCAACAATTTCATGAACTCCTTCTTGCACAATTTCTTTCACTGTTTTTGTGTTGTCGAGTTTTGGTTCTTGTTCCAACATGCCGACTGTGAATCCGGGTGAGATTGCAGTCTCGCCGTTAAAATCTTTATCCGTTCCGGCAAGAATTCTGAGCAGAGAACTTTTTCCGGCGCCGTTTAAACCAAGCACGCCGATTTTCGCACCGTAGAAATATGAAAGGTAAATATCTTTTAATACTGCTTTTTGATTGTAGTATTTGCTTACTCCAATCATTGAATAGATTACTTTATTTGGTTCGTTGGACATGGTTTCTTTTGTTAGTTGTTGGTTGAAAGTGGTGCAAACTTACTACTAATCTTCCATTAAAAAAATAGAAGTTTGTGCGAAGGAAAAAATCTATTTGATGAGCAAAAGAAAAATACTTCTCAGAATTAGAATGATTCCGCCGGACACCGGAATGTATTTCCAATCATCTCCCAAAATAATTTTTTTGTTCTTGTTTCTTTTGTTGTAGTACAAATAGAGATGGAAGAGTTGTTCGTGAAAAATTATGAGGAGAAGTCCGATGAAAATTAGTATAATATTTGTCATAGCCGGCTATAGTTTAGAAAATGAAAAATATATAAATCATATTGTTTTGCAAGCAGAGTGTAGTTCTAAAATTTTTAAAAGCTAACTACACCCCTTATGATTAAAATTATTCCGGAGAATATTGGGATATATTCAATGTTGTACAACCCACCCCTTCGTCCCCTCCAGGGAGGGGAACAACTCGCTTTTTAATTTTTCTCTATATGAGGAATTTGCATTTAAAAAGTCCCCTCGCCGGAGGGGATTTAGGGGTGGGTAAGATTATGCATTGTTATCGATCCATCTTTCAATTTCTTTTACAACTCTATCAAGATTATAAAAAACATCCATCGAATTAAAACGCAAGAAACGAACTCCGAGATTTTCTAATCTCTCTTGCCTTCTTTTATCAAATTCTTCTTCACCGATATGACTTTCCCCGTCAACTTCTATTGCGAGCATTAAATCTTTGCAGTAGAAATCAACGATGTAATCATCAATCGGTCTTTGTCTATCGAAGTCAAAACCCTTCATTTTTTTATTCTTAAGTTCATGCCAAAGGAGTATTTCTGTTTTGGTGCTGCTGTTTCTAAGTTTGCGTGCAAGTTCTTTGAGATATGGTTTGTATGGAATGATCTTTCTTCTGTTCATGGTTCAAGATAGTTAACACAAAAAACTAAAACAACCCACCCCTTCGTCCCCTCCAGGGAGGGGAACTCTACGCTTTTAATTTTCATAACGAAATGGCTGAGCATAATTTACAAGTGAGGGAATTTAGGGACGGGTTACAAATTCCCGGCTTTGTGTTTAGAACAATGTTGTATAACTTTGCGCAGCAAACAAAATAAATCTTGACGAATGAAAAAATTTGATATAATAATAATTGGCAGCGGACCCGGCGGAGAAGGCGCGGCAATGGCTTGTGCAAAAGCTGGAAAGAAAGTTGCCGTGTGCGATGAGTTCTCGCTTGTGGGTGGTGCAAACACACATAAAGGTACAATTCCAAGCAAAGCATTGCGGCATGCAAGCCAAATTTTAATGGACGGCTGTAAATTGCACAATGCAGATTATCAAACATTGCTAAGGCAAACCGAATCCGTTATTCTCAGTCAAGTTGAACTGCGCGAAAGTTTTTACAAAAGAAATCAAGTTGAACTGATAATTGGGCGGGCAAAATTTCTCGATCAACACAAAGTAGAAATAACCGAACCTAACGGCTTAAAAAAAGTTTACGAAGCCGATGCATTCATAATTGCTGTTGGTTCGCGTCCGTATCATCCGGCAGATATTGATTTTACACATCCGCGGATAATTGACAGCGATAAACTTTTGAAGATCAAAGACAATCCGCGCACAATAACAATTTACGGAGCCGGTGTAATCGGCTGCGAGTACGCATCTATCTTCCGCGGACTCAGCATCAAAGTAAATTTGATTAACACACGTCATCAACTTCTCTCTTTTCTTGATGATGAAATTATTGATGCGCTTGCATATCATTTGCGCGAGAACGGAGTGTTAATCCGCCACAACGAAGAATATGAAAAAGTTGTACCCGATGATGACGGTGTAACAATCTATTTGAAGTCGAACAAGCAAATTAGAAGCGATTACCTTTTGTGGGCACAAGGAAGAACGGGTAACTCGCAGAATATGGGATTCGAAGAACTCGGCATTATTCCAAATGAAAGAGGTTCAATTCCGGTTGATCAATTTTATCAAACAAAACTTCCGCACATTTATGCTGTTGGTGATGCAATCGGTTATCCTTCGCTTGCAAGTGCGGCGTACGATCAAGGAAGATTTGCCGCACGCAATTTATTGTTCGGAGAAAAAACCACACTCAAAGTTAAAGATATTCCAACCGGCATTTACACTATTCCCGAAATCAGTTCTGTCGGTTTGAACGAGAGGGAATTAACCGAACAAAAAATTCCATACGAAGTTGGTCATTCATTTTTCAAACATCTTGCTCGCGCACAAATAACGGGTCACAGAGTTGGAATGTTAAAAATTCTTTTTCACCGCGATACACTTGAGATACTCGGCATACATTGTTTTGGTTACGGTGCTTCGGAGATTATTCATATCGGGCAAGCAATCATGTCGCAGAAAGGAGAAGGGAATAGTTTGTTGTATTTCATTCACACAACGTTCAATTATCCAACGATGGCAGAAGCATACCGCGTTGCAGCACTCAACGGCTTGAATCGTGTTGAATTGACAAAGAAGGGAATGAAATAATACTCGGAAATTTTTGTGCTGATAAAAGATTAACTATGGTAACCATCTTTTGTTTTAACCGGTATCCAAATTTCTTCTTCCGAATTTGGATCATCATTCTTATACTTTTCTCCCATTAATGCAAAATGTGGTCTGTTGTCTAATGTGAAATCAGAATTCGGCAGCCAATTGTTGAAAATATGTTCGTAAGTTTTTTGTCCTTCGCTTGCCGGTCCTTTATGAATAAAAACAGCATAAATACCGGCAGGCAATATCAACGTTTCCATTTCATCGGGAACAATGCCAAGTTCAGTAACTTCAACTGCCGCCCACTTTTCAAATTCAGACGATGGATTAAAATTTTGGAAAAAGAGAGGCGTGCCGTAAACTTCTGCTGAAAACAATTTTGTTCGAATACTATTCCGAATTTCATTTAGTCTCGGCATAAAAATTTTCCACAATTCTATCGTTTTGTTATTTGCGAACGCCATTTGTTTTTTCATGCCAACTAATTTCTTTTCTGATAATGTTTCTATTCTCGGCAGCATATTAATTTGTTCTGTCAATTTCTATATCGTATTTGTCGAGCAGTCCCGCAATTTCGCTCAAAGAAAATTTTGTTTTTTTAATCCGGTTGATTTCTAAATCAATCGAATAATTGTAGGAGGTTCGGAAATCTGTTTTCTCGATTATTGTATTTACAAATTTTGCGTTTGCCAAATCGCAGTGTTCAAAAACAGAGTTTGTCAAATCGCATTCTGTAAAATCCGTTCCATGCAGCTGTGAATCTTTGAAAATTGTTTTCCTGATTTTTGTCCGGTAGAAAGAAGAGTGATTAATGATGCATTTATCGAAGCTGAATGAAAGCCCAAATTCATTGCAGTTGTCAAACAAAAGTCCCAGCATTTTGCAGTCAATGAATTTGGTGTCGCGGAAAGTTGTCTTGATTAGTTTAACCAAACTCAAATTGCAATTGATAAATTCGCAGTCAATAAATGTAGTGCCGGAAAAATTGCCGTTGGAAAAATCGCAATTATGGAACTTGCAATTTTCATACTCGCCTTTTTCAAATGAGGTTTTACTCAAGTCGGCTCTGTCGAAAGTTTTATTTTCTGTGAATGTCTGATTCATTTTTTAGTGATGTTTGTATTGTCTCCGGATGTTTTATTGTATTAGTAAAACTCGTTAAAAATTTTTTAACACCTTTGCGTCTTCCATCAAAACTTTGTAAGAATATCCGTAACCGAAATCTTTATTCAAAATAATTTTGCCTTC
Organism: Ignavibacteriales bacterium; assembly: GCA_016177735.1. Lineage (GTDB taxonomy): Bacteria > Bacteroidota > Ignavibacteria > Ignavibacteriales > Melioribacteraceae > DYJK01. The sequence continues at coordinate 48,503 of JACOUS010000025.1, read as the reverse complement.
AAAAATTACCGTTTCTCCGGTTTGAACGAAGTCGTTTGTAGTAATTGTGAGATCAAAATTTTTCCCGGTGCTAGTACCGTCTTGAATATGCACCCAATTCTTTTTCATAATTCCGGAATTGAATTTGGTAACCTTGCCTTTAATTCTTACAACTTTTCCCGAGTACGAACCGGCTTTGGAATAAAGCTGTGCAATTGTAATTCCGTCTTCTGCCGGAGCAACTGAAATATTTTCTTTTGTTAATACCGGCTTTTGCGGTTGATTTAACGAACCCGTGCCGAGTTGTTTATCGATTTTATCCACAAACAAAATTGATTCGAAAGTGCGGTTCAGTTCTTTGCTCTCAAAATTTTTCATCTCCATCGAACTTTCGTAAAAAAGAATTTCGCCGACAGAAAATTCCGCTTTTGGAACAGCCATCCAAAATTCTTTATCCGCTTCTTTTACTTTTAGATAAGTGTATTCCGATACGTTGATAATTTCTTCAACAGTTACTTTGTGCGCGTTGCCGGCAGATCTATTTGTGGTTGTGTCATTCTGCTCTTCCTTTTTCTGGCACGCTGAAAAAAGAAAGCCCGCTGCTATCAAAGCAATTAAAAATTTGTTGAACATTTTATTCCTTCTTAAGGTGAAATATTTTGGCGCAAAATATAAACAAAATGGGTTGCTTCATCTGCTTTTAAAATTTTTCTATAAAAGAAGCTTGCGTTTTTTATGAATTAATTGCAAACATCACAATTGCCGCACGGTTCTTCGCCGGGGAAGCCGAAGTATTCCGATATGAATGCTCTTCTGCACTCAATCGTTTTAAAATAATTTACCACTGAAAGAAGCTTCTTGTTGTCGTTCAATAATTTTTCTTTCAAATAAGTTTCGTCATGAAGTTCATCGGGAAGCTGTGCAACAACATTTAGATCTTTTGTTTCGATGGATCCTTCTGTTACTCCGTAGCGGTCGAGCATTGCAAGAACCGTTTCAACACGGAAATCATTTTTGTCTTTGAAGCTCATCTGCTCTCGCAGATAATCAACACCTTCGGAGTTTGCGATAACAATATTATTTCTTAAAAGATCGTACATGCGTGAATAATAATTTGCATCCGGGTTTGCCCACTTTATAAATTCCATCTGTGTGTACAAATCTTGCTGATTATAAAGAAGCATACATAAAGAATCTTTGCCGTCTCTGCCGGCTCTTCCGATTTCCTGATAATACGATTCGATAGAAGAAGGAACTTCGGCATGAATCACAAAACGAATATCGGGTTTATCGATTCCCATCCCGAATGCGTTTGTAGCGAGAATTAAATTTTGTTTGCCGGAAAGAAAATCTCTTTGCGTTTGTTTTCTTTTTTGCGGCTCGAGTTTGCCGTGGTAGATTCCATGTTTGTAACCTTTATCGCCGAGAATTTGTGAATAGTATTCCAATTTTTTTATGAGTGCAAAATATATAATGCCGGCGCCGTCGTATTTATTCAGCACTTTGTAAATAGCTTCGAGAGTTTCTTTCTCATCGTAAATGTCTGTCGTTTCCAGCCGCAGATTCGGTCTTCTAATTCCTTCGTGAAAAATTTTTATTTCGTTTCGCGTTAGTCCAAGTTTTGAAATGATATCTCGCTGAACTTCTTTTGTTGCAGTTGCAGTGAGTGCGATTGTGAGCGGATTGTTCAGCAGTTCTCTAAATTCTGCGATGCGGGAATAATCGGGACGGAAATCGTGACCCCATTCGGAAATGCAGTGTGCTTCGTCAACGGCAAGCAGAGAAACTTTTGCAGTTTTCATTGCTTCAACAAATTCTTGTTTTCTGAATCGTTCGGGTGTTACGTACAAAAGTTTGATTGTGCCGTTAACAAATTTTTGCAGACGTTCTTTACGCTGAGTTGGCGTTACAGTTGAATTGATAAACTCTGCGCTGATTTTTTTTCTTTTAAGCGCATCGACCTGATCTTGCATTAACGCAATTAACGGACTAATCACGATTGTGCCACCGTCAAGCATGAGCGCCGGAATTTGGTAACACAAAGATTTTCCGCCGCCGGTTGGCATCAAAACAAGCGAGTGACCGTGTTCGTTAATTAAGCGGTTAATAATTTTTTCTTGCTCGCCTCTGAACGAATCATAACCAAAATATTTATTCAAAACTTCTAATGGATTGTTCAACAGTTCCTCTTTTTTTCGAACGGAAATTTATGAATAATCCCGCTGATAAAATTTCTGATCATTATTAACAAACGAAATGGTGTTGGAAATAATCTAAAAATTTTTTGCGGATTGTTATTTGAGGGTTCGGAAATTCAACCGGCGGGGCATTTCGCCCCGCTCAGGCTGACTGCTGATTTATATAGTAGGATTAATTTTATTTGCTTTTAATTATGTACCGACACACTTTTATCATAACAGCCGACAAACACGTGGGTGCCGTTTGTCAAAGTGAAAATATAATACGGTTCTTTTACGCCGGGATACAATGGCCAACGCAAAGTTACAGCGCCAAACGGCAATGTGTAACCGGCTTTTCTCATCAAATCTACAGCATCGCTTAACTCAAGATCTACGGGCCAGGGCACAACAACATCTTCGAGCCAAGGCTCATGCACATAATCAACTTTGCCCCATTCGCCCCAGCCGGTTGATTTTACAATCGCCGTGTCGTTATTGCCCGCCGTGAATACTGCTTTCAAAGAGTCAACATCTTTCCAATCTGTTGTTGCTCCTTTTGTGGCTAAGCCGTCAACTTCATATAATTTTGATGACGGGTATTGTTGTTTAACGAGATTGACTGCAATATTTACGCGTCCGAGATAACTCAGTATCATAACTGCCCTCCTTTTTTATTATGATGAATATCCTACTATATAAGGTGAAAATTTTTTCGTTTGAGAATAAGGTAAGTGAATAGGAAAAAATGTTTTTCGGTATGCGGGGTGGTAAGTTGTGTAATTAATTTAAATGATGCAAGTGCAATTTTTTAAAATTTAGCACACGAAGTCTTGATTTATCATTCTGAGGCAAAGTGCCGTAATTCATTTATATTAACACATCAAATCAATTTTTCTGAGCGGATAATGCAAAAAATTTCATTAAAAAAAAACGAAGAACACCGGATTAAACAAGGGCACTTGTGGGTCTTTAGCAATGAAGTTGAGAGTGACGAACGAAGAGTGGAGAGTGATGAGTGTAGAGTTCAGAACGGAGATGTTGTAGAAGTTTATGATTCGAGGAATAATTTTTTTGCTTCCGGATTTTACAATGCGAACTCATTGATTGCAGTAAGAATTTTAACGAACGAGAAAGAATTTGATCTTTCGAAATTGTTGGAAGAAAGACTTACTGCCGCTTATAATTTCCGGAAAACAATTTATACGAAGCGAAATTCTTTCAGAATGGTTTTCAGCGAAAGCGATTTTCTGCCCGGTCTAATCATTGACAAATACGACAATACATTTGTTCTTCAAGTCTATTCATACGGAATGGAAAAAAATATTGAAGCCATAATTACAATTTTGAAAGAGAAATTTTCCGCAAAAAATATTTTTACGAAGAACGAAGAATATTTCCGCAAGCTTGAGGGACTGCCGGTAGAAGACAAAATTTATCTCGGTGAAGTAGGCGAAGAAATTATTTCCGATGGTTTTGTGAACTACAAAATCAATTTTGTATCATCGCACAAAACCGGTTTTTATTTTGATCAATGCGACAACAGAGATTTTGCCGGAAAGTTGTGCAAAGATAAATCGGTACTGGATTGTTTCTGCAACTCCGGCGGATTTGGATTACATGCCGCGTACAACGGTGCAAAATCGGTAACGTTTGTTGATTCATCAAAACACGAAATTGAAAACGCAAAAACAAATTTTGAATTGAACAGCTTTAACTGCAATGCCGAATTTATTGATTCGGATGTGTTTGACTATTTAGAAAAATGCATCGCCCAAAAACAAAAATATGATGTGGTGATAATAGATCCGCCGGCATTCGCGAAAAATAAAAAAAGTCTGCCCGTAGCAATGAAAGGCTACGAGAAATTGAACCGGCTCGCTTTGGAAGTTACTGCAAACGGCGGATTTTTATTTACCGCCTCGTGTTCGCATCATCTCAAAGAAGAAATATTTTTAGAAGTTCTTCATCGTGCGGCAATTAAAGCCGGTAAAAAAGTTCAGATGTTTTATTTTAATAATGCTTCGCTTGATCACCCCTCGCTTCCGGTAATGGAAGAAACAGTTTATTTAAAGTTCGCCGCACTCAGAATTTTATAATACCTTGTTTTGCTTGGTGGAGAGGTCAATTCCAAAATTCTTATATTTACCGCTCAGCGAGAGAAATTTTTAGAAAAATTAACAATTATTTAGAAACATAAATTAAATCACGCTTGTAGAAACAAGCAGTTTTCAAAATATAGAGGTGACCAAATTGGACATTACAGCACTTAATGAAAAAATCCGGCGTGAGAGTGAGTTCATTGACATACTTTTTACTGAGATCGGCAAAGTAATCGTCGGTCAAAAGCAGATGCTTGAAAGACTTGTAATCGGTATGCTTGGCAACGGGCACGTTCTGCTTGAAGGTGTTCCGGGTCTCGCAAAGACACTGGCAATCAAAACTCTTGCTGCTTCCATGAAATCAAAATTTCAACGCATACAATTTACACCGGATTTACTTCCGGCAGATTTGATCGGCACATTAATTTACAACCAGAAAGAAAGCAACTTTACAATAAAGAAAGGTCCTCTCTTCGCAAATTTTATTCTTGCTGATGAAATCAACCGCGCACCCGCAAAAGTGCAGAGTGCTCTGCTCGAAGCGATGCAAGAAAGACAAGTTACTATCAGCGACACAACATTCCGGCTCGAAGAACCTTTTCTCGTTCTCGCCACACAAAACCCGATTGAGCAAGAAGGAACTTATCCTTTGCCCGAAGCGCAAGTTGACCGTTTTATGCTGAAGGTGAAAATAACTTATCCGACACGCGATGAAGAATTGAAAATTATGAAATTGAATTCTGCACTCGATGCACCGAAAATTAACGCGGTTATTTCTCCCGAAGATATTTTGAAAGCAAGAAAGTTAGTCGGCGAAATTTATGTTGACGAAAAAATTGAGAAATATATTCTTGATATAGTTTTTGCAACACGCAGCCCGAAAGATTACGGTTTGGATGAATTGACGGATTTGATCAGTTACGGTGCTTCGCCGCGCGCATCAATTAATCTTGCGCTCGGTGCGCGTGCAATGGCATTTGTACGAAGAAGAGGTTACGTAATTCCCGAAGATGTCCGCTCAATTTGTATGGATATTCTCAGACACAGAATTGCCGTAACATACGAAGCCGAAGCAGAGGATATTACTTCGGAAACAATTATTTCAAAAATATTAAACAAAATAGAAGTGCCGTAATAGTAAACTGACTGCAACAGATACAGCCAACAAACTGAAGGTAGGAGAGGCAGCTTTTAATTCAGTCCGCGACCTGAAGGTCGTGGCAATTAAAAACACACTAATAATAATTTTGTGCAGCCAAAGTACGCGTTCTCCAAAATGAAAAAATATGCTGACAAAAGAACTTTTAAAACAAGTAAAACAAATTGAAATTCGCACACGCGGAGTTGTCAACGAAGTATTCAGCGGTGAATATCATTCTGTGTTCAAAGGACGCGGAATGGAATTTTCCGAAGTGCGCGAATATCAAATCGGCGATGACATCCGCAGTATCGATTGGAATGTGAGCGCGCGGTTTGGGCATCCATTCGTAAAAATATTTGAAGAAGAGCGCGAACTTACCGTGATGCTTCTTGTTGATATGAGCGGATCGCTCGTTTTTGGAAGTGTTGATAAAACCAAACAGCAGATTGCTGCAGAGTTGAGTGCCATTCTTGCTTTCTCCGCTTTGAAGAACAACGATAAAGTTGGACTTATACTTTTCACCGATCAAATAGAAAAATTTATTCCTCCCAAAAAGGGAAAGAGCCATTCGTTAAGAATTGTACGCGAAGTTCTTTCGTTCGAGCCGCAAAATAACAAAACAAATCTGCGTGCTGCGCTTGAGTATTTTAATCACACGATTAAAAAGAGAGCAATTGTATTTGTGATCTCGGATTTTTTTGATACCGGCTACGAAAAAATTTTGCGTATCGTTGGAAAGAAACATGATTTAATCGGAATAGTTTTGAGCGATCAGCGCGAGAAAGAAATTATAAAAGCCGGATTGATAAAATTCCGTGATGCAGAAACCGGCGAAGTTCGTTACGTTGATACGGAGAGTAAGAATTTCCAGATTAACTTTAGAGATGCACAGCTGAAATTCAATCAGTACCGTAAATCAATTTTTGTTTCAAGCAGACTCGATTCCGTCGAGATCGAAACCGGCGGCTCGTACGTTAAACCTCTTGTTGATTTCTTTAAGATGAGAGAACGCAGATGGTAATAAATGCTGTACATTTTTTGAGAAGATTATTTTGCACAAAATTTTTTCAAGTAACGCAAAAATTTTTGTTAATCGCTCTCTTCTTTATTGTTTCGAAAGTAGAAGCTCAGAGTATTTCTGTCAGCGCAATAACCGATACTGCTTCGTACAGAGTTGGCGATTACATTACTTACGAACTTGAAATCAAACACGGGAATTATATTACTGCGCACGTTCCATCGGTAAAAGACAGCATCAAAGTTCTTGAGTTCATAAAAGAATTGCCTTTCGAAAAGAAAGATGTTGATGGAAAGATTATTGAGCGTTACAAATTTATTTTCTCGAAATACGATTCGGGAAAAGTTACGATTCCTTCTTTGAAGATTGGTTATTCCGAAGGCAGCAGCAGTGTAAAAAACTACATTGCAACACTGCCGGTTACAATCACTGTACACACTTTGCAAGTTAACACGCAGCAAGATATCCGCGATGTAAAAGAACCGCTAAAACTTCCTCTTGATTGGCTCTTAATAATAATTGTTTTGATTGTTGTTTCGGGATTAGCAGCCGGCGGTTATTATTTGTACAAATATTACAAGAAGAAAAAAGAAGGAAAAATAATCGAAGTGCCGGAAGTTGTTATTCCTCCGCACGAAATTGCATTGACTGAACTGCGCACACTTGACGCGAAAAAATTTTGGCAGAACGGACTTGTGAAAGAATATCATTCCGAAATCACGGAGATTGTTCGTAAATATTTTGAAGCGAGATTTAATTTCAAAGCGCTCGAAATGACTTCGTCCGAAATTCTTGCCGCGTTGAGCTGCGTTGAAGAAGCAAAAAATATTGTATCGACCGCGGAGAATTTTTTCTCGAATGCCGATCTCGTAAAATTTGCGAAGTTCGAACCGATGCCGAAAGTAAACGATGAAATGATGGCGCAAGCTTACCGGATTGTGGACGAAACAATTCCGAAGCCGCAACCGGCAGTAACTCCTGAGGTTGTAAATGTTCAGTGATATTAGTTTTGCATATCCGTGGGTTTTGTATTTATTGCTGCTGCTGCCCGGCGCCGCTTATTGGTACTGGAAGAAAAAAGATCGCACAACTCCAAATGTTATGTATTCTTCTTTTCATCTTTTTGGTGCCGTGCCCAAAAGTTTGAAAGAAAAACTTGTTCATCTTCCGGCAATTTTGAGATTGCTCGCGCTTGCACTTTTAATTGTTGCTTTCGCGCGTCCGCAGACTTTTTCGAGCGGAGAAAATATTTACACGGAAGGAATCGATATCGCAATGGTTCTCGATATTTCGGGAAGTATGCTCGCAGAAGATTTTAAACCGAACCGGCTTGAAGCCGCCAAAAATGTGATTGATGATTTTATCAAAGGAAGAACAACCGATAAAATCGGGCTTGTGATTTTTTCCGGCGAAAGTTTTACTCAATGCCCGTTAACAATTGATTATGATTGAGGACGGAACAGCAATCGGCAATGCAATTGCAAACGGTGTTAACAGATTAAAAGACAGCAAAGCAAAAAGTAAAGTGATGATTCTTTTGACAGACGGCGTGAACAATGCCGGGCAGATCGATCCGTTAACAGCGGCGCAGATTGCACAAAAGTTTGGAATCAGAATTTACACAGTTGGTGTTGGAACAATCGGCGAAGCGCCGTATCCGTTTCAAACTCCGTTCGGAAAAAGATATCAAATGGTTCCGGTTGAAATTGACGAAGCATTGTTGAAACAAATTTCGGGCACAACCGGCGGAAAGTATTTCCGCGCTACAAGCAATAGAAAGCTTGCTGATATTTATAACGAAATCGACAAAATGGAAAAAACGAGAGTTGAAGTTACATCGTTCAGACATGCAAAAGAACTCTATTTCAATTGGGCACTTATAGGATTCTTTTTGCTGCTTGGTGAATTCAGTCTCTCGAAATTTTATTTAAAGAAATTGCCGTAAGTAATTGAGTTGATATTTTAATTGCCGCCTTTAGGTCGTGGAATCAAAGAGGAAATAATTTTCGACTCTTCCGTAGGAATCCTTCGGATAGTCACAAATTGAAAACACAATTGCGGCTAAAGCCAAAGAGTGCTTTTGCTTTTATACCCGGACATTTCACCGCAAAGCGGGATTCCGTTTACACGGCAAATGTCGGGGCAATTGTATGAAGAACTAACAACAAACAATTTGCAACTAACATTTTGGAAAAATGATACGTTTTGCCAACATAGAATTTCTTTACGCACTGTGGCTTGTGCCGCTGTTAATTCTTCTTTACTGGTATCTCCACAAACAACAAAATAAATTGTTGGAAAAATTTGCCGGCACAAAACTTCACGATGTTTTGATTCCGTTAAAGAGCAAATTGAAACAGCCGTTCAAATTTGGGGTCTATCTTTTGGCAATTGTTTTTTTGTTTATTGCACTTGCAAATCCGCAAGTAGGTACGAAGATAGAAGAAGTAAAACAAATCGGAATTGATGTTTACATTTTACTCGATGTTTCCAAAAGTATGCTTGCGGAAGATATCAAACCGAGCAGATTAGAAAAAGCCAAGTACGAAATCTCGAAACTTATTCAACGGCTCAGCGGCGACCGGATCGGATTAATAGTTTTTGCCGGACAAGCGTACGTTCAATTTCCGCTAACTTCGGATTATTCCGCCGCGAATTTATTTTTGTCTGCTGTTGATGTAAACTCGGTTCCGCAAGCTGGCACTGCAATTGGTCCCGCTCTCGATCTCGCTTTAAAATCTTTCCGCGAAGATGATGCAACACAAAAAGCAATTGTTGTTATCACCGACGGCGAAGATCACGAAGGAGATATCGATAGAGCGCTGGAAGAAGCAAACTCGAAAGATGTTGCTGTTTATGCAATCGGTTTTGGTTCGCCGGCCGGTGTACCCATTCCAATTTATGATGCATCGGGAAGACAAGCCGGATTCAAAAAAGATAATCAAGGAAATATTGTTTTAACGAAACTCTATGAAAACATTTTGAAAACAATTGCAGAAAAAGGAAACGGCAAATATTACAGAGGAACTAACACGGAAGACGAACTTGAAAGCATTTACAACGATCTCGCAAAGATTGAACAATCCGAGTACGGTTCGAAAAGAATTACTGAATACGAAGACCGGTTTTATTATTTCTTGCTTCCGGCAATTCTACTGCTTGCCGCAGAATTTTTTATTTCTTCGAATAGATCAAAATGGTTTATGAGATTTGAAAATTTGAGGAAAGTTGAACAATGAAAATGAATTTTAAAATAGCCCTCACGGCTGCAGTGATCTTTTATTCTGCCGCCGCTGCACAAAGCAAAAGAGGATTGGTAAACGACGGTGTTGATCAATATAAAAACGGAAAGTATTCCGATGCGGAAGTGAACTTCAAAAAAAGTTTGGAAAAAGATAACGGGATGTTTGAAGGTCACTTCAATTTGGGCGATGCTTATTACAAACAAGGCAGATACGACGAAGCAATCCAATCATTCAAAAATTCTTTGCAGTTTTCGGACGATAAAACCGATCAATCGAAAGTTTATCACAACATCGGCAATTCTTTGTTGAAGTCGAAGAAATATCAGGAAAGCATCGGCGCGTACAAAAATGCATTGAAGCTGAACCCGGATGATCTGGAAACGAAGTACAATCTTTCGTATGCGTTGAACATGCTGAAGCAAAATCAGCAGAAACAAAATCAGGATCAGGACAAGCAAGATCAAAATAAAGATCAGCAGCAGAATCAAAACCAGCAGAGTAATCAGGATCAACAAAACAAAGATCAGAACAAGCAAAATCAACAACAACAGCAGCAGAAAAATCAGATATCAAAAGAAGATGCTCAAAGAATTTTGGAAGCTATGAAAAACAATGAACAGGATATGCAGAAGAAACTCCGCAAGGTAAAAGGAAAACCGGTAGTTGTTGAAAAAGATTGGTGAAAATTTTGAACGCAGAATGCTGAATGAAGAAAGCAGAATGAAAAAATGAAGAGTGGAGAATTGAAAACTAATAGAATTACAAATATGGCTGTTAAAGATTTCAAAAAAATTCTCGTTATAATATTACTGCTCGCGAGCGGTATTATCTCCAATTCTTTTGCGCAAGAATTTACCGCAACCGTTGACCGCACAACTGTGGGGCAGTACGACCGCTTTCAAATTTATTTTACGTTTACCGGCGCCGAAATAAACGCCGTGCAAAATTTTCGTCCTCCGGCAATGAACAGTTTCAAAGTTTTGAGCGGACCGAATCAATCTTCGAGTATGCAAATAATCAACGGCAAAGTTTCCGGCTCGTTAACTTTCTCATACATTTTACAACCGGCAAATATCGGCGAGTTCACAATCGGTACGGCTTCGGTTACTCATTCCGGGAAAACATATTCAACACAGCCGCTGAAAATTAGAGTAGAAAAAGGAACACCCCAGCAGCAGAGAGAAAGTACCGGCGGATACAGTTCGGAAGAACTTGCGAAAAATGTTTTCATAACTGCCGAAGCAAATAAATCGCGTGCATTGCTCGGCGAACAAATTACGGTTACGTACAAACTTTACACAAAACTGAATATCTCTTCGCCGCAGATTACAAAACTTCCGCAGTATCAGGGTTTTTGGGCTGAAGAAACTGATCAACAACAGACAATCTCGTTCGATGTTGGAATGTACAAAGGGGAACGCTACCGCGTTGCCGTGATAAAACGTGTTGCACTCTTTCCGACAAAACCCGGAACACTCAGTGTAACACCATTTGAATTAAATATTCCGGTGATTGTTAAAAAACGCAGAACGGGCAATGATGTGTTCGATGACTTTTTCAACGATTCATTTTTCGGAAGAAGCGAAACTGTTGAGTATCTCGCAAAGTCCAACACACTAAAAGTTGAAGTTGAACCTTTGCCGTCTTCGGGTGTACCGGCTTCTTTTAACGGTGCGGTCGGCAATTATAATCTCAAAGCAGAGGTTGATAAGAATCGGGTTTCAACAAATGAAAGCATCACTCTGCGTTTAACCGTTTCCGGTTCGGGCAACATAAAACTTTTGAAAGTACCGGAACCGCAATTGCCAAGCGGTTTCGAAAAATATGATCCGAAAATTTATGATAACGTTAACAAAGGTTCGGTAATATCGGGACAAAAAATTGCAGAGTATTTAATTGTTCCGCGTACGCCCGGCGATAAAGAAATTCCGCCGATTCAATTTTCTTATTTCAATCCTTCAACAAAAAAATATGTAACGGCATCTACACAAACATTTAAAATTTCCGTAACAAAAGGGACCGGGCAGTATGAACCTACTGCCGGGAGTTATGCAAAAGAAGATGTAAAACTTTTGAACGAAGATATCCGCTACATTAAAACTTCGGATTTTGATCTCGAACGAAGACAAGAAATTTCGTTGATAAAACCGTGGTTCTGGATTTCACTTATTCTGCCGCTGGCGGCATTATTCACTGCAATAGGTGTCCGCAAACGTCAGGATAAACTTTACGGAAACATTCAGTTGATGAAATATCAGAAAGCTGAAAAAGCGGCGCGGCAAAGATTGAAACTTGCCAAACGTGCACTCGATGAAAATAAACTTGCGGAGTTTTATTCCGAACTTTCGCTTGCATTGTACGGGTATTTGGAAGATAAATTCACAATTCAAAAATCCGAGTTCACTTTGGAAATGGCTTTGGAAAAGTTGAATCAAAAAAATGTGAATACGGATTTAGTTGAACGTGCGAAAGCAATTTCGGAAAAGTGTGAGTTTGTCCGCTTCGCACCGCAAGCGGAAACATCGGCTTCTGCAAATGAAATTTATAACGAAGCAGTCAAAGTAATTGTTGATGTTGATTCTGCAGTGGAGAAGAAACGATGAAACTTACTTTTGTGAATTACAACATGAAGAAAATTATTGCGGTATTAATTTTTGTTTTATCAACGTTGAATTTATCGGCACAAACGCCCGATGAGTTGATGAATCAAGGGAACAAATTTTATCAGGATGGAAACTACGAACTTGCGGTTGAATCGTATCGTAAAATTTTATCGCAAGGATTTGAAAGTCCGGCACTCTACTACAATTTGGGGAATGCGTATTTCAAACTCGATAGACTCGGTCATTCTATTTTGAATTATGAGAGAGGATTAAAACTTTCGCCCGGCGACGAAGATTTATCGTACAATCTAAAAATTTCCTACGCACGAACGGCGGATAAAATTACCGAACTTCCAAAATTATTTATTGTGCAATGGTGGGATCTTTTGGTAACAACATTTTCAGTAACCGGCTGGTCGGTAATTGCAATTATTGTTTACTGTTTGTTTTTGGCGAGCATCGGATTTTATCTCCTCTCCCGGAATTTTAACATCCAGAGAATTTCTTTTATGACCGGATCGGTTTCGCTTGCGGTAATGATAATTACATTTGTAATAATGATTGCCCGCTACGAGCATCAGGCATCAACCGATTACGGAATACTTTTGGATTCGATCTATTCTGTTAAAGTTTCGCCGGATGAAAAAAGCAGTGATGCATTTGTCATTCACGAAGGAATAAAATTTGCAATTGAAGATCATGTTAACAGCTGGGCAAAGATTCGTCTTGTGGACGGCAAAGTTGGCTGGGTATTCAAAAATTCTTTCGGACAAATCTAATTTCTTTTACCCTTGCTCATTATCTTATCCTTGATCGAAAAGAAGAGCACGAGCAAGAAAATAAATTAAGTATATGCAAACGGAAGCTAAAAAATATAACAACATAAAACTCGCAGTAGGAATTACAAAAGGAGTAGTCTCTTTCATCCTTTTACTGTTGTTTGTTCTTCTCGGTTACAGCCTGAAGTTGGAAAATTTCACAAGAAATTTTTTCAGTAATGGTTACATAGTTTTGACCGCTAATGTTTTTGTTATCGGCGCCGTCTCGTCGGTTCTCTTCTTCCCGGTTAGTTACTTCGCAGAATTTTATCTCGAGCACAAATACAATTTATCGAATCAAACATTTTGGAAATGGATTTGGGAAAATATTAAAGAGACTTTGGTTGGTACTGCAATCGGTTTGCCGATTTTATTGTTGTTTTATTTTGTGCTGAATTTTTTCGGCGAAGGCTGGTGGCTTCCGTTCGGTGTAATCATGTTTATCATTTCAGTTCTGCTCGCAAGGATAGTCCCGATTTTTATCATACCGCTCTTTTACAAAGTTACTCCGGTTGAAGATGATGAGTTGAAAAGCAGAATAATTGAACTGAGCAAAGATGCCGGCTTGAAAGTAGAAAACATTTTTAAGTTCGATATGAGCAAGAATACGAAGAAGGCGAATGCAGCGTTCACCGGGCTTGGTAAATCGAAGCGGATTCTTCTCGGCGACACACTTGTTAATGGTTACTCGCACGATGAAATTGAAACGGTTATTGCACACGAACTCGGTCATTACAAAAACAAACACATCGTCAAAAATATTTTTACCGGAACGCTGTTCAGCTTTTTAACTTTCTTTTTGATTGCGAAACTTTACTCGTTGTCAATCGGCTGGTTTGGCTTCAAAGAAATTGTACAAATCTCCGCACTGCCTTTGCTTGTTTTGTGGGGCAGTCTAATCGGATTGATTTTGAATCCTATCACTAACATTATTTCGCGTAAGTTTGAATACGAAGCGGACGAATATGCCGCAGCTTCCACAAATAAAAAGGAAGCATTCATATCAACGCTGAACAAACTCACGGATCAGAATCTCGGCGACCGCGAGCCGCATCCGCTCATTGAATGGTTCTTCTACAGCCATCCTTCGATTCAAAAAAGAATTTCTGCTCTGGAGAAAACCCGGTAGTTAACATTAATAATTTATTCTTTATATCTTTGTACAAAAGATTGAGGGCTGCAGTTTTTAATGTTCCGGTTACAAAAAATCTTTACACTTGTAATTCCCGTTTTGATTATTGCAAGCTGCACATTTGATGAACCCAATGTTACTCAACCCGATGGCGGCACTCCGACGGAGAAAACAATTCCTCATTCCCCGAAACCCGGCAGCAATTCAATCGATCAATCATTAATCGTTACGCTTGAATGGACGGCGGAGAACGTTAACAAATTCGATCTTTATTTTGATGTTGTGAATCCTCCGCAAAATTTAATTGCAGCAGATACAACTACAAATAAAGTTGTTGTTCAAAATCTTGTTTACGACACAAAATATTTTTGGCGTGTTGTCTCAAAATTTGATGACGGCACAAAAGCCGAAAGCCCGGTTTGGAATTTTACGACGATGTTGGCTCCGCCTCAACCGGCTTCGGGTTTCGCACTTCATTTGCACAAGATTGAAACGAGTCTGCCGAGTTACGTGAATGTTATGTTCAGCGTTTCCGATCTTTTGAACAACGGGATTACAAATTTAACCGCAAATGATTTCGAAGTTTATGAAGACGGCGCATTGGTTTCTGCTTCCGAATCAGAATTGCAGATGCAAAAAGGTGATGAAGCCGCATACAAATTTAAAACCGTACTCTTGCTCGATAACAGCACAAGCTTGAAAGATAATATTGATCAAATTAGAAGTGCGGCTGAAACGTTTGTGAAAAATATTTCTGCAAATCAGGAAGTTGCAATCTATCAGTTCTCAGAAGAAACCGAACTGCTCGCAGATTTTACGAACAGTATCGATAGTCTAACCTCAGCATTGAAAAGATATCAAACTGGAAATCCGACAACAAGTTTGTACAGCTCTGTTATCAAAGGTGCTGAAAGGTGGGAAGATAGTTATTCGATGAATCAAATTATTCAAGGGGCGATGATAATTTTTACGGATGGGAAAGAAACACAAGGCTCCACATCACTCGCAGATGCTTTGAGCGCAGTTGACAAAAAAAATGTTTACACAATCGGTCTTGGAACGGAAATACAACCGGATATTTTAAGCGCAATCGGTACTGCCGGTTATTATTCAATTGACTCGGCTGATCAACTGAATCAACAATTTGACCTGATACGTGTGCAAATTATAAATTACGCCAACAGTTTTTACAAGTTAGTGTATAAAAGTCCCAAACGCGGAAACTTTAATCATACACTGGCTGTGAGAATAAAAAATAATTTATATACCGGCGAACAGTCGTATATTTCCGGCGGATTTAACAGCGGCGGTTTTACTTCAAATTAATTAGAGGATTTTTTATGTCTGTTTCCAAAAAAGATGTTGAATACATCGCCAATCTTGCAAGACTGAAATTTTCCGAAAAGGAATTGGAAAACTTAATACACGATATGAACGAAATTCTTGAATATGTAGAAAAGTTGAAAGAGCCCGATACGAAAAACGTAGAGCCGCTTTCACATCCGGTAGAAAATGCAAATGTATTCCGCAAAGATGAAAAGAAGCCTTCGATACCGCGAGAACAAGCTTTGAAAAATGCACCCGAAAGCAGCGATGAATTTTTCAAAGTGCCGAAAGTGATTAATCAATAATCCCGATTAATAAATGATTGTAGGAATAATTCCCGCCCGATTTGCTTCAACAAGATTAATGGGTAAACCGCTTGCAGATATCGGCGGCAAACCGATGTTTCAGCATACTTGGCAGAGCGCTAAAAAATCCAAATTGCTTGATAAAGTTGTTATTGCCGTTGACGATGAAAAATTATTTAAGGTCGCAAAAGATTTTGGCGCTGAAGTTTATATGACTCCGCAAAACGTTGCGAGCGGTTCGGATCGAATTGCGATTGTAACCGAACAGATTTCCGATGCGGCAATTATCGTAAACATTCAAGGCGATGAACCTTTCATAAAAGGGAAAATGATTGATGAAGCTATCGAGCCGTTGTTGTTCGATAGAAAAGTGAGCGTATCAACTCTTGCCAAAAGAATTACAAGTGTTGAAGAAATGAAATCGCCTTCCGTTGTAAAAGTAGTTTTTGATTACAACAACTTTGCAATGTATTTCTCCCGTTCGCCGATTCCTTTTGTACGCGAAGCGCGCACAAATCTTCAACGAGTTGAAGCAGCGGAAATTTACAAGCACATCGGGCTCTATGTTTACAGAAAAGAAGCCTTGATGAAATTTACTTCACTCAAACCTACCGATCTTGAGCAGATAGAAAAATTGGAACAGCTCCGCTTCCTTGAACACGGATTTAAAATGAAAATAGTAGTTACCGAGAACGATAGTCTGTCGGTAGATACTCCAAAAGATCTTGAAATTGCACGCCGATATTACGAGAGATTTGTTAAATCACCGGATAGACAGACCCGCAAATAGAAAAATTTAGCTGTGCCGCATACTTTGTCATTTCACGCAATCGCAGTATTTTTGTATTAGAAAAATTTAAGTATGCACTTACAAGGAGAAAATGATGGAACGAAAAATCCGCGTACTTGTTGCAAAAGCCGGGTTAGACGGGCACGATAGAGGAGCTAAAGTTGTTGCGGCGGCATTGCGCGATGCCGGGATGGAAGTAATTTACACCGGGCTTCGTCAAACGCCGGAGATGATTGTTGAAGCGGCTATTCAGGAAGATGTGGACGCTATCGGGATCAGTATTTTATCCGGTGCACACATGACTATCTTTCCACGGATTTTGAACCTGATGCAAAACAAAAGTGTGAATGATATTCTTCTCTTTGGCGGCGGAATAATTCCAGAAGAAGATTTAAGGAAATTAAAGGAACTTGGCGTGGGCGAACTATTTACTCCCGGCACTCCAACTACAGAAATTATTCGGTTTTTAAAAGAATGGGTGGAAAATCACCCGAAGAATTAGTTTGCATTTCACTGCAAACCCCCGGTTGACGGGGGTTTTTTATGGCTAACGGTGAGTTTCATTAAAACGGATTCTTTATTTATTTTTAATCACAATCTTATGAAAGTTTAGATGGCTGAGACAAAACGTAATAGAATTATTTTCCTCGATATGATGCGCGCGCTTGCTGTGCTGATGATGGTTGAAGGTCATACAATAGATACATTTCTTTCCGATCAGTACAGAACTTTTGATTCGACACTCTTCAGCATTTGGTTTACGATACGCGGATTCACAGCGCCTATTTTTATGTTTACTTCCGGAGTTGCATTCACATATTTACTTCGCTCGGTCAAAGAGCCGTTCTTCCAAAATCCCAGAGTTCAAAAAGGTTTTTTAAGATTTTTAACTTTGGTCGTGATTGGATATTTGCTTCGTTACCCGACATTTTCAGTATTAGATTTCAGCGTGGTTACAAGAGAACAATGGATGGGATTCTTTACAGTTGATGCGCTTCATCTAATCGGTTTTGGACTTCTCTTCATTTTGGGTTTGTCGTACATTTCCGAAAAATTGAAGATAGGTGACTTTACAATTTTTTCTATCGGTGCACTCTTCTTTTTCGGCATGTTCAATTTTACCGAAACAATCAACTGGGCAAATTATTTGCCGATTCCTTTTGCCGGATATTTGTATCACGGCACCGGTTCGTATTTCCCATTCTTTCCATGGGCTGGTTATGTAATTTGCGGAGGAATTCTCGGCAGTTATCTTGCACACAATCCGGATTCTTTTACTTCAACAAAATTTAGTTTGAGATTGTTTTACATCGGCGCCGGTATTTTAATTCTCTCGCAGATAATTGAAGCGGCGGAAGATATTTTTTACGGCAAAGAAGAATTTTGGACAGACAACTTTTACGTTATTACATTACGGCTCGGCGGAATTATTTTGCTGAATAGTTTTATGTCTTTCGTTGCGTCAAAATTAAAAAACATTCCTGAGTTTGTTAAGCAAGTTGGAAGGCACACATTGCTTGTATATTCAGTGCACGTGATTATTCTTTACGGAAGTGCGTGGGTGCCCGGATTGAATTTGATTTTCTCAAGAAGGATGGATGTTTTTAGTTCAATCGTTTCAGCAATTATAATAGTAGTGTTAATGGCATTGATGGTTCTTGCGATAGAAAAAATTAAATCGAATAGAAAAAATAAATTAGCCGCTGCCGAAGCTTAATCGGAGAACAAGTGAAAAAACGCTCGGAAAATCTTTTGCCGGTTATTATTGAGGAAGAAAAGAAAGTTGAACTGTCTTTGCGTCCGCAAACATTCAGCGAATTTACCGGTCAATCAAAAATTACAGAGAACCTGAAAGTATTTATCGGTGCGGCAAAAAAAAGAAATGAAGGACTCGATCACGTTTTGTTAACCGGTCCTCCCGGATTAGGCAAAACTACTCTGGCGCATATAATTGCAAATGAACTTGGTGTGAAAATAAAAATCTCATCGGGACCGGTGCTCGAAAAACCGGGAGACCTTGCCGGAATTCTTACCAACCTCGAAGAAAAATCTGTTTTGTTCATCGATGAAATTCACCGGCTAAGCCCCGTTGTGGAAGAATATCTTTACTCTGCTATGGAAGATTACAAACTCGATATCATGATCGACAGCGGACCGAATGCGCGCACGGTACAGATTAAACTTCCGCACTATACTTTGATTGGCGCGACTACGCGTGCCGGATTACTTACTGCGCCTCTGCGCGACCGTTTCGGAATCAAATCGAGATTGGATTATTACGACAGCATTTTGATCGATAAAATTATTCACCGTTCTTCAAAACTTCTCGATATCAAAATAGATGAATCTGCCGCGACTGAAATTGCAAAGCGCTCGCGCGGAACGCCTCGAATTGCAAACCGTTTACTTCGCCGCACACGCGACTTCGCAGACTTTGATAATAAAAAAATCATTGATATCGAGACTGCGCGCAAAGCATTAAATGCTCTCGAAGTTGACGAATATGGTCTTGACGAAATGGATAAAGAAATTATTCTAACAATAATTGAAAAATTCAGCGGCGGTCCGGTCGGTTTGAATACTCTCTCTGTTGCAGTGAACGAAGATGCCGGAACAATCGAAGAAGTTTACGAACCGTTTTTGATTCAACAAGGTTTTATCAACCGCACACCGCGTGGAAGAGAGACCACTGATCTTGCATACGCGAGGTTCGGAAAAAAAAGAGGCACTATTAACAATCAAGAAAAATTATTTGAATAAAATTATGATTGAAGTAAAAGATATTAAAATCGGCGGCGGACTTCCGTTTGTGTTAATTGCCGGTCCGTGTGTTATCGAAAATGAAAAGATTACTCTGCAAACTGCCGAAGAAATTAAACGAATAACCGACCAGCTTGGCATCAGGTACATTTTCAAATCGAGCTACAAAAAAGCAAACAGAACAAGCATCAAATCTTTTTCGGGAATTGATTTTGACGAAGCACTGAAGATTTTTGAAAAAGTAAAATCGGAACTCGGTTTGCCGGTTTTAACGGATGTTCACACCGAGCGCGAGATCGAAAATATTTCTTCGACTGCCGACATTTTGCAGATACCGGCTTTTTTGTGCAGGCAAACAGAACTTTTAATTGCCGCCGGGAAAACCGGCAAAGCGGTTAATGTTAAAAAAGGTCAGTTCGTAGCGCCGGAAGATATGCAGCATGTTGCAGAAAAAATTGAATCGACCGGGAATAAAAAAATATTATTAACCGAACGCGGAACAACTTTCGGTTATCACAATCTTGTTGTTGATATGCGCGGACTCGAAATAATGAAAGGCTTCGGCTACCCGGTAATAATGGATGCAACGCACGCAGTTCAAATACCGAGCGCCGGCGGAACCAGCGGCGGAGAAAGAAAATTTATTTCAACGCTCGCAAAATCTGCCGCAGCAGTTGGAATCGACGGGCTCTTTCTCGAAGTGCATCCCGATCCCGATAATGCACTCAGCGATGCCGCAAGCCAGCTGCCTCTGGCAAAGTTGAAACCCCTTCTCGAAATTATTAAAGAGATTGACGCTGTTGTTAAGAATGAAAAGTGAAGTATTAATAAAAATAAAAGACATAAAATTATTTCTGTTTGATCTCGAAGGCGTTTTGTTAATTAGTGAAAGTAACGGTGAACAGAAATTTTTAAAAGAAATTTCCTCTCTTTGCGGAGAGTTCAAGAAACGGAATATTTTGTTTGGCATTATTACTGCAAGAAAGAAAGATTATTTGATTGAAGAATTAGGCGGATGTGAAAACTGTCTTTTGATTTCATCAACACTTGCAAAAGCGGAAGCCGCCGAAAAACTTTTGCAAAAATTAAATTTGGGCTTCGGCAATGTTTTTTACATCGGCGATGAAATACTTGATATACCGCTTCTGCAAAAATGCGGGTTATCTGCCGCGCCGGATAATTCCAAACGAGAAGTGAAAAGATCGGTTGATTTTATTGTGAAAGGAAACGGCGCTTCCGAAACAGTCAAAGAAATTTTAGACATTTACGACAAGGCTCAATTGCAATGAGCGAAGCAGAACAAAAAAAAATTCCGAGAGAACTTTCCGAACTCGAAAAATACTGGCTCTTCAAAATGCTTCCTTCCGAAAGAAAAGGCTACAACGAATACAGAAAAAAAATAGAACAGTTATTGATTATCGGCAGCGGGCGTTTCGGCAATAACAATTTTTATCTCGGCAAAGAAGGGGATGTAATTGATTTGAGCATTTCTTCTTCTCCGGTAATTGCCGCCGGTGAAGTGATATATGATTCTTTCAATGTGTACGTAACAATTCATGAAGAGTTCGAAGACAAAATTGAAATCGATCTCAAAAAATCTTCGGAAGTAATTCCGGAAAACTTGATTGAAAAATCATGCTGGAGTTATTCGGAATGGCTGCCGGCTCAAAAAGCGCCGTACGATAATTCGGTTGTCCGCGAAGTAGCGATTATTAAAAACGAAGTTGTGCTGGCAATCGCGCCGCATCATAAAAAAATCTGGGTTTACAATTGTGCTGATGAAATTAATTATTTAATTCCGGTCTCGAATTTTTACGGCGATATAATCAGGGTACTTAAAAATCACGACCCCAAAATTGCACTGAACCCGAACAGAATTTTTACAAACACGGATGAATTTTCAGATGAAGTGATTGCCGAAGCGTTTTTTCTTTACAACAGACAGTGGAAAAAATTTTTGATGGACAGCTCGAAACTTGAAACAAAATTAGAAAGTAAAAAGAAAAAATCTTTCTTGAATTTTTTTAGATTTAACAATGGGGACTAAAGTCCTTGATGTAGCTGGCTCATATCCCACTATCGAAAGCTTGCCCGCCGAAGGTCGGGCTTGCCCGCTGATAGGCGGGATAGCGGCAATTGCCACGACTTTTCCCGTGTAAACGGAATCCCGCTCTGCGGTGATAAGTCGTGGAGTTAGATAAATACAAAAACGGATTGAGCCGCAATTAATGAACATACTCTTAATCTAACAAACCGAGAGGATAGAGTGTCGGACGAACAAATAATTTCAAAAGGGAAACAAGCAGTAAAAATTGAGGGGGAAGCTGTATTAAATTTAGTTAACAGCATAGATAAAGAATTTGTAAAAGCTGTTAACGCAATTCTCGAATCAAAAGGCCGCGTTGTGTTTACCGGAATGGGGAAGTCCGGCATCGTTGCGCGGAAAATTGTGGCGACGTTAAATTCAACCGGCACAGCCGCAATTTATATGCATCCAACCGATGCATTGCACGGCGATCTCGGAATGGTTCGCAAAGATGATATTGTAATTATTATTTCCAAAAGCGGTCACACAGAAGAACTTTTTCAATTGATACCGATGTTCAAAAGAATTAATGTTAAGTTGATCGGCATGCTCGGCGAAACAAATTCGAAACTTGCAAAAGAATGTGATATAGTTTTGAATGTCAGCGTGAAAGAAGAAGCATGTCCGCACGATCTTGCGCCGACATCATCCACAACTGCCGCACTTGCAATGGGCGATGCGCTTGCGGTTACTCTTCTTGAAATGCGCGGGTTCACTGCAGAAGATTTTGCACTGCTGCATCCCGGCGGAAGTCTCGGCAAAAGATTATCGCTCAAGATTGAAGAGATAATGATCTCGGGCAAAGATGTTCCGGTGATAAAAGAAAATGCTTCGCTCAAAGACGCTATACTTGTAATTACTTCGAAGAGACTCGGTACAACTTGTGTTATTAATGATGACGGAATCCTTACCGGAATAATTACTGACGGTGATTTGAGACGTCTGCTCGAAAGAACTTTGGATATAAAAAATCTTACAGCCGCTGATGTGATGACGAAGAAACCGAAAACAATTACAAAAGATTTGCTTGCATCGTTTGCACTTCAGCAAATGGAAAATTACAACATCACCGCGTTAATTGTTGTTGATAAAGAAAACAAGCCGGAAGGAATTGTGCATCTGCACGATCTGGTAAAAATTGGTTTGCAATCGCGATGAAAAAAATTATCGTCATACTTCTTTTGATTTTGATTTCTGCATGTTCCGAAGAAAAAGTTCAACCGGAATTGGTGAAGAATATTTCCGAAGGCGAACTGCCTTCGCACGAAAGCTGGAAATCGAAAATATTTTTTACCGATGAAGGAGAACTGAAAGCAGTTTTATTTTCCGATCATTTGAGAAAATATGAAAGGCAGAATATCACTCTGCTCGAAGGAGTGAAAATTCATTTCTACGATAAAAACGAAAAAGCATCATCTGTGCTTACTTCATTGCGCGGTAAAGTTGATGATTTAACGAGAGATATGTACGCCATCGACAGCGTTGTTGCCGTTAACGACAGCGGTACCGTGCTGAAAACCTCGGAATTGAAGTGGAGAAACAGCGATCAAAAAATTGTGACGGATAAATTTGTTTCGATCAAATCCTCAAAAGAAATTATTGAAGGATACGGTTTGGAAAGCGATCAGCATCTGCACAATTATGTTATCTTTGATGTTACATATTCTGCCACAGCATCAAATAAGAAAAGTAAATGAACCGTTTCCGTTTTTTATTACTGATTCTATTTGCAAATATATTGTCTGCACAGCAGCAAGACGGACTTGTGCGCGTAATCGGCGATAGTCTTGTTGGCAAAATGGTCAACGGCGAAAGCATCCGCGAAGTACACGGCAACGTGATTATCACACAAGACGATGTTACAATAACATGCGACAAAGCAATACAATACATTGCGCGAAACGAAGCTGAACTTATCGGGAAGGTTATTGTTCATCAAGACAGTATTGTAATAAAAACAGATGCCGGTTACTATTACGGCGATACGAAAACAACTTTTTCGAAAGTAGGCGTAACACTTTTTGACGGGCACGTAAATTTGTTTTCCAAAGTCGGCTATTATCATTTTGATGAGAAGAGAGCTGATTTTTACTATGATGTAAAACTTTACGATTCCGTTACAACTATGTGGTCGGATAAACTTACTTACTTCAACGATGAAGACAGAGCAATTGCCGTAGGCAATGTTAAAATTGTTGATACGGCAAACGTGGTTTACGCCGACAGCCTCGAGCATTTTAGAGACACGAGAAAAACTTTTGCGTTTAATAATGTGCGGATTTACGACAAAAAAAATAAGCTCGCCATCTTCGGAAATTTTTTTGAAGATTACGGCGACTCGAACTATTCCAAAATTTTTGGCGAACCGTTGCTGTTAAAAATTGATACTACAAGCTCCGGTGGATTTGATACGCTTGTTGTTTCTTCGAAATTGATGGAAGCATATGGAGACAGCACTAAAAGACTTGTTACAACCGATTCCGTAAAAATTGTACGCAGCGGTTTTGCTTCCTTAAATAATTTTTCGGAATTCTTTCAACTCAGTGATGAAATTTATACAATGAAGCGCGAGAATGATTTATCGCAGCCGGTAATATGGAATGAAGAAGCACAATTGCTTGCAGATACAATTACGATTCAAACGGAAAAAAATAAATTGAAGTACGTGAACTTAAATTCGAATGCATCGATAATATCGCAGAACGAAAAACATGATTTGAGGTTCGACCAAATTTCCGGCAAACAGATCGAAATGTTTTTCGGGGAAAAGGGACTCGAAAGAACCGATGTAGATGGTAACGTACTCAGCATTTATTATCTTTACGAAGAGAATCAGCCGAACGGTCTGTTGAAATCGAGTTCCGAAAAAGCAAAAATATTTTTTAACGATGATGAAATAAAAGATGTTAAATTGTACGGCAGCCCGATAAGCGAATATCACCCTGAAAATTTGGTTCATGAAAAAGAAAAAGATTTTACTCTGCCGACTTTCATAATTATTAAAGATAGACCGGTAAAAGAAAATTTACTCTACGGCAGACAAAAACTTGTGGAAACATTAAAGGAAGAGTTTAGCGATGACTGAAAATGAACTGATGCTGAGAAGCGAGGGATTGAAAAAAATATATAAGAAACGTGCTGTGGTGAACAACGTTTCTGTTGGAGTGAAACAAGGCGAAGTAGTTGGTCTGCTCGGACCGAACGGCGCCGGAAAAACCACAACGTTTTATATGATTGTCGGAATGATTAAACCAAACGATGGAAAAGTTTTTATTGATAGTTCCGAAATAACACATGAGCCGATGTACAAAAGAGCAAAAATGGGAATCGGTTACCTGCCGCAAGAAGCTTCTGTTTTTAGAAGACTGAGCGTTGAAGACAACATCATGGCAATTTTGCAAATGCTCGATATTCCGAATTCCGAAAAAAAAGAGAGACAAGAAAAATTATTGGAAGAACTCGGCATTGCGCATTTGCGGAAGAGCAAAGGTTTTCAATTAAGCGGCGGTGAAAGAAGAAGAACCGAGATTGCGCGCGCACTTGCAACCAACCCAAAATTTATTCTGCTCGATGAACCTTTTGCCGGTGTCGATCCGATTGCAGTCGAAGATATTATGAACATAGTTGCCAATCTCAAAAATAAAGGAATCGGAATTTTGATTACCGACCACAACGTTCACGAAACTTTGAGCATTGTTGACAGAGCTTACATTTTAATCAATGGAAAAATATTTAAGGAAGGTACCGCGCACGATCTTGCGGAAGACCAGGATGTTAGAAAAATGTATCTCGGTGAAAAATTCAGACTGGATCGTTACAGTTAAGAAAAAAGCAGATATGCAATAATGCTCACTGTGGTTAAATAAAAAACTGTAATCAATGTGTACTTAATTCGTTTTCTTAATATCTGTTTTCGGACATACCGCCACGTAGAGGTGTCGTCCCTTTTGTAATCACCCTTCTCAATAGTCCAGTCATTGAAGTTATTGTTTTTCATAGCCCTCAACAGTGCTTATCTGTTATAAACTAAAAATTAACAAGCACTGCACGAATGATGTTTGTCACGCAGAAAAAGTTTTATTGAGACGCAAAATGGGAAATTTTGGATGTAATTTGTTAATAATAAGCCGCCGCTATTTACATTTTCCATTTACCATCTTCCGTTTATCATTCTTTTACTTATTAAACTCTTTTATAATTTTTTGAATCTCATCTTCGCTGATTCCGCTTCCATAAGCTGTGCCGGCTGATGCAGAAGAAGTTTTTTTACTTACACTGCCAAGCGGATTAACAACCGGGTTGCCTGCTCTTGCGCGTAAGCGTTCTTCAATTTGTTTTGTAAAACTTCCGGAAGATTGTGAAGCAGTGCTCGTCATAGTTGGCAGCAAATCAAACGATGTTACACAGCTTCCTGAATTTACCGGACGAACTTCAAATGCAAGTGTCTTCACATTCATTAAATGCATTGCCGTTACATTTTCTGAAACGATGGAGCCGCCCCATGTGCCGGGACCCAAAGTCATCGAAGGCATTAATCCGGTTGTGTAACCAACAGCACCGACAGATGACGGTGTGTTTACTACAATTCTGAATGCCGGTTTTTCAAGTGCGAATTTCATTATCACTTCTTTATCGTTGGAATGAATTGCAAGTGTGTGACCGATTCCTCCAAACTGAAGAAGCTCGATACATCTGTGGCATCCTTCAAGCCATCCGTCAACTGTATAAAATGCCAAGATGGGAGAAAGCTTTTCTATCGAAAGCGGTTCGTCCCTTCCAACTTTCGAGCATTCCGCCATCAAAACTGTTGTGTTGGATGGAACTGAAAAGCCGGCGTAGTTAGCAATCCACGGAGCCGGTTTGCCAACTATATCCGGATTTATTCTTCCGCCTTTTGTAACCGTGTTTTCTAATTTTTTCTTTTCATCCGGACTAACAAAATAACATCCAATTTTTTTTGCTTCGTCAATTACTTTTTCTCTCAACGGGCTGTCAACAATCATTGCTTGTTCGGAAGAACAGAGCGTTCCGTTATCGAAAGTCGTTCCGTAAATAATATCTGCAACAGCTTTCTGATAGTTGGCGGTTCTTTCAATAAACGCCGGAACATTTCCCGAACCGACTCCGTATGCCGGTTTGCCGGAACTGTAGGCGGCGCGAACCATCGGTGTACTTCCGGTTGCGAGAATTACTGCAACATTTTTATCCTTCATCAAAGCTTCTGTGCCTTCGAGAGTCGGCATCGTCATACATTGAATCAATCCTTTCGGTGCGCCAGCTTTTTCTGCTGCATCCGAGACTACCCGCAGTGCTTCTGCTGTACAGTTTGCTGCCTTAGGATGAGGACTTGCAACAATTCCGTTTCTACATTTAACCGATATCAATGCTTTGAACATTGCAGTCGAAGTCGGATTAGTTGACGGAATAAGTGCCGCAACAACTCCCATCGGTTCTGCAATTTTTATAACCTTGCCTTCTTTTTGAATATCGATTACGCCGACTGTTTTCAAATTTTTTATTGATTCATAAACATCTCTCGAGCCGAACTGATTCTTAATAATTTTGTCCTGAATTTTACCGAAGCCGGTCTCTTCGTGTGCAAGTTTTGCAAGCCGCTCGGATTCCTTGTAACCGGCGTCTGCCATTGCTTTTACAATTTTATCAACCTGATCTTGATTGTAATGTTTGAATTCCAGTTGTGCTTCTTTTGCCGCCGCTGCAAGTGTGCGGGCTTCCTGAATTGATTGAAGGTCTTTATCAAAGTTCATAACGGTTCCTAAACTTTTCCGTACCAAATATAAAGAGAGGTAATGTAAACTTCAATTTTAGATTTTTGATATTGAGGGGTTCATTTGACAACGTGTGATTAGGAATCCAGTTAAAAAAGACTTTGTGCCATAGTGGCTAAAAAGATGAATGCCACAAAGACCCACCCAAAGACACGAAGAATAAAAAGTTGTTGAGGGAAATGGATTGGTTTCTTATTTAATAATCTCTCTCAATTTTTGGTAGCCGCTTTTGCTTACCTGAAGTTTTTCACCGCTTTGAAGTATGACGCGGTATGAATCTTTTTCGAAAAGTTCGATCTGTTTTATGTTCTCTGTTTTCACGAAGTAAGAACGATGAATTCTGATGAACAACATCGGGTCAAGATTTTCTTCGAAGTACTTCATTGTTTTTTGCTTGAGAAAATTTCCTTTGTCGGTGTAAAGCATAGTATAATCGTCTTGCGCTTCGATGTACTTTATGTCGTTAACCGGAACGATTGAGATTTTTTGTCCGTTCTTCACAACAACTCTTTCGAGGAATTCTTCTTTCTTTTCCAGAGCTTTTGAAAGCTGTTCCAATTTTTGGTGTGATAAATTTTTGTTGGCAAGAAGTTTCACTGCTTTCTGCACTGCTTCGGCAAAACGTTCTTCGGAAAATGGTTTCAATAAATAATCTGTGGCGTTTACTTCGAATGCTTTCAATGCATACTGATCGAACGCAGTAGTGAAAATAATAACCGGGGGATTCTCGATTATTTCGAGCAGTTCGAAGCCGGTAATCTTTGGCATTTGTATGTCGAGAAAAATCATGTCGGGCTGCAGCTCGTTAATTTGTTTTGCCGCTTCAAATCCGTTCGAGCATTCGCCGATAATTTCGATGTTGTCGTATCTCTGTAAATAATTTTTCACGATGTCGCGTGCAAGTTTTTCGTCGTCAATTACTATTACTTTAATTTTCTCTTCCATGTTAATGTCTCGGTATAAAAATATTTACTCTAAAAATTCCGTTTAGTTTTTCCACGTACACAAGATTATCTTGGTTGTAAATAAGTTTAAGTCTGTTCTGAATATTTTTTATCCCGATTCCTTCGCCTTTGCGCGAGACTGCTTCGGGATCAAAATTATTTTCAACGGTGATTTTCAGAAAATCTTTTTCCGGTTTGCATTTCATTTTTATGACAACCTTTTCAAGACTTTCATATACGCCGTGTTTTATTGCATTTTCAAAAAGCGGCTGAAGAATCATACTCGGAATTTCCAACTCGCCGCATTCTTTTTCAACCTCTTCGATAAAATCAAATTTATCGTCGAAGCGGACCTTCTCAATCTCTAAATATAATTTTGCGTTGCTGATTTCTTCGCTCAATTTACTTTTTTGTTTTTCGTTTTTCGATAATGTACTTCGCAAGAACGAAGAAAGTTTTATCGTCATATCCTGTGCTTTAGCCGGATTGCTGATTGTAAGCGAACTTATCGAGTTGAGGCTGTTGAATATGAAGTGCGGATTGATTTGATATTTCAAAGATTTCAATTCGGCTTCTTTAATCAAAGTATTCAGCTCGGCTTCTTTCAATAATTTCTGCTGGAAGTTTGTGTAATAAATGAAAACATAATAGATAGAAACAATGATTGAATAAAAGAGAACACCAATTACAAATCGCCATACAAGCGATTGATAAAGATATTCGAGATAAATTTTCTCGTTAGCCAAAATTTTGCTTGTGATAAACCAGCATACAAAAATCCACAATCCAGAAGTAATGATTGCAGCGGCGGTGTGATTCACAAAAATTTTTAACGAAGAATAATTTTCGAGTGAATTAAAACCGACTGTGTACCACAAACTTATTCCCAAAAAGAAATAAACAGAATTAAAAACAAGACTGTCGATCAATGCAGAATACAAAGACAAATCAAGAACAAAAACGGAAACGGCAGAATGAATAACAAATACACAAAACCAAATAATTGCATAGATAATTAAAAGGTTTCTGTTTTTTAGAAACGGATTGACCATTGCAGTCTCTTTTTAATAATTACGAATTTCGATGCCGCCGAAAATGACAGAGCCGCGGATAAGAAGAATACTTCCGTCGTCTGAAACGACGGACGGATTAATGTATCTTTTATCATCTACACCCCCGAAGACAGCATTAACGTTTGCAATTATTTTCCATTCACCGGGTACAATAATAGTACACCCGCCGAAGATGCAATTTATATCAAGAATGTTTTCGCCTTCGGCAAGTTTGGATTTTGTCAGGTCAATTTTTGCACCGCCGATGAGCAGACTGATTTTTCCGCCGCGGAATTTATCAGATGTTACAACTTTGTGAACCGCAGTGAAGAGAATCGATTCGTCAATCGTGTCGTTATAAACTCCGGTCGGCTGTGTATCGTGAAAACAATCTTTGTGCTCATGTTCGGTTTCCGTTTTATGTACGGGCATTTCTTTTCTGCGTAAAAGAACAAATAGACCTATTAAAATCAAGAATATGGGCCAGAGATCGCCGAATGCAAAATCCCATACGAACGGGAAGAAATGATTTGCAGAACCGAGCAAACCGATTATTAAAAATATTATTCCTACTGCGCTGTTTTTAGATTTAGATAAAATTATAATTCCGATGATCAGCAAAAGTGTATGCCATGAAAAAATAAAATCGCTCACATCGAAATAGAAAAAATTATAATTGTGGAATACGAGCAAAGCACCAATAGCAATTAAAATTAGTCCGACCCAAATACTTGAATTATTTCTTCTCATAATAACCTCTTAGTTTTTAATTTCTCCGCCGCCGAAAAAGACGAGCCCCTTTATAATTAGAACACTATTTTCATCAACCACTGCATTCGGATCTTTTCTTCTTTTGTCTCCGAAGCCGCCGAAGATAGGAACAAGATCAATTTCAATTTTCCAGTTGGAAGGAACAATAATTGTGCTTCCGCCGAAGATTGCCGTGATATCGATAGTATTTTTGCCGGGCGCAAGTTTACAATTCAATAAATTTATTTCAGAGCCGCCGAAAATTGAAACAACACTGCCGCCTTTGAAATTATCCGAGTCATAAACTTTTGAACTGCCGCCGAATACAGCGACATCATCGATAAAATCTTTTGATTTTGTTTCCGTAAAGTTTGTGTTATGAAAACGTTCGGCGAATTCATGTCGTTTGTAATAACACCGCGGGTCACGCCTTCTAAAAATTATGTATAAACCGATGAGCACAAAAATGAGAGGCGATAATTGCGGTACTATATTAAAAAGTCCGATTGCAATAAAAATTATTCCGGCAGTTTTATTTCTTGAAAGGGCGAAGAGCAGAAAGCCGAAAAGGATAAAGAAATATTCCCACGTTATCAGGTAGTGCGGTAAATAAAATATGTGAAAGTTTCTGAGAAGGAACAACGCTCCGACGATAATAAGTAATATCCCGATTATAACACGCGTTCTCATCTGCTGCCAAGCCATAATAGACTCCTATTAATTTTCCCTGAACAAATATAATTGCAGTACAATAATGAAAGAATGGGAAATCGGTGAATTGCGGAAAATTATCGGTGAAGGAAGCAGCAATCAGAATAAATTAATTAGCATGTTTACCAGTTTGCGGCATATGAAAGTTTTTTCCGAAGAGTCCAAAATAAATAGTGCCGATAAGTCCGAAAGCAAACGCAGCAATAAAATTTACATAAGGAGAAATAACCCAGAGAAAAGCTGCAGAGAAAGCGGCGATCGAAACAAATATATCGCGTGTAAAATAATAAGCTCCGAACATAGCGGCTTTCATATCTTCGGGAGCCAATTCTGTGATTAAAGCTTTTCGTGTCGGTTCGCCGAATTCTTTTAGTCCGCGTATTATAAATGCGGCGATCAAAAGCTCAAAACTTTTTGCAAAACATAGAATCAATGGAAAGATGGCAAAGAAAGCAAAAGTAATTACGATGTAAGGTTTTTTTGACCCCCTATCTGCAAAGTAGGCAACCGGCAGATAAACAATCATAGCCGTAGCCATTTCAATTGCGGTAAGAATTCCAAATTGAGCTGCACTAAAACCATTAATACTCATTACCCAGATTACGACGAACGGGTACGGTATCTGTTCTGCAAAACGTATCAGAATATCCGACACAAGCAGAGTACGCAAATTGGGATTTATATTTTTTATTACATCGGCAGCATTAAATTTTTTCGGTTCTTTTTCGCGGACCGGTTCTTTCATAAGAAAATGAATAAATATTATTGCAAAAAAGCCGAGCAAAAGCGCAGCCGAGAAAGCAATTTTAATTCCTTGAACATTTCCGTACGAAGTTATTACAATTCCGCCGATAATAGGACCAAGAGCCATCGGAATTCGCCGCGTTAAAGAATGAATAGTTACACCCATTATTCGTTTGTCCCGGGCTGTAATACTTGAAACCATGCTCATAATTGCCGGAAGGGAAATTGAAGTCCACGAGATAAAAAATATTGCGCCAATGATTACAGCTTGCCATGTAGGTACAAAGATTACAATTGCGTAACCGAACATTGCAGTTAATGTGAAAACAATAAGAGCTTTTTTATATCCGATCCTATCACTCAAATAACCGCCCGGCAAAGAATATAATGCGCTTAGAAGATTATCGAGCCCGTTAAGAATACTAACGGCATATATAGAACCGCCGATTGCAATAATATATACCGGCAGAAATCGCTCCGCCATTTTTTCACCGAGACCGATGAATACAACCATAATCATCATTGCAAGAATGCTTGTATTAAGTCCAAGGAATGATATCAAACGATCACGAAATTTTTCAGCCATGGTTTTTTTCTCTATCAAAGATCATTCTATCATTTCGGTTTGTTCGCTTGCCGGTAATTCTTGAACATCCTGTAATTTGCGTTCGATGGCGCGCGAACGTCTCGATGCATCTTCGATTGTGTTGCTCGCTTCCTGAAGTTTCTTTTGTGTCTTCTCGAGAATATCGCCGAACTTTCCAAATTCAGTTTTTACTGCGCCGAGAATTTTCCATACTTCGCTCGAACGTTTTTCAATTGCAAGCGTTCTGAAACCCATTTGCAGACTATTCAACAACGCGGTTAAGGTAGTTGGACCGGCAATCGTAACGCGGTAATCTCTTTGGAGCAATTCAGCCAAGCCCGGCTTGCGTAAAACTTCAGCATACAAACCTTCGATTGGCAGAAACATAATTGCAAAGTCGGTTGTGTTTGGCGGGTCTAAATATTTTTCTGCAATTTTTTTCGCTTCGTTTTTAATTCGTGTTTCGATCCCTTTGTTTGATTCGGCAACGGCATTAACATCTGCGGTGTCCTGTGCTTCGAGTAACCGCTGGTAATCTTCGATAGGAAATTTTGAATCGATTGGGAGCCAGACGTTTTCGTTTTTCAAATTGTCGCGCCCGGGTAATTTAATTGCAATCTCTACTTTCTCGGTGCTTCCTTTTTTTGTCGAAATATTTTTTTCATATTGCTCACGGGTAAGAATTTGATCGATCAAATTCTCAAGCTGGATTTCTCCCCAAGTGCCGCGAGTTTTAACATTAGTGAGAACATTTTTCAAATCGCCTACTCCGCGTGCAAGTTCTTGCATATCGCCTAAACCTTTGTAAACTTGTTCAAGCCGTTCACTCACAAGTTTGAAAGATTCGCCCAATCTTTTTTCCAAAGTGTTGTGAAGTTTTTCATCAACGGTTTGGCGCATCTCTTCCAATTTCTTTTCGTTCTTATCTGTAATTTCTTTTAGATTAGATTCAACTCTCTGCTGAAGTTTATCAAATCGCTGTTCGTTCGAATCGATAAGTTTCGTCAATTGATTGAAAAGCTGTTCGCTGAAAAGTTTGATTGCACCGCTTAATTCTTCGCGCTGGGATTTACCGGTTTTGGTTATTTCGTCTCTGCTTCGCGAAAATTCATCGCGCAAAGTTCTATCGAGCCTCTCGAATTCTTCTTTGGCTTCACCGCTCTTGTTCGAGCTTATCTTTTTGTAAATTGAGAATGAAAGAATAAGTGCCGCTACTGTTAACACTATCAAAAGAATTAATATTATTTCCGTCATGAAATCCCTCGAAGAATTTTTTAACACACAGTCTTATTTATCAAATATTTTTTTATTCGGCAAATTTTATTTCATAATTTTAAACCGATAATTAGACGGACATGCGATGCCCAATTGGAAAAAAGTAGTAATCGGATTATCTGTTTCGCTTGCAGTAATATTAATCTTTACCGCGGCGCTTTCATACTTAACTTTGAATAGAACTCTTCCGGATTACGACAAAGATGAATTTGTAGAAGGCTTATCAAATGATGTAAGAGTTTACCGTAATTCTTTTGCCGTGCCGATGATTATTGCTCAAGACGATGAAGATGCTGCATTTGCCCTCGGCTACATTCATGCACAAGAACGATTATTTCAGATGGATATTGCACGCCGTGCCGGTGAAGGAAGGCTGAGCGAAGTCTTCGGCATCAAAACTTTTCCTTTCGATAAAATGTTTCGAACAATCGGCATCTACAAAAATGTGAAAGAAAATTATTCACGGTTGAACACGTTAACAAAAAAAATTCTCGAAGCATATTCAAAAGGCGTCAACTCATTCATCGAAAAATCGAAAGGAAAGT
Source organism: Ignavibacteriales bacterium (assembly GCA_016177735.1). Lineage (GTDB taxonomy): Bacteria > Bacteroidota > Ignavibacteria > Ignavibacteriales > Melioribacteraceae > DYJK01. The sequence continues at coordinate 14,625 of JACOUS010000025.1, read as the reverse complement.
ATCAAATAGAATTTGATGTGCTTGGTTACGATCCGTATCCGTGGAAACCCGAACACAGTTTGGTTATCGCAAAATTGATGGGATGGGAACTAAACATTAGCTGGTGGACAGATATTACATTTGCAAATCTTGTGCAGAAATTAGGAGAAGAAAAAGCACGCGAGTTGATGCCGGATTTTTCAGAGAACGGTCCGACAATTATTCCAAAAGAAATAAATTCATTCGCTGAAGTGCCAAAAGATTTTATTAATGTTGACCGTAGTTTCCGCCAGTTCACCGGATTTGTAGGAACACACATCGGCTCAAACAATTGGGTTGTTGATGGAACAAAATCTGCTTCGGGAAAACCGATAATTGCAAACGATCCGCATCTTGCTTTTACTGCACCGGGCAAATGGTACTTTGTTATTATCCGAAGCAGTGATTGGAACACCGAAGGTTTTACACTACCGGGTGTGCCGGTAGTAGTGATCGGAAAAAATCAAAACATTGCGTGGGCTGTTACAAATGTAATGGCAGACGATGCAGATTTTTACGTTGAGAAAGTTGATTCGAGCGGTAAAAAATATTTTTTCAACAGCGGGTGGCGCAATCTCGAAACACGCAAAGAAAAAATTGTTGTGAAAGATTCTGCAAGTGTTTCTTTTGAAGTACGTAAAACTCACAGAGGTCCAATAATTTCAGATGTTCATCTTTACAATGCTTTTTATAAAAAGGATGGAAAAGTAAATTCAAATATCAGCATGAGATGGGCGGGACTCGAATTCAGCGATGAAATTTTTGCCGGACTCTCATTCAACAAAGCAAGAAATTGGGAAGAGTTTAAATCCGCATTGAGGTACTTCACAATCCCCGGGCAAAATTTTATTTATGCGGATAAACTAGGGAACATCGGATACGTGTGTGCCGCAAAACTTCCGCTCCGTTCTACTGCAAGCCCAACGCTAATTTATGACGGCACAACAGATGCAAATGATTGGAAAGGTTTTGTTCCGTATGAAGAGATGCCGAAAATTTTTAACCCGGCACAGCATTTTATTGCAACGGCAAACAACAAAACTGTTGATAATTTTAAGTACCACATCTCGAACATTTGGGAGCCGCCGTCTCGTATCGAAAGAATTACGGAACTGCTCAATTCAAAAACGCTGCATTCAACTGAAGATTATAAAAAATATCAGAATGATTTTGTTTCGCCGTATGCAAGGAAAATTGTTCCGTTTATTCTGTCTTCGTTTAGAGACGCAAAAATCAACGATAAAAATTTGAGGATAGCGCTGCAGCTTTTTGAAAGCTGGAATTACGAATTTAATGCTCAAAGTCAGGTGCCGGCAATTTATACTCACTTTCTACAACACTTGGTCAAAAATATTTTCGAAGATGAACTCGGCAGAGAACTTTTGCAAGAATATGTTTACATCGCTAATGTTCCGTATAGAATGATTTCGAAAATGCTGACGGAAAATAATTTCTCGTACTTTGATGATAAGAAAACCGCAGCTATTGAAAGCAGAGACGATATGATTCGTAAAAGTCTCACAGATGCATTGACAGAACTGGAAAGTAAATTCGGAAAAGATATTACAAACTGGCAGTGGGGCGAAATTCATACCGTAACTTTTAATCATATGTTTTCGGGCGCATCAAATCTGCTCGATAAAATAATCAACATCGGTCCGTATCCAATTGGGGGTGACGGCACAACTGTTTTCAACACGGAATATTCTTTCCCTGAATTGTATGAAAAGAAAGGAAACGGAATAATCAAAAGTAAAAAGTATTCCAACATTTTAGGTCCATCGATGAGATACATTTTTGATTTTGCCGATCCCTATCATCTCGAATTTATTTTACCGACCGGTCAATCCGGAAATTTTGCAAGCGAACATTATAACGATATGACCCAATTTTGGTTGAAAGGGAAATACATTAAAATTCCTTTGAGTGAAAATGAATTCATAAATAGGTCAACTGATATGATGAAGTTGATTCCGAACCGGCAATGATGGAAGTTTCTGATCAAAATGTTAAATTGCCAAACAACAATATCCGGAGAATATGAAAGTAACCGAACACCTATACAAAGCGAACGATACTTTAATTAGTTTCGAAATCATTCCGCCAAAACGAGGCGGAGATATTAAACAACTTTTAACTGTGCTTGATGATGTTGTAAAATATAAACCCCCGTTCATCGATATTACAAGTCATGCCGCAGAAGTGATGTACGAAGAAACACGCGACGGACATATGAACATGCGGATCAAACGTAAAAGACCGGGCACACTTGGCATTTGCGCGTTGATTCAAAATAAATATAACATCGATGCAGTGCCGCACGTGCTGTGTCAAGGTTTTACGAGAGAAGAAACGGAAGATTTTTTTATCGAGCTTCATTATCTGGGCATCGATAATGTGCTTGCAATACGCGGAGACGACAGTGCTTTCCAAAAACCGCTGAAGTACGGAAGAAGCGTTAACGTGTACGGAATCGATTTGATCAAACAGATTAACGATCTCAACAAAGGTAAATATCTTGAAGAAGGATTGCTCGATGCTTATCCGATGAACTTTTGTATCGGCACAAGCGGATACCCGGAGAAACATTTTGAATCGCCTAATCTTGCTGCAGATATCAAATACACAAAAGAAAAAATTGACGCCGGCGCAGAATACATTGTAACACAAATGTTTTTCGATAATAAAGTTTATTACGATTATGTTGATAATTGCAAGAATGAAGGAATAACAGCACCGATAATTCCCGGACTTAAAATTATCACATCAAAAAATCACGCACATTCCATTCCCAAAAATTTTTACATCGATATTCCAACAGAACTTGTTGAAGAAATAGAAAAAGCAAAACCGGAACACGCCGTTGAAATTGGAGTAGAGTGGACATATAAACAAGTTGAAGATTTGTTGAACAAGAAAGTTCCGGCGTTGCATTTTTATATCATGCAAAGTTCTAAGCCGTTAAAAATGTTGATGAAAAAATTAGGAATCTGAAAATGATTTTAACAGCGCCAAAAGGAATCAACATTCGCGCATCGCTTCCCCGCAGATTAAAATGGGGACTTGCCGGATGCGGCAGATTTGCCGAAGAATCATTTTTACCGGCACTGCAAAATGTGCAAAGGAGTAAACTTGTTTCCGTTTATAGTCATGATTTGAACAGAGCGCGGTTCATTGCATCACGATTCGGCGCGCAAAATTCTTTTAAAGATTACGATGAATTTTTGAAAAGTGATTTTGATGCTCTTTTCATCGCAAGTGCAAATTCCGATCATTACACTCAAGTTATAAAAGCGGCACGAGCCGGCAAACATATCCTTTGCGAAAAACCGATTGCAACGAATTCATCCGAAGCCGAAGAGATGGTTCGAGTCTGCAAAGAAAATAATGTAACGTTGATCGTAAATTTTATCCATCGGTTTCATCCGCTTGTAATAAAAGCGAAAGAACTTGTTGAGAAAGATTTACTCGGCAAGATTGTTTCTGTTTCAGCTTCGTTCAATATCGATTATGCGCCGAATGATAATTTCAGATTCAAAAAAGAATTAAGCGGCGGCGGTGTTCTGCGCGATCTCGGCTCGCACATGATTGATATACTCAGATATTTCGGCGGAGAAATTTCGGAAGCGAAAGCTTTTATGGATAACATCGTTTATAAAAGCGAAGTTGAAGATTACGCTTCCGCAATTGTAAAATTTGAAAAGAGCGGCTACGGATTTTTTAATGTTTCCTACAATGCAAAAAAATCTTTTAATAGAATTGAAATACTCGGTCACAAAGGCGTTATCGGTATTGAAAATTTTGTCGGTAAAAAAAATGTTTCAAGCAGTCTGGTAATTGATTTGCAAGGCGAAGCGAGAAAAACATTCCGCAAAAGAGCAAACAAAATTACCTACATGATTCGTGCAGTTCAAAAATCATTTCTCAAAAACGAAGCGCCGCTTGTTACCGGCGAAGACGCTTTGATCAATATGAAAATTATTGAAGAAATCGAAAGACAATGCAGATCAGAAAAGAACTGACGGAAATTTGTCATAAAGTTTATGATAAAGGATTTGTTTCTGCCTACGATGGAAATTTATCCGTCCGGCTCGATGACCAAAAAATTTTGATAACTCCTTCCGGCAAATGCAAAGGCGAAATTGCCGAAGACGATCTTATTGAAATTGATTACAACGGAAAATTACTTGCCGGAAACGGAAAAGTATCAACCGAAGCAAAAATTCATCTCGTTGCATACAACAAAAGAAAAGATGTTAGTGCTGTTGTGCATTGCCACCCGGTTTATGCAACGGCATTTGCAACAGTTGGCGAAGGATTAACGCACCCGGTATTCCCGGAAGTTGTATTGGCACTCGGCAAAGTTCCGCTTTGCAGATATGCAACGCCATCAACGGATGAACTACCGGATTCGATGCTGCCGTTTATTGATTATGCTTGGGCGATGTTGTTTGAAAATCATGGCGCGGTGACATTCGGAAAAAATATTAAAGGCGCTTATTTCAGAATGGATAAACTTGAACACACTGCACACACATTGATAGCCGCACGAGTTTTGGGAAGGGAAAAAACTCTGCCGAGAAATAAGTTGAAAGAATTGTACGACATCGCCGAAGAAGTTTACGGAATTAAAACCGATAAACGTAACAGAATGGATTTTTAATTTGTGTTCGAAAAAAAGCTTGTCTAATAAATGAAATAATGCAAAGAAGACTGAAGTCGTGAGTTTGAGTGTTTACAAATACCACTCTATCTAAAGCTTGCCCGCCGAAGGTCGGGCTTGCCCGCTGATAGGCGGGATAGCGGCAATTGTTTCTAACTTCGAACAAAATTGCCACGAGATTTCCCGTGCAAACGGGATCCCGCTTTGCGGTGATATCACGCGGAATATTTAAAGAAATAAAAACGGCTTTAGCCGCAATTTGCATGACCTCAGCTGGTAATAAAAAGGAATACAAAGAGAACAAAATATGTTGAACAGCGAAATTACAGTTGCATTACTGCTCGGAGGAACTTCGCCGGAAAAGGAAGTATCGAAAGCTACTGCAAAATCCGTATTAACGGCTTTGCGGGATTTGGGTTATAAAGTAAAAGTTATAAACCCGGCTTACGGATTGAATCAACCGGGAGACGAAAGTAAATTTTTTGAAGAGAAAGAGTACACGGAAATATCAAACAGAAATTATGTTGAAGCAATAAACTCAACAATGTTTGATGATGTTGATGTAGTGTTCATTGCGCTCCACGGAAAATGGGGAGAAGACGGAACGCTGCAATCTTTGCTGGAAATGCGCGGCGTAAAATATACCGGCTCAAAAGTTCTTGCAAGCGCACTTGCAATGGATAAACGAATGACAAAAATAATGTTTCAGCATTATGATGTTAACACTCCGAAATGGTTTGTTGTTAATAAAAATGAAAATGATTTTCATCTGATTAAAGAAAAGATTAAAAAATTTTTCGGTTACCCGTGCATCATTAAACCAAACGATCAAGGTTCTACTGTTGGATTAACATTATGCCGCGGCGATGTTGAAGTGGAGAAAGCAGTGAAGCTTGCTCTTCAATTTTCTAACGTTGCACTGGTTGAAGAATATATTTCCGGACGCGAATTGACTGTCGGAATTATCGGTCAACAAGTCCTTCCGGTTCTTGAAATCAAACCCTTGAGCGGTTTGTACGATTACGAAAGCAAATATACGAGCGGCAAAAGTGAGTACGAAGTACCCGCAATGGTTCCTCCGAAAGTCGCAGAACATTTACAGCATCAGGCATTGCTTGCATTTAATTCAGTCTGCTGTGAAAGTTATGCACGTGTTGATTTCAGATTAACCAAAGATTATAAAACTTATTGTTTGGAAGTCAACACACTTCCCGGAATGACGAGCCTCAGTCTCGTTCCTAAAATGGCAAAGGCAGCCGGAATTACTTTCGAAGAGCTGATTGAACGATTAATTAAATACACAATTTGATAACGATTTGCCGCGCATAAAATTTTACAATGAAAAATAAATTATTGATACGAATATTTTTTTTGGCTTTGTTACTTTCTGCACTCGCATTCCTTGTCTTTAATGAGAATGGGATATTGAAATATGCCAAACTGAAAAATGAAATTAGTAATCTTGAAAACGAGATCAACAAAGCGGAAGAAAAATTAAAACAACTACAGACGGAAATCGATTCGCTGCAAAAGAGTGATTTTAAAATTGAACAAGTAGCGCGTGAAAAATACAATATGTTGAAACCCAACGAGAAAGTTTTTAAAGTAGAAGAAAATTAATTCGTAATTGAAAAGAGAAATAAATATACCGCTTACGCCGCTTGCAGAAAGAGTTCGTCCGAAAACACTCGATCAATTTCAGGGGCAAAAACATTTAATCGGTGAAGGAAAACCTCTGCGGATAATGATTGAGAGTGATTCGCTCAGTTCGGTAGTTTTGTGGGGTCCGCCCGGCACCGGTAAAACAACATTGGCGAGAATTATTTCGGAAAGTACAAGCTCGGAATTTTTTCAAGTGAATGCAGTTTCATCCGGTGTTAAAGAATTACGAAGCGTGATTGAACATGCCAAAGAAAATTTGAATTATCATAAAAGAACAATTCTGTTCATTGATGAAATACACCGCTACAACAAAGCTCAACAAGATGCACTTCTTTCATCCGTTGAAAAAGGAGAAGTAATTTTATTCGGCGCAACAACAGAAAACCCGTCGTTTGAAATTATTCCGGCGCTTCGTTCCCGTTTAAGAATTTTTATTCTCGAAGAATTAACGGGAAACGATCTCGCAAACATTCTGAATTTTGCGCTGACGAACGATGAATTTTTGAAGACGCTAAATATTAAAATCGAGGAACCGGAGTATTTAATTTATCTTTCCGGCGGCGATGCGAGAATACTGCTCAATGTTTTGGAAGCGGCAATTACTCAGGAAATTGATAAAGAGGAAATTGTTATCAATAAAAATTTGGTAGAAAATATTGTCCAGAGAAAAAACATTGTTTATGATAAAGCCGGTGAAGAACATTACAATATTATTTCCGCATTCATAAAAAGTATCAGGGGTTCGGATCCCGATGCAGCAGTTTACTGGATGACTCGGATGATTGAAGGTGGAGAAGACCCTTTATTTATAGCACGAAGAATGATTGTACTCGCTTCGGAAGATATCGGCAATGCCGCGCCAAATGCATTAGTGCTTGCAGAAGCAGCTTTCAGTGCTGTTGATAAAATTGGAATGCCCGAAGCGCGGATAATTTTGGCGCAGTGTGCAACGTATCTTGCATCTGCACCCAAAAGTAATTCATCCTACATGGCTATAGACAATGCGGCGAGAGATGTAAAGAACCTACCACTCTATCCGGTTCCTTTTCATTTGAGAAATGCACCAACAAAACTTATGAAAGAAATTGGCTACGGAGGAAATTATAAATATCCTCATCAGTACGATAATAATTTTATCGAAGAAAATTATTTGCCAGAAGAGATAAAGAAAAAACAATATTACTTTCCATCTGATAACGGCAACGAGAAAACTATTAAAGAGAGATTAAAACTTTTGTGGAAGAATAGAAAGAAGTATTAACCGGCAAGAGTGAACATTTTTCCCGGAAGCTGTTTAACCAATCCTTTGAATTCGAGTGTCAACAAATTTACGAGACAATCGGAAATGCTCAATCCTGATTTTGATGCAATGTCATCGATGTGAGAAGAATCGCTTGTTAAAATGGTCAGAAGTTTTTCTTCGAAGATGTTTAATTCAACAGTTGGTTTCGGTATTGTTTTTCCCACTTGAGGTTTAATTTTTATATTCAATTCATCGAAAATATCTTCAGCGTTGGTAACTAATTTTGCTTCGCCTTTTTGTATTAATGAATTGGGTCCTTCGCTCTGTTTTGTGTTTAGATTTCCCGGCACAGCAAACACTTCTCTGTTTTGATCGATTGCATAAGCGGCAGTTTGCATTGCCCCGCCGTTAATTTTTGTTTCCACGATCAAAGTACCGAGCGACAAGCCGGAAATAATTCTATTTCTTCTCGGAAAATTTTGTGCGTCTGGTTTTGTATCAAGAGAATATTCGGAAATGACAACGCCGCCCTCGCTGATTTGTTCAAATAATTTTTTGTTTTCGGGCGGATAAATAACATTCAAGCCCGAACCAAGAACGGCAATTGTTCTTCCGCCTTTTTTCAAAGCTGTTTCGTGCGCAATTGAATCGATGCCGCGTGCAAGCCCGCTGACAATTGTTATATCTTTTTCTACCAATTCCGAAGTGAATTTTTCCGCTTGTGTTTTGCCGTAAGTTGTTGGTTGCCTTGTTCCAACAATTGCAACTGAATATTTATCTGGTTCAGAAAAATTTCCGTTTGTATAAATTATTACCGGCGGATAAAAAATTTTTTTTAGCAATTCGGGATAATCATCATCCCAAAAAGTAATTATTCGTGAGTTGATCTTTTGCAGACGCAAAAGTTCATTCTGCGTTTCGTCTTTTACCCCAGCTATATTATTTCTGCTCGAAAGTATTCTTATTGATAAGTTTGAACTGATTCCTTCAATCTTTGTTAGGAATGACTGAGGGCAGCTAAGCAGATCATCTAATGTTTTAATATGGTTAGCGATAGAGATGATTCTTTGGGGACCGATTCCTTCTATGCATAGAAGGAATCTTGTGAAAAGAATTTTTTCAAAATTATCGTTAGACAATTCGATTATTTATTTGTTGGAAATTTCGATGTTATCTACAACAGCAATAATCATTGTGTTAACCGGCGTAACATTATTGTTCAACATTTGTTGAACAGCATCACCCTCTTGAACAACCAATACAGTATCTCCAATACCGGAGTCAACTAGGTCCAAAGAAATTACATCTTTGTTCCCAATGTAATTACCCTCAACATTAATTGGATGTGTTATTAATAATTTGTGTCCAACTAAATTTTTGTCTTTGTGGGTAGATACAACATTACCCTTAACTTTAGCTAAAAACATTACTCGGTTATTTTCTTTTTTGTAATTGGTCTAATAAATATTGATAATGGTATTATTATCACATATGCAACAATTAGGACAATCGGCGATATAGTCAATGATGTTAGATTATCCCATGGATTACTCGACATTAAATAATAACCAATAGCAAGAAGCCCTAAACCAATTAATATGATGAAGTAATTATTCTTTGCCCAGTAGTCTCTAAAAGGAGAAGTTTTTGATTTTGATTGCTCTCTCGAAAAATTTTTTGATTTAGCCATAAAGTCCCTTCAAAAATTTAAGTAAAAAAGCCCAGTGTTGGGGGGTGACACTGGGCTACTTTTGCTATCAAAAGTAAACTACCTTTGAAAGCATACAACTAAAATATATAAGACTAATCATGATTTGTCAAGAAAAATTACTTACTTAATCTGGTAAACAATTTTTCTTATAGTATCAAACTGTAAGTAAGGATAATCTTTACGAATTATTTCTATAGCTTCCGAAGCATTTAGGTTATTATTCTTCATATCGCTAAATCTTTTTCTGATCACATGATCCCTCACAGATTTTTCATTGATTAATCCGTGCTTGTTTAATAACTCAAAAACATCATCAGAAACGAGATCAGAAATAGGATTTGGATATTTTGGGTTCTCATATTTCATAAACATGCCCTTTCGACTTTGGAAATTGTTATCAATTTTACATCGAAAAAATATTATGGTTTCAAAATTGACTGTTTATAATTCGGTTCGTAAAAAAAATGTAAAAAAATCTACTATTATATTTGCATTTTCAAAAACAAAGCTATAACTTTGTGCTCGTTCTTTTTGAGAAAATGCTCTAACACAAACAATAAACGAACATTTCTCAGATTTTTTTGATGATTAAGTCTTGACAAACGAGAAAGAATAGTTTAAGTTTCGTGTCCGCATCAATAAAAGTTCTTTGACAGAGTGAGTGACTAAAAAATACTTTAGTAGTTAAACTTTGTGATTACATAAGCTTACAAAAATTTACAACGGAGAGTTTGATCCTGGCTCAGGACGAACGCTGGCGGCGTGCCTAACACATGCAAGTCTACGAGAAAAGGGTAGCAATATCCTGTGTAAAGTGGCGCAAGGGTGAGTAATATGTAAGTAATCTACCCATGGGTATGGAATAACTCGTCGAAAGACGGGCTAATACCGTATAATGCAGCGGCATCTCATGATGATGTTGTTAAAGCCCTAGTGGCGCCTATGGATGAGCTTGCATCCGATTAGCTAGTTGGTAGAGTAAAAGCCTACCAAGGCAACGATCGGTAGCTGGTCTGAGAGGATGATCAGCCACACTGGAACTGAGACACGGTCCAGACTCCTACGGGAGGCAGCAGTGAGGAATATTGGGCAATGGACGCAAGTCTGACCCAGCAACGCCGCGTGGAGGATGAATGTCGTAAGATTGTAAACTCCTTTTGAAGGGGACGAAAAATTTCGATAGCATCGAAACTTGACTGTACCCTTAGAAGAAGCCCCGGCTAACTACGTGCCAGCAGCCGCGGTAATACGTAGGGGGCAAGCGTTGTCCGGATTTACTGGGTGTAAAGGGCGCGTAGGCGGGTTTGTAAGTCAGTGGTGAAATCCTGCGGCTTAACCGTAGAACTGCCTCTGATACTGCGAATCTTGAGTTCGGAAGAGAGTAGCGGAATTCCAGGTGTAGTGGTGAAATACGTAGATATCTGGAAGAACACCAGTGGCGAAGGCGGCTACTTGGTCCGTAACTGACGCTGAGGCGCGAAAGCATGGGGAGCGAACAGGATTAGATACCCTGGTAGTCCATGCTGTAAACGATGAATACTAGGTGTTGGATGCATTAGCATCCAGTGCCGCAGCTAACGCATTAAGTATTCCACCTGGGGAGTACGATCGCAAGGTTGAAACTCAAAGGAATTGACGGGGGCCCGCACAAGCAGTGGAGCATGTGGTTTAATTCGATGCAACGCGAAGAACCTTACCTAGGCTTGAAAGGCAAGCGACCGAGTGTGAAAGCACTCTTCCAGCAATGGCGCTTGTACAGGTGCTGCATGGCTGTCGTCAGCTCGTGCCGTGAGGTGTTGGGTTAAGTCTCGCAACGAGCGCAACCCCTACCATTAGTTGCCATCAGGTTATGCTGGGCACTCTAATGGGACTGCCTACGCAAGTAGTGAGGAAGGTGGGGATGACGTCAAGTCAGCATGGCCCTTACGTCTAGGGCTACACACGTGCTACAATGGGTGATACAACGGGTAGCTAAGCCGCAAGGTGGAGCCAATCCCTAAAAATCATCCTCAGTTCGGATTGGAGTCTGCAACCCGACTCCATGAAGCTGGAATTGCTAGTAATCGCGCATCAGCACGGCGCGGTGAATACGTTCCCGGGCCTTGTACACACCGCCCGTCAAGCCATGGAAGCCGGGGGTACCCAAAGCCAGTGACCTAACCGCAAGGAAGGAGCTGTCTAAGGTAAAACCGGTGACTGGGGCTAAGTCGTAACAAGGTAGCCGTACAGGAAGGTGCGGCTGGATCACCTCCTTTCTAAAGAGTAATCATACTATTAAAGATTTTTATCACTCACTCTTTTTATTTTTTCTGAGCAGCTTAGGCTGCGGTGATAACATCACGGGCCTGTAGCTCAGATGGTTAGAGCGCACGCCTGATAAGCGTGAGGTCAGTAGTTCAATTCTACTCAGGCCCACTAAATGGGTAGTGCGTTTCTTATGATAACCGACCCTAAAACGATCTAGTTTTGGGGCTATAGCTCAATTGGGAGAGCGCCGCCCTTGCAAGGCGGAGGTTATCGGTTCGATCCCGATTAGCTCCACAAGTTTTAAGTTCTTTGACAGATTGAAAGAGTAATAAATTAGTTTTCTAATTTATACTGAGTCTTCAAAAAAAAATAATAACATCTATCTTGTGATAAAAAGTTTTTGGCTAAGTTACTAAGGGCATACGGTGGATGCCTTGGCACAAAGAGGCGATGAAGGACGCGGTTACCGGCGATACGCCACGGTAAGGTGGAAGCAACCTGATACCCGTGGATTTCCGAATGGGGCAACCCTTCCCGAGTAATGTCGGGAAACTCTCATCTGAATTCATAGGATGAGAAGAGCTAACCCGGGGAAGTGAAACATCTCAGTACCCAGTGGAAGAGAAAACAAAAGTGATTTCCTGAGTAGTGGCGAGCGAAATGGAAAGAGCCAAAACCGTTTAACATGTTAAAAGTCGTAACTGTTGTGTTAGCGGTGTTGTGGGATGTTCTCGGACTGAATTACGAATAAGTCGAGAAGTTATAAATTATGTTGTTAATCGAATGTTCTGGAAAGTTCAACCATAGAGGGTGATAGTCCCGTAGGTGAAAACAGCATAACTTCTTGGAAAACATTCCCTAGTAGCACGGAATAAGTGGAAGTCTGTGCGAATCTAGCAGAACCATCTGCTAAGGCTAAATACTCCTTTGTGACCGATAGCGTATAGTACCGTGAGGGAAAGGTGAAAAGCACTCCTAACAGGAGAGTGAAATAGTACCTGAAACCGTGTGCTTACAAGCAGTTGGAGTCTCGTTTCGACGGGATGACAGCGTGCCTTCTGGATAATGAGCCTACGAGTTAGTCGTCTGTTGCAAGGTTAATCCCCTAAGGGGAGAAGCCGTAGCGAAAGCGAGTCTGAATAGGGCGTTTTGAGTAACAGGCGCTAGACGCGAAACCGGGTGATCTACCCTCGTCCAGGATGAAGTGAGGGTAAAACCTCATGGAGGTCCGAACTAGTGTGGGTTGAAAACCGCTTGGATGAGGTGAGGGTAGGAGCGAAAGACCAATCAAACTCGGTGATAGCTCGTACTCCTCGAAATAGCTTTAGGGCTAGCGTCGAGTAATAATATGCCGGAGGTAGAGCACTGATTGGGCTAGGGCTGTCACAACGGTACCAAACCCAGACAAACTCCGAATTCCGGTCATATGTTTCTCGGCAGTCAGGCTACCAGGGATAAGCTTGGTGGCCAAAAGGGGAACAACCCAAATCATCAACTAAGGCCCCCAAACAGTAGTTAACAGAGAAAGGATGTTAAGTTGCTTAGACAACTAGGATGTTGGCTTAGAAGCAGCCATTCATTTAAAGAGTGCGTAATAGCTCACTAGTCAAGCGACTTAGCGTCGACAATACCCGGGACTAAAACTACTTGCCGAAGTTATGAAATCCGTAAGGATTGGTAGAGGAGCATTCCATTCAGCATTGAAGGTGTAGCGTGAGCTATGCTGGAGCGGATGGAAACGCAAATGTAGGCATAAGTAACGATAAACACGATGAAAAATCGTGTCGCCGAAAATCTAAGGTTTCCTGAGCAATGTTAGTCATCTCAGGGTTAGTCGGGTCCTAAGCTGAGGCTGAAAGGCGTAAGCGATGGTAAACAGGCGAAAATTCCTGTACCTGGTATAAATTGTTTGACCATAAGGAGGGACGCAGAAGTGAAAGATCAGCCACCTGTTGGATTAGGTGGTCTAAGCATGTAGGTGGAAAGTGTAGGTAAATCCGCACTTTCTTACACCGAGGTGCGAACGGGTGTCTTTTTTGACTGAACTGATCCTAAACAGACTGCCAAGAAAATCTTCGTATGGGAAATTTATATCAGACCGTACCGTAAACCGACACAGGTAGATGGGATGAATATTCTAAGGCGCTCGAGTGAGCCGTGGTTAAGGAACTCGGCAAATTAACCCCGTAAGTTAGCGAGAAGGGGTGCCTCTAGTAGGTGAGATTGTACAAATCAAGCCCAATGAGGCCGCAGATAAATGGCCCAAGCGACTGTTTAACAAAAACACATGTCTCTGCGAAGTCAATTCAGACGAAGTATAGGGACTGACACCTGCCCGGTGCTGGAAGGTTAAGGGAAGAGGTTAGCGCAAGCGAAGCTTTGAACCGAAGCCCCAGTAAACGGCGGCCGTAACTATAACGGTCCTAAGGTAGCGAAATTCCTTGTCGGGTAAGTTCCGACCTGCACGAATGGTGTAACGATTTGGGCACTGTCTCAACCACGGGCTCGGTGAAATTGTGGTACCGGTGAAGACGCCGGTTACCCGCATATGGACGGAAAGACCCCGTGCACCTTTACTGCACCCTAACATTGGGTTCGAGTAAAGCATGTGTAGGATAGGTGGGAGACTTTGAAACCGGGGCGCTAGCTTCGGTGGAGTCAACGGTGAAATACCACCCTTGTTTTATTTGGATTCTAACCTCGACCCTTGAATCAGGGTTTGGAACAGTGTTAGGCGGGTAGTTTGACTGGGGCGGTCGCCTCCCAAATTGTAACGGAGGCTCTCAATGGTTCCCTCAGCATGGTTGGTAATCATGCGTTGAGTGCAATGGCATAAGGGGGCTTAACTGCGAGACACACAGGTCGAGCAGATACGAAAGTAGGACATAGTGATCCGGCGGTAGCAAGTGGAAGTGCCGTCGCTCAAAGGATAAAAGGTACGCCGGGGATAACAGGCTGATCTTGCCCAAGAGTTCATATCGACGGCAAGGTTTGGCACCTCGATGTCGGTTCATCGCATCCTGGGGCTGAAGAAGGTCCCAAGGGTTTGGCTGTTCGCCAATTAAAGCGGTACGTGAACTG
>JACOUS010000024.1 GCA_016177735.1 Ignavibacteriales bacterium | reverse complement strand
AGCGGCTGGATAGCCGATACAAATGCAGTAGGCAGTGCAATATTACCTGAAGACTCCTACACGACAATAATAAAGTTCGTAGCCGGCAAGAATGCAACGGGCACGGTATGGGCAGATGATTTTATGTTGTACGGACGCAACGGATCGTGGGCGGGTCAAGACTGGAACACCCAGGTAGGCGTTCCGACCGGCTGGTTCTACTGGTTGCCGCCGGGCGGAGGCAATGACGGAAGATTGAGTGACGGCTACGAAAACACGAAGATAACCGATGAAGAATCATATCAAGGAAAGTACAGTTTGAAGTTCGAGAACTTACCGGGTACGCATGACGGATTTGTCGGCACGAAAAAATATTTGCTTGATGCATCAACTCCATCCGGTAGAGTAACTTCGAATAGTTATGATATCACTGCATTGAAAGATGCAAAACCGGGAGATGTTCTTCGAGTTTCTGTTTGGTTGAAAGCACAAAATCTCGATCCGGTTGAAATGTCGCAGATTGGCGACCAAGCAAGTTTTGGAATAACACCTATTTTTCATAATACATCAGGTAACAACGAAGGCTGGGGAGAATTTTGGTCGAGAGATATTCCGTTGAAATTCCCGTCAGTAACATCATTTGACTGGATGCAATTTTATGTAGATGTACCGGTACAAGAAGGAGCGAAATCGATATCGGTAAGATTACATCCTCTCGGAAGATTTAAAGGAACAATTTATTGCGATCTTCTCGAAGTTCGTAAACTCGATCTTGTTGATGTGGAAACTGAAGAAGCAATCCCGGTTCAATATACTCTGTTCCAAAATTATCCGAACCCGTTTAACCCAGCAACTGTGATTAGTTATGCTTTGCCGAAACAGAGCAATGTATCGCTCAAGATTTATGATATACTCGGAAGGGAAGTAAGAAGCTTACTCAATTCCGAACAAGCACCGGGTATGTATAAAGTTGAATGGGACGGCAAAAATGATTTCGGTAAAAAAGTAGCTACCGGAACTTACATATACACAATTTCGACCGGAGAGTTTGTTCAGTCAAAGAAAATGATTCTTCTGAAATAGCATCAGTGATACAGCAATAAAATAATTTTTACGAGGTTGCCTCAAACCGGAATTTTTCGAAATCCGTTTGAACAAAAAGTTGCGGTAAAGTTTTGAGGCAGCCTCTCTTTCTTATCAATTAGATAGACTATTAAAAACCATGCGGATGAATTACATGTTCACAGAAAGAATACGCAGAGAATATTTTGGCGGAATATTTTTATTCTTCTTTTTGGTATCGAATATTTTTGCCGGCACAACCGGGAAAATAGCCGGCAAAATTACCGATGCAAAAACCGGTGAGCCTCTCATCGGAGCCAATGTTCTTCTTGTTGGAACTACGATGGGAAGCGCTTCCGATATTGACGGCGACTTTTTCATAATTAATATTCCGCCAGGCGTTTATGAAATAAAAGTTTCTTTGATCGGCTATGCTTCGGTTACTGCGCAGAATATCAGAGTATCGGTTGATCAAACAACTAAAATTGATCTATCTCTTTCGGAAGAAGCGGTTGAGATGAAAGACGTTGTTATCACCGCACAAAAACCAATCGTGCAAAAAGATTTGACGTCAACCGAATCGAAAGTAAGCGGTTCGCAAATTGCGATGCTTCCGCTCGAAGATGTGCAGTCGGTCGTTAATCTTCAAGCCGGAGTTGTGGATGGACACTTCCGGGGCGGCAGAAGCAGCGAAGTAAAATATTTGATTGACGGCGTTGCAGTTAACGATGCTTATTCAGGTTCTTCCGCGCTCGAAGCAGAAGTAAACAGCATCGAAGAATTGCAAGTTCTTACCGGAACATTTAATGCCGAATACGGAGAAGCACTTTCGGGCGTTGTTAATCAAATAACAAAAATTGCCGGCAGTTCTATCGAAGGAGACATTTCTTTTTATACCGGCGATTATTTAACAAATAGAAAAAGTTTGTATCAAAACATAAATTCTATTTCTCCGGAGGATGTTTACAATTTTCAGGGAAGTTTAAGCGGACCAATACCGGGTTTGGAAAACTTATTAAAATTTTTCATCTCCGGTCGCTACATTTATGATGCCGGTGCAATTTACGGAAGAAGGATGTTCAATCCTTCCGATTCATCAAACTTTTCTGCGAATAATTCCGAAGATTGGTATATCGGTGCTGCCGGAGATAATAAATATGTTCCGATGAATGATAACAAGCGGTACACTTTGCAAGGAAAATTATCTTTGAATGTAGGTGACGGCGGCAGAGGAATTGTTTTGAGCGGCATGTATCAAGATCAACAGTACAGAAATTATGATCACAGATTTAAACTCAATCCCGACGGCGATTACAAAAAATTTCAGAAAAGTTATTTAACAAGTTTGAGCTACACTTATGTTTTAAGCGGTGCCGCATTTATTGATCTGGTTGGTTCGGCATTTACAACAGAATACAAGCAGTATGTTTACGAAGATCCGCTGGACCCTCGTTATGTAAAACCGGAACGAATGAGAGACGTAAGCGGAAATGCTTTTTTAACCGGCGGTACACAGAACTGGCATTTTAATCATACTACAAGCACTTACACCGGCAAAGCAGATTTAACATGGCAGATAAACAATATTCACCAGCTCAAAACCGGTTTTGAATACAAGTACAACAACATCGATTACAAAGATTTTCAAATTGTGATCGATGCTTCTACGAATTACAAACCTTCTCTGCCGATGCCGGGCGCATTCAATTTCAACGAGTACAATGCAAACCCGTTTCAGATCGCCGCATATTTTCAGGATAAAATTGAACTCGATTATTTGGTTGTCAACTTCGGTCTGCGCTTCGATTATTTTGAACCCGACGGCTATTTTTTGAAAGACCCGAATAAAATTGCTTTGCTCGATAATTTAGAACCTCCTTTCCCGGATTCGCTGATGGCGAAAGCAAAATCGAAATATCAATTTAGTCCGCGCATCGGTTTATCGTATCCGATTACCGATAAGGGTGCACTCCATATTTCGTACGGACACTTTTTTCAGATTCCGCCTTTCGAATATTTGTACCGCAATCCGAATTTTAGAATTCCGTTAACGGGCGATTACCCTGAAAACATCGGCAGTACAATCGGCAATGCTGATCTCGATGCACAGCAAACAATTATGTATGAGATTGGTCTTCAGCAAGAACTCGTAACAAATTTTGGAATTACGATCACGGGTTATTACAAAGATATCAGAAATTTGCTCGGCTCGGAGATTCATATAAAAAATGAGTTTAAAAAATTCAGCAAGCTTATCAACAGAGATTATGGCTCCGTAAAAGGATTTACAATTTCTTTTGAGAAGAGATTCAGTGACGGAATAGGTGCGAGTCTCGATTACACTTTCCAGGTTGCAAAAGGAAACGCATCCGATCCGAACGATGCATTCAACAAAGCACAAGCCAATCCGCCGATTGAATCGAACAAACAACTTGTACCGCTCAACTGGGATAGAAGGCACTCGCTCAACTTTACAGTAACAGCCGGCATGCCCGGAGATTTTATTGCGAGTACAATTGGAAAACTTGGCTCGGGTCTGCCATACACTCCTTCTTTGCAAAATCAAAGAACCGGTTTGGAAAACAGCGAGAACCGCCCCGCATATTTTAATGTTGATTTGTACTTAACAAAATATTTCAGCTTGTTCGGAAATCAGGTTTCGGTGTTCGCAAAAATTTATAATCTGTTCGATACTGAAAATGAAATCGATGTATTTGGAGATACCGGCAGAGCGGGTTATTCGCTTGAATTGACACGCGCACAAGAAGCTCCGCGCGGTGTTAATACTTTGGAAGAATATTTCACGAGACCCGATTTCTATTCTGCACCGCGGCAAATTGTAGTCGGTGCATCTTTTAGTTTTTAATCCGGAGGATTTTATTCAAATGAATAAAAAAATTTTTCACGGTTTAATTTTATTTCTGATCATCTTTTGTTACGCTGATTTTTTTGCGCAAAGTATCGTTGATAAAAACAAAGGCGATCATAATCAAACAAGAAAAGGATACATGGACGGCAATCTTGCCGCAACTGTTTATTACAATTTTGGCGAAGTTGCCGATTGGCTCAACGAGCCGAGCAGAAGCGGCGTGTGGCCCAAAGGAACAAATCACACTTACGTTGATGGCGTTGCGGTGATGGTTCAAGCCGAAGCAAAAGATCCGCTCGGTAGATTAATTCATCCGCTCGAATCTAATTATTACGAGTTCACGCGCTACGATCCGGCAACCGGGGTTACTTACGGATGGTGGTCGCTTCCCGGTTATGCGGCGCCGTATTCAAGTATTCCGGCTCGCAGTGATGAAACATCGAGCTGGCCACTCAACTGGCCCGATAGACCTTCGGATTGGAATGGTGCATGGAACGGTTTCTTCGGCAAAGGAATTAAAAATGCCGATGTGGAAACATATTTTGTTTTTGATGACAACGAAGACAGAGAATATCTGATCAAAAATAATTTCACACCCGATGAAGAAGATCCTACTCGCGGCGGACTCGGAATGCAAGTGAAAACTCGCGGCTTTCAGTGGTCGCAAGTTCTTGCAGAAGATGTAATCTTCTGGTATTACGAAATTACAAATATGGGTACGGCAGATTACGATAAAACTCTTTTCGCACAATATATTGATTGGGGAATCGGCGGACACGATAACTCATCCAACAATGCCGGAGACTACGATGATGTTCTCGATATTTCATATGCGTGGTCAACAGTTCCAACCGGAAGCCCCGGCAATTGGAGTCCGGTCGGTCTTGCCGGTTATGCATTCCTTGAAAGTCCTGGAGTTCCGGATGATAGAAAAGATAACGACAAAGACGGGTTGACAGATGAGCGGAGAGACAACAAGGTAAACAGATTTATTTCTTCACCATTGCAAGATCCGTATTTGCTTGATGCTGGAAGAGACACAACCAACTTCAAAAATTTTTACGGTTATTCATGGAAACCACATTGGGATGCGGATGAAAACGGAAATTGGCGTGCTTTCACCGATGATGACGGAAACGGAATTTGGGATAACGGTGAACCTTTGAATGATGATGTCGGTACAGACGGCATTGGTCCGTTCGATGAAGGTTACACTCAATCTGATCTCGATGGAACCGAAGGAAACGGGAAACCCGATCAGGGCGAGCCGAATTTTGGAATACTTGATAAAGACGAATCCGACCAGCTTGGTTTAACCGGTTTTGCAATTTATCCGGTTCATCAATACGAACTTGATAACGATGAAGAAAATTGGACTGTGCTTTCGGGACTTCCGGCACCGCACGGTCAATCGCTCGTTGGTGTTAATCTCGCAAATTATTTTTCAAGTTATCTGTTTCATATGTGGGGAAGAAATAAATATTCCACTATTACAGGCGAACTTGAAGAGACCGGCGAAACTGAAAGATTTTCTATGTCTCTAATTTTTGGAATCGATGAAGATGATTTATTCAGAAGGAAAAAAACTGTTCAGCAGATTTATAACGCAAATTATCGTTTTGCCAAACCGCCGGAAAAACCGATTGTGAAAACAATTGCCGGCGATAAAAAAGTTACACTCTATTGGGATGACAGAGCTGAAAAAACGTTCGATGCTTTTTACCAGCGGTATAATTTTGAAGGATACAGAATTTATCGTTCGACAGAACCAAATTTTCTTGAAAACAAAATTATCACCGATGCATACGGCAAGGCGACTTTCAGAAAACCGCTTGCACAATTCGATCTTGCTGATAATGTTAAAGGGCTTCATCCTATTGATGTAAACGGCGCGCTCTTCAATCTTGGCAGTGATACCGGATTAAAACATTCTTACATCGATTCAACTGTTCAAAACGGGCAGACTTATTATTATGCCGTAGCCGCTTACGATCAGGGATTTACTACAACAACGGTTGAAGGAGAATTCGAAGGAATACCGCCGTCGGAAACCACCACAATTATCAAGCAGGATATCAACGGGAAAATTACAACGGATATTAACACCGCGGTTGTAACACCCCGTGCACCCGCCGCCGGTTACATTGCACCGGAAATAAAAAATTTCTTTACAAGCGGTCCCGGCACCGGAAAGCTTTCCGTGGAAGTTCTCGATCCCGATTCGATAAAAGATAATCATCTCTACCGTGTTGAATTTTTTGAGAGCACAAAATTCAATAACGAATCGAAACCGAAATTCAAAATAGTTGATTATACAGCCGGCGACACACTCATCAACTCAACAGCATTTGAAGGAACTTCATTTACCTCGAAAGTAATTGACGGATTTGCAGCCACTTTAACTAACGATAATGTTGTTAAAGTAGATTACAACAAAAGCGGCTGGAAAGAAGGGAACAGTAATTACATTGTACAGCTTGGATTCGATTCTCGCTTTGCCGCAGCGTACAATAGCAAACGAATAGATTATCCGGCGGATTTCGAAATTGAATTAACCGAACCGGGTTTGGGATATCTATCGTTTCCGGCTACAAGTTTCAGCCAGCCGGTTCAATCCAATGTTATCGTAAAAAATGTTACCGAAAATAAAAACTATCAATTCATCTTTAGAGATGCTAACAACGATAAACTTTTCAACGACGGCGATGCAATTTTTATTGTAATGGGTGATTCAGCCGGAAAGCAGGCAACATCATTTGCAAATCTAAAAGTAAGTTGGTCTGTAACTTTGGTGAAAGACACAACGATAGCAGAAGAAAATCAAAAACACCCGCAGTTCGGTGATGTGTTCAAACTTGTTACTAAAAAGCCGTTCCGAAACGGAGAGTATTTTGAATTTACTTCGCAAGCGCCGCAGTTCGATAAGCAAAAAGCCGCTGCAGAACTTGATGATGTTGCTGTAGTTCCAAATCCTTATGTAGGCGCTGCTTCGTGGGAACCTTCAACAACAAATGTCGGACGCGGCGAAAGAAGAATTTATTTTATAAATCTTCCGCAGCAGTGCACAATCAGAATTTATACGGTTAGCGGTAAACTTGTGAAAACAATTGAGCACAACACCACTGTTGATAACGGTCAGGAGCCGTGGAATCTTATATCGAAAGACGGAATGGACATCGCATATGGAATTTATGTTTATCACGTTGATGCGCCCGGTATAGGCGAGAAGATCGACAAGTTTGCAATAATTAAATAGAAGAAAAAAGTTTAAAAATTTACACGGGGTTTTTATGAAGATCAGATATTTCGCAAGATTTATTCTGATAATTTTTTTGATAACAGCGGAAAATTATTTTGCACAAAATGTTTCGAAGACCGGCACCACCGCCGCATCGTTTTTGGAAATTCCGGTCGGGGCAAAGGCAATCGGAATGGGCGGCGCTTTTGTGAGTGCTGCAAATGATGCCTCATCATTATTTTGGAATCCGTCCGGCATTGCATCGATTGAAAATTACGAAGCAGTTCTGTCTCATACGAACTGGATAGCCGAAACAAGTTTTGATTTTGCCGGACTCGTAATTCCGTTTGGCGGTTTTGGGAATATTGGATTTAGCTTCACATCTTTTTCGATGGATGATATGAAAGTCCGCACTGTAGAAAAACCGGAAGGCACCGGCGAGTATTTCAGTGCTGCCGATATTGCAATCGGAATTTCATACTCGCGGAATTTGAGCGACCGCTTTTCAATCGGCTTCACCGGAAAATATATTCAGCAAACAATCTGGCACATGACCGCATCTGCATTTGCAATTGATGCCGGTACGGAATTCCGAACCGATCTTTTCGGCGGAATGGTTATCGGCGCATCGATATTAAATTTTGGAACACCGATGCAAATGGAAGGAAGAGACACACGCTACTTCATTAGTGTTGACCCGACAAAAGAAGGTTCGAATGATCAGATACCGGCAGACATTGAAACCGATTCGTGGGATTTGCCGCTTACTTTTCAAATCGGTGTTTCAACCAATGCAGTTAATACTGAAGATTACAGATTAACAATTGCCGCCGATGCAATTCATCCGAACAATGAATACGAGAGCATGAATTTCGGATTTGAAGCAGCGTTCAAAGATTTTATTTTTCTGCGCGGCGGCTGGCAAAATGCTTTTATGAAAGATGCAGAAGGCGGTCTGTCGTTTGGAGTTGGCGTGAATTCCAAATTAATTCTCACAAGCGCTTCGGTTAAATTTGATTACGCTTACAGAGATTTTGGCAGACTGCAAAACGTACATACTTTTTCACTCGGAATTGTTTTTTAAAACTCCGTACCCCCGCGGTAAAAGATTTTTCACCATGGAGGTACAGAGAACACAGAGAAACAACCACAAGAGATGATGAATGAGAAAGCTATTTATCGCCATAATTTTTTTGATGAATGTTATTTGTGTTGTGAATGTATCATCGCAGTCGAAGAGAAATAATTCGAGTAACAATGATTCGGTTGTAGCGGTAGTTGGCGATATCAAAATTACAATTAATGAATTTGTAAACGGATACGAATACGGACCGGCTTTTTATAAACGAATTAGAAATTCAAAAAAAGTTTTCCTCGATAATCTGGTTCGTGAAAAACTTTTGGCGCTCGACGGCATTTCGCGAAGACTCGATACAACGCAAAATGTTCAAGAATATTACAATGCTTTTTGTGATGATCTCGCGACCGAAGAACTTTTCAAAGATGAGATACAAAGTAAAATAACAATCACGCAAGAAGAAATTGATACAACAGCAAAACAAAAATTGATTGATGTTGAGCTGCAGTGGCTTTACACAGTACGGAAAGATGGGATAATAAAAGTTAATGATTCGCTGAAAAACGGGGTTGATTTCCAAAAGTTGTTCGAAAGAGAATTGAACGACACGGTGAGCATCGATGACCGCTCCTTGAAATCATCACGGTATCAGCTTGAAATGAAAAATCCGGAACTCGGCAAAATTATTGATAAACTTGAAATCGGAACCGTTTCAGCACCGGTAAAAACAAATGACGGCTGGTACATAGTGCGGCTAAAAAATTTTTCATACAACATAATTCCTTCGGAAACAGAACAAAATAAAATTCTGAGCGAAGCACGAACGGCAGTTATGAAAATGAAGATTGACCGGTTGAGCGATAAATATGTTAATGAATTGTTGACGGCGCAAAATCCCGTAATAAAAAGGAAACCGTTCCAGATTTTGCGGTCGTATCTTGCCGCTTACGAACTGACCAAAGAAAAATACCTCGAATGGGAACTCGATGGAAAACTTGAAGAGGCTAAAAAGGAATTTGATACGAACGATTACTCGCAAATTATTCTTGCCGAGCTGAAAGACTTTAAAATCACGCTGAACGATTTTGTGGTTTGGTACAGAACGCGCGGTCAATATGCTAAGTTCGATCAAAGAAGTTTCGCACAATTTTCACGTTCGCTTGAAGAAATGATTTGGCGGATGATTCGCGATAAATTGCTAACATCAACTGCAAAATCAAAAGGTTATTACGATAGGAAAAATGTTGTTGAGCAGTCAAAATGGTGGCTCGATAAAATTCTTTATGCTTCAGTCAAGAATGAAATGATTAACTTAATCGTTGTTGAGAACAAAGAAGTAAATTCGGGCAGCACAAATAATCAGTCGCAGAATGAATTTATAGAAGCAGAATTGACGAAAAAACTTTTTCGTAAAATCAACGAATTGAAAAAGAAATATCCGGTGAAGATTAACGAAAAACTTTTGAACGGAATAAAAGTAAGCGGAGAAGAAGATGTTCAGTCCGTAGATTTTTACACTGTCAAACGAGGCGGATTAATTCCGCGAACTCCGTATCCAACGATAGATAACTATTGGGCGCGCTGGCAGTAAATGAAATCAATCAAAAAAATATTGCCGTTGTTTGTTTTTGCACTTGTTGTTTCGTGCAGTTCTGATTCACAGACGCGTGATGCAAAAATTATTTATTGGTCGTCCAACAATACAGAAGAAATTGAATTCGCACGGTACATAGTTGAAAAGTGGAATCAAAAAAATCCCGAAGAAAAAATAATGTTTCAGCCGGTGCCCGAAGGGCAGTCGAGCGAAGAAGTAATTCTCGCGGCAGTTGTCGGCAAAACAACACCGGATATTTATTCGAATATGTGGGAAGGCGATGTTGAATCTTATGCGCGAGCCGGCGTTCTTGTTGCGCTCGATACTCTTGACGGCTTCATGGATTTTTTACATGAGCGTTGTGACAGCGCTGTGATTGCAGATGTCACTTCACCGGACGGACATATTTATCAAATCCCCTGGAAAATAAATCCGATAATGTTACTGTACAATTCCAACGCGATCAAAGAAATTGGATTTGCAGAGCCGCCGAAAACATATTCGGATTTTTTCAACGCATCGAAAAAATTTCAGAGAGATAACGACGGCGACGGTTACGTTGACCGCTGGTTCGGTTACGCGGAAGTTTTGGTTACGTGGTGGCAGAGATTTTTCGATTTCTATCCTTTGTATCTCGCCGCTTCCAACGGTGCGCCGCTTGTAAAGAACAACAAAGCAGTTTTTAATAATGAAGCCGGCGTGAAAGTTTTTGAATTTCTGCGCGTGATGTACAAACGAAATTATTTCCCGAAAGAAAGATTATCCGCGCGGCAAGATGTTTTTTTGGACGGAGTGATTGCAACGAGATTTACCGGACCGTGGGAAATTTCGCACACGGAAAAATTTAAGCCGGCACGCTTCAAATATGATTTTCATCCGATGCCCGTTCCCGATAATCATTCCGGCAATGTGTACACGTACGGCGATCCAAAAAATATTGTGATCTTTAAAACGTGTCTCGATCCGCCGCTCGCATGGAAATTTCTGAAATATGCGTTGAGCGAAGAGAACGATCTGAAATTTCTTGAAATTACAAACCAGCTTCCGCATAGAAAAAATTTGGATACCAATCCGAAATATGCCGGATACTTTGCGAAAAATTCGAAGATGAAAGTTTTTGCAGAACAAGCAAAATATGTGAAGGGCACGGACCAATCGCCGGTGCTGAAAGAAGTTTTCGATTTGATATCTCAAGAGTATGAAGCTTGCGTGATCTACGGAAAGAAAACTCCGCGCGAAGCTTTGAACGACGCCGAGAAAGCTGTAAATCTTTTATTTCTGAAATAGGAAAAGTGATGCGGAAAAAATTAATTCCATATCTGCTCGTATCGCCGTACATAATTTATTTTTTGGTGTTCGTCGCTTTCCCCGTCGGCTTTTCGGTCTATCTTACTTTTAATAATTGGAATATAATCTCGCCGATGGAATTTGCCGGATTGAGCAACTACAAAAGATTATTTAACGATGCTCTTTTCCGGAAAGCTGTGGTCAATACATTGATCTTTCTTGTGATACATATTCCGTTTCAAATTGTAATTGCTTTGTTTCTCGCAGAGCTGTTAAATCAGAAAATAAAATTCCGCGGATTTTTTAGAGCGGCATTTTTTCTTCCCGTCATTGTATCGGGAGTAGTTGTTACAATTCTTTGGCAGCAGCTTTACGGTTTTGATACCGGGCTGCTCAACCGTGTGCTTGTTAAAATCGGATTTGCAAAAATCGGATGGCTCACCGATCCGAATTGGGCGATGCCTTCTATTGCAGTGATGGCAACTTGGAAAAATGTCGGTTTGTATGTAATTCTTTTTCTTGTTGGTTTGCAGACTGTGCCTCCACAGTACTACGAAGCCGCCGAACTTGAAGGTGCAACTCATCTACAAAAATTTTTCAGAATCACTCTGCCGATTATCAATCCGACCATTTTTATGGTGATTGTACTTTCAACAATCGGCGGTTTCTCTTTATTCATCGAGCCGTACGTAATGACCGGCGGCGGACCATTGAACAGCACTGTTTCTGCCGTGCTCTATATATATAAACAAGGTTTCTTTTATCATCACATGGGGTATGCCGCAACGCTCGGATTTTTCTTTGCGCTTTTAATTTTATCCGTTGTTATGATTCAGAAAAAATTTGTGGAGAAGGATAAGTGATGAAAAAAATTATCCTTTACAGTGTGCTTCTAATCGGTTCTATCACGTTTCTGTATCCGTTTGTCTGGATGCTCGGTGCATCGTTCGCTCCGGAAAATGAAATAAGCAATCTCGTTTTTCTTCCGTCAAGTTTTACATTCGGCAGTTATCTTCAAATGTTTGAAAAGATTCCGATAGGAAAAGCGTTTATAAATAGTATGATTGTTGCGAGCACAATCACGTTCGGTGTTTTGGTTTTCGGTTCGATGGTGGGTTATGCATTATCGCGTTTGGAATTCAAAGGACGCAGCTTGATTTTCTATATTATCATTTTTACGATGACACTTCCTTTTCAGATTA
This sequence comes from Ignavibacteriales bacterium, assembly GCA_016177735.1. Classification (GTDB taxonomy): domain Bacteria; phylum Bacteroidota; class Ignavibacteria; order Ignavibacteriales; family Melioribacteraceae; genus DYJK01. The sequence goes on along the minus strand of JACOUS010000024.1, from coordinate 23,164 downwards.
CGTTAATTCCGCAATACATTTTGATCGTAAAGTTCGGATGGATTGATTCATACACCGGATTAATTTTGCCGTATCTGATGAATGCACTCGCGATAATTATGTTCCGGCAGTATTTCAAAACGATACCGCAAGATTTAATTGATGCCGCACGAATCGACGGCTGCGGAGAACTCAAAATTATTTTTAGAATTTTATGGCCCAACTCAATTCCGGCACTGGTTACTGTCGGGATAATTACATTCATGGCATCGTGGAATGAAGTGTTGTGGCCCCTTATTGTAATTCGCGATGAAAATTTAATGACGATGCCGCAGCTTGTTACTTTGTTTGCAGTCGGTGGAAGAGCAGAATCACAACTCGGAGTTAAACTTGCCGCGGCTGTAATACTTGCATTGCCGATTGTTGCGGCGTACGTCTTCTTCCAAAAATATTTCATACAAAGTATGGCTTCGTCAGGAATGAAGGAATAGAATAATAAACGACATAGATTTTATAATTAAACAGAAGGTACTCAAATCATGGAAATAGTGAAGTACTCGAAGAATCCAATTATTACAAAAGAAGATGTTCCATTTAAAGTGAACAGCATTTTTAATCCGGGCGCGGTGAAATTTCAAAATAAATATTTGTTGATGTGCCGTGTTGAAATGCCTGACGGAAGGTCTTCATTGGTTAAAGCAACCGGAAGTGACGGATATAAATTTGTAGTTGATTCAAAACCTACACTTACTCCCGAAGGTCATAAAGAATTTTATAAATATGTTGAATGGGGAATTGAAGACGCACGAATAACACAAATTGGCGGCACTTATTATCTTACATACACAGGCTACTCGAAATATATGCCGCTTGTTATTCTTGCAGAGACGAAAGATTTTAACACGTTTAAAATACACGGACCAATCAGCGAGCCTTCGAACAAAGACTGTGCACTCTTTCCCGAAAAGATTCAGAATAGTTATTGGAGAATCGACCGCCCGTCTGCTGAAAGCCGTCGTGATATTTGGATCAACAGCAGTCCCGATCTTTTGCATTGGGGCAATAACAAGGTTGTGATGGAACCTTTGCCGGGAACGTGGGAGAACGATAAAATCGGTTCATCGAGCACACCGATAAAAACAAAAGAAGGATGGCTGATGCTTTACCATGGTGTACGCGGATTTGGAATTTCTACATTGTACAAACTCGGTGTTGTTCTGCTCGATCTCGAAAAACCGTGGATTGTAAAAGGTAGAACGAAAGGACCGATCCTTTCATCCGAACTCGATTACGAGAGAATTGGCGATGTGCCGAATGTTGTCTTTTCGTGCGGATGGATTGACGAGCCGGACGGCAGAGTAAAAATTTATTACTCGGGTGCCGATACAAACATTTGTCTCGCTGAAACTTCAATTGATTATTTGCTCTCTGTTTGTAAATAAAAAATAGACAAACAATGAAAAACCATTCGAATTTTTTTCTTGTTGTTTCGTGCATTTTAGCTTTCACGTTTCTTTTTAAAAACGTAAATGCACAACAAACATTGGTCAACACAAAACACTTAGATCATCTTTACGAAGAGATAAACATTGACGGAAATAAACTCGGCATTGTTCATATCTACTGCGAATATCCGGATTACAACTGGGTTGACGACAGCGATGAAGGAATTGCATGTGTTGATGATGTATCGCGCGCAGCAATTTTTTATATGAATTATTCGAGCCGTGTTAATGATGCTGCTTCAAATGAGAAAGCGAAAAAACTGATCGAGTTTGTTTTGCACATGCAATCAGAAAACGGATTCTTTTACAATTTTATTTTCCCGGATTTTTCAATAAATAAAACTCATCAAAACAGTATTGCAGAACCGAACTGGTGGTCTTGGCGCGCACTGCTTTCTTTAACGGAAGCGTATGCACATTTCAAAGATGCAGATAAAGAATTTTCTGCGCGGGTTGAATCTGCAATTAGAAAAACAATCGCAGCAGCAAAAAAACATTTTCTATATGAAAAAAGAATTGTTGATCTGAACGGTTTCAACCGCCCGGCTTGGCTTCCGTTTCAGTATGCATCCGACCAAGCGGCGCTTATTGTTACTGCATTGTGCAAGTATAATTTTTTGTTTGAAGATAATTCCGTATTGAATCTGATAAATGATTTTTGCGAAGGTATTCTATTAATGCAAGAAGGGAACGATAACGAATTCCCTTTTTATGCTTTCATGAGCTGGGAAAATAGCTGGCATGCGTGGGGAAATTCGCAGTCGTATTCTCTTCTGTGTGCTTATGAAATTACCGGAAATAAAAAATATTTGGCTTCCGCATTAAACGAAATAAACTATTTCTACAAATATCTTCTTAAAGAAAAATTCTTGAATGAGTTTGCCGTTAAAAAGGAAATCGGAAAAACAGTTTTGGATTCCGAAAAGAAATTTGCACAGATCGCATACGGTATCACTCCGATGATTTATGCAGTGTTAAAAGCCGCTGAACTAACGAAAGATAAAAAGTATCCGCTGTTTGCGGCAGAGATTGCAGAATGGTTCTTCGGTAAAAATCCGGCGGACGCAAAAATTTATTTTGAACAAACCGGAATTTGTTACGACGGTATCATAAATGAAAAAGAGATCAATAAAAATTCCGGCGCGGAATCAACAATTGAAGCGCTTCTTTCACTTTTGGCAATTGAAGGAAACGTAGAGGCTTCTTGTACGTTAAAGAAAATTATAGAGGGGAAAAAATAAAAATTGACGAAGTGGCGCCCGTCTGACTGATGCCGGGCAGACTTCGTTCTACACAAAGTGCAATTCAAAATTCCGATATTAAAGGGGGTTAATAAAAATGAATGTGAGAAGAACCGGGATAATTCTTAAGCCCGATCAAACAAAAGTAATTATGAGACCGTTTGAACCGGGGAATAAATCAAGAATAAAAAAAATCATTGACCGGGTAGTGAAATTATCAGACGCTTCAGTGAGCCGAGAATATGAACAAGTAAAAAAACTTTTTTCACCGCGCCACAAAAGAATGGAACAATTTTTTCAAAAAAGATTCGACGAAGTAAAAAAATATCGTGAAGGTCTGGAAAAAATCTCGAATGAAAAGAAACTGTTAGTAGGTGCATACTTCTCAAATGAATATTCGCTCGAACATTCGGCGTTGTTCAATCCTTCGATGGTGTGGCATCCCGATCAAACAAATCTTCCGGCGGACAAAAAACGTTTTATAATAAGTCTGCGCGCAACCGGCGAGGGACATATTTCTTCGCTCGTTTTCAGAAGCGGTACAATTGATTCCAACAATAATATTGAGCTTGATAATTTTTCGCACTTTGCCGAAATGCCGCAGATAAAAATTTTTGCCGATGAACTTTACGAAGCAAAGTTTAATCCCGAAGATGAAATCTCCGAACGCACACTCTTTCCACAATTGCCATCCGAATCAAACGGAATTGAAGATGCGAGGTTCGTCCGCTTTGTTGATGAAAAAAATGCCGAGACATATTATGCAACCTACTGTGCGTATGACGGTCACAATATTTCCACACAACTTTTGCAGACTAAAGATTTTTTGAATTTCACAATCGGCAAAATGAGCGGCGCGGAAATTCAAAATAAAGGGATGGCACTGTTTCCCCGGAAGATTAACGGAAAATTTGTAATGCTTTCGCGGCAAGACAACGAGAACAATTTCATCATGTTCTCCGATGACGTGTATAAATGGGAATCAAAACAACTATTGATGGAACCGGAATATCCGTGGGAATTTTTTCAGATCGGGAACTGCGGCTCGCCGATTGAAACGGAAAAAGGATGGCTCTGTTTTAGTCACGGAGTGGGTGCAGCAAGAAAATATTCTATCGGTGCTTTCTTGCTTGATAAAAATGATCCGGCAAAATTAATCGGCAGATTGAGCGAGCCTCTGCTTGAATCAAACGAAGATGAACGCAACGGTTACGTGCCGAATGTCGTTTACACTTGCGGTGGAGTAATAAACGGAAGCGATGTTGTCTTTCCATACGCGATGTCTGACTACGCAAGCAGTTTTGCGGTGGTTGGTCTAAATGAATTACTCGATAAAATGATTAAGTAATTAAAAAGATGAAAACAAAATTTGCTGCGATTTTTTTATTGCTCGCTTTGAATTTTTACGGCGGATCGTTGTCTGCAAATTCCAGCTCTGCCGCAAGAAAGAATTTGATAATCCGTTACAACGGCGATGCGCAAATTGAAGTTGGCAGTTACTATGCCGGAATTGAATTCCATCACAGCCATCCGCTGCCGCAGCGTTTTAGTTTTTACTACCCGGCTGCAAACAGCATCGACTTAAGCACCGATTATTGGCGGCGCGATACAACATTTGCAATGAATGCCGGCGTTAAATTTGGTGATGCTGAAATTGAATGGTTGAATACAAAGCAGTATGAATTTGATCTCACTCCTTTCGCTGTTGATTTTTTTAGGGAGGATAGCGAAAAGACAATTGAGCTTTCATACTCATTTACCAAAAACAAACCGGCATTTGTAGTTAGTTATTCGATTGCCAACAAAACAAATCGCACCGAACAAGTTGAGCTTCACACGGAACATCCTTTGGCGTTTCGTACGAGTCACACTTACAAGCAAAGCAGTAACATCAACGATGAAGTTTTGAATAACGGCGGAATTTTTTTTGCAAATCATAACGACAATAAAACGCAGAACACTGTATTGTTTATCGTAAATGGGAAAGAAGAACCGTATAGTTGTAATTATACTTCGAAGAAAAATCCCGGCATACCTCTTGCGAATTTTGTTTATCGGAAAAAATTAGCACCAGGTGAAAAACTTATTGTCACTCAAATTATCGGTACATGCAGACAAAGTGAAAAAAATGAAACTGCCGGCTACTTAAAAAATAATTACGAGAAAGAAGTTGAAGAATTTGAACAAACGATTTTAGATAAAATCGGCGCGGGTTCAACATTTACAACCGGCATAAAAGAGTTTGACCGCACAGTTCTTTGGTCAAAAGCAATTCTTGAAGTGAATAAACATTTTATTGACGGGACAATTGTGCCGATGCCGTGCCCGGCAGAATACAATTTTTATTTTACACACGATGTTCTGCTTACTGATCTCGCCGCAGTTAATTTCGATCTTGAAAGAGTTAAAAACGATCTCGACTTTATTGTTAAACATGCGGACAAAGATAAAATTATTCCTCATGCCTATTACTGGAAAGACTCTTTGTTTGTAACCGAGTTTGCCGGTCATGATAACTGGAATAATTTCTGGTTCATCATTGTGTCTGCGGAGTATCTAAAACATTCCGGCGATGAAAATTTTTCGAAAGAGATTTATCCGTTCGTTGAAAAATCTTTGACGCAAGCATTGAAGACAAAAGGCGATGATGATTTAATGTGGTCGTACCGTCCCGATTGGTGGGATATCGGAAAAAGATTTGGGCAGCGAAGTTACATGACAACTCTTGCGATTAAAGCTATCCGATCTTTCCTCTACTTCTCGTCCGTTCTCGATAAAGACGAAAAATATTTAAATGAACTTGAAAAGTTATCTGAACGGATGCAGAAAAATCTGAACGAAAAATTGTGGTTTGATAAATTCGGTTACTTGATGAATTATTCCGACCCGGATGTAATTGATGAACATTTTTACAGTGGTTCTCTTCTTGCGGCTCATTACGGATTACTCGAACAAGAAAAAATTTCAAAAATGATTAATACGGCAGAGGAAAAAATTGTTGATGAGAAAGCCGGCGTGTACACTGTTTACCCGATGGATTTTGATGAACTTCAGGATTATTGGCATCTGGTAAATAACGAAGCCGGCGGAAAATTTTATTATCTCAACGGCGGAATATGGTCGCATTCAAATGCTTGGTATTCGCTTGCATTAATTGCAGACGGCAAAAAAGAAAATGCTGCCGAGTTCATTAAAAATGTTATGACTGTTGACGGAATTATGAACGGACCGAACGGACAACCGGCTATGTACGAAGTGCGGAACGGAAATTTTAACGATGCAAAAGTTTACGGTACAATCGATAAGCCGCAATTTATGTGGTCGGCGGGATGGTATCTTTATTCGCTCTATTATTTGTTCGGATTGAACAACAATGAATGGAATATCGAGTTTGATCCTTATCTGATTGAAGGAGAAAAGAATTGTTCTTTTGATCTCACAGTAAAAAATAAATTGGTTAATGTGCGAATAGAAAAGAACGCAAACCAGAGGACAGAAATTGACGGAGTGAAAATTAATTCATTTGTGCTGCCGGATGAAAACGCCGCCGCGAAAAATATTCAATTGCACGCCGGTAGATTGAACGAACCGGTTTTGAAAACGACAAATTCAATTTTGAAATCATGTTTTTATGATAGCAGACTCAACACGATGAAAATAGAGATAGAAGCATTTAAGAATCATCAGAACAAAACAGTTATTCATGTGAAGAGTGAACCCAAAATCATTTTGCACAACAGAGCAAATTATAACGATGCGGTCATCGAAAAAATTGACGGCGGTTATTCCGTAACAATAAACTTTGCGCATGAAAACAAAATCGATTTACTGGAAATTAAATTTTGAAATGGGAGGAGAAACATTAAGAGATATGTCTGAAAAATTTTATATCAACGGAAAGTGGAAATTAAAAATCGGAGAAAAATTTTCTTCGTCAATTCCAAAGGAGATTAGAAAAAAGAAATGGATTGACGCAGAAGTACCGGGTACCGTTCATACCGATCTTCTTAAAAATAAATTGATCGATGATCCGTTCTACTCGAACAACGAACTTAAACTCGGTTGGATTGCTGAATCGGATTGGATTTACAAAACTGTTTTTGATATGCCGTTTGAAAGAAATGACTCAGCCGTAAAAATAATTTTTGAAGGGCTCGACACAATTGCTAAAATATATCTCAACAATGTTATGATCGGTAATTCAAAAAATATGTTCATGAAATATGAATATGATGTTGCAAAATTTTTGAAGGAAAAAAGAAATGAACTGGAAATACACTTTGAATCGCCGGTTAATTATGGTATTGAAGAAGAAAAAAAACGCGGCAAGCTTCCGGTTGCATTGAATTCGTATCGCGTGCATATCAGAAAAGCTCAATACTCATTCGGCTGGGATTGGGGTCCGTCGTTTCCTACAATCGGAATATGGCGGAATGTTTATCTTGAAAAAGTTAAGAAAGCATCCATCGAAAAATTTTGTTTTGATACGGTTAGTGTTAATAATGATTTGGCTGAAGTAGAAATCCGTTTCGATGTTGCAAACAATTTCAATGAAAAGTTAAACGCAGAAATCAATTTTAATTCTCTTCCGAAAAAAAATATAGAAATTAACTCCGGTACAAATAAAATCAGATTGGAAATAAAAAATCCTTTGCTCTGGATGCCGAACGGATACGGAGAACAAAATCAGTACGATGTAGAAATAAAATTGAAAGATGAGTTTAACAATGAAATTGATTCAATCAAGAAAAAAATCGGTATCAGAAAAATTGAATTGCAGCTTGAAGAGAATGGGGAACGCACATTTCGGTTTATCGTCAACGGCAAAAATATTTTTGCAAAAGGAGTAAACTGGATTCCGGGCGATGCATTTTTAACAAGAGTAGCTGATGATAAATACCGCACACTCATAAATTATGCAAAAGAAGCAAACATGAATTTTATCCGCGTGTGGGGCGGAGGAATTTACGAGAACGATATTTTTTATGAACTGTGTGATCAAGCCGGGCTGCTTGTGTGGCACGATTTCATGTTTGCGTGCGGCGCATATCCCGAACATGAAGAGTTTATCGAAAATGTGAAAGAAGAAATTTTGTACAACGTAAAACGGCTTCAACATCATCCCTCGATTGCAATTTGGTGCGGCAATAATGAGAACGAATGGATTTGGCACCAAGAACAGAAAACAAGTTACAAGCTGATGCCCGGTTATAAAATTTACAGCGAGGTTATTCCGGCGTTGCTAAAAGAAATTGATCCGCACCGCCCGTATTGGGAGTCATCGCCGTTTGGCTTCGATGAGGATCCGAATTCAGAAACAAGCGGCAACCGTCATCAATGGAATATTTGGAGCCGTTGGATCGATTACACCGAAGTTGTAAATGATAACAGTTTGTTCGTTACGGAATTCGGTTTTCAGGGACCGGCAAACAAATCTACTTTTGAAAAATATATTCCGAAAGAAGAAAGAAAAATTCACGGAGAGATTTTTGAATTCCACAACAAACAAGTGGAAGGACCCGAAAGAGTAACGAGGTTCTTAAGTGCACATCTTCCGCTCAACACAAAGTGGAATGATTACATTTATCTCGCACAATTGAATCAAGGTTTTGCGCTCAAAACATGTCTCGAACACTGGCGTTTCAATCAGCCGGTAACGAACGGTACAATCATTTGGCAGATTAACGATACGTGGCCCGTTACAAGCTGGGCTTTGATCGACAGCGAATTGCAGCCGAAATTATCTTATCACTTTGTCAAAAATTCTTTTGCACCGCAGTCAATCAGGATCAAAAAAAATAATAGCGGGATTGAAATTGAAGGACTCAATCAATCAGAAAGAAATTTTTCGGGCAAGCTTGAATTCATTGTTGTCAAATCCGCATCCGGCAAAACATCATTCAAAAAGAAATATGCAGTAAATCTTTCTCCCGGCTCGATTTCAAATCTTGTTTCAATTGATGAGCAGTTCAATACGAATTCTATTTGTGTTGCATCACTGTACGATGCAGAAAGAAATTTGACTGCAAGAAATTATTTCTGTTTCAAAGAGTGGAAACATCTCAAACTTCCCAAAGCAAAAATTAAAATGGGTTTATCGAAAAAAGACGGAAATCAGTTTGCGCAAATAACAACCGATAAGCCGGCATTCTTTGTTGATATAATTTCTTCCTCTGCAGATTTTTCCGATAGGGGAATGATTATTCTGCCCGGCGAAAAATGTGAATTGAAAATCAAATCCGTGAAAAATAAAAAACTCAAGATGAACGATATTGAAATCTATTCATTGAATGAATTTCTATGCAAATGAAAGTAGGCATAATGAAAAAGTTACTGAGGATACTTTATATAGGAGTACTCATTTTTAGTTTTTTTGATTTATCCGCTCAGCAAATTAATATTGCACGTATTGACCAGATGCCGAATATTCCTTCACCGTACATTATGCGTGATTGGAAAACAATTGCAAAAGGTTATGATTCGCTGGTATATAATTTCAACATGCAAGGAGATTTTCTTCCGTTAATATTTTTTAATAACAGTACGATTAATTATGCGGATGAGCAAAGTTTTGGTTTGCATTCTTATGTTGGTACGAATTCGCCAAACAACGGCGAAGCGATAAATGTGCTTCCATCAATAGTGGGCGCATCGTTAGTAGGAATTGACAAAAGAAATCAGAACGGATATGATTGGGTGAAGATGAGTAGAGAATATTTCAACAAACGCCCGGAAATGAATGTGTATAAAAATTCGCCCAATGATAATTCGTTTGATGATTGGTGGTACGAATCGATGCCGAATCTTTTTTTCTACCAGTTGTATTCATTATATCCGGATGTTGAAGATTACGATTTCCAATTTCGTTTAGTTGCCGACCGCTTTCTTGAAACTGCCGAATTGAACGGCGGCTCAACTACACCGTGGAAGGAAAGTAATTTTTCCTATCGCGGATGGGACTTTATTAACAAAGTGCCGTACGAACTTGATGTTGAAGAACCGGAAGCCGCCGGGGCAGTTGGATGGATTCTTTACAATGCCTACATCGAAACCGGTGAGAAAAAATATTTGGTCGGTGCCGAATGGTGTTTCGAATATTTAAATTCTTTGACAACGAACCCCGCTTATGAAATTCAACTTCCATACGGAGTTTTCACTGCTGCACGGATGAATGCAGAGATAGGAACAAATTATGATATCGGCAAAATGTTGAACTGGTGTTTTAGTTTTACAAATCTGCGCAAGTGGAATGCACTGCTCGGCAGATGGGGAGTTTATGATATTAACGGTTTGATCGGCGAAGACTTTGACCGCCAATATGCATTTGCGATGAACACATTTCAACAAATTGGTGCGCTCGTTCCGCTTGTTCGTTACGATGAACGATTTGCAAATGCAATCGGCAAATGGGTTTTGAACGCGGCAAATTCGCTGCGGTTATTTTATTCGAAATATCTCGATGATTTTCATCAGGACAGTGAGAATTGGTCGTATCAGTATGATCCCAATTCATACATTGCATATGAAGCATTGTTGAAATCCGGTACGGGATTTCCATTTGCAACCGGCGATGCAAAAAGCGGCGGATGGGCGCAGACAAATTTATCTTTGTACACTTCTTCGTCGGTTGGTTATCTTGCCGGTCTGCTCGATACAACCAACATTCCGATGATTTTAAAACTAGACTTGAACAAAACAGATTTCTTCCAGAAAAAATCTTATACCACTTTTCTACTTTTTAATCCGTACGACACAGAAAAAATTGCTGGTATTAATTTACTCGAAGGCTCGTTTGATATTTATGAATCAACCACGAATAAATTTATAGTAAATAATGTTTCGGGAGAAGCCAGCATTACAATTCCGGCTGCCTCTTCTGCTGTCGTTGTTTTGATTCCTTCCGGCGGAAATGTTGTGTATAAATTCAAGCAATTATTAGTGGACGGAATTGTTGTTGATTACGATTGCGGCAGAACTGTTGCAAATTATCCGCCGAGAATTAAAAGTCTGTCAGCCGGTTCAGCTACTTTGGCACAAAACGGAACGACAAAAATTTATTGTACTGCAGTTGATAATGATAACGATGTTCTAAAATATTTTTGGCGAACTACAAAAGGACAATTTTCAGGTGAAAACACAGTGATAGATTTTCATGCAGAAAACAATACCGGTACTGCAAGTATTGAAGTTATTGTTGAGGATTCAAAAGGGGAAAAAGATTCTGCCGTTGTTGATGTTAATATTGTAGAGTTCATAAATCATTCACCGCAAATAAATTTTATTAAAGCGAAGCCGGGAAAAATTAATGTTGGCGAATCAACGAAAATTTTTTGCAGTGCAGTTGATGCCGATAATGACAATCTTACTTTTTTGTGGCAAACGGAATTTGGTACAATCACACAAGTATCAGCCGACTCAGTTGTTTGGCAAGCACCGATGCAAGAAGGTGATTACGTTGTAAGAATTGTCGTTAAAGATATTCATGACGCTGAAACAGCGGACAGCATCAAATTAATGGTTCGTGATTTCAGCAAATATACAAGCGGCAATCTTACTGCATTTTATCCGTTCAACGGAAATGCTAACGATGAAAGCGGCAGCGGAAACAACGGTACTATTACCGGCGCAGTTTTTACAAACGATAGGTTCAACAAATCATCGCGCGCTCTGCGTTTTGACGGAGTTGATGATAAAATTCAGGTTAGCAATTCTTCATCGCTTAATTTTCAGAATGCAATTACAATTTCTTTTTGGATGACGCTCGACCAAATTCCAAGCAAAGAAGTTTATGTCATTTCTCATGGAAGCTGGAATAAGAGATATAAAGTTTCAATCACGAATAGAAAATTGAGATGGACAATCAAAACCAATAAAACCGGCAGCGGAATTTTAGATCTCGACAGCGAATCTATTCTTGATGCCGGTAAACTCTATCATTGCGTGGTAACATATAATGGAACTGATGCCGAAGTTTGGCTCAACGGTGAGCTTGATTCGTTTGTATCATGGTCGGGTAAATTGCTTTCATCTGATGTTGATTTAACAATTGCGCAGATGCTTCCAACAGATGCGAATTACAATTTCAAAGGTGTTCTCGATGATTTAAGAATCTACGATTACATGTTACTGCCTTTAACAATCGCAGAACTAAATGATATTCAAACATCAATTGAAGAAGATAAATATGAAATCCCGGTAGGATTTTCTCTCGAACAGAATTATCCGAATCCGTTCAATCCGTCAACAACAATTGAATACACAATTCCCAACGTAGAGACGGGATATATCCCGTCTCTACAACATGTTACATTAAAAGTGTACGACATACTTGGAAGAGAAATTGCAACGCTTGTGAATGAACAACAAGCGCCGGGGAAATATTCTGTACATTTTAATGTAGCGATGCGCCATGGCGCGTCTCTACCATCCGGCATATATTTTTACACGTTAAGAGTAGGAGATTCTTCGTCGCCCCGATTTTATCGGGACTCCTCAGAATTACAGATTAGAAAAATGGTGTTAATCAAATAATTTTTGAAAGAGGCACAGTATGGCTGAAGTAAAATTGCTCAACATTACTAAAATTTATGAAGGAAAGAACCGAGCTGTTAATGATGTTAGTTTCGAAATTGGAGATAAAGAATTTGTAGTATTGGTTGGTCCTTCCGGCTGCGGCAAATCAACTACATTAAGAATGATTGCCGGTCTCGAAGAAATAAGCGAGGGTGAATTATTCATTGACGGGAAATTGGTTAATAATATACCTCCGGCTCAGCGCGATATTGCAATGGTGTTCCAAAATTATGCTCTCTATCCGCACATGACGGTTTTTGAAAACATGGCATTCGGATTAAAATTAAGAAAGTATTCTAAAGCAGAAATCAAAGAGAGAGTTGACGATGCTGCCAAAATTCTCAGCATTAAAGATCTGCTCGATAGAAAACCCAAACAACTTTCCGGGGGACAAAGACAGCGCGTTGCTGTCGGCAGAGCAATTGTGCGTAAACCAAAAGTTTTTTTGTTTGACGAACCGTTGAGCAATCTTGATGCAAAACTACGTGTGCAGATGAGAACTGAAATTTCCAAACTTCATCATCAACTTGGCGCTACAATGATTTATGTAACTCACGATCAAACCGAAGCAATGACGATGGGCGACAGAATTGTTGTTATGAAAGACGGATATGTTCAACAAATTGACACGCCGATGAATCTTTATAATAATCCTACGAATAAATTTGTCGCGTCTTTTATCGGAACACCGGCAATGAATTTTATAGAAGGAAATATTAACGATGGTTATGAATTCCGAAGCTTGAAAGGAGGATTGAGGATTTTACCCGGTGAAAATCAAAAAGCCAAACTCTCGGCAGTTGCCGGCAAAAATATTTTTCTCGGAATACGCCCTGAAAATATCAGTTTAATAGCGACTGGATTTTCACAAAAGTTATCTGTGCCGGTTGAACTGATTGAACCTATGGGCAGTGATGCCAACATTTATTTCAACATTGATGGGACACAGTTTGTGTGTAAAACCGGTTCGACAAAATTGCCGAGAGCCGCTGAGCAGATAGATGTTTATTTGGATTGCGGCAAACTTCATTTCTTTGATAAAGAAAATGAAAAGATCATCTAATTAGTTTTGTCTTTCCTTTTATAATATTATTTTTTTAACAAACAGCAGAAGTTTCATTGACCTCTCTCATTATTCTAATTTAAGAGAAAAAAAACTAATCGTTGCCACGTTTATTTTATCAAAAAATAAACTTGACTTTTTTCATCTATTCTTTTATTCTTGTCTCGTAAAAAGCGGATAGATAGGCATTTCAATTTAAAAAAAATGATGCCTTTTGAGAAAAGTAAGCTGAATTAATATTTGCGGTACAACCGGCAGAGTAAAGTTAAATCAGAAAATCCACCCCAAAACGGTGTAAACAAATCACCTGCTTATTCGCATTTCAAGATGCGGCATAAAATTTTAATCCGGCTTTTAACTTCTTTGATAAGATAAAAAACATTAGCAACTATTTTATTTATAGAAATGGAGAAAAATGGAAACGGATAGTTTTAGCTTAACGCCAGTTGAACAACATTATCTTAACCGATCAAATAAAGAATTGATTTATCCTCCCACGGAAAAGATGCCGATTATTCAGGTGCAGAATTTTCCGGAACTGGGAAAATTAACAGCGCTGAGATTTGTCGAATGGGTACAGCATAATCCCGGCGGAGTAATTTCTTTGCCTACCGGAAAAACGCCCGAACATTTTATTAAAAGAACCGGTCACTATTTGAAAAATTGGAATAAGCAGAATGTAATTGATGAATTGGAATCAGTTGGCATCGATGTTTCAATTAAACCCGATATGAAAAGTCTTCACTTTGTTCAGATTGACGAATTCTATCCAATCGATTCTTTCCAGCACAATAGTTTTTATTACTACATCCAGAAATATTACATGCACAATTTGGGACTCGATCCGAAGAAAGCATTGTTGATAAATGTAAACGAAATTGGAACGGCAGAAGATCTTCCGCTCGATCAAATTTTTCCGGATAAAGTTGTTGATTTGAGTCTGCGTGTTAGATACCCAAGTACGCGTTTAGAACGATTGCAAAAAAGAACACTCGAAATTGTTGATGAGTACTGCACAAACTATGAGAAGAAAATCAGAGAACTCGGCGGTATCGGGTTTTTCCTCGGCGGTATTGGTCCCGATGGACACATCGGTTTCAATATTCAGGGAAGCGATCACTTTTCTACAACGCGGTTGATTGCAACAAATTATGAAACACAAGCCGCGGCTTCTACCGATTTGGGAGGAATTGAAATTGCGCGCAATAGACTTGTAATAACAATTGGTCTCGATACGATTACATATAATAAAGATGCTGCAACAATCATCATTGCTGCCGGCGAAGCAAAAGCAAATATTGTGCGCGATTCGATCGAGAACCCGGTTACAAATAAATATCCGGCAACAGTACTGCAGAATTTAAAGAATGCGCGTTTCTATTTAACAAACGGTGCCGCACTCAGATTAAAAGAACGCCGTTATGATGATATGCTTAAAGAAGAAGACCTTTCGGATTTTTCAATTGAAAGAGCGGTTATAAATCTTGCAGTAGATAAACAAAAAGAAGTAACCAGTTTAACGGAGGAAGATTATAATTCTGACAAATTTGGAAAACTTATTTTGCAAAGAACCGGTAAATCAGTTTCTTCAATTAACAAATTTATTTATGAAACGACACTGCAAAAATTTAACAAAGGAATTGCCGGCAAAGAGGATGAAACAATTCTGCACACTGCGCCGCACCACGATGATATTATGCTCGGTTACTTGCCGTACATTGTTCACCTTGTGCGCAACGCTTCGAACAAACATCATTTCACTACGCTGACAAGCGGTTTTACTGCGGTTACAAATTCACACATGCTCAATCTGCTCGAAAGCTTAAAAGAACATTTGCACAAAGAAGATTTTAAAGAGCGTTTTACCGATAAATATTTTGCCGCGGCTTTCAAAGATGAAAAAGATAAAGACGTAAATATGTATCTCGATGGATTAGCGGCAAACAGCAAGACACTAAAAAGAGAAGCATCTGCGCGCCGCTTATTGAGGAACATAACCGAGATTTATGAAGAAGATAATCTTTCTTATTTGATTTCAAGAGTCGATGAGTTGATCAACTATTTCAAAACACAATACCCCGGCAAAAAAGATGTTCCACATGTTCAGAAATTAAAAGGAATGCTGCGCGAATGGGAAGAAGAAATTGTGTGGGCTTATTTCGGTTTCACCGGTGAAAGCGTTTCCCACTTGCGTCTCGGTTTTTATCAAGGAGAAATTTTTACGGAGAATCCTGAAATCAACCGTGATGTTCTGCCGATATTGAATCTGCTTAGAAAAATAAAACCGTCAATCATTACTGTTGCACTCGATCCCGAAGGAAGCGGACCCGATACGCATTATAAAGTTTTGCAAGCAATTACCGAAGCACTTCGTTTGTATGAAAAAGAAGCCGATCTCTCCAACCTGAAAATCTGGGGATACAGAAATGTTTGGTACCGGTTCCATCCGGCAGAAGCAAATTTATTTGTGCCGGTTAGTTTGAATTCGTTCGCAATTCTCGACAGCATTTTTATGAACAGTTACGGCTCGCAGAAAGATGCAAGCTTTCCAAGTTACGAATACGACGGACCGTTCTCGCGTTTGGCGCAAAAGGTTCATGTCGATCAATATCAAACTGTAAGATGGTGTCTTGGCAAAGACTTTTTCTTAAATCATCCGGTGCCGCGTGTGAGAGCCGCGCACGGAATGGTTTATCTAAAAGAATTAACGCTCGAAGAATTTTACACCAAGTCGATGGAATTGAAGAAGATGACGGAATAGGAAAAGTACGAAAGACGAGGTACGAGGAACGAAGTAAGATTTTGGATTTATGAATTACGATTTGGGAAAACACGATAAAGTACGAAAGACGAGGTATGAGGTACGAAGTAAGATTTTGGATTTATGAATTATGATTTGGGAAGCACAAGATAAAGTACGAAAGACGAGGTACGAGGAACGAAAAAAGTACGAAGTACGATTTACGAAGTACGAATTTAAAGCATGGATTTTGGATTTACGAGTTACGATTTATGAATTTGAAAATTGACGAATCGATTCAATCAATTATTATCCAGCATCGAGCATCCAGAATCTTCTTAGTAGTACGCAGTTGAAATATCAAGTATCAAGAAGAATAGATGAAAAGTAAAAAGCAGTTTATTGCAATTGATCTTGGCGCTGAGAGTGGGCGATGTGTTGCCGCTCTTTTGCATGATCAAAAAATTACTTTGCATGAAGTTCACCGATTCACCACGTGTAACGTGAAATATGAAAACGGATTTCACTGGGATGTGCTTGCAATTTTCAATGAAATAGTGGAAGGATTATCAAAAGCTCAAAAAAATTTCGGTTCACATTTTGATGGAATTGCAGTTGATACGTGGGGCGTTGACTATGTTTTGCTCGATGCTGATGGAAGAATTATCGGGTATCCGTACCATTACCGAGACGACCGCACAGACGGAATGATGGTTGAAGCATTTAAAATTGTTCCGAAAGAAAAAATTTACAGACAAACCGGAATTCAGTTTGCACAGTACAACACATTGTTTCAATTATTATCCGAGAAGAAAAGAAAACTGAATTTGCTGGATGCCGCGGATAAATTTTTGATGATGCCGGATTTTTTTAACTACATGCTTTGCGGCAAAATGAAAGCCGAATACACAATTGCATCAACTACGAATCTTGCCGATCCAAACACGAGAAACTGGTCGTGGGAATTAATTGATGCGTTCGGGCTTCCGAAAAATATTTTTCCAGAAATGATTGAACCCGGTACAAATCTCGGAACATTGCTTCCGCATCTTGCAGAAAAAACCGGGCTCGATTCGAACATTCCAATTTTTGCATCTGCCGGGCACGATACCGCATCTGCTGTTGCATCAATTCCGGTGCAAGAAAGTAATTGGGCATTTTTAAGTTCGGGCACGTGGTCGTTAATGGGAATCGAATTGCAAGAGCCGCTGATCAATTCTCAATCGCTTGAATATAATTTTACAAACGAAGGTGGTGCAGAAGGCATGATACGATTTCTGAAAAACATAATCGGGCTGTGGACTCTCCAAGAGTGCAAACGTTACTGGCAAAACAACGGAAATGATTTTGATTACGTACAGATTGCGGAAAAGGCACGCGAAGAAAATCATGTGAGTGCTTGGGTAGATTTGAACGATCAAAGATTTTTGAAACCGGGTAACATGCCGGAAAAGATTAAAACATATTTGTATGAAACTAATCAACCGGTTAAAGATAAAATTGGATTTATCGCCGGAGTAATATTTGAAAGCCTCGCATTTACTTACCGGAAAACATTGAAAGAGATTGAAGAAATCACCGGCAAGGAAATTGAATTTTTGCATGTTGTCGGCGGCGGAACTCAAAATGAATTATTGATGCAGTACACTGCGGATGCGTGCGGCGTAACCGTAATTGCCGGACCGGTAGAAGGAACAGCCGCCGGTAACGTTGGTATTCAAGCAATTGCCGCCGGAGTTGTTCCGAATCTTAAATCATGGAGAAAAATTATCGGCGCTTCGTTCAACACAAAAATTTATAAACCGGTTAACACAAGCTACTTCGTTAGTAGTGGAAAAAAATACGAGAGAATTTTAAAACAAAAGGAGAAATAAAATTGAAGCAGAATATAAATTCATTGAAAAAAGAAATCGTTGAAGTCGGCAGAAGAGTTTACGCAAGAGGATACGTTGCATCGAATGACGGCAATATAAGTGCACGGTTGGATGGCGATAGAATTTTAATCACACCGACCGGCGTTAGCAAAGGATTCATGTCCGTTGATGATTTGATAATTCTTGATCTGAACGGAAAAGTTTTTAGCGGAAAAAAGAAGCAGTCATCCGAAGCAAACATGCATTTGCAAATTTACAAAGACAGACCCGATGTGATGAGTGTTTGCCATGCACATCCGCCGTACGCAACCGGATTTGCAGTCGCCGGAATTCCGCTCGATAAAATGGTTCTGCCCGAAGTAATCATTGCACTCGGAACCGTGCCGGTAGTTGAATACGGCACAACCGGTACGCACGAACTTTACGGAATGATTTCGAAATACATAAAAGATTACGATGCTTTTCTGCTTGCAAATCACGGCGCACTTACAGTTGGTAACAGTATTCTGAATGCATATCACAAAATGGAAACACTCGATCTTGCGGCGATGATTCAATTTATTGCGCAGATGCTCGGCAAAGTGAACACACTTACAAAACAACAGACAGATCAATTGATTGATCTGCGTGAAAAATTCGGAATCAGGAAGGATATCGGTTTGAAGCCGGTGAGAAAATCCAAAAGAAAAAAATCCTGAAAAATTTTTGAAGAGGTAGTCTCGAAAATAGTTATATAAAAAAATCCGCGAAAATATGCTTAATCAGAGCTTGCCCGCCGCTTGTTGGCGGGTTATCGGCGTTCTACTTTTTCACATGGTGATGGCTATGCAATAAAAAAATTACTTTCAAGACAACTTCGTAAAACTTTACAACCAGATTTTCAAAAAATAAAGTTGAGGAGGCATTGTGAGCAAAGAAAAAAGTAACACACCTCAGTTAGTCAATCGTTTGAAAGGAAGCTTGCCGAAGATCGGAATTCGTCCGGTAATTGACGGAAGAAGAAAAGGCGTGCGCGAGTCACTCGAAAATCAAACAATGCAGATGGCAAAAAACGCCGCAAAATTTTTGAGCGAAAATCTGCGGTATCCGAACGGAATGAACGTTGAATGCGTAATTGCAGATACTTGCATCGGAGGAGCTGCCGAAGCTGCAGAATGTGCAGAAAAATTTGCGCGCAGCGGAGTTGGAGTTTCATTAACAGTTACTCCGTGCTGGTGTTACGGAACCGAAGTAATGGATTCCGATCCGTTGATGCCGAAGGCAGTTTGGGGATTTAACGGAACAGAAAGACCCGGCGCTGTTTATCTTGCCGCCGCACTTGCCGGATACACTCAAACCGGTCTGCCCGCATTTGGAATTTACGGCAGAGATGTTCAGGATAAAAATGATCAAGCAATTCCCGATGACGTGAAAGAAAAATTATTGCGTTTCGCAAAAGCCGGATTAGCAGTTGCCGAGATGAAAGGAAAATCTTATCTCTCAATTGGATCGGTCTCGATGGGAATTGCCGGTTCAGTTGTTGATACTCATTTCTTTAAAGATTATTTGGGAATGAGAAATGAATCTGTTGATATGACGGAACTCGTTCGAAGAATTGATGAAAAAATTTATGATGAAGAAGAATACAAACGTGCATTGGAGTGGACAAAAAAATATTGCAAAGAAGGTGAAGATGTAAATAAAGATAAGTCATCGCGGCAAAGGAAAGATTACGAATGGGAAACAGTTGTAAAGACTGCAATCATCAGCCGCGATTTAATGATCGGCAACCCGAAACTTTATGAACTTGGCTACGGCGAAGAAGCACTCGGGCACAATGCGCTCGCTGCTGGTTTTCAAGGTCAGCGTCACTGGACGGATCATTTCCCGAACGGAGATTTTCTCGAAGCGATTTTAAATTCATCATTTGACTGGAACGGAATACGCCAGCCGTTTATCATGGCAACCGAAAACGACAGTTTGAACGGCGCGGCAATGTTGTTCGGTCATCTGCTTACAAACACTTCACAACTTTTTTCGGATGTGCGGACTTACTGGAGCCCTTCTGCGGTAAAACGTGTTACCGGGAAATCATTAAAAGGAATTTCCGCAAACGGAATTATTCATTTGATAAATTCCGGTTCGTCAACACTCGATGCAACCGGCAAACAAAGATTGAACGGCAAACCGGCAATGAAACCGTTTTGGGAGATAACACAAAAAGAAGCTGAAGCTTGTTTGAAAGCAGCGAAATGGTGCCCGGCTGAAAAAGAATATTTTAGAGGCGGCGGTTTCTCTTCCCAATTTTTAACCGAAGGCGGAATGCCCGTAACGATGAGCAGAATTAATTTGGTGAAAGGACTCGGTCCGGTTATTCAAATTGCGGAAGGATTTACAGTTGATCTGCCGGAAGATGTCGATAAAATTTTACAAAGAAGAACGAGTCCCACATGGCCCACAACATGGTTTGTTCCGGTGCTTACCGGCAAAGGTGCATTTAAAGATGTTTATTCGGTGATGGCAAACTGGGGCGCTAATCACGGCGCAATTAGTTACGGACACATCGGCGATAAGTTAATTACGCTCGCATCGCTGCTGCGAATACCGGTTAACATGCACAACGTTCCGGAAGAAAAAATTTACAGACCGAGTGCATGGAATGCTTTCGGTACGAATGATTTGGAAGGTGCAGATTACAGAGCCTGTAAAAATTTCGGTCCACTCTACGGTAAATAATTTTTTCTCAGCGCTCTTTGCGAACTCTGCGAGATTCCGCCGCACGGATTTTCTCGCAGACGCAGAGAGCGCAGATTAAATCACACACACACTCTCTCTCTCTCCGCAAAACTTCTCACACAAATAGTAATTGACACAAAGTAGAACCGAACTAAACTAATTACAACCTCATGTTCGCGTTACTATTTTTTTGAAAGTGAAACCATAAGCGGGTAAAAAAGCGGATGGAGTATTGGCTGTCGTTATCGGCAGTATAGCCGGCTTGCATTACAAATATGGTTGATGAGCCATACATAAGTATGTATATTTGAGCCGAAAGATGAGTTAATACTTGATTAAAACTCCTTCGTTTGAATGAGATGAAAATAAAAACAGACTTAATCAAAAGAAGCACGATATTTCTTTTGAAGAAGCTCAATATGCTTTCTTAGATTCAAAGAGGATTATAGCGAAAGATTTAGAACACAGTAAAAACGAAGAAAGATTTTATTGTATCGGGAAAATAGCCGGGAATATAGTTACGGTTCGTTTTACGTTCAGAAATAATAAAATTAGAATTATAGGAGCCTGCTGATGGAGAAAAGGAAAACAGATATATGAAAAAGAAAATAAAATATAGTGATGAAAAAATCGGTAAAGTAGAAGTAGTGAAAGACTTCTTACCCAAACCTGAAGATTTGGTATTCAAAGAAGATACCGTGAAAGTCACGCTTAATTTGAGCAGAGCCAGTATTGAGTTTTTTAAGGAGGTTGCCCGGAAACACGGCAGTCAGTATCAAAAGGTGATTAGAAGTTTACTCGACAATTATACTTCACATTATTCGGAATAACATTACAGGCTAAGATTTAGCCATTGGCACACAGCAGATAAATAAATTTTCTCTTCGCTTAAAAAACTTTTCACAAATGTCATGTTACCCGACCTTGAAGGTTGTAAAAACCTTCAAGGTCACACCGCATTTTTCGTTTAATAATATAATTGACAAAAAACCAAACTTGAATTAACTTGCCGCCAAGTTTTTTCCGGCTGCCATGAAGAGGGCTTCATGACAGAAGAAAAATTGATGAGGGCATTAATGATTTCTTCTTCCGTAAATTCACAGAAGCCAAAACTATTAGATCAAGTCAGAATTACACTCCGAACAAATCACTATTCCCCCAAAACCGAAGAGAGTTATATCTCCTGGATAAAGCAGTTTATTCTTTTCAATGGCAAAAAACATCCTCTCGTATTAGGTCCGGAAGAAATTCAAAAGTTTATAAATTTTTTAGCTGCAGAAAAACACGTGTCCGCTTCAACACAGAACCAAGCATTGCAAGGAGTACTATATCTTTATAAAAATGTTTTGAAAAAAGAAATTGGTTGGATTGAAAATATTAAACATGCTGCAAGAGTTAAACATTTGCCAGTGGTATTTTCTAAACGGGAGACGATGAAAATATTTGAGCACTTTGATGGTGTCTCGAAGTTAGTTGTTTCACTTTTGTATGGAAGCGGTTTACGTTTAGCCGAATGCCTAAACCTTAGAATTAAGGATATTGATTTTGATTACAAACAAATAATTGTACGTGATGGTAAAGGAGAGAAAGACAGGTATTCTGTTCTTCCGACTACAATTATACCAGAATTAAAAAACCACTTGAATGAAGTATATAAGCAACACAAAAAAGATTTGGCTAATGGAAAAGGAGAAACCATTCTACCTTATGCGCTAAAAAGAAAATACCCAAACGCGGGTAGGGAATTCGGATGGCAATATGTTTTTCCGGCAGATAAATTTATAAAGGAAAAAGAAAGCGGCTTAATTTTCCGTTTCCATATTCACGAGAGTACAATTCAAAGAGCAGTTAAAGAAGCTATTCGAAAAGCAGGGGTTAATAAGCCCGGCAGCCCGCATACATTTAGACATTCATTTGCTACTCACCTATTGGAAAATGGTGCTGATATAAGGACAATACAAGAATTACTTGGTCATAGCTCGGTTAAAACGACAATGATTTATACCCATGTATTAAATAGAGGACTTGGTGTAAAGAGTCCGTTAGATTGAAACAGTTATGGATGATAGATCCGCCGGAGGCGGACAAGTATGCACACCCTATTTTTAAAAACTTTGAGATTACACTGAAATATGAATAATTGGAACGTATATATGCAGCACCGTGCATATATATGTTCTTTAACCAATATCACGGTGCAGTATAAGTATAAGTTGAACGAAGCCAAAGGCAGTTGAAAAGCAAGCAAAGAAAGTTCATTGAAAAATTGGAGACTTCAAAAATCAGCAGTTGATTCTGAGAGTATAATTAGTAAAATGGCATAACTCTTTTTACAGAAAATAAGAATAACAAAAAAAAGGAGAAAGCCATGGGCGAACTAAAGAATCAAATGCTGAGATTAATGGAGTTAAAAAACTTCAGCCGCAAGACAATACAATGTTACCTAATGTACATGAAAGAATATGTAGGTTATT
>JACOUS010000022.1 GCA_016177735.1 Ignavibacteriales bacterium | reverse complement strand
TGGTCGTATCGCCAATTAATTCGATCGACTGATTAAATCCAATGCTATCTCCTCCGAAAAAAAGATATGCTTTCCCTCCCTTATCCTTTAAGTCTTGAGGTGCACCTACCAGCAGTTCATCATACCCGTCTGCATTAACATCTCCAATTATTTCTGCAGAGGCTCCAAACATATCGAACTCTTCTTTCCCTTCTAAGAATACATCACAAATATCATCCATCTCTTTACCGCCCAAATAAATATATACTCTCCCTCGTGCATCAAAATCATCGTTCGGTGCGGTTATTACCAAGTCATCGTAGCCGTCATTATTCAAATCTCCGTTTATTGACCTTGCACCAAAACTGTAATACCATCCATTGTTGGTTATTATCAAATCCGGGTTGTCATAAATCTTTTTGTCTTTTCCTCCATAATAAATTTCTACTCTATAATCATTAACATCATAAAGGGTGTTGATTACAAAATCGTTATACCCATCCCCGTTTAAGTCCCCTTTTCCACAACCGGAAGCATAAACTATTTTGCGAGTTCCTTCCAAAAATTTTATGCAATTAAGTGTGTCAAAAGGAGAGGCACCAAAATAAAGTTTTAGATATGAGCCCCTATTTTTTTTCCCAACAATAAAATCATCAAATCCATCGCCGTTAATATCGCCAATTGCATCAACATCGGAGAACTCATCTCCTTCCTTCTCGCCATGGATTGTAGTTAATAATTTTAGTTCACCTTGTGCAAATAGTTGTGTGCATAATAAAAAGAGTATTGCAAATATTTTTTTCATTTACTGCCCTCATAGTTTACAAACGAAAGTTTAAAACATTAATCAAGATTCGCAAGTATTTTTCTACGAACGATGGGAGAAAAATTCTTGCACGTTTGCGGATATGACGTGTTGTTTTGTCAGCCAAAAAGATGGAAGTATTTCTAAAATGCGTAAAGAAATTAGTGGTTGTTTACTAAACCGCTTATGAGATTACTTCAACCCAAGCTCTTTGCACATCCTATAATAATTCGGCGGGGCGAGACCAAGTTTTTTTGCAGCTTCGGAATCCGATTCTGCCTGATTGCGGATGTACTTGAAATATTTTTCACGGAAAATTTTTTCCATCTGTCTTAAAGAAAACGGCTGATCGGGCGATTTGAAACTTACGCCGTCAATTCCGAAATATGCATCGAGCTGTGAAATTTTTTTGCCGAGCGCCGATTCAATCAATTCCGGTGTGACAATTTTTTCATCGTAAAACAAAAGGCGCTGAACAAGATTTTTAAGTTCGCGCACGTTGCCGGGCCAGTTGTAATCGATCAAAACTTTCATTGCATCTTCGTTAATCGTTGGAATCTCTTTTCCCATATCAATCGCAAACTCGTTCATAAAATAATCGGCAAGATAAATGATATCGTCTTTTCTTTGATGAAGCGGCGGCACCGAAATGGGAACAACATTCAATCTATAATATAGATCTTCGCGGAAGCGTTTCTCTTTTATCTCTTCCTCAAGATTTCTGTTTGATGCAGAAATAACCCGCACATCAACTTTTATTTTATCTGTTCTGCCGATTTTTTCAACTTCACCTTCCTGAAGAACACGTAAAAGTTTCACCTGTGCAGAAAGAGGCAGTTCGGAAATCTCATCCAAAAAAATTGTTCCGTGGTTTGCAATTTCAAAGAGACCGGGTTTGCTTTTATCGGCGCCGGTGAATGCGCCTTTTTCATAACCGAAGAGTTCGCTTTCAATCAATTGATCGGGAATGCCGCCGCAGTTTATCGGAACAAAATTTTCATACTTGCGCGGACTGTTATAATGCAGATTGTACGCAACCAATTCTTTTCCCGTTCCGGAAAATCCGCTGATTAAAACCGGAACATTGCTGTTGGAATATTTTGCAATTTGCTCTCTCAGTTTGTTTGCGGCTTCGGAAATTCCAATAATTTTTTTGCCGGCAAGAATATCTTCAACATTCTTACGCAGCTTTTGAGTTGATCTCTGTTTCTCTTTTATAAGTTTTCTTCTTTCGTACGCATTGAAAATGCTCATTATAAAATCTGTCGGCTGGTAAATATATTCTTCGATATCACCCGGATATTTTGTGCAGTACCAAAACGCACCGGCTTCAATCAATCCGTGAGCAAATTCGTAATCGGTTATGTTGATTGTCATTTTGGTAATAACAATAATTTGCAGCGAGGGATCGATATCTTTTATTTTTTTAACGAGTTGTTCGCCGCGCAAGCCGCCGGCTATTTGGAAATCCATGATTACGATATCGTAAAAATTTTTTTTGAGTTCGAGCAGATCCATTGCCGATTTGCCGTCCGAAACCATGTCGCAGATTTTAATTCTACCGGCAAACGGTTTGATAGTATTTTCAACACGTCTCGCATCAAATTCTTCGTCTTCGATCAGCAGTACTTTAATTTGCTCGCTGTTGGTCATCTGTTTCCTCGTTTAATTTGGAATTATAACTGTGAAGCGGCATCCGCCGTTGGAAAGATTTTCTACATCAATATTCCAGCCGCATCTTTGTTTTGAAATTTCGTATGCAATGTAACATCCGTAGCCGCCCGATTGCACGGCTCCTTTTGTTGTTACGTTTTCGAGAAAAAGTTTTTTAATTCCCTTCTCGTTTTTCTCAAGCAGTTCGGGATGAACACCTTTCCCGTTATCGCTGATGGTTAATACCGTTGTTTTTGTTTCCGTCTTGAAGTTCGTAGCAACAGTAATCAAAAGATTGAAGTCGCCGCCGTGGTCAATACTGTTTTGAATTAACGGTTCCAAAACTTCCCACACTACAAATTCGTTAATCTTTACCGGCGGAACTTTTTCATCGAGATCGAGTTTGATTTCGAACGAGCCGGATTTTTTTGAAGTTCTGTTAAAAATATTTTCGGTAATAAATTTTACTACTTCGTTCAGATTTGTATTGAACGCCGCGTTCCGTATCGTTTGAACCGGCGGATCGTACCATTTCATATCGTAAATTACGCGCGAAATAAAATTGGAGTACTTCATCATTCTGTATTTTATTTCATCAATATTTTTTGTTGAAAGCGCACGCAAATCATCTTTGATGAATCCCATCACTTTTTCGGCTTTGTGATGCGTGTGATAAATTCTTTTTGTGAAAAGAGATTCTTTCTCGTGATCAATTTGCCGTTTGATACTCCGTTCGTGTTCTTCGAGAAGAAGATTCTGCGCCTCGTCCCTTTCGCGTACCGTGTATGTTGAAATGTAATACATAGCAAGCAGACCGAGAAGGAACAGTGCGGAGTAAATGATTGACGTCTCTTCGTAATTGGAAACAACCTCGCGCTGAATAAAAGAAAAGTCCGGCGTGTTTTTCAAATAGAGTGCGCCGATGTATTCACCGTTCGGTACAAAAGGAACAAAAATATGATACGTGTTTTTATCACGCAGAATGTTCACAATCTGTTCGTTCTTCATTAACTCATTTTTTACCTGACCGTACAAAACAATTGCGTTATCGTGCATCTTGTTTATCCGCAGAGAATCAAATTTTTCCGCAAAAATAAATTCGTAAAGGTCTCTCCCGTTATCGAGCGCCCGGATTTTACCACGGTTGTTAACGAGCAGACAAATTTCTTCAATGTTCTGCTGAAGCACTTGCTGGTTCAAAATAATATCGAAGAATTGAATGATCTTTCTTTTTTCTTCTTCGCTTTTCGGTTCACGTATCAAAGATGTTTCGAGCAGAAGTTCGAGTGTTGTTGTGCTGAACTCCGCAAGTCTTTCGGTTGAATGTTTTTGATACCATTCTTGCGTGTTCTCAACAAAAGAACTGAGCGAAGACTTGTGAATGAATGAAAGTATCAACTGAAAAATTATCAAACCGACAAACAACACTGTCAAGTGCTTGAATTCAAAGTGATACTTTTTTAGGCTTTCAAAAAATTTATTTCTTTCCATATTTTATTAAAATCATTCAATACTTTTATCTAACCCTAATTTTGTTTAGTACAATTTATTCCCGGCTTTCAAAATCTGTCGTGTAACT
Source organism: Ignavibacteriales bacterium (assembly GCA_016177735.1). GTDB lineage: Bacteria > Bacteroidota > Ignavibacteria > Ignavibacteriales > Melioribacteraceae > DYJK01. The sequence continues at coordinate 59,800 of JACOUS010000022.1, read as the reverse complement.
TATTTTCGTAACTTTTAGAATTGCCGCGACCTTCAGGTCGTGGGTTCAAATTATAAAACTTTTTTCGACTTCAGTCACATATTGAATTGCACTAAAGCCAAGAAGTGTTTTTTGTTTTTCTTCCCCGACATATCACCGCGAAGCGGGATTCCGTTTACACGGAAAATGTCGTGGCAATTTTTTCTTTATAATCCCTCGCATAAAATAACAGTATCTCTTTTTTATATTCTTTCCGGAAAGATTTTCTTCATTAAATCTTATTCGGTTTTAATCCATTTACTTAATAAATATATCGCCGGATTTAATAATTTTTTCCGCTTGTGCGAGTGCTTCTTCCGGACCTATTTCTTTTTTAATTGCAAGATTCAGGTAATGCGCAATCACATCCGAGTACCGTGTGTATTGTTCGAGATACGGGCGCGCGACCGCATAATCTTTTATCCCGCTGTAAAATTTTAGATCGGGATAATTATCAAGATATCTTTTTTCTATGTAAAAGTTTTTTGTAATCGGTAAATAGCCGCTGGCTTTCAGAATTATCAGCTGTGCTTCTTCGCTGTTTAAATATTTTATAAACTCAACAGCCTCTTGCTTATGGTTGGAATAAGAAGAAACCATCAAGTTCCAGCCGCCGATAAGCGAAGTTTTTTCACCACCTTTAAAATACGGTAGCGGCGCTCTTTCATATTTTTCTGCCGGAATATTTCTGTTGAAAAATGTTTCGTACCACTTATAAAAGCCGGGCCAGTTGCGCAGAAAAACTCCCTTCTCACTAAGAAAATGCAAGTCACATTCTGTCTCTTTAAAATCAACAACTTGTTTCGGGGAAAGTTGATACTTGTGAACCAGATCGACTAAAAGATTTAATGTTCTTACTGCTGCCGGCGAAGTTAGTTTTACGGAATCTCCGTAAAAAAGTTTTTCATTTTGCGATTCAAGCATTTCTACGAAACTGCACATCAATCCTTCATAATCATCCGCCGGAAAAATATAATACGGATTTCCTTTGGCTTTCATCCGTCTGCCGAGTTCAACAAATCTGTCCCATGTAATAAAATTTTTCAACTCGTCTGCAACTTCATTATAATCGGGCAGTTCTTTCAGAGCCTCAACATTGTAATACATAACGCTGAAATCGATGTAGAGAGGAATTGCAACGAGCTGATTTTTATAAAAACATGATTCAAATGCCGGCTCGATAAATTGTTCACGCTGGCTTGCCGTGAAATAATTACCAAGCGGTTCAACAAATTTTGCAAAGCGCGGCACCCATATTTGATCAACGGAAAAAATATCAATCCGCTCGCTCTTGCTTCTTAAATATCTTATCAGCAGTTCCTTCCGTTCGTTCGTACTAAATTTTTCGAACGGAAGATCAACCGGCACTACTTCTATTTCGCCTTTATGTTTTTCGTTGAACTTATCTATAACAAGTTTATGCCCCGGCGAAATATTATCGGCAAAATAAATTTTCTTTAACGAACTTTTCTTTATCAGCAAATAATCTCCAACAAGCGACATGAAAATAAAAACCGTAAAGACAAGCAGAGTTATTGCGGCAATAGAAAAGTAAAAAGTCCTAAAATATTTTTTTAGCTTAGCCATTTTTAAGGTAATTGCGATTTTATTTTTTGCTGATATTTTTTAAACCATGAAGAATACGGCTGTGCATCGGGCACTGCAAGAAGCTGCCCGCCGAAACCGAATCTTCTTAAAACTACCATGTTAACGTTCGTAACTTTCAATGATTTGAGAACAGACTCGTTAATACCAACACCTTTTTGAACAGCAATCTCCGAAGTAACTTCATCGAGAGCGGAATACATTTTTTCTGTTCGTAAAATATTTTTTATTTCTTCTTTTGCTTCATCAAATGCGGCAAAGGTTTTTTTCTTCCCTTCTTTCCTATCAATTAATTTTATAATCGAATAACCTTCGGGCAAAGTTATCGGTCCGAAGACATCACCGATTTTCATTCCGGCGGCTGTTCTGCCGAGTTCTCCGTTTTCCGTTACCGGAAAATAATTGAATTCCCCGCCTTTTGTTTTGAGAGAATCACGCAGAGTATATTTTTCCGCAAGCTCCTTAAAGTCAGCGCCGTTGTTTACTTCATTTAAAACCTGTTCAACATTTTCGAGTGATGAAGTTAGTATCTCCAATATTTTAACGCTGTCCGGCTGCTGAACAGCGCGGTTTGCCTTTTCAAAAAACTTTTCAGCTTCGTCGTCTGCAACAGCCTGTTGCTTGAAAATTGTTTTCATCTCTTCGCGAGAAAGATAATATTCTTTCCACATTTTTAATTCGTCTGCAGCTTCGGGAAGTTTATCATACCCGCGTTTCTGTGCTTCGCGCGAAAGCAGTTCATTCTGTATGAAAGTGTAAACGTAATTGTTGAGTATGTTAACAACATGTTTTTCATCGAGCTGATTAAAATCTATTCCGTTCAACCGCATCTGCAAAATAAAAGAGCCGAACGTTACCGGGTCTTTTTCAAACTTTATAAAAATTTTCTTTTTGTCTTCCCCGCTAATATTTTTTGAAAGCTTTACAATTTCCGGCTCGCCAAAACGGTATTTGATTCCTTTGATTTCCTGAAATTGATTTTGGTTCACCGAGAGGTATTCATAAAAAAGTTTTGCAAGCTTACTGAAGAGCGCGCGGTCTGCATTAATATTTACACCTTTAAAAAATTTTCTGTAAAAGCTGTCGTAAAGTTTGTCTTCGGCTCTCGTCTCAACAACTTTTTTCATTGTCGATTCATCTTCTTTTTCGTAATTCCCCTTAATAACGATATCGTAAACTTTGCAAATGTACCATCCTTCTTGAAGTTCGATTGGCTGTGTAAATTCACCGGGAAATAATTTGTAGATCGCGTCCTCCACAGCGGGATCCATTTTGCCGAACGTTACTTCTGCGGTTTCTTTCTGTTCATTATTTTCTGTACGTGTTTGCAATATCGAATCGAAAGGTGCGCCACCGGCAAGTGATTTGTAAATATCGGCTATCTCTTTTTCATCGTTGGAGAAAATAAATTTCACTTTGAGCGTTTTCAAAACTCTTTCTCTGCCAATTGCCATATCGGAATCAGCAACAACAATTTTTTCTTTTACTTCTTTGCGGTAGAGAATGTCTCTCAAATAAATCTTCTTCAAGTATTCCATCATCGCGGCAAAATTTGGTTCTTTCTCCAAATTTTTTGCAGAGGCAGACTGAGCCAAAAGTTTTTCGGCAAGCAAAGTGTGCAAAAATTCCGTTTTCAAAGCCGCACTATCCAATCCTTCGCGGTTCGGATGCGCACCAAGTTCATATCTTTTTATAAATTCTTCTTTTGTAATTTTTATCGAGCCGGCTTTTGCAACAATATCTTTTTCCGATTGCGCAAAAATATTTGTCGAACTATTCAGGACAAACGAAAGAAGGAAAAACGGGATTATCTTATTGGAAAAATTAATTTTCATAGTTTAACCTGTAGTAAGCGAACTTGTTAATGTGGAATAATCGAGCATCGCAAGTATATCTAAACAGTCGATAAAATAAAAGGCAAGTTATGATTTGAGAGACCCAATTAGTCAAGAAGTCGTGCTGAATGATAAACAGTGAGTATTACTATTTCATCGTGTTTGTATTTATAGATAATTCGATAATTGCCAAAAATAATTTCTCTGATTCTTGCGTTGTTGTATTCAGGAACAACGCGCCCTAGTTCGGGATATTTGGAAAGATTTTCAACGGCTGCAAAAACTTTATCCGCAAAAATTTGAGCATAGCGGAAGGAATCCTTTTCAATAAATCCACAAATTTCTTGAATATCAGAGAGGGCTTGTTCGGTCCAGCTTATTCGAGCCATTTATTCATTTTCTCTTTAACTGTACCGTGCGAGAGTGTTTTTCCTTTCTTTTCTTGTTCAATGCCCTTTTCGATCTTGTAAAGCAAGTAAAGTTTTTCTATAGCATCTTCTACTTTTATTTTATCGGGCAATTCATTTATGGCATTAATAATTTTTTGTTTAGTGGTTGCTTCGTTCATTTCATCGAACCTTTTATTGGCTGATTGAAATTAAGTATTCAATTTCTCTAACACAATACCATTTAGTTACGCCGGTTCTTCGTGGCTCAAGCAATGAATTGTTCCGAGTCCCCACGCAAGATCGACAGCATGAATGCCGGTAACTTCGCGGTCCGGGAAAAAATCTTTTATGATGTTCAATGCTATTCTATCGTTCGGGTCGTTGAATGTTGGAACAAGTACTGCACGGTTCGAAATGTAAAAATTTGCGTAGCTTGCCGGCAGTCTCAAATCTTCGAAGTGCAACGGTTTCGGCATCGGTAATTCGACAACATTTAATTTGGATCCGTCTTCCAGGCGTGCGTCTTTCAACCGTTCAAAATTTTCTTCGAGAACTTTATAATTTTCATCGGAGGAATTTTTTTCTCTGCACAACACAACTGTATTTTTATTTACGAAGCGGCAGAGATCATCAACATGCCCGTGTGTATCGTCTCCGGCAATTCCTTTGCCGAGCCAAATTATATTTGTTATCCCGAGATATTTTTTGAATGCGGTTTCATAATCTTTTTTTGAGAAGCCGGGATTTCGCGTCTGTACTTTTTCATCGAGCAGACATTCTTCCGTTGTTAATAAAGTTCCGCATCCGTTCGAATCGATCGCTCCGCCTTCGAGCACAATTGTGCTCTTTTTATATTCTGCTTCGATTAATTCCAAATCCAAAACTTTGGAAAGAGTGCGCGGAATGTTTTTATCTTTCTTCCAGTTGGAATATTTCGCCCAGCCGTTGAAAACAAATTTTACAGCAGCGGTCTCATTTCCGTTTTTTACAAATGCGGGTGATGAATCGCGCATCCATCCTCTGTCGGTTTGCGTGATAATGAACTCGACATTATTTAAATCAACGTGCGCGCGTTCTAAACATTTCTGCGCTTTCTTTCTTTCATCTTGCGACTGCACGATGATTCGTACCAATTCACCCGGTACAATATTTTTAACAATCTCTGTGTAAACCCACGGTATCGGCGCAAACTTTCCGGGCCAATCTTCTTTTTGATGAGGCCAGCAAATTATTGTTGATTTATGCGGTTCCCATTCGGCAGGCAAGCGGTACAAATTTTTATTCATCGGCTATTCATCCAAAAATCTTTTTGTGATTTCTCCGTACGCATCAATTCTTCTATCGCGGAGGAATGGCCAGTTTCTTCTAATTGTTTCGAGATGTGAAAGATCAATTTCAGCGAGCAGAATTTCTTCTTTATCTTCCGAAGCTTGTGCAACAAAAACTCCTTGCGGATCGCAGATGAAAGACGATCCCCAAAATTGTATTCCGTCGGTTCCGGCAACCGGTTTTTCCAAACCGATTCTGTTTGCAGATGCAACGTAAACACCGTTTGCAATTGCGTGCGATCTTTGAATTGTAATCCACGAATCTTTTTGTGCGGCACCGTATCTTTCTTTTTCTTTCGGATGCCAGCCAATTGCTGTTGGATAAAACAAAACGGACGCACCTTTCAATGCAGTCAACCGTGCACCTTCGGGATACCACTGATCCCAGCAAATCAATGTTCCGATTTTTCCAAACTTTGTTTGAAAAGATTTAAATCCGAGATCGCCCGGAGCGAAATAATATTTTTCATAATATGCCGGGTCATCGGGAATGTGCATCTTTCTGTATGTGCCGAGAATTTCTCCGCCGGCATCGATAATAACAGCGCTGTTGTGATAAACTCCCAGTGCGCGTTTTTCGAAAAGCGGAACAACGATTGCAACATTAAAATCTTTTGCGGCTTTTTGAAATGCATCGGTTGAAACACCGGGAATTGTTTCTGCTAGATCGAACAACGATGAATCTTCTTTCTGGCAGAAATATTGCGACCGGTAAAGTTCGGGCAGACAAATAATTTGCGCGCTTTGCTTGGCAGCTCTTTCTACCCATGAAAGTGTTTTCTTTAAATTGTCGTTTGTATCGGAAGAGAATGCAAGTTGAAGAAGCCCGATTGAAAATTTTTTGCTCATCGCACAACCCTTACAAATTCACGGGCGAAATATAAACAAAATTTAAAAGCCCTTCTCTTTCGTAAGCCGTGCGGTTAACTTAGCAGACCGCAGATTAAACGGATAACACAGATTTACACGGATTTTTATCTGCGAGAATCCGTTTCATCCGCGTTATCCGCGTTCTATTTCTTTTTTGTTTTTATTGAATCACTCCAAGCACATTCATTAACTCGTAATTTTTTGTGTAGTAATTATAGAGAGCCTGTACATTGTTGTTCTGTGCTTGCAGAAGATCGCTATACGATTGCTGAAGTTCGATAAACGTAACATTGCCGAGTTCATAACTTTCTTTTTTGATCTTCCAGCTTTCTTGTGCCGAGAGAATTGCCTTCTGTGTTACTTCAACTTGCTTCTTCGCTGTTTGAAGATCGAGCATAACATTTTTCACTTCGCTTTTTATGCTTCGTTCAAGATTCAGCAGTTCTTCGTTTGTGTTTTTGATTTGCACTTCTGCCGACTCTACTGCATAATCCGTTGACCATCGAGAAAAGATCGGTACGTTCAGCGATAACCCCAAATTATAAACGCGGCGGTTGAACAAATCACCCAAATTTAGCGCGCTTGTAGAAAATTTGTAGCTTCCGCTCAAACTCGGTAAATAATCTGCACTTGCAATTGTTAACTGATCGTTCGTGCCTTCCAATTTTAATTTTTGACTCTGATAATCTTTCCGGTTTGCAAATGCTGCGGCGCTTAATTGCTCAAACGATTCGCCGGAATAATTAATAAAATCTTTTTCAAAACCCTCCGATTCGAAAATGTACAAATCAGCAATATCGAGCGATAGAAAATTTAAAAGAGTAATCTTTGCTTTCTCATAATTGTTCTGCGCTTGCAGAAGAGCAGATTCCGAGTTTGCGGTCTGCACTTCCTGTGAATAAACGTCGGAAACCGGAATCATTTTCAATTCTTTCATCTCGCGGATTTTATCGAGTTGGCTGACATTATACTTGTAATTCTCTTCCTGATACTTCAATAGTTTATCGTAACTGATTACCGTGAAATAGTACGAAGCAGTTTGATAAATAATATCTTGTTTTAATTTTTCGAGATCGAGTTTTGCCGCTTCGTAATTATTTTTTTTCTGATTCAAATTTGCAAAACTTGCCAGCCCGTCAAACAATGTTACACTTCCACCGGCAGAAAGAGAATAACTGTGGCTTTCTTTTTGTGCGGAGGAAGTAGCCTTCTCTTCGCCGAGATAATCCAGTTGTGCGCTGCCGTCATCATCAGTTCGCTGCCAGCCCCACGAGCCGCCGGCACTCAAGTTCGGTAGAAAATTTCCGTAAGCGTTTTTAACACCCGCTTCATAAGTTGCGAGCGAGTTCTCCGTTTTAATCATGTTTGTATTTCTGTTCAATGCAATCGTGATCGCATCATTTAAGGAAAGTTTTTTCTGTGCGAAGATTCCGCCGGTAATTAATAAACAAGTCGCTATAAAAATTATTGCTGATTGTCTTTTCATTTTATCTGCTCTGGTTTTAGAATCATTATTTAAAAACATCTCTTAAAAAAACTTACTCGTACCGTAGTGCATCAATCGGGTTCAAAGCTGCGGCTTTTTTTGCCGGGTAAAAACCGAAGAAAATTCCAATTGCACCGGCAAACCCAAATGCTATAACAATTATCTCCGGTTTAATGTATGCCGATTGATCGGAGTAGTTGTTCAAAATGTATGTTATCAAAAATGAGAGAGCTACCCCGATTGTTCCGCCGGATAAACTTAACACAATTGCTTCGGTTAAAAACTGAATCAAAATATCCGAAGCGCGCGCACCGACCGATAAACGAATGCCGATCTCGCGTGTTCTTTCTGTTACCGATACAAGCATGATATTCATAATTCCGATTCCGCCGACAATCAACGAAACTCCGGCAACAGATGCGAGAAGTATTGTTAGTATGCGCGATGTTTCCGTTGCAGTCTCGGCAAGATCGGATTGATCTCTAATTGTAAAGTCGTCGCTTTCGCCTTGTTCGAGTTTGTGGGATTCTCTCATAATACTTTTCAATTCGGCTTGAGCGGCTTCGTTTTTATCACTCGATGCCGCGCTTACTTGTATCGAAGAAATAAATCTTCTTCCCGAAAGACGATCAAGAACTGTTTTGGAAGGCGCAAGAATTAAATCGTCACTGCTTGTTCCAACTGCTGTTTGTCCTTTTGATTTAAGCACGCCAATTATTTTAAACGGAATTGTTCTGATTCTCACTTGCTGACCAACCGGATCCTCATCCGGGAATAAATTATCAGCAACTTCGGAGCCGAGAATACAAACTTTAGCTCTCGACATAACATCTCTTTCGGTAAAAAATTCTCCGCTCTTTAAATTCCACGAACGGATTTCAAGATAATCCGGCGACACTCCTTGAATTTGCGTGAACCAGTTGCCAACACCGCCGATTATTTGTCCGCCCGATTGAACAATCGGCGAAACACCGCTGATTAACACTGCTTCACTTTTTATTTTTTCGACATCATCCATCGTAAATCTGTTAAACGTTCCGGCGCCGCCCCGTATTCCGCCGGTTGTTGATGTGCCCGGAGTAATGATAATCAAGTTCGTACCGAGCGATGCAATCTGATTTTCGACTTGCAACTGTGCGCCGTCTCCAATTGCAACCATCACAACAACCGCCGCCACACCGATAATAATTCCAAGTGCGGTGAGCAGACTTCTCATCCGTGATTTCATTATGCTGTTTACTGCAACTTTAAATATGATCTTTGGCTGCATCTTTAAATTCCTTTTCTACTCTGCATTTGTTTCTGCTTCAATTTTTTTCAATTCCTCTGCCGCATAGAGACGTTCTTTAACCGCAACATCTTTTATAATTTTTCCGTCGCGCATTTCAATTATTCTCTTTGCGAACATTGCGAAATCTCTTTCGTGCGTAACCATTACAATTGTAATTCCTTCATCGTTCAACTTTTGGAAGAGATGAAAAACTTCAACGGAAGTTTTGCTGTCAAGATTGCCGGTCGGTTCATCTGCTAAAATCAGCGAAGGCTCGCTAGCAAGTGCACGTGCAATTGCAACTCTCTGCTGTTGACCGCCTGATAGTTGACTCGGTACATGATGCATTCTATCGGAAAGCCCGACTTTATCAAGTGCAAGTTTTGCTTTCGTGCTGTAATCTTTTAAATGATTGGTTCTCTTGTACATCAAAGGGAGTTCAACATTTTCAAGCGCTGTTGTACGCGGCAGTAAATTAAACCCCTGAAATACAAAACCAATTTTCTGATTCCTGACAGCCGCGTACTCGTTTTTTGTAAGTTTGCTCGTGTTCTGTCCGTCGAGAAAATATTCACCGGAAGTCGGCGTATCCAAACAACCGAAAAGATTCATCAAAGTTGATTTGCCCGAGCCGGACGCGCCCATAATTGCAATGAACTCACCTTTCTTAATTTCAATGCTGGCTGATTTTAATGCCGGTATTTCAATCTCGCCGGCTTTATAAGTTTTTGAAAGCTCAACAGTTTTTATAATTACATTATCCAAAATTTCTTCTCCTTTTTAGAACGGTCCCGGTCCAATCATCACGCGCGGTTGATTACTCTGTGTTCCGGTTAAGGGATTGGAACTTTTGGTTGTTGCTGTGCCTACTTCAACTATGCCGGAAATAATTTTCATACCTTCTTTAATATTTCTTCCTCTAACTATCTCCGTATTTTTTCCGTCGGACAAACCGGTCATAACGGGACTCATCTTCAACTTCCCTTTTTCATCGAGATACCAAACTCTATTAACGTTTCGTTTCTTTCCATTCGAGTTCCCTCCGTTCATTCCCATTGCACCGCCGGACATAAATCTTCCACGCTGGCTTTCAAATTTATTTTTCAAACTATCGGGCATCTTCGCAATTTCTTCTTCCATATTCTTTCCGAATTCTTCCATCATTTCATCGGTTGCCTGAAATCTCAGCGCACTGTTCGGAACGGTCAAAACATTCTCGCGGTAGTCAACATAAAAATCTACAGTTGCAGTCATGCCGGGCAGAAGTAATTTTTCATCGTTACCGGCTTTTACTACAACGGTATAATTAACTACGTTTGAAACTACCTCGGCATTCAGCCTGATCTGTGATACAAATCCTTCGAATGTTTTATCGGAATATGTCTGCACGGTGAATTTAACTTTTTGCCCTTCCTGAATTTGCCCGATATCGCTTTCATCAACACTTGCCAAAATTCTCATCGAAGAAAGATCTTCTGCAATTGTAAAAAGTGTCGGCGCAGATAAACTTGCGGCAACAGTCTGTCCTTCTTCAACACTTCTGTTGATTATCTTCCCCGATATCGGCGCATAAATGAAAGCATATTCCAGATTTGTCTTCGCGCGCTCGAGTGCAGACACTGCAGATTTCAATGATGCGCTAGCCGATTCGACATTTGTCTGCGATTCGATAAAATCGAGTTCGGAAATAAAATTTTTCTCGTACAGTTTCTTATTTCTTTCATGAACTGCTATCGTTTGATTGTACTGTGCTTTTGCTTTTTCAAGATTAGCCTGCTGATCCCTCACGGTTGCCGCCAAAGTTACCGTATCAAGTATTGCAAGCAGCTGCCCCCTTTTTACTTCGCTGTTGAAATCAACAAATAATTTTGCAATCCTTCCGGATACTTGTGTTCCAACTACAACTGTTGACACTGCCTCCAGCTTGCCCGAACTGCTTATAACAACATTCAAATCGCCCCGTGTAACAGCAGCAAAAGTGTATTTGCTTTCTTTGCTTTCGTCTCCGCCGAGCAGAAAATACCCGGCTAATAAAATTCCGGCGGTAATTATTCCGTAAAAGATGATTTTCTTTTTCATTGTGTGCCTATTAATAAATTAGTTCATTCTGTTTTGGCTTCGTTCTTCCATTCGTTTTCGTTGTTCTTCAATTATTTTTTTGAATTCGCTTTTTTGTTTGTCGTTCAAAATTTTCATGACCTCGTTGTTAGTATCTTCACGTATTTTCATCATCTTGTCTCTATTCTCTCCATTTCCAAATCCGTCTTTTCCCATTATTTGTTCGGTTTTATTTTGTGAGTTTGTAAATATCACTTCCACTTTTTTTGTTTGATCTGCATTCAAGCTTAATTGTTCGGCTAACTGTTTTGCCCTTCCGGACGGACTCATTCTCATTTGTGCATTACTTGATGCTGATAAAACCAATAATGCCAAAACCGAAAACAACAATATTTTCTTCAACATACTTTTTCTCCTCTTTGATTTTTTGTTTTTCTTTTCGGGTTGGACAGAGAAATGATTTTTTCGGTTTAATACTTGAAAAAATTTATGATCAAGAAAAGAACCTCAAAGGTTGTTAAAACCTTCGGCATCCTGAGTAAAAAAAATTTACTTTGTTAAAAACATCTTCTTTTTTATAAGGATTTTCTTTAATCGAGATGTGATTGAAAAAATTTTGTTAATAAAATTTCCCCTTTTCGAAAGTTTTTTTATTTTCCAATTGCAATTGATTGAACTGCTGCACGAGGGCAAAAATCCGTTAAACTAATTTTTCTTTTTCATCGAAAGTTGAATTGGATTTTTTTGTAAGCAGTTTATGAAAACAATCCTCCATTACTGCGAACCAAAATAATAATAACCGCAGCAGCGTTGTCTTTGCGCCTGGAAATGTTTTGCGCAAGAATGTTGATGTAATTTTTGTACTCTATTATACCTCCCGATATAGTTTATAATTGAGCAGCATGCCTTCACCTTTTGGTTAAGGTGAGAGTATTTGTTAACTAATCAACAAACAATAGGAGGCACCATGAAAAGATTACTCGTTTTACTATTAATAAATTTGAGCATGCTTTATGCTCAGTCAAATTTTTATCAGAACTTTGCCGGTATTTATCAAACTGCCGGGCAATGGGGCGGTAATTACGCACCGTGGAATCCTTATGAATCCCGGTTGGAGGTAACAACCGCGGGCATTGTTAAATTCGGTTCGCAAACCGTAAATAATCTTGCTGTCAGCGGTAATACAGTTTCGTTCACACTTTCACCAAACATTGGTGTAAGCAATAATCTAATTTCTGCGAACATCACTTTTTCGGAAACAAATGGTGTTAAATCTTTTGCCGGTGTTGCATTTCCTTATGGCGGAGGAGGAACCGGGTTTAAGGGCACAAAAGAATCTTGTGTTACAACCGTTATTCCCAATACATACACACACCGTCAGCCGGGTGTTGCAGTAATTAACAACAAAATAATCATCGCTTATAAAAAACGTACACCTTTAATCCCGGGTACAATAACTCCCGATCCTTCAGGTCCACCAAATCCGTATGCAGTTATTAGTCCAGATGATAAAATTTATTTCACAACATCAACAGACGGCACAACATGGCAGACTCCTCAGCCGGCATTCAGTTCGGATGAAAGTTATGACGGACCATCACTTGCAGTATATAACGGTACATTATATATGTGCTACAGCAATTCAAGTAATCAACTTTGTTACGCGAGTTACAACGAAAGTTCTAATTCGTGGTCTTACTTGGGCACTATTACCGGCGCTGTTAGCACTGATGCCCCATCTATTGCCGTAGTTAAAAATCGTTTGTATATGATTTATCGGGATAGCTCCGGAAGAATATATAGCTGTTATTTCAACGGCACAAACTGGTCTTCACCCCTGGGTGCTCACAGACTTTTATGCCAAGGAGGACCGGCTTTAACAAATTTTGCAGATGCTTTTCTTGTAGCTGCATATATGAATAACAACAACTCCGAATTGATGTATTCTATCGGAACAGTTATTCCGCCGAATGATGTTGTTTGGAGTACTCCTTCAAATAGTGTGGGAGGAACAGTTGAACTCACTGAAGTTAACAAATCTGCCGCCGGGGTCGGGTATATGAGTTCCGTTCAAAAAGTTTATGCATTTCATAAAATGGTCAATACTGCAAATATGGTGTCCAGCGATTACTCAAGACCAAGCCGCGGACCAAATTACTCGTGGAGTAGAATGACAAATTTAAGCAGCATTCAAGGAAGAGGCACTCCATCTCCGGTTCAGTTTACAACTGGTGGTCTAACATATTTATTACTTGTTTATCAAGGTGAACCGGGTTTAACAGTTTCGATGATGGATTTTAATAATCTCTAACTGCAAAGTGAGGGTTATAATCTTTAGACTCTTACACACAACTATGTTTAAAACAACAAACCCCGCAATTGCGGGGTTTACTCTACACTCATCACCCGTCTTCGCCGGGCAAGTTCTACGTTCTGCGTTCATTTTAGTGCACCTTGGGGGATTCGAACCCCCGACCTGCTGATTAAGAGTCAGATGCTCTACCAACTGAGCTAAAGGTGCGTGGCAAAAATAACAAAAATACCTTATCTAAAAAATTCATCCTTGTTTGCGGTAATTGATTAGAATCGTCAAGCTGTAAGTTTTTGAATTTCAGAACGTCTTTATTAATTATATAACAACTCCTAACAGAGGAATGGGGATGAAAAAAACAATTTTGATGTTATTGTTTTCCTTTTTGATTTTAGAAGCACAGTCACTCTCCGAAATAAAAGTTCAGAGCATAAAAAACGAAACACTACACTTAAAAGAATTGTACGGGCAAGGTGCACTACTTATAAATTTTTGGGCACTCTGGTGCCAGCCGTGCAAATCGGAACTGCCGCATTTAAACAAGCTCTATGAGAAATACAAAGGAAGAGGAATTACTATACTCGGAATTAATCAAGACACGCCGAAGAGTGTTTCAAAAGTTAAATCATTCATCGCATCACAAAGAATTGATTTCCCGATTGCGCTCGATTCCAACTTCGAAATCTTCAACAAATTTAACGGGCAAGTTCTTCCGTACTCTTTATTAATTGATAGAAGCGGCAACATCGTTTACCGCCACACCGGCTATATACCGGGCGATGAAAATGCATTCGAGAAAGAAATAATCAATTTGCTAAACGAGTAAAATGAAAATTCGAATTCTGTTCATAATCTTTTTTCTGCCGTTAAGTTTTTCTGCCGGACAAATTTCTTATTCTATTTCAAATTTTCTTCGTTACGGAAACGGCGAAAGATCGTTCGGAAATTTCAAAGGAGAGTTTAAGTACGTAGAAAATCTAACAGATATGAGAATTACATTTCCATACAATGTAACTATCGGCGGAAGATTATTGTACGATGATCCTCCCGAAATCGGAATCAAGTATAAAGGCTTGAAGCGGCGGTTCATTGAATATAACGGGAACGAGTTCTCCGTGCGAGCCGGAAATTTTTCCGAATTATACGGAAGAGGACTCGCACTAAATTTATTTGAATCGCGCGGTTTGGGATTTGATTCATGGATGGACGGAATAAAATTTAATTTTAGAAAAGATAATTACTCGGTCTCTGCTATTGCCGGTGTTTTGGAATTTGAAGATTCGATCGAAATAAAAAGGAAAGAAGATTACAAAATCTACGGCGGAAATTTTGAAGTGAGTCCGTTGAATTTTTTCAAGATCGGCTTCACTTACATTTATTCGAAAGCAGAGTTTAATTTAATTCCATCCAATAAAAATATTGAAGCGCATCTGCCTTCATTTTATTTATCTGCAAGCAACGACAGCTTTTCATTCCTATTCGATTACGCATACAGATCAACAAGTGATCTTGATAACAAAAACAAATCAATCGGCTGCGGAATTTATTCTTCGATAAGTTATAACGAGGAAGGTTTGGGAATTACTTTTGATTACAAAAATTACCGGTTCGATTTCCGCGATCCATTCGAGAAAAACGATATTACACGTCCAACAAGAGCATTGCCGTTTCAGAACGCACCGATAGTAATGAAAGAACATTCGTACACTTTGCTAACACGCTCCATTCACGAAGTTGATTTCAACGATGAGCTTGGTATGCAGATAGAAATATTTTACACACCGAACGAAACTACATCACTAAACTTCAATGCAAGCGTTGCGAGCAGACACGGTTATTATCACTACGACCAAAATAATTTCTCTTTCGACAAAATCGAATCTGTGAACATTATACCGGACTTATCGAAAAATTATTCTCCTTATTATGAAATATTTGCCGAGCTCGAACAAAATTTAACCGAGGCTTCGGTTATAAAAATAGCCGTCGCAATAAGATCAAAAATATTATATGACGAATTTTTCAACGGCTTGTACAATCATAAAATAACATCACGGGTAATTCCTTTTCAGGTAAAAAATATTTTCAGCGGCAGTTATTCGGTTGAGTTTGATTATCAATATGAATCGGTGGATGATAATTTCAACGCTCAACAGCCGGAATACAGCAACCATTTCTTCAGTTTGATAAACATGATCGATCAAAGAATCAATTTAACGGTTCGTTATGAATTTTCTACAAACCGGTTTGATGTTTCGGGAAAGCGATTTTGGTCTGCTTTTGAATTGGGATACAGATTTAATAATAATCACACTGCAATAATCTCGTACGGAAAAGAAAAAGGAGGACAACTTTGCTCAAACGGCGTGTGCCGCTATCTTCTGCCCTTCGAAGGATTTCGACTTTCACTTTTAAGCAGTATTTAAAAGAGGCATTCATGAAAAAGATAAAATTTTCCCTCGCTCTATTTTTATTAATGAGCATTTCAATTTTTCCTTCGGGCAAAAAAGTATTAATCGAAGTTTTCACAAACTCACATTGCCCGCTCTGCCCGAGTGCACACTCTGTGGTTGATAATTACGCGGGCAGCAGTGCCGGCAAAGACAAAGTAACATATATTTATTACCACATGAGTTTTCCGTATCCCGATGATCAATTGAATCAGCACAACACCACTGATCCGGCTGTGCGAAATAGTTTTTATGGTCCATTCGGTTCAACGCCGCGTGGAATTTTCAACGGACAAGTGCAGTCAAATAATTATTCGAACTGGAACGGAATATTGGACGGACTTGCAGCAGAGCAATCACCGTTTACACTTAATTTAAGCGGAGGAATTATTAACGGCAGTTTAACTATCACAGCAAAAATTAATCAAGCCGATCAAGGCAGTTTCGATAATCTTGCGTTATTCATCGTTGCTGTTGAGAATGTAAACTATCAAGGGAGGAATGGAATTTCTTCACACAAAAATGTGATGAGAAAAATTTTCCCCGGCTCAAGCGGAAAAAATTTTACAATCTCTGTGAATCAGGAAGTTCAACTAAGCGAAGTTACAGCACTCAATACCCAATGGGACACAGCGCAGCTTGGCTTTGTAGCTTTCATTCAGAATGTTCAAAACAAAACAGTATATCAATCCGAATTTATAAGTTACTCCTCACTTATTAGTACGGATGTAGAAAACCGCGATGAAACAATTCCTTCACAGCCATATTTAAGCCAGAATTATCCGAACCCATTTAATCCATCAACAGCAATTGAGTACACTATTCCAAACGTAGAGACGTTGCCCGCCTTACGGACGGGTAAACATGTAGCGTCTCTACAACATGTTACGTTAAAAATATATAACCTACTCGGGCAGGAAATCACAACACTTGTGAATGAATATCAAACGCCGGGAAAATATTCCGTACAATTTAATGCAGCACAGATTTCCAATCTGCGCCGCAGTTTAACAAGCGGAATTTATTTCTATAAACTTTCTTCCGGTTCTTTTTCACAAACAAAAAAAATGATTTTGATAAAATGATTTTTAAGAAATTGGGAATTTAAATTAAAACGTACCGCTTTGTTCATATTCCGGTTAATAATTATCTTTGATGAAAGAGAAGCATCAATTAATAATCAGCAAACAGAGATTCCCATATGAAAAAAATTCTTCTGACAATCATATTTATTTTTTCCGCACTGCTTCTCATTTCATGCTCGAAAAGCGGCAGCGAAACTACAAACGGAATATCGATAACCGACGATCTCGGTAATAAATTTGTCTTCGATAAAAAACCCGAAAGGATAATTACACTTGCGCCGAATCTTACCGAAATGATTTATAGTCTCGGTCTGCAAAAACATCTTATTGGCAACACGCTTTATTGCAACTATCCCGAAGATGCAAAAAGAATCGAGAAGGTCGGCGATATGCTCACTTACGATTTCGAAAAAATAATTACACTAAAACCGGATTTACTTTTTATTTCTGTTGAGGGGAACACGAAAGAAACGTACGATAAATTCCGCGGACTCGGTTTAAAAATTTTCGTTTCTAATCCGCGCAACTATCAAGGCATAAAAAAAACATATTTGGATTTCGGAAAAATTTTCGGCGTTGAAAAAACTGCAGAAGATCAAATTGCAAAATGGGATTCGGTAATTAATTTTATATCTGCCTCATCAAAAAATAATTCGAAAAAATCTGCCGCTTTGATGGTGGAAGCAAGCCCGATTATGCTTGCCGGAGAGAGTACTTTCTTCAGCGAATTTTTTGAAATCTGCGGAATAAAAAATATTGCAAGCGGAATCAAAATGAATTACCCTGTATTCAGCCGCGAAGAACTTTTGAAACAAAATCCCGATTACATTTTTTATCCGACCGCACTTGATGATAAGCTGGAAAGAGTTGTAAATATTTACCCGGAATGGAAACGGTTGAAAAGCATTAACAACAAAAATTTTTTCCTAGTAGATAGAGATTTGTATTCGCGCCCGGGTCCGCGTTTTGCCGAAGCAGTGTTAGATATATTTAATCGTCTTCATCGGGATTAAAAATTTCATCGTTGGATTCTGCAATAAAGAGCATTGCACATTTATCGCCTTTGAACTTGCCGGCTTCTTTGCATTTTTTGTGCCGCTCTTGAAGTTCTTCGAGATTAATTTTTTTATCGTCTATCCCGAATAGCTCAAGTTCTTCGCCGCATTCGGCACAAAAGATTACTCTTTTTTTCAATGAATCCTCTTTAAGAATAAATTTCTCTTTCTTCATTTTTCTCACCCACCGGTTCCCAGCCTGTTCCTCCACACGGAAGATAATCCAGAGTTGGGTGTTTATCGTACATCAAACAAATTACTGCTGTCTTATCAAAATGTTTGCATGTTGAACAGAGTGTGTGGTTTATTATTTCGTCATTCTCTTCTTTGAATAATCTGTATTGTATCATCGCCGGATGAATGATGACTCCGTAAATTGCCATAATTCCGAACCACCACCAGTATTTATACTCGATGTAACCTTGCAAGATCCACAAAGCCGGAATTAATACTGCTGTCCTGATAATTGCCCAGAATATTATTCCGCCCATAGTTAATCTTTCTCCTCAAAAGAAAATTATATATTGTAATAAGTAGTGTCAACAACCTAACTAATCGACAAATTAGAATAGGCAAGTTGTAAACTCAATTTTTATTGATGTAAAGAAAAAGATGTGCAAATTGATTTTAGTGACGGCAAGCTATAACTTTGGCGTGTCAAACCAGTGATTTTATTAATGAAAACTATTGGTGCATTTATTAAGAAAAACGGATGAAATTTTGAACGGACAAAACAAACCAGAAAGCCAGAATTCACAAAATTCGGAACAAAACAGCCCGCAGCAGCAAAAAAAAACATACAGAAGATATCATCATTACAAAAAAAAATATCCTTCTCAGCAGCAAAAACAACCGGCAGTTGAAACACAAGCTATCAGCTTTAAAAAAGTTTCTATCATCGTTCCTCTTTTAAATGAAGAAGAATCTCTCAGACCGCTTTACAACGAAATCAAAAAATCTTTGAAGACCGTTAACAGCGATCACGAAATAATTTTTGTTGATGATGGAAGTACGGATAAATCGCTTGTAGTAATTAAAGACCTCGCGCGCATCGATAACCGCGTACATTTTCTAAGTTTTAGAACCAACTACGGAAAATCTGCTGCACTGCAAGTCGGATTCAAACATGCGACCGGCGAAGCAGTTATCACAATGGATGCAGATCTTCAGGACGATCCGGCGGAAATCCCAAGTCTTTTGAAAAAACTTGACGAGGGTTTTGATCTTGTTTCAGGATGGAAAAAGAAAAGATACGACCCGTTCATAAAAAAATATTCTTCGCGTTTTTTCAATTTTGTAACTCGCTTCTTTTCGAAAGTAAAGATTCACGATTTCAACTGCGGCTTGAAAGCATACCGCCGCCACGTTGTACAAAGCATAAATGTTTACGGCGAACTTCATAGATATATTCCGGTGCTTGCCGGCTGGAAAGGTTTTTCTGTTTCCGAGGTAGTTGTAAAGCACAATCCGCGCCGTTACGGCAAAACAAAATTCGGCATCTCACGTTTCTTCAAAGGATTTATTGATTTAATCACCGTACTCTTCACAACTCGTTACATTCAACGACCGATGCACTTGTTCGGTTTTGTCGGTATGATAACTGCATTTGCCGGAGTTGTAATAAGTTTGTGGCTCACTTACGAAAAAATATTTTTCGGCATCGGCATCAATAACCGCCCGATTTTCTTCCTTGGCATTTTGCTGATAATTGTCGGTGTGCAATTTTTTGCAATCGGTCTGCTTGGCGAGTTAATGGTACATAATTTTCAGAACGATAGAGATTATGTGATAAAGGAAAGAAAGTGATTCTTTAAGATTTCTTTGACATGCAGTTGGATTTAAAATCATTTACTCAATTCTATCCCAAGTAAAAGATTCCAGCCTTCGAACATGTAGTTGTTATAAACAAGATCGTTACGGAAGTAGCTGCCTTTCATATAAACTTCTGCATTTTCGGAAAGCTCGTAACTGAATTTCAAGCTCACCTGATTTTCCAAATTGAACGGCGAGTAAAGAATATTTGTCTGCTCCTCGTCATCTTTCTTTTTGATACTTCGCAAGTTATAATCAACAAGCAGAAAGATAGAGAAATCATCAAAGAGAATTTTTCCGGTTATCATTCTAATTCTCTGTTCGTGGGATGGAAATTTAATCCGGTTGGATTGATGAAATAGAAATTTATACCGGGCATTCAATACAAAATCTTTCATGTAAAAAATTTCAATTGAAGGACCGGCTTTGTAACCGGGTATTTTTTCTTTGCTTGTGATAAAATTTTCTATTGTCTCTCCCTCGATCGTAAACTTTTCCGCGTACACTCCGTATCCGGCTTTAAAATATGTACCGAAGTTTGTGTTTGCCTTCCCTTCGAAATAAATAATATCATTGCTTTGATCCGTTTCGGAATCAATATTTTGATAAGCATAACCGGCAAGAAAAAGAATCGGTGTGTCTTCAAGCCAGTAAAAGATTGAATTGCCTTCAATAGAAAACAGATCGTAATTAATATCTATATTATTGCCGGATATTTTACTCAGTTGTCTGCCGGCATTAATTGCCCAATCAAAATTTTCTTCGCGGCGGAAAAAATTTCCACCGGCTTTGAATATCAACGTAGAAAGTTTCTTGTCAATCGCGTAAATCTCGGGGCGCATTTTCAACTCAACGGAAAATTCGGTGTTCTCTTGTTTATACTTGTAACCGAATTTCCCTTCGAGCGCAACCATTAAATTATTTTCATTGCTCAGTAAATTTCCGGATGATTTAAAAAATCCCGCTTCGAGATTGCCTTGAAGATTAATCTGCGGAAAGATGGATGCGGCGAAGAGAAAAAAAATTATTCCGGCAAGAAATGATTTCCACACTGTTCGGCTCAATTAGAAGTGCTGATTTTATTTTTCAGTACAAGCCGGTAATCGGCAAGCCGGTTTTCCACTTCCGCCAGCAAATCGGAATATTCTTGCAGAGTTAAATTTTTGTTTTTAGCATCAAAAGAAAAACTGTTTTTACTTTTTACTTCCGGCACCGTATTAACATCGAGTTGTTTGAGTATGTACAAATATGTATTCACTTGAATAAAATCTTTGCCTGTTCCGCCGGTTAATGTGGAAACTTGTGTGTTTTTATCTTGCCCCCTTATTGCAAGTGCCGATCTGCTGAAACCGGAACTGAACTCGACATCTTCTAGAAACTTTTTCGTTTTCTTTTGGAGTAACAATATCTGCTTAACTTCCGAATTCAAATTACGAATCTGATTCAACTTTGTTTCCGTTTCGTTGAGTGCTTCACGCAGATATTCATTATAAATATTTTTTTCTTCCATCGAAGCCGCCGAGGAAGGTTTTAACGTAAGAATTTTTTCGGGATTGTATGACAACGAATAAATCTTCGGCGTCATTAAAACTTTTTTCTCGGTAAAAATCAGAATCTGTTTTTCGAGTTCTTCTTTATTTCCTTTATAATTACCGGGCGACTTTAGTTCCGCCAGCGAATCAATAGTTGCCGTAAATCTTTTTTCAATTATTCCCTTTAGCTTTTCGATCTCCGTTTCTAGTTCATTAACTTTTTTCTGCTTCTGATCGATCTTGTTTGAAATACCGACCGAAGCCGCCATTAATTTCTTAATTGTATTCTGATCCGAATCATCATTTCTTTTTAGCCGGTCAATCTCTTTTATTTTTTGGTTGTAAATATTTTTTAAGGAATCGAGGGAAGAAGTTTCAGTGTTCAAGCGGCTCGATAAATCTTTGAATCTGTTTTCTAAAGATGAAATTGTCTGCGCGGATGTATTTCCCCAAAAAATGAGAACCACGAACAGCAGAATTTGATGTGCCGCAAAATATTTTTTGTTAATCATTTTCATATAGCTTTCATATTGGTAAACCGTTCCGTCAAAAAGAACGCCGGACAGGTAAAACGGTTTTAGGTTTTGTATTTTTTTCGTTAACCCGCGGCTTAAGCCGCGGGTTAATAGTACAACAATTACAGCAGTCCGAATTTTTCCAGCTTGTAATAGAGAACACTTGTGCCGATGCCCAAAATTTTTGCCGCACGATTTTTAACTCCGCCGGCTTTTCTCATCGCTTCTACTATTAAATTTCTTTCGTAAGAATAAACCGCATCTTCAAGAGGTAAATTACCGTTGTTGTTAAAAAAGGTTTTCGTTTGTCCGAGATGCTGCGCAACCGATTCCGCTTCTATTTCTTCGCCGATAGAAATTACCGATAATCGTTCCATCAAATTTTCCATTTCGCGGATGTTGCCGGGCCACGGGTATTCAATCAATAATTTCAATCCTTCTTTGTTGATTCTTCTGCAAGTCATATGATTTTTTTCAGCGGTCTTTTTCAAAAAATGTTCTACGAGAGAAACAATATCTTCTTTTCTTTTGCGCAGCGGAGGAATATCAATCGGTATTACACTAAGTCTGTAATAAAGGTCTTCTCTAAACTTTCCTTCCGAAATTAATTTGTGGAGATCGCGGTTCGTTGCGCAGATTATTCTAACATCCGTCTTCAAAGTTTCTTCGCCGCCGACTCTTTCAAACTCCCCTTCTTGAAGAACGCGCAAAAGTTTTACTTGCATTGCCGGCGATACATCGCCGATCTCATCAAGAAACAGCGTGCCTTTATCGGCAAGTTCGAACCTACCTTTTTTATTTTTGATTGCACCGGTGAACGCACCTTTTTCATGTCCGAACAATTCGCTTTCCAAAAGATTTTCATTTAGCGCGCCGCAATTAATTTTAATGAACGGCTCCGATACACGTCTGCTTTTTTTATGAATTGCAAGCGCTGCAAGTTCTTTTCCCGTGCCGCTTTCGCCTTGAATCAATACGACGCTGCCTTTATCTGCAACTTGTTCAATTACACCAAATACTTTTTTGATCGCATCGGAACTGCCGATCATATCATCGTAACCGGTATATAATTCTTCGCTCAAAATTCTGTTTTGTTCAATCAAGCTTTCAATTTTTTGTTCGTTCAAAATTTTTTCGAAAACTTTTTTCACTTTCAGCCGGAGTTCCTCGTTCGAAAACGGTTTCGTCAAAAAATCACAAGCACCGAGCTGCATTGCTTTAACGGCTGTTTCAACCGTGCCGTATGCAGAAATCATTATCACTTCGATTTTGGGATTCAGTTTTTTCAGCTCTTCGAGAATTTGTATTCCGTCAATCGGTTCCATTTTTAAATCAATAATTGCAGCCGGAACGGGATTCACCAAATAATTTTTGAGTGCGTCGGGTCCGTTATCAAAAGCAAAAATTGTATAGCCATCGCGTTTTAAGCTTTCGGAAATTCCAAGCCGCATAGTTTCGTTATCTTCTATCACAAAAATTTTATCTGATTTCATTTGCATCCGCCCCGCTTATAATTAATGTGGTACCGGAACCGTTTTTGCTCTCAATCTCAATTGTCGATTTGTTTTCAGCACAAAGTTTTTTGCAGACCGCCAATCCCAAACCGGTACCGTCCTTCTTAGTCGTGAAAAAAGGATTGAAAACGGAATTCATACTCTCTGCCGGAATACCCGGTCCGTTATCCGTTATCAATATTTTCCACGAACCTTTTTCGGAATGAGAAGAGATTGAAATCGTTCCTTCGTTTTCAACAGCATCAACAGAATTGGCTAATATGTTTGTTAATATTTGTTTCAAATGCCCGGAATCAAAAAAAACTTTTTCTTGTTTGATCTCTTTCACAGTCCCGATTACTTTCGACTTTATCGTGCCGTCAAAATTTTCGAGCGCTTCTTCTACCAACAATTTCAGATTGCACACTTGCGGATTAGCCGGTACAGGTTTACTGAATTCCAGAAAAGCGGTAATTAACTTTTTCAGTCCGTTAATTTCATAAATAATTTTTTCAACATAGCTCGCGTTGATTTGATGTCTTTGAAGATCCTCTTTTGTTAAACCGGCAAGCAGTTCAATTCCCCCCAATGGATTTCTAATTTCGTGTGCAATTTGTGCAAGCATTTTTTCTTTTTCTTTTTGATTATCGGAAAGATCATTTTTCATTTTTTCCATTGCCTTTGTGAGATTTTCGAATTCTCCTTTCATTTCTTCGGGCGCTTTAATTTGAAAATTACCTTTGCCGATTTGTGAACTATAACTTGCAAGCAAATCTACCGGACGCGAGATAGATTTGGCAATTATCAAACTCAAAACTATTGCTGCAAATATTCCGGCAGCTCCGATGAACAAAAATTTTACGGCAAGCTCATCTATTTTTTCCAATTGAGCGGCGCTCTCTTTTATGCCGAGCCAGTAATTATTGTTTAGCCGGTTAAAGCCCCACAAATACCATTTGTCGTCCTCGCCCTTAAACGGCAGTGATGCATTAGAGTTGCCGTCGTTCAATTCAAAAATTTCTTTTTGATTTATCTGCAATCCCGGTTCGATCAAACCGGTTGATCTCTGCTGTTCAGAATGAAAAAGTATTTCGAAATTTTTATCAAAGATAAAAACGTGAAGATGGGGATAAACTTTTTTGTATCTGTTGAAAATTTCTTCGAAGTAATTCTGTGTTGTCTTGGTCGGCGGACCGATTTCAAATAAGTTCAGATATTCTTTATTAATGTTGCCGGCAGTTAATTTGGAAACGCTGATTACTTTTTCCGAAATATCGGCGAGATACATTTCTTTTACGAAAACATATCCCGCCCACGTCATCAAGATTACAAGAAAAATTGTAACGGCACAAAACGTAACAATGATTCTAACTTTATAGTAATGCTCTGTTAAAAACTTTCGTATAATATTCATTTTTTATCATCGATTTTCCGCCGAAAGATAAATTACTGATGCACTACCTACAATGGATTTTTTTTTTACCGGCATCATTTAAAAACATTGATCACGGATTTATAAACACTTTTCGCCGCTAAAAGCGGCTCGTACTTTTCTATCTTTAAATTATCAATATATACGTCGGCTGAAACGATTCCGCCAACCCAAATTTCCAGTATCATTTTTTTATCCACCGGCACCTGAATATAATTTTCAGATTCATAATACCGCCAGTCAAGAGAATTTGCGGTAATTTCTATTTTGTTATCATCGCCGCCTTCCGTTTTTAAAACCAATGCTGCCGATTGCGAAGGCTGTCCCATCTTCGCCCAGAATTTTAGTTTGTACATTCCTTCGCTTGTATTATCAAGTTCAATTGACGCCGCCGGCTGAAGACAAGCACCGCTGATATGCAGCGAATGCTGTCCGTTCGCCGGGAAAGCTTCATCGGCAATCATTTCTTTTGTTAATCCTTGCCAGCCGGAAATATCCGTTTCCGATTCGAACGAATTGGAATAAAATACTCTCTCCGAATTTTGGTTATCAATATTGTTTGTGCCGTTGTCGCCGCATGAGACGAATAAAGCCAGAACCGGCAGCAAGAGATATATAATTTTCTTTTTCATTTGATTCTCCAATTGTCTTTATTTTTTTTGTGAAAAGTGGTAACGTCCCGATGTTCAAATCGAAATTCATTCCGGCTTCACAACTTTACCGAAGAACAAAATTGTGTTTGTGTTCTTTTCGTAAATAACAAAAAGGAACGGTCTATCAACACGCAAAAATATTTCATCACCAACTGATGTTTTATCAATCCCAATCGAAGTAACTGCTGCGGCTTCTGTCCCCTCTTCATTCACCTCAACAAATGTTTTGTGTTTTACTTCGCTGATAAATATTTGATCGGCTTTTGTAATCTTCGAAAAATCTGCAATGTTCTCATTGAATGCGTCGATCATCCCAAGGTTTTTCAAAGGAGTATTTAGTGTGGATTCGTCAGCAACTTTAAACTTGGGAAGAGAGAGTGTTAGTTCTGTTTCAGAAAAATTCGTCTTGATGTTATTAAATTTTTCTTCTGAAAAATTTTGTATAAAATTATTTATCTCTTCTCCCTGATTTGGAAGAAGTATCATCATTTCGAATAAATCATTTCCGTATGGAAGTTCAACGGCTTGAAGTTCGAAATTGATCATATACCTGAATTTATTTTTTTGATTCATCATTTTAATCGGAAGTGTTCCACTGCCGGAATTGAAAGTATCATCTTGTGTTTTGCCTGCATCAAACCGGTACTTCCAAATTCCTTTGAAGTAAATGGCATTGATAAGATACATCACCTTCTGCGGATCAATCTGCTCAATTATTTTATCAATCTTGAAATTTGTTGCCTCTTTAACCCAATAATTTATGCGGTTAACTGTTGAGGGATCATCGAAATTTGCTGCGGTAACTTCCGCATCAAAATATTTTTTATTCACTTCGATAAAATTGTTTTCGACGGCAAATCCGTTTCTATACCAGATAGAATTAGCCGAAGAAAATTTTACTTTGTTATCGACGCCGGTCAACAGATCATTCACGCTCAAGTACGATTCATTTATTTCGTTCAAACTCATCGCCGATAAACCGAGCACCGATTGCATTTGATTGTACGTTTCATTCTCTGCACCGTTCAAAGCCATACCAAAAGCAGTTGAAACACTCAGCGGAGATATTATTGCATTTTCTTTCCCTTTCTCATCAATCAATTCTTTTAACAGACCAATACCGAATTGCACGGAAGAAGAAACAACTTGCTCTTCCGTTTTAGAAAGTTCGCGGATCTTTTTTTCTTGCGGTTCATTTGCACTCGATTCACAACTTGTTAAAGTGAGTGCGATAAACATTACTGCAATTAATAGAATTACAAATAGGGACTTGCTCTTTTTCATATAACTTCCCCCTTTAGTTTGAGAATTGAATTAGGCAATTATTGTACCATTTAACAAGTGAAGAAAATATTCGACAAAACGACCTTCTATTTATTAAACATGATGATCGGCTATCAAATTTTTGAAAGAGTTTCAGTTTTTTGATAACATTATTTTAAGAACATAAATTTCTTCGTATCGTTGAATGAGTCAACTTGCAAACGGTAAAAATATATTCCGCTTGTAAGCTCTGTGTTCTTCACTCTAAACTCTACAGTATATTTTCCGGCTTCTTTATACCCATCCACAAGTGAAAGAACTTCCCGTCCGAGAAGATCATAAACTTTCAAAGTCGTGTAACCTGAAACATGCAGCTTGTAACTTATGGTTGTTGATGGATTGAACGGATTCGGATAATTCTGCGAAAGCGAATATTCATTCGGAGTATTTTTATCGTCATCAATTCCGGCTGTTGAAGTGAATGTTAAATTAATCCGGCTGTAATAAAGTGTGGTTGTTCCTTCAAAACCGGAATCTGTGCCGATGCAAACCCACACTTCTCCGTTTGAATCGGTTGTGACAGTAAATATGTTTTTCGAGTTGTTCCTATTTATCATTGTAAATACTGTTGTAGTATCCGTTACTCCAACATTACCGATTGTATCCACATCCGTCCCGGGTTCAGTTTGGTCTCCCTTGTTGATATTCATTCTATAATACTCGCCAACAACTGTTTTGCCCGGTTCTGCAATTGAAGCGCCGGCTTTAATAATTACACTTTCGCCCGGCGCTCCGCCAATTCCGAAAGTATGAGTCGGCGCTTTCGATGCAAGTTCAACACCAATTAAAAGTTTATAAGTAGCATTTGGAGTTAGTCCGGTAATTTTCCTTTTGATAAACATGAACAAATCATCACTATGATTATTTCCGGTAATCATCAGTGCATATTTGTTTTGATCGAGCGGTTCAGGCAATGTTGTTCTTGAAAAGTTTAGTTCGTATGCCAATGAATCATTGATTGGATAATCTGCAAAATCGCCTGTCCATTCCTGATTGTCGCTTGTGAAGTCATATTCAAAAATTTGAGCGTTGAGATTAATTACTACTGTAAAAAATATCAGTACAAAGAGAAGATTATGTTTTGGCATACTTGGTTTCCTTATTAAGTGATTACGTTTCTTTTTTGAAAGCAGAACTATGACAATAATTGTACCGAAGAAAAGATTTTGAATTTCATGTGAAATGCGAACACATGTAAAAATATTCTTATCAGATTTTTGATGATCTATCTGATAATTGTGGATTGCCTCGCTAAAACAATTTTAACTGGTTGTGTACGACGATAAAAAATCCGCAGTAATCGGCTTAATCTGATTTTATCCGCGTTCTATTTTTATAAAGTGACCGTTACTCCATAAAATTTTACACTTGTCACTCATACGTTCATTCAAACAAAAATTCTTATTTTTCGATCAACAGAAAGGAATCTCTTCATGAAATTTCATCTTGTATCCGGTGCTTGCGGATTTGTCGGCAGACATACTGTAACAGAACTTTTAAAACGTACCCGCGATAATGTACTGATGATAGACGATCTTTCGGTCGGCACACATCCTTCAACGTGGCTTCCTAATTTCTCCTCAAAAAAATTTAAGGACGTCGAGATAATTGGAAGCGAAGAAAGATTATTCTACTGGAAAATGGATTTCAGAAAATTTTTACAGAAGATTCAAGACGATCCGAAATGGCTGGAGAATGAATATGGTTTAAAAGTAGAACTTGGCGATGCTTTTCACTTTGCGGCAATTGTAGGCGGACGTGCAAAAATAGAAGGCGATCCGATGGCAGTTGCTCTCGATCTTTCGATTGATGCAGAATTTTTTAATTGGATTGCAAAAGCAAAACCCGAACGCGTGCTCTATCCGAGTTCGTCTGCAGCTTATCCGATTCACATGCAAACGGAAAGTGACGCTGCTGCGCTCAAAGAAAGCGATATTAATATAGATGGAAATATTCTCGGCATGCCCGATTTAACTTACGGCTGGACGAAAATGACGGGAGAATTTTTGGCAAAGATTGCCGCCCGCAATTATGGAATATCGATTGTGTGCATCCGTCCTTTTTCAGGTTACGGCGAAGATCAGGATTTATCATATCCGGTTCCGGCAATTGCTGCACGTGCGGCAAGGAAAGAAAATCCGTTTGAAGTTTGGGGCTCCGGCAAACAAGGAAGAGATTTTGTTCACATTGATGATGTTATGGATTGCATGTTTCTCGCAATGGATAAAATTCACGACGGCACCGCAATCAATATCGGCTCGGGAAGATTAACTTCCTTTATTGATCTTATAAAATTATTCGGCAAGTTTGCCGGTTACGACCCGGCAATAAAACCATTGCTCGATAAACCGGTTGGCGTGCACTCACGTTACTGCGATATGACTTTCGTAAAAGAACGTTTGGGATGGGAACCGAAAATTTCATTGGAAGAAGGAATGCAGCGAGTATATAATGTTGCAATGACAAATGTAAAAAAATAATCAAGAAACAAATCACAAATAACAAACAATATTCAACAACCAATTCTTAAAAACTTTTTGATATTGAATTTTATTTATTGGTTATTATTCGTTCGTACTTACTTTGTTTTCAAATTCTGTAAAAACATTTTGGATAATGATAAATACTATAGCAACACAAGTAAAAAAAAGAGTTGTAATCTTCGGTCCGGGTCCGCAGTTCAAAGGCGGAATTGCAAATTATACGTCTTCGCTTGCAAAGGCATTGGATAAACTCGGTGCAGAAGTTTATATAGTTTCTTGGACTCATCAATATCCTTCAATCATACCGCGCGATTTCATAGACCGCTCAAGTAAAAAAAATCCTTTTGAAGGAACAAACATAAAAGTTGAATATGTAACCAATTACAATAATCCTTTTTCATGGAAGCGGACAGTAAATGTTATAAAAAAAATTGAACCCGATATTGTAGTTTTTCAGTGGGCGATTGCCGTTCAAGGTTTGCCGATGGGTTTTATTGCAAAGAAATTGATGCGTTCGTGCAATTGTGAAATTATTTTTGATCTTCATGTAGTAGCACAAAAGGAAGGAAGCGCGATTGATAAAATTTTACTGCGCTATGCGCTTTCCAAACCGCATACTTTTATTGTTCACTCACTAAAAACTTTAGAAGAATTGAAAAAAGTTTTTCCCGATACAAATTATTCATTGACATACACCAGACAGCGTACTTCCAACAGCCGGCAATCGGTTATTAAACTGTACCATCCCGTTTACGATATGTTTACCCCCGACCCGAACTTTGATAAAGAAAAAGTAAAACAAGAATTGGGATTGCGAAAACATGTTTTCCTCTTTTTTGGATTTATAAGAAAATACAAGGGATTACATAACGTTATTCGTTCATTTGCAAAACTTGCAAAGGAAAGAAGCGATGTTTCACTTTTGATTGTCGGCGAATCCTTTTGGAATACTCTCGATACCAAAAAATTGTCGACCAAAATCAAACAGAACATTTTTAGATTAGTTAAAAAAATTCTTGTGCGGAAAGGTGATGACGAAAGCAATTACCGTCCGCTTGATTTGATTGACGAACTTGGGATAAAAGATCAGGCTGTTGTTGTTAACCGCTACGTTGGCAATGAAGAAGTGCACAAATATTTTCAAGCTGCAGATTGCAATGTTCTGTTTTATCTTGTTGCAACACCTTCCGGCGTGGAATCTATCGCATATAATTTTAGGCTGCCGAGCATTGCAACTAAAGTCGGGCATTTTCCCGAAACAATAAAACACGGCTATAACGGCTATCTTGCCGAACCTGAAAATATTGACTCGATGCACGAAGTTATGAAAGAATTTTTGAACAACCCGATTCCGCGCGAACGCATTGAAGAACAAGCAAAAAATATGAGCTGGGAAAATTACGCGAGAGCAATTTTTTTAAACTCTGATCCCGATTTATCGGGAGAAGAGTCTCCTACATTATAAGTAAGCGATTCTTCCCCCGGTTCTTCGATTGTACTCAGAATCGGGATCAGAATTTCAAAATGGAGATTAAATGTCAAAGCAGAAAAAAATTTCAGTACAGCAGACACAAAAAAAAGAAGTCGGTTTTTCATTCGGTAAAATCATTCCCGAAAAATTTCAAACTCCGGCATTACTATTCTTGCTCTTGCTTTTGATCGTGCTCTTTTTCGAACCAATCTTCTTCGGCGGCAAAACAGTTGCCTCCGGCGATCTAATTCAAGTAAAAAGTCTGCGCGAGTACGCAACAAAAGAACGCGACGGATTTTCACTCTGGAATCCGTATATTTTCTGCGGCATGCCGGCGGTAACTACCTCAATGTCTTTGCGCTGGTTTGATTTAACAGCAGATATATATTCCTATGCTTCAAAAATATATTCTGCGGCATTCAGCGATTACAATACAATATACACATTCAACTTTTTGATCCTTGGTTTTACATCTTTCTTTTTTATGCGCAGTTTCGGTGCGTCGCGAGGCGTAAGTTTTTTGACTGCATCGTCAGTTACTTTTAGTTCGGGCATAGTAGTTCTTTTTTACATCGGGCATATTACCAAACTGATGAGTCTAGCAATTTTTCCTTTCATATTAATGATGCTTTTTAAATTCCAAAAAGAAATTAAATTGTTCGACATCCTTCTTTACATTTTAGGAATGCACATACTTGTGCTCGGGGCACATGTGCAAATAGTTTTCTATTTTGTTCTCGCTTCGGTGATATATTTCATTTACTTTTTTGTTCATTCATTCGTAACAAGAAATAAATTTTTACAGAATCAACTTTTAAAATCACTTGGTATTACAGCTATTGCCGGGGTTATTGCGCTTGCTATGTCTTTCGATACTTATGCACAGCTTTATCAATACAAACCATATTCAACGCGCGGTACACAGAGCATAACAGAAACACAAAATCCTGAAAAACCTTCGCAAGCAAATTCGTACGAGTATAATACAAACTGGTCTTTCTCGCCAGGCGAAGTTTTAACATTTATTGTTCCATCATATTTCGGTTTTGGAAAATCAACCTATCAAGGACCTTTAACAAACAATCAGCCCGTTGATGTAAATACTTATTTCGGACAGATGCCGCATGTTGATACTGCGATGTACATGGGAGTGATTATTTTTTCACTTGCTCTGTTCGCATTATTTACAAGGTGGAAAGAACCAATAGTTCAGTTCTTCGGAATATTAGTTATACTTTTTATATTAATTTCCTTCGGGAAAAATTTTCCAGTCATTTTTAATCTATTCTACTATTACTTCCCTCTCTTTGATAACTTCCGAGTGCCCTCTATGATTCTGCATGTCTTGCAAATCATTTTTCCGATTCTTGCCGGATTGGGTGTAATGAAAATTATTTCTTTGCGTGATGAAAAAAATCAAAAAATTGAAAAGGTTGTCAAGAATATTACGATCGTATTTGCCGCACTATTTGTTTTCTCTTTATTGCTTGGTGGAAGTTTATCAAACTGGTTCACACAGCGTGTTAATAATTATGCTTCGGCATTGGGACAAAACCAGGAAGCACAAATGTTTA
Source organism: Ignavibacteriales bacterium (assembly GCA_016177735.1). GTDB lineage: Bacteria > Bacteroidota > Ignavibacteria > Ignavibacteriales > Melioribacteraceae > DYJK01. The sequence goes on along the minus strand of JACOUS010000022.1, from coordinate 27,752 downwards.
CTGCTCTTGCAGATTATATGTCCGGCATGTTTACAGGTGATCTTCAAATCGCTCTCGCTCTGCTTACAATAACCTTCGGCTTAAGTTATGCTTATGCCGTTTCAAAAATTAATAAGGAATTACTTATCGCCGGATTTGTTGTTGTGATTTTGTTTGATCTTTTTAGAATTGGAAGCCGCGGTGCAAGTTATACGGATGCATCGCAAATGAATGATCTTTTTAGAGAACCCGATTATATATCGGTTATCAAACAACAAAACGATAAAGAGCAGTACCGGATACTTAATTTAAAACAAGACGGTTCGATGGGTACTTTTCAAAATAATGCCAACTTCAATGTTTATTTTCTTCAAGAAGATTTTTACGGGTACTCTGCCGTTAAGCCGCGCAGTTATCAGGATATTATTGAAACCGTTAGCCCGATTAATGTTACTTTGTGGAGGATGCTTGGAGTTAAATATGTTGTTACCGACCGACCGTACTCTCCGGATGGATTTGTAAACATACATCAATCGGAAAAAACTTTTATTTACCGGAATGAAAAAACTTTGCCAAGAATTTATTTTGTCGATAGCGTTGCACAAAAATCTTCTGCGAAAATATTAAATGAAATAAAGAATGATTCGTTCGATCCAAAGAAACTTGCTTACGTTGAAAACACGGATTTTAAACTCGACAGAGCAGATTCAAACGCCACGGCAAAAATTGTTTCGTATAATGACGAACAAATTACTGTCGAAGCAAAATGCCCGAACAATAATTTTTTATTTTTTGGAACAACATACTTGCCGGGCTGGAAAGCTTTTGTTGACGGCGCAGAAATAAAAATTTACAAAACGAATTACGGTTTTCAGGGGGTTGTTGTTCCGAAGGGCGATCACAAAGTGGAATTCATTTATGAACCGGCTGGATTTGCTGCCGGCAAATATTTATCGCTTATTCTAAACATCTTTTTATTCGGTTCATTGGGAATTACTTTTTTTGTAAATAGAAAAAGACAACCAAATAATACAATGGTAGAGTAAGCAACCAAAATTTCATTTGTAATATTCTACAAACATTTATGTAATTGAAATGGGAAAATGTTACAGCGGATAAAGAGCACTATTCGTGATACGTTAGTTTATAGCTTGAGCAACATTGCACCGAAGATAGTCGGTGTAATTCTGCTTCCACTCTACACTTCAAAACTTGCACTTGGAGAATTTGGCAACTGGGATCTCCTCGATATTACAATTACAATACTTTCGGAAATATTCATATTCGGTCAAGCAAGTTCAATCATTCTTCTCAATAATACCGAAGAGTATAAAGAGAAAAAAAACTCTGCGCTATTCACATTAACACTTTTCGTTTTTGCGATATGCGCAATCCTTGTTTTGTTAACTCTGTCTGCAATTTCTTTTTTCCCGGCTATGTTTGAGAACAGATTAATTGAGGCGGGTTACATTCGTTTAATAGCATACATAGTTCTTCTGCGTGTTATGAATAGTTTGTTCCTTGCAAAAGTACGTGCAGATGAGCAGTCAATATTTTACACAATTATCAGCATATTACGAATAATCCTGGTAACATGTATTACAATTTATTTCGTAGCCGGACTCGATTTAGGAATCACCGGTATTTTGTACGCGGCTTTAATTGGAGAAATAGCTGCCATTATTTTTCTTTTGATAAAGATTATTCCTCAAATGAAAGCTAAGTTCGATACGGCAATATTATCCGTTTCAATAAAATTCGGATTGCCGCTGGTTTTTTCATCGCTTGGTTTTCAGTTACTAAATTTGAGCGATAGATACATTATAAAATTTCTGCTCGGTGCTGAAGCACTCGCTCCATACGGACTCGCATACCGTGTTGCCGGCGTTCTTAATATGTTTTTAATACTCCCGTTCAATTTAAGTCTAATGCCGATTGCTTATAAATATTTCAATCAGAAAGACGATAAAAGATTCTTCAGCAAATTGATGACATACTCAACCTTCTTTTTTCTTTGGGGATTTGTATTCCTTTCATTGTTCGGCAAAGAAATTATTATGCTTTTTGCAGAGCAGCCCGGGTTTTACGGAGCTTATGTTGTCGTTCCGGTGATTCTGCTTTCGTACGTATTCAGCGGAATGAGATTAACTGCATCGCTCGGAATGATGTTAACAAAGAACACAAAACATCTTGCCTGGATAACGCTCGGCTCTGCGATTCTCAATATCATTCTGAATTTCATTTTCATTCCTTTGTTTGGAATAATTGCCGCCGCGGTTGATACGCTTGTTGCATTTGTTATTTTTTATTTTGTTACTAATTCGCTTTCAAACAAATACTATAAAATTCCGTACGAGAACTATAAACTTGTTGTGATGATTATTTTAGGAGTTGTGCTCTCTTCCATTATTTATTTTTTACCGGAAATGAATTCCATTTTGGAGATTATGATTAAGTTTGTATTGGCTGCGATTTTTCCATTACTACTTTTCTTTTTCAAATTTTATGAACGCGCTGAATTAGAAATTTTATTGAGTCCGGTAAAAATTTTTGATTTGATAAAGCAAACTCTTCGCGGTACAAAGAAAACTACAGATGATACGGAGATTAACATCAAGTAATGAAAAAGGTTTTGATAATATCTTACTACTGGCCGCCGGCCGGTGGAATTGCCGTTCATCGCTGCTTAAAATTTGCAAAGTATCTTCGTGAATTTGGATGGGAGCCGGTTATTTGCACCGCAGATAACGCCGAATATCCCGTGCTTGACGAAGGAAATTTTAACGATGTACCGAAAGGTGCTGTTGTGCTCAAAACAAAAATTTGGGAACCGTACCATCTTTTTAAACTAGTTACCCGAAAGAAAAAAGAAGAACGGATCCACAATGTTTTTCTCGAAGAAGAAAAGCCAACTTTTGGTCACAAACTCGGAATCTGGATACGCGGCAATATTTTTATCCCTGATGCACGAAAATTTTGGATTCGTCCCTCTGTAAAATTTTTAACGAAGTACATCAATGAAAATCCCGTTGATGTTTTGTTTACTAATGGACCGCCGCAATCAACGCACATGATTGCACACGGCGTTAAAAAAAAATTGAACATTCCTTGGCACGCTGACTTTCAAGACCCTTGGACTCAAGTTGATTATTTTCCTCAGTTGATGTTAAATCCAATTTCAAAAAAAATTCATCAAACGATGGAACAACGCGTCTTTCGTTTTGCTGATCAAGTTACTATTTGCAGCGATACATGGAAACACAATCTCGAATCAATCGGCGCGAAAAATGTCGGCGTAATTGTTTGGGGATACGATGAAGACGATTTCAAAGATATTAACGTTGAACTCTCACCGAAATTTACTTTGAGCCATTACGGAAGTTTGGGTACCGACCGAAATGCAAAAACTTTGTGGAAAGCACTTTCAATTATCGCAAAAGAGAATTTACAATTTGCCGCCGATCTTGAAATTGAGCTTGCCGGATTTATAGGACACAAAATAATTGATGAGATAAATTCACTCGGCTTACAAAAAAATTTAAGATTATTTTCACACTTAACAAGAAAAGAAACTCTTGAACGTATGTGCCGCTCACAAGCTCTGTTGTTGATCTTAAATAATATGCCGAATGTAAACGGACGGCTGCCCGGAAAGTTATTTGAATATCTTGCTGCTCGAAGACCTACACTCGTAATTGGTCCCGAGGAAAGCGATGCTTCAAAAATCGTAGACGGAGTAAATGCCGGCATTACTTGCGGTTTTGACAATCTCGAAAAAACAATCCAAACTATACGGACACTTTATCAAAAATATAAGGAAGGAAAGCTTCTTTCTAACACAACAGATATCTCATGTTATTCAAATAGAAACTTAACGAAGAAGCTGGCGGATTATTTGAACAGCATTTCACATTAGAAAGAAGTTACGGCAAAATTATTATTCCGATGAAAGACAAAAAAAATAAAATACTTTGCTTTACAGATGATGCCGTTGGACGCGATGTAGAAATGCTTTTGCCGGTCCGCTACTTTGCCGAGCGCTTTTTAAATTGTGAATTTTACCACGCCCTAAATATCGACATTCATCAAATTTACCGAATCAAACCTGATTTGATTTTACAGGCAAACACTATCGGTTCAAATCTCTATTTCCAAATTTCCAAAATTGCACACGAACAGAATATTCCTCTCTTCGCGTTAATCTCCGAAGGAAATTTTAGAACCGACGGCAGTTTTGATTATTGGGGATTTAACCGCAAAAAAAAATTTTACCAAAGTTATGTTTGCTGCTGGAGCGAACGAACATCCGAGTTTCTAAAAAAAGAAATCGCTGAAGCTTCACAGAAAATTGTGGTTACCGGCGGTGTTGGATTTGACCGGTATACAATATATAAATTCATGAAGAAGGAGGATTTTCTACATAAGTACGATAAAAAGCAGTATAAAAAAATAATCGGCTATGCCGGATGGGCTTTCGGCAAACTTGATCATAAGCGCGGCAGAGATGAACTTCTTTACTGGGGGCGTGGTGACGAAAATATTTTTACTTGGATCGAGCAGCAACGGCAAAAAGTAAGAGACATTTTAAAACAGTCAATCGAAAATAATCCCGATATTCTATTTGTACTCAAACAACATCCGCAAGAAAACGCGCCGGAGCGCCCCGAACCGGTAAAAAACGAAATGAGCGAACTAACTCATTATGAAAATGTTGTCTATTTGTGTGCAGAAGAATCTATTCATGACTTAATTAGTGTTTCAGATTTGTGGACATGTTTTGAATCCACAACAGCACTTGAAGCATGGTTGATGGGAAAGCAAACAATTTTTATAAATCCCGAACAAGATTTCAACCGCGATCCTCTTTACAAAGGTTCGCCGCTCGTTCAAAGTTATAACGAGTTCCAAAAATTAATTGACCAATTTTATTTACAAAATAGAATTGAAAATTTTTTTGATAAAGACAAAGAATTAATGAGAGAAAAACTGATAAAAGATATTATCGGCTTTGGTGATGGAATGAACCACATTCGTGCTTCATATTATTTTCAGCAGACTCTAAAGGAATCTCATGACTCTAGAATAAAACCTAAATACTTGTTTCATTTTTGGCATTGGCTTGTTTATGTTCTAATTAGAATTGCCGGACCGTTTTATAACCGTGCTGTTTATTCACGTCTGTATAAATTCAAAAAACATCTTTGGATTTTTGAAAATTATAAAATGGAAAAACTTGAGTCTCTTTATAAAAAATATATTCCGTTCTTCGAAGAATTTTATAAGGATAAACGAATAGAAGAAAAAAATACCAACGCAACTCTATTTAACGAATTACTCCGATGAATTCGCTGTATTGCCGGCATTTGCTCTGTCGTTTTATGCTTTCATTACGCTACTTACTTTCACCCAAAACACACAAATAATTTTCCTAAATTTGTTCATGTAAAATTTGAGGAACCATGGACGGCAAAACTATTCTAATCACCGGCGGTACCGGTTCGTTCGGCAAGAAATTTGTCGAAACGGTACTCAAAAAATTCACCCCGAAAAAGATAATTATTTACAGCCGCGATGAATTGAAACAATTCGAGATGCAGCAAAATCCTCTTTACAAAAAAGAGGGAGTGTTGATGCGCTATTTTATCGGTGATGTTCGGGATGAAAAACGACTTGCAATGGCAATGACTGAAATAGATATTGTCGTTCATGCCGCTGCTTTAAAACAAGTACCGGCAGCAGAGTATAATCCGTTTGAAGCTGTTAAAACAAATATACTCGGTGCACAAAATGTAATTGATGCAGCACTTGCAAGCGGTGTTAAAAAAGTTATTGCACTCAGCACGGATAAAGCCGCAGCTCCGATTAATCTTTACGGCGCTACAAAACTTGCATCGGATAAACTTTTTATTGCCGCCAATAATTACCGGGGCAAACACGATATAAAATTTTCGGTCGTCCGTTACGGAAATGTAATGGGCAGCCGCGGATCGGTTATTCCGTTCTTCATAGAAAAAGCTAAAGCCGGTGTTCTCCCGATTACCGATGAACGAATGACGCGTTTCAATATTACACTTCAAGAAGGCGTTGATTTCGTTTTGATGGCATTGGGAAAAATGTGGGGCGGCGAATTGTTCGTTCCCAAAATTCCTTCTTATAAAATTCTTGATCTCGCAAAAGCAATTGCGCCAAACGCAAAACTTGAAAATGTAGGAATACGTCCCGGCGAAAAACTCCACGAAGAAATGGTAACCGCAACAGATGCAATTAACACGGTTGAGTTCGAAGATTACTACGTGATACTCCCTTCAACACAACTTTGGGATACAGAAAAGTTCAGAAAAGAAAGCAACGGCGAGCAAGGGAAATTCTGCGTGTACGGATTCAGTTACAACAGCGGAACAAATAAGCACTTTCTTTCTGTTGAAGAATTAGTTCAATTAATTAAAGAAAACGTGAGCGAACATTAAAACAAACGTAGAACGTAGAGTGCAGAACGTAGAAACAGAACTACAAATAATAATTCATCACACTTTAAAAAAATATGAATAGTAAAAACATTACGGTCAAAACATACAGTTACGGTAAACAAACAATAGACGAAGATGATATTAATGCCGTTGTTGATGCGCTCAAAAGCGATTGGATGACTCAAGGTCCCGCAATTCAAAAATTTGAAAAAGCATTAAACGAAAAATTCGGAAGTAAATTTGCATCCGTTGCCGCCAACGGAACCGCGTGTCTTCATTTAATTGCACTCGGCTTGGGATGGAAGAAAAATGATATTGTGATTACATCGCCGATAACTTTTCTTGCAAGTGCCAACTGTGCAATTTATGCCGGTGCAGATGTTGATTTTGCGGATATCGATCCGTTATCATATACAATCGATCCGAACAAACTTGAAGACAAACTGAAATTTTATGCATCACAAAATAAAAATGTAAAAGCTGTTGTTGCAGTTGATTATGCCGGTCATCCTTGCAATTGGAACGCGCTAAAAAATTTGAAAGAGAAATACAACTTCCAGCTTGTGAATGATTACTGCCACGCGCCCGGTGCAGAATACAATAATGATATTCAATATGCTGCAAAATATGCAGACGCGGTAAATTTAAGTTTTCATCCGGTTAAACACATTACTACCGGCGAAGGCGGAGCCGTTCTTACAAATGACGAAACTCTCGATAAAAAAATAAAAATGTTCCGTACACATGGAATGACAAAAGATGAAACAATTCTCGAAAAAAACGACGGTCCGTGGTATTATGAAATGCACGATGTAGGATTCAATTACCGCATCACGGATTTGCAATGTGCGCTTGGAATAAGCCAGCTTTCTAAACTTGATAAGTTTGTTGCACGAAGAAGAGAGATTGCAAAATATTACGATGCGATTTTTTCAACGAATAATTCTTTCATTCATCCGCACATTTCGGAAAATGTTAAACATGCTTATCATCTCTATCCGCTTCAAATAAAATTTGATCGGCTGAAAATTTCCAAGAAAGAACTTTTTGCAAAACTGAAAGCGCAGAGAATCCTTGGACAAGTTCATTACATACCGGTTCATCTTCAGCCGTTTTACAGAAAAAAGTTCGGATTCAAGCCGGGCGATTTTCCGGTTTCAGAAAAATTTTACGAACAAGAAATTTCTATCCCGATGTATCCAACATTAACAAATGAAGATTTGGAATACATTACCGCAGCAATTATTGAAACAGTAGAAAAGGCAAAATGAAAGTTTCTATTGTTACAGAAGGCTTTCAAAGCACCGGTTATGGACATATAACGCGCTGTCTTTCTCTCTATCAAGCATTCGAAGAGAAACAAATCACTCCAACATTTTTTGTGAATGGGGACGAAAACGCGTTTCCTTTCTTATCGAATTCGAATCACAAAATTATCAACTGGCTCGGTCACCCTACAAAATTATTTTCGGAAATAAAAAACTCCGATGTGCTGATAATTGATTCGTACCTTGCCGGCAAAGAATATTACGAAACATTTTCGAAACTGTGCAAGGTTTCACTTTTTGTAGATGATAATCTCCGCCTCGATTATCCCGAAGGAATTATTCTTAACGGCACTATCAATTCCGAAAATTTTTCTTACAAAAAAAAAGCCGGATGCAGTTACCTTCTCGGCTCAAAGTATATTCCGATACGAAAAGAATTTTGGGATAACCCGCAGAGAAAATTTAAGAACGGTATCTCGTCTTTCCTTATAACTTTCGGAGGACAGGATATTAGAAACCTTACTCTGCCGGTTCTTAAAACACTTCGAGATCAATTCCCGGGTGCAAAAAAAAATGTAGTGTTCGGTTCAAACAACGGCAGTTCTACCGGAATTGAAAAATATACTGACACAAACACAAAATTATTTTTCTCTTTGAATGCCGGATCGATGAAAGAGTTGATGTTAACAAGCGATATTGTAATTACCGCTGCCGGGCAAACGCTTTACGAACTTGCTGTTACCGGTACGCCCGCAATTGCAGTTGCAGTAGCTGAAAATCAAAAGAGCAACATTTTGGAATGGAAGAAAAAGGGTTTTCTGCTCGACTCAATTTTTCATAACGACAAAAGTTACTTGCGTAAAATTTCCGAACAGATTTCGACTCTGCAAACCGTTTCCCAGCGGAAAAAATTAAGCGGTATCGGGAAAGAATGTGTGGATGGGCAAGGGGCGAGAAGGATTGTAAAATATCTCATCGAAAAAATTTGTAATGAAAAATCTTTTTATATCCGCAGAGCAGTGCAAGATGATTCCAAAATTATTTTTGATCTTTCCAACGATCCTTCGGTACGAGTTCAATCTATCAATCAAAATCAGATTGAGTGGGAAGAACATCAAAAGTGGTTTTCGAAAAAACTGACCGACAACAATTACATATTTTTTTTGGTGTTCGATAAAGAAGATAATTTTATTGGTCAGGTAAAATTTGAACTGGGAAAAGAAACGGCTGTTGTTAGTATCAGCTTGACGCAAGACTTCCGCGGCATCGGTTTATCAAAGAAAATTTTAATTGATGCTGCTGCGAGAATTTTCTCTTCACATAATATTAAAAATATTATTGCGTATATTCGTCCGGAAAATACAGCTTCAATCATGGGATTCAAATCGGCAGAGTTTAAATCCATCGGCAGAGAAACAATCAACGGCGAAAGTTTTTTGAAGTACGTTTTGGAAAGATAAATCAATGAAGATCGGAAATTTTGAAATAGGCAAAGAGAACAAAGTTTTCATCATTGCTGAATTATCCGCGAATCACAATCAGGATTTTAATATCGCCGTCGAATCGATCAAAGCAATTAAAGAATGCGGAGCCGATGCCGTTAAATTACAAACTTATACAGCAGATACACTCACACTCGACAGCGACAAAGATTATTTCAAAATTCAGCAAGGAACAATTTGGGATGGTACTACTCTTTATAAACTATATCAACGTGCCTACACGCCGTGGGAATGGCAGCCGAAACTAAAACAATATGCAGAAGAACTTGGGCTGATTTGTTTTTCATCGCCGTTCGATAAATCCGCTGTAGATTTTCTCGAGAAGATGAACGTTCCCGCTTACAAAATTGCTTCGTTCGAAATTGTTGATGTTCCTTTAATCGAATACACTGCATCGAAAGGAAAGCCGATGATAATATCAACCGGCATTGCAACGGAAGGAGAAATTCAAGAAGCAGTTGATACGTGCAGGCGAATGAACAATAATCAAATTGCACTGTTGAAATGTACGTCGGAATATCCCGCGCCTTTTGAAGATGTTAATTTGAAAACTATTCCTTACTTAAAAGAAAAATTCAATACTGTCGTTGGTCTCTCAGACCACACACTCGGCACATCGGTTCCGGTTGCGGCGGCGGCACTCGGCGCAATGATAATCGAAAAACATTTTATACTCGATAAAAAAATCGGTGGTCCGGATTCTTCTTTCTCGCTCGAACCGCATGAGTTCAAAAAAATGGTTGACGAAATTCGTGTTGTTGAAAAGGCTCTCGGACAATCTGAAATTGAGTTAACCGAAAAAATAAGAAAGAGCAGAAAGTTTGCCCGTTCTCTATTTGTCGTAAAAGATATTAAAACCGGCGAAATTTTTACTGAAGAAAATATAAAATCAATTCGCCCCTCCGACGGATTGCCGCCGAAATTTTTTAATGAGATAATCGGCAAGAAAGCAAAAGAGGATATTGAAAAAGGTACTCCTCTCGATTGGAGTTTGATAGAATAGCGAGGGTCTATTTGAAAACAGCCGCAATTGTTCAAGCACGTATTGGCTCCACACGTTTACCGGGAAAAATATTTAAAGACCTTTGCGGCATGCCGGTACTTTGGCATGTTGTGAACAGACTTTCACATTCAAAATTTTTGGATAAAATAATTGTTGCAACCACAACTCTTCCGGAAGACGACATTATAGAAAAATTCTGCACCGAGAATAATATTCTTTTCTCGCGCGGCAGCTCGGAGGATGTTCTTTCGCGATACTACGAAGCGGCAAAAAAATTTGAAGCGAAAATAATTATTAGAATAACTTCGGACTGCCCGGTAATCGATCCGCAGATTCTCGATAAAATGATTGAAGAGTTTATTACAACAAGCAAAGCCGAAAAACTTGATTACATGAGCAATTCGGTTCAACGTACATTTCCGCGCGGATTTGATGCAGAAATTTTTACGTTCGCTGTTTTGGAAAAAATTTTTAACGAAGCTGTTCAAACTTACGAACGGGAACATGTTACACCCTACATTTATCAGCATCCCGAAATTTTCAGAATAAAAAACTTTGCCGGCGAAAAAGATTATTCATTCCACCGCTGGACTGTTGACACACCCGAAGATTATGAGTTGATCAAAAAAATTTATGAAGCTCTTTACGATCCGCAAAGGATTTTCTTATTCAACGACATACTTAAACTTTTTGACCGGGAACCGGGTCTTATCAGCATCAATCAAAACATAAAACAGAAACAACTCGGGGAATAAATTGAAGATCTCGCGTAGAAGCTTCATCAAAACCGGTGCACTCGCAAGCGGTGGAATTTTAATCACTCCTTCCCATCTCTCAAATATCCAAGCAAAAAATAATTTAAGCGGATCGGGACCGGTTGTACTTACAACGTGGGATTTCGGCTACACTGCAAATGCCAAAACAATCGAGCTGATCAAAGAAGGGAAAAATTCTCTTGATGCAATAGAAGCCGGAATAAGAATTGTGGAAAATGATCCTTCTATTAGTTCGGTCGGCTACGGCGGCTTGCCCGATGAAGACGGAATTGTAACTCTCGATGCGTCCGTAATGGATTGGAACGGGAATGCCGGTTCGGTCGCTGCACTCGAAGGAATAAAAAATCCGTTCTCCGTTGCAAAACTTGTGATGCAGAAAACCAAACATGTTATGCTTGCCGGCAACGGCGCGAAAAAATTTGCGCTCGAAAACGGATTCAAAGAAGAAAATCTTTTGACCGACGAAGCGAAAAAAATATGGCTTGAATGGAAACAAAAATATCCGCACGGACAAAACAGAATCGATCCGAATATTCATCACGACACAATCGGCATGATAGCAATAGATAAAAATAACAACATGAGCGGTGGAGTTTCTACAAGCGGATTGGCATTCAAAATTCACGGACGAGTCGGCGATTCACCAATTATCGGCGCGGCAATGTTTGTTGATAATGAGGTTGGCGGTGCTGTTGCAACCGGCAATGGTGAATTCATGATGAAAACTCTCGGCGCTTTTTTGATCGTTGAAAAAATGAGAGAAGGTTTTTCGCCGCAGCAAGCTTGCGAGTTTGCTGTTGAACGCGCGCACAAACATGCAAAGAACCGATTGAACGAAGGAATACAAGTCTGCTATCTCGCGCTCAACAAAAACGGTGAGCACGGTGCATTCTCCCTTGTCGATGGATTTCAATACGCGTTGACTACTTCAAAAGAAAGCAAGGTATATAAAAGCGATTATCTCGTTAAGTGATATGTATTTTGTTTTCTTATTATACATCAACAATCAAATGGGGGAAGTAATGAAAAAGCATCTTGTAGTTTCATCTGTTTTTTTGTTTTTATTTCTATCGAACACTTCGCGCGCGCAAACTTCACAAGATTCGGTTCAAATTAAAGAAACATGTTTTAATTATTTGGAAGGCTGGTACGAAGGAAACGCAGAGCGGATGGAAAAAGCTATTCATCCGGATCTTGCAAAAAGAATTGTAAGAGCCGATCCGCAAGGGAGACAACGGCTGGATCAAATGAGTGCATTAACATTGATACAATTTGTACGCGCCGGCTACGGAACAAAAATTCCAAAAGAAGAACAGATTAAAGAATTCAAGATTCTCGATATCGATGGGAACAACGCATCTGTAAAAACAATTGCAAAGGGATTTTACGATTACATTCATCTTGCCAAATACAATGGCGAGTGGAAAATCGTAAACGTTCTTTGGGACTTTAAGAAGAACTAAAATCAAACACTCGCTTGCAATTTTTCAGTACGGTCTGCGATTTTTAGTTTTTCAATCAGCTCGTTCAGATCGCCTTCAATAATTTCAGAAAGATTGTAGAGTGTAAGTCCAATGCGGTGATCGGTGACTCTGTTCTGCGGAAAATTATAAGTTCTGATTTTATCGCTCCGGTCGCCGCTTTTTACCATCGATTTTCTCTGCTGCGCAATTTCTTTGTTCTGTTCATGAAGTTTCATATCGTACAAACGGGCTTTCAAAACCTTCATCGCTTTCTGGCGGTTTTTCAATTGCGAGCGTTCATCCTGGCATTGCACTACGAGTCCGGTAGGTATGTGAGTAATGCGGATAGCCGTTTCAACTTTGTTCACATTTTGACCGCCGGCGCCTCCGCTTCGGTAAACATCAATTCTAAGATCACCCGGGTCAATATTTATTTCAACATCCTCAACTTCGAGTAATACAGCAACCGAAGCCGCCGATGTATGAACTCTGCCGCTTGCTTCTGTAGCCGGAACTCTTTGCACTCTGTGAACGCCGCTTTCAAATTTCAAATCACCGTAAACGGTGTCACCGGTTAAACTGAAGACAATTTCTTTAATACCGCCGAGACCGGTATCGCTCAAATCGATTAATTCTTTTTTCCACCCGCGGATTTCAGCGTAGCGCGAATACATTCTGTAAAGATCAGCCGCAAACAAACCGGCTTCGTCTCCGCCGGTGCCGGCACGGATTTCCATAATTACTCCTTTATCGTCATCGGGATCTTTTGGAATGAGAAGAAATTTAATTTTCTCTTCTGATACCAGAATTTTTTCTTTTAATTCTTTTAACTCGCTCTCTGCAATTTCGGTCAGTTCTTTATCGTCGGATGTTTCAATAATCTCTTCGTTGCCTTCAATATTTTTTACCAGAGTATCGTACTCTTTGAAAGCATCAACAATATCTGTAAGCTGTGTTCTTTCTTTGCTTAAAGAGATATACTTCGGCTGATCCGAAAACACAGAAGGATCGGAAAGCTGTTCGGTAATCTTATCGTATTTATCTTTTATAGCTTTTAATTTTTCGTACAAATCCATATATCCTCTGGGAATTTAATCCTGATAACTTCTAAAAAAGCGCGCAAAATATACGAAAGTTTGACTTAATTAGTTGACGAGCACCTACCCCTTCACTTGCATTTGTCTGTCATTCGTCCTTCATAATTCTTGATGCTGGATTTTTGATGCTGTTAATTTGCGCTTATTAATAATTTGGTGTTGTTTGTTTCTTGGTTATCATTCATTCGTATTTCGACCCCCGTACTTCGTAATTATTTTTTCGTCCTTCGTAATTAGAGTGCCGTATTTACGCCAGCGATTTCAGTGCTTCAAGATATTCCATTTGCCGCTCAAAATTAGGTATCATCTCCGTCCTCGTACTTCGTAATTCGTACTTCGTAACTTTAAATATTTCATCAAGCGCATCAAACATATTCTTTTCGGGAAAAGATGAATCGCGTAAAAAGTGAATCAGCTTCAATGTTCTGAAGCCATCGAACCAGAGAATTTTTTGTTTTTGAATTTGTGCGGATGATTTCGAACCTTCCAAAATTTTCTTCCATTGTTCGGCAAACAAATTCCCTTCCAAAAAAATTTTTAACGAAGGATGAATTTCTCCGGCTCTCTCTAAATAATAATCGGCAGTCTCAATTTTCTCTTTTAGAAAAAAACCATTCCATTTTTTTAGAATGACAAAAGATTCCGGATCATAGAGCAAATATTCGTTCCGGTTTTTAGAAAGGAATCTGTTAACTCTCTGTCCTGTACCGAACGGAACACGCCACGAGCCGCGGCTTGAAGGATGCACGGTTGTGTTTTTTATTTCATTGATGCTCGTAATCTTTGCAAGCTTTTCCATGAAATAAAAATCTTCCGCCGCTTTCCGTTTGTTCATTCCGCCGATTTTGCAATAACTCTCTGCATCACAAATCATTGTTGAGCCGATTGTTGGAAAAGCATACGGCGAGCCGGCATATTTCAGTCCGAGAACGTAATAGCGTAGAAAAATTTCATAACAGATTATCGCAGCTTTTTCGTTCTCATTTTTTGGAAGCGCGTGTTCATATTTAACGTACGCAGCAGAAATATTTGATTGATTGAACATATCAATAATCGAAGCGAGATAGTTTTCATCAACTGTGCAGTCGGCATCGAGGCAAATCAAAATTTTCTTTTTGCTGTTACTGTAATCAAACAGTGTAAGTGCTGTGTCCATTCCGATTTTTCTCGCCAATCCGACACCGCCTTCTTTTTCAGGCAGAACAAATTTTTCCGAAGCGGCATCAATAAACCCAATATTCAATCCGCCGGCTTGAATCTTCTTTTCTCTTTCATTTTCAGCATCGCCGCAAATAGTTCTTTTCAACAAATCCATTGTCCGCCGATTTTCCTTTTTAACTTCATCTGCAGAATTTTTCAGATTGTTGATTACAAAAAGAAGAAGGGTTGAATCAAAATATTTTTTATCGTTCAGCGAAAGCGAAGACAGAAGGTTGAGAATATTTTCGTGTTCTGCTATAGCCGGCACAACAATTATATTATCGAACTTCGAAGAAAGAGCAATATTAACCGGCGTGTTGTTGATGCCGTACTTGTTTAAATATTTTTTTACGTATTCCGGTAAATTTTTGTTTGCTGCGGTGTGGTTTGTCATCTGTAGTGTTCTAAAATTATTTTTTCTGCTGAAGAATAATCAACGCCGTTAATCCAATGAATTGTAATTCCTTCGCGCTCCATTTTTCTAAACCATGTCATCTGCCGCTTGGCGAAACTGTGAATTGCACTGTTAAGTTTTTGATACATGTCGTTATAGCTGAGTTCGCCCTTCAAATATCTACCAATAAATTTGTATTCCAGCCCGAAGAAATCGAGCTTCTCAAATGTTGTTCCTTCTTCTGTTAATTTTTTCACCTCATCAATCATTCCGTTTTGCAATCTTAGTTTCAATCGTTCCGTAATTCTTTTTTTGATTTCGCTTCGTTCCAAATTTATTCCTATAACAAGCGGATTATTTTTTTTAGCTTCGTTACTAATTGTATTCTTTTCTTTTTCGGAAACGATGATTGCCTTTATTATTCTCTCTTTGATTAAAAGATCGGTCGTGTTGTGAAGTTTCGGATTCAGAGATTTCAGTTTTGCCCGCAGTTCTTCAATTGATAGAGAATTCAATTCTTCGTAAGCGGCACTTTCAAAATCTGCTGTTTCAAGATTGTATCCTTTGATAACCGAATGAAGATACAAACCGGTGCCGCCGGCAAGAAATGGTATTTTATTTTTGGAAATAATTTTATTGTATGCTTCTTCGAACAATTTGTTAAACAAATACAAATTAAATTCCTCCGCCGGCTCGATAACATCAATCAAATGATACGGCACAACGTTCCCTTCAACAAAGTAATCATCCAAATCTTTGCCGGTGCCGATATCCATTCCTTTGTAAACTTGTCGTGAATCCGCGGAAATAATTTCTCCATTGAAGCGGTGTGCGAGGAGTGTTGCAAGTCTTGTTTTGCCAGCAGCAGTGGGACCGAGTATTATGATCAAATTATATTTCATGATGCAAAATTACCAAAACAACAAATAACAATCCGCCTCGGCGGGACAAACAATACACAAGAAATAAAGAGCAATATTAAGATGAAAAATCTGTGTGTAACTCAGTGTTTCTCTGTGAAAAAAAAATAACACAGAGTTCACAGAGGCACAGAGAAAAATAATACGCGTACCATGTTTTCAGATGTTTTAACGAATAATCTGTGAGAGGTGAAACAGCAACTAGCTGTCCTACTATTAATGATGACGCGCAATAACTTCAGATAAAACTACAACGCAGAAATAGTAGGAAGAGTAATTATAAATGTGGCGCCTTCGCCGAGTGCGCTTTGAACTTCTATTGTGCCGGTATGAGCTTCAACTATTTTTTTTGTTATCGAAAGACCGAGTCCTGTTCCTTCTTTTTTGCCGTGCGTCATAAACGGTTCGAACACTTTGTCCTTGAATGAATCGGGAATGCCGAGTCCGTTATCGCGGAAATATATTTTTACTTTTTTATCATCCTTCTTTGTAGAAATATAAATCGTTCCGCCTTCGGGCATTGCGTCGCAAGCATTTTTACAAATGTGCATGTAACATTGATAAAATTCTTTCACATCGAGTTTGGTGGTTGCATCTTTATCATACTCGTTAACAATTTTGCAATTGCGGGATTCTACATACGCACCGATGCGCGAACTATAATCTGTCAAAGTATTATTTACACTCACGTTCAACATTCGTAAAACCGTTTTGCCTTCGGAGTAGCTCGATGTTGTCTGCACGATATCCGCAACTTGAGTCAATTGTTCGAGCAGCATTTCTACAATTTGCGCGTTATCGGGCGGCAAATTTTTACTCTTCAAATGTTCTGCGTAACGCTTGCTGACAAGAATCGGTTTTTTAATATCCTGAATTAAAAAGTTTGCCATTTTACCGAGCGATTGCACTCGTTCCGACTGCAAAAGTTTTTCAACCATCTCTGCATTTTGCAGTGCCAATGCCGCATGAATCGACATTGCATTAAGCAATTCTTCATCAAGTTTTGTGAACTCTTCATTTTTGCTGTTGAGCAACTGCACAACACCGATTATCTCTTCGCGGTTATTTTTTATCGGAAAGTTTAAAACTGTTTTTGTTATATAGCCGCTCGATTTATCAAAATCCGAACGGAAGCGCGAATCTTTCCGCGCATCTTTGATATTCAAAATGTCACCGGTTTTTGCAACGTATCCGGCGAGACCTTCGCCGAGTTTTAAGCGGATCTCTTTTTTCTCGCTGCCCATTGCAATGAGCGACCAAAGTTCGTTCTTCTCGCGGTCGAGCAAATAGAGAGTGCCCCTATCTGCATTCGTAAGATTGACGGCTACTTCAACAATATTTTTAAGAACTTCTTCTATTTTAATATTCGAGTTAACGAGCTCAGCGGCTTTAATGATCATTTCCAATTGTTCCGCACCCATAATACCTCCTTCGTATGTTGAAGCATCGGAAGCAAAGCCGCCGGATTTTTTTTCTTCGTCCAAACTTTTAATATTCCGATCGGCTTCGGCAAAAATTTCTTCCGCTTCAAAATCATTTAATGAAACTTTCTCCGGCTTTTTTTCTTCTTGATGCGTTTCCGTTTCTTCTTGTTTTAAAAATTCTTCCGGCGGAAAACCAAAATCAGCCGGTGATCCTTTTGTCTCTGTTTCTTCATGCGCTTCCGGTTTATCAAAATCGAGTGTGGAAAGAAAAGCATTGTCCGTTTCGCCAAAATCCTCTTGTTGAGTTTTCGGCGTTTCATTAAAATTATCCGTACTGCCGCCGCTTAAAATTTTGAAAAGCTCGTCGTCAAATGAAGTGCTTGCGGCGGGTACTGCTTCAGGTTTTTCTGGTATTTCGGGAAGTTCAAATTCGGGTTTGGGAATTCCATCCTCATTCAAAGCATCGGGTGGAATAAAATCAAAATCTTCTTTTACTTTTTCGGGCTCTTCGATTTTTTCCGCCGTCTCTTCAATCTTTACGTCAGCGGTTAAATCCAATTCGGATAGATCGAATTCGGCTTTCGGAATTCCGTCTTCATTCAAAAAAACACTTTCGTCAAAGTCATCTTTTGCCGGTTCTACTGCCGGAGTTTTTGAAAAGTCTTCAAGCTGCTGAACAATATTTTTTTTATCGGCAAGTGAAGTATCCGCAATTGATTTAAAAAATTGTTCTTCTTCGGTTTTTTCTTCGCGTAAGGACGGAGTTTCTGCAAGTGTAACATTTAGATTTTTGAGATGCGAAGAAACTTTGTCGCTCAATGTTGTTCTGCCCGAAACAATTTCATCATTTTCTTCCGAAGGTTCGCGCAGATTTAAATTTATCTCGCGGCTTTGAGTAATCATGTCTTCAATTTCATCTCTTGAAAGAGCAATTAAGTAAGAATCCCGCAGTGCAACAGCGGTAGAAAAACGAATTGTCTCTTCAATAAATTCATCGTTCCCGAAAAAATTATCTTCATTGAAAATATATGATTTGGCTTTGCCGAGAGTCCTTTTCTTCATCACGTTTACTTCGCCGCTTATGACAAGAAAAATTTTATCTGCCGGGTCGCCTTCGCGGTAAAGTATTTCCCCTTCGCTTGCTGTGAAAAGTTTTCCTTTGATGTTGCTTAGGTTAATTCCGGAAATATCCACATTTTTGAGCAGCTTATTTCTTCCGAGCACTATAAAAAGTTGATTTTCCATTTCAGCGGATTAATTATGAGGAAATATTGAATGAAAAATGATTCAATAAATTCAGCCGTTAAACATTTATCAAAACATGATAAAGTCATGTCAACATTAATAAAAAAGTTCGGCAACTGCAATTTACAACCTCACAAACAATACTTTAATTCGCTCTTAAGGGCAATTATCGGTCAGCAATTATCGGTTAAAGCTGCCGCATCCATCTTTAATAGATTGTCCGGGCATTATCACCACAATCCTATGCCCGAAGATATAATAAACACAGACCACGCCGTGCTTAGATCGTTCGGACTTTCGAATGCAAAGGCTAAATACGTAAAAGACTTATCCGAAAAAGTTATTGACAAAGAAATTCATCTCAGAAATTTTTCCGAAAGAAGTGATGAAGAAATTATTGCCGAGTTAATCAAAGTAAAAGGAGTCGGTGTTTGGACTGCACAGATGTTTCTGATTTTCACACTCGGCAGAACGGACGTTCTTCCGGTGAACGATCTTGGCATACGCAAAGCCATTATGTTAAATTACGGTTTAAGAAAATTGCCCGAAGAGAAAAAGATTGTAAAAATTGCGAAAGAGAATGACTGGCATCCGTACTGCTCTATTGCAAGTCTTTATCTCTGGAAAAGTTTGGACAGCAAATTTGAAACCATTATGGATTAAAAACATCAAACAAATTGAAGAAATAGAACTTATTGAACTTGCACGGGGCGGCGATAGAAAAGCCCTTGCCGAACTTGTAAAAATGTACGAGCAGACGGTTTATAATTTTTCATATAAAATCTGCCGGCATAAAGACCGCGCCGAACACACGATGCAAGAAACATTTTTGAGCATGGTAAAAAATATTCATCAGTTCAGCGGTGAATCAAAACTTTCTACATGGCTTTACCGCGTTGTTGCAAATCATTGTTTGATGCTGGCGCGTTCGGAAAACAAATACGGATTTACTTCGCTCGACGATGAAGAAGCTTTGATCGATGAAAAGAATATTGCCGATTGGAAAGTTACGCCGGATAAAGTAACCGAAAACAACGAACTAAAAAATATGTTGGATGAAGCGATTCAAAAACTGGCGCCCGAATACAGAATTGTATTTACGCTGAGAGACGTTGAAGGATTATCAACAGAAGAGACTGCAAAAATTGTCGAGCTTTCCGTTCCGGCTGTAAAATCGAGACTGCACCGTGCACGTGCATTTTTAAGAAATGAATTAAACGAGAGATTCAAATCATGAACGGACATACACACACACCATCATGCAAAGATGTTATGGCTCATATCTGCGATAATCTCGGCGAAGAACTCGATTCGCCGAAGTGCATTGAAATAAAAGCTCATCTCGAAAATTGCGAAAACTGCCGCCACTATTTTAAATCCGTTGAAACAACAATCGAGTTTTACAAAAAATACAACGTCACGATTTCCGAAGATGCACACAATAAGCTGATAGAATTTTTGGGATTGAAGGAATAAAAAAACCCGGCGCGAGACAATCTGTTCCGGGTTTTATGCATCGAATGTTAGAAGTGTAAATTATTTTTTAGATATTTTTTTTGGGCGAAACTGACGCTTCGCCCTACAAGGTTTCAATCAACTTTTCTTTAGAGTAACATTACCGTTAATTGTTCTTATCTTAATTTTATGTTTGCCGCCGTTTATTTCTCCTTTGCCGCGTAAATATTTTCTCGACGAACCTTTTGAATCATCCCATTCATCTGTTGTCTTTTGTGCTATGTCAAAATCGCTGATGATTTTAACGTCTCCGTTTTTTCTCCACTTATCTTTTGTGAAAGCAATTTCAATATCTATATCCATGGATAATCCCGAAGGTACCGAAAGAACAATATCGCCGCCAAAAGAAGTAATGTACACAAAGTGGTCTCCTTCATTCGGATCGCCAGCCATATTTACGCTTACATCGCCGCCTTTAGTTTCTGCAGAAACCGAACCGTCAATAGAATAGATTTTGATATCGCCGCCGTAAGTTTCGGCATCAACAAACTTTGCCGCTTTATTAACGGTAATATCGCCGCCCATAGTTCTAACTTTTGTTCCGTTCATTGCTTCGTCAACTTCAATATCACCGCCCATTGTGGAGATATTAACTTCATCACCTTCATTTCCTTTTTTAGATTTTACATTTACTTGTTTTACTTTTCCGCCCATTGTTTTGGCGTTTAAATCTCCGGTAACATTTTCAACGCGAACCTCTCCGCCCATCGTTTGAACTTCGCCGTCAACCTCGCAGTCTTTTACCGTTATATTTCCTCCCATGGTAGAAACATTCAGCATCCCGCGTAAATGACTCAAGTTTAGTTCACCGCCCATTGTTCTTCCGCTCAACTCTCCGTTCAAGTTATCGAGTTTCACTCCGCCGCCCATTGTAGAAAAATCAATATCATACTTATTCGGAATTTTAACAACGATATTTGTATTGGCGTGGTAGCCGTTTTCCATATCGCCGTCATAAAAAGAAATGATCTCAACATCATTGCCATTTTGTTCAAGTTCGAGCTGAACATCTTCGGCATCGCTTCCTTCGATTGTTACTTGTGCGTCAACAACTTCTTTATCCCATCCTTCAATTTCGATCATGCCGCCGGTACGTAGATCAATTGTAAGTCTGCCGCCGAACTTTACGTTGAATTCTTTCTGCATATGTTTATCCGGCAAAGAATCTGCTGATGCAATCGTCTTTGTTTCTTCTTCGGCATCACCGAAATAATTTGTCAAAGGAAATGCGGCAATGAACAACAGCCCGGCAAATGTTAAAGAGAGAATTAAAACAATCCGTTTAATAAATTTCGTTTCCATTTTACTTCACCTTTTTGATTGTAATGTTTTCGTTAACGGATCTTGCATAAATCACCCCGCCGCCGCCGTTAATTACATAAGTTGCTTTAATGCTTTTTGAATACTCGTCTGTCTTGTAAGATTTCGCATCGAACTCGGAATAAATTTTATACTCGTCTCTCATCGATTTCCAGTAACCTCGCACACCGATCTCCGCTTCAATTGTAGCTTTCGCACTGGATTTAAGTCCGATAGTAATTCCACCGTTGTTGGAATAGAGTTTACTGTGACTTTTCGATGAAGGGTCGAGTTCAACATAAATATTTCCGGCAGTAGTAGTAGCTTCAACACTTCCGGTAATTCCGCGCAGATCAATCTCGCCGCCGTGAGTCATAGCCTTTACTTTTCCGCTTGCACTTTTTACAGCAAGATTTCCGCCGTTGGTTTCCATTTTAACCGAACCGCTCACATTGCCGAGATCGATATCACCCCCCATCGTTCTAACATCGGCATCCCCGCCGACACTGTTCACGTTTACATTGCCACCGTATGTAACGGCACTTAAACCCGATGAGACTTTTCCGATATCGATGTCGCCGCCCATCGTGCTAACTTTTGAATAATCACCTTTTACGTTTCCAACTTGAATATTACCGCCCATCGTAGAAATTGAAAGTCCGCCGTCAATATCGCCAACAGAAATATCTCCACCTTGCGAGTTAACTTTTGTTTTGCCTTTAATGTTTTTCACATTTATATCGCCGCCCATAGAATTAAAATTGGCATCGCCGTGAATATCTCCGTTAACAAGAATATCTCCGCCGCTTGTATTAATATCAACATTAAAATGAACCGGTATTGTAATCGAGAATTCGCCTTCGCTTCCCCATCCCCAATGCGGTTTATATTTTACGAACACCGTGTTGTTCTCCAGTCTCATTTCCAAATTATCTTCGTCGTCGTCTTCAAGTCCTCTTACTTTAACTATTACTTCATTTTTATCCCATGTATGAATTTTGACATCGCCGGGATTTACGTTTACGTAAAGTTTGCCGCCTTTATTAACTTTGAAAACGCCCGCTGATTCTTTTTGATTTTCCGGATCAGCATAAACATTGTTCAATAAAATTGACGAAAGAATCATCAAGCCGGATATTATCTTTATTGTTCTCATATTAGTTGACCTCCTTAACAAGTGAAGCCGCACGTAATCGAATGAAATCACTTTCATCATATTGTGCTTTTCTGTTCAACTCATTTATAATTTTTTCGTCCAGTGATTTTCCCTGAACTTTCAACTCAGCCAGAGCATTTATTGCAGAAACTCTCATGCCGGAATTTCTATCGTTCGATAAAACAAACAAGTATGCATCGCGGATATCTTCATCAAACGGAAATTTTATCAATGCATTCAATGCTTCGCGCCGCACTGCCGGGTTTTCATCTACTTTCATTGCAGTGATTAACGATGATTTTATTTTAGGATCGTGATTAAAATTTTCCGATTCGATTTGCGATGAAATTGCATTCACTGTTTTCAAGCGTAATCCCGGATTACTTTGCGTAACAAGTGCAGTTGCAAGAAGTTTTTGAATCATCGGATCTTCCGCGGTTCCTTTGTAGCTGATCGGTTTTACCGCATCGAACGCAATTTCAATTTCACCGCCGTCTGAAAACGGAGAAGGGAAACGAATGTTTGTAATTTTTGTCGAGCCATCGCCGAGATTATCAACATTTACAGAACGGCTTGTTTCAATCATCGGCATATCACTTGATGAAAAAAGCAAGTAACCGGCGAACAATCCGACAAACATCATTGCAAAACTTCCGAGCGCAAATTTGTAGTTGGTCACAAAAATATTTTTGAGCCTTTCGATTACCTTTTCTTTTGCGGACGGTTTTGCAATTTCTCTTCGTAACACTCTCATTAATGAATTACGTGCCGAAGCGAGAACTTTTTCATCCGCTTCTGCCGGACGGCTTGCCGCAAACGCATTATAAATTTGTTTGATTGATTCGAACTCTTTTCCGAATTCATCGTTTTCCATCATTTCATTTTCAAACTCGATGATTTCTTTCTGATCGAGTTCGTTCATCAAATACAAATGCGATTGTTCTATAAATTTTTCTCTGTTCATATTTACTCCTTAATTCTGAGTCCCGATGCCGGGCGGCTTGAATGTGCTGAAGCATCGGGAAGAAGAATCTCCTGCTTATTTTCATCGAGATGCTTCGTCCGGCTAACGCCGTACCCGGTTTTATAAAACTCCTTTCAATCTTTCTCTCATTTTATGAGTTGCGGTGAACAAATAACGTTTCACTGTTCCTTCGTTGCACTGCATAATTTCCGCAATCTCTTTTATTTTGTATTCTTCATAATATTTTAACGTGAATGCTATCTTCTGCTGCGGCGGTAAAGTATCGAGCGCCTTATTTATGTGCTTCGATAAATCCGAACCGACAGCAGTATCGTCCGTTTTCAATTCACCGGGCAAATGTTCAGCAAATGTTGTTTTGTCATCGTCATCGTTCCCTAATTCTTTATCAATCGATTCGTGCTGCTTCTTCCGCGATTGATAAGTGATGCAGACATTTGCGGTAATCCGGTAAAGCCACGTTGAAAATTCGCTTTTGAATTGAAAATTTTTCAATCCTCTAAAAACTCTTAAGAACACTTCCTGATAAATATCTTTTGCGTCGTCATCATTATTCCTAAATGATTTGGCAATATTTAGAACATGCCGGTCGTATCGGAAGAGAAGCTCCTCGAAAGCAGCTGCGTCCCCCTTCTGCGCATTTAGGATTAATTGATTATCGCTCAAGCTCATCTTTTATCTGTTCTATGCAGTTAGACTTTCTGTCCCGTAAAAAGGTTGTCTTTAAAATGCGGAATTTTGAGCTTGCCCGCCATTCGTTTGGGGGTGCAGCAAAAAGAGTGCAGAGTGATGAATACAGAACGAAGAGTGATGAGCTTGCCCAACGAAAACGCGTGCAGAGTGTAGAATTAAAATTAAAAAATCGTGGTGAGTTGAAGGGAGGATGGTTATTTTGAAATTGAGTGTGCAAGTTCCAAAGGAAAAACAACATCGGAAACTCTTGACACTCAAAAAATTCTGGCGTACGTAGCACACGGCTGCATCAAAGAATTTTAGACGTTGCTGCAATCTTACTCCGGCAGAACCAGTTTTTGGTAAAGAATTTTAGTATCAGTATTTTAATATAGTTTTTTCTTTCTGTCTTAATAGGAATTCTTATGACTCTTGAAGCACGGCACCAAACTCTTGTCGGTTTCATTTTTAATATTGCTAATAAACTTCGTGGTCCATACCGCCCGCCTCAATACCGCAAAGTTATGTTACCTATGACGGTTCTTCGCCGTCTCGATTTGGTGTTGGAACCTACTCACGAAAACGTACTTAAAGAATCTAAAAGGTTAGAAACACGTGGACTTAAAGGCAACGCTTTAAATGAAGCTCTTGCAAGATACGCTACAAAAAGAAATCAGACCTTATTTAATATTAGCAAATATACCCTCAAAAAATTATTGGACGATCCGGATCATCTCGCTAAAAATCTAATAACTTTTATCAACGGCTTTTCTCCTAAGGCAAAAGAGATTTTTGACTATTTCAAATTCGATCAAGAAATAGAAAAACTAAACAGCAGCAATCGCCTCTACCTTATCATAAAAGAATTTTGCAGTCCCGAAATCGATCTTCATCCGGACACTCTTTCCAATTTGCAAATGGGTTACATCTTTGAAGAACTTATCAGAAAATTCAACGAACAAGCGAACGAAGAAGCCGGAGACCACTTTACTCCCCGCGAAGTAATTGATTTGATGGCTCACATCATTTACACCGGTGAAGAAGTTATTTACAAAGAAGGAATCTCAAGAACTATTTACGACCCAGCTTGCGGAACCGGCGGTATGCTTTCCGTTTCTGAAAAGTATATAAAAGAAAATAACAACAAAGCCCACCTTACTTTGTATGGACAAGAATACAACGACGAATCCTATGCTATCTGTACTTCCGATCTTCTCATCAAAGATGAAGAGATAACAAACATTGCCTACGGTGATACTCTTGGCGACGGCAAAACTGGAGACGGTCACAAAGACAAAACTTTTCATTACATGCTTGCCAATCCCCCGTTTGGTGTAGAGTGGGAACCTGAAAAAGATGTTGTTGAAAAAGAACACAAAAAATTTGGCTTCGATAGCCGCTTCGGTCCGGGTCTTCCCCGAATAAATGACGGTTCATTTCTTTTTCTTTTGCACATGATTTCTAAAATGAAACCGTATAAAAAAGTCGGTGACGACGGTTCCAAAATTGCAATCATCTTTAACGGCTCTCCATTATTTACCGGCGATGCCGGTTCCGGCGAAAGTAACATACGCCGGTGGATTATTGAAAGTGATATGCTCGATTGTATTGTTGCATTACCCGATCAGCTTTTTTACAACACCGGTATTTTTACTTATATCTGGTTTGTTACAAACCGCAAACCGAAAGAACGTAAAGGTAAAGTTCAGTTGATTGATGCAGCCAAACATTTCCAGAAAATGAAAAAGAGTTTGGGCAACAAGAGAAACGAATTATCCGACGCTCACATAAAAGAAATAACAAGATTATATGCCGAATATAAAAATAATGATGTAAGCACCGTTGGAATCAACGGCACACAAGAAACAAATGTATGCTGCAAAATTTTTGATAACCGGGAATTTGGTTACATAAAAGTTACCGTTGAACGCCCGCTCCGCTTAAACTTACAAGCGAGTGAAGAACGTATAAATAAACTTTATCAAGAATCTGCATTTATTAATCTTGCACTCAGCAAGAAGAAGAAAGACAAAAAGAAAATTGATGAGGAAATTGAGGAAGGAAAAGAATTACAAGAAAGCATAATTGCCGCTCTAAAGTCTCTCGATTCTAAATTACTTTATAAAAATAAAGAGCAGTTTGAGATAGTATTAAAAGAAGCTCTTGTCTCTCACAGTTTGCGTCTTGAATCTACCATAAAGAAAGCGATTCTTTCCGCTCTTTCCGAAAAAGATAAAACCGCGGATATTTGTTTAGATGCCAAAGACAACCCGGAACCTGACCCTGATTTAAGAGACAACGAAAATATTTCTTTGCCGGATAATATTGCTCTGCCGCTACCGTTGGATTACGATAAAAAAGCCAAGCTCGATAAACTTCTTCCTTTAGTGAAAGAACATTGCGAAGAATACATGAAGAAAGAGGTTCTGCCACATGTGCCGGATGCTTGGATAGATTATTCCAAAACAAAGATCGGCTATGAAATTCCTATTAACCGCCATTTTTATGTTTACAAACCTCCGCGCGATTTGGAAGAAATTGAAAAGGATATAAAAGAAGTTGAGCAAGAGATTTTGGATATGATAAAAGAGGTGGTTAGTTGAGTTTACTTGGGTATTCTAAGTATAAGAAAACAGAATACGAATGGCTCGGCGATATTCCCGAACATTGGGAAGTGTTAAAATTAGGCTTCCTAATTAGAACAAAATCTGGGGACTATATTTCCAACGAATTTATTTCCAAAGAAAATGACAATGAATTTCCATATCCAGTAGTTGGAGGAAATGGCATACTTGCTTATACATCTTTTTACAATTCAACTAACGAATCAATTATTATTGGTAGGGTTGGAGCTCAGTGCGGAAATATTCATTTATTTAATAAGAAGTGCTGGATTACAGACAACGCTTTGATAGTTACCTATAGCATTAGAATCTTAATTGAATATCTGAAATATTTGTTGATAGCAATGAATTTAAACGAAATGGCTAATAAAAATGCACAACCATTAGTTACTGGTGAGATGATTCGTTCTAAAATTACATGTTTACCTCCGCTTGAAGAACAACAATCCATCGCACAATTTCTCGATTACAAAACCGAACAAATAGATAAACTGGTAGAGAAAAAAGAAAAACTTCTTAAACTACTCGAAGAAAAACGCATTGCCCTAATCACCAACGCAGTCACCGGCAAATTGAACGATACAATTCTCCCCCTTACTAAGGGGGAGACAAACTTGCCCGCCGTGTGTATTACTTCAGCAATTCGGTAACAGCACGTAAACGATCTAAAGGAGTCAAGTAATTTAATGATCCATGGCGACGTTGATAATTATAACGATAAAGAAAACCATTTAACTCTGATGAGAAAGTATCTAAAGTTTGTCCA
>JACOUS010000006.1 GCA_016177735.1 Ignavibacteriales bacterium | reverse complement strand
TAATGTCTTTTGTTCGTTTCTTGGTCTCATTTTTTGCAAGCTTTTCTTATTGTTTTTTATTTCTCTTGCAAATTTAAATATTACTTTTCTTCTTTTCAGGCTGTTATTATTTGCGTTGTTTATTTATTCAGTAACGACTAGATAAAAGAGGTGTAGTCCTATAATTTTTGTTCGAAGGGAAAAATCTGTATCTAAAGAATATGCTCTACATTGTGATATTTAAAAAATCATTTTGTTAATGATTCATTTCTCTAAACAACGATTGTTTGTAACAATTACAGAGGGTTCGTTTCTTTGCATTTCAGACACCCTTTATATAACTTGGTAACCCGAAAAACTGGAGAAATTAATGCTAAACAGCTTGCTGAAGAAGATATTCGGCGATAAAAATTTGCGTGCTGTAAAAGACCTTTGGCCCATAGTTGACGAAATAAATTCGGAATATGAAGAACTAAAAAATCTTACCGATGATCAATTGCGTGATAAAACAGCGGCGCTCAAAGAAAAAATTCAGAATGAAACCGCGGAACTCCGCAATCAAATAGATGAGTTGAAAAACAAACTTCACGATGTTCAATCTGCCGATGAAAAGCACACCATTTATGATGAGATAGAAAAACTCGATTCCGAACTCGATGCAAAGTATGAAGAAATTCTTTGGGAGATAATGCCGCAAGCATACGCAATCGTAAAAGATACATGCAGAAGACTTGTTGGAAAATCCTGGGAAGTAGCCGGTACAAAAATTTCATGGGATATGATTCCGTACGATGTGCAGTTAATCGGTGGAATAGTTTTGCATCAAGGTAAAATTGCAGAAATGGCAACCGGCGAAGGTAAAACTCTTGTTGCAACACTGCCGGTATTTTTAAATGCACTAACCGGGCGCGGTGTTCACGTTGTTACTGTTAACGATTATCTTGCCAAACGCGACAGCGAATGGATGGGTGAGGTTTTTAAATTCCACGGATTGGCTGTCGGGTGTATTCTCAATTCAATGGACAGCGAACAGCGCATAAAAATTTATAACGGCGATATTACATACGGAACCAACAACGAATTCGGCTTCGATTACTTGCGCGACAACATGACAATTGATAAATCTCATTGTGTTCACAGAGGCTACAATTTTGCAATTGTTGATGAAGTTGACTCTGTTTTGGTTGACGAAGCCCGTACGCCGCTTATTATTTCAGGTCCGGTTGATAAAGCCGAACATAAATTTGACGAGATGAAGCCGCGCGTCGAACGTTTGTTTAGAAAGCAAGCAAACCTCGCAGCTTCAATTGTTAAAGAAGCAGAACAACTGCTTCAAACCGGTGATTCAAAAGATAGGGAGAAAGCCGGCGTACAACTTTTAAGAGCACACAGAGGATTTCCTAAAAACAAAGCCCTTCTCAAAGTTTTTGCCGAACCGGAATACAAAAAATTAATGCAGCAAACCGAGCTTGAATTTCTCCGCGATAATGCCAAACGAATGCCGGAAATTGACGAAGAACTTTATTTCGCAATCGAAGAAAAGAATAATCAAATCGATCTTACCGAAAAAGGAAGAGAAGAACTCGCGTATGGTTCATCCGAAGGAAAAGATTTTTTTGTTATCCCGGATTTGGGAACCGAGATTAGTAAAATAGAAAATGACCATTCAATGGATGATCAAGATAGACTAAAAAAGAAAGATGAACTTTATCATTTGTATTCGGAACGCTCCGATAGAATTCACACGCTCAATCAATTGTTGAAAGCATACACACTCTTCGAAAAAGACGTTGAGTATGTAGTAACCGAAGACGGAAAGATTGCAATTGTAGATGAGTTCACCGGAAGAATTCTGCCGGGCAGAAGATATTCCGATGGTTTGCACCAGGCAATCGAAGCAAAAGAAAATGTTAAAGTGGAACGCGATACGCAGACACTCGCTACAATCACACTTCAAAATTATTTCCGCTTGTATAAAAAACTTGCCGGCATGACCGGTACTGCCGAAACCGAAGAAGGCGAGTTTTACGAAATCTATAAATTGGAAGTCGTTGTTATTCCTACAAACAAACCGGTTGTAAGAAAAGATGAAGACGATGCGATCTACAGAACAAAAAGAGAAAAGTACAACGCGATAATCGAACAGATAAGAGAACTAAAAGAAGAACGAAGACCTGTCCTTGTTGGAACTACGAGTGTTGAAGTTTCCGAAACAATAAGCAGAATGCTCAAACGGCAAGGCATACAGCACAATGTATTGAATGCAAAACAACATCAGCGTGAAGCAGAAATTGTTGCTTATGCCGGTCAGCCAGCCGCCGTAACAATTGCAACCAACATGGCGGGTCGCGGAACGGATATTAAACTCGGCAGCGGTGTGAAAGATGTCGGCGGTCTGTACATTCTCGGAACCGAGCGCCACGAAGCAAGAAGAATTGACCGCCAATTGCGCGGACGTTCGGGAAGGCAAGGCGATCCCGGCATGACGAAATTTTTTATTTCGCTTGAAGATGATTTGATGAGATTATTCGGCAGCGACAGAATCACTTCGATTATGGGCAGACTCGGAATGGAAGAAGGCGAAGCGATTCAACATCCGCTTATCAGCAAATCAGTTGAACGCGCTCAAAAGAAAGTTGAAGAAAATAACTTTGCTATCAGAAAACGCCTTCTCGAATTTGACAACGTTATGAATCAACAGCGCGAAGTTATTTATTCAAGAAGAAGACAAGCACTTGAAGGAGAACGGCTCAAAGGAGAAGTTTTTGAATATCTCGGCGAGTTCATTCAAAGTATTGTTGATAAATATTACGATGAAGGCGGCATCGAACAAATTCACAACGAGATGCTTCAGCATCTGCTTGTAGATTTTAGAATTGAATCGGATGTTTTTCAAAGTTTGGGCAAAGACGGTTTACGCGATAAACTTCTCGAAGCGGCAAAAGATTTTTATCAAAGAAAAGAAGAAGCACTTGGGCATGATTTGATGGCACGTTTGGAAAGATATGCAGTGCTCAGTGTTCTCGATGATAAATGGAAAGAGCATCTGCGCGAAATGGATGATTTGAAAGAAGGAATCGGATTGCGTGCGTACGGACAGAAAGATCCTTTGCTCGAATACAAGGGCGAAGCATACAATTTATTCCTTCAACTACTTGAGTTGGTTAGAAATGATATTGTGTCGTTCTGTTTCAAATTCTGGCCCCAGGCTCCGGCTGAAGTTCAGGAAAGAAGAACATCGCCGGTGCGGAGGATGCAGACTATTAAAGACACAGCTGATAATTTGGGAATGAAGGGTCAGCCGCAAGACGGAGAAGCCGCGCACAGAGGAAAACATCAGCCGGTGCACGTTGAAGAAAAAATCGGTAGGAACGATCCTTGCCCTTGCGGAAGCGGAAAGAAATTCAAAAATTGCCATGGTAAAACTGCTTAATTCCGTTGGGAGATATTTGTATGAAAAAAATTGAAGCAGTTATTCGACCGTTCAAACTTGACGAGGTAAAAGAAGCTCTCCTCGAAGTTGGAATACGCGGAATGTCGATAACCGAAATACGCGGATACGGAAGACAGAAAGGGCACAAAGAAACTTTCCGCGGCAGTGAATACCAGATCGAGTTCGTTCCTAAAATGAAAATTGAAGTAGTGGTTGATGATTCGATTGCGGAAAAAGTAATCGTTGCAATTTTACGCACGGCAAAGACCGGGCAAGTTGGCGACGGCAAAATTTTTGTTTCGGATATTTCCGATGTAATTAGAATCCGTACGGATGAATCGGGTCCGGAAGCTTTATAGCTACTCACAAACCAAAGGTAACCGCATAATAGTTTTTACTTTTTTATTAACAACCAATTAAATATTATGCTTTGCGCAAACAACAAAAAACTATTTGCGGCTGTAAGTATTATTATTACCTCGTTGGCAGTTTCAAGCTGCGGCATCTGGACAAATTTTACAACTTTCTTTAATACTTATTACAACACCAAAACACTTTTTGATTATACCGAAGCCGCACTTCAGCAAACCAAAAAGGATCCCTTCGTTTTCAAGGAAGAAAAAATTCCAGACGCGCAATCGAAGGATCTCACAAAGGTTATAGAAAAATGCTCGAAGATATTACAGTTCAATGAAGAATCTTCATACTTTGACGATGCATTATTTATAACCGGCAAATCATTTTATTACCAGCAAGAATATTCCAAAGCACAAAGAAAATTTATTGAACTTGCTTCGATTCCCGAGACAGATTACGCGCTCGAAAATAAATTATGGCTTGCAAAAACTTATTTGCAGCTGCGCAGTTTTGAAGACGGCTTAAAACTTTTGGACGAAGTTAAAGCCGAAGCGCAAAAGGAAGAGGACGAAGAGATATTCAACAGAGCATCAATTACAAAGATCGGATTTTTTGTTTACCGCGATGAATATGCTTCTGCGGTAACAGAATCAAATAGTTTTCTTGCAAGTTTGGATGATGAAGAAACCGCAGCACTCGTTTGGTATCAGCTCGGCAAAATTTATCTGCTCCAAAAAGATGAAGAGAAAGCATTGCAAGCTTTTGAATCGGTATTAAAATATTCCGCTTCTTTCGAAATAGAATTTGAGAGCCGCATCGAACATGCAAAATTGCTCGGCGAACTCGGCAAATTGGATGAAAGCGAAGAAGCGCTGGTTGAATTGCGCGATGAAGGCAAGTTCAAAAATCAGATGGATCGAATATTAATCGAGGTCGGCAATATTTATTTTGACAAACATGAAGATGAAAAAGCCATCGAAGTTTTTAGAGAGGTTGATTCCACTTACAAAAAAAATCCTACTGCCGGAATAGCCAGTATGAAGCTCGGCGAAATTTACGAAACAAGAATTAAAGATTACGACAGCGCGTATTCATATTACAATAAAACTGTAAATTCATCTGCCGATAGAGAACTTAAATTGAAAGCCGGTCAAAAGGCGCGGAACATGTCCAAATACTTCCAATTGCAAAGCCTATTGAGCGGTTACGAATTGCAATTGGAATATGTGACAGACAACGATAGGTTTATCAGGGACTCGATTGATTTTGATATCGCTTATAATCAATTCCTTGAAGAGAGCAGAAAAAAACAAGAAGAGAATGAAAAGACCGGTCAGCAGCAGAATAAACCGGCACAGCAAAGAAGCCAACAGCAGGCTCAGCAACAGCAACAAACGCAGCAGCAAACATTTTCTCCGTCGGATAAAAATCTCGATCTCGTTACGTTAATTTTGCAAGGAAAAGTTACAAAGCCGGTGCGCCCAAAAATTTCTGTTGATTCGATAAAAACACAGATTGCTCAATCGTATTACAGTATCGGGGGAATGTTCTTTTCGGAATTTGAAGTGCCGGACTCTGCACGTTTTTATTACGAGGAAATTTTGGAAAAATTTCCTTCCGAAAAACCGTACATGGTTCAAACTATGTATGCACTCGGAACTTATTATGAAACGGTTAATGAAAAAGAAAAAGCCGACAGCCTATTCAAAATTATTTATGAAAAATACCCGAAGGATAAATTATACAAGGAAGCCGGGAAAAAACTGGGACTGCTGACCGATGAAGACAAAGCATTGTTAGCCGATACTAAAGATCCCGCAGAGAAAATTTATGTGAAAGCGGAAGATTTTTACTACAACAAAAATTATCGTGCTGCGATTGATACATTCAAAACAATTTATCTGAAATATCCGCGCTCCAATTTTGCACCGAAATCAATTTATTATATCGGGTTGATTTACGAAGAAGAGAGCAAGAACGATTCGGCGGCGTTCTTCTATAAAATTTTAACAACGAAAGAATATCTGCAAACTCCGTACGGAAAAGCCGTCTCTGCAAAGTATAATGAGTACAAAGCCGAAATGGAAAAGATCGAAAAAGCAAAACAAGAAGAATTGCAGAAACAAAAAGAACTTGAAGAACTCGAAAAACAAAAACTACTTCAGCTGCAAAGCGATTCCGTTGGTGTTGACTCAAATAAAACATTAATGCCCGGAGATTTGCAGAAAAGAAAAATATCTGATGACGAAATATTATCCGATTCGTTGGATAATAGAGAGGGCAGAAAAAAACAGCCCTACATTGATAGAATAAAAGCAGAACAAGCCGACACATTGAAAAGCAAAGTTGTTGATCCCGAACTTTTGAAGCCGGAGAAGATAGACTCTCTGCGGCGTAAAACTGCCGGCGAAGGTTTGAAACGTGCGGAGAATGATTCAACAATTGAGAAGAAAATTAATCCGACAAAACCGAAACCCGGTGAAAAAGATACGACAAAAGTTAGAACGACCGAACCTGAATAAAAAACTTGCTCGATATGAACCGCAAGAAAATCCTTGAACTGATTGAACAAGGTGAGGGGCTGAACGTGGAATTCAAACAGCGCTTTTCATCTTACGAAAAAATTGCAAAGGAGATGATTGCGTTCGCAAACACATCGGGCGGATTTATTCTTTTCGGCATTGATGATGATAAATCAATTTACGGTGTCGAAAGCGAAAAGAGCGATACCGAATTAATCAACGACACAGCAGAAAAATATTGCCAGCCGCCGGTCGAATTTAATATCAATTATATTGAACTCGATAACAAAGAAATCCTTGCCGTAGAAATTTTCGAATCGGAATTCAAACCGCACCGTATTCAAGATTACAAAACAAATCTTGATTTGAACAGCGCTCAAGTCTATGTTCGTATTAATGACAAGAGTGTACTTGCAAGCAAAGAAATGATAAAACTTTTGCAAACGCAGTCATCGGGAAAATCTTTAACAAAATATGCGGTAGGCGCACTTGAAAAAATAGTTTTTGATTACACAGATAAACACGAAACTATAACCGTAAAAGAATTGAGCAAATACGCGATCGTTTCGGAAAGAAGAGCATCGCGCACATTGATAAAACTTGTTCGCGCCAACCTCATGTTGATACACACCAAAGATAACGGCGAAAATTATTTTACGGCAGCCGGGTAAAACAAATTTTTTTCTTCTGGGATTACATGTAACACTGACCATTTTTTTATTATTGGATTACTGACGATTTCCACTTCCTTATTGAAATAAATCATTTCGGCATCTTTTAAATCAGACCACACATCAGGTACGTTGTTTGTCGGAATATAAATTTTTATAGTCCACAAAAAAGTAACTTGAAAATGTGGGGGGGGTAATATTTTGGAGGGTAACAATTCACATCTCAAAAAAGCGGGGCACTAATGAAGAAAAAACTCAGCAGTTATTTTCTCATTTCATTTCTATTATTCTTTCCTTTGTTGATCTATTCACAGACAATCATCAAAGAAAAAGTAACGGTAAGTCCGAAGAAGTCATCGGCAAAAATACCGGATGCAGTACAAGACGAATCACAGCTTGAATTTCAAATCGGCGGAGCGCTGCCTTTGACGGCAGCAGTCGTAGGACCAACCACAACACAAAGCGGAAGCAGCGGCGGCGGAGCCAATCCGTATGTTTATCTTTATTTTCCTCCTCTCAACGGAAATTATCAGATAACAATCAGCTCCACACTTTCAGCCGGACAAACAACAAATGTAAATTATGTAGTAAGTTATCAGGGACAAGGCATATCCTACGGCGACAGAACGCTCTACAACGGTGGAGAAGAAACAGCGGTAGTAACAACAACAATAAGCGTAACGATCGGCAGTTTCCCAGAAGAAACGCCGGTAGATTTTAGTCTGCATATTAATAACGATTACATCTGCAGTAATTACGAGAGCGGCTTGAGTATAGTTAATTACAATCAGCCGATCACATCAACAACAAATGTGAAGTTTAATATTAACAGCGTAGTACCGGGAGTAGAACTATACAACAAAAATAGCGGAGAGATAATAACAAGCGGAACATCTGTACATATCCTCGATGTACCGAATTTATCGATAAGATTAAGTACGCCATACCAAGGCAGTAATGCAAATGAAAAAGTAAGCGCAGAGATCGGCGGAGTAACAAGAACAGACTCACTGATAGTAATAGGTACGGGAAATTATTTCAGATTATATTCGGAAAAAAGAATATGGGATATGCTTGAAGGAGGCACAATAGAAATGTTAGTAGAGCTGCAAGGCGAAAGCAGCTGTGATGACGTACGCCTTCAAGATACAACGAAGTATAATCTTCTAATTACACAAGGACAAACATTCGGGCATATCAAACATCCGGTAAGCGGAGAACTTGTAACCGAAGCAGTCAATCTCTCGCATGAAAACGGGAAACTGAAATTCAAGTTTACGGCAGCAGAAGAATTACTTTTGTCAGAGGCAATTACAAAAGTAACAGTAACAACAAACAACCCGGCTATTAGTCCTTATGAATTTGTAATAACAATCCACAAAGAAGGAATGATAGTAACGTTCGTACCGGAAACAATAATGCCGGGCGATACGGCATCGGTAATATTGAAGAAGAAAAACCCGGACGGCACGTTGAGTGATTTCCCTGAAGATCAATACTTTGATGCGGAGATAATCGTCGGCGCAGAGTACGGAACACTGTACGTAGCGCAATGGGGAGATTTATCGGATTATTTTTTGAATATTCCTCAGGGATTTAAGTTTATCGCCGAAGAAGGGCTAGGCGGACAAAAAGTAGAATCAACGATACTAGTGCGAACCACAGCGGGAATAATCTGGGGCAGAGTAACACCGGGCAAAACGAATAACCAGAACAGTGTGCAGAATACCGCAGACGAAGAACAACTCTGGGGCGAAGGAACTATAACGATTGGTGAAGGCGGAGACTGCTCTGATGCACCACAGTGCGAGGAACTTACAGTGCCGCCAACAGTTTCCTTAAATGCTGTATATAAAAACGGAGACTTTGGAATAGATCATTGCAGTAGTGAAAAACATCCGTTTGGTTACTTCCATCCTCTTATTAAGGATAAAGAAGCAAATATTACGTTTGAAAATTATTTGATAGATGTCTGTTTTAATCCTGATACAAAAAGATGGCAGGCATCGGTAGGAAGTATTGCTATCAAAGCTATAGAAGATTTGTGTCCAGATAACATTTATTTAAGTGATAATATAGTTATCGAGAATTTAGAACAGGTAAAGCAAAAAATAACAACAAAAGAAAAAGCAGAAGAAGCATTAAAATACTTTTTTTATCATACAAGTTATCCGGGGACAACAAAGATAATATTGAAAGAATTTATTGAGAAGCATGAACACACACACATGGAAGACTTTGCTCAAAATATTTTACCAAAATCTTTAAATCCTCCAGCTGAAGAAAAGTACACATATAACAATGTACAATATTCAAGTTATTCGGACCTAATAAAGTCTTTCGGGCCTGAGTGTAATGATAACTATAATAACATCACGCAAGTAAAAAATTATGCTCAACAGTTTTTCTATCAGGCAAACGAATTGTTACGTATAAGATTAAAAAAGTATTACAGATTAGGCGACAGTTTTGAAAAAGAATCTGAAATCAACACTTCCGAAACGCTTATGAATATCATTATTAAATACCAAAATGAGCTAATAAGATTATATCCTGACATATTGAATACTGAAGATAATCTCAATTATTACTTGGGCATTTAAGGAGTTTACCATGAAAAAAATATTAATAATAATTTTTTGTCTTATCACAACAAATTTGTTTTCACAGACTTTAAGCGAAGAAAATAAGAATAACTTGTTAAGTAGAATAAATAACAATACTGATGATACGGTAATAGACTCATTAAAAGAATTTAAAGTGGTAGAAGCAATTCCTTTACTAGAGCAATATTTTTGGCAGCAAAATCAGTATAGAAAAGGTGACTTTTTAAAACTCCTTTATGAATTGGAATCACCAAATACTTTGGCATTGGCACAAACTTATTTGGATAGTATTAAAACGGGGGAAACAATTCTTGATAAATATCATTATAGCAAAGATATTTTCAGCGCGATGGATGCCTTTGAAGTTTCTTTTTTGATGAATGATTTTAGCAGAGTGGAATTTTATTTTGAATTTTTGGCGAGAATGACTTTGCCCGGCGATTCACATATTTATATTTCACCAATGCTAATATTATGCAATAGAGAAAATTTTAAAGAAAGGGCACGTCCTTATTTTGAAGCTATAATAAAAGATGGTTCTGATATTTGGATGAAAGGAATATATGTAGAAAAATATCATGAAATTTATAGGGATGAATCGTTAGCATTAGCGAAATATGTAGCGGCCAACGATACCTCCTCGAATGTAAGATATTCGGTGTTGCGAAAGGTCATTACAAAATATAAATATGAACACTTACTTCCTTTCTATAGAGAAAGGCTAGAAAGAGAAAACAGTGAGTTAGCCAGAATAGTGATTGCGTGGAGTATACTAAATACTTTTCCTTCGCCTAATAATTACATATATGTAAAACAAAGTGTAGATAATTTCGGTGATGAAGCTAAGACGACTATGAGGTACGGTGGTTTTTATAAATATGTACCAATGTTGCCAGATAGCGGAAATACGATAGGTGTTATAATTGATTCGCTTCGATCTTATCAGAATCAATGTGAAGCACTATATTGGATAGGAGACACAACTTTCGTGATTCAACTCGATAACCTGCTTGATAAAGTGCGTGAGAGATTTCTTATGAATGATAGTGTTGGTACTGCTGTAGAAATTAAGAACTATCAGGAGCTGATAAATGAAGAATATCTTGATACTCTTGATAATGACGGAAAATATGTGACTGCAGACGCGTACAAATTTCTTTTTTACTATCCTCAATACATTTTGGAACGGTTGCCCGCAGTAACCGAACCGCGAAACGATCTCACGGCAAAAGCATCTGCAGAAGTAACAACCGTAAACGGTGTACTTCAATATTCATACACAATAACCAACGAAGCAGTAAGCAGTCAATCCGCCGCAAACATATATGTAGAGGACACAACAACAAGCACCACATCTGCACCGGTAAATTGGCGGACGGAAAAAGTGCAGAACAAACTCGACCGTTTTTATACGGCAGCAAACCCAATAACAGCCGGCACAGCACAGAGCGGATATAAGGTAACTTCCAATTCATTGCCGGTAATCGGTAAAGTGTATGTTCAGTCGGAAAGATTTGCCGTAGATACAACGGATATAAAAACAAACTCGTACGAAGTAACAACAGTGGTTCCTTCAGAGAGACCGTCACAAATAAATGCAAGTGCATTCATTGATTCGATGATAAGTTACAACAACCGCGCATACGCATTGAACTGGATGCAGTATTACTGGGTGAGAGATAACAATTATTATCAATTGAACAATGCCAAAACAATGATAAACATGAACGTACCGGCAAGTGCAGTAGTAATATTAACGGCATTCGAAGGATGGCTTGATACATGTATGAGCCAGTCGTACTTTAACAAAGAGACGTACGGCTTGCTGAAGTACAACAGTATCTATTTAAGAGAAAAATTAAGCGGGCAATAAAAAAGTTTCTGCACTGAAATCAATGCAGAGAAATAAACGGGAGAAGTAAAAATGAAAACGATAATACTAATAATGTTGTCGGCAAGTTTAGCATTTACCCAAACGGTTTATAAAGTAACACCGGGCAGTAAAGGGAATCAGATAATCTTAACGGTAGAGAATGAATCAAAAGAAAAAGAGTTGACAAATGTAAAAGTGAAGTTGATGAATCAATTTTCTTCATTCAACTTTCGCTCGGCAGAAGAAGAAATAGAAAAGATAGAAAGAGGAAGCAGCAAAGAAGCCGAGTTCAGTTTTGATGCAAACATAACCGACGATGTAAATAAAACAGATACGCTGCGATTTCTAATAACCGGCAGCGAAGGGACGAAACAACAGAAAGAAATATTGATCGGTTATGAATTGCCAACGGAATATGTACTCGAGCAAAATTACCCGAATCCTTTTAATCCTGAGACGATGATAAAATATGTATTGCCGGAAGCATCGAATGTAACATTAAAAGTATACGACATACTTGGTAAAGAAGTCGCAGCATTAGTAAATGAAAACCAACAAGCGGGCATTCATTACTCAACGCTTTCCACTCGACACTCAACACTCGCCAGCGGCGTATATTTTTATCAATTACGAGTTAGTCCTTCTGCAAGCTCAGGACATAGTTTTGTTCAGACAAAGAAGATGATGATTCTAAAATAGGGATATCCATTATTTTTAAGAGGCGGATAAACAAAAAGTATCCGCCTTTTTTGTTTCAAAGGTTATCATTGAGGTAAAATTTTTTGTGGCTCGAATTATTTTTTGATTATGATAATTTCGAATAGGTAAATTAGCGTGTACATCAAAATAAATTGATATGAAAACTTACTTGCCGACAAAAGTAAAAGTTCTGCAAGAACACGGAAGACTTAAAAAAGAAATCGCGACACTAAAAAAAGAAGTCAAATCTAAAAAAGAGCTTGAACTTGCATTCGTAGAAAGCAAACTTCTTTATCACGCGCTGGTGGATTTATCTCCCGAATCGATGCTTCTTTTTAAGAACAGAAAAATGATTTACGCGAACAAATCTGCCGCAGAACTTTTTGGTCTGAAAAGCGAAGCGGAATTAATCGGGAAAAAATTAGAAGTGTTTGTACCGAAAGAATGCCAGAAGTTGGTTCGTGATAAATTAAAATTCGCAAAAGCAGAAAGAGCAATCGAGCCGGTACTAATTAAAGGAAGAAAAGCCAACGGAGAAGAAATTTTTATGGAAACACTTGCCGCAAAAGTTCCGTACAGCGGCGGCGAGGCAATCCAAATAATTATTAGAAATGTTACAAGCCAAAAAAAAGCCGAGGACGAATTACAAAGATTAAACCGTGCTTACCTTGCTCTCACGAAAATTAATCAAGCACTTGTAAGAAGCGAAAATGAATATGATTTTCTTGAAAATGTGTGCAAGCTCGCTTGCAGCGAAGGCGGATACCGCATGGCGTGGGTTGGCTATGTCGAAAAAGATGCAGTCAAAACTATCAGACCCGTTGTTTGGGAAGGAGTTGAGGATGGATATCTTACCAACGTTCATATTTCATACGGAGAAAATGAATTTGGTACCGGTCCGGCTGGAATTGCTGTTCGAACAAAAATGACAACCGTTTTTCAAAATATTAATAATGATATTGAAGACGAAGAATGGAAAAGGAATGTAATCAATCGAGGCTATGCAGCAATTATTGCGCTTCCGTTGATCAACAACGGAGAAGTCTTCGGTCTACTCGGAATTTATTCTGCAAACCCGGATGCATTTGATCCGGAAGAAAAAAATTTACTGGAACAACTTGCGGCAGATCTCGAATTCGGAATAATTTCGCTGCGAACAAAAGCCGAACGCACACAAGCCGAAAATGCTCTTCGGGAAAGTGAAGCACGTTACAGAGCACTTGTTGAACTTTCGCCGGAAGGAATACTTGTTCATGATTTTACAACCATTCTATATGCGAACAGAGCCGCTATGCAGTTATCTCCTTTGAAAAATAAAGAAGAAATAATCGGCAAAAAAATAATTGATCTTGTGCCTCCCGAATATCATGAGGAAATATTTAAAAGAGAGAAAGAGGCTTTGGAAGGAAAACCGATTGACACTCCGCTGAATTTAGCTATGAAATTTCCGGACGGCACTACAAGATATCTCGAAGCGATCGGTTCGCTGATTACATACGGAGGAAAAAAAGCTGCGCAAATTATGGTTCGTGATTTAACTCCGCATCGGTTGACGGAAGAAGCATTGAGAAACTCGCGCGAACAATTGAGCAGTCTGGCTGTGCATCTTCAAAAAATCAGAGAAGAAGAGAGAACAAAGGTTGCACGCGAAATTCATGACGAGCTCGGTCAGTATCTTACCGGTTTAAAAATGGACATCTCTTTTGTGCAAGATTTACTTAATGAAAAAAGCGAATTCAGAGAGAAAGAAATAATCAATGAGCGGATGCACATGACATCTGAATTATTGGATACTACAGTGAGTGCGGTAAGAAGAATTTCATCCGAGCTTCGCCCGGCAGTTTTGGACAGTCTCGGTCTGCTTGCTGCAATTGAATGGC
The DNA here is from genome assembly GCA_016177735.1 of Ignavibacteriales bacterium. Taxonomy (GTDB): domain Bacteria; phylum Bacteroidota; class Ignavibacteria; order Ignavibacteriales; family Melioribacteraceae; genus DYJK01. Next base: position 43,071 of record JACOUS010000006.1, on the reverse strand, counting down.
AGTCCGAAGAATTTAAAAGCAGAATGGGAATCGATTGCGAAAGTTTTATAACTGTTGATAAGATTAATTTGCAGCAGCAACAGACAACAGCAGTTTTTAGAATTCTTCAAGAATCATTGACGAATGTAAAAAAACATTCCAATGCAACGCGCGTAACAATTTCTTTTACTCAAGACGACGATAATTACATTCTCGAAATAAAAGACAACGGAAAAGGTGTGTGCACGGAAGATTTTCAAAAAGAAAATTCATTTGGTCTGCTCGGCATGAAAGAACGCGCGCATCTTTTCGGCGGAACTGTTGATATAAAAGGCGAAAACGGAAGGGGAACAACTGTTACGGTAATTATTCCAATTAATAATCAGGTTTAATCATGGTAAAAATTCTTATTGCAGACGATCACCCGGTTGTGCGCGAAGGATTGAAGCAGATAATCTCGAAAGCATCCGATCTTAATGTTGCCGGCGAAGCGCTCGACGGAATGCAAGCTCTCGATATGATTGCAAAAGAAGAATGGGATGTTATCGTGCTCGATATCGGAATGCCGGGCAGAGACGGACTTGAAGTGCTCAAAGAAATTAAAAGACAGAAGCCCAAACTTCCCGTTTTGATTTTGAGTATTTACCCCGAAGAACAAATTGCCGTGAGAACTTTTAAAATTGGTGCGTCGGGTTACATGAATAAAGAAGCCGCGCCGAAAGAACTTGTAAATGCAATTAGAAAAATTTACAATGGCGGCAAATATGTGAGCGTCTCGCTTGCTGAACATATTGTTGCAGATCTCGAAAGTGAAGATAAAAAGCCGCACGAACTTTTATCAGACCGTGAATTTCAGGTGATGAGAATGATTGCATCGGGCAAAGATGTCGATGAAATTGCCGAGGAATTATTCATCAGTGTAAAAACAGTGCGCACTTACCGCGACCGTATTCTCGAAAAACTCAAACTCAAAAACGATGTTGAGATTGCTCGCTACACAATCAACAATAAATTGATGGACTAATGGCAGTAAGCAAATCCCAAAAAACAAATCACAAATGACAGACAAATCGCAAATTTCAATTCTACAAAAATCTAAAAACTAACACCGGTTATTTACCGACTACTTTCCGCCGTTCGCCGATTTCACATTTCTGATGATACCGCACCAAACTATTTTTGCCTCACGAAGAAATCATGCTATGAAACAAAATTTTCGCACGATTGAAATTTGTTATCTGGTTTTTGTGGTTTGGAATTTCACCGTGTAGTCTATGGACTACAAAACTTTCCGACATTTGCCAATTGTTGCGGCTCTGTTCTTCAAATATTTTTATGCCGTGAAAAAACAATAGAAAGCAAAAGTGGAAAATAAAAGATTACAAGTAGCAATTGTTGACGACTCGGCGATAATCAGAGATCGAATTGCCGATAAGATTTCGACTATCGACGGAACGGAAGTAGCGTGGCTCGCAGAAGATCTTCAGGATTCGTTTGCGGCATTTCGCGAATCTTCCGCAGACGCAATCATTCTCGATATCCAGCTTCCAAGCGGAAGCGGAATTGAATTTCTCGAACATGTGAAGCAAGCAAATAAAAATGTTGTGGTTATTATGCTGACTAACTACCCGATCAATCAATTTAGAAAAAGATGTTTCGATTCCGGCGCAGATTATTTCTTCGATAAATCAACAGAGTTCGATAAAGTTTTTTGCGTTCTCAGATCATTGGCAGATAAAAGTGAAAATAAAAATCTTATTGAGGGGAAAATATGAGTATCAAAATCCGGTTCTTAAAATTCGTGTTCTTGTTTCTGATTGTCTCATTTCAAATTTCTTCAGCTCAGGAAAAATTGAAATTAACAATTGAACATGCAGTTGAAATAGGATTACAAAACAGCAAAACACTTCATGCATCATCCATGAAGGTAAAATCATCCGAAGCAAAAGTGAAAGAAGTTTTCGCAAGCCGTCTCCCTTCTATAAAACTTTCTGCTTCATACCGAAGACTCAGCGAAGTTGATCCGTTCAGTATTACAACTCCGTTCGGAACATTTAATATTTCTCCGAGCATTTTAGATAACTACTCTTCGCAAGTAAGCATTTTCCAGCCGCTCTTTACCGGTTTCAGACTTGTAGGAAGTAACGACGCTGCTGAACATACTGCAAAAGCTACTGCAGAAGATTATAATAAAGATAGAAGCGAGCTGGTTTATAACATTAAAAATTCTTACTGGAATCTTTACAAGGCAAACGAAATAAAAAAAGTTGCCGATGAAAATGTCGATCAAATTAAAGCGCACCTTGCAGATGCACGCAATCTTATGAATGTTGGAATGTTAACACAAAACGATCTGCTAAAACTCGAAGTACAGCTTTCCGATGCACTTTACAAACAAGTGGACGCAAACAATTCTGTTCAACTTGCCATGGTTGCTTTGAATAACGTTATGAGCATTTCGCTCGATACCGAAATTGAAATTGCCTCTGCATCAACGGTGAGCACAAAAATTTTTGAAGACTTGAACAAACTCGTTGCGTCGGCTTATGAAAACAGACCCGAAATTAAAGCGGCTGATTATCGTGCTAAAGCAAGCGAAGCCGGTGTTACAATTGCAAAATCATCGTGGTATCCGCAGATAAGTTTGTTCGGTAATTATTATTACAGCAAGCCAAATCAAAGAATACTTCCAACAAGAAATCAATTCGACGGAACGTGGGATGCCGGTGTTTCTTTGAGCATGAATATTTGGGACTGGCTTACGACTGCACACCAAACCGAACAAGCCGAAGCAGCGTTGACACAAGCAAGCGATATGCTGGGCGCGTTGAAGGATAATGTAACTTTGGAAGTAACACAGAATTACTTGAACGTGAATCAGGCTAAACAAAAAATTGAAATCTCCGAACTTGCTGTTAAACAAGCGGAAGAAAATTTAAGAGTAACAAGCGAAAAATTTAAATCCGGTCTCGCGCTTACTTCCGATGCAATTGATGCGGAAGTTGCTCTGCTTGTGGCGAAATGGAATCATACAAATTCTGTTGTTGATTACGAATTGGCAAAAGCGAGACTTGAAAAATCAATCGGTCAATAGTTTTTACAATTGCGGCAGAGATTGGTCTGCCGTTGTTCAGAAATTGAAAAGAAATTTAAATAGGAGGAAATAAAATGAAGAAGTGGAAATTAGCTGCCGGCACAGTATTCGTTCTTGCCGTAATAGTAGCGTTGTTGTTTTACAACAAGCATAGAATGGCTCTGGCAACACCGAAAGGAATTCAAGATGTCTATTACGTTTCTGCAGAAACAGCACAACAGAAAACACTTTCGGAAGCATTAAGCATAGTTGGTGTTATCAATGCAAATAATGATGTGAATATAATTTCCGAAACACAAGGAAAGGTTACGCGCGTTTTGGCAAATGTAGGCGATTACAAACCGGCTGGTTCCGTTATTGTAGAAGTTGACGACGAATTGAAAAAAGCGGCATTAATGAGTGCAGAAGCAAATTTAGAAAAAGCACAAAAAGATTACGCGCGTTTTCAAGATTTGTATAAACAGAAATCCGCAACCGATGCGCAGCTCGATCAAGCAAAACTTGGCGCCGCTGTTGCAGAAGCTCAATACATTGCCGCGAAGAGACAATATGAAGATACAAAAATTAAAACCCCGATCTCCGGAGTTATCACTGCAAGATATGTTGATGTTGGTTCGATGGTAATGGGAGCGCCGCAAGCTACACTCGTTGCTAACGTTGTTGATATTTCAAAACTGAAAGTGAAACTCAATGTTGCCGAGAGTGACGTGTTCAAATTAAAAACCGGCGACCCGGTTTCTTTGACAACAGATGTTTATCCCGGAAAAACTTTTAAAGGCAGAATAGAAACAATCAGCTCCAAAGCAGATGATGCTCATACGTACCCGGTAGAGGTTTCTTTTATGAATGACCGTGCTAATCCTTTTAAAGCCGGAATGTTTGCAAGAGTTAATTTCATAAGTCTCGCCGATAGAAACTCGATTGTGATACCGCGCGAATCTTTGGTTGGCAGTGTTAAGAAGCCGCAAGTTTATGTTGTCGAAAAAGGAATTGTAAAACTCCGCGACCTTGTTGTTGGAAGCGAATGGGGAACAGATGTACAAATTCTTCAAGGATTGATGGAAGGCGAAACGATTGTTGTTAGCGGTCAAAATAATCTTGTTGACGGTGTTAGAGTAGAAATTGTAAAGTAAACTAAGTTTGAAAAGAAGAGGAAATTAGAAAATGACAATTACCGAATTATCAATAAAAAGACCCTCGCTTGTTATAGTGGTTTTTGCCGCGTTAATTGTTTTGGGGTTGTTCAGTTACACTCAGTTGAAGTACGAACTTCTGCCCAAGATTACGCCGCCGATTATTACTATAACAACAATTTACCCGGGCGCTTCTCCAAACGAAGTTGAAACCGGCGTTACCAAAACTATTGAAGATGCTATTTCCGGGATGGATAAAGTTTCCGAAGTACGTTCAACTTCGCAAGAAGGAATTTCGTTTGTAACGGTTGAACTTTTGCAGTCTGCCAATACCGATTTTGCTTTGCAGGATGCTCAAAGAAAAGTTGGACAGATTGAAGCTACACTGCCCGAAGGAGTGAAGACTCCCACTATTTCTAAATTAGCTCTCGATGAAATTCCGATTTTGAGAATGGGTGCTTCGGCTGATATGGATTCAAAATCCTTCTATCAATTTATTAAAGATAAAATCCAGCCGCAGTTATCGCGTTTGGCTGGTGTGGGGCAGATAGCACTTATAGGCGGAGAGGAGCGCGAGATAAAAGTAAATCTCGATCTGCAGAAATTGCGTGCGTATAATTTATCGATCTTACAAGTAGCACAAGCAATTAAAGCTGCCAACCTCGATTTCCCGACCGGAAAAATCAAAGACAGCGACGGGCAGTTCATTGTAAGAATTGCCGGAAAACTTACGACTGTTGAAGATTTAAAAAATCTTTCAATCGGTGAATCAAAACTCGGCGGCGAAATAAAACTTTCGGACATTGCCGAAGTAGAAGACGGAATAAAAGAATACTCAAACATACTCCGCCTCAACTTTAGAAATACAGTCGGTGTGGTTCTTCAAAAGCAATCCGATGCAAACGCCGTTGAAGTTGCGAAGCTTGTTAAGAACGAACTAAAAATTCTTGAAGAGACTCATAAAGATAAAAATCTGAAATTCGAGATTGCATCGGACGGTTCACTTTTTACAATTGATGCTGCGAATGCCGTTAAAGAAGATCTCGGCATAGCTGTTGTTCTTGTTGCAATTGTAATGTTGATGTTTTTGCATAGCGTTAGAAACTCCGTGATTGTATTGGTTGCAATTCCTTCATCGCTAATCTCAACGTTCATTGCAATTTGGGCGCTCGGTTTTACTTTGAACTTGATGACACTGCTCGGGCTTTCGCTCGTTGTTGGTATTCTTGTAGATGACTCGATTGTAGTTCTTGAAAATATTTATCATCATTTGGAAAAAGGTGAGAAGAGCAGAGTTGCCGCTTTGCGCGGAAGAAACGAAATCGGTTTTGCAGCACTTGCAATTACATTTGTGGATGTTTCTGTTTTCTTGCCGCTCGCTATGGTTGGCGGACTTATCGGTAATATTCTCCGCCAATTTTCAGTTGTAGTTGTTGTTTCTACTTTAATGAGTTTATTTGTTTCGTTTACAATTACGCCGATGCTCGCTTCAAGATTTGCAAAGCTGGAAAGATTATCTTCAAGAACACTACTCGGTAAATTTGCCGTATGGTTCGAAAAGAAATTTAAGGAGTTGACCGAATATTACATACAAGGTTTAAAATGGGCGATGAAGAACAGAGGCAAAGCTACTCTGTTAACAATTGCCGCATTCGTTGCAACGTTTGCGTTGATACCTCTGGGATTTATCGGCGCGGAATTTATGACACAATCTGACCGCGGAGAATTTGCCGTTACGCTTGAACTTCAACCGGGTAATACAATTGAACAGACGAATCAAATAACACAGCAAGTGGAAAAAAAGATTGCCGCGATGGAAGGAATCGAAAGACTGTACACAAACGTCGGCGCATCCAATGAAGGATTGATCGGTTTTTCATCAAGCAATACTTCCGAAATTAGTGTTACGCTTGTTCCGAGAAATCAAAGAAAAAAATCTACCGATGAAATAGGAAATGATATTAAGAAAGCCGCGCTTACAGTTCCGGGAGTTAAAGTTCGTGTGAACCCGATTGGTATTTTCGGCGTTGCAAATCAAACGCCGATTCAACTGCTCATTAATGGACCGAATTACGAAGAAGTTTTGCAAACCGCACACAAGTTGAACGATATCGTTAAAAAAATACCGGGCACTGCGGATGTTCGTCTTTCTGCTGAAGAAGGTAATCCCGAAACACGCGTTGAAATCGATAGAAGAAAATTAATCAGCTACGGATTGTCTGTTGCCGAAGTCGGTCAAGCGCTTCAAGTTGCATTAACCGGCGATGATGACTCTCAGCTTCGCGAAGGCGATACCGAATATGATATTAGAATTGTGCTCGATCAGTTTGACCGCTCGAACACGGACAATCTCGGCAACATTAGTTTTACAAACCACAAAGGTCAGCAGATTTATTTGAAGCAGTTTGCCAATATCTATCGTTCGACCGGTCCGACAAAACTTCAGCGTCAGGCAAGAAGTGCCTCCGTTACAATTTTCTCGCAAGCAATCGGAAGACCTTCGGGCTCGATTTCTCAGGATATCGAAAAAGAGTTGAAGAAATTTAATTTTCCATCGGGTGTAAATTATTCATGGCAAGGTGATGTGAAAAATCAGAAAGAATCTTTTGGCGATTTGGGACTTGCGATGTTTGCCGCAATATTATTTACTTACATGGTGATGGTTGCGTTGTACGATTCGTTTGTGTATCCGTTTGTGATTTTATTTTCGATACCGCTTGCAATGATAGGTGCTCTGCTTGCTCTCGGTTTAGCGATGAAGGCGCTTAACATTTTTACAATACTTGGTATTATAATGTTAACCGGCTTGGTCGCAAAGAATGCAATACTTCTTGTGGATAGAACAAATTACATGCGTGCGCAAGGTGAAAGTGTTATCGATGCTCTCATCGATGCCGGCAGAATGAGAATTCGCCCGATCTTCATGACTACATTAACAATGATTTTTGGTATGATGCCGATTGCATTATCGACTGCTTCCGGTGCGGAATGGAAGAGTGGTCTTGCCTGGGCTTTGATCGGCGGATTGACAAGTTCACTTTTCCTCACTCTGTTTGTTGTGCCAATTGTTTACACAAAGGTTGAAGAGTACAGAGTGAAAATTCCGGCATTGTTTGGAAAAGCAAGCGAGCTGTTGAAAATTAAAAAGAAAGGTTTAGTGCCCGATGCCCTTACTGAAGACCTTGGTTTGAGCAAGTAATGATTGGATGATCGATGTTAAAGCCGCAGCCAAATTTGTCTGCGGCTTTTTTTATGGAAAATATCTGTAGATATCTTTTCTATGTAATACTCTCTCAAAAATAATTTTGTCATCGAGAACTCTTAAGCCAACACGATACAGCCGAATCTGATCTTATAAAATGTCGGGAAGCCGTGCATTGCTTCTATCTTTCTTGTCTCAAAAATTGATTTTAATCCTTGTACGTATTCAAAAACAAATTTTTCAATGATTTTCCTCTGATAGGATGGAATTTGTGAAAGGTCTTTAAGAAAAGTTTTTCTGTATTCTATAGTCAAGCTTTTTTACTAAGCTTATTATAATATTCTTTTGCTTCTTGTACTTTGAAAGAATCTTCTTTTGAGGACTCTTTTATTAGTTGTACTAAGCCGTAGTTCTCAAGTACTTCTTCAATTTTCTTGTAAGTTTTGATGTCAAGCTGAACAGCTATTTTTCTCTTTTCACTATCTGTAATGTATTTTTTTTTATCTTTTCCATTAGATATGCTCGGTTAAATAAATTCTTATTAAATCTACATAAGATTTTTTGGCAATGCAATTGTTATTATTTTGAAGCCGCAATTCAATTTTCTTTGGTGAAAAATGTATTCCGTAATTGTTTTCGATCTCGGTAATGTTCTAATCCCGTTTGATTATTCCAAACCGGTGGATTATTTCAATAGACGAAGTGCCGGGCTCGGTGATAAATTTGCAAAACTCTATGAAGAGAATTATCACATTCACAGAAATTTTGAAAAGGGGATCTTATCACGGAAAGAATTTCTTGTAACAATGCTCGATTGGCTCGAACATAAAGTTACGGAAGAAGAATTTTGCGAAACGTTCAGTCAAATTTTTACGGTTAACGAAGATACCGCTAAACTGCTTTCACAATTAAAAGAAAAATATATGCTTTGCCTTTTATCCAACACGAATGAAATACACAGAGAGTTTGGCTGGGGGCATTACGAGTTTTTGAAAATATTCGATAGGCAGTTTTTATCGTACGAGGTAGGTGCGCTGAAACCTGAAAAAAATATTTACAAAGCTGTTGAAAAATATACGGGCAAATCATCCGGTGAACATTTTTTTATTGATGATGTTTATGAATACGTTCAAGGCGCAAAATCTTGCGGGTGGGACGGAGTACAATTTGTGAACTTTGAAATGTTAATAGAGGATTTAGGAAATAGAAAAATTTTATAATGAACGGGGTTATTTATTGTCATTCGATGGTCATTCAATTGCCATTTGATAGTCATTCAATTGTACAATGAGTGACTATTAATGACTTTTATTTATTTATCCACATCTTCCAGGCATCAGGCTGATAACCCACGGTTACTTCTTTTCCATTTCTAACAACCGGAGTTTTGAGAAGCAGCGGATCGTTCAGCAGTTCTTCCTCGATATTGAAAACCATGAACTGCATATTTCTTTTTTTGAATTGCTTTCCTTCGCGGTCAATCAGTTCTTCGATTGGAATAACGCGAGTTATATTTTCCAGTTCGCCTTTTGCCAATCCTTTTTCTGTTAGATCGCGGAAGTGAAAGGGGATACTTCGTTCCTTAAAATATCTTTCTGCTTTGCGGGTCTCGTTACAGTTTTTTGTGCCGATAAGTTGAATATTCATTTTCTACCACTACTGTCCAAAACTTTTTTAATATGAGTAGATAACTTGTAAAACATGCTTTTTACAAATGTTTTATTTTACCGGAAAATTATGTCCTCAAAATTTTTCTTGCCCGCCTTAGCGGGCTTGTTGTAAGTAGATGTCTTCAAGCAACTTACTAAAATGCAATAGAAAAGATGGGGACAGACATGTTTCCTACCCGGTTATGTGGTTCGCCATATGTTCATTGTAAGGCTGGAACAAAAATTATATTTTTCTTTCCCTAAAATAAACAGAAGACACAAAAATCAGGTGGCGTATGAAACAAAAGAAAAATTTTTTATCAATCATTTTTATAGGGTTAGTATTTATGGCATGCAGTGCAGAACAAAAACAAACAGACGATAACTTCAAATATGTAACCGAGCAATTTGCCGACTTGCGCATTCAGCGTTATCGCGTGCCGGGCTTTGAAGACCTGACACCAAAACAGAAAACGCTTGTTTATTATTTGTATCAAGCGGCGCTTTCCGGAAGAGATATGCTTTGGGACCAAAACTATAAACACAATCTTTATATTAGAAGAACACTTGAAGCAATCGTTAAAACATACAACGGCGATAGAAATACGCCGGAGTTTGCCAAGTTTACAGAATACATAAAACGCGTTTGGTTCTCAAACGGAATTCATCATCATTATTCAAACAAAAAATTCACGCCGGAATTCTCTAAAGAATATTTTGCTCAGCTTGTCAATGGCTCGGATGAATGGGAATTTCCGCTTCAAGACAGCGAAACTTTGAATGATCTCATTAAAAAATTGGAACCCATTTTGTTCGATCCAGCCGTTGATCCGATCAAAGTAAATCTTGATTCTCATGCCGATATGATTAAAACTTCCGCCAATAATTTCTATGAGGGAGTTACTCAGAAAGAAGCAGAAGCTTATTACGGAAAAATGATTGACACAAACGATACCCATCCTTTATCGTACGGACTGAATTCAAAATTGATTAAAGAGAACGGGAAAATTTTTGAACGCCATTGGAAACTTAACAGCATGTACGATGCAGCAATTCAAAAAGTAGTGTACTGGCTGAAGAAAGCAGTTGATGCTGCAGAAAATGAACAGCAGAAAAAAACTCTGCATCTGCTTGTTGAATATTATGAAACCGGCGACTTGAAAAAGTGGGACGAGTACAACATCGAATGGGTGAAAGACACAGCATCTGTTGTTGATGTTGTAAACGGATTTGTAGAAACTTACAACGATCCGTTAAGTTACCGCGCTACTTTTGAATCGGTTGTTTCAATCAAAGATATGGAAGCAACAAAACGGATTGAAGCAATAGGCGATAATGCGCAATGGTTTGAAGATAATTCTCCTTTAATACCGGAACACAAAAAGAAAAATGTAAAAGGAGTTTCGGCGAAAGTTATTACAGCCGTTGTAGAATCGGGCGACTGCTCTCCTTCGACTCCGATCGGAATTAATCTCCCGAATTCAAATTGGATTAGAAAAGAACACGGTTCGAAATCGGTCAACATTGGTAATATAGTTCACTCGTATAATAAATTTGCGGAAACGAGCGGTGTGCTCGAGGAATTCGCTTACTCTGCAGAAGAAGTTGAACGCGACAAAAAATACGGTGCACTTGCAGATGATCTTCACACTGACATGCACGAAGTAATAGGGCATGCATCCGGACAGATGAACCCCGGTGTTGCCGAGCCGCATCAAACTTTGAAAAATTATTATTCCGCACTCGAAGAAGCGAGAGCTGATTTAGTTGCGCTTTATTATTTGTACGATAAAAAATTAATTGATATCGGGGTTATGCAGTCGCTTGATGCCGGCAAAGCCGCTTACGGTGATTACATCCGCAACGGATTAATGATTCAGCTTGCTCGTATTAAACCGGGCGAAAATATTGAAGAAGCTCACATGCGCAACCGTCAGCTCGTTGCCAAATGGGCTTATGAAAAAGGTCTGCCGGAAAATGTTATCGAGAAAAAAATTAAAGACGGCAAAACTTACTTTGTAATTAATAATTACGGCAAACTGAAAAATTTATTCGGGCAACTTTTGCGCGAAATACAAAGAATAAAGTCCGAAGGTGATTACAATGCCGGGAAAAATTTAGTGGAAAATTACGGAGTGAAAGTAGAACCGGAAATTCACAAAGAAGTATTGGAGAGATATAAGAAATTAAATATCTCACCGTATGCCGGTTTCATTAATCCGAAGCTCGTTCCGGTGATGAACGGCGATCAGATAATTGATGTGAAGATTGAATATCCCGAAGATTTTACGAAACAGATGCTCGAATACGCAAAAGAGTATTCGTACTTGCCGACATATAATTAATATGTAGTCTCTGCGAGCTTTGCGAGAAAAAAGAATTCTCTCGCAGAGTTCGCCGAGAAAAATTTTTTAGAAAGATTCCCCTTTTGGGAAAAACCTCTCAGATCGTTTCCGCAATTCTTCTAAAATGATATCCGTAAACTGCAAGTGTCATCGCAAGCGAAAATTTTTTTGGATGTTTGAACAAACTGTAAATGAATGTCTGCCAGAAATATCTCTTTCCTTTTTCAAGCACGCCGATAGTCCACAGCAGTCTGAAAAAAGCTTTTATTTCTGTTAGTGTCAGCATTTGTGATTTCCACGCCGGTACATTGTATTCACTCAAAAATGATTTAATTCTTCTATAATATTCTCGCGGCGAATAAATTGTGTGAATTATTTTTGAATAACCGGCAATCAAATTTCTGTAATTCATTTTCGGGATGATGTTGGTTGTTCCATCCATATTGTTTCCGTTGAAACTTTCGAGTAATCTGTTTTCTTGTTTCAAACGGTTGTACAAATGTGTTCCGGTTGGTGCATTTAATAAACCAACCATCGCATTAACGATGCCGCTGTTTTGAATAAAATTAATTTGCTGTTCGAAAATATCCGGCGGGTCGTTATCAAAACCGATTATGAATCCGCCCGAAACGATCATTCCGTGCTGTTGTAATTTTTTAATTGAATCAACAAGATTGCGTTTTTGATTTTGGGATTTGCCGCATTCGGCGAGGCTTTCATCGTTCGGCGTTTCAATTCCAACAAAAATACTTACTATTGCAGCATCCACCATCAATTCTATTAATTGATCATCATCGGAAAGGTTGATGGAAACTTCCGTGATGAATGAGAACGGATATTTTTTTTCTTTCTGCCATTCAATCAGTGCCGGAAGAATTTCATCTTTCAATTTTCGTTTGTTGCCGATAAAATTATCGTCAACAATTGAAACAGTGCCGCGGTAACCGATATCGTAAAGACGGTTCAATTCGGCAAGAAATTGCTCTTTACTTTTTGTGCGCGGTCTGTGTCCGTTTAATATTGTAATACTGCAGAACTCGCAATCGTAAGGACAGCCGCGTGAATATTGAAGACTCAGCGAAGCATACTTTTTCATGTCGAGCAATTCCCACATTGGTATTGGAGTTTGCGAAATATCGGGAAATTCATCTGTACTGTACAAGAATTTCGGGTTTCCGTTTTCCAAATCTTTTAGGAAAAGGGGAAGTGTAATTTCCGCTTCGTTGAGAACAAAATGATCGATGCCTAAAAAATCTTGATGTTGTGTTGTAAAGAGCGGACCACCGGCAATAATTTTAACGTTTAGTTTACTGCATCTTCTAATTATTTCTTTTACGGAACTGATGTGAACATTCATCGCACTCAAAAAAACATAATCAGCCCAAAGCAAATCTTTGTCTTTCAGCTCCGATACATTCAAATCAATTAACTTTTTCTCCCAATCTTTTGGAATCATCGCTGCAACGGTTATCAGCCCTAAAGGCGGCTCTGCGGATTTCTTGGAAACGAATTTCAATGCATCTTTGAAACTCCAAAATGTAGAGGGCGTTTCAGGATACACTAATAATATTTTCATTGAACTACTCCCGTATAAACTGAAAAATATTTGTTTAACATTTTCAACAAACACTGCCGATGAAAATGATTTTACCTTGTTAATTATCATGAAAAATTTTATCAGAATTTGTAAAAAAAGTGTAAAAGTTTTTTGCCTTTTGTTTGACATTAAATTTTATTCGCTGATATTTGGAGAGTAAGTAAAGATGGTTCCGCAAAAAATTGCAACAAAGTTGATTAATAAATAGATGAAAAAAAGCCGCTCACTTCTTTTTTTGATTTTTGCATTTATCTTCGCGCAGATTGCATGGATGGGATTGCTCGGTTTGTGGATCTATTGGTACGTATCTAATTACCTGATCTTCAAACAAGTGGGTGATCAGCTTTCGCCGCAGATTGTAATCGACAGCCCGAATGTTTTCATTTTTGTGGGCGGGATAATTTTAATAGTGGCAATTGCCGTAGCAATGGTTCTGATTTTTAGAAATCTCACCGTTCATGTAAAACTCACGAGGCTTTACGATAATTTTATTGCAAACGTCACTCACGAATTAAAATCGCCTTTGTCATCAATACAGCTTTACTTGGAAACACTGAGATCAAAAGAAGTTCAACATGAAAAAAGGAATGAGTTTTTGGAATTGATGATGAAAGATGCGAGACGGCTCAACAAACTTATCAATTCAATTTTGGAAATATCCCGCCTCGAACAAAAAAGGATTGCTCACAATTATCATGTGTATGACGCCGATTTGATTATCCGGCAATTAATAGAGGATTCCGTAGAACAATTCAGGCTTCCGAAAACTTCAGTTCAATTTAACAACAACTCTCCTTGTAAATGTGTTATCGATAGAGATGCGATGCAAATTGTGTTCGATAACTTAATTGATAATGCCAAAAAATATTCCTGGCAGCCGGTGCAGATAAGTGTAAATGTTTTGCGGACACAAAAAAAATTAATGATAGAATTCAAAGACAACGGGGTCGGCGTCGAACAAAAAAATCTTAAAAAAATATTTCACAAATTTCAGCGGATAAACAACAATAATATTCCGAATGTGAAAGGAACCGGTCTCGGTTTATACTGGGTTAGAGAAATTATCAGATTGCACGGCGGAAAAATTACCGCGTTCAGCGAGGGGAAAAACAAAGGAACTTGTTTCAAGATTGAACTGCCGATTTACAAAACATCAAAAAGATTTTACATTAATTCTTTGTTAAGGCGTACTGCAAAAAAAGAAAAATTATTGGAAAGATCCGATGGAAACTAATCAAATTAAAGAGAGCAGAATACTGCTTGTTGAAGACGAAGAAACACTCGCGGTCGGGCTCGAATACAATTTAAACGATGAAGGATATATTGTTGAATGGGCAAAAGACGGCAAAGAGGCATTGGATTTTTTTGAAACCAAAGAATATGATTTGATTATACTTGATATCATGCTGCCGTATTATGACGGATTTGAAATTGCTAAAATTGTGAGAGAGAAAAATCCGCAGATGCCGATACTAATGCTCTCGGCAAGAACTTCCGCGGAAGATAAAATTAGAGGGCTTGAATTCGGCGCAGACGATTACATTACAAAACCGTTTCATCTCGATGAACTGCTCCTGAGAATCAAAGGAATGCTGAAAAGGAAAACGTGGTATAAAACTTCTTCGCAAGTTGAACCGGTTTATTTTTTCGGGGACAACGAAATTAATTTTGAAAATCTTAGTGCAAAATGCGGAACAAAAAAAATTGTGATGACCCAGCGTGAAGCAATGGTGTTGAAATATTTAATCGAATCGAAAGGGAAAATTGTATCTCGCAAAGAACTGCTGGAAAATGTCTGGCATATTAGTTCCGAAGTTGAAACGCGGACAGTGGATAACTTCATCGTCCGCTTACGAAAATATTTTGAACCCGATCCCGACAACCCAATTTACATTAAAAGCGTTCGCGGTTCCGGCTACACTTTTGATGATAGTTTCTAAATCTAAAACGCCCCTTCCTTTGGAATGGGTTTGAGGCAGGCTTTTTTATATCCCGCACATTCCGTTTGCGCAGCCGCCATATGACGGTACACCGCAGCTTCCATCCGAACACGAAGAGCCGCTATCAAAACTTGATGAACTTCCCATCGATGCACTGAACGATGAAAGCAGCTTTTTATGATTCTTAGATTGGCATTCCGGGCATAGAACCTCTTCCAAATTTGAAGACGATTTGTGAAGTATTTCATACTTCTTTCCGCAGTCGTTACATCTGTATTCGAAGATTGGCATGTCTTACTCCTTTTTTTTAATGCTGAGCGCAGCGAAACATCTCGATGTTTTTACTTACGCAAATTTTACTTGGGTTAATATCGTTCCTATATTTTCAAGCTCAGCTTGAATCTTATCGCCGGGTACAACTTTGCTGACTCCTTCGGGTGTACCGGTAAAAATTAAATCTCCTTTTTCAAGCGTCATTCTTTGGGAAATATATTTTACAATTTCTACCGGCGAAAAAATCATATTAGCAATTGAAGAATTTTGGCGGACAGTTCCGTTTACCGATAAAGAAATTTTTTCACTTCCTTTTAATGAATAATCTTTTTTCAAAACTACTTCACCTAAAACAGCGGCAGTATCAAAACATTTTGCGAGAGTCCACGGATCACCCTTTTTACGAAATTCATTTTGGAGATCGCGCAAAGTCATATCTAACCCGATCGTGTATCCGTGAATAGCTTTCTCAGCCTCTTCGTCGGTTGCATTTTTAACATCTTCGCCGATGTACAATACAAGTTCAACTTCGTGATGAAGTTCGTTCGAATATTTCGGATGAATCACAGACTCGCCGGAAAAAATTACATTCGATGCCGGTTTTAAAAAGATAATCGGAAATTCCGGTACTTCGTTTCCGAGTTCTTTTGCATGTGCCGCATAATTTCTGCCTATGCAAACCATCTTTCCGATTGCAACTTCTTCACTGTTGTTTTTGAATTTAAGGTATTTCATACTGCCTCGTTAGATGAAAATTTTTTTAGATGGATTCAAAGAGTTACCACCGAATATCCAGCATCCAGAATCTTGTATCCGGTATCAGGTTTTTTGTTCTTTCTTTTTTGCTGCCGGAAAAAGTATGTTGTTCAGAATTAGCCTGTAGCCCGGGGAATTTTTGTGGAGACTCAAATCTGTCGGCGGATCACCAACTGCATGCTGGTAATCTTCCGGATCGTGTCCGCCGTAAAAAGTAAAAGTTCCTCTGCCTAAACTTCCGTGAATATACCGCACTTGATCTGTACCGCCGCGCTCGGCAAGCACGTACACGGAATTTTTAATCATTTTTTTATGAAACATTGTCGTCTGTCCCATAAATCCGGGAATAACGTTAACATGATTTTGAATCAGCATAGTCGGTACCGGATCGTACTTAGCGGAAAAATCGAAGAGTGTAAAAAAATCATTCCGCTGGTCACCGATTTCAAGAAGCTGAACATCAATATCACTATATTCGTAAACAAGCGGATTCATTTCCAATTTAAAATCCTGAAAAGCAAAAGTCTGTGAGTAATCCAATTTATTTTGTGCATCGGGATCTGCCGGATCTCCGTCGTACATCCGGTCAACGATATCAACAGTTAAAGCGGCAAGTGTAATATCGAAAGAGTCGGTTGCAGAGCACATCGCAAAAAGAAATCCGCCTTGCGCAACGAAATTTTTTATTGCAAGCACAACTGCTTTTTCCATTTCCGAAACTTTTTTGAATCCGAGTTTCTTAGCTTCATTTTCGTAAAGCATCTGCTGTTCGATGTACCACGGCGCGCCGCTGAAAGAAGCATAAAATTTTCCGTACTGTCCCGTAAAATCTTCGTGGTGAAGATGAAGCCAGTCATATTTTTCGAGATCGCCGCGCAGAATTTCTTCGACCCAAATTTTATCGTACTTAACTTCTGAATAATCGAGAGCAAGCATTACGGCATCATCCCACGGCTGAAATCCGGGTGGAACATAAACGGCAATTTTTGGTGCTTTTTCCAAACGGACAACTTCCATGTTTTGTTCATCGCTCTGCACGAAAGAATAGATTTGCACGGCTTCTTCGTTCGAAACCGGTTTGAATGAAACGCCTTTCAATCTGCATTTGAGTGCGAGCTGGTCGGAATAATCAAACATAAATGAACCGCCGCGGTAATTTAAAAGCCAATCGCCCGTTTTGCCTTCGAGCAGTGCATTGAAAGCAATTCCGTATGCTTTTAGATGATCGGTCTGCTCCAAATCCATGTAGATTAAAATCTTTGCTTGTGCAAATAAAGTGTTGGCAAAAATTATCAGTATGTAAAAAAGATTTTTCATTTAAGGAAAGAAGTAAAGAAGTTTTTATGAATTGGCAAGTAAGTTTTCAAAAAGCTATGTACTCTGCATACGAATTAGATTCCGGAATCGGAAGGTTATATTCTTTCATTCCTTCGATGTGCATTTGGATTGCTTCATGAATATTTTTTTCGACTTCTTCTTTTGTTTCGCCGGTTGCAGCACAGCCCGGTAAATCAGGTGAATAAGCTGAATAGTTATTCTCAGTTTTTTCTATTACAATAAGAAAGCGGTGCATCTTAATTTTTTTCTTTTAGTAGTGCTTGTTTTAGAATGCAGTTAAGAGTGCCGGGAGCGAGATCAGCATTCGTGTTCCCGGCAATAGTTACTCTTCCAATTTTTGTTTGTGTTTATACTCTCTATGGCTGCCTTTTGTTCTTGCAAGAAACCATCCGTCTTTTTCAGTTGGTCGAATTATCTCTCTGACTTTCATAGAGAAAAACTCTATGCCGTCTTTCTATCGCTTTCGATGTAGAGGGGTCTTTCCCCTTTGGTAACTACATCTTTGGTGACCAAACATTTATCAACATTTTCTTGTGTGGGCAGTTCATACATTATATCGAGCAGAATACTTTCGACAATAGAACGAAGCGCGCGCGCGCCGGTTTTTCTTTCTATTGCTTTCCGAACAATTTCTTCGAGTGCCATATTGTCGAACTCAAGTTCAACACCTTCCATCATAAACAATTTTTTGTACTGTTTGATAATAGCATTCTTCGGTTCGGTTAAAATATTTTTCATAGCTTTGGAATTGAGCGAATGGAGCGGTGCAATTATCGGAAGTCTGCCCACGAGTTCGGGTATTAATCCGTATTTAACAAGATCTTCGGGCTGAACTTGTGTAATGAGATTATCTTTATCCAATTGTTCGGCGCTCGATAAATCCGTATCGAAACCGATTGTGTTTTTGTTGATGCGCGAAGCAATTACGTTATCAATCCCTTCAAAAGCTCCGCCGCAGATAAACAAAATATTTTTTGTATTGATGTTGATTAGACTTTGTTCGGGATGTTTTCTTCCGCCGCGCGGGGGAACGCCGGCAACAGTTCCTTCCAAAATTTTCAACAATGCCTGCTGAACGCCTTCGCCGGAAACGTCACGCGTAATAGAAACACTTTCACTTTTGCGTGCAATCTTATCTATTTCATCAATGTAAACAATTCCTTTTTGTGCTTTATCCAAATTGTAATCTGCCGCTTGAAGTAATCGAACCAAAACAGTTTCAACATCATCGCCAACGTAGCCGGCTTCAGTTAAAGTTGTTGCATCGGCAATTGCAAACGGCACATCCAAAATTCTTGCAAGTGTTTGTGCAAGTAATGTTTTTCCAACGCCGGTCGGACCCATCAAAAGGATATTGCTTTTTTCTATTTCAACTTCATCCATATCAAAAAGGGAAGCCGAGGCGTTTACTCTTTTGTAATGATTATAAACTGCTACGGCTAAATTTTTTTTTGCAGTATCCTGATCAATTACAAATTCATCCAAACTTTTCTTGATGAGATCGGGCGTAAGTGTTGAATTGTACGTTTCTTTTTTTGTAAACGATGCTACATTGTTTTTCAGGATATCAACGCTGGTTTTAATGCAGATATCGCAAATGTAAACATCGGGACCGGCAACCATGCTTGTTACTTCACTGCCGTCTCTTCCGCAGAAAGAGCATTTTACACTGCGTGGTTCTCTGGAATCGCTCATTTTTATCCGTTGTTTGTTGTCAATAAGTTTATCGCTTCTCTTGCGTGGTCAAAATATAATGAGTTCGGGAATTTTTCAAGAAGTTTCTTATAGTATGTAACAGCTTTTTGCAGATCTTTAATTCCGTAATGATAAATTTTGGCGAGCAGAAAAATAGATTTATCGGTGAAAAGTACGCTTTTTGAATCGTTTGAAAGATTTTCAAGCAGTTCGGCGGCTTCAATAAATTTGTCCCCGGCGATAAATATTTGTGCAAGTTTAATTTTTGCAAATTCGCTCAAAAGAAACAAACCGGAATTATCTGCCAATGTTTTGAATTGACCCCCGGCTTCGGAAAGTTTGTTTTGAAACATCAGTAGATCGCCGGCGGCAAAGGTTGATAAATTTAGCGAGTCCCGCTTTGCCGAGTTTATGATTGTAGAAATCTCAATCGCATCGTTTGAGAAATCCGCCGATAAATTTTTTGTTACTTCTCTAAAAAGTTTTAACGAAGCGGAAAAATCTTTTTGCCAGAATTTAATTCTTGCGAGATAATAATTTGCCTCCGCAATATTTTCCGGCTCACTTCGTTTGTTATCGGTTACATTACCGAAATTTTTTTGCGCTTCACCCAGATTGTTAAACAATACTGAAATTTTTCCACTGGCAATCGAAGATAAAATAGAATAATTGGTAAGCGGTGATTTCTGAATCACGATATTAAAAAGGCTGTCGGCTTTGTTGTACATACCAAGCCGCTCCATGTAAATCTGCGCAATTCTAAAAACGGCTTCGATGTAAACAGAATTATTCGGATACTCTTTTGCAACACGCTCGTATGCATTGATGATGCTTATGTATCCGGGATTATTTTTTTGTCCGGGATTTTTAACCGGCTTCCAGTTTTCGCCGTCAACCAAACGATTATCGAGATCCGCTTCGAGGTTTCTCGCATAAGATATTTTTGCTGTTGGTATGAACGGAGAATTCGGAAAATGCTCGATCAAATAATTGTATGCTTGTGATGCGTAATCGTATCTGCGGTTTAAATAAGCCTCTTGTGCAAAAGTAAAAATACCCGAGCCGCTCAGTTTGGCTGATTGCTCATATTGAATTATTGAGTCGAAAGCTTCTTTGTATTTACCGCTCTGAGAATAACAGAACGAAAGCAATTCAAAGAAAATCGGCACCGGGTTTTCTTCCGAAAAATTTTTTATTACGCTTGTAATATCATCCGCTGCAGAAGGACGGTTAATGAATTGAGCAATTCTTGTTTTTACAACCCCGTTCATCTCCGGTTTCTTTAATAAAAGGGAACAATATTCTTCGGCAGATTCTTTGAATCTCATATTTGCTGCGTAAATGTTAGCGAGATCGAGAGAGAAAATTGACGGATCATCTGCAAAAGATTTTCCGCGGTTCAAAATTTCAATTGCTTTATCGAACAATCTGTTTTCCAATGCGTAGCTCGAGATAACTCTGTAAATCACAAATGAAGCCGGATTGGTTTTGATTCCGCGTTCCCATGCTTCGTATGTTTTATCGAGCTTGTCCATCATATAATATGTTGTGCCGAGCAGCCCGAAAAGATTAATATCAGCCGGTGTTTGTTTAATTTTTTCTTCGAGCAACTGCGCCGATTGATCGTACTTTTTCTGCCGTATCAAAATTTTGTTTAGCGCGTCAAAATATTGAGTATTCCACGAAGCTTTGCCGGTTAGTTCGCGGTAGATTGATTCTGCTTTGTCAAGTTGGTTTGCCTGTTCATAACTTAAGCCGAGCCTGAATTTATTTTCAAGATTTTGGTCTGTCTGCCCGTGTAAAATAATTGCTGTGATCAGAATAAAAAATATGATGTACCGATTTTTCATTGTTACGCCAAATATCTTTCATCAAAAATATTTCCGATGCCGAG
Organism: Ignavibacteriales bacterium; assembly: GCA_016177735.1. GTDB lineage: Bacteria > Bacteroidota > Ignavibacteria > Ignavibacteriales > Melioribacteraceae > DYJK01. Next base: position 22,176 of record JACOUS010000006.1, on the reverse strand, counting down.
AATTGCGTTCGGATCGAAAACCAATTTTAAACGAGCCATTTCTTTAATTGTTTCTTCGCCGTACATTTTTAATAAATAATCTCTTTTTGATTTGCCGACACCATGTTCGGCAGAAATTGTTCCGTTGTATTGAACGGCATCCTCACAAATTTCAGCATAAATTTTTTTTGCAATGTCGTATTCGTTTTGATTTTTAGGCAGCATATTTAAATGCATGTGTGCATTACCGAAATGCCCGTACACAACGTAGTCAAGTTTTGCATCTTCAACTTTGCGTTTGCATTCAAAATAGAACCGCTTGAAAAAATTGTGAGGTACAGCGGCATCGGTTCCTACTTTTTTTAATCCGTGTTGCGTAATAAATTCATTTACCTTCCACGAAATTGCATGACGAAAATCTTTGAACTTCTCCTGTTCATTGCGGTCGATTGCAATCCACGAATCTTCTTCAGAGCCGTTAAATTTTTTTATCAGGTGCATCCAATCATCAACAAGAGAATCATTATCATTTGTTAATTCTTGTTCGAACCAAACCGCGGATTCAGCGTGAGCCGGAATGTTCGGGTAATCTTTTCGTAAAAAATCGAGTGAGTATTTATCGAAAAATTCCAAGCCGCGTGCATTTATCTTTGCTGAAGAAGATTCATCCTCGGGATTAAAAAAAATTTCGGAAAGCCTTCGTGCTTCATCAACAAAATCGAGTGCGTTATTTTCATCATTAAAAAATACGACACAAGAAAGAATATCTTCCGGCAGATCCAAAAGTTTTAGTTTAAGTTCGGTTATAATTCCGAGCGTGCCTTCCGAGCCGATAAACAGATCGATCAAATCCATATTTTCTTTGCAGTAGTAACCGGCGGCATTTTTTGTATCGGGCATTTTGTATCTCGGCAGTTCGAATGAAATTATATTTCCTGATTCTGTTGTCATCATTGCTTCGTATCCGGAAGCTTTGAATTTCTCTCTCGATATTTCGAAAGTTTGTCCGTCTGCACTTACAATGCGGAGCGCAAGAATATAATTTCTTGTCGCACCGTACTTAAAAGTTCGTGCGCCTGATGAATTGGTTGCAGCAGTCGCACCGATAAAACAATTTCTCTCTGTCGGATCGGGCGGATAAAATAATTTTTGTTGTTCAACAAAATCTTGCAAGTCTTTTAAAATTACTCCCGGCTGAACGATTACATATTTTTCTTTTTTGTTCAATTCCAAAATTTTGTTCATTCTTTCGAGAGAAATGACAACACCCCCTTCGGGAACGCGCGATCCGGTTAATCCGGTTCCGTTGCCGGCGGCAGTAACTTTAATTTTTTTTTCATTGCATAATTTCAGAATTGATGCAATATCTTTTTCGTTTTCAGGAAAGTAAACGGCATCGCAGAAGCCGGAATAATTTGAGGCGTCGGATAAAAAATTTTGTATTTCGTCTGCGGAAGTTTTAATTATCATTTTAGATTAGTCAACGGCTTTGCCGTTTTTCTGCATGATTGCTTTCCACGTGTTGTAATCAAGCTGTTCGGATTCTTCGATCAGCATTATCGGGATATCGTTTTCGATTCTGTATCTTCTGCGTGTGTTTTTATCGACCGAAACAAGATAATCGCCGTCGAGCACGAGATCGGCTTTAGTTTCGGGACAGCAGAGAATATCCAATAATTCTTTTGAGATCATATCAGCCTCTTTATTAAAAAGATTTTAAATGTTTTGGTAAATAACTGAAGTTATAATAGATATGTTTAAAATTGCCTCGACATGAATGCCGAGGGCAAATAGAACCCGATAATTTTGGCTTTAGCCGGCATTGATTTTTTTTTGTGGCTAAAGCCAGATCGTTACAGAATTAAACCACGACCTAAAGGTAGGGGCAGTTATAAATCCAAAACGAACAACTTTGTGTAACTTCAGTTAGTATTTAAGAACAATTTTACTTAGAATAATCTAAGAATTTTTTATCACAATTATTGATGCAAAAAGATGAGTAATGTTAATCCCGTTAAAGAAGTTCCTATTTTGGAAACAGGACGTCTTCTTCTTCGCGAACTGACTGTTTTGGATACCGATGATATTTTTGAATACGCTTCACAGCCGGAAACAATTATTTATCTTCCTTGGGAATCGCACAAAAGCCAAGATGATACTTTGTCATTTCTAAAAATGGTGAGCGAAAAATTCAGCACAAGCGATAATATTAATTGGGGGATAGAATTTAAGAGCAAGAGAAAAATAATCGGCTCAATCGAAATCAGAAAATGGAATGATATCAACAGATGCGGAGATATTGGTTACGCACTTTCGCCGGCTTACTGGAATAAAGGAATTATGTCTGAAGCTTTGCGAAGAGTAATCAAATTTGCGTTTGAAGAATTGAATCTGAACCGTGTTGAAGCGCACTGCGATGAAAACAATACCGGCTCGTACCGCGTTATGGAAAAAGCCGGGATGAAATACGAAGGAACTTTACGGCAGAAAGTTTTTGTGAAAGGGCAATTTGTGAGTATGAAGTTGTATTCATTATTGCAAAGCGAATATAATTCATAAATGAAAACAGACCGTCTAATAGTAAGTTGAACAATCTTCTTTAACAATTTTTTAGTAACGACAATTGAAATATATTTGCATCCGCATTTTTAATTTTCATAAAACATTTATGGGGGAAAAATTATATGACACGTGTAAAAATCTGCTGCATCTCGAGCGTTGAAGAAGCAATGCTTGCAGTTAAATATGGTGCTTCGGCACTCGGACTCGTCTCCGCAATGCCGAGCGGTCCGGGAATTATCACCGAAAATTTGATTGCCGAAATTGCAGAGCGGGTTCCGCCCGGCGTTGCGTCGTTTCTGTTAACAAGCAAACAGACCGCCGATGAAATTATCGAACAGCATAAAAATTGCAGAACAAACACAATACAAATCTGTGATCATTTGATTGATGGGAAATATTCCGAGCTTAAAAAAGCTTTGCACGGAATTAAAATTGTTCAGGTTGTTCATGTTACCGGAGAAGAATCTTTGCATGAAGCAGCTGAAGTTTCGAAACATGTCGATGCAATTCTGCTCGATTCGGGAAATCAAAAATTGGAAATAAAAGAACTCGGCGGTACAGGCAGAGTTCATGATTGGTCGATCAGCAAAAAAATCAGAGAGTCAATCGGCGTACCGCTCTATCTTGCCGGCGGTTTGAAGCCCGATAATGTGCAAGATGCAATTAGAAATGTTAATCCCTTCGGACTCGATTTGTGTTCCGGTGTGCGCACGAACGGAAAACTTGATGTGCAAAAACTCAGCATGTTCATGGAGAAAGTGAATAGTTTATAAAACAAAACCCTTCTAAACAAAATTTGCTTAGAAGGGTTTTCAAAAAATTAATAAAAAAGAATTACACGCCGAACCAACGCAAAAACGGTACAGCTTTGGCAATGAAGAAAAACAGCAAACCGAATCCGATCCACAAACCGAATATCATTCCAAAATATTTACCCATGTTTTCGGATTTGAACATCTTTGCAAATGCGATACTGATAATTGCATAATACCAAATTGAGAACACGTCGAGTTTGGCAAGCACAAATCCGGTTAATGTAGATTTATCCGCATCAACAAAATCTGCTATGCTTGTAGAAGTAAAAAATTTATTCATTACAAGTGCGGCAATCACCATAACAATTACCTGGATTACAACAATGTAGTGCGGCAAACCGTATGCAGACATTGCTTCTTTGTACGTTCCTTCTCCTTTGAGGGCAAATTTTGCGAATAAGAAAAAGACGCCCGAAACAATAAAAAACATTATAAAACTGAAAATTATTATTCCGAGTATCGAGAAGATCATCTGTGCGCCCATTCCCTGATCCATTCTATCGCGCATCTGTTCAAGCTGTTCTTCTTTTTGAGCTTCGGTTAACTGACCGCTTGCAACCATCTCGTCAAGATTTTTTTCTATCATCGTCATCTGTTTTTCCATCATAGATCTTTTAATAGTCGGATTGCTCATCATTACAATGTTGGAAAGAATTGCGGCAACAATTAAAACGAGAACCGGGATTATCCAATCAGAAGTTTTGGCGCCGGATTTAGACATTTGTGCAAATGTAGTACCGGGTTCGGAAAACACCCCGACAAGCTTATCGGTGTGACTAATTTCATTTTCTTCGGAATCTACCGGGGACATTGAAGGGAATTGGTCTTTTGTTTCTTCCATCAGGCTACTCCTCTTTTTGGTTGATAGATGGGGTATACTCTACAACCCAAATTAGTAAAATTTTTTTTGAGGCAAAGATAATTTTTGACTGATCATTATTTGAATTTAAGAAATAGAGAAACTATCAACCATAGAGAATAATTTGTAATTTTCATCAAAGAAAAAATTTCTAATTGCTCATAAGAGAGGCATTATGAAAACCATCATCGAACCTTTCAAAATCAAATCCGTAGAACCAATCAGGTTTACAACAAAAGAAGAGAGAAAAAAGATTTTAGAATCTGCCGGTTACAATACTTTTTTAATTCATGCAGATGATGTGTTGATTGATCTGTTGACCGACAGCGGAACATCCGCAATGAGTTCCGATCAGTGGGCGGGAATAATGCGCGGCGATGAATCCTACGCCGGCGCAAAAAGTTTTTACCGCTTCGAATCAGCCGTTAAAAATATTACCGGCGATACATTTATAATTCCAACACATCAAGGCAGAGCCGCAGAAAAAATATTATTCTCGATTATTGGCGGACCCGGAAAATATTTTGCAAGCAACACATTCTTTGATACAACAAGAGCAAACATTGAATTCACCGGCGCAGAAGCAGTTGATCTTTTGTGTGCGGTCGGAAAACGTCCCGAAGAACGAGCACCGTTCAAAGGAAATATGGACGTTGATGCGCTCGAAAATTTGATTGGAAAAGTCGGCAAAGAAAATATTCCGCTGGTGATGTTAACAGTAACAAATAACTCGGGCGGCGGTCAGCCGGTTTCGATGCAGAATATCCGCGACGTAAAAGAAGTCTGCAAAAAATTTCAACTCCCTTTGTACTTCGATGCGTGCAGATTTGCAGAGAATGCTTACTTCATCAAACTGCGCGAGAAGGGATATGAAAATAAATCAGTGCTTGAAATCTGCAAAGAAATGTTTTCTTACGCAGACGGCTCGACAATGAGTGCAAAAAAAGATGCACTCGTGAATATCGGCGGCTGGCTCTCTTTGAATGATGAAGAGCTTGCGATGAAATGCCGCAACCTTCTAATTGTTACGGAAGGATTTCCAACATACGGCGGACTTGCCGGACGCGACCTCGAAGCAATTGCGCAAGGTTTGGAAGAAGTTGTTGACGAACACTATTTACAATACAGAATCCGCAGTACGGAATATCTCGGCGAGAAATTAATTAATGCCGGCGTGCCTATTATTGAACCGCCGGGCGGACATGCAATCTACATAGATGCAAAAAGATTTTTACCGCATGTTCCGGTAAACGAATACCCCGGGCAGTCGATTGTGTGCGAACTTTATGTTGAAGGCGGATTGCGCACATGCGAGATCGGTTCGGTTATGTTCGGCAAGTATGATAAAGATGGTAAACTGATTCCGGCAATGATGGAACTTGTGCGGCTTGCAATTCCGCGCCGTGTTTACACACAAAGCCACATCGATTACGTTGCCGAAGTTGTGATAGAAGTTTTCAACAGACGCGAAAAATTAAAAGGCGTAGAAATTATTTACGAAGCTCCAATGCTGAGACATTTTACGGCAAAGTTTAAGCCGCATTAAATTCTGAGGAATCCCGATGAAATCGGGATGCCTTCGGCATTCGTAACTTCGTTTCACAGAATTGTATGAAAAAACATTTTACATATTCAGTGCAAAAACAAATTTGGCGGATTCTCATTTCCGATTCCGATAAGCTGATTTTGGAAACGAGGGATACGAGTACGCGGGAAGTTTTTTTCAATTGTTTTGATCTTCAAACCGGCAAAAAAATTTTTACTGATTTACAGTTGGAAGAAAAAAGCTGGCTCGGAATTGAAGCAATTCACAGAGATGTTATTTTCTTTCATAAATATTTTAAGCCGGATATGCCCGGTCACAAAGAAATAATTGCGTTTGATATTCAATCTCAAAAAATTTTGTGGCACAACACAGATTACACTTTTTTGTTCGCGTACAACGGAAAAGTTTACTGCTACAAACAAGGTTTTGAAGAACGATACTTTGCAGCACTCGATTATCAAAACGGAAATTTGATTGAGGAACTCGGCTCGGATTATCAAACAATCAATTTGTTAAAAACTAAAGCCGATAATGAAGTTTGTTGGAGTTTGTACGTTTATCCGCAAGTTCTTCATTCAGCCGATGGAAAAATTTTGGAGATAATACAAAGTAAAACGGCGAATCTTGCAATTGCCGGGGACATTGAATATAATACCTACAAAGATTTACTTCTCTTCAGTTATAACGTTAAAGCGTTCGAAAATAGTTACATCAATAAATTTTGTGTTGTTGATATGCCTTCCGGTAAAGAAGTTCTTTCCGAAATTTTGAATGTAAATTCCGGCTCGTTATATACGGATTCATTTTTCGTTTACAAAAAATTTCTTTTTCTGCTGAAGGAAAAAAACGGAGTAATAATTTTTACTTTGGATTAGTTATGGAACTAACCGATGAAGAGAAGAAAATTCTTCTCACTGCCGCGAGGAATTCAATCCGATCATTGTTCACAGCAGTTGAAATTGAAGAGCCTGATTACGGAAAATACCCGGAGCTAAAGATTCATGCCGGAGCTTTTGTAACGTTAACCGAATTTGGAAAATTACGCGGATGCATCGGGTATATTTTGTCCGAACGCCAGCTGTTCGATACTGTTTGCGAAGCTGCAGTTAATTCTGCAGAGAATGACCCGCGCTTTCAAGCTGTTCGAGAACCCGAATTAAAAAATATTACGATAGAAATTTCGATCCTCTCGCCGCCGTTTCCGCTGAATAGTTATGAAGAAATTGAAATTGGAAAACACGGATTGATTCTCGAAGAAACGGGAAGAAGAGGATTGCTTCTTCCTCAAGTTCCGATTGAACATCACATGAACAAAGAACAATACCTGGATGCTATCTGCCAAAAGGCGGGTTTCCATCCCGAATATTGGAGAACGAAACAACTTCAACTGCATGCGTTTACTGCTGATATTTTTAGCGAAGAAGTTTTAACAGATCATCACAAAGATTCTTCAACTGGCTCGGAATAAAAGGAGGCAGTATGAAAAATATAAGAGAACCCGCAGTGGCGGGCATGTTCTATCCGGCAAATCCTCACCAGCTTCACGATGAATTACAATTACTTTTGGATACCGCAAAACCCGAAACAGAATTTAAAAACGCAGTCGGAATAATTTCACCGCATGCCGGTTATGTTTATTCCGGAAAAACGGCGGCATTAGGATTCAAAGCACTCGGCGGCAGAAATTACAAAACCGTTGTGATCATATCGCCAAGCCACCGCGAATATTTTCCCGGAGTTTCAATTTACAACGGCGACGCCTACAGCACACCACTCGGCGAAGTTCTTTTAAATAAAGAAATGAGTTCAAAACTTGTCGGTGGAAGTAAAGCAATTTTTGAGAGCACACAAGGTCACAGAGCCGAACATGCCGTTGAAGTACAAGTTCCGTTTTTGCAAATGATAATGAAAGATTTTATGATAGTGCCGGCAGTAATTGGAGATCAAAGGAAAGCTTTTATCGATGAACTTGCGCAGAAACTTGCAGATGCTGTTGATGATGAAACTTTGATTGTTGCCAGCTCCGATCTTTCGCATTTTTATACAAAAGAAGAAGCCGGCAGACTCGATTCAATCGTTGAAAACCACATTAATAATTTTGATTACGAAGAACTTAGGCGCGATCTTGAAACGAACAAATGCGAAGCTTGCGGCGGCGGTGCTATTGTTACAATGATGAAAACGGCAGATTTAATTCTAAGAAATAAATCGAAAGTGCTTTCACGTTCCGATTCCGGTGACGTAACCGGCGATTACTCGGAAGTTGTTGGGTATTTAAGTGCTGTAGTGTATTGAATTATATCTAAAAATTTTGTGAATCTCCGTGCCTCCGTAACTCTGTGATAATTTTTTTTTACCACAGAGTCACAGAGAAAAAAATTAATGTGCTCTGCAAATTCCTTCTTCACTTATTTCAAGTGTTCCTTCCGCAAATTTAATAACTGCAGTATCGGCATCTTCTTCATCTGTAAATATCACATTGATGTTATTTCTTTTTAAATCTTCCACAACGCGCCAGCCGGCGGCAGTACAAATTAATGCGGAACAGCCTTTTAATCCTTCAATTAAATTTTCATGTCCGTGCGAATGATTATGCTCGTGATCTCCGTGATGATGTTCGCTCATCTTGTGGTGTGTAAAAGTATTTTCTATCTGCACACGGTTCGCAATTACTGTGTTATCCAATTCATAAATAATAAATCCGTTGCATCTTCCGATGTGTCCCGTTACAGTTAAAAAATCGTCCGTTGCAACTGCAATTTTCATTATTGTTCCCGAATTTGTTTCACTCAACATTTTGATCTCCTGAATTTTTTGAAAATGATTCTATTCTAATTGCCTTGCCGTTCAAAATAGCATCGGCAGTTTTGTATCGTGCTTTTTCAAGTATTCTTCCGAAAGTGGCTCTGCTAATTTTCATTTTGGCGGCGCTGTCTTCGTGACTCATTTTTTCGAAATCGGCTAACCGCAATGTTTCCAATTCATCCGTTTCAAGAATTATTTCGGATAATTCAAACATTGGTATTCCGCGCGGCTTGAAATAATAAGCAGAAGGATTACAACAGATGTGTCTATTTTTTTTCGGTCTAGGCATGTTTCCATTTTTATAATTATGAGCATATGCTCATAACAAAAATATAATTTTATGTTGCCACTTGCTTGTTAAATTTCTTTTATCGTATATTTGCGATGAACGATAAATAAAGGATTGGAATGGCGATAGCAAAAACAGAAGAGTTCACTCAAGAGGCAGTTTATCTTGCCGATATAGCAAAGGCACTTTCGCATCCGGCAAGAATACAAATCTTGAAAATTCTTACAGAGATGGATGTTTGCATGTGCGGCGATATTGTTGAACTATTGCCGCTGGCGCAGTCAACCGTCTCGCAGCATCTCAAAGAACTTAAGCGTGTCGGACTAATTCAGGGCGACATTGAAGGTCCCAAAGTTTGTTATTGTATAAACTCTTCATCGCTTAAAAAAGCTTACGAGCAAATTCAAAAATTATTTAACCAACTTACTAAAGGGGGAAGTAAATCATGCGAAACAAAAAAGAAATAAAAAAGACGGTAAACAATAAATCCGAACCGTGTTGCGATTCAACTTGCTGCGGTTCTTCCGGAAACAAAGAAAAAAATACACAATCACATTCGGAAATAGTACAACCGGATAACAAAAGGGGGAAATAAATTATGCGGAACGAAATAGAAATAAAGGAACTTGTAAAAGAAAAGTATGGAGAGATCGCAAAGGGTTCCGGCTCTTGCTGCGGACCAACTTCATGCTGCGGTTCAACTGAAAATAAAATTGCCGGCTACACCATAATGCAAGATGAATATGATCATCTTCAGGGTTATGTAGCAGATGCCGATCTCGGGCTTGGCTGCGGTTTGCCGACCGAACACGCTGGAATTAAAGAAGGCAACACAGTTGTAGATCTCGGTTCAGGTGCCGGCAATGATGTATTTGTAGCCCGTGCAATTGTCGGCGATACCGGAAAAGTTATCGGCATAGATATGACCGAAGAGATGATTGCAAAAGCAAACCGCAATAATCAAAAACTCGGTTATAAAAATGTTGAGTTTAAACTCGGCGATATTGAAAATATGCCGCTCGAAAATTCCATTGCGGATGTTGTGGTGAGTAACTGCGTTTTGAATCTTGTTCCCGATAAACAAAAAGCGTTTGCAGAGATTCACAGAATTCTAAAAACCGGCGGACACTTTTGTGTTTCAGATATTGTCATCAAAGGTAACTTGCCGGAGAATTTGAAAAAATCTGCAGAGATGTATGCCGGTTGTGTTGCCGGTGCAATTCAGCAAGATGAGTATCTGAAAATTATTGAAGAGCACGGTTTCGAAAACGCTGAGATAAAGAAAACAAAAGTAATCGGTATGCCGGATGAAGTTCTAAAAGAATATTTGAGCGATGATGAAATTAAACAATACCGCGGAAGCGGAGTCGGGATATTCAGCATTACTGTGACTGCCACAAAAACTAAATAGCACACTGATTTAACAGATTGAACTGATCTAAACTGATTCTAAAACTCTGTTTTTATCTGTTTGATCAGTTCGATCTGTGTGCCATTAACGAAAGAGATATTTATGAAGAAAAAAATTTTAATACTGTGTACCGGGAATTCATGCCGCAGTCAAATGGCGGAAGGATTTTTGAAATCATTCGATAAAGAACTTGAAGTTTTTTCAGCCGGTACGAATCCGTCTTCGCGTGTGCATCCGAAAGCAGTGCAAGTAATGAAAGAAGCCGGAATAGATGTGAGTAAAAACTATCCCAAAATTGTTGATAAATTTTTGAAAGATACTTTCGATTACGTGATCACTGTTTGCGACAACGCAAAAGAAACATGTCCCGTGTTTATCGGAAAGGTCGGTAAACAACTTCACATTGGCTTCGAAGACCCGGCAGAAGCCGTGGGAAGCGAAGAAGAAATTTTTTCTGTCTTTAGAAAAGTGAGAGATCAAATTAAGCTGCGCTTCGAAAAATTTTATAATGAAAATATTCATCGAAGTGAAGGCACTGCAACACTTCCTGAAAATTTCCGAAGTACATAATACGGAGGCGCTATTTGCAGCGTCTCCCACAATACATTAGAAAAGCATGATATGAAATAAAACGCGGCTACGAAAAATCTTATAGAGAGAATATTCACTAATCGAGAAATAAAATGAACAGAATTAAAGTGTACGGCACGGGCTGTGCCAACTGCAAAAAATTAGAAGCGATGTGCATTGAAACAGTAGCGGAGTTAAAAATTGATGCGTCGGTCGAAAAGGTAACCGAGATCGAAGAGATTGTTAAATCCGGCATCATGAGAACACCCGGACTTGAAATCAACGGCAAAATAATTTCTGCCGGAAAAATTCCTACAAAGGAAACTCTAATTCACTGGATTCGTGAAAACACTAACTGATGATATTTTGAAGATGCTAAATATTTTTTGAGCATGATTAAAACCGTATCACTTTTTGCATCTTCTTATTAAACAAAAAATGAAGAACAAAATACTAATTCCAATCCTGGCTCTGCCGATCTGGATTTTTCTTTACGCTTCTCTTAAATCAACGACGGATTTTATAATCTATTCTTTCTTGAATCTCGAAAAGGAATCACATTTTACAAACGCGCTTTGGTTTTTCATTTATGAAGTACCGAAAGTATTGTTATTGCTTACGTTTATAGTTTTTATTATCGGAATCATACGCACATATTTTTCGCCGGAACGGATAAGAAAAATTCTCGGCGGCAAATCACTTTTTGCGGGAAATATTCTATCAAGTCTTTTGGGAATTGTCACGCCGTTCTGCTCGTGCTCTGCAATTCCGTTGTTCATCGGATTTGTTCAGGCGGGTGTTCCGCTTGGCGTAACTTTTTCATTTCTGATTTCGGCGCCAATGATTAATGAAATCGCACTCGTATTATTACTCGGCTTGTTTGGCTGGCAGACGGCTTTAATGTATGTAACAACCGGGCTAATAATTGCAATTGTTTCCGGTTACGTGATCGGCAGACTGAAACTTGAAAAATATATTGAAGACTGGGTTGGTAACCTAACCGTTGGCGAAACAGAGATCGAAGAAAAAATTTTATTCACCAATAGGATTGATTCCGGAATGACAGCAGTAAAAGAAATTGTCGGTAAAGTTTGGATATATATAATTCTCGGTATTGCAGTAGGTGCCGGCATTCATGGTTATGTGCCGGAAAATTTTATGGCTGGCATTATGGGAAAGAGCGCTTGGTGGTCTGTTCCGGTTTCGGTTTTAATTGGCGTGCCGATGTATTCTAATGCCGCCGGGATAATTCCAATCGTTCAAGCTTTATTATCAAAAGGTGCCTCGCTCGGAACAGTTCTCGCTTTTATGATGAGTGTGATAGGGCTGTCGCTTCCCGAAATGATAATTCTTAGAAAAGTTTTAAAACTTCCCTTGATAATTACTTTTGCCGGAATTGTTGCCGCCGGGATAATTATCGTTGGTTACGTTTTCAATATAGTCTACTAAATCTACCTGGAGAAAATCGAAATGAAGAAGCTACCTATTATTATCTCTCTTTTTTATTTAATCTGCGTTTATTCAATAAGACCGGCGCAGACAAATAATAATTCCAAACCGAAAGTAACATTTGTGGAACTTGGGTCTGTGAATTGTATCCCGTGCAAACAGATGCAGCCGGTGTTGAAGGCAGTTGAAGAAAAATATGGAGAACAAATTAAGGTTGTCTTTTATGATGTATGGAAAGATGATCAAAAACAATATGCGGAAAAATATGGCATTAAATTAATTCCTACTCAAGTTTTCCTTGATGAGAATGGAAAGGAGTTTTTCCGCCACGAGGGATTTTATCCCGAAAAAGAAATAGATAAGTTGCTGCAGCGGAGGGGACTAAAGGCAGCTGTAAAAAAGGTTGGAAATGATTGATGCTTTCTTTAATTATTTAAGCTCCGGTTTATACGAAAACTTTTGGGTTGCAGTATTAGCTTCTTTCGGCTGGGGCATCCTGAGTATTTTGCTAAGTCCGTGCCATTTATCGAGCATTCCTTTGATCATTGGCTATATCAATTCTCAAGGGGAAATATCGCTTAAACGCACAGTCAATATTTCCCTCGTTTTTGCTGTCGGAATATTAATTACGATAGCGTTAATCGGAATTGTTACTGCTTCGATGGGGAGGCTGATGGGAGATGTAGGAACAATCGGTACTTATTTTGTTGCTGTCGTTTTCTTTTTTGTTGGTCTTTATCTTTTAGATCTGGTTAAGTTACCGTGGGATACATTAACGCTCAAAGGAACATCTAAAAAAGGATTGACTGCCGCATTGGTATTGGGTTTATTGTTCGGTATTGGTTTGGGACCGTGTACTTTTGCTTTCATGGCTCCGGTGCTTGGTGTTGTTTTTCAAACGGCACGGTCAAATTTTTATTCAGCGGCAGTTTTACTTTTGGCTTTTGCAGTTGGTCATTGTTTTGTTATTGTTGGTGCCGGCACACTTACAAAAAAAGTTCAGCAATATCTTGATTGGACGGAAAATTCCAAAACGGTTTTTACGTTAAAAAGAATTTGCGGTATGCTTGTAATTCTCGGAGGCATCTATTTGATTTTTAATAATAATTAGAAAAGGCAAATATGAGTTCGTTAACAAAACGGCTTTCATTTCTTGATAAATATTTAACTCTCTGGATTTTTCTTGCAATGTTTGTGGGAGTTTCAGCCGGATATTTTTTCCCGTCGATTGTGAATTTCTGGAATTCGTTTCAGAGCGGAACAACAAACATCCCGATTGCAATCGGATTAATTTTGATGATGTATCCGCCGCTTGCAAAAGTTAAGTACGAAGAACTCGGCGATGTTTTCAAAAATGTGAAAGTGTTGTCGCTTTCGCTTATACAGAATTGGTTAATCGGTCCCGTGCTGATGTTTTTGCTTGCAATTATTTTTCTTCAAGACTATCCAGCTTACATGGCTGGTTTAATTTTGATCGGGCTCGCGCGGTGCATCGCAATGGTTATTGTTTGGAACGAACTTGCAAAGGGCGACACAGAATACGCCGCCGGACTTGTTGCATTCAATTCTGTTTTTCAAGTGTTGTTCTTTTCTATTTATGCGTACGTTTTTTTAACAATCATTCCTTCATGGCTCGGATTAAAAACTTTTTCTGTAAACATTACAATCGGGCAAATTGCGGAAAGTGTTTTCATTTACCTCGGCATTCCGTTCATTGCCGGAATCATTACTCGTTTCTCTCTCGTTCGATTAAAAGGAAAAGATTGGTATCAGACAAAATTTATCCCGAAGATTAGTCCGATAACACTTGTTGCGCTGCTCTTCACAATAATTGTAATGTTTTCTTTGAAGGGGGAATACATTGTTAAAATTCCTCTCGATGTTGTTCGGATTGCAATCCCGTTAATTTTCTATTTCATCATAATGTTTTTGGTTTCATTCTATCTCGGCAAAAAAGTCGGTGCGGATTATTCGAAGACCGCCACACTTTCGTTTACTGCAGCGAGCAATAATTTTGAATTGGCAATTGCGGTTGCCGTTGCAGTTTTCGGTATCAATTCAGGCGAAGCATTTGCCGCTGTTATTGGTCCGCTTGTAGAAGTGCCGGTGTTGATTAGTTTGGTTAATGTTGCGTTGTGGTTTCAGAAAAAATATTTTAACGAAGTTGAAGAAGGAACTGTTAAAGCGCCGGATGTTTGCAAATAATTAACCGCAGACTGCGACATCACATCCCATTTTATTTATTTTTTTTCGCGTGTCTGTTTAGTTATTCTTTCTCTTTCACTAAATTTGATATGGGTGTCGAATTAATTTTGGATAATCAGACTTAGTTAGTGTGTTGTCAAATTATGCATGAAAACCAGAACATAAAAAACGAAATACTCGATTCGCTTGCCGAAGGTTTATTTACCGTCGATAAAAATTTCAAGATCAATTTTTTCAACGAAGCCGCCGAGAGAATTACCGGTTTTAAAAAAGCGGAAGTACTCGGAAAGTTTTGCAAAAATGTTTTTCAATCGGATTTCTGTTTGGCAGAATGCCCTATTGCGCGCGTGCTCGAATCCGGCAGAAGTGTTTATGATTTAAAAACACGAATCATTTGCAAAGGCGCCCAGCATATTCCAATAAAATTAAATGCAGCCGTTCTAAAAAATTCAGACAGCCAGCCGGTTGGCGGAGTAGTTTCCTTCCGCGATGTTTCGTACGATTCTACAATTGAAAGCTACTTGCGAGATAACACAAACTTTTTCGGCATTGTCGGTCACACAAAAACGATGACGGATATTTTCCATCTTATTGAAGAGATCGCTTACACCGACGCCAACGTTTTAATTTTGGGAGAAACCGGCACCGGAAAGGAAATGATTGCCGATGCAATTCAGAAAACAAGCAAACGAAGAAAAGAAAAATTTATAAAAGTAAACTGTTCGGTTTTGCCGCCTAACTTGCTTGCAAGTGAACTTTTCGGACATGCGAAAGGTGCATTCACCGATGCAGTGAAAGATAGAATCGGAAGATTTGAACTTGCCGACCGCGGCACAATTTTTCTCGATGAGGTTGCTGAGATGCCGCTTCAAATGCAGACACAACTTTTACGTGTGATCCAAGAAGGAACTTTCGAAAGACTCGGCGAATCAATTACTAAAAAAGTTGATGTCAGAATTATTGCCGCAACGAATGTGAACATTAAAGAAGCAATTAGGGACGGAAATTTCAGAGAGGATCTATATTACAGATTGAACGTAATCCCGATTGTTGTTCCGCCTTTGCGCGAAAGAAAAGACGATATTCCGTTTTTGATCAAACACTTTATTCAAAAATTTAATCTCCTCTACAACAAAGAAATCAAAGACGTTGATGACGAAGCATTGAATGCGCTCGTTAATTATCCCTGGCAAGGAAATATCCGCGAACTTGAAAACACAATTGAGTATGCTTTCATAAGAAATAAAGATCTGAACAAAATAACATCGTGTTGTCTGCCGGCTTCAATTATCCAAAATGTTGACTGTCGTGAAAATTTTTATAAATCAGATACAAGAATTAATACAACAAATCTCATTGAGCTTTTGAACAAACATCAATGGAACAAAACCAAAGTAGCGCAAATATTGGGGGTGAACCGCACGACGGTTTGGCGTTACTTAAAATCAATCGGCATCGAAGAAAATTAAACCAACCGTTGCATCTGCAGCAAATCGTTGCAAATCCATAAAAGTATTTGATTAAATAAGTTGCGCACAAACGTTGCAAAACGTGCAACAGTATATTTTATCTTTTTATTGATCCACCGCTCAAATCGCTTCAAAAAATCATTTTTGTATCTGTAATTCATCATTCAAAGACTGGCAAAGAAATTGCAAAGAGTAGATCACTATGAGTGAAATGCTTGGCAATTATCATTTTTTAGTTCGCAATTATTCCTTGGCAATTAAGCCGCTGGAAAAAATAATTGAAGGCGAGCCCGGAGAGAAAAAAGCAAAAAAGAAATTAATAGTGTGTTACACACAAACCGGTCAACTCGAAAAGGCTTTAAATCTTTTCTATGAATTGATTCGGGAAGACTTTGACTGTATTATAAATACAAATCCGGAATCCGAAGACTGCCCGTGCCCGCATCTCACAAAAGATCTTGAATGCGGATTGATCGAAAGAGATGATGAATATGAACTTGATATTGAATTAGGAATTTTGTGGCTTTACTGCAGTAAAGAAAAATCCGCAGAATACTTCTGCAAGGCACAGAAATTAAATCCAGCCGATAAAAGAATTTCCTCTATCATTGAAATACTAAAACCAGAAAGTAAAACTCAAAACTAAGGAGTAGAACTATGTCGAAAGAAATTACCAGGAAAGAGTTTTTGGCCAACACCTCAAAATATGCAGTGGGTGCGGTTGCCGGTGTTGTAGGAATAAATGCGCTTGCCGGCGGAAAAATTTTAGCTGATCGCAAAACAACATGGCCCTTGCCGTACATGGAATTGGATCCGGAAGTAATAAGATTAAAAGCACATCATCTTTATTGGGCTGATAAAGATTGTGCATCGGGTGTGTTCGGTGCATTCACGGAAGCATTAACAGAAAAATTGCCAGACCCGTGGGCAAATATTCCGATGGAAGTAATGTTGTTCGGGCGCGGAGGTGGAAACGGCTGGGGCACATTATGCGGAACAGTAAACGGTGCAGCGGCAATTATTAGTTTGGTTGCAACAAAAGCCGATTCGGGAAAATTGATCAACGAAATTTGGGGACATGCAATGTCCGGTAACTTTCCTTCGGATGCAGCTAATCAAGCTTCGGTGGATGGAAAGTATGCAGACAAAAAATTTGACGGTGCATTACCGCAATGCGTTAGCGGAAGTGTTTTATGCCATGCTTCTGTTTCTCAATGGTGCAACGTTGCACAGAAAAAAGTCGGAGATATTGAAAGAAAAGAAAGGTGTGCACGTCTTGCCGGAGATATTGCCGCAAAGACTGCAGAAATTTTGAATGCACATTTTGCTCAAACATTCCAATCAACATACGTAACTGATGCATACGCAACACAATGTTTAACATGCCATGGTCCGAATGTAAAATATAATGTTATGACACAGATGGATTGCGAACCGTGTCACGGCGACCCTCATAATCCAAGTGGAGTAGTTATTCAAAACAACGAAGTGCCCGGAGATTTTCAGTTATCACAAAATTATCCGAACCCGTTCAACCCGGAAACAAAAATACAATTCTCGGTTGCCCGTCCGGAAAAAGTATCTGTGATTGTTTATGATATTATGGGTCAGGAAGTAAAGAGATTAATTAATTACGATGTGATGAATGCCGGAACTTATTATGTTGACTGGAACGGAACTGATAACTACGGAAAGAAAGTTGCAAGCGGAATTTATTTTGCAAGAATGACCGCCGGTCAATTCCAGCAGACAAAGAAGATGAACCTTCTGAAATAAAATCCCTCTCCCCTTGAGAAAAAGCCGTCCAAGTGACGGCTTTTTTATTGCAAAAAATCTTTTTGTTACCCGGAAAAATATTATTGATTATAGCTCAGAATGTAGAGACGACCGTACCGGTCGTAAATTGTATATGGAGACGACTCATCGAGTCGTCTCTACAACAAATAATCATTTATATTTGTTGGTATGCAGAAAGAGTGCATAATTTTTCAAACGTAGTGGGGGAAATATGAAAAGACCATTTATTCTTGCATTGTTCTTGTTTGCCGTAACTGTAAAAGGTCAGCAAGAAGATTTTCAAACATTTTATAAGCGTTTCATCAGCGATCCGGAATTTCAATTAACACGCGTAAAATTTCCTTCGCCGCTTTTGATCTTAAATCTTGAAACTGCCGGTGAGGATACAACGTATGTTTCTAAAGACGAATGGGAATTCAGCAATTATGAAATCGGCGAACCGCACAAAATAATTACCTACGATAATTTTGATAAACACAATGCCGGAAAAATTAGAAACACAAACGAGCGCGTTGTAAGCTTCGTTGGAACCAACAACGGAATTAGCTATCACGTTTATTTTAAACTGATAAACGGAAAGTGGTATCTCGTAAAAACAATTGACTTGAGCGCGTAGATTTTAAACCGCTTTCGGCATCTTTCCCAATTTAACTTTAACTTTGCGCAGTCTTTTATAAAAACAAACGAATTACGATGCTTAAACCAAAATTGTTTACTACTCTACAAGATTATAACAAAAATTTATTCATGGCGGATTTAACTGCCGGTGTGATAGTTGGAATTGTTGCGCTTCCGCTTGCAATCGCATTTGGAATTGCGTCCGGTGTTACGCCTGAAAAGGGAATCATCACCGCAATAATTGCGGGCTTTATTATATCGGCATTCGGCGGAAGCCGTGTTCAAATCGGCGGACCGACCGGAGCGTTCATCGTTATTGTTTACGGAATTGTTCAGCAATACGGAATGACCGGATTAATGATTGCTACAATTATGGCTGGCGTAATATTAATGGTAATGGGTTTTGCCCGTTTTGGTTCAATCATAAAATTTATTCCATACCCGGTTGTAGTTGGTTTTACGAGCGGTATTGCGCTGATAATTTTTTCTACACAGATGAAAGATCTTTTCGGGCTTTCGATAAAAAATGTTCCGTTAGAATTTCATGGGAAATGGATTTCGTACTTTCAGCATCTTTCCACATTT
Source organism: Ignavibacteriales bacterium (assembly GCA_016177735.1). Lineage (GTDB taxonomy): Bacteria > Bacteroidota > Ignavibacteria > Ignavibacteriales > Melioribacteraceae > DYJK01. The sequence goes on along the minus strand of JACOUS010000006.1, from coordinate 3,217 downwards.
AATTATTATGCATTCGGTTTGGCGGCTCTTTCTTTATTGATAATGATTTTCTGGCACAGAGTTACTCACCGTATTCCCGGTTCGCTGATCGCAATTATTGTAACAACAATTTTAGTCCAGGTATTTCAACTGCCGGTTGAAACAATCGGAAGCCGTTTCGGCGAGATACCTTCAAATTTGCCTTCACCGAAATTTTATGAAATGGATTTGGCGGCAATTAGAAATTTGATCGGTCCGGCAACAACAATTGCATTGCTCGCCGCAATTGAATCGCTTCTTTCTGCCGTTGTTTCAGACGGCATGATCGGCGGAAAGCACAGAAGTAATATGGAATTGGTTGCACAGGGAATTGCAAACATTGTTAGTCCGATATTCGGAGGAATTCCGGCAACCGGCGCTATTGCGCGTACTGCTACAAATATTAAAAACGGCGGAAGAACTCCAATTGCCGGAATTGTTCATGCGATAACACTTCTGCTTATTATGCTCTTCTTCGGAAATCTTGCAAAGCTTATCCCGATGGCAACTCTTGGCGCCATACTTGTAATAGTGGCTTATAATATGAGCGAGTGGCGCTCGTTTAAATCATTGCTTAAAAGCCCGCGCAGCGATGTTGTGGTTTTGTTGACAACATTTTCCCTTACTGTAATTTTCGATTTAACAATTGCAATTCAGATCGGGATGATACTCGCAGTTATTCTATTCATGCACAGAATGGCGTCTGTTACAAATGTTGGAATTATCACGAGAGAACTTCAGGATGAAGAAGAAACAGCAGACCCGAATGCGATCAATCAAAAAACCGTTCCCGAAGGTGTTGAAGTATTTGAAATTAACGGGCCATTCTTCTTTGGCGCGGCATCAACTTTTAAGGATGCGGCAAGAGTAATTGAAGAACCGCCTAAAGTCAGAATAATAAGAATGAGAAATGTTCCGGCTATCGATGCAACCGGTCTGCAGACATTAAAAGAATTTTATTATGATTCTAAAAAACAAGGAACGAAGGTTATCCTCTCCGGTGTTCACGCACAGCCTTTATTTGCGATGACTCAAGCCGGCTTACTCGATCTGTTCGGAGAAGAAAATGTTCACGGGAATATTGACGACGCACTCGACCGTGCACGAGAAATTCTCAGCTTGCAGAAATTAGGAAGACCAAAAGATTTTGTTCCGACTGTAAAAAGGGACATCTGAAATAGTTATTGATTCTCTTTGCTCTTTTGGATATGTTTTTAATGAACTCTAAATTTTCAATTGAGAATTTTTAGAAAGGACTTCTACTTGAAAACATCGGGATATATTTTCTTAATAAGCGCTTGGGGCGCAATCATAACTTTAACTTTTTATTGCATCTACAAAATTGTTAAGGTAGGGAACAAATAAGTTCCGGGTTAATAAATATCAGGCAGTAACAAACTTTATTCCTTTCATTAGAATTACTTTTTAAATCTTTGCAAGTGCATGTTGCTTGTTGAGGAAAGCCTTGCATGAAAAGATTTTTACCGCAGAGAAACTTCAATTCAGCTTTGCATTAATGATTTTGCCCGCCTATTTTGCTTACCAAAAAAAGGCTCGCTATGGCAGAAAGCTCCTCCAAATCCGGCATCTTTAAATCCTTCCCAAAAAACTTTTGGACGGTAATTGTAATGGAATTTTTTGAACGCGGCTCGTACTACGGTGTGCGTTCAATTCTTTCCGTTTATCTTGTACTTAGCGCCGCAGAAGGCGGATTGGGATTTTCAAAAGAAAGTGTTGGCGTAATTACAAGTACATTTCAGCCGCTTTTGTATTTGCTGCCGATAGTTGGCGGTGCAATTGCCGACCGCTTCGGTTACAAAAAAACATTGGTGTTTGCTTTTATTGTAATGAGCCTCGGATATTTTTTAACCGGCTTGATGACTACGTATGCATTTGTGTTTGCGAGTTTGATTTTCATGGTAGTGGGCGGCGGCACTTTTAAACCGATAATTTCAGGAACAATTGCACGTGTAACGGATAAATCAAATTCAACTCTCGCATTCGGAATCTATTATTGGTCGATTAATCTCGGCGCGTTTCTTTTTCCTTTGATACTTGTAAACATTTTAAAACAATATTCATACTCATACGTTTTTATTATGGCTGCTGTTGGAACCGGCTGGCTGCTGCTGCTGAATTTTTTCGTTTACAAAGAACCCGAAAAACCGGCAAATACAAAACCACTCGGAAAAGTTCTTACAGAAGCTCTGCTCGTGTTAAAAGATTTCCGGTTCATTTTGATGATCGTTATCTATTCCGGTTTTTGGATCCTCTACTTCCAGCAGTTCGATTCTGTTCTCTGGTACTTTAAAGATTACGTTGATAAAACGCCTATTAACAATGCAGTTAATTCCGTGCTCGGAATTTTTGTTGCCAATCCCAACTGGCAGTTTGACGTTGAACACGTTACGGTAATTAACGCCGGCACAATAATTTTGCTGCAGATATTTGTTTCAAATATTGTTAAGAATAAAAAAGCATTGCCCACAATGATTACCGGAATTGCAATGGGCACAATCGGTATTGCCATCTTAGCAATTTCTACTCATCCGTTCGTGTTTATTGCCGGCATATTTATTTTTTCTATCGGCGAAATGACTGCTCATCCGAAATTTATTAGTTACGTCGGATTAATTGCGCCGGAGGATAAAAAGGCGGTTTACCTCGGTTACTCTTTTTTGTACGGTGTACTCGGCAGCGGCATCGGCGGAATACTTGGTGCGAATCTTTATGTTCACTTTGTTGATACATTGAAAAACCCAACTATGTTATGGATTACTTTTAGCATGATCGGCGTACTGACAATTGCCGGTCTGCTTCTTTACAATAAATTTCTCGCACCAAAAAATGTGAATGTGTAAGTGCTGAAGAGAAATTGCCCCGACATTTTCCGTGTAAACGGAATTCCGCTTAGCGGTGATATGCCGGGGGCTAAAAACTAAAAACCGTTTGGCTTTCACCATAGGGATGGCAATGCCAAGCCACGATTATAAATTCCAATATGGGACTATCCGAAGGATTCCTACGGAAAAGTCAAATAGAGTTTTTCAATCTAAGTCCACGACCTAAAGAGGCTGTGTGAAAAATATTTGTCAAGGGAAGGAACAAAAAGGTAGATATAAGATTAAGAATGTAACAAAAAATTTGAGCGACAATGCAATTCATTGAAGGAGAAGACCGATATCAATATCAAATGCCG
>JACOUS010000021.1 GCA_016177735.1 Ignavibacteriales bacterium | reverse complement strand
CTTACAAGCAGAGGGTCGTAGGTTCGAATCCTTCAGCCCCCACACTACAAAAGCCGCGGCGAAACGTTTGCGGCTTTTTTATTTTAAGTGAATGAAAAAATTTTGGTGGATGTGTACAGTTTTAAATGCCGTTTTTTTTTGATTGATTGGGAATTATGTTGAGTCCATAATTTATGATCAACTTTTGTATGGTAATGATTATAAAAAAATCTTTGTTAATCTTTTGTTCATTTGAATGATTCTCAAAACGCTAAAAATATTATTACTGATTTCTGTTGCTGTTAATGCTCAAACCGGTATCTCTAAAAGTTATTATCCCGATGGAACGCTGCGTTCCGAGATATCTTACGTCAATGATATTTTGGATGGACCGGCTTTTTGGTACCATCAAAATGGAAATCTTCAAACAGAAAAAAATTACAGTTACGGCAAATTGAACGGCTACGTTAGAGAATATTTTGAAAACGGTTTGTTGAAAGAAGAATATTTTGTGAAGGACGGAATTAAAGACGGCACGCAAAGAATTTTTTATGATAACGGAGCGTTGAAAGAAATATCAATTTATGTGAGCGGCTTACGAACTGAGGTAACTAAATTTGATTACGACTCATCATATTCTCCTTCATACAAAGATTTTCAAGCCGGGAATAGACAGCAGAAATTGCTTGAAAAAGAAAATGCTGACCTGATTTGTGATGCCGATATTTGCCCGGTGCCGGCTGGCGGCATGAATGCAATTCAGAATAACTTAGTTTATCCCGAACATGCACTTTTATATGGTTTGGAAGGTACGGTTATTTTGATTGCGGTGATTAACGAAAACGGTGTAATTGTAGAAACAGAGATTATCAAAGGTATTGGTTTGGGATGCGACGAAGCAGCAAGCGATGCAGTTAAAAAAACATCGTTTATTCCCGGACAAACAAACGGCGTGACCGTAACATCGCGTGTAACATTGAAAATTAATTTTGTAATAACGGGCGAGAGAAAAATTGTTGAAGATAAAAAACTTGCCGCTGCAGATGTTGTAAAAAAAGAAGAACCCGTAAAAGAAATTCAACCGGAAAAAATCGAGCAGCCCGCGCAAGAAAAAGAAATCAAACCGGTTCCTTCCGAACAGAAAACTCCGTACAGAAAAGCTTTTAATATTGCTTCCATAAAATGTGAGCAGAAAGAGTGTGCCTATCCAATGTACGGAATTAAAAGCATCACAAAAAATTTTGATGTGCCGCCGGTTGCCAAAAGATTGAAATTAACCGGCGAAATTATTGTTGAAGCAAACGTTGATAAATATGGGTTGGTTACCGATACGAAATTGATTCAAGGAATTGGTTATGGCTGTGATGAAGCTTTTCAATCTGCTTTATTGAAAACTAAATTCAATCCCTCAAAAGAAAACGGCGAAGCGGTAGATTCTAAAATTACGGTTGTCTATCCGTTCAGCGGCGAAGAATAAACATTTGCAACATGTCTGTCCCAAACTTTTCTTATAGATTCTATCAAGTCGTTTGAAAATATCTGCATACAGCAAGCCCGACTAAGGCGGACAAGAAAAAATTTTTTTGGGGGATATAATCTTTCCGTGAAAAAACATTTGGAAAGAACTGGTTTTGCAAGTTTTTTTTGTTAAAAAAATTTGGGACAGTAGTGACTTGCAGAAATTAAATTGAGAAATTCTTCTTCAAGATTTTTCCCTTTATTGAACGCGTACCATTTATGAAGTAACTCAATAAATTCCTTTTTGGGTTTACCTTCTTGTTTGGCTTTTGTTACAAGTTCTTGCGCTTCTTTTGGCCGTGGTCCCCACTGAAATATTTCGCTACCGTCGATATCAAACGCAACAAGTTTTGGAATTCCCCTAGTGCCGTTTGTTAAGTAGTAATCCATAATATCAGGGTTCTCATCGCGCAAAAGAATTCGAAGATCAATCAACGGATTATGTTTTGCAATTTGTGCGATGTACGGAATGTTCTGTGCCGAATCTCCGCACCAAAGTTCTGTAAGAATCATCCACAATTGCGGTTTATCGATTTCTTTAATAGCACTCGCAAGATTCTCGTTCACTTTGTATGTTTTGTTGATTCTGCTCATCCGCTGGAAATTTAACTTTGTGTTGCTCAATTGTTCCGCTTCATCAGGCGACAAATTTTGTGGAACTACAGAATCGATTTTGCCATTAAATAAATTATTGTAATCTTCGTATGTCATTCCGTTGTGGGGGTGTCTGTCAAAAAAGAATTTGTGCAAGTTATATTCTCCGCTTAATTGCAAAAAGTTTGATGAAATGAAAAAAGAAAGGATTCAAATTTGTCTGCAATTTTATGATAATTGTCTTACCAAATATACAGACAGTATTTTTATTCATTAAAATTGTGGGAAAAACAAGCTGCGCAAATGGCACATTACTTGTTTTTATAAGCTGTAACTTAATTCGAGGTGAGTCATGAAAAAGATAATTTATTTGACAGCGATATTTTGTTTAACAGTTTTTCTTAAGATAGAAGCCAAACCGTTTCAAGCAGAAATTTCTTTTGGAATATTTTATTCATCATTGAGTCCGCACGGTGAGTGGATACAGATGGACAACGATTTAATTGTTTGGCGTCCAACATCGGTTCATCCAAGCTGGCGGCCTTATATGCTCGGAAGATGGAGCTGGACCAAACACGGATGGTATTGGGATTCTTACGAACCGTTCGGCTGGGCTGTTTATCATTACGGCAGATGGTACTACGATGATTATTACGGATGGATCTGGATCCCCGATAACGAATGGGGACCATCATGGGTTGAATGGCGTTATGATGATGACTATATCGGATGGGCGCCGCTTCCGCCGTACGCTCACTTCAGAATTGATATCGGGATCCATTTTTCTATTGGGTGGCACTCGCATTATTCATATTGGAATTTTGTTCGATACGACCGCTTCTGTCATCCGAGAGTAAATTACTACATCGTAGAGCCGCGCGCCGGTCGCAGAATCTATGAGAGAGCAAAATATAAAAACAATTACTACTATGATAATGATAGAATTGTTAATGGTGGCTTGGACAGAAAATATGTCGAAAGAAAAGCCGGATACAAAATTGTTCAAAAAGAATTGCGTGATGTTGACGACCGCTCTGTTTACAAAAGAAAACGTGATTCATCGGATGATAGAATTTATACTTACCGTCCTTCGGAAAGAGAAATTGATAAATACAGAAACGAGGAAATTAAAGTTTCGAGAGGCGAAAGAAAATCAACAATCGAACGTGATAAAATTTCTACAAGAACAAATGTTGATAGAGAAAAAGTTGTTATTAGCGGAAGGGATAGAAATGATTCCCGTGAACGACCTGATTTGCGGAAAGAAAGAAATGATAACACCTTTGAAAAAAGATCGTACGATGAAAACAAGCGCAGCAGCACGGATATAAAAAGAGAGGAATCCAAAAAAAATGATTACGAACCGAAGGTTTACCGTCAGGAAAACGAGACGAAGCGAGAGAGGAACGTAATTAGAGAACAGAGCAGATCGAAAACTTCAGAACGTGAAAGCAGAAAAACCGATAGAAACAGCTCCGAAAGAAAAGTTGAAAGAAAGAGATAGTTGAAAACAAAAATATCATGAGTCGTCCTAAAAAAGGTTGACTGTTATTTAGTGAACCTCTCTGCGTAGCAGAGAGGTTTTTTTATAACTCTTCGCTAAGTAAATAAGCCATTATTGTAATTGCCGCTGTACCGAGTTCCATCTCGCGCGGATGAACGCTTTCAAAAGTATCGTTATCCGAATGATGTACATTCCGGATGATAGATAGTTCAATATTTATTTAGATACTTAAATTATTTTCTTTTGTTTTATGGCAAATTGAATTACTTTAGATAAGACCTATCCAGTTACAAGTACTAATTAGTACATTACTCAGCGGTGGGATGTAAATGATTATTACTAAATATTGCCTTCCAAATTTTTTTTACCACAACAGCTCACTAACTAAGGTAAACCTATGAAAGAGAATCTCGTTTTCTTTCTTGGTGGTCATGATGCTGAGATGGAAGAAATCAGAAACATTCTTGCCAAGCACAATTTTATTTTTTTCGATAAAAATCTTTCATGGGGAGCGAAAGCTTCTGATTATAAAGAAGAAATTGAAAAGCTAAAAGAAAATGAAACAGCTGTATTGTCTAAACTTAACAATAGCAACAATTAATCCTTGTTAATGATAAAGCAAAATATTTCTGTTCTGGAAAAATTAGACACTGCCTGATTAAAAAGTATAAAATGGGAACAACACAAATAAAACCAAAATTGAATGCTTTAATTGCAAAAATAAAATCGCTTGAGAAGAATACATTAGAGCATTGGTTTCTCTTTGATGAAAATAAAATAATGGGAAATGATATAGATATTGTTCTAAAAGTATCCGATGAAACAGATGTTGTATTGTTGACTAAGAAAATAATACCGTTGCTAATCGAGTTTATGAAAGAGAATAATATTTTCATTGCATGCTTCCCGATAAACGAATGTGAATTTAATGTCGGAAGCAAAAATTCACAGTTTATTAAAAATGTTGAAAACTATGGAAAGAAATAGAAAAATAGAAAAAGCATTTGAGTTTAAAAACGCTGCTGATGATCTATTGAAAAATAATAATATCCGATGTGCTGTATCTTTATATTGGACTTCATTAAGAGATGTAATTTTTTCTAAACTCGAGGATGATGGTGAAAATTATAGAAGTACAAACGAAGCAGTATTAAGATTTATTAAAAACTCAGATGTTGAAACAGCAAAAAAAACTATGTTGTCTTACATCTTAGGAATACGTGCAGATTGGGATGAAAGTTTAAATTTTAGATCCGAAAATGAATGTTTGCAAGAATCTGTAATAGAGATAAAGGAATTTGTTTCTTTTCTATCTGGTGAGATTAAAAAAGAAACAGACTTTTTTGCCATAAAGAACATCTTATATCAAGATTCAACAAAAAATTTTAATACTGCCAGGATATTTGAATATTGTATTATCGTTGTAGGAATAATCGTAGCATTTTCGCATAAAATTATTTTAGACATTTCTTACTCTTCGATGATAAATTGGTTGTATGTTACTTTAACGCTATTGTTCCTTTCTATGAATGCCTGGTTTAAGAATAAAAGCAAGGATCAATATCAATCGGCAGAAAGACTTAGACAATTTCTTTTCTTAAATGAGATATTTCCCGCAAATTTTGACGAAAATATTAAAGCAGGTATTGTTGATAATATAGAAGAGGAATATTTTGCTAAAGCCGGCAAAATTTCAGCAGAAATAAAAAATTCTGATAAGTATTTGGAGAACTTTAACGATAGTGAAAAGAAATTTATTTTCAGGCTTCAAGAAAATACTTTTTTTACATATATGCTTTATGGAAGATATTCAGATTTTATTAAAAGAAAAATTTTCTATTCCTTTATAACGGTTCTTTTTATTATCTGTATAACTATTATCCTGTACTCCCTTGATTTCATAAAATCTTCAACATTAATTCCTGAGATTTTACCTCTTTTCATAAGTATGATTGCAGTTTCCGATCTACTTGGAATTTATTCATCAATGAGAAAGAAAAGTGAAATTATTAAGAATATAGACCTAAAAATTGAAAAATTGATGGCAGTAAATGATGAAAGAAAAGCTTGGTCGCTTTTTGATTATTATAATAACATTTTATGGGATGTTTACCCAGTAATACCTAAAAAGTTTTTTGAAAGTAATGTAGGGACTTTAAATAATCTGGTAAAAATTCGTATGGAGAAATATTATTATGGCAACTGAACAAATGGATAATACGAAAGAAAGATTAAAAAGAATTAAAGTAGATGCAGTATATGGGAAGAAAAAACACTTCAACGCTGCCGATAGAAAAAATAAAATTCACTATTGGATAGGAATTCCTTTAATAGTTTTAAATACATTAACCGGCTCACTTTTTCTATACGAGATCACTTGGCAGACAAAGGATTGGATAAAATATATTCCTTTGGTATTTGCGGTATTAGCTACTTTATTGAGCGGCTTTCAAACGTTTTTAAATTTGCAAAAAAGCTCTGAAGGACATCGTAGGGTCGGAAATAAATATTTAGTAATTATGAAAAAATGTGACATGCTTTACGGATATATTCAAGACGGGTTATTAGAAAAAAATGACATAGTAGAAAGATTAGGACAGATTTCATCCGAAATGGAACAAGTTAATGCTGAAGCAGAATCATTCGTAACAAATAAAGCGGATTACGAGTTCGCAAGAAAAGGAATCGAATTAGGAGAGGAATCATACACTACCGAAGAATTAGATTTGTAAACGGCATCGTCAATTTGAAAAATACTGTCTAAGCATTTATTGATTGAATTCTTTAGAAAAAAAGAGTAATAAAAATGAGTGACTATAAACTTACATTCAAACTGAAACAGCATACACCTATTATTCATTTTCAGCATTACCAGTACGGCGCAACATTACGGGCTAGTGAATTGAAGCCGAAGCTGGATAAGTTTTTGATTGAAAAATTTGAGAAAGATGGTACTAAATATAAACCATGGCTTGTTGGAAAGGGAGAACATCCGGCTCTGGACTATAAGGTGAAAATAAATGCAATAAATGTAGATAATCCCAAAATTAGTGAAAAAGACAAGATCCCAAATTTCTTTGCGAATATGGGAAAAGAATTTAAAGAAAACCCAAAGAGTTTTTCCTTTTCGGAAAATGAAGTTGAAGTTATTCTCTTTACAACAAATGGGATTATAGGAAAACTTGCAGAATTATTCCCAAAATTCTTAGAAGAAACTAATTTTGGCACAAGACAGAATAAAGGTTTTGGAAGTTTTTACATCTCTGATCTAGCAGAAAATGATAATACTATTTTCAAATCAACATACTATATAAAAGTTGATACCACCGAAGATTATGTAATATATTCCGCGATTGAATATTATTATAAACGCCTTAAAGCTGGGATAAATAATAATTTTAATAATCTGTGTTCAATCCCTCCAAGATGTAATCCTAACAAATATAAAAAGTCTTATCTTTTCAAACATTTTAATTCGTCCACAAGAAAAGGATGGGAAAAAAGATGGATAAAAGAAACTTTTTTCGGACTATATAATGACGGCTTTGATAAATTTTTTGTGCGGGCTTTATTAGGTGTTCCGGGGAGTTATTCTTATAAACCTACTTTAGAACCTTGCCATAAGCAAAATGATCATGGAATTCCCTCCTCGTATAAAATTGAAGATAATTATGAAATAGAAGTAACTCACGATATAATTAATAGATTTAAATCACCGATTACTTTTAAACCGATTAAACTTAACAGTAAAACACATATTTATATAATTCCGGATAATTCTTTTGAAAAACTTTTAGAAATAAAAACCCCATTTACTTTTTATAAAAAATTTGTCGCAAATTATTGTTTTTCTAATAGAAACAATCAACTAAAATTTAGTCAAGAGAAACCATTCCCGACTATAGAAGGGACTAATCAAAAAGAGGCTGAACAAATTATTGATAAATTGGCAAACCAGGAAGAAAAATTGAATGACCTCATTAGTATAAATAACGATGATCAAGATGAGAGGAGAAGAAATAAGAATGATTGTTTATTAATAAAAATAATACATAGACAAAAAAATAGATTTAAAAAATTTTTACTTGAATGCAATTATGTAAATGGAAAATATTATCCGCCTAATTCCAAAATAGAATTGCCCGGGAATAATATTGAGTTCGACATAGATACAATATTAAAAAATTATCATGCTGAACTAGATTATAGATTTACTTTTAATTTTAACAGAAGTGATTACAACGCAATCATAAAAAAAACGAACTAAGATGAAAAAGAACTACACCGCACTAACAATCGGACCAATTCACAAAACGCTGCAAAGCGTTAAAAGCACAAAAGCGATTTGGTCGGCAAGCTACATGTTTTCTTTTCTTATGATAGAGATGATAAAAAAAATAAAAGCGCAAAACGCCGAACTCGAGTTTATTGTTCCTCACACAGGCAAAGTAAATATTAATGGGAAAACTCAAAATCCGTTGGTGGAAAAATACGAAACCGGTCTTTTCCCGGATAGAATTATTCTTAAAGGAAAAATTGAATTGCAAGGGATTATTGATAATGTCGTCAATGATTTTGTGGCAAAAGCTGCCAATGATATGAAAAGACATAATAAGCAAAGCGTAATTGAATACATAAATAGTTACCTAAACATTTATCACCTTAACATCGAACTTGGTGATGAAAAGAACGTTATCCTTGAAATAAACAATTTGCTCGATTCTATGGAACTTCAGCAAAGAGTTATTGAAGACGCCAAGAATGATTTTTTAGTTGAATTCTTTGAGAGAATATCCCCATATAATTTTTTAATTAAATCCGAATTTGCAGAACGCCCGTTTTCAAGTACAATTGAAATTGCAACAGCAGAGTTTAATAAAAACGAGGAATACCAGAAGGCTCAAGTCATTTTAAAAGACAAGGATGATGAAGAGAGCCAGACTAAGTTTATGAGAGAGATTAAGGCAATAGTTAAAGATCAATTCCGTAACTACCAAAAATACATCGCCGTTGTACAAGCAGACGGTGATAACATAGGCGCTTTTATTAAATCTCTTTATACTCTGCCTAATAAGGAAGAATTAATTAAACGCTTTTCAGAAAACTTGCTTTCGTTCGCGATTGAAGCTGTTGGTTTAATTAAAACATACAAAGGCACTCCAATATATGCCGGCGGAGATGATTTGTTGTACTTTATGCCCGTTGCTAGTACTGTGAGTGATGGAAACCATGTTATCGTTAGTAAAACTCTATTCAGTTTGATTTCTGAAATTGATAATCTGTTTGATGTTTACTTTACAAATTATAATAAAGACGGAGTTGATTTTGAAAGTATAATAAAGAATGCCGGGAAAAAACCTTCAATGTCTTACGGTGTTTCAATAAGCTATTATAAATATCCGTTGAACCAGGCTTTGGAACAGGGTGCAAAGCAATTATTCGGGAGAGCGAAGGCGGGTAATAAAGACGCCGTTTCATTTACAATTCTAAAACACAGTGGGCACTATTTCGGCACAACTTTTCATAAAGATTCTGCTGCTTATGCAACATTTACAGATCTCGTTACAACTAAATTTGAAAAAGAAGAGTTCATTAAATCTATCATCCGAAAACTCGATCCTCAAAAGGCGGTGCTGTTAGCTATTGGTGAAGAACTAAATGACGAAAAAAGAATTGAAATGATTAAAAACTTTTTTAGGAACAACTTTAACGAAAGCATTCATAAAGATAAAAATGATTTGGAAAAGCTTGTGCCTTTTTTAGAAATTACCAAACAGCTTGTAAAAGATGTTTACTCAGAACAAATAATAAAAGGTAGTAAAGAAGAGAAAGAAAAACTGAATGACGAAAACGTAATGAAAATATATTCAGCACTTCGTTTTATTGAATTTATTCACAATAAAGAAGAAAGAGATGATTAAAAAATTACTAGTAAAACTTACACCTTACGACAGGTATTTTTTCGGCGGCAATAATACTTTTGGCGAAGGCGACTCAGTAAATTACTTTGTGAAATCAAAATACTTCCCGCAGCAAACAAGCCTGTTGGGACTCGTAAGATACCAGCTTATGGTACAAAACAATAACGGTGCTTTTATAAAAAATAAAATTGTAGACCCAGCAAAAGCGGCGGAATTAATTAACCATAAAAGTTTTGACATAAACGATAGAGAATTCTCGTTTGGTAAAATCAAAGAACTCTCGCCTGTTTTTATTGCTGGTGAAAATGAGGAGTATTTATTTCCTGCCAACAGAGAATACCAGTGGGACAATGAAGAAAAAAAATATGTTTTAAGAGAATTCAAGATATTGGAAAATAGCAACAGTAAAATATATCAGTCACAAAAATTTATACCCTATCTCGGAAATTATATAGCTAAAGAAGACCTGCCGGATTTATTGATAAGTACAGATAAAGACCTTTATAATTATTCAAAGGTATTTTTAGAACACAAACAAGTAGGCATAAGAAAAAATTATATAGGTAAAACCGATGAGAAAGCTTTTTACGTTCAGTTTTTTTACAAATTGGAAAAGGGCTGTTCGTTCGCTTTTATCCTTCATCTTGAAGACGATATAAAGTTCTACAGTAGCGAACTTGTTACTCTAGGTGGTGAACAGTCAAAATTCCGCATGGAAGTTGAGGAAACCAAAAATGAGTTTGAGGCTCTTCTTCCCGCTTATCAAGGTTCAAAAGAATCACATAAAATAGTTCTGATAAGCGATGCCTATGTCTCAAACAAAATATTTGATAATTGTGATTTTGCAATTACGGATACTATTGAATTCAATTCAATTAAATCAACTGTAAATACAACTAAATATTCCTCTATGGACAGAATCGGCAATAAGGGGGATGAGTTGAGTAAATCCGGTCAATACAATTTCTTCAAAAAAGGCTCGGTTTTTTACAGCCAAAATATTTCAAAGATAACCCGGTATTTGGACGAAAAAGATTCGCTCAAAAAAATCGGGTATAATCATTATAAAATTGTAAATAAACGGGAAGAATAATTATGAATTACAAAACAGACGCATACTTGATTACGTGTTTAACAAACATGCACGTTGGTAGCGGAGAGGCTAATTACGGAGTTGTGGATAACCTTGTGCAGCGCGATCCAATAACAAACGTTCCCATTATTCATTCATCTTCACTTAAAGGCGCTTTAAGGGAGCACTTTAAGGATGTGTGGAGTGATGATGATGGATTTAATAAACTGAATTATGTTTTTGGTAAAGACCCTAAAAGAAACGGGGGCGAAACCGAAGTAGGATATTACAAATTTTTTGATGCCAATCTTATTGTACTACCTGTCCGAAGCAACTTAAAACCATTTTTCAGAGCAACATCAAATTTTGTGCTCAGTGAAATAAATGAAAAAGCCAAAGCTTTAGGAATAGAATTAAATATTAATCCATTCGATGCTGTTAAAGGAAAACCAAAAGTTGAAGACGGAAATACCGGATGTATTTTGGAAGATTACGAAACCGAACCCGGTTTAGGTGTGGATGATAGAATCAAAAATATTCTTGGTTCTAACCTTGCATTTTTTCATTACGATGATTTTAAGGAACTATCAAAAAGACTTCCCGTTATTGCGCGTAACCAGCTTGAAAACGGACAAAGCAAAAACCTTTGGTATGAAGAAGTGGTGCCGAGAGAAAGCCGGTTTCTATTTTTTGTATCAAAACCTAAAGAAGGTGAAGAAGTTAAATTTGATACAGATTTTGAGTCTGAACTAAATAATAAAACAATTCAAATAGGTGGCAACGCTTCAATCGGCTATGGTTATACAAAAATAATTAATTTGAGTAATCTATGAACAATAAAGTAAATGAATTGATCCCGAAAGCGCTGACCGCTATTAAAGACTGCAGAATAGCCGGCGCGGACGGCATGGTTGAGAAAGAATATAAAGGTTACATCGCCTCAATGGGTGCGAGCATTATTCAATCCGGTTTAATTGCGACTCTTGCGTTTTATTCCAACGAGCAATCACAGGCTGAAGGGAAAAGACTAAAATTACTCGAAGCCATTAAATTACTTATTGCACCCGCTTCTGGCGCAAATATAAAACTGTTTGCTTTTGTTTTGTTACAAACTAGTGACGGAAAGAACAAAACAGAAATTGGCAAAATAGAAAAACAAATTTCTGACGCGCTTATTGCTCTTAAACTCGCTTTAAGAACTTTCAAACAAGATGAAGCATGAATATGAGAAATCTCGGACTACTTTTTTATAAAGAATATTTTGAAGCCCTTTCATTTAAACAAAATGGCGACAAGATTATTATTGAATTGAATAAACAAAAGACAAAAGAAAATAATAGTGCTTTATTCAATTCTCAACTATTACCCAATTCTGCGCCGGAAATAAATTTCGCAAATGCGAGTTTTGAACTTACAACAATTTATCCCGGCTTATTAATCGGTTCTGGTTATAACCATGAAGTTGGCGGACAAGATAACGAACTTAAACTTGGGTTTTTCTTTGACTACACAACCGGTTTGCCATGCATTCCCGGTTCATCAGTTAAAGGTGTTTTGAGAGATGCATGCACAAAGGCTAAAGGGGAATACGCGATTAGCATTTTAAATGAACTGCGTAATAAGAAAAGTACGGCTGAAGAAGAAGAAAACGCGGATTGGCTGAATCAAAATCCCCGGATAGACGAAATCTTTAAATGCCTAAGTGATGATAAAGATTCCGAATTTGTTTTAACCGTATTTGAGGGCAAAAAAGACAGTAATAATATTCTGCCGCTAAAAGAGCGCGATATTTTCTTTGATGCTTTTCCCATTGTTTCATTAAATAAAAACAAAATCTTTCTCGGCAATGATTATATAACACCTCACAAACATGAAAGTAAAAGAGAACTCGACCCCTTTACTAACCCTAATCCCATTCAATTTATGAAAATTCTGCCGCAGGTAACTGTTAAATTTAGCTTTAGGTTATCGGATAGTTGTTTGCCGGGAAAAATCAAAAAAGAATTATTTAAACAAATACTGCTGGATTTAGGGGTAGGCGCAAAAACAAACGTTGGGTATGGGCAATTTCACTAAATTTCTATTGCGGGAATACTAATGCAAAACCCTTTTCTCAACAACATTTTCTTCAAACAATTCTCAGTTAAGCTTAGGTTTAAGCGCGATACTACGTTCCATTTTTATCATGGCGGAAAACTGTATGGATTAATTAGCCGCGTGATAAACCTTCATCCCATTGGTAAAGAGTTGATAATAACTCCTTGCGAAACCGGAAGAATTTATTACTCCGTTGGTGATGAATACAACTTTGGTATTACAGTATTAAAAAATGACCCGGACCTGATAGTAAAACTTCTTTCCAATTTGCACGATATTCCGGAATCCGATTACCCGGGCGATTTAACAAACGATACTGTTGAATTGGTGAGTATAAAAGAACAGCAGCCGGTTACACATATTTTAGAAAAAGCTGTTGATGATATTTACACTTTCAAATTTATTACTCCGCTTCGGGTTGAAAGAATAGAAGAAGACCAGCAAAAAGGAAAACGTTACTTCGATCCGCAATATTTTGACACGCACCAATTTCTAAAACTTCTTTATAAACGGTTGGAAACTTTAGCCCGGCTGAATCAAAGTTCATTGCCGTTTAACGGTATGCCGGAAATTCCAGCAGCCGAAATATTGGGAAAGTATTTTATGTGGATTGATATGCCCAAGGATAACACAACACTTGGCGGCATACAAGGCGTTGTTAAACTAAAAATGATATTGGATGAAAATTGGCTGCAAATACTTTCGCTCGGTCAATTGGTACATGCCGGTAAAAATACATCGTTTGGATTTGGTGAATATTCTGTAAATGAAGCGGCTGTTAATAGAGCTGTTCTTCAACCGGTAAAATCCTTTCTGGAAATTATTCTGCAAAAAGAAAATTTACTTTCTTCGTTTGAACATATTAAAGATAACAGCGATTGCAATGGTGTTGACGGTGTAACCACTGAAGCATTCGAACTGAATTTAGATGAGAATCTTGATAAACTTTCTAATGAAATCACAAACGGCAATTACAAATCCGGCGAATTACTTGGCATCATCATACCTAAGAAAGAGAGCAAGATAAGAGCGCTGGCAATACCAACAGTAAGAGACCGTGTGCTGCAAAGAGCAGTTACGCAAGTTCTTGGTGATTCTATTGACCATCTTCTTGAAGAAAATTCTTTCGCTTACCGGAAAGGGCTGTCCCGTGCCGGTGCTGCAAGAGCAATAAACGAATCACATAAAAAAGGCTTCAATTTTGTTCTCGAGTCTGACATTCGTTCCTTCTTCGATAATGTTAATTGGGAATTACTATTCAAAAAAATTGAGATTCTTTATGGCGCCGATCCCGTTTGTTCTCTGTTAAAACAGTGGGTAGAATCCGACATATATTTTGAAGGAATAAAAATTAAACGGGTAAAGGGGCTTCCGCAAGGCGCCGCAATTTCTCCTCTGCTGGCAAATCTTTATCTGGATGAATTTGATGAAGCACTTCAAAATGATTTTAAGCTTATTAGGTACGCCGATGATTTTATTGTTCTTTGCAAAACAAAAGAACAAGCCGAAGAAGCTTTAATATCCGTTAAAAGTTCTCTCGAAAAACTTAAACTCGAAATCAAACCATCCAAAACAAACATCGTTTCGTTCGATGACGGGTTCCAGTATCTGGGTTATCTTTTTCTGAAGTCAATGATTATTGAAAAGGAAAAAGTTGAGGAACCGGATTCATTGAATAAATACTATGAAATAAGTGAAGAAACGATTCCCGATGGAAGCTGGCTTACACTTATTGATTTGGAAAAGATTAAACACGTTAAACAAGTTCCTAAACCTGTAATAAAACCACTTAATGCCGAACAGATTGATGAACTGCTTTTGGAAAAATATCCGCTTTATATAAGTAATAATGCTTTTGTACATGTTGATGCAAAGAATATAGAACTTACTTACGAAGAAGAGATGGAACAGAAACATGTGCAGTTTCCTCTTCATACATTAAGCAGCGTTGTAATAAACGGTACCGGAAGAATTACTATGCCCGCCGTTCTTATGCTTAATGAAAATAGAATTCCGGTTTACTTTTGCCGTCCAAATGGTGAACTGCGTTTAACAATTCCGGTTAACGAAACAAATTTCGATCTTTGGCTTAACCAGTTGGAAATTTCCAAAGATGAATCTTTTGTTCTTGCGTTTGCGCGGCAAGTAGTTGAAGCAAAAATTAACAACCATAAAGTTATTGCACGCAGACAGTGCGAAGATGAAAACCCTTTGCTCGAATTCAATAACCTTATGGATAAAGCCGTTAATGCACGTTCGCTTGAATCTTTAAGAGGAATTGAAGGCAGTTCCGCAGCTTTGTTTTTTGAAACACTCAATTCTTCACTTCCGGAAGAATGGAAATTTGACAGCCGTACCAAGCACCCGCCGGAAGATCCGGTTAATGCAATGCTTTCGTTCGGTTACACAATCCTTTATCATCATATTTCAACGGCATTGCAAACAGAAGGCTTGAACCCTCAAATAAGTTTTTACCATAAGCCAACCAACCGCTACTTTCCGCTTGCTTCCGATTTGCAAGAAGAGTTCCGGCACATAATTGATTCCTTAGTCCTTTACATTATCCGCAGAAATATGGTGTCGCTCAAAGATTTTACAATTGAAGAAAATGCAAAATATCCATGCTTAATGTCTTACGAATTCAGAAAAAAGTATATGCAGATGGTTGAAGAAAGATTGAAAATATTTTTTAAACCCTTGGGTACGGCAAAACAAATTACCTACAAACAATTTATTACCTTACAAGTAAGAGTTCTAAAAACGGGGATACAAAAAAGACAGATGTGCTATCAACCCTTAAGGATTAGATAAAATGATTTATGTAATTACTTATGATATTGATGATGATAAACGCAGAAATAAAATAAGCAAACTGCTGGAAGAATACGGCGTGCGTGTTCAAGAATCAGTTTTTGAATGCAATTTGAATGCACGGTTATATGATGATCTTTTGAACAAACTTACTGCATACGCTAACGACGGCGTTAATATTAGAATTTATCCGGTTTGTAAAGACTGCTTCTTAAAAGCCGTTGGTATGGGCGAGATAAAATATCTGCCCGGACTTAAAGGTTATGAAATTATATAAAAATGCTGCGAGCCAAAATTTAAGTACTTATACAAAAACCTATAAAGCTAAGAAATTGTTTTGAAAAAAAAGATTTTGAATAAATTTGTCTCGCAGTTTGCTAAGTTGTTTTGTACTTTGAAATTATGACTGAATTGATCTTCGAATTTATTTGCGGATTGATTGAAAAACAGAAAAAACATACTTGCCTCGCAAGAGGGTACTTAAATATATATATTACAAGGGGTTTCAGACCCCACAGTTACAAATGAATGTCGTTGTTAACGGATTGAGACAATAAAACAATATTGTTTAACACTGATATGAGATAGCTGTTACAAATGAATGTCGTTGTTAACGGATTGAGACAAATTAGCTCCGTCTACTATTAATAATGTCGTCAGTTACAAATGAATGTCGTTGTTAACGGATTGAGACTATTACCTTTGCCCAATACAGGAGATGAATTGTAAGTTACAAATGAATGTCGTTGTTAACGGATTGTCCCGCAAAACAACGCGGGATCTCCGCTTCGCTCCGAAGACTTTTTTTATTTTTTGTCCATTTACAAATGCTTGCCCGGCGTAACGAAGTGGAGACGGGAATGCTTGTCCCGCATCGAGTTTACGAGACGTTGCTAACGGATTGTTGTGCCTTGGCGGGAGAACTCCGCTTTGCTGCGGAAACATGCAAATACTTACGCTGTCATTACGTTAAGAATGATTTTTGCAAATGCTTGTTATGCGAAACGAAGAGCGTGTTTTTTTATAATTCTTCGCTAAGTAAAATTGCCATAATTGTAATTGCTGCTGTACCAAGTTCCATCTCGCGCGGATGAACGCTTTCAAAAGTATCGTTATCCGAATGATGTACATCCATGTATCGTTGTTCATCCGGTGCGAAGCCGAGCAAAGCTTTCGCGTTTTTGATAAAAGAAACATCCACACCACTGCCGCCCGGACGAATCCAATCGATGTGAGCTTTGTTCAGAATTGGAAGCCACACTTGCATTTTATTTATTGCTGCTGAATCTGAAGTAACATAAAATCCTCTGGGAGTAAATGCGCCGCGGTCAGCTTCGAGTGCGGCAATCTGTTTTTCTTTTGCAGTATCTGCAAATGAGCCGTAAACTTTTCCTCCGCGTGCGCCGTTTTCTTCATTAATAAAAAGTACGCAGCGGATTGTCCGCTTCGGTTTTATATTAAATTTTTTCAGAAGATGAAGTGCTTCCATTGTTTGAATGCACGGTGCGCCGTCATCGTGAGCACCGCAGCCTTTATCCCAGCTATCAAAGTGTCCGCCGATTACAATAATTTCTTCCGGTTTTTCAGAACCGGTTATTTCTCCGATAACATTGTAAGAAAGTGCATCGGGATATTTTTTGCAATTCATTTTTATTGTTATTGCAAGACCGGGTTCTTCTTTGATTGCCTCGCTTAAAAACTCTGCATCTTGCACACCAATTGCCGCGTGAGGAATTTTGTTTGTGAGCGAATCGTAGTACATAACTCCGGTGTGAGTTATATTATCATTTTTAGAAGTAATTGACCTGACAATTGAAGCAGCAGCGCCCAGTTTTGCCGCTTCAATTGCGCCGGTAGTTCTTTGGTCAACGGCTTTGCCGTATGCTTCGAAAGAATTTACCAAACCGTTATCGAACGCTCTGTTATAAAAAACAATTTTGCCTTTTACTATATCGCCAAGTTTTTTCAATTCGTCAAAAGATTTCACTTCAATGACTTGTGCTGTTATTCCTTCATCTGGAGTCGCAATGCTTCCACCGAATGCAGTGATGTTCAATTTTCTTCCTTTGTATTTTTTTGAAGAAACAATTTGTGCCGATTCAACATCTCCGCGTACCCATTTGGGAACCATCACATTTTGCAGCCAAACTTTATCGATAGCAAGCTTTTCCATTTTATCTTTAGCCCACATAATTGCTTTCATGGATTGTTCCGAACCGCTGAGTCTCGGACCGATATCGCACAATTCTTTTAACCATTCGTAACCGGTTTGTTCTGTTAATGCGGTTCTAATTATTGTATCTGAAATTGCCGGGTAATTATTTTTTGAATTAGAGGGAGAAGTTTGTGGGAATAAATTATTTGAAAGTAAAAAAAACGAACAGAGTGTTAGTATTATTCTTTTCACAGCAGTGCCCATATTTGTTTTGAGTAATAATTAAATTAGGTAGGCGGGGGAGTAATATCAACAAGTGATGAAATAAAAAACCCCCTACAAGAGGGGGCAAATTTCGGTTTATCTTGCTTTGATCTTTTTCTCTTTCACAAGCTTAGCAATTTCTGAAGTACCGTTTTTTGCGATTGTTCTTAATGAGCTGGTCGTTAGTTTAACTGTAACAAACTTATTCAATTCTTTAACCCAGATTCTCTTTTTCTGTAAGTTGGGTAAAAATCTTCTTTTTGATTTGTTATGAGCGTGTGAAATACTGTTTCCGCTCACCGGACCAACACCCGATAACTGACATCTGCGGGCCATGTTTCTCCTCAGTTTTCATTTTTTAGACTGACAAATATATGAAAATTTGAATAAACCCAAAAAAAATCTTGCCGGAAAAATTTATAAAAAAAAGCGGCTGTTGAGCCGCTCTTTTAAATTATTGTCTGCTTGATAGCTCCCGATCCAGCAGATAAAGACCGCTTTTATTATCACCCACAAGTTTTAGTTTATGGATTATCTGCATAGCGATCGAAACTTCTTCAACTTGTTCATTAACAAACCAGATTAAAAAATTATTTGTTGCATGATCTTTTTCGGAAAGTGCAAGATTAACAAGCTCATTTATTTTGTTTGTAATTGTCAGTTCATGTTTGTGAGCTTCTTCGAAAACATCGAGAGGAGATTTCCATTCCGATTTTGGTTTTTCAATTGCAGAAAAATTAGCTCTCGAACCGACTTCTGTTAAGTAATGATATATTTTTATTGCATGTCCGTACTCTTCTGCGGATTGTTTTTGCATCCACGCCGCAAAGCCCGTCCAATTTTCTGAGTGAAAATATGCCGCCATTGATAGATACAGATAAGAAGAAAATAACTCGGCATTGATCTGATCATTCAGAGCTTTTTGAATTTTTTCGGATATCATAAAAACTCCTTATTTTAATTATAGGATTCTCTGGCATAAAGATATTTAATAGCCGGATTTAATTCAATCAATCTTATTAACAATTGTGTTTGTATCACAGTGATTAAATCATTCTTTCTAAGACTCTACAAAATTATTAAATCATTACTGCTGGTATTTTTAATATACAATGCCCTCGTAATTTTTGTTATTCTTTTTTTTAGATTTATTGACCCTTCGTCAACGGCATTTATTTATTCAAAAATCGAAGAACCCTTTATTTCACTTTTCGATACGGAGGATATTAAGTACAAGCCGGTATCTTTAAACAATATTTCGTACACGGCACCGTTGGCAGTAATAGCCTCAGAAGACCAAACATTTTTTGAACACTTCGGGTTCGATTTTGAGCAAATTGAAAAAGCAATGAAGGAAAATTCACGCCGCAAAAGACAAAGAGGCGCAAGCACGATAACAATGCAAGTATCAAAAAATTTATTTCTTTGGTCCGGCAAAAATATTGTCCGCAAAGGATTGGAAGCTTATTACACACTTTTGCTCGAAGTATTTTGGAGTAAGAAAAGAATAATCGAAGTCTATTTAAATGTTGCCGAAATGGGGAAGGGGATTTATGGTGTTAATGAAGCGGCGAGAATTTATTATAGAAAAAGTTCATCAAAATTAAATATGTCGGAAGCGGCAACATTAGCCGCAATTTTGCCGAATCCGGTAAAACGCAATCCGGTTCGCCCGAGCGGTTATGTTATCGGCAGACGATCAAGGATAATTACTCAAATGAATTTGATTGGCGGGAAAACTTTTATAAAAGAAAATCTCTACTGACTTTTTTTGTTGTTCGTCCCGAGATATTCAAGACATTTTAACAAGACAGCCTCAACGTTAGAGCCTTCCAGAATAGGTGAACTGTACCGGTAATCAACATTATCCATATTTCTTTGGTAAGTGTAACTTTTTATAACATTATCTTTTCTATCGTAAAGAATAATCTGCATCAGACTGTATCTTTTGTATGCCTTGTTAAGCAGGAAATAAGTTTTTGTTTTGTAAATTTTTTCGCCGATTGCTTCCAGGCTAATTGGCGGGGTGTTTTCTTCCATAACCCAAACGTAAATATCGTTATCGGGAGTGATTGAAAGACCGTTGGTATTAATGTAAACCTTGTTTGTGCCGTTAATGATTACCGGCAGCCAATTATCTTTTGAGTTTTGTGCCGGTGTAGTATTTATCGTAGAAAATAAAAAGAGGAGAAGAAAAAGATTTTTAGCAAAAAATAATTTTGTTTTCATATTACCCTCTGCGGAAAGGGGGGGATTCGAACCCCCGGTTCCGGGAAACCGGAACAACGGTTTTCGAGACCGCCGCATTCAACCACTCTGCCACCTTTCCGTTTTTCCTCGCGCCAAAGTTATAAAAATTAAGTCGATTTTCCATTAAATTTCACTCAAAAAATTTTCTAAAGCAAAAAATTTTTAAAGACATTTTTATTTTATGAAACCGCACGATATGTGTTAAAGGCAAGTGGAGAAAAATTTTTTTGTGTGACGGTTTATTGATATATTTGCACCACTTTTTATTAGAAGGAGAGGTGCAGGAGTGGTTGATCTGGCTTCCCTGGAAAGGAAGTGTACCCGCAAGGGTACCGAGGGTTCGAATCCCTCTCTCTCCTCAACAAAATAATTTTTTACACCTTCAAACATTTTAGCTACTGTAAAATTCTCTTCCCGGTTTGTATGCGGTAAATATAATTTAATTAGAGACGGTGCATTTATCATCTGTAAAACTCCCATAAAATTACACAAGAACTCTACAGTGGTGAAGTGTATCAAAACATGCTACTGTTATGATGAACCGTTATTACATCAATTGGCAAAATCAAAATAAGCTTGCTCGTTAACTTTAGTAGAAAATATTGATTATTATTTTCAACTTTATTCCGTATTTTTTGGCGGCAGAAAGTAACACATTAATCAAAAGAAAGCATTTAACACTTTTTATAGAACCAAATCCAATTTCGCATAGTGGAAGACTTTATACAGAATAACAAACTTACCATACTTGGTAAACTAACAGCCGGTTTACTTCATGAAATTCGGAACCCGCTAACAGCAATCAAGTTGAACCTCGAATACATAAAAATGTTCGAGGAGGATTTATCGAGCGAGGTGGTTGAATCCGTTACCTCATCGTTAGCCGCCTTCGAAAGAATAAATTTTATAATCACAGATGTGCTTGATTTTACAAAAAAAGTAAACGACTCTAAAAAAGATGTCTCTTTAAATTCGATAACTGACAGAAGCCTTGAAATTCTTAGCGTTACGCTCACTAAAAGAAGAATAAAAGTAGATAAAAATCTTAACGCAGCACTGCCATACATTTCTTTTAACGAAAACAAACTCCTACAAATATTTTTGAATTTGATAAACAATGCCATCGAAGCCTCCACAGACAACAGTGTGATAAACATTTATTCCGATAAATATCGCAACGGTACCGATAAAATTATTTGGGCTGTAGAAGACCAGGGCTGTGGAATAAAACCGGAAGACAAACAAAAAATTCTTGAAGGTTTTTACACAAGTAAAATGCAAGGCAACGGTATCGGATTAAGCATTTGTAAAAGTTTGCTCGATGAAATTGGTGCTGAACTGAAATTTGAATCAGAATATGGCAAAGGTTCCAGGTTTTATATATTATTTCCCCTATCATAAAATAAAGTTTTTATGCCGATGAATCCTAAAGTACTGATAATTGACGACGATGATTTAGTTGCCACATCTCTAAAAAAAGTTTTAGTTAAGCAGAACTTTGATGTACATAAATGCCTTGATGCAAACGAAGCAAAGGCAGCGGTTGCGGAGTTCCAGCCCGACGTTATTCTTCTCGATATCTATTTAACTACACACAACGGCATCGATGTTCTAAGAACAATTAAGAAAAGTTTTCTCGGAATCCCGGTTATAATGATTACCGGCTATGCCGATGTAAAAATTGCAGTTGCTTCAATTAAAGCCGGTGCTTTCGATTTTCTTCTTAAACCAATTGATTTGGAACAACTGACTATTGTGCTGAATAAAGCAATCGAAAACGTAAGATTAAAATCAGAGGTGGATAGATTAAGTACACTTTTAGAAGAAGATGAACTTGCGAGAGATTTTTTCGGGAAGAGTACAAAAATACAGAAGCTTGTCAACTCGGTAGAGAAACTTGCGAAGAGTGCAGATACAACAATTTTATTGGAAGGAGAGAGCGGAACGGGTAAAGAAGTGTTTGCAAAATTTATTCACCAAAAAAGTCCGCGTAATAATGCACCGTTTATTTCAATAAACTGTGCCGCTATTCCGAGAGAACTGGCGGAGAGTGAATTTTTCGGGCACGAGAAGGGCGCTTTTACCGGAGCCGCACAAAAAACAAAACTCGGCAAATTTGAATTGGCGCACGGAGGAACTCTTCTTCTCGATGAAATCGGTGAACTCAACTTGGATATGCAGGTTAAACTTCTTCGTGCGCTTCAAGAAAAAAAATTCTACAGACTCGGCGGCGAAAAAGAAATTTCTGTTAATGTGCGCGTTCTTGCCGCAACAAACCGGAATCTTGAAGAAGAAGTTGCCAAAGGAAATTTTAGAGAAGACCTTTATTACCGCTTGAATGTTGCCAAAGTTGTTATTCCTCCACTTCGTGATAGGAAGGAAGATATCCCGTATATAGCTTATTCTTTTTTGAAAGAGTTCAATCAAAAATTCAACAAAGAAATTCACAATATCGATTCTACTGCGCTGGATTTGATCAAGAATTACCATTGGAAGGGAAACATCCGTGAATTGAGAAATGTGATGGAAAGAGTTGTTCTGTTGTGCGAAGATAATGAACTTGCCGAACAGCATTTCGGATTCTTGCTCGATTCAAAAAAACAGAGTGACGAAACGGAAGATAAATTTCTGCTTCAAATTCCTTCCAAAGGGGTCAAAATAGATCTCGTGCTAAAAGCTTTGATACAAAAAACTCTTAAGATTACTAACGGCAATCAGGTGAAAGCCGCAAAAATATTGGGATTGTCACGTTCCAAACTCCGTTATAGAATGGAACAACTTGGAATAGAAGTAACAAAACAAATCAATTAGAGCAATAATTTTTTGAAGGCGAAAATAATAGCATTGCTCTGTAATTATCTTTGATGTATTATCAACCGTAATTTTTTGTGGCTTATTCTTCAGTTAAAAATTATTAGTTAAATCTCGATAATATTTTAGTGAGTGAGTACAGATAATCATTTGCGGGCTGAATTCTTAAAGTCAGTCATTTTTTTTTACAGTATTGCCCTCAACCCAAAACAGCCGAGATAAGACCATGCAAATCGCATGGTCTTTCTTTTTGTATTCGACATGAAAAATTAGCGGATGGCTTTCTGGATTAATTTGATCAAATCTTCTCTATCGTAAGGTTTTGCGATGTAAAAATCGAATCCTTCATTGAGAAGTTTTTTTTCATCTCTTAGGAGAGCGTAACCGGTGATTGCAATTAAAGGAGTTTGTTTGTAACCGGGCATGTTTCTAATTTCTTTTGCAATATCTATTCCGCTGGGACCGTTGCCCAAATTAATATCAATCAGAACGGCAGAATATTTTTTCTGATAAATTTTTTCTATTGCTTGATCATAATTATGAGCCTGATCTACATTACATATCTGACGCAAGAACAGCGTAACTAATTCGGAGTTTAACTGATTGTCTTCAATATTTAAAATCAGAGGTGTATCTTTTCGTTTTTCTTTAACCGGCGTCTGCTCGGCTGATGATGGGATTGACGATGCTTGGGGTTTGTGCGCGACAGTAAAGTTTGACATATCTTTAATCTTTTTATTACCGAGCAGAATAATGCTGAAGACCGAACCCCTGGTGGGCTCGCTTTTAACGATGATATCACCCTTCATTAAAGTGACCATCTTTTTTGCAACAGATAATCCTAAGCCGCTTCCTTCAAAGTTGCGGCGTATGCCTTCGCTAACCTGACGGAATTCGCGGAAGATTTTGCTTTGATCTTCATTTGCAATTCCGATTCCCGAATCGATTACTTTAACAACTGCTTTTATATTGTGCTGGTTATCCTCGGAAGAAGTAATTTGTACTTTTACGCCGCCGCTGTTTGTAAATTTAAGAGCGTTATCAACAATATGAATCAGAACTTGTTTGTAGAGGTTTTCATCTGCAAGCGCGTTTATATCCGGGTCCAAAGTTTCTATATCGAATGCCAGATTTTTTTCGGTAGCTATCTTATCGTAATTAGTTAAAAAGTATTTTGTGTAAGAAGCCAGATTGAATTCCGTTATGCTGATGGGGAATGTACCGGATTCTATTTCCGATAAATTTAGTATCGAGTTCAATGTTATTAAGAGCCGTTTGCTTGATTTGAGAATCTTATCCACAATTTCAATGTGATCATTATCGGTTAGTTCATCACGTATCAAACTTGAAAAACCAATTATACCGGTAAGCGGCGTACGGAGTTCGTGGCTCATATTGGAAAGCAGATTGGATTTTAATTTGCTCGCTTCTTCAGCGCTGTCCAATGCTCTTTTAAGTTCAAGCTCCATTTCTTTTCTTGACGTAACATCATCTTTTATTGCCAGTATGTGTGTTGTTTCGCCGTTCTCGTTTTTAATTGGGGTGATAACTGCAGAAGCCCAGTAAAAATCTCCGTTTTTCTTTTTGTTCTTAAATTCACCGCGCCAATCTTTTCCTTCGCTGATTCTCTGCCACAGTTCTTTATATTCATCTAAACTTGTATGACCCGATTTTAGGAAATTTATTTTTTGTCCGTAAACTTCTTCAAAGAAATAACCGGTTACTTCGGTAAACTTCGGATTGGTGTATTCAATTTTCCCTTCGGGATCGGTTATTACAATCATCGAAGAACTCTGGTCAACGACTCTCGATAACTTATTTATTTGATCCTGAATCTGTTTCTTTTCGGTAATGTCTTTTACTGTAACTATTGCCAAATTTTCTGCGGCTTGGTACGGGCTTATTTTTAATTCCGCGGCAAACAATGTAGAATCTTTTTTAATGCCGATGGTCTGTAATATTGTTGGTGCTTCATGTTCGAGGCGGGCAAACCGCAGCCTTTCATCAAAACTTGCCTGATGATTAAAAGGAATTAGATTAATAAACGATGTGTTGAGCAATTCATGATTTGTTTTGTAACCGTAGAGGATATTGAATGCCGGGTTGCACACAACGATATCGTTCTCTTTAAGAACCGCAACAGCTTCGGTGATATGTTCGAAAACAACAGGATATATCTGATTGAATGATGCAGTGTCATCAAAATTTTTTGTATCCGGTCGAAAAATTTGCTCAGCTTTGTTCATATGCAATTTTTTAAGAAAGTGGAAAAGTCAAATAAAAAATTGTGCCTTCATCTATCTTGCTTTCAAACCAAATATTCCCTCCGTGCTGCCTAACCATTTCTTTGCAGAGTATCAGACCCAAACCGCTGCCCGGTTCGTTTTCTGTTCCGGGAGTAGAATAAAGTTTATCGATCCTGAATAATTTTTCATTCGCTTCGTTGGCTATTCCAATGCCGTGATCTTTTATCGATATTTTTATGTAGTTGCCTTCTAAAGTAGAACTCAATTTTATTGTACCGCCTCGGTTCGAAAATTTGACGGCATTTGTCAAAAGATTGCGGAAAATAGAATTGATCATATATTCATCGGCATTTATTTGAAACTCCGGATCGATATTATTAATAACATTAATGTTCTTTTTGTGAATTTGTGCAGAGCAAAAACTTTGTGCGCGAAGCATTTCATTATGAAAGTTACACTTTACCGGTTCGAATTGTATATGTCCCAAAAGCAGACGCGACCATTCAAGTAATTCTTCCAACAGCTTGTAAATATTTTTTGCCGATGAATTGCCGATCTGCAAGTAACTCTTAATTTCTTCGGCAGATAATTCTTCGGCAGATTGGTGAAGAAAATCAAGCGTTCCCAACAATGCCTGAAAAGGACTTTTAAGATCGTGCGCCACTATTGAAAGGAACTTATCCTTATCATTCATTTTCTTTGTTACATCATCGAGGGTTTTGGTAAGAAAAAGATCATCGTTAATCGAAATGCCATCGGTGTCAATTTGCGGGTTTTGATTTTTGTTTTTCTCGATCAATGCGGTTTTGTTCAAACTATCTTTTGTCGAATCGGAGAACACCCAGATGCGATAAAACTTAAAATTGTTTCTAAGTGTATAGCTGTAAATCTTAATCAGGTTTTGTTGATTGTATTTTATAAATGCAAAGGCACAAATTTCGTTATTATCTGCAATTTCGTGTAAGCTGTTAACCGAAGATTTTAGAATTTCGCATCTTTCTTCAATTTTTTTTGTAAGGTATGCAATATTATTGTTGTAAATATCCTGGTGTTTGAAATTAAGCAGATTAATTAGCGCGTCGTTAAGATATAATATCGAACCGTCCGTATCGTTAACAAGAATTCCAAGGTGCAATGAATCTAATATTGCTTGCTGTAAACCAATGCCCATCGAGTTTTGTGTTTGCTCTGTAGGTAAGCTTGCCATTATATGTTTTTCTTTAATATGCTGCATAAAAAAAAATGTTAATATAGAATTGCTTGCTTAAAGGGACTCCATTACCATAGTTGTAAAGTTTTACACGTATTCCCGTAGGCTATTATCGGGTTATTTTAAAGATTCTTAAGTAGTTCCTAAAATTTTTAAATGAACATCCCAAAAAAATAAATATTCCGCGTCAATATATATTTTTTTGCTTAAACAATTATCATTTTGTTCGATAATTAAGATAAAGGAGAAAATTTTTTACAGCTGGCTAATATTAAACAGATAAATATCTGCCGGGCAATCTTTTTGTGCATTAACAACATGAATTGGTAGGCATACAATTTGTTTGAAGACAGAGTAACAAAACTATAACTCAACTACAAAGGTATTATGAGCAAAGATAGTTTGGCAAACTTCCAAGAAATAATCGGGCAGTTAAATTCTTCGCAAGATCAGGAAAAAGTAGAACTGATTGAAAACCTTATAGATGTTGAAGACGGCGGAAAGCTCACTAAAACTATCTGCAGTTTTATTCCCGATGAAAACAAAGGCGTAAGAAATGCCGCAACAATGTACATATTAACCAAACAGCCGGCAGATGCAGCAACGTTTCTTGTCGAATTTGTTTCATCAGATGATATTACTGTTCGCAACCTTGCCGGCGAAATTTTGATCAAGCTCGGCACCGCATCAATTGATGCTTTGATTGAATACAACACAAATAAAAATGACGACGACCAAAAATTTATTATAGATGTTCTTGGGCTGATAACCGACGACAGAGCCGCAAACCATATCTTAACAATTTTGAGTGCATCTGAAAACGAGAATGTAATTCTCGCTTGTATTGAAGCGCTCGGAAATATTAGACACGAAGATTCGGTTGATATTTTACTCCTTCTTTATGAAAGAAATGAACTCTACAAACCTACCGTTGTAGAAGCACTCGGCAAGATCGGCTCTAAAAAGGCTCTCGATTTTTTGATGGCAAAGTATAATGTTGAAGATGAACTGACAAAATATTCTATACTGGAAAGCTTCGGCTATCTTGGAGATGTTGATACATATTTCTTTTTGCTCGAGCAAATTTCGAGCATACATGGTCCTCTCGTTTGGCCCCTAATTACTTCTATCTTTTTGCTTAAAGAAAAATACTGTCTCGATATTCCTTTTGATGATAGGATGAAAAATTTGTTGATGTACACTTTGCATGAAGGAACTGCCGAACATAAAAAAATTGCACTCTCACTTATTAATGTATTTAATGATAAAGACATCCTTCTGGCAAGTCTCAACTTTCTTGGCGAAGATTACGAACTTGATGAAATCATCAGAACAAAGATTTACCGCAATTCGGATTTTATTTTTGAAGAACTACCTAAAGTTTTGAGCGATAGCGGAGAAAACGTTAGGCACATTCTTAACATTGTTCTTTCAACGCTGATGTTTGTCAGTTCGCAAGAAGGTGCTATAAATATTTCACTCTTGCAAAAAAAGAATGTTATCCACTCTGTGAGCGAATATTTGAATCATTACGACGAAGAAGCCCGTAGGGCAAGCATGGAAATTTTATTTATTCTTGATCCCGAAAGCGCGCTTCTGTTTTCCGATTCGATGATTAAAGATGAGAATCTATGGAACAGAATTAGGCTGGTTGAATTGCTCGAAGGGTTAAATAGTATTGAAGCTGTTAAAGCCATCTTCCAGTTATCCGAAGACGGCGAGGAAATGATAAGAGACAGAGCATTGGAAATAATTAACAACAGAAATCTTAAAGAAATTTTCTCGATTACAAAATAAAAACACTATGAACCAACTTACTGAACTAAAATTGCCGGATTTAAGTCAAAGCTTAGCTTCAACTCTGCCAAAACAGCTTTTTCTTTCCGTGTCTTTGTTCCAGGAAATTAGAAAATACATCTATGAAAGCACCGGCATTTATTTTCAGGACAACAAAAAATATTTGCTGGAAAGCCGTTTGCAAAGAAGAATTACATTTCTCGGTTTGAAAAATTTCGAAGAGTATTTTTCTTTATTAAAAAAAGGGGGAAGCGGATTTTCGGAAGAACGAAAGTATTTTTATGAAGCAATTACAATAAACGAAACTTTCTTTTTTCGTAATCAGCCGCAGCTGGACGCATTGGCTTCGCAAATTTTTCCGCAATTGATTACAAACAAAGCTCTTTTAAATAAAAATAAAATTCGTGTTTGGAGTGCGGCAAGTTCTTCCGGTGAAGAAGCTTATTCTATTGCAATGGTTTTTCAGGACCTTGTAAAACCGAAATACCCTAATGTAGAACTCGAAATTTTCGGTACCGATATAAGCGCATCAATTGTAGATGTTGCTAATCATGCTGTTTATAAAGAATACTCGATACGCAACGCACCGCCGTATTATTTGAAAAAATACTTTAAAAGTAATGCCGGACTTTTTGAAGTTGCGCCCGAAATTAAAAAGATGGCAACGTTCAAGGTTGCAAATCTTTACGATGATTTTATGATGAAGACAATGTTGAACTTTGACGTGATCATTTGTGCCAACGTGCTTATTTATTTTGATACCGCTTCAAAAATAAAAGTGGTTTCGCATTTGTATAATTCACTTAACAGAGGCGGTTATTTGTTTATAGGATATTCGGAAACTTTACAAGGCATCTCAAAAGCATTCAGCCTGGTAAGCTTTCCCAAAACAATTGGTTATCAAAAGGAGTAGTGATAGATCATGAAAAGGGTAATTCTTGTTGCTGATGATTCTCCTACAATCAGAAAATTTGTATCGGTAGCTTTAACTGTAAAAGGCTACGAGATAATTACATGTTCGGATGGGATGGAAGCGCTCGAAAAACTGCCGGCTAACAAAGTGGATCTTTTATTAACGGATCTAAATATGCCGAATGTTGACGGTTACCAGTTGATTGCATCTGTTAGGAACAATTCAGAATTCAAAGACTTGCCGATTATCATTCTTTCTTCATTGGGTAACAACGAAGATATTCAACGCGGCTTGGAATGCGGTGCCAATTCTTATTTGATAAAGCCTTTCGATCCGAAACGCGTTCTTTATGAAGTTTCTAAATACTTGAATTAGCGGGAGTTTAAAATGGGATTAAAATTTTTGGTTGTAGATGATTCGGTTACAATGCGCAGAATTGTTGCCAACTCTTTGAAGAGCATCGGTTACGATTCTTTCGTTGAAGCCGGGGACGGCAGAGAAGCAATCACCAAACTTGATTCTGACGGATCAATAAATTTTGTAATCACCGATTGGAATATGCCGGAATTCACCGGTCTCGAACTTGTGAAAGCAATCCGCTCTCATGAAAGGATTAATAATATTCCAATTCTGATGGTTACAACACGAGGTTTGAAAGAAGATATTCTTGAAGCTCTTCAGGCAAAAGTAAACAATTACGTTGTTAAACCGTTTACGCCACAAGTGCTGAAAGAAAAAATTGACCAAATATTAGCAAGCGTTTAATATGGAGAAGGTTATGGATAACCAATCAAACATGGAACAAGTTTTCCAAAAGCTGGGCGATCTAAAACAATTTTTTGTCTTCGGGCAGAAAATCGTTCCGGTTTTTCAAAAGATAATAGATTTTATGCATGATATAGTTCCTCTACTGGAAAATGTAAATAATTCTATTCATGACAGCACAAGCAAAATTCCAAAGGCGGCGAATCAAATAAATAATGTTACATATGCTACCGAAATAGCCACCAGCGAAATTCTTGATATCGTTGATTCAATGGCAACGGACATGACAAGAATTAAAAACGAATTGATTGATTTGAGGAACGGGTTCTTTAATCAAAGAGTTGCATTAGACCGCTTCGGCGATGAATTGAAACCGCTGAACGGCACTTACGATAGTCTTAAATCGAGCTTATGCATTGATGATCTCGAAAATAAAGTTATATCTCTCGACAGCATCATTCGCAAAATCGAAAACGACTCATCGAATATTACTATCTCTTTGCAAGTTCAGGATATTACAGCGCAGCAGCTCGCTTCGGTTAATCATTTGATTCAATCAGTACAGAAACGTCTTGCTTCGCTGTTGTTTGATCTGGGTAAACAGACCGAAGCCGTTCTTCCCGGATTGGAAAGCGCCGGTCACTTAGATGAAAGGTCATTCAACGAAAATGCCGAATACGACAGAACAGGCAAACATCAAGCGCTTGCGGATAATTTGATGAACAGCAGTAAAAAAGCTTCTCAAGAAGAAATTGATAAACTCTTTACAAAATGATGGAACGCGTGATGCAAAATCCGATGCTTGTTGATCCTGAAATGAAGGAAATTGTTGACAGCTTTTTGCTTGAGACTAAAGAAATTCTTGAGAAGTTAAATGTTGATTTGATGGACCTCGAAAAGAGACCGGATGATTTGGATCTGCTGAATCAAATTTTCCGTTCCTTCCATACGATAAAAGGAACATCCGGTTTTTTAGGATTGGAGAAACTCCCTGAAGTTACTCACAAGTGCGAAGATATTCTGAACAAGTTGAGAAAGGGCGAGATTAAACTCAACTTGAATTTAATGGACGGGATTATTCTCGGTTACGATACAATAAAAGATCTGCTCGATAAAATCGAAAATGAAAAAAATGAAAACACAGATACTGAACGTGTAAATGCGGCATTAGTTGCGCTGCTGGAAAATATTGAAAGTTATGTACCGGAGTTATCCTTTCAGGAAGAAATAAAGATTGAAGTGCCGGCAAGTAACGAAGCTGCGCAGAAAGAAAACCAGCCGGTCAAAGAGATCTTACAAAAAGCCGCGCCGGTTGAAACGAAAAAAGCAGACAATACGATTCGTGTTGATGTTGACCGGCTTGATGCATTGTTAAATATTGCATCGGAGATTGTGCTCGGCAGAAACCGGCTTGCACAAGTTAACGCACAGTTTGCCCTTGAAAACGAAGGGACGGTTTTTGCAAAAGATTTGGCTGACGCGACCAAATTGATTGACCTGATGACGACAGAACTTCAGCTTGTCGTGATGAAATTGAGAATGATAAAAATTGCAAAGGTGTTCAACCGTTTTCCGCGTGTTGTTCGTGATATGTGCAAAGAATTGAACAAAGAAGTTGAACTCGTAATTCAGGGTGAAGATACCGAAGTTGATAAAAACTTGATCGAAGAAATTAACGATCCGCTTGTGCATCTTATCAGAAATGCAATTGATCACGGAATCGAAAAACCGGCTGATAGAGAACAGAAAGGCAAAATCCGCAAAGGCACCGTGCACCTCACTGCCGATCACGAAGGCAACAACATTGTAATAAAAGTTGTTGACGACGGCAAAGGCATCGACCCGGAAATGATTAAAGAGAAGGCGGTTACCAAAGGATTTATTACGAGAGAGAAAGCAAAAGAACTTTCCAAACAAGATACATACAATTTAATTTTCCATCCGGGCTTTTCGACAGCGGAAGTTGTTACAAATGTTTCCGGGCGCGGCGTGGGAATGGATGTTGTTAAAACCAATGTTACAAAATTACGCGGTACAATCTCAGTTGAATCTGAAATAGGAAAGGGCTCAACTTTTGTGCTCAGGCTTCCGCTCACGCTGGCAATTATTTCGGGCATGATTGTTAAAGCTTTCGAACAAACACTTGTTATTCCGCTCCATTCGGTTATTGAAGTCATTCGTGTTAATTATGATCAGATTGAAACCATACGCGGCAAAGAAGTTATCAATCTTCGCGATTCGATTCTGCCGATTGTTGGTCTCGATGAATTATTGGGGCACACCGGAAACGGAAAAGATAAATCGAAAGACTGGCAGTATATTGTTGAAGTAGGCATCGCAGAAAAAAGATTCGGAATTAAAGTTGATGATTTAGTCGGGCAGCAAGAAATTGTAATAAAATCTCTTGGCGATTATCTCGGCAAGTTAGACGGCATCGCCGGTTCAACAATTATGGGAGACGGCACCGTTGTTATAATTCTCGATATTAACGAACTCTTTAGTAAACTGGAACACAAGCTTGGATCGTAAAATTTCCGTTGTTGTTATTGATGATTCTGCGTTCATGCGCAAATCGCTTTCGCTTATGCTCGAAAGCGATCCGGATATTAAAGTAATTTCAACCGCTAAAAACGGGCAAGAAGGTTATGATGTTGTAAAAAATCTTAAACCGGATATTGTTACGCTTGATATCGAAATGCCGGTTATGGACGGGCTGACCGCTCTTAAAAAAATAATGGCGGATTGTCCGACTTCCGTTTTAATGGTTAGCTCTTTAACAACAGAAGGTGCCGAAGCAACAATTAAAGCTTTGGAATGGGGCGCTGTTGATTTTATTCCCAAAGAAATGTCTTATGTGAATATCAACATCACCAAGATAAAAGAAGATCTAATCTCAAAAGTCAAAGAAATTGTTAAACAAAAACAATTGAGCGAAAGACTGAAGAGATTAAGATCGCTGACTAAAACATCCCAGTCTTCTGCTGTTGTAACTGCGCAGAAAGAATTACCGAAAGCAGGATACAGAGCAGTAGCGCTTGGAATCTCAACTGGCGGTCCGCTTTCACTTCAGAAAGTATTGCCGATGCTTTCCGATAAAATTAAAGTGCCGATTTTTATTGTTCAGCATATGCCGCCGAAATTTACCAAGTCGCTTGCCGATCGTTTGAACAGCATGTGCGGATTAACTGTGAAAGAAGCCGAGAACGGCGAGCCGGTTCAAGACGGTTTTATTTACATTGCACCCGGCGGCTTCCACATGAAATTAAAAAAAATGAATCTTACGAACACCGTTATAGAAATATCTTCGGAGCCGAACAATACTTTGCATCGTCCTTCTGTTGATGTCATGATTAATTCTGTTGTTGAATATTATGGTAAATCAACACTTGGAGTTATTATGACCGGCATGGGAAAAGACGGTTTGGAAGCGATCAAAAATTTAAAAACTTTGGGCGGTCATTGTATCGCGCAAGATGAACAGACTTGCGTTGTTTACGGAATGCCGAAAGCAATTGTTGAAGGCGGGCTTGCCGATTCAGTTTTGCCGCTCGAAAAAATTCCTGAAATGATTAACAAGGTGTTATAATATGAGCAATCAATTTGAAGATTCACTCGTAAAAGATATCTACAGCAAAAATTCCCTCAACAGCGGAAATCTTATCAAAGCCGCAGATGCCGAAATTAAAGGTCTCTGCCGCGTTACTCTTGAAGAGGACGAGCATGAAGGCGTAAAAATTTATCTGAAGAAAGATGCCAACGACGCCATTAAAGAAATTAAGTTCATCTGCTCGTGCGGACAGACCAAAAGTATTCTGCTCGACTATTCTGAGTAATAACTTCCAACTGTTCATATTTAGCCATATTTAATAAGCCATCTTAAAGCATTTGCACTAAAATCTAATTTTTTGACGCTGGCATTCGATTTGGGTAGAATAGTTAAAACAACCGAAAAAAGAATGTATGGCATCATCGGTAAAGTTACTCCAAAATCTTTTAGGCTACTGCGCAGAAAAAAATAAAGTAATCTCGCGTAACATTGCCAATGTCGGCACCGAGAATTACAAAAGAGAAGATTTGGTGTTCAAAAATCTTTTCGATGAAAACGTCAATTCATTTCTGAAAACTTCCGAAAGCAAACACATCACATCTGCCGGTTCCGGTAATCAGGAAAGCGGATTTGAAATCGTTTACGATAACAATGAGAATGCTCTTTCGGGAATTAACAATGTTAGCATCGAAAGAGAAATGACAGAACTTGCAGAGAACACACTGCGGTTCAAATTTGCTTCTAAGAAAGTGGGGGAATATTACAGAAGCATTCAGAATGTAATTAAAGGCGGAGGTAAATTATGAAAATAAGCGGCAATCTATTCGGGCTGGAAATAAGCTCGCGCGGCATGAGTATTCAGCGCAAAAAGATGGACCTTATTTCACAAAACATTGCTAATGCTGATTCCGTACGTACCGAAAGCGGCGAACCATATAAAAGAAAAATGCTTACCGTACTGCAAGAACAAAACAGCTTTGCGGCTAATCTTTCCGTTGAAAACAATGTCCTCAAGTTGAGCAGAACCGATTCCAATCATATTAACACAACTGAGCTGCCTCAAAATAATTCTCAAGTTTCAAAAGACGGTTTGCAGATAAATGAAAAAACGGATACCAAACCGGGCGAAGTACTTTTTATGCCCGAACATCCCGATGCCGATGAAAAAGGTTATGTGCAAATGTCTAACGTAAACATAATCAACGAGATGGTTGATATGATTGCGGCTACGAGAAGCTACGAAGCTAATCTGCAAGCATTAAATTCTTCCAAACAGATGATAAAAGATTCTTTGGAGATATAATATGAAAATTACGACAAACTCTGTAGGCAATTACGGACCGGCGTATGTTGGCAATACTGCTTCTTCAGCCGCCGCAAAAAAAACAACAGCCCCGGATATCACGTTGGAAGAAAAAAAATTTTTTGCAAACATGTACCCGGCAAAACAAAATGAAATTATGGATTATGAATTCTATAACTCGAAAGGAAGAATTGCCGGCGTTACAGTAGGATCGTTAATAGACCGGAGAGGTTAAAAATGAAAATAGAAGGATTCGGTAATCTCATCGCAAACAATTTGAATTCTATATCAAAGAAAAAAATTAATGATGATGATTTTACAAAACCGTTTGCTGATTTGATTACTAATGTTAATCAAACTCAAAAAGAATCAGAAAAGAAAATGGAAGATTTTGTTTCCGGCAATGGTGTAGAATTACATGAAGTAATGATTGCCGGCGAGAAAGCCAAAACAAGTCTCGAACTGTTAATGGAAATCCGCAACAAAGCAGTTGACATGTATAAAGAACTAATTAGGATGCCCGTATAATCATGAACTCAAATCCATTTCAAGCACTGCTCGGTATAATTAATAAACTCAGTCCAAAACAAAAATTTATGATATTCGGCGGCGCAATTGTTACGACCGCACTGCTTGCAGTTATGCTCTTTTTCTTGAATGAGCCGACTTACACAACTTTGTATTCGGGTCTTTCGCCGGAAGATGCATCCAAAGTTCTCGAATATATCAACGGACAGAAACTGGTCTATAAAATTGACGATAACGGGCAGACGATAAAAGTGCCGAAAGAAAAAGTTTACGAAACTCGGCTGGCACTTGCCGGCAGAGGAATACCAAGTTCCGGCGTAATCGGTTATGAAATTTTTGATAAGTCAACAATGGGCATGTCGGAATTCATGCAGAAGCTGAATTACAAAAGAGCACTCGAAGGAGAACTTGCCCGTACAATTGGACAACTCGACGGCGTGCAAGGCGTACGCGTTCACATTGTAATTCCGCAGAAAACAATTTTCAAGGATGATGAAAAAGTTCCAACAGCTTCCGTTGTATTGAAATTGAAAAGCAGCGCGCAAATCAGTAAAGAAAATATTTCATCAATTGTGAATCTTGTTGCCGGAAGTGTTGAAGGATTACCTGTAAGCAAAATTTCCGTGATTGATACAAAGGGGCGCATACTTTCCAGCGAAGAAGAAGAGGGACCTTTGGCATTCGCATCAACAAAGCAGTACGAAATAAAACAATCGGTAGAAAATTATCTTGCCAAAAAAGCGCAGTCGATTCTCGATAATGTTTTGGGGTACGGAAATGCAATTGTACAGATAAATGCGGATTTGAATTTTGATCAGGTTGAAAAAACAATGGAGCAGTACGACCCCGAAACTCAGGTTGCAATAAGCGAGCAGACAATCAAATCAAATAATCAGGGTTCTTCTGTAAGCGATTCAACTGCTCAGAACGCGGAAAATTCCGTAACGAATTACGAGATCAGCAAAACGCTTCAAAAGGTAATTGAAGGAAGCGGAAATATTCAAAGACTTAGTGTTGCCGCTGTTCTAAATGATATTCCCAAAGAAGTAAAAAAGGGAGACAAAACGGAAATTGTTTTCGAACCGCGCTCGCAAGATCAACTTAAAAAATTGGAAGAGATTGTAAGGAACGCTGTTGGAATCGACGCAACAAGAAACGATCAATTTTCTTTGGTAAGTATTCCTTTTGAAGTTAAGCAGACTGAAGATTTTAATGTGGGGGAAAGCAGTACGCTTCTGCCCGATGTTAATGAATGGATCAATCTTGTTTTTATTGTTGTAGCAATTGCTGCTTCGCTGCTCGTATTGAAGAATTTGATGAAGAGATTGAAAAGCGAAAGAATTGTTATCGGAACATTTCATCCCGGCGATCTTGCAGTTGCCGCGCCGGCGCCGCATCAAAAACCCGAAGTTAATGTTAGTGCCGCACAGATGAATTATCCGAAAAAGAAAAGTCTGCCGATTGGAGATTTAGAAGATGAAATTTCCGACGAAGCTCTGTTGAAAAAAAACCAGCAAGAAAAGATTATCAATTACGTAGCAAAAAATCCTTTGGATGCGGCAAAACTAATAAACGCATGGATGCACGAAGATGAAATCTAATTTACAAGTTAGGGACGAACGTTTAAGCGAAGTGAGCGGCATGCAAAAAGCGGCGATGCTGATGGTGGCGCTCAACATTGAAGCGGCTTCCGGTGTTTTTAAATTTTTAGACCCGATAGATATTGAAACTCTCTCGGCTGAAATTACCAAAGTAAGAAATATCCCTTCAAAAATTATTGACGGCGTTGTTGATGAATTTTACACCATGGTTACCGCAAGGGAGTATGTGCTTGAAGGCGGAATTGATTATGCACAGGCTCTGCTCGAAAAAACTTTCGGTATTCCGAAAGCAGTGGAAATTATTGACAAGGTAAAACGGCTTACAACAATTAAAGGGTTTGATGTTCTTAAAAAAGCCGAGCCGGCTCAGTTAATAAATTTCTTGAACAAAGAACATCCGCAAACTATGGCGCTGATTTTATCTCAATTAAGTCCCGATCAAACAGCAAATGCTTTGAAAGAATTGCCCGAAGATATGAGAATCGATGTTGCACATCGCATTGCTACTCTCGGAAAGATTGCACCGCAGACATTAAAACAAATTGAACACGTAGTTGATGAAATTGCCGGTCTTTCGATGAGCCAGTCTGTCGGCAAGCTTGGCGGTGCAAAATGCCTTGCCGCAATTCTTAACAGATTGAATGTATCGCTCACAAAAGATATTCTCCTGAAGATGGAGGATAAAGACCCGGAAACAACATACGAAGTAAAACGGCTCATGTTCATATTCGATGAAATCATAAACATTGCAGATAAAGACATACAAAAAATTCTTCGTGAAACTGATAGAAAAGATCTGGCGCTGTCGTTGAAAATTACCGATGAAAAACTGAAAGAAAAAATATTCAAAAATATGTCCGAGCGTGCGGCAGACTTGTTGAAGGAAGAACTTCAATATATGGGCATGGTGAAACTAAAAGAAGTAGAAGCCGCTCAGGCAAAAATAATTGATATAATAAAAGCTCTCGAGGAAGCCGGCGAAATATCGTTGAACTTGAGAGGAGGTCCGGAAGAAGTTTATGTCTAATGTGTTGAAAATGAAATCCGCTCCAAAGCTGAATCTTAAAAGTTCCGACATTCTGCCCGACCGCGATGCAGAAATTAGCAGTGCTGAATTTGTTAAACAGCAGATCGAAGAAGCGTATCAAAGAGGTTCGATCGAAGGTCAGCAAAAAATTAAACGTGAACTCGAAAAAGATTACACGGACAAACTCTACAAAAAATATGAAGAAGTTTATCATATAATTGAAGCATACGACCGGAAAATGACGGACTACGAAGTATCGTTTGAAAAATTGATTATCAATACAGCTTCTATCGTTGCAAAAAAAATTGTTAAAAGAGAAATTGAAGTGCAAACAGCTATCAATGACAATATCAGGCTCTCTATTTCAAAGATAATCGGCGCAAATGAAGTTAAGATAAAACTTCACCCGACCGATATAAATGAACTTAATGACTACAGTAAAAATCTTATCAACAACAGCTCGTTTAACAAAATAAAATTTGAGCCGGATGAGCGCATTGAAAAAGGCGGATGCCTTATCGAAACTGAAATTGGAAATGTTGACGCAAGAATTTCTACACAACTGGAAGAACTCCGCAGAAAACTTGAAGAAAGCATTTCCGCGAAAGAATCATGATGACTGAAACTGAAAATATTGTTTCGAGATATGCAGATGTTGTCGAGAAAATTGACCCGGTCAAAGTTAACGGCAGAGTTGTTGACGTTGTTGGGTTGGTAATTGTTTCTGTTGGACCCAACGCAGTAATGGGAGAAATATGCACAGTAGTTGATCAAAACGGAATAGAAGTTTGCAAAGCGGAAGTCGTCGGTTTCAAAGACGGGAAAGTTTTGTCGATTGCAATCGGCGAAGTACACAACATCTCGCCGGCATGTGAAATAATTGCGTCGGGCAAAGGTCTCGTTGTTGGTGTCGGCAAAGAATTGCTTGGCAGAGTGCTCGATGGTCTCGGCAATCCAATTGATGGGAAAGGGGAAATAAAATTTCAGAATTTTAGAGAGACTCACAGAGAACCGCCCAATCCGCTTGAAAGAAAAAGAATAACAACGCCGATTCAAACCGGTGTGCGTGCAATAGATGGACTCCTTTCAATCGGTAATGGACAGCGTGTTGGAATTTTTGCCGGAAGCGGTGTCGGTAAAAGTGTTACACTCGGAATGATTGCACGAAATACAAGCGCTGATATAAATGTAATTACTTTGATCGGCGAACGCGGGCGTGAAGTAAGAGAATTTATTGAAAAAGATTTGGGCGAAGAAGGATTAAAAAAATCCGTTGTGGTTGTTGCAACAAGCGATAAATCACCTCTGGTGCGATTGAAAGGTGCTTATGTTGGAACGACTATCGCGGAGTATTTCCGCGATCAAGGTTTGAATGTAATGCTGATGATGGATTCGGTTACGAGATTTGCAATGGCACAAAGAGAAGTTGGATTAACAATCGGCGAGCCGCCCACTACAAAAGGATACACTCCTTCCGTGTTTGCTCTTCTTCCAAAACTTTTGGAACGTGCCGGCAACAGCGATAAAGGCTCTATTACCGGAATTTATACTGTGCTTGTTGACGGCGACGACATGGTTGAACCGATTGCCGATGCTGTGCGCTCAATTCTTGACGGGCATATTGTTTTATCGAGAAAACTTGCGAACAAATCACACTACCCGGCAATTGATACACTGCAAAGTGTCAGCAGAGTTATGCCGGATATTATTGATCATGACCATTACAAAAGAGTGATGGCATTCAACGAGATACTTGCATCATACCGTGAAGCAGAAGATTTGATTAACATAGGTGCTTATGTGAAAGGAAGTAATCCGCAGATTGACCGTGCAGTTACAAAAATAAATCAGTTGAGAAGTTTTTTGAAGCAAGATATGATGGAAAAAGCCTCTTATACCGAGACGGTTTATAAGCTGAATAATATTATAGAACTTCATTCATAAAACAACAATACGAATTTGGTCTTAAGTAGTGTTGAGTGAATTGCTGAGCAAGCAAATTGCCCCGGCATTAATTTCGGGGAGTAAGTGCAAGTACTTGTTGGCTTCAGCCACAATTTAATTTCTATATGCGACCAAAGTCGCGGGGTTTCTTTCCACGAACTAAAGGTTGTGCAATGTGTGCCCAGAATCTTGTGATGTGAATGCAAAAATTTAAATTCAAATACGATGCTGTAATCCGGGTGAAAGAAATTCTTGAGAAAAAAGTATTAAAGGAAATTTCGCTTCTCGATACGGCAATCGAGAAATTGAATGACCATAAAAAAAGTTTGGAAGAAAAAAGAAAACAACTCGGGGTAAATGCACATGGCGTTAAAATTAAAGTTCTTGAGTATAAAAGTATCAAGACGTTGATAACTTCATTGGAAAAAGAAATTTTTGCCATCGAGAAAAAGATAGAGGATTTGAAATTAAAGAAGGAAGAAAAGAAACAAGAACTTTACGCACGAAAGAAGGAAGTAAAAATTTTAGAGACGCTTAAAGAAAATCAGTATCAGGAATTTTTAAGTAATTCAAATAGAGAAGAACTAAAACAGTTAAACGAAATTGCCATCAATAATTTCAGGAAGGTATCGTGAAAGCAAAAATTATTTATGCGGTTATATTTATCGGAGCTTTTCTGCTGGTAACCGGTGCAATGTACTACGGTGCATCTTCATACGAAAATATTTTTGCGCTCAATTTTAAGACTGTTGAGCAGAAAAAAGAACCGGGTAAAATCGAAAATCCTGAAGAAGGCATAAATAAATTAGACCTTGCCCAGCTTAAACGCGAATTGATCGACAGTTTGGGCAATCTAAAAGGAGAGCATACTTACGATACGGTTTCCGTGAGTGTAAAAGATACTACTCTTGCCAAGAGCATAAAGGAAATATTTGATGAACTTCAGAAATTAAAACAGAGCCAGCAAGCGGCGCTTAAACAGCAAAAGGTTGAGCAGCCGCCGGTGGAAATAAAACATAATGCGGCTGCCAAAAGCGATACGACATACAAAATATGGGTTAAAAACACGGTAAAACTTTACGAATCAATGGATACAAAAAAAGCCGCTAAAATAATTCAAGGTTATTCCGATAATATAGCGAGAGACATAATCTTTTCAATGAAAAAGAAAAAAGCCGCTGAAATTATTTCACAATTAAAACCTGAAACTGCAAATAGGATAATCAGCGTACAATGAATTTGAATCCGTTATTTTTCAATAAACAGCCGGGCAATGACAGCCTGAAACTGCTTGGACTTAATCAAGCTGCTTCGCAGACATATTTATTCTCAGATATAATTAAAGTTTGCGAAGAAGAATTGGACGGCGGCACTAATGTGAAATTGAAATCTTCGTTAACGGATATCATTCCTAATCTGAACAATTTAGAATTATCAGCCCCGGCAGAAAGCAAACTTACCTTTGTAATCGAAAAAGTAATTGATTCATTGGATGTGAACGGCGTAGAAATAAAATCGGATTTGTTCAAACTTGACAAAGCAAATATTACGCACAGCGAAATAGCTTTTAACAGCGAAGAATTGAAAACTTTTTTGAATGAACTTAATTCTTTGCTTCTGGATGTACCCGGAATTACCAACATAAAAACAGAAACTGTTAACAAATCTTCAGAAAAGGAAAACATTGATAAAGATGATGAAAAAACAGACGGTGAAATTTTAAGTCCGGATTCGATACTAAGTATTTTACAGAATAACGATTCGATTAAACTGATACTTAAAACAGAAGGTGAA
The DNA here is from genome assembly GCA_016177735.1 of Ignavibacteriales bacterium. Classification (GTDB taxonomy): domain Bacteria; phylum Bacteroidota; class Ignavibacteria; order Ignavibacteriales; family Melioribacteraceae; genus DYJK01. The sequence continues at coordinate 76,424 of JACOUS010000021.1, read as the reverse complement.
AAGTTAACTTTTGCCTTTTCTAAAACAGAACCGGAAACAGCCGCTGATATTAAAACCGATTCCGAGCTGAGTGTTGATTCATTGCCCGGCAGCGAAAAAGTGAATAGCGGCACAGAGCAGAATTTGATTGCATCATCTCAACAGCAGAAGCAGAACGGAATTTCTATTTCCGGCAATCAGGAAAAAGTAGATCAAACATCGGCGCGTAATGAATATTACAAAATAGAAATTGTTCACACAGAACTGGAAGAAGAGAAAACAAGTACCGATCGAGCCGGCAAATCGCCGTTTTTGTTCAATGCGAGATCGTTAAAAGTGATAAATGATTTTCTTGCGAAGTATGCATCCGATACAAAAAATGCCGAAGGCAGTATTATCCAAAACATACTTGCCGGGCTTAACGCGGATAATTCTTTTTCTTCAATTGCGCCGGGTGTTGAAACAAGCGGCAAAACAAGTAATGAAACAGCGGGCGCAAACATAATCACAATTAAAAACAGTCAGTCGTTAAATTTGCAGAGCGGCACTCCTTTCGAACCGATAGTAAATGATGATCAGGAAGAGCAAATAAGTATTTTGAGCAATAGACAGATTCAAACTTTCAACGAGAATAGTGACCTCAAACGCAAATTAGTTTTTATTAATAGCCCGGCGAAGACAGAAGCAAATAGCAGTGCGGCGCAGACTAAACTTGCTTCAACTAATCTTGTTGGTAATGAAAATGAATTAGAGCAAAATTCTTCCGCCGGCACTTTCGCTGTTAAAAATAATGCAAACCAAGATGAGCAGTCTCAAAAAGAAGTTTTCATATTTAACACGCAGCGCAGTATGAAAGATTTGCTCAATTCTTCCGATCCATCTGCAAAAAACAAAATTAACGACACTACCCGGGAAACTATTTCAACAACCGGAGTACAGAAAATAGATGCGAAGCAATCAATAAGTACTGAGCAGCAAAACGCAGAGAAAACTCTGCAGTCAAAAGAAAACATTCTCAATAATAATGTTGTTTACAATGCAAGTGATTCCGGCAATTCTCAAAATCAATCGAAAGCAAAACAGAATTCTTCACACGAAGATACCGATAATCAATCTGCATCATCGGCACAAACTATAAATGAGAATGTTTCTAAAACCGATCAGCCAAAAGAGCATCAAAGAAATTTTGTTTTTGAAATCAATTCGAATACGGAACACAAAATAGATCGTTCTGCTGTAAACAAAACAAAATCAATGGATGATTTGAACAGCTTCAATGAAACTTTGAAGGTGATCAAAACCGATGAGCTTGCCGTTGAAATCAACAAGTATTTGCAGAGTAATGAGAAGCAGAGCATTACTTTTCAATTAACGCCTGAAAATCTCGGCAAAGTTAAACTGATGGTTGACTATGCCGATAGCCAACTGCATGCAAGCATCGAAGTAGAAAATGAACAAGTAAAACAATTTGTGCAGTCGAATATCGAACAGCTTAAAAATAATCTTCAATCTTCGGGTGTTCAAATAAGCAATATAAATGTCAGCATCAGCAATGAGCAGAGAGATCAAAAAAATTTTGCGCCTAAGAAAAGAAATTTAGCCGATGCGGATGAAATTAAAGTGAACGAGAAAAAATCTTCTTCTGAAACGCAAAAGAAAATGGGCTACAATACTTACGAGTATTTAGCATAAAGCGAGGAAACAATGGTTGACGGTGTAAACAGCACAACAAATTCAACAAGTACTTCTACATCAAGCAGCAGTGAACTTGGCAAAGACGATTTTTTGAAATTGATGATTGCTCAATTGAAAAATCAAGACCCGCTTAATCCGCTTGACGGATCAGAGTATGCTGCTCAGCTTGCACAATTTAGTTCTCTCGAACAGCTCACTAATCTGAATGATTATATGAAGCAGAGCATCGATGCAAGCTTGTTGTTGACTCAATCGGTAAGCAATACAATGGCAACAAATTATATCGGCAAAGAAGTTAAACTTAGCGGCGAAGATTTAACATTAACCGGGCAAGACAGCATTACACTCGGATACAATATGCCTTCGGCTCCTAAAACGGCAAAGATAAATATTTACGACAGTAACGGTACTCTTGTAAAAACAATTTCCGATATACCAACTTCTGTTGGCGACAATAAACTTTCATGGGATTTAACCGATAATAGTGGTAACAAATTAAAAGATGGTGATTATACTTTTGAAGTAGAGGCAACAACGGTGAGCGGAGAAGATATGACGGTTGATGTATTTAAATACGGAGTAATTGACGGAATAAGATTCACAGACAACGGAACCGAATTCTTAATTGATGGTGCCGGGTATTCCGTAGCGGATGTTTTGGAAATTACAACAAATAACGATGGAGGTGATAACTAATGGCAGAGATTAACGGCATCACTGTTCCTTTCATACCGATCGTTGGTAACAACGAATCAGTGCGGAGAACCGTTGATCCGGTAAAATCTTCTTTCGATTCCATCTTTCAGGAAGAACTTGAGAAAGTAAAATTCTCTAACCATGCCTTAAAAAGATTGGAGTCGCGGAACATTCAACTTAGTGAAAACGATTTGAGTAAAATTCAGAATGCTGTTGAAAAAGCTGAATCGAAAGGAGCTAAAGATTCTTTGGTAATGATGGATAACACTGCGTTCATCGTTAATATTCCGAACCGTACGGTAGTAACTGCAATGGAAGTTAACGACACAAACGAGAACGTCTTTACCAACATTGATAGTGTAGTTTTTGCATTGTAATTAAATAACATAAACAATAACTGAGCGGGACCTTCCGGGGACGCTCTTCGATTCAGCCGACCGACTGAGGCTGAATCAAAACCATGGAGGTTAAAATGGCACTTCTTAATTCTCTATTCGCTGGCGTTTCTGGCTTGCGCAATAATCAATCCACAATGGACGTAATAGGCAACAACATTGCCAATGTTAACACGATCGGTTTCAAAAGCTCGCGCGTTACATTCAGTGATACTTTTAATCAGTTCGTTAAATCCGGTACCAGTGCTACCGAAACGAGCGGCGGTACAAACAGTTTTCAGATTGGTCTTGGCATGAAGATAAATTCAATCGACCGCAATTGGGCTCAGGGCACTTTTGAAAGAACCGGTACTACAACCGATCTCGCACTTCAAGGACAAGGATTATTCATTCTTAAAAGCAACGGGCAGCAATTCTACTCGAGAGCCGGCGCATTTATTTTTGATGAAGACGGCAAATTAGTTAATCCGCAAAACGGAGCTATCGTTCAAGGTAAAGTTGCTAACGGATTGGGCGAAATTGCCGCCGGTACAACTCTACAAGATGTTGTAATTGATAAAAACTTACGTCTGCCCGCTGTAAAAACAGAAGAAACAAAATGGGGTGGAAACTTGCAAAGTAGTTCAACAACAATAAGAACAGATACTGTTGAACTTGTCGGCAATTTAAAACGTGAAAGCCCGGCGGCTGCGGCTGCATATCCCGGTGCAGCATATAATTCCTCGGACCCAACTACTTATACAGCAAGCAAAATTTACAATAAAGACGGTGTAGCATATCAATTAAGAAGCTATTACACAGAAACTGCAGCGACCGCACCGGCTGTTGGAGCTTGGACATACAATTATGAAATTTATGCACTTGATGCAAGCGGCAATCCAACCGGCTCTGCATTAGGCAACGGTACTCAGCCATTAACTTTTGATGCCACAACAGGAGAATCAACCACAAATCAACTTAATATTGAAGTCGCAGCCGAAAAGATAGACTTCAAACTAAACTTCTCTTCATTAAGTAATTTAGCTGCTGATAATAATGTGGTTGATAGAATAGATAAAGGTGAAAAAGCTGAAGATGTTCCGGGTGCGGTTACTATATATGATTCTCTCGGTAATGCACATACTTTGTCGCTGAAATTTAAACATCTCGATAGTAACAGATGGAGCTGGGAGGCATCCATTCCCGGTACAAGTGGTTCTTTAGGAACGAATGCTTACGGTGAAATTTATTTTGATTCGAATGGTCAAATTCAGAGCATCTGGCAAGCTGGTAATCAGGTGACATCCTCGCCACCAGTACCGTCCGTTCAATTTGTTCCTTCGAGTGGTGCCGAGACACAAGTTATCGATCTTAATTTTGGTACCGGTACTTCCGGCGTAACACAAACAAACTTAACTTCGCAAGTAGCAGCATTATCTCAAGACGGCTCTGCCTCTGCAGCATTATCAAATCTAAATATTGATCAGTACGGAAATATTATCGGTATTTTTTCTAACGGTACTTCGAGAACGCTTGCACAGATAATGGTTGCAACATTCGCAAACTTAAACGGACTTGTAAGCGTTGGCGACAATATGTACAACGTAGCGGCAAACTCAGGCGATCCGCGTATTGATGCACCCGGTGAAAGTTCTGTTACTACAATTCAGTCCGGCGCGCTCGAACAATCGAACGTAGATTTATCGGAAGAATTTACGCGAATGATTGTTTCCCAAAGAGGCTTTCAAGCAAACGCTCGTGTGATTACAACCGCAGACCAATTACTGCAAGAAATTACACAGCTTGTTAGATAATATTTTTGAATGAGAATTCCATTGCCACGACCTTCAGGTCGTGGTATGATAACTCTATATCAAAATATCAAATTGGTTTTAGCCGGAATTGAAAACAGATAGCGGCAAAACCCAAAATACTAAGTTGATTTTTTCTCAGGCATATCACCGCAAAGCGGGGTTCCGTTTACACGGGAAATGCCGGAGCTATTAAAAACTAATTCTACAAATACAGTTAACGAGTAAAGGCTGACCCGGCATGCAGCGCAGATTTAATATCTGCGTTACATGTTTTTAAATACGGCAGAATAACTTCTTCTTTTTAATTCACTATAAAATCCAACAACTGAATAATATTAGCCAATTTTTCGGCAGATTTTTTAACACTATCATTATTTTTCAAGCTTTTCGGGTGGCATTATAATTGAAAAATTATGAGCACTATGGAAGAGACAAAAGAAGAAAAAACAGTTACCCAGCCCGAAGAGAAGAAGGCTGAAGAAAAGGCAAAAGGCGGGTTCAACGTAAAAGTTTTATTGTTTGGGCTGCCCATTTTTATCATTCAATTAGTTGCGGTTTATTTTGTAACCGCAAACATTTTATTGCCCAAAATTCAATCTCATTCTGCTGCGGCTGAAACAAAAGATTCCGCTAACGTTGATCAAAAAAAATCTGAAGACAGCAGTAAGCATACTGTTTTTGGAAAGTTTGTTTATGTCGTAGAAGATTTGATAATCAATCCAGCCGGTACAGACGGCAAACGACTTCTACTTTCTTCGATTGGATTTGATCTTTCAAGCGAGCACAACCAGCAGACACTAAAAGAAAAAGAAGTCATTGTTAAAGATGCGGTCATTTCCGTGCTTGGCAGCAAAAACATGAGCCAGCTTGGCGATGCCGTTTACCGCGATACATTGAGAATGCAGATTACTCAGAAACTGGGGCATTTAATGCCGGATGTAAAAATTAATAACGTTTATTTCAGCAAATATATTTTACAGTAGATATGGCAGAAATATTATCACAGCAAGAAATTGATGCGCTGCTCAATAACATTCAAAGCGGTTCGGAGCAGAAAACTGAAGTGAATACGGATCAGGAAGCAGTCCTTTTTGATTTCAGGCTGCCCAACCGGATTTCGAAAAATCAACTCAGGATAATCAGAAATATCTGCGAAAATTTTGCCGAAAGTTTTTCATCTTTTCTTGTAACAAAACTTCAAACTGCGGCAAGCATTAACGTAACCTCAATCGATCAGATTTATTATTCGGAATATGTTCTATCGGTAGGAAATCCGGCTTGCTTATTCACTTTCGAAATTTTGAATTCCGATGTTAAAGGCGTTTTGGAGATAAATACCGATCTCGCTTTTTTGTTTGTTGATAAACTGCTCGGCGGTAACGGAATCGGTTCGAAGCAGATCAAGGTTATTACTCCCATTGAACAGAAAGTGCTGAGAGTTGTTGCCGAAAGAATAATGTATGATTTGAAAAAATCGTGGCAGACAGTAGATAATCTCGAATTTGTAATGGAAAGATTTGAGCAGGATATTGATTTTGCCCAGATTACATCGCAGAGCGAATCGGTTCTGCTAATTTCATTTGAAGTTCTTGTAGGCGATCAGACTTATTTGATTAATCTCTGCTTCGCAACTTTTGCTTTCGATAATATTCTCGCGAAGATGAGCTCGCAGAAATTATCTTCCATCAGAGCAACGAAATATTTCGGCGTTACATCGCGAGAACTTTTGACAACACATATCACCCAGACTTCGATACCTGTAAAAGTTGAATTCGGAACAACTAAACTGTCGGTTAAAGAATTGCTGGAACTCGAAAAGGGAGATATTATAAAACTTCATACAAAAGTTGATGAAGAACATAAAGTAAAGACCGGTGATAGAGTACTGTTTACCGGAAGAGCCGGTACAATTAACAATCATAAAGCTCTTAAAATCATAAGAAAAATTTTAGAAGAAAAAAAATCATTTTGAGGAATTTATGGATGATAACAATTCCAAAATGGAAGAAGAGATCGATAATTTAAACGACCAGAATGAAAACGTTACCGGCGGTCTTGCACAGTTTGAAGAATTCGATACTTCAACAAGATCTGCTGCCGGGGCAAACGATAAACTCGGTTTTCTTAAAGACCTTCACATGAATATCTATATCGAACTCGGCAGAACACAGATGCAGATAAAAGATATTCTTGAACTTGAACGCGGTTACGTTATTGAACTCGATAAATTGGCAAGCGAACCGGTTGATGTTTTTGTGAACAACAAAAAAATTGCCGAAGGTGAAGTTGTTGTTATCGATAAACATTTCGGTATTAGAATTACAAGTCTCGTTGACCCGGCTCAAAGAATTAAGGACCTATATTAATGTCGTTTTTGGATATCATAAAAACACTTCTTCCGCTTCTGTTGATACTGGGAATGTTGTTTGGAGCGTTGATGCTTATCAGGAAATATTCTTTCTCAATCAACGGCAAAAAATCAAAACTGCTTAAGATCGACGTGCTGAATAATCACCCGATTCTACCAAAAAAATATTTGTCGGTAGTGAGAGTTGAAGATAAATTACTTCTGCTCGGCGTAAGCGAGAGCGGTATTACTCTAATAAAGGAATACGATTACGTTCCGGGATCCGACAGCGAACAAAACGAAAGCGGATTCAAACAAACTTTTCTTGATGTGCTGAAACAGAACATAGGGAAGCGATGAGAAAGGGAAAGTTCTTTTTGCTATCCGGTCTTTTGATTTTCTTGCTATGCGGAAATCTTTTTGCACAGCAAGGCACTACGGCAATTCCTTTCCCAAAAATTAATCTCGATGTGGGTACTGCAGCAAACGGGAACGATGTTTCCGTAACGCTCCAAATTTTGCTGTTGATGACAATTCTTTCGCTCGCTCCTTCAATTGTAATTATGACGACGGCGTATTTGAGAATTATTATAGTTTTCCATTTTCTCAAAACAGCATTGGGCACGCAGCAGATGCCTCCTTCGCAGTTACTTGCCGGAATTGCATTGTTTGTTACATTTTTTATTATGGCTCCAACATGGAATAAAGTAAACAACGAAGCGCTTCAGCCGCTGATGGATAACAAAATAAATGTGAACGACGCCTACAACAAAGGAATTGAACCGATCCGCGAATTCATGTTTAAAAATGTGCGCGACGAAGATTTGGAATTGTTTGTCGGGCTTTCAAATGCCGCACGACCGAAAAACAGAAACGAAGTAAAGACTTACGTTTTGATTCCCGGCTTCGTACTGAGCGAACTTCGCGCCGGTTTCATTATCGGGTTTTTTCTATTCATCCCATTTATAATGGTTGATATGATTGTATCGAGCATTCTGATGTCGATGGGCATGATGATGATGCCGCCGATGATGATCTCGCTCCCGTTCAAAATATTACTTTTCATTTTAGTTGACGGCTGGAATTTAATTATCGGTTCTCTTGTAAGGAGTTTTCAATAATGACCGAAGAATTAATAATAGAAGTATTGAAGGATGCATTCTACACAACGTTTATAATCTTACTGCCGATTCTCGGGGTAACATTAATAATTGGAATTTTCATTTCAATTTTCCAAGCTGCTACTTCAATTCAGGAAATGACGCTTACGTTTGTGCCGAAACTTGTTGCAACTGTTGTGGTAATAATTTTTTTGCTTCCGTGGATTATTGATAAACTTGTTGCGATTACTAACAGAATGTTCACGATATTTTTAACAGTGCTGAAATGACGGAGATTCTTGTTTTCGATTTCGTAGTTGTACTGCTCATATTTCTGAGAGTAGCGGCAATGTTTTTTGCGGCGCCGGTTTTTGGTCATAACGCAATTCCGCCAATTGTAAAAATGTCGCTCTCGATTTTGCTTGCTTACATAATTTTTTTAACGATTGACAAAAGTAAAATCAGCGTCAACTTAAATCTTGCAGCACTTGTTGTTTATTCATTAAGAGAAATTATAACCGGATTGATTATGGGTTTCGTTTTGAATTTTGTTTTCTGGGGAGTTTCGTTTGCCGGAAGTTTAATCGGCTACGATATGGGTCTGATGTTTGCAGAAGTACTCAACCCGTTCGAAGAAAACAACAACAATGTTATAGGCGAGGTTTTATTTTTTACAACAGTAATGATATTTATTCTTATCAACGGTCATCATTACATTATAACCGGTGTTGCCGCTTCTTTCAATGCGATACCGATTGCAAAATATACCGTTAATGAGCCGCTGATTCGTCTGTTGATAAAATATTCATTCGCTGTTTTCACAATTGCGGTTAAAATTGCTTCGCCGATTCTTGTTTCGTTTTTTCTGGTTCATCTTGCCGAAGGAATTATTGCAAGAGTAATTCCGAATATTCAGATTTTTTATGTATCGCAGCCGTTAAAAATTGGTCTCGGCGTTGTGATGATGACTTCTCTGATTCCGTTTTATGTTTTTGCTATAAAAAATTTATTGCAGAGTTATGAATACAGTTTACTCGAAATTGTAAAATCAATGGGCACATAAATGGCGGATTTTGAAGGACAGGAAAAGACCGAACAGCCTACCGACAAAAAATTAGGCGATGCTCGCAAAAAAGGTAAGGTTGCAAAAAGTTTAGAGATTAACTCGCTTGCCGTTTTTGGATTCGGGTTCATGCTGATTTTTTTGACGAAAGAATTTATCGGTGAAAAACTTTCCGATTTTTCCGTTGATACTTTTTCCTCGCTGAATAATTTCGAATTGACAAAAGCTGTTTTGCAGACTTACGCCATTAAATGGACAATTTTCTTTTTTACTTTGATGATGCCGCTGTTACTCGGCATTCTTGTTATCTCGCTAACAAGCAATATTGCACAAATCGGTTTCAAGTTTGCACCCAAAGTTTTTAAAATAGAACTGGGAAGATTCAACCCGATAATGGGAGTTAAACGGCTGCTTTTTTCTACCCACTCTCTTATTGAAGTCGGGAAGTCTCTCGTAAAACTGCTGATCATCGGGCTCTTCACATATTTCATTATATCCAAATTGATTCTCGATACAAGCAAACTTGTTGATTTGAGCATTGAAGAAACAGTTGCGTTCATGCTCGATTCTGCCTTTACGTTAACATGGAAGATTGTGCTTTTCTTTGCATTCATTGCCTCGGCGGATTTCGTGTTCCAAAAAATGAAATTCAAAAAAGATATGATGATGTCGAAGGAAGAAGTAAAAGAAGAAATGAAACAATCCGAAGGCGATCCGTATATAAAATCCAAAATACGTAAACTGATGATGCAAGCTGCGAAGAGTAGAATGATGAAAGATATTCCAACTGCAGATGTTGTTATCACAAACCCGACTCACGTTGCCATTGCATTGAAATACGATATGCAGAAAGATGCCGCTCCAAAAGTTGTTGCAAAAGGTTTGGATGAATTGGCGCAGAGAATAAAAAAGATTGCTAATGAAAATAATGTTCCGCTTTATGAAGATGTTGAATTAGCTCGTGCTCTGTACAAATCTTGCGATGTAGGCGATTTTATTCCGGCAAAATTGTTTAAAGCGGTTGCACAAATTCTTGCATACATCTTTCAACTTAAGAAAGTGAAAAAACAAAAAAGCATAGTGTAGAATGAAAACGTTCGGCAAAAACAGCGATATATTTCTTGCGTTCGGTCTGATTATGATGATCGGGCTTCTTCTCATTCCTTTGCCGGCAGAGATACTCGATTTTTTGCTCGCGGTGAATATAAGTCTCGCTATTCTGGTGTTGATAGTTTCTTTGTACATACAAAGTCCGCTCGATATTTCTGTTTTTCCCGGACTTCTGCTCGTAACAACATTGTACCGCCTCGGGCTGAATATAAGTTCAACGCGTTTAATTTTGATTGACGGCTATGCCGGAAAAGTTATCGAATCGTTCGGGTCATTTGTTGTTGGCGGCAATTATGTTGTAGGGTTTATCGTATTCATCATCCTTGTTGTAATCCAGTTCATCGTAATTGTGAAAGGTTCCGGCAGAATTTCAGAAGTAGCGGCAAGGTTTACACTCGATGCGATGCCCGGCAAACAAATGGCAATAGATGCGGATTTAAATACCGGCTTGATAACAGAAGCAGACGCGCGCAAGCGAAGAGAAGTGATTGCACGCGAAGCGGAATTTTACGGTGCGATGGACGGCGCAAGCAAATTTGTGAAAGGTGATGCCATTGCCGGTTTGGTAATCAACGGCGTTAATATAATCGGTGGATTTATTATCGGTGTTGCTGAAAAGGGGATGACTTTTCGAGATGCTATTCAGAATTATACAATCTTAACAATCGGTGATGGATTAGTTTCTCAAATTCCGGCTTTGATAATAGCAACAGCCGCCGGACTTGTTGTAACAAGAAGCGCCGCCGGCACAGCGCTCGATTTCCAAATGAAAACACAGTTGTTTTCAAATCCACGTGTACTTGGAATTGTAGCCGCCGCAGTTTTTCTTTTTGCGCTTGTGCCCGGGATGCCGACTGTCCCGTTTATGTTTCTTAGTGTTCTCATAGGATTCTCATCTTTTGTCAGCAAAAAAAATAAAATCGCAGAAGCGCAAACCGAAGTTCCGGCTCAAGAAACAAAAGCCGCCGAACCCGTTGAAGAAAAAGTTGAACAATATCTGCAAGTCGATCCGATTGAAGTGGAAATCGGTTACGGCTTAATCAGTCTTGTTGATGAAAAACAAGGAGGAAATTTATTCCAGAAAATTTCATCGACACGAAAAATGATTGCTCTCGAATTCGGTGTACTAATTCCGCCGGTTCGTGTCCGTGATAATTTGCAGTTATCGCCGAATGAATACATAATTAAAATTAAGGGGAACATTGTAACAAGTTACGAATTGTACGCCGAACGATTTCTGGCAATGAATCCCGGTTCTTCAAGCGAACAAATCGGCGGCATACCAACAACGGACCCGGCATTTGGTCTTTCGAGCTACTGGATTACTCACGAAGAAAAAGAAAGAGCGGAGATGCTCGGCTACACTGTTGTTGACAGCATTTCGGTTCTTGCAACTCACTTGCAAGAAATGTTGAAAAAGAATTTTGATAAAATATTATCGCGCCAGGAAGTAAAACAGCTTCTCGAAAATTTGAAAAAAGATTATCCCGCTGTTGTTGAAGATGTTAACACTGATATGCTGAACCTTGGAATGATTCAAAAAGTTTTGCAAAATCTTTTGAAAGAAAAAATTCCGATTAAAGATTTTGTTAGAATACTCGAATCATTGATCGACTACTCAAAAACTACAAAGAATATTGATGTATTGACCGAATACGTACGGCACACAATCGGAGATTCGATAGCAAACATTTACAAAGATTCTAACGGAATAATTCATGCTGTTGCCTTGGGCGAAAATCTTGAAATGATGATTACAAAATCTCTGCAATCGCAAAAAGAGAGTGTGGTAACATTGGGTTTAAGCGGAGGAGTACTGAGAGAATTATCCCAAAACATTCAGCACGAAAACGATAAATTCAATAAACTCGGTTACCCGCCGGTTTTAATAACATCGGCGGCAATCCGTCCTTACTTGTACCGGCTTGTCAATTCAAGTTTCCCGGATTTAGCATTTCTGTCGTTCAGTGAACTACCGGCAAGTGTTGAATTAGAATTTTTAGGCAAATTAGAGGTCGAACATGCAGATTAAAAAATATATTGCCCCGACATTAAAAGAGGCAACAGAGCAGATGAAAACGGAACTTGGCGGCGATGCCATGATTCTCGGAACGCGCGTGATTGAAGGCGATAGAAAATTTAATATGAAAAAAATGTTCGAGATTACCGCCGGTATAGATAAACCGCTTGCAAAAACATCGAGTGCAAATGTTAAAGAAAATGCAATCAAAGGCAGAACAAACCTTGAAAAGGAAATTGAACGGTTAACAAAAAAAATCTATGTTGGAAGTGAAGAACCGGTTCATCAAAACAATCGCGCTGCAAATCAAACCTTAGAAGCTCCCGCTCCAATCAAACATGAAAAGGAACTAAAAGAATTTGCCGAAATACTCATCAACTCCGAAGTGCAAAAAAATATTGTCAACAATTTGATTAACCAGCTTGAAAATTATGACGGACTTGTTGACGGAACTAACCTCGAAAGCTATTTGCTTGCCGGCATGGCGTCATTAGTACCAACAAAAGAATTTAAAATAAAGAAGAATAAGACAACAACAATAGCACTTGTTGGACCGACCGGCGTTGGTAAAACCACTTGCATTGCAAAGCTCGCCGTCATCTCAAAAATTATTCACAAGCTGAATGTGGGATTAATTTCAATTGATACTTACCGGCTCGGCGCAATCGATCAATTAAAAATATTTTCTGAAATAAGCGATATTGATATGGCGGTAGCATACGATCCCGATGATGTGCAGAAACTCGTCAAGAAATTTAAAAACAAAGACATAATTTTTATTGATACTGTCGGCAGAAGCCAGCGCAACACCGATAATCTTGCAAAGATAAAAGAGTATCTCGATTCAACCGAAATAGACGAAACAGTTCTTGTTGTAAGTGCTACAACTTCCGTCCGCACATTGAACGACATCACACAGAAATTTAAACAGCTGAATTACACTTCGGTGATTTTCACAAAAGCAGATGAAGCCGCGGCATATGGAAATATTTTGAACACGGCTTGCAATCACAATGTGCCGGTAATGTTCCTTACGAACGGACAGGTAATTCCGGATGATATTATTTCCGTTAACCCGGATTATCTGGCAAATTTAATTTACACGGGGAAATTGTACTGATGAACGAGCAGATATCGAGATTGTTTGAATTCAGGCGGCTTGAGGATAGGACGAAATCAGGTTCATATTCCAAAGTAGTTTCTGTTTGTTCCGGCAAAGGAGGAACCGGCAAAACATTTTTTTCATTGAACTTTGCTTATCAACTTTCGCGCAACAACAAAAAAGTTTTGATTGTCGATCTCGATTTAAATTTCTCCAATCTGCATTTGTTGTTGAATCATACAACCGAAAAACCGTTATCAAATTTCTTTCTGCACAAATATACTTTACACGAAATAATATTTAAGTACACAGATAACCTTCATTTTATTTTCGGGGAATCGGGATTAAGCGGGCAGCCGAAGATCGGCAAAGACCTTGTTGATTATTTTTTCATGCAGCTCGATAAAATTGCGCCGCGTTACGATATTATCATTCTCGACAGCGCCGCCGGAAGCGATGAAGCTACTCTTCAGCAATTAAGCCGGTCCGATTATAACATAGTAGTTGCTTCGCCGGAACCAACTGCCGTAATGGATGCTTACGTTCTTTTCAAAATGATCGTTGAAAATTCGGATCATTACAAAAATTTTCTTGTTGTCAATAAAACAGAAAACAAAGACGACGGCGAATCGGCGTACCAAAATTTAAGCACGGCTGTGAGACATTTTTTGAAATCGGAAATTACTTTGCTCGGCACAATTGCAAGCGATAGGAATGTTTATAAATCTATTTTGGAACAAGACATACTCATGAAAACATATCCGAACTCGCTTGCCGCGCTGGAAATAAGTGAACTGACAAGACGATTTTTGAAAATCACTCAGATGGCTAATAATAACCAATCATTAATTTTTACTCTTTTCTAATTCCCAAAAAAATCCAAAATAAAAAGGGTTTCTTATAAAATGACTTGTGGTATAGTCTTTGTTTAATTATCCGTAAAAAAGGAGGAACAACATGAACAAAATTATACTGCAGTTTGGGCTCTTAGTGTTCTTCTTTTCAATTATTTATTTCGCTCAAAAAGGTTTCGAGCTGGAAAAGGTACTGCTCAACTCGTTCGCTGTCTTCATAATTATTACTGTAATGCTTAGTCTGATGACGATAGGTCTTATCAAAGCAATTAATAAGAATACTTCGGAAAAGTATAATCATTATACCGATGAATTAGCCGGGAACAATAATGAATAACGAAAATCTTTGGGCGTCTTTCAAATCGAACCCCACAACGGAATTGAAAAAACAGATTGTGTTAAACTACATCAATCTTGTTCACTACGTAATTCATAAAACAAATTTTAATCAGAATGAAATCTTCGACCGCAGAGATTATTTCCAATTCGGTATCGAAGGTTTGAGCGAAGCGATCGATAGATTCGATCCGGATTACGGGACAAAGTTTGAGACGTATGCTATTCAGAGAATACGCGGAAAAATTTACGACGAGCTGCGAAAATATACGCCTAAATTCGAAATGGCATGCGAGCACGACGGCACTTCAAGTTCCGGCAGTACGAATCTTTCTTTGAACAATACGGTTATTGAAGACGAAGGAATGCAGCTTTACGAAATGGTGCCCGGCGAGTATGATATCCCCGACAGCCTTCTCGAAAAAAATGAACTGAAGAGCAAATTGGTGGACTTAATCAAAGGATTAAACGAAAGAGACAGAACCATTTTGAATCTCTACTATTACGAAGAATTAAACTACCAGGATATTGCCAAGCTTTTGAATATAACCGTATCGCGTATATCGCAGTTACATTCTAAAATAATTAAATCTTTGAAACAGAGATTAGCGTTCTATAATGATTGAGCCCGAAATAAAAGAAATCAAAGACAAAGTCAGAAAACAATTATCCGGCATCGGCAATCTGCCGTCGGTTCCGCAGATAATTACGGAAGTATCTGAAATGCTGGAAGACGAAAGAACAAGCGCATCGGACTTGTGCAAAGTTATTTCGAGAGACCAGGCAATGGCAACAAAAATTTTAACCGTTGCAAATTCACCTTTGTACGGGCTGCCGCGCAGAGTTGCCACAATTGATTTCGCTATTGTGATTATTGGTTTCGATCATATAAAAAATATTCTTCTTGCACTTTCGATGCTCGAAGCTTTCAAAGTGAGAAACTCATCGGATTGGAATCATAACGATTACTGGAAACACTCTCTTCTTGTTGCAACAGCCGCAAAAAGAATAGCCGAAGATTTGCACTACCCGAAATCCGGCGAAGTGTTTACGGTAGGTCTGCTGCACGATCTCGGCTTGGTTGTAATGCAGAAATATTTGAACTACGATTTTAAGCGGATCGTGGAACTGGTTAACAACGAGGGGATTTCATATTTGAGTGCAGAAAAATTAGTACTCGGATATACTCACGAAGATATTGCCGAATATCTTTTGGAGAAATGGAATTTTCCGCCTTATATCAACGAAGCAGTTCTGCATCATCATCAGCCTTCATTAACAGAAAAGAACAGTGTTCTGCCTTCGCTTATTCATCTTGTGGATTTTATGACGCAAAAACTAAACGTCGGAAATTTTATTTGGGATGACAAATATGAATTCGACGAAAACATAATCGATATTCTCGGTTTCGGCAATTCGGAATATCTTGAACATTTTATTCTGAATTATGAGCCGTTACTTAAATGGCAATTTGAATCATTGGGATAAATAACATGTACACAATTGAAATCGACCAAAATCAGAAAAGAGAAAGAACGCAGTTGGTTCTTAAAAAAGTTACAACCTTATCTCCGATACCGCGGCTTTTATCCGAAGTTCTCGAACTGCTGAGAGATATGAATACAAGTCCGCAGCAGCTCGGCAGAGCAATTGCCAAAGATCAGGGGATGGTTGTGAAGATATTAACTATTGCCAATTCTCCTTTCTACGGTCTCTCGAAAAGAGTTTCGTCAATCGAATATGCGATTATGATTCTCGGCTTCAACGAGATAAGAAATATCGTAACTGCGCTATCGTTGATGGAGTCAACAAAGAATAAAAGCGATCAGTACATGAATCAAAAAGAATTGTGGACGCACTCTTATGTGACCGCAACAATTGCAAAAAAAATTGCAGACGATCTCGGCGTTCTGCAAAGCGGCGATGCATTCATCGGCGGGCTTCTGCACGATCTCGGAATTTCGGTAATCCATCGTTATATGCATTCCGATTTTGTTTCCGTCTGCGAAGCTGTGAAAACCGGCATGAGTTACAACGAAGCCGAAAACATGTATCTCGGAATGGACCATCAAAATATCGGCAGTACATTACTTAAGTATTGGAATATACCTGAACAATTTTGTGAAATTGTAAAATACCATCACACACCGAATCATTCATCCAACACAAAAATAGTCAGCTCAATAATTCATTTTGCCGATTACATGACGCAGAAAATGGAACTCGGTAGTTTTTCATGGGATACCGGAATGGAATTAGATCCGGAAGCTGCTTCTATTTTACAATTTAGAGACCCTGACGAAATAAATAAGTTTATTGAATCGCATCACGGACTTGTACAAGCACAGCTCGAAACACTAAAGCATTTAATTTGAAATGAGACTGATAAAAGAAAATACCGTCCAGTACGAATCGTTCTCCAAGTCTCTGCAATACTTCACAAAAATTTCCGAAGCTCGCGGCGGCGAACTAAAACTTATCAACTTTGAAACACAGCAGAGCAGAGAAAGCCAATTTGAGAAGTTCAATTATTTTGTACAGAATATTTACGGTTTTCAGAAAAAAATTATTGAACATAAATCTGCGCTGGAAATAAATGCTCTCTTTTCTTCTTTTGTAAAAAGAATAATAGCGGCAAAAGAAGCTGATTTGTTTTTGTTCGATGCATCGAAAAGAAATCTGGTTTCAATCAATACGAATGTTTCTTCAACACAAAATAATTTGGTTAACAAAGCGTACAAGAACGGCATACTCGATTGGATTTTTGAAACACGCAAACCCACGCTTGTGCCGGATTTAAATTCTTACACATCAAACGGAATAAAATTAGCGCAGACAATCTTTCCGGTGATCTATCATAATAATAAACTCGGTGTTCTTTCTTTGTTAGGGACTACATCGAAAATATCGGAAGAGTCTGCCGAAAACCAAACTGTTCAGATTCTGCTGGGTATTATCATCCCGCAATTAATGACTATAAGACAAAAAGAACAGATAACAAAACTTTACGATGAGGTTCAGCTCTATCAATCAAAAATAAATAACGATTTCAGAGTTAATGCTGTAGGCGAATATGCCGAAGGTATAATTCAGGATATGATGAACTCACTGCAAGTAATATTAAGCAACGTTGATCTTATCGAAAACGATTACGCGGACGTTGATGAGAAAATAATTGAAGACATTAAAAACAGAATCAAAATTTTAAGAGACCTCTCGCAAGGTCTTCTCAAATTTAACGAAGTGAAATCCGCACCCGATAAACAAAACTTGCCTTGCGATATCAACGGTACAATTCATGAATTCTACGAAGTTCTGAAACCCACACTTAAAACGCTTGAACTTGAGTGCGAACTTGGTCTCGAAGAAAACATTCCGCCGATTTTAACAAGCTCGAAACAAATAAAGCAGATTCTCACAAATATTTTTTCGTTGATAAAGAAGAAAACGATAAAAGGAAGCGGCATCTTTATTCAAACGAGATATGTTCACGATGCGATACTCGTATCATTCTACATTGCCGATTATTGGAAAGATTTTAAAACACGCCCGGATTATATAACCAGCCTCACCATTAAAATTGTGAGAGAATTGATGAAGATGAACGAAGGCACGGCTGAATTTGAATCAATGCCGATGAAGGGCACGAGCATTCATTTATTATTTCCGTTAAAAAGGAAATTGAAACAATGAAGAAAATAATTGCAATAATGTTTCTTGCCATATTCTGTTCGGTGACGGGCGCTCAAGTTAATGTTGACAGCGCTATCAGCAAAAGTAATTTTATTCCCATTGATACAATTAACATTAGCGATCTTGTTAAACAGCAAATAAAAAGTGCAAGACAAAAAGCTTTAACGGCAGAACCGGCATCGCCGGTTAATTCCACTCTGAAAGAAAAACAAACAACTGTTACTCCTTCGCAAATTAAAACGGTACAAAAAGAGAACGGCAGACCATATCTGAAATTTTTGTCAAGGTTTCCGACCTCGTATATAGTTTTTCTTGTTTTATCGGCAATTATAATCGGGGCGCTTACGTACAGAAGGATTGCATTATTCTTCAAGAAGAGAATTAAAGATGAACTGAAAAAAAAGATAACGATGATTCGTGAAGAAAGATTAATCTCGAGAGAAAATAAGAAGCAAACTAAAACGAGAAAGTCGCTTGCTCAAAATCCGGTACTCAATAAGATAAGTGATAAAAGTATATCGAAGACCGCTCGAAATATGAATGTTACTCAAGGCGAATTAATTCTTGCGGCAAGATTGAAATATCTCGAATACGGAAAAATGTAAAAGCGAGGCTGATATGATTAAAGGAATTTATACCGTTGCCCGAAGTTTGGAACACAGAACAAAAAACATCGATGTAATCGCGAACAATCTGGCAAACATCAACACCACCGGTTACAAACGAGAAATTCCTTTCTCGGAATACATCGATGAATTCGGGCAGACTGAAATAAAAAAGTTTACAAGCCAGCAGCAAGGCGAAAGTTTTCTCACATCCAATCCGCTTGATGCCGCAATTTACGGCGACGGGTTTTTTGCACTCAAGAACGAAGATGGGAAAATTGAGATCACCCGTGACGGTCGTTTCAAAATTTCCGATGAAGGATTTTTAACAGATGCCAATGGTAAAAAAGTTCTCGGCAGAAAAGGCGTAATTAATATGGAAGATACACTCTCGCAGAAAAATTCCATAATTCTGATATCGAGCACCGGTGAGATTAAGGTCGGCGATCAAACACTCGATACTTTGCTTGTTGTTAAAGTTGATAACCCCGAAGAACTTGAAAGAAGCGGCGGGTCAAATTTTGTAATCAATGACGAACCATTTTCTGCCGCGCCCGAAAGTGAATATAAAGTATCGCAAGGATATCTTGAGCAATCGAACACGAACCCGATTGTCGAAATGGAATCGATGATACAGTTGAACAAGGCTTACGAGACTTCGCAAAAAATTATTAATGCATTGGATCAATCGTTAGACCATGCAAACCAAATTGGAAGAATATAACTGAGGTAATATATGCCAACAAGAGCACTGCGAACGGCGGCTTCCGGTATGTACGCACAGCAGATTAACATTGAGGTTATTTCGAACAATATAGCTAACATCAGTACAACTGCTTTCAAAAAGAATAAAGCTGATTTTCAGGATTTGATGTACCAGGAAGTCAACATAAATCCGTTATCTACTTCCACACCCGGTCTTCAGGATAACGCGACGAACAAAATACAAGTTGGTAACGGCGTTAAACCGTCATCAACACAAAAAATATTTAAGCAAGGCGATATAACTCCGACTAATAACCAATTCGATCTTGCAATTCAGGGGGAAGGATTTTTCCAATTAAGAAAGAATGACGGAACTTATGCATACACGCGCGACGGTTCTTTCAAAGTAAATTCAGAAGGGAAAATCGTAACGGCAAGCGGCTACACTCTTGAACCGGGATTTACATTGACAACGGACATAACCGCACTTGTAGTCAGCAAAGACGGAACGGTTGAAGCATCGCAGCTTGACGGCAGTACTGTAACACTGGGCAATATTGAGCTTGCACGTTTTATGAATAACGGCGGACTGCTTGCGCTTGGAGATAATTTGTACGGCGAAACACAAGCTTCCGGGCAGTCGATACTAGGCACGCCGGGCAGTGACGGTTTCGGCGAAATTAATCAAGGTTATCTCGAATCATCCAACGTTGATATTGTTGAAGAAATGATTGCAATGATTGCGGCGCAGCGCGCTTACGAAATTAATTCTAAGACTGTGAAAACAGTAGAAGATATGATGACTATGACAAACAATCTGAAACGAGGATAGTGAGTTGCCCGGCATACTTTTAATAGCGTTTCAAATTCTTTTTGCCGGCGGCAGAGATTTTGACAACAAATTAAGAATGTTTTTGGATTCCAAATTTGCCGCTTACGAAAGCTACGAATATGAAATTGCGGAGATGCCGAAAAATATTTCCGGAATTGAAATAGACGAAAACAGAGAAATTCGAATCAACAAAAGTTATGCTTATGTGCCGGTGAAATTTTTTTATAGTAATTCGAAACCGTATTTGTCATTCATTACGTTGAAAGTCAAGTTATTCAAAAAAGTGCTTGTTGCAAATCAACAGATTGGCAAAGGCGGATTGTTGTCGTCATTTCAGTTTGATGAAATAATAAAAGACGCGGCAAATATTAAAGGAACTCCACTTGATGAATTGGGGGCGGCTCTGATTTGCAAAACAAATCTAAAAGTAGGAATGGTTTTGATCAGAGAATACACTGAAGCTGCACCGGATGTTGAACATAATGAAAGATTGATTCTCCATTCCGGCAAAAACGGAGTTGATGTTTCGCTGGAAGTAACATCGCGCGAAAAAGGAAAAATCGGCGAAGTCATTCGCGTTGTTTCTTCGGATAAAAAAAAATTCAAAGCAAAACTAATTGATAAGTACAACGCAGTACTAATTGATTGAGCAGTAATATGAAAACCAAAATTGCACTAATACTTTTAATTGCTTCCGCTCTGTATGCTCAGGACATGCGGAAGAATGCAGCGTTCTCTCTTTTCTCGGATAACAAAGCAAATCAAAGGGGAGACGCAGTTACAATAATTGTGATCGAATCTTCGCAAGCATCCAACAATGCAGAAACAAGTGCCGGAAGAAACAGTCAGCTTGGCTTGAATTTTTCCGGAAGTATGGACCAAACAAAACTTCCGAGTGTTGATGCCGATTTGGGTACATCAAATTCTTTCACGGGTTCCGGTTCAACAAAAACAACCGGAATAGTGAGAACAAAAATCAGCGCTACCGTTGATTCCGTACTTGCAAACGGAAATATGCTGATTAAAGGTAATAGAAAAATTGTAATCAATGGCGAAGAACAGATGATAAATATTAAAGGGATAGTCCGCCCTTCGGATATTGCAGCGGACAATTCTGTTTTGTCTTACAACATTTCCGATGCTGAAATAACTTTTGAAGGAAGCGGATTGATTGACGATTCGCAAAAACCGGGATGGTTAACAAAATTTTTCCATTGGATATTTTAGGTTCGCGATGAAAAAGAAATCCATAATTTTTTTGATACTTGCAGCAGTTTCATTCAGCGGAATTAACGCACAGCGGATTAAAGACGTTGCGTACATCAGCGGCTACGGTTCGGAACAAATTATTGGTTACGGATTGGTTGTTGGTCTTGCCGGAAGCGGAGACAGCTACCGTTCCGCATTCACAATTCAATCTGTTACAAGTATGCTCAAAAGATTCGGCATCACAGTGCCGCAAGAAGATTTAAAAACGAGAAACGTTGCAGCCGTAATTATAACTGCAGAATTAAGCACGAATTTAAAACCCGGTGCAGAATTCGATGTTACAGTTTCTTCGCTCGGGGATGCAGCAAGTCTGCAAGGAGGAACTTTGTTGATGTCTCCGCTTTCGGGAATTAACGGACAAGTTTACGGATTTGCACAAGGTGCAATTTCTGTCGGCGGATATGATGTAAATACGTTAACCGGAAATAGAGTTTCAAAAAATCATTCGCTCGCCGGAAGAATTCCGCGCGGCGGAACACTTAGAGAAGCAATTGGTATTCCGGCAAATTTATCGCAAGAGGTAATTATTTATTTGAGAGAGCCGGATATAACAACATCCAATAATATTACTAATGCAATCAACACACAGATTGGCAGCGAAGCGGCAAAAGCAGTCGATGCCGCAGAAATTAGAGTTGCAGTTCCATCCGATAAACAAAATAACTTGATTGCGTTTCTTGCCGTGCTCGAAAATTTACAAGTGCAAGTTGACGATATCGCAAAAGTTGTTTTGAATGAAAGAACCGGGACAGTTGTTGCCGGAAGCAATGTGAAGATACAGCCGGTCAGCATTACGCACGGAGGATTGAACATACAAATCCGTTCGTACCCGATTATTTCCCAACCGAATCCATTTTCGCGCGGCAACACAACTGTGTTTAATAATCTTGTTCCGTCTGTTTCGCAAGATTCAACAAATACTGTTGCAATTCAAGGCGCAAGTAATGTTCAGGAAGTTGCGGCAGCACTCAATTCATTAAAAGTTTCTCCGAGAGATATTATTGCAATCTTTCAAGCTTTGAAGGAAGCCGGTGCGTTGATTGCTGAATTGGTTATCATGTAGAATGAAAATGGGAAATGGGAAGAGTCATTTATAGTCATGAATGGTCATTGATTGTCATTTGTGGTCATTTATTGTTCAACGAAAAATTGAAATAGTCATTTCGAGTTTGTCGAAAAATGGAAGAGCTGAAACTAAAAACAATTAATACAGAAAAACATTTGCAAGGAATTACTTCTGCAAACGGCAGATACGATGCAAAGCAGAAAGCAAAAATTGCAAATGCCGCAAAAGAATTTGAAAGTCTTTTAACAGCGATGATGTTAAAAGAAATGAATAAAACTACCGGCGGAATGCTGGGAGAAGAAGGTTACGGCAATGATATGTTCGATACAATTTTCGAACAAAAGATTGCTTCGCAAATGTCGAAGAGTAAAAGTTTGGGAATTGCAAAAGCGATCTACAAAAAAGTAACCGGCGAAGAAATGGAACCGGGTTTGATTAATTCTGTGGATACTTCCGTTAAAGAAAATAGCGGCAGTACCATTGAAATAAAAAATGATCCCGCCGGCAAAAATATTTCTGCTGAAATAAAAAATGATTCCGCCGGCAAAAATATTTCTGCTCTTCAGCCGAGTAACGTATCGTTATCGAGATTGGGAAAGTTTGACGAGTTGATCGAAAAAGCTTCGCAAGAATTCGGTATTGATAAGAACGTAATCAAATCAATAATTATGGCAGAATCGGCGGCAAATCATAAAGCTGTTTCGGGCGCAAAAGCGAAAGGTTTGATGCAATTATTGGATTCTACGGCAGCCGATATGGGCGTGCGGAACTCATTTGATCCGGCGCAAAATATCTACGGCGGTACTAAATATTTTGCCAATATGCTTCGACAATATAATGGTGACCTGAAGCTTGCTCTGGCTGCTTATAATGCCGGTCCGCAAAATGTCGAAAAATATAACGGTGTTCCGCCTTTTAATGAAACCAAAAATTATATAACAAAAGTTTTGGGTTATTTAAATCATTTCAGTGAGAACGATTTATGAAAACAAACGAACTAATTCTGTCTTTGGGCAATCAAGAAAATAATTTTGATAAGCTGATAAAAATTCTGAACAACAAAAAAAACGCGATTATTTCCAATAACACAGCGCAGCTCGATGAGTTATTAAAAGACGAAGAGCGCGTATTGGCTGTGATTCAGAATGAAGAGAAAAAACGGAAAACTTTTATAAGCGAAATTGCCGCTGAAAATTCCGTTTCGCTCAAAGATTCTTCGCTCGAAGAATTTATCAACAAGATGAATAATCTGCCGAAAGATCCGATGGAAAAAATAAAAAGTGTACGCAAATCGATAAGAGAAAAAGCGGCAAGAATAGTACAGTTAAATTCTCATCTCGCCCTTTTGACGGAGATATCGAGAAATCTGATAAAAGAAAGTTTACTGATTGCATTCGGGCAAGGCAAACAGCTCGTAAATAGAAAGGTGTAAAATGGGTATCGGTCGTCTGTTTGATATTTCGGTAAGAGCGATGGCAACTTATCAACGTGCAATTGATGTTGCTTCGCAGAATATTTCCAATGCCGGGAATACAGATTACACACGTCAAAGAGTGGTAATCGCCACCGAGCAAACTCAAGGCGGCATCGGTACCGGTGTTAAAATTCAGGATGTTCTCCGCATCAGGAATGATCTTCTCGATTCGCAGATTCGTAAATACAAATCATCGAACTCCGATGCGAACAAACGATCCGAATTACTTTCACAGATTGAATCCGTGATTGCAGAGCCTTCCGACAGCGGGCTTTCAGCTTACTTCAATGAATTTTTTAACGCGTGGGACCAGCTTACTTCAAATCCCAATTCTACTCAGCTGCGTACACAAATAATTGAAAAAGCTTCGCGGTTAAGCGAAAGAATGGACGAAGTGTTTGATGGTTTTGATTCGGTTGAATCATTGCTTATGCAAGAAGCTTCCTCAAAAACAGTGGAGTTGAACTCGTATCTAAAAGAAATTAACGAACTGAACAGAAAAATTTATGAATCGGAAGCCGCCGGAATAAAAGCAAGCGAATTGAAAGACGATAGAGATGCGTTAATTGATAAAGTGAGTGAACTTGCCAATGCAACAGTCCAGATTAATGAAAAAGGCGCGGCGGTTATCAGCATCGGCGGTATTCACAGTGCAGACCAAAATGTGTACACCGAATTTGAAATGAAACTTGTTAACGGAAAGTTACAGCTTGTTTCTAAAAATGATCCGGATGCAAAAGCTGTTTTAAACAGCGGAGAACTTTTTGCAATCACCGATCTCTACTCGAATAAAATTTCGCAGTACCGAACCGATCTTGAGAAAGTGGCAGCTACTTTTGCTGATAAAGTAAACGAACTGCACATGACAGGTTACACTTTAACTTCGAGCGGTTCAACAACCGGTATCCCGTTTTTCGGGGAGCTGGACGGAAGCGGAAATGTTATCAATACTTTTACAAACGGTAAATTAAATATTAACAGTGCCGTTCTCGGTGATTCTTCAAAAATTGCGGCATCCGATACGCTTAATAACGACGGCAACGGAAATATTGCAAATAAAATTGCTCTTCTCGAAGGGACAAAGTTCAGCGAACTGAACGGACAAACAATTTTGGAATCGTACTCATCTTTTCTGAATAATTTCGGAATGGAGAAAACGATCAGCGATAATAAAATTGAATCAAGCGAACTTGTTCTTCAGCAGCTGGATACACAGAAGTCATCATATTCCGGTGTATCGATAGATGAAGAGATGACAAACATTATGAAATATCAGAGGTCGTATGAAGCCGCCGCCAAATTAATTCAGGTGGTTGATGAAATGTTACAAACTATTATGGATATTATGTAATCATGAGAATAACCGAAAACATGTTGACCGACAAATATCTTTATAACCAGAGCCGTATCAACGAGCGGAAAATAAAGATACAAACGCAGATGGCGAACAACAGCAAATTGGAAAAATTAACCGATGATCTTTTCGGTTCGCTCGAAGCTATTAAGTTGAATTCTCAAATAGTAAAAAAAGAGAATTACCAAAAGAATATCAGCAGCGCCAAAAGTTTTGTGAATACAACTAATTATTCTTTGGAAAATGTAGCGTCGCAAACCCAAGGTATAATCAGCCAAATTACGAATATTGATAACGCGTTAAATGCCAACAACTTTGCAACGGTTGCCGAAACAGTTAGAAATTATTTGCAAGAAATTGTGCAGAGCTTGAACGAAAAACAGAATGATATGTACATCTTCGGCGGTACCAACTTTACAAATAAACCGTGGGATATTGATGCATCAGGAAAGGCTGTAACAAATTCTACAGATATGGGCGGAGAAATTAAAGTCCAGTTGACGCCAAATATTAAAGACACGATTAATGTTACCGGTACTAAAATCGAGAACGCCGATCTGCTCGATACAGTTAACGATATAATTGATGCGCTCGATGCGAATACCGCTCCCGATCAAACATTGAAAGACAGATTAAATTCTGCATACAATGAAATAATTGCAATTCAATCGGTGAACGGCGAAAAACTTAATAAACTCGAAGATATCAACACTCTGCTCGAAAACCAGCTTGTTGATACAAGAGAAAGTTTAAGCAAAGTAGAAGGTGTAGATCAAGCGGAACTTCTTGTTGATTTGGAGTATCAGGATTATCTGCTTCAGCTTTCGTATAAACTTGCTTCGTCAATTCTTCCAAAATCAATTCTTGATTACTTATGATCCGGAAAAGCGGAACTTTGCTGGGATTAACTATCGGTGTCTTTTCCATTTTTGGCGCCTTCTTTTTGGAAGGCGGCTCGGTAAAAGCTCTATTCTTAATTTCATCATTGATTATTGTTTTCGGCGGAACTTTTGCAGCAGTTATAATCGGATTCGGATTGGATAAAGTAGCAAAGATTATCACGTTTATTAAGCTGGCTTATTTTCCACGCGATTACAACATTAAAAAAGTGATCGACACTTTTATCGAGCTTTCAATCAAATCCAGAAAAGAAGGATTGTTATCGCTCGAAAAAGATTTGGGAAAGTTCCAGCACATGTTCACAAAAAAAATGACTAAGTACGCAATTGACGGAACCGACCCGGATTTGTTATACAATCTTGCCCAACTTGAAATGAAAGCAACACAAGAAAGACATTTTTCCAACATCTTTATTTTCGCAAAGATGGGGGGATACGCACCAACGATGGGAATTATCGGAACGGTAATGGGACTTATAATGACGCTGGCAAATGCCGGCGCAGACCCGAATTCACTAATTAAAAATATAGCAACAGCTTTTATAGCAACCCTTTGGGGTGTATTCAGTGCAAATATTATTTGGCTGCCAATAGCAGATAGATTAAAACAATGTCATACAGAGGAAAAGAATATGATGGAGATATCTTTGGAGGGAGTGTTAACACTCCAGAGCGGAGAGATTCCTTCGATAATGAAGGCACGATTAATAGGAATGCTTCCGCAAAAAGACCAGTTAGGCAAACTCAGGTAACCGGCTCCGAAGATTCCCAATTTCATGAGGATGGCGATAAAGACCGCTATCTGATTACTTATGCAGATTTGATTACGCTTCTGCTCGGGTTGTTTATTATCTTATATACAATGTCTAATATTGATGTTACAAAATACAAAGGTGTAGTTACCGCTTTGGGAAATGTTTTCGGAAGTGAATCCGAATTGAAAACATTGAATCAACAGAATGTTGTGATTCCCAAACCGAGCCATAAATTAACGGACGAACTGAATAAGCTTATCGTTAATTACAATTACTCCAACTCGATCCGTTTGGAGGAAAACGAACGCGGTGTAACCATTCACATACTTGAAGATATTTTGTTTCATTCGGGCAGAGCCGGTTTAAATGAAGTTTCAAAACTTGTTTTAAAACGTTTGGCGGTTGTTATAAAAAATATTCCTAATGATATAAGAATAGAAGGGCACACGGATAATATCCCGATTAATACACAGCAGTATCCTTCCAACTGGCATTTATCGGTTGATAGAGCACTTGGTACTGCGTATTATTTAATTCAGTACGAAGGAATGTCTGCCGATAAAATTTCCGTGGTCGGTTATGCAGAATACCGCCCGATCGCTTCTAACGAAACATCTGAAACAAGAGCATTAAATAGAAGAGTGGACATAGTAATATTAAAGTGAACAACATGAAAATAAAAACACAACAATTCGGTGAAATCGAATTTGAGGATGATCTCATTCTCACTTTTGACGACGGACCTTTCGGTTTTGAAGAATTGAAAAAATTCGTATTCATAAAACCGGAGAACAGTTATTTCTATTGGCTCAACTCGATCGAGAAGCCTGAAATTGCATTCCCGGTCTTTGGTTTGCGGGCGCTCGATGACACATTTCCGCAAGTTGAAGAGCACGAAGCATTCGGAATAGTTACTTTAAACCCGGACCCGTTGAAAATAACAATAAACTTAAAAGCGCCGGTTTATATCAATCAGGATGCAAAAAGCGGTTATCAAAAAATTTTAGATAACGAGAAATATTCTCTTTATTATAATTTATTCGTAGAGTGAATCATGTTAATACTCACAAGAAAAATAGACGAAGAAATTAAAATCGGCACCGAAATCACTATAAAAATTTTGACTTTGTCCGATAATCAAGTAAAGGTCGGCATTTCTGCGCCCGGCGATATTCAAATTTACCGCGGTGAGGTTTATCATAAAGTTAAGCAAAATACTGTAGATGCATCGCTTGCAAGTATAAATGATAAAATTGATCTCACCGGCTATAAGATTAAGAAGGTAAAGTGATGTCTGATTATTACGGCGATAGAATTACTATTCTTATAATAGACGATTCCGATATTATACGGAACTCGCTCCGCAATTTTTTATCTGAATATGAACTTGAAGTTATCACTTGCAACGACGGACTTGAAGGAATTCAAAAAGCAATTGAGTATAAACCCAAACTGATTTTTCTTGATTTGATGATGCCGAATCTTGACGGTCTCCGCATGTTGAAGGTTATTAAAATATTGGATGACCTGAAAAATTTGCCCGTGATTGTAATAAGCGGTCACACAGATAAAAATAACGTGCTTGCGGCTATGCACGCCGGTGCTGTAAAAGTTCTTTCAAAACCGCTCAGCAAGGATGTTCTCTATAAATGTATCAATGAAGTAATGGGCAAAGATTTTTTAGAGAAAGCAAGAAAGACACGTTACTTAACGGAACTCGAAAAGGAAGAGATCGACAATCAACTAAAAAAATATTTTTTAATGAGTCTTCCCCAACGGAAAGAAACAATAAAATTTGCTCTTAAAAACCGTAATGCTGATTTGCTGAAAACCGTTCTTCATGAAATTAAAGGTACGAGCGGTATGATCGGTTATTCGAATATATCGAACATGTGTGCGGAGAGCGAATATATTCTATCCGATATTAACCTTAATTGGAGTGATATCGAAAATAAATGTGAGTTATTAATCAACGAGTTCGAAGTGCTGGAAATTCTCAACTCTAAATAGGTCAATCATGTTTGTAATTATTGGAATTGCGGTAGTCTTAATCTCGGTTGTTGCTGGATTTACAATGGCAGGCGGCAATCTTGTTCTATTGATACAAATTTCCGAATTTGTAACAATAGGAGGCGCAACTATAGGAAGTTTATTAATTTCAGCCCCTCTTCCGTTAATCAAAAAGATTGTAGGTGCTTTGCCGAAACTATTCAGTTCACACAAAATCACTAAAGAAGATTATGTAGAAATGCTTAGAGCATTCAGTACGCTTTTCTTGACTGCACAAAGAGAAGGTTTGCTTGCAATTGAAAAGCATATTGAAGACCCGGATAAAAGCGACATACTCTCTAAAGCAAAAAGTTTAATGAGCGACCCGTACAAAAAAAGTTTTTTCTGCGATACAATGAAAGTAATGCTTGCCGGTTCTGTTCCTCCGCACGAACTTGAAAATTTGATGGATGCCGAAATAGAAACATTTGAGACGGAAAATAAACCGATTCACGAATCAATAGGACGTGTCGGTGATGCTCTTCCCGGTCTCGGAATTGTTGCGGCAGTACTCGGTATTATCGTAACAATGGGCTCCATCAACGACGGTGCTGAAGCTGTAGGGCATCACGTGGCGGCTGCACTTGTTGGAACATTCCTGGGAGTGTTGCTGAGTTATGGATTTGTTAACCCCATTGCTGCGAACATGGCACACGGTATTGAAGAAAAAGTTCAGGATTTACAAATCATCAAAACATTTATTCTTGCATACGCAAAAGGGAATCCTCCATTTGTTGCCGCTGAAATGGCAAGACGTACAATTTTTTCGGATGAACGCCCTACATTTCAGGAATTGGAAAATTCGCTTCGTGGTAAAAAATAAAGGAGCGGGGCAATAAAATGGACGAACAAAAAAATCAAGATTCTCTGCCCGGCGAACTGCATTACGATCAACTGCCGATTGTAAAAAAAATTGTAAAAGGTCACGGCGGTCATCACGGCGGCGCTTGGAAAGTTGCGTATGCAGATTTCGTTACAGCGATGATGGCGCTCTTTATTGTACTTTGGGTACTTGCACAAAACGAAGAAGTTAAAGAATCTGTTGCCGGTTACTTTAAAGACCCGGTTGGCTTTTCAACAAAAGGGAAAAATATTCTCGAAGGAACTTCTCCACAACTGATTGACCTAAAAATGCAAGAAGAAATGCAGCAAATGGAGATGGAAAAACAAGAACTCGAAAAAATGGGGGAAAAGTTGATGGAAGAACTTTCCGATGATACCGGGATTATGAATTTATCGGATCAGGTGAAAATTGAAATTGTGAAAGAAGGTTTGCGCATCGAGCTTATTGATTCTGCCAACGATATATTTTTTGAGGTAGGCACATCCGAACTAAAACATGAAGCACGGCGGCTGATTCAAAAGATTGGTTTTGAGCTCGCAAAAATGAAAAATAAAATAATAGTAGAAGGTCACACTGATTCCAGACAGTACGGTAACGATGGAAGCGGATACTCGAATTTTGAATTGAGTGCAGACAGAGCTAATTCCGCCAAGCGTGCACTCGTTACCGGCGGTGTTTCCGAAAAACAGATTGACGAAGTAAGGGGGTTTGCAGATACAAGATTGCGTGACCCCAAAGATCCGTTTAGTTTTCTTAACAGAAGAATCAGCATAACAGTGAGGTACTCCACACTATGATTCAAGAAAAAAAAATATTGGTTGTTGAAGATGATCACTTATTGCAAGAATTTTATAAAATATTATTCCGTAAACTTGGTTATAATGTTTTTGTTACCGAAGACGGCGATGAGATTATTAGAAGTGTTATTGACGGCGAAGTAAGTCTTATAATAATGGACATAAATCTAAAAAACACATACTTTAATTCGCAGAAGATTGACGGATTATCTTTATCAAAGTATATTAAAAAGAATTTTTATAACTTAAACATACCCATATTATTGATCACAGCATACACACCGAATTTTGGTAATGCTAAAATTCTTGAAGAAAGCATGGCTGATGATATGATGGTAAAGCCAATTATTAGTTTTGATACATTAATCGGAAAGGTGAATAGATTATTATGCAGACAGCAAAAGATAGAGTGCTAGTTGTTGAAGACGAAAAGGATACCCGGTTTATTCTGGAAAAACTTTTGACGAGAAGCAACTACGAAGTTGCCACTGCAGTTAACGGCGAAGAAGCACTCGAGGTCCTAAAAACTTTTAGCCCGAAAGTAATATTAGCTGATTGGACTATGCCCGTTTTGGACGGCATAGCTTTGTGCAATATTCTCAAAGGAGACGAAAAGTACAAAACAATTTATTACATCATTTTAACGGCAAGATCTTCACTTAAAGATAGGATTATGGGGCTCGATATCGGTGCGGACGATTTTTTGGTTAAGCCGATTGAAAATCAGGAATTGCTTGCCCGTATCCGTTCGGGTGTTCGCATTTACAATTTGCAATATGAATTGAGAAGTATTGAGCACAGCAGAGCAGTTGTAGAAATGGCTTGTACAATCGGGCACAAAATTAATAACCCGTTGAGCAGTCTCGTACTTTCAATAAAAAGTATTGAAAATGAACTGAGCCGTGAAGATTTACAAAAGTTATCCGAAGATATTAAGATTATGAAAGAATCAACCGACCGGATTCATAAATTTGTTCAGGAGTTGATTCATCTTCAGAATCCGCAATTGGTAGATTATGTAGATGAAAACCGGATGCTGAAAATTGATTAGGATTAAAGTTTCCTTTTTTTCTTTCGATAATAGGGAGAGGAGAAGGAATGTTAGAAAAAGTTGTAAATATCAGCCCCGGTACAGATTATCGAAAATCAAGCGGTAATCCGAAGTATTATAAAAAACTTGGACCGCACGGTTACCAGAAAATTCATTCCAATGATTACCTCAGTATATCGCCGGCAACTTCTCTTCTTGCAAGTCTTGGATGGAAATTAAAAAAGTTAAACAAGCATTCTGAAAAACTTCATCTTGTTTTTGAAATTGACGGCTTTGAGTTTGAAACTGCAGTTCTTCCAAACGAATTAAATCATAACCCGGCAGTAGATTACAAAGTAGAAAAAAATTTTCACGGGCACTTAACTGAAATTTTTGTCTCGGTTTCATTGAAGGCACCCATCGGAAATAAATTTGTACCGGGCAGTAAAAAAAAATTAGAAACTCTATTTAACTTTTTTGAACAGTTTAATGCACCCGGTATAACAAAACCAAATACCATTACTAACAAATTAACTATAGATTCTTTTTTATCGGATTACAAAAAATTACTTAAGGAAGAATTTGAATACATCAATGCATGCCTAATTCAATTTATAGAAAAATATTTTTCTGTAGAAGTTAATTTTTACAATACCGGGCGAGAAGAGGGCGAAGTTGTAGTCAAAAGTATCGAAATCCGATAATCTAAACTTATGAATAGAAGATACGATTACCAGAACTATTTGAGTGACTCATCTGTAGAGTTCCGCGGTTATAAAGAACTGCCCCATAATAAAGCGCTCGTAGTTGCTAATTTGGAATTTGATATTGTTTACTGCAATGATTCGTTTGGCAAATTATTCAACCTCTACGTAAAAGATAGTCTTCACAGACTCAACCCGAATTCCGAGCTTTTATTTTTATTAAAAGGATTTATCGAAAAAAAATACCGCAATCTTACTTCCGATATTATATTATCGATGCCCGGCTTCACCGAAAATGTTTTATATCAGATAAGTGTTGAACGCATTTTTATCAATGCCGTTCAATATCTGCTTATTAATATCGAGTCTTTAGATCAAAGAAAGAAAATTGAACGTAAAATAAATATTCTGCACAGCGCACTCGATCACGGGAATGTTCCGATAATTGTTACCGATATTGAAAGTAAAATTGTGTACACAACACCTTCGTTCGAGGAAGTTTTTTCGAAGGAAATAGACAGCATATATAATCTCGGTTTGGCAGATTTGCTGAGAGAACATCTTGATTTCAACGAGCACGAACAATTAGTGTTTGCCGTCGAAAAGAAAATGCCATGGAAAAAATTAACTCAAATTAACAGACGCGGATCGGCAGAGTACTGGGAATTGACGCTTAATCCTTTCTCTGTAGATGATAAACTTGAACCGTGCATGATATTAAGCGCAACAAATTTAACAGAGCACATTTATCAAAAAAATCTGATCGAGAGTTCCGATAAAAAGCAAAAACTAATCATAGAAAATATTTCCGATCTTCTGCTGATATTAAGACATTCACAATCGTACTTCTTGTTTGAAAATGCCAACGATAATTTCTGTAAAATATTCAATCTCGATAAATCCAAACTGCATCTTCTGCAGATAGACAAACTTCTTCCACCCCGGCTTGTTTCTGCGTTTCAAGAAGCAGCGGAAAATTTTATAAAAAATCAGCCGCAGTTTATTGAATTCACATACAAGCACACTGTTGAACAGCAGTATTTATGCAAATTAACATGCACTACCGAAAACGATGCGGCGAACAAAATATTTATTATAACGATGAAAGATGTTACCGAAGAAATGCGCTACCGCGAACAGCTTGAGAAAGGGTATTTGAAAGAAATGCAGTTGAACAAAATGAAATCGGATTTCCTCGCAAATATTTCCCACGAAATCCGTACGCCGTTTAACGGCATCATCGGTTATTCGGAAATACTGGACGACTGTCTTGCGGCACAAGATTATGTTACCATTAAAGAAATTATGCATTCGATGAAAGAAGTGCTTGGGCGTGCATTAAATCTGTTTACCAATCTTGTTGAAGTTTCTCAATTGGAAGCCGGCGAAGTTGAAATAGAGAAAGTCGATCTTAATTGTAATCAAGTATTAAAAAAGGTTTATGAAAAAAGGCAGAACGATGCCGCCGCTAAAAATCTAAATTTCAAAATCGAATTCTGCGATGAAGAATGTGTTGTCGAAATCGATTGGGTGAAACTCGAAAGGATTGTTGATGTTCTGATCGACAACGCGATTAAATATACCAAAGACGGTTTTGTATATATCGGCTCGAAATTAAATGATGATAAAGTAATCATAATTATTTCCGATTCCGGAATTGGAATTGCAAAAAATCAGATTGAAAGACTTCTCGCACCTTTTACCCAGGAGGTGGAAGGATATACGAGACCGTATGAAGGAGTTGGGCTTGGTCTGACTGTTGCGTACAAATTAACCAAACTGCTTGGCGGCGAATTTGAAATTATAAGCGAAAAAAACTGCGGCACCGAAATAAAAATTTCATTTCCAAGAAGCAATCCCGCAAAGAAAAGGGAGCCGACAAGCTATGTTTGAAATGATGGAAAAATATAGCAGTGTCGGCTCTAATAATGATTCCGTTCAGTCGCTTTTCTATAAATTGGGCAAAGAACATTTCCAAATCGATTTGAAAGGTGAGTTCGATTACATAAACAGCATTAAAGAAAGTATCAGGATATTATCTCTCGAACTTCCGAATGATCTCAAAGAAATTTACATACCGTATTCAAATGCGCCGGTTTACTGGACTTACGAATCATGGCTGTTAAACCAAATTGAAGAATACATGCGGCTTAATTTTGCAAGGGCGCGCTATTTTGATCTCCACAAATCGATTAAAGAAAATTATATCAAATGGGTAACTTCCAAACTAAAAAATGAAAAAGAGTATTATGCTAACCTCGCTATTAGTTTTATTGAAAGAGATGTACACAAGCATAATTTCTTTAAGCTGATTATACAAGCTGTTATCTATTTGCATCATAATTCATTTTATAATCCGGTTAAGGCTTTGGAATTATTTACTCACGCAAAAGAATTAGTAAACAACTCCAGACTTGCCGCCAATGTTAAACAAGAATTGGAATATATACTTAGCCTTTACATCGGCTTTGTTCATTTCAAAGAGAAACAATATGAAATTGCAAATGCTGTTTTTAAAGAAGCATTGGACATAAAAGCCAATGGAATTACAGCAAAGATTTACTGTGCATTGACTGAAATAAATCTTGAACATGATGATCTTGCCTCGTTCTATTTGAAAGAAGTAATTACTTATGATTTTCACCGGTTAACCATTGCAATGGACGCCAATAATCCGGGCATGTTTAATTACTTTTTTAAGAATTGTTTTTTTTACAACGTTTTTTATGAAAAGAATTTTTGGAAGGCTACCAACCTTATTGAACAAATACTTCAGGTTTACCGGGCAAACGATCACAACGCTTTAATCACCTTACAAAAAAATATTGCGGCTCTTAAAGCCAAAGAGATAAATAAATATTTGACCGAGGAAATATCCCGTGGTGTTTCGTTCCTTGAGAAAGTTGCTCAAAATTATTCCGGCTCTCAGAATACAATGATAATAGGACTTTATCCTGAGTTAGAGAAAAAATATAACGGCATTGTTCACAATCTTGTAAAGGAATTTAAGAGACAAGAGCAGAAAGAAATTGAATCCCAGCTCGCAGTTTTAGACGAACAAATTAGAAGCAATCAGGAAGCAGAAAAACATCTCCACTTTGAATTGGAAAATTTCAAAGCAAAGTCGCGCGAGAAACTTAACAAAGCAATTCAGAATATTAATGATGAATATGAAAATAATGCTAGAGGGATTGAAGATAGAATTATAAATCTGCCCAACACGGATCGTTACAACACACAGCGGTCGTTTTCTTCAAACATGGCATACAATACGATACTTGCTTTGATGGTTGCAATCATCGGCGGTGTTGCAAGTCATTCTAATGCCGTAGCCAATGACTTTTCCGATTCCAACGCCGCGTTGATGAATATGATTTTCGGAGGACTCAAATGGGGAGTAATTAGTTTTCTTGTCGGCGGGCTTCTGACGCTTATTATTGCCGCGCTCGTTCTTATAGACCGCTCCGAAGAAAAACAGCGGCTATTAAGAAAACTTAATTTGCTGAAGGTACAAAAGAACCGTTCTATTCAAGAAACTAAGGAATACGCAGAGCATAAAGAAAAAGTGATGATTGAAAACATTAATAACAGTCTGACGAATCATAGAAAGAACGTTGGAGATTTAAGCTCACTAAGAGACTCGAATCGGAAAGAATTGACTGAACTTGCCGAGGCAAAAATCAAATCATTTGAGGAGAGTTTGGAAAACATAGAATAATTTTTATCTGCATAAACTTAGCAGAGTAGCCTACCTGGTTATCAAAAATGAGCAAGAGCAAAAAAAAGTTGCTGTCTCGAAAAGACTTTGGTGAGATAGCGTATCTGAAAAACTAACCCAGTCATTATCTCTTCACAAGATAATCGCTTAATCTATGTAAAACTCTTTGATGACGCTCTTCGGAGATACTTCCGATTGTGCCGGCAATAAAATTTCTTGGAATAACCGCAAGGAAACTTAGGCGGATTATTGATTCTTTAACGATTCCACTTTTCTTAAAATCGTCATCTCGTTCAGCGATAATATCATCGAAATTCTTAATCATTTGGTGAGTTTGAGAACTAATACCGCAGACAAGAAAATCATAATATGGAGCCGGTAGTTGACGAAGAAGCAATACCGGTCTGATTTTATTTCCGCCGTCCATCTGTGGAAGCGCAACGAGTGCAGTATCACCCTCTTTCATTTTTTATATTCCGGATTAGGTTCCTTAACTAAGGAAAGAGAATACTCAGGCTCATCTTTTGAGTAAGCTTTGTTCAACTGAAGTAATGATGAAACATCCCACTCTTCCTTTTCTTCGGCATACTCGCCGGACTGCAATACTGTTACTAATAATTTAGCATCAGATTTTAATTTGAATGGGGCATCAAGAATTATTGCTTTGCCGTCAAAATGAGCCGGCAGTGTAATTAATGGTTTCATATCATTTTTAATCTGTCTGTTGAATGATTATAAATTATTATACAAAATATTGGTGTTAATATCATTATAAATTTTGTTGCACAATATTAGCCAACCTGATAAAATCAAACAGACTGCGCCTCGATATCTTTAAAAAATCCACAATACTTGTGGTATAAATTTTGTCTCAGAGGATGCAAACGAAATCCGGATTTAATGAAAATAGTTACCATAACGGGCATCCGCCCGGACTTTATACGAATGAGCAAAGTTTTTGAGCGACTCGATCAAAATTTTGAACACATTATGATTCACACCGGTCAGCATTACGATGACGAGTTGAGCAAAATTTTTTTCAGCGAACTCAAAATCCGCAAACCCGATTTCACGCTTGCGACCGGGCAGAACAGTACTAATCATTACGAGCAGTTATCGTATCTGTCCAAAGAAGTAATCCATTTATTGAAGCGGAAAAAAATTGAGCCGGCAATAATTCTTTTTTTGGGTGATTCAAACTCTGCAATGGTAAGTGCGCCGCTTTTTAAGGAAGGTTACAAAATCGGTCACATCGAAGGCGGAATGCGTTCATACGATAGAAGAATGCCCGAAGAAGTTAACCGTGTTATCTGCGATTATGTATCCGATCTCGTTTTTGTTTACACGCCCATCTACAAAGAAAGATTGATTCAGGAAAATAAGGAAGCGGAGAAAATTTTTGTTGTCGGCAATACGATTGTTGAAGTAGTTCAGCAATATATGCCGCAAGGGAAACGTTCGTGCGATTTTATTGTTGCCGATATTCACCGCAGTGAAAATTTGAAAGACGTAAAACAATACAATCATATTCTAACATTTCTCGATCAGCTTGGAAAGAAAACCGGTTTGGAAGTGCGGCTGGTAAAATTCAACCGCGCCGTAAAATTGATTGAGCAGAATAATCTTCTCGCGGATAAAAAAAATATCAAACTCGTTGGTCCGTACGGATTTCTGGATTACTTGAATCTTCAATACAACGCATACGGAATAGTATCGGATTCGGGCACAAGTCAGGAAGAATGCCCATTGCTCGGTGTGCCGGTTGCAGTACCGCGTTTAAAAACCGAGCGACCCGAATCAATCGAAAACGGAAACAGCATTTTAATCGGCGAGACAAAACCAATCAGCAAAATGCTTTCCGAAACAATTTCGTTTTTCGAAAATTATTCCGTTTCAAAAAAACAATTGAAGTGGCTCGGCGACGGAACCACATCCGAAAAAATTGTAAACATACTTAAAAGGAAACTCTAACATGAAAAATGTATTGATAGTTGGCGGCGCCGGTTATGTAGGCGGTGCAATCACGGATTTAATACAACAATCTAATTACAACGTTCGTGTTTATGATGCGCTTCTTTACGAAGATTCTTTCCGGAAGCCGGTCGATTTTATTTACGGAGATGTGCGCGATCATGAAAAATTAATTCCGCATCTCAAATGGGCGGATGCCGTTGTTTGGCTTGCAGCTATTGTTGGAGACGGCGCTTGCCAGTTGAATCCCGAACTGACAAAATCAATCAATCAGGATTCTGTTGCTTGGCTTGCTGATAATTACGACGGCAGAATTGTTTTTATGTCAACATGTTCGGTGTACGGCGCGCAAAACAGCGAGTTGAACGAAACTTCTTCGACAAATCCGTTATCCATTTACGCAGAAACAAAATTGAACGCAGAGAAATTTTTGAAACATAAAAATGCAATCATCTTCCGGCTCGGAACGTTGTTCGGTGTCGGTGATCTTTATTCGCGCATCCGTCTGGATTTGGTTGTGAACATTTTAACCGTGCGAGCATTCGTTGAAGGACAAATCAGTGTATTCGGCGGCGATCAATTCCGTCCGCTGCTTCATGTTAAAGATGTTGCACGCGCTGTGTTGATGAATTTGGAAACAGAACACAAAGGCGTTTACAATCTTGCGCGGCAGAATGTGCGCATAATGGATTTGGCTTATCAAGTTCGAATGCATTTTCCCGATATGGTTATCGAACACACCGATATGCCGTTTCAGGATACGCGCAATTACCGCGTCTCGGCAAAAAAAGCCGAAGAAGTTTTCGGGTTCAAGTCTATTCATTCCGTTGACGAAGGAATAGAGGAATTAAAATTTTTGGTGGAAACAAAACGCATTAAAGATTTGAAGAGTCCGCGCTATTCAAATCAGGCGTACTTGAAAGAACACTATGAAGAACTGATCAATAAATTCAAAGAAGTAGAGGCTGCGTAATGTTCGAACAAATTGCAGAAATCGAAACAGCTCCGCAGTTATTAAAAGGCGGTCTCGCTGTTGATGACCGCGGCACTGTAAGTTTTGTCAATGATTTCAACTTCGACGGTGTGAAAAGATTTTACACGGTCGAAAATCATAAACAAGGATTTGTACGCGCATGGCACGCCCACCGCAATGAATCAAAATATGTAATGGTTGTAAAAGGTTCTGCGGTTATCGGCGCTGTGCAGATTGATAATTGGGAAATGCCATCCAGAAATTTGAAAATACATCGGTTTGTACTCAGCGAAAAAAATCCCTCCGTTCTGTTTATTCCAGCCGGATATGCAAACGGATTTCTGTCGTTAACCGAAGACACAAAAATAATTTTCTTTTCAACGTCTGAACTAAAAGACAGTCTCAATGATGATGTTCGTTACGACGCACATTATTGGGACCCGTGGAAAGTGGAAGAGAGGTAACAATGGAAAAAATTTTGATAATCGGTACAACCGGGATGCTCGGCTACGCTGTCAGCTCGTATTTCAAATCGAAGGAGTACGATGTCGTGGAAATCTCGCGCAATGAATTTGATATTGCGAACGATCCGACAGAAAAGTTCGAATCATTTCTCGATGGCGTTGACGTTGTAATCAACTGCGCCGGAGTGATTAAGCCAACAATTGCAAAGAACACAATAGAAAATGTTCTAAAAATAAATTCTCTCTTTCCAAGAAATCTTGCAAAGGTTTGTAACAAGCGAGGAATAAAATGTTTTCACGTTACAACCGACTGCGTTTACACCGGCAAAAAAGGGAAGTACACCGAAGAAGATTATTTCGATGCAGATGATCTTTACGGCTTGAGCAAAAATGCCGGCGAAAATAAAGACTGCATGGTTCTCCGCACTTCAATTATTGGCGAAGAGAACGGGCAGAGCCGCTCTCTGCTCGAATGGGCAAAAAGTCAAGCCGGAAAAGAAGTGAACGGATTTACAAATCATTTGTGGAATGGCGTTACAACTTTGTATCTCGCAGAAGTTATCGAAAATATTTTGAAGAACAATCTTTATCAAAAAGGAATCTTTCACATCCACTCTCCGAACACCGTTAACAAGCATGAACTTTTGCAAATATTCAGCAGAGTTTACGAATTGAATTTGAAGATCAATCCGGCAGAAGCCAAAGACGCAATTGATAGAAGCTTGGGCAGTGTCTATCCGCTTTCGGCACGAACAGCAAAGAAAAATCTCGAAGAACAAATTAAAGCAATGAAAGAATTTTTTGCTTACAAGGAAGCATAACATGAATCAACCTATTGAGAGAAAAGAAAATTGGCATGAAGATTTTATAGTATATCTCGCTTCTCAATACAGACCAAAAATTTATGTTGAGTTGGGATTGTATCAATGCGGGTTGTTCAACAAAATTGTTCCGTATGCCGATATTCTTATTGGAGTTGATGTTTCTCCGTCTGCCGGAAAACATATGACTGTTTCGGAGAAAACAGTTTTTGTGAATTCAACTACAGACCAGTTTGCAGACGCTTTGAAAGAGAATCCAATCTCAATAGATATGCTTTTTATTGATGCCGATCATTCAAAAGAATCAGTGCTGAAAGATTTTTGGAATTTTTTTCCGTATGTGAAAGATCACGGTTTGATTTTATTGCATGATACTCATCCGAAAAATTTACAGTACACCGATAAAGGTTATTGCGGTGATGCGTATTTGGTAATTGAGGAATTGAAAAAACATAACGATGAATTTGAGATGATGACGATTCCGATTCATCCCGGATTGACTCTAATACGAAAAAGGAAAACTCAACTTTCATGGGAAAGCAGCGAAGAAAAAAATATTGCATTTGCGAAAGATTATTTTGATAGAAATGTTAATAAGTCAATTACAATGCCTGCCTTTGTAAGCAAGGCAAAACAAATGTTTGCCGGCGGAAACGAAATTAAAACCGTTGTCGAAATTGGTGCGCTGGATGCCAACGACTCTCAGTATTTCAAAAAAGTATTTCCGTCTGCCGAGGTTTATGCAATCGAAGCTTTGCCAGATAACTACAATAAATACCTGAATGGGTTAAACGATATTGTTTGTATTAATGCAGTTATTTCCGATAGAGATGGTGAAGTCGATTTCTATAAGAAAAAAATTAACGGCATCCACAGCATTTTTAATCGAGGCAATGAATACGGTAACGAAGTAATTAAATTGCCTTCATACCGCTTTGAGACGCTTGCTAAAAAATACAATATCGAAAAAGTTGATATGATGAAGATTGATGTTGAAGGTGCAGCAATAGAAGTTTTAGAAGGAATGGGCGGTTTACTCTCTACCGTAAAAATTATGCATCTTGAATCCGAATCATATCCATTCTTCGAGGGACAAAAACTTCACAACGAAGTTGTAAAGTATCTGGAAGAAAAAGGATTTTCTTTGCTTGAATTAACAAGCTTTCCAATTCAACCCGGTCGTTTACAATACGATTCATTATGGATTAACGATGTTTATCTCAACAACAGTAATACAAATGAAATTGCCGTTGTTGACGAAGGAAAAAACCAAGCGAGCCGATATAAAATTGTCTGCATTACTCAAGTTTATAATGAAATCAGAAAAGAAAATTTAGAACGCTTCTGGAAATTTATTGAACCGGTTTGCGACGGGCTTGTTGTTTACGATGACGGGAGTACGGATGGAAGCTACGAGTACATGCTCGACAAAGCGATATTTACTTTACGTGCCGGAGAAAATGATTTTAAGAATGAAGTGAACCATAAAAAAATTCTCCTTGAATACGCGCTTAAACTTGAGCCGGATTTTATTTTGTGGCTCGATGCAGATGAAGTTTTAACTGCGAATGCAAATATCGAATTGCACAAACTCTGCAAGTATGCAGATGAAAATAATATCGATGGGATCAGCCTCCATGAAATAAATTTGTGGAGAAGTCATTCGTGGAAACGAATTGACAATTCTTATGATCTCGGATGGTTCGTTCGTCTGTGGCGGGTTACTCCCGAACTTGGATTCAAAGATTCTGGACCCGGTTTGCATCAGCAGCAGTATCCGCATTCAATCTCGAAAATTGAAAGAACAAACAATGTTGGGGTGATTCATTACGGATTTGCATCCGACCGTTCGCTTGCATTCAAATATCTTGTTTACCGTTCACACGGTCAAACCGGCTG
Source organism: Ignavibacteriales bacterium (assembly GCA_016177735.1). Taxonomy (GTDB): domain Bacteria; phylum Bacteroidota; class Ignavibacteria; order Ignavibacteriales; family Melioribacteraceae; genus DYJK01. The sequence goes on along the minus strand of JACOUS010000021.1, from coordinate 34,012 downwards.
GGCATTGGAAAGACTGCTTGACGAAAAAACGCTCACTCTTGAAAAAGTAGATGAAAAACTGTTCCCGGCTGGATTGTACATTGATGATGATAAACCTTTTCAACGCGGCTTTAATGAAGCTTTGGCGAGTCTTGATGATTATAAAGACGAAGTCTTCAAGCCGAGAATTTCGATTGTATGTTTAATTTATAAAAGTACTGACTGGCTCAAGTTTGTTTATGAACAAGTTTTAAAATACACCGACCTTCGCGATAAAGAATTTTACTTTGTGGCGAACGATGCAAACGAAGAAGTTCTCCGTTATCTCAATGAAAATTACATTCCTAATTATGTTTGGAATAATTCGTCCGAACAAAGAAAAGAATGGTATATCAATAATGTTTACCGTGCGTGGAATTATGCCGCCGAAAAAGCAAAAGGCGATTACTTGTTGTTCATTAACAGCGACATGGCGTTTTCAGAAAATTGGGTCGAAAATCTTTTCGGTAAAATTAGCGGCAATAACTGTGTCGCTTCGCGGCTAGTTGAATCGGGTAAATTACTTTCTGGTGATCATGCCGTAAGTAAAAATTTCGGCAGAACTGTTAATGATTACGATGAAATTGCATTTCAAGAATTTGCTAAAACTATCAGCGAAGAAAATCTTGTAAACGGCGGACTCTTCATGCCTCTCTTAATTAGAAAAGATGATTTTGTAAAAGCCGGCGGTTACCCTGAAGGGAACGTTATTCCCGGGACAGAAATTTTTAATCCGGCGATTGCGAAAAAAGGAGAGGCTTGCGTTAGCGGTGATGTTGTGTTAATGCAAAAGTTAACAAGTATCGGCATACAACATACAACAACTTACGATTCTGTTGTCTATCATTTCCAATGCGGAGAGATGGACTCTGCCGGAACGGTTGAATCGCAGCATAATGAAGTACGCACCATAATCTGTAATGATTATTTGCTTGGCAGAATGGGCGAAAAAACAATGTGGGGCTTCCTACTTTCTAATCTGCCGAATGCGGTTGGCGTTGATATGGATTCGCTTCATGTTACAAAAAATTTTGAGGTGGAAGCCAGAAAGCACTTAAAAGAAAATTGTCCCGAAAATGCTGTGGTAGTTCAGAATGCTACGTTTATTGATTTAATCGATAATGATCATTTTACGATTCTTTACTTGCAAGATAATTTGAGAGCGATGGGCAGAAAATCATTTCAGCAAGAAGTTAATATTAAACATGCAGATCTCTTAGTTACAAATTCGAAGATTACCGCCGCGTCGTATCCTGAATATAATTTTGAAATAATTCCGATTGGCGTTGACGATGATTTGTTTCGCCCTCTCGATAAAAAAATTGTGCGGAGTGAGTTCAATATTCCGAATTCAAAGGTCGGAATATTTGTCGGTGATTTGAGTGAAGTAAAAGGATGGGAGAATGTTAAAAAGGTAATTGATAATCACGATGAAATATTCTGGATTATCGTATCGAAGGATAACAAACAATATGAAAAAAAGAATTGCAGAACTTTTAACAGAATTGATCAAACTAAACTTGCAAAGTTGTTGAACTGTGCCGATTTCTTTATACTCGGTTCACCGGTAGAAACACAATGCCTCGCGGCAATTGAAGCATGTTTTTGTAATCTTCCGGTTATAATGCATAACACCGGCATCTTTGCAGATTTTATGGAAGAAGAACGCGCGTGTGTAGGATATTTTGGGGATGATTTCGAAAAGGGTTTATCGGAAGTTCTAGAAAAAAAATATTCTCCGCGCGAAATGATGTTCGAGAAAAAATTAACAATTAACGGAATGGTTGAAAAGTGGAAAACTTTGATTTCTATGGCAAGATTTTTTGCCGAACAGAAAAAGCTTAAACCGGCAGTTGAAAGACCTCCGTTCTTTTCTGTTATTGTTCCGGTTTATAATCACGACCAATATCTCGGCGAGGCATTGGACACACTGCTTGCGCAGACTTTTACGAATTGGGAAGCGATAATCGTAAATGACGGAAGCACCGATAATACAAAAGAGGTAATTGCAAAATATTTATCGCTTGATAAAAGATTTAAAGCGATTCACAAAGAAAACGGTGGTGTTTCATCGGCATTAAATGCCGGAATAAAAAACGCAAAAGGAGAATGGTTCTGCTGGCTCTCATCCGATGATTGGTTCGAGCCGAATAAACTTGAAATCCATTACAAAGCCATTGCTCAGTTTCCTGAAATAAAATTCTTTACGAGTCATTGGTTTATTTATTTACAGCAAACCGGACAAAAAATAAAAACCGGAACATGGCTTGAACCTTTTGAAAGAGAATTTCAAGTAACGCGTTTTTTCTGGGCAAATTATGTTCATGGTAATTCTATCGCAATTCATAAATCCGTATTTGACAATGTTGGTTTGTTTAATGAAAATCTGCGGCAAGGGCAAGATTTTGATATGTGGCTTAGAATATCTGCACAGTACGAATCGGTGTTTATTGATAATAGAACATGCACAACAAGAATTCATCCGGGGCAAACAACCAACTCATTTATAGAAGGCGGTGTACTCGATTCAACACGTGCACTGTACAAGTTTTTGAATCAGAATTCTTTTGAAAAACTTTTCCCTTTGTTGGACCTGACGATTGATCAGCATATTCTTCTTGCCATAAATGAAGTTATCTATGTAACAACAAAGGATAATGCATTTTTGTACAAGTGCGGTTTTACATCGGTACTGATTGAGAAAATGTTAGCATGGGTTGGTAAGCAGCAGCCTTCGCTTCGCAATGCTATCATGCGCAAGATTGAGGAGATTGTAAATTTCTACTTAAAGGAGCTGATACATCCTGATGTAAAGCCGCTGCTCAAAAAATTTCTCTCGAAGAAAGCTCATGATGATAGCGGTTATGATTTGGTAAAAGAAGGTATGACTTACGTTGAAAAACTGATAAAAGAAGGGGATCAAAAAAATGCAATGGCAGTCGAAATTTATTTTGATAAGATTTTGAAAACCAATGCAGATGATCTAAAAAATTACAGCAAGTTTGTGCCGCGTTTGATTGGCTTCCCGGAAAATCAAATTTATAAACAGTTGGATCCGAAGGATATTATTTCATGGGATATCAAGCCGAGCAAAGTATATTCAAGCTCCGTCTTGCATAAAATGAAATTCAAATGCTCTGAATGCGGCGGACATGTTCGAATAAATTTTATAAGCAAGATGGAGAAATCTAATTCCGAAAGTAATTTTATCTGCCCTTCTTGTAAAACCGGCTACAAATATGATGATATCGATTTGGATAAAGACCTGATAGCGTTTAACCAGACTGCTGCAAAATCAAGCGCGGCAGTTTCATCGAGATGTGTTGCGTTTTTTATTGCGGACGCTTCCGTAATCGGCGGCGGCACCAAAGTGTTATTTAAACATATTGAATGGCTTAAGAATTTTGGTATTGGTGTAGTCGTTTACTCTTACGCTGTAAAACCGGCTTGGACTCATGTGGATGTTAAGTATATTCAGCTGAAGGATGGACAGCTGATCGAAAACAACAAGTATGATTTATTCATTGTGTTCAGCATTTTTGATTTACCGATGATGTTAAATCATGCGCCGCTTGAAAAGATTGTTCATATTTGTCAGGGGTACGAAGGATATCATTACGGAGTTACTTACGAAGAACTTAGAAGCGATAAGCATCTCCTCACAAAACTTCATGCAGTTCCGGTCAAAAATATTGTTGTCTCCAAACATCTCTCGGAGTTGTTCAAAGAAAAATTTGATAGAGAAACCGAATACGTTCCGAACGGAGTTGATCATAAAATATTTTATCCAAATTTTGACTACATGAAACGCGAGAAATCAATCGTGTTTATTGGTAATCCGAAATATCTGCTGAAGGGTTTGCTCTTTTTATCACAAGCGATTAGAACTTTGCAGAATTCGCAATTGAACATCAGCGGGTTAAAACTTTATTTAATCTTTGGCTCCGAAATAGAAGATTCGGAAGAGATGGTAGAGCAGCTACAGAAAGAGCTTAATTGTGTGATCGAATTGAAAACAAAACAAACCAGCACCGAAATAGCGGAACTTATACGGAAGGTAAGCCTTGTTGCATGCACTTCGTGGTATGAAGGATTTTCATTGCCGCTTTTGGAAGCGATGGCTTGCGGCACTCCAACAATTACAACAAAAAATATGGGCGCCGAAAGTTTCTGCTTCGACGGGTATAATTCATTTCTTATCGATTACGGCAATGTAACAGAACTCTCGAGGCGTATTGCTGAAATATTCTATAAAAAAATTCCTTTGAATGATGTTTTGGAAAAAGGTCTGCTCACTTCAATTGAATATTCGGAATATAATTCAGTCAGCCGCTATATCGAAGCATATCAAAAACTGCTCACTATTGAATTTGATTCCAAGAATGTTCAAAAACTTTTGAACAAATACCAAAATTTTACACGGGCGGATTTGGATCTTCACTTAAACAACATTCAAATTGATAAGTCTGCCGGCAGTTTGAACGATTTTATAGAGGAAGCAAAATTTTATCTCGAAGGGAATAATTTAGAGCTTGCTTTAATCAGTATAGAAAATGCAATCGAGATGTTTGAAGCAGACACTGCCGACATCGATATTTCGGAATTACTGGGGCTTGCCGGCAAATTAAGTTTCGCATTGAATGACATTCAGAAAGCAAAAAATTATTTTGAACAACAATTGAATTACTCGCCTGATTCCAGCTCGGCATGTTTGGGATTAGGGGATGTATTGCTTGCTGAAAATCAATTTGAAAATGCCAAAGCGATGTACGAGTGGGCATTGAAAAATGATCCGCAAAATTTGGAAGCACAGCAAAAACTATCCAGCGTAAACGAACTGCTCGGTTACGAAATCAATCATACATCGCTTGTCGAGTAATTATGCCAGCCATTACGCTTTCAATGATTGTTAAGAACGAAGAAAAATATCTTCGCGATTGCCTTGAATCCGTTAAAGATGTTGTTGATGAAATTGTGATTGTAGATACCGGCTCGACTGATTCAACTATTGAGATCGCGCAAGTATATAATGCAAAAATTTTTCACTTTGATTGGATTAATGATTTTTCCGCAGCGCGCAATTTTGCACTCGAACAATCTACCGGTGATTGGATTTTATACCTTGATGCGGATGAGCGGTTGGTAAAATCTTCGCATGATGAATTAAAAAAAATAATTTCTGGAGATCAGAAACTTGGTTACTACTGTGTGGTTAACAACATTGATACTTATACCGGACGAACAAATGTAATGCGCAATACACGCTTGTTTAGAAATCAGCCCGAAATAAAATTTACCGGTAAAGTGCATGAACAGATTGTTCCGTCATTAATTGAAAATAAGTACAAGTTGATTAATTGCTCGATTGTAATTGATCATGTTGGTTATAATATACCTACCGATGGGAAAAAGAAAAAAGCCGAAAGAAATTTGGCGATACTGCTAAATCAATTTGAACGGGATAAACATCCGTATGACGCTTACCAACTTGGAAACACTTATACTATTATCGATGAATACGAACAAGCTCTTCACTATTTCAAAATTTCTTCTGATGACAAAAGATTGAATAAAACATTGCGCGCCGATAGTTATACTTCGATGGCATTCATCTATCATTCGATAGGAAAGGGGACAGAGGCAGAAAAAAGTATTGAGCAGTCGCGGTTGATAAATTCCAATAATCCTTACGCCTCGTACCTAAGTTCGAAGATTAAACTGCAAAAGGGAAGTTTAGCTGCCTCGTTAACCGAATGTAAAAATTCTCTTGCGCTCAACTCAAAACAAAGCAATCTCCAGATAGAGAGCGAACTTTCATGCCTTGTTGATGAGGAAGAAATAATTTTTTACGGCATTTCACTCGGTTTACTTTCCAAATCGATTGACGGTGTTAAGCACTTTGTAGAAAAGTTGTTATCGTTTTATCAAAAAGAATATCCGGCTGATTCAGAGTTAAGAATAAAAATCATACAAAAACTTTTGGGCGGATTATCTCTCGATCCGATGGAAGTCAAATTGTTTAGAGAAACAACGAACGACAAAAATATTTCTCTTTTTACATCTCTTGTTGCGGCATCAAAAGATAATCATCAGAGGGAAGAGCTTTCAAAATTTCTGTTGGAAAAATATCCGCAGATGATTGATGTGCTGAAACTTAGAGCAAACATTCTTGCGGAAGAAAACCGTGCCAAAGACGCAATGCTTTTGCTGGAAAACAATATTGAATTGTTGGACGCCGGTGGTTACCTCTTCTTAATTTCTTGCGCGGTTCAACTTGGCGACTCAGGAAAAATTATTTACTACCTTCAAAAGCTTGAAGCAATTTCAAACGTACCGGAATCAGTATTGCACAAGATCACATCTATAAAAAAACTGCTCGGGCTGTAAAATCAAATTCAAAATCCACTAAACTTTATTAGCCTCTCACCGATAATATAATTGAGAAATAAATCTCATAAACAACGCCAAGCAAGGAAGCTTGGGGAAAAATAAAAACACATGGAGGTAGTTATGTCATTCTCAGTTAACACAAATATTGGTGCTTTACAAGCTTATAACGCATTGGCAAAAGTTAATGCACAAACAGAAAAGGCACAACTTCGTTTAGCAACCGGTAAAAGAATCAACAGCGCAGCCGATGATACATCGGGATACAGCGTTGGTAAAAAATTGGAAGCTCAGACCTTAACACAAAAGTCACAGCTTACCAATATTTCTTCTGCAAAGAACTATCTGTCAACAGCAGAATCAGCTCTTCAGCAGGTTAACGATAAATTGAACCAGATCAAAGCAAAACAAGTTGACGCCGACGACCCGTTGAAAGATTCTGCCGCTATTGCAAAAGATATTAGAGTTCTTGCAGCAGAAATCGATTCTATCTTGAAGAACACAAACATCAACGGTACACAATTATTGGCAAGCACCGACGGTTCAACAGCATTAAGTTCTGCATCATTTGATGTTAGCGGTGCAGCATTCTCTGTAGATTTTGGTAGCTCTTCATATCTCTCTACATCAACATTAGCGACTGCAATCGGTACAAGCAACTTGCAATGTACAGCAGACGCAACAGTTAATGATTATGATACAACAACTGTTGCTACAAACGTTCGTTCTGCTCTCGGAAGAATCGGTAACCTTTCACAGACACTCGATTCAAGAGAAGAATACCTGACCGCTGCAATTGCCAACAACACTGCAACAATCAGCAACATATTTGATGCCGATGCCGCAGAGGAGCAATTGAATGCAACCAAAGGCTCAATCATGAACCAGATTGCTACTGCAATGCTTTCTCAAATGAATTCAGCACCTCAACAGATACTCAGTCTTTTCCGTTAATTGAGAGTTGATCCATCCCCCCGGTTTTAATCGGGGGGCTTTTTTTATAAACTAAATTATTGTGAAATATGTACACTGCTAATGCTTATTCGAATAAAACAAATTCGTATCTCGTTAATCAGATAAATAACGCATCGCCCCAGCAGTTGATAATGAAGGTGTATGATTTTGCAATTATCAATTGTCAAAAAAATGAAATGATAAAAACGAACGAGGCATTGCAAGTTCTTATTAACGCCCTCAATTTTGACGATCCTTCGGCAAGAGAAATTTCGAACGGACTTTTGAGACTTTATCAATATTGCCAGGATCAAATGCGTAAACAGAATACGGGAGTTGTTTTAAAAATTCTTAAAGAGCTGCGCGATACATGGAATAACTCGATGAAAAATACGGGTTGATAATGGCAACAAATGCCTTAACAACATCGAGCATCAACAGCCTTGTTAGTGATTATATTACTTCCGAACAAAGTAAACGGATTACTCCGCTTACCAACAAAAAAACAAAATATCAAAATCTTGTATCGTCGTATTCTGCACTCAGCAGCAAGCTTGATTCTTTAAAGACACTTTTAACAGATCTGAAAAGCTCCGCATCGAGTTCAATTTACTATTCAAAAACCGGAACGTCATCCAACACAAATTTTGTTTCTGTTGCATCATCAACGGGTGCAGTTGACGGATCGTACTCTCTGCGCGTTAATCAACTTGCAAAAAATGATCTTGTTTTATCATCCGATCTCAATACAAACGATGCTTCTACGGTTATTACTTCCGCCGGCACTCACGAGTTTACAATTAAAACCGGCGACGGAAGCGGAGGAGAATACACAAGCAAAGTTTCGGTAACTTTTGATGCATCCGATTTTACGGCGGGTGTTATCTCGAACAGTAAAGTGATGCAGAAAATTCAGAGCGCCGTTAATTCCGATACGGCAGCAATAACTTCATCATCTGTTACCGGTAGTACCGCTTCTTCAGGTTCGTTTGTTATTGATATCGGCGGAACCGAAACCACAATTAATTATTCAGCCGGAACGTACAGTGATGTTATCGACAGCATCGTTACGCAGCTTAATAATATCGGTGGTTTAACAGTTCAGAAAGTTGTTGACGGTTCAAACTATCAATTGAATTTTACCGTGAACGATACATCGAAATATGTTACGCTGAAAAGCGATACCGGAACATTGTTGACCGAACTCGGGCTGAATGCAGTTACAAAAGAGAAAGGCGCATCCGGAGTTGTGACGGCTTCCGTTTTTACACCGTCAACCGGTTTATCCCAGTTTTCGCTTACTGCTAAAACTTCGGGGAACGATTACCGTATTACTTCACTCACGGACACCGCTTCAAACAACGCACTCAATTCGATCGGATTAAATCTTGGCGCAAGCCGGACAAGTTATGTACAAAATACATCCGGCGCCGATACACCGGGTTACGTTTATGCAACAACCGCTCTTAATTCCAAGTTTGAATTTAACGGCATCAACATCGAAAGAAATTCGAATACAATAACGGACCTAATTACCGGCACAACCGTAACATTAAATTCAATAATGCAAGCTACCGATACAACTGTTAACGTATCGGTTACCAAAGATGTTGCAACAATCAAAAAGAAGATTGAAGATTTCATCACAAAGTTCAACGATGTTTATTCATATATAAAAAGCAATTCCAAAACCAGCGGCGAAACTCGCGGCGTATTTCTTGGGGATGCGACGGCATCCTCATTAATAACTACATTAAACGATGCCGCTTATAAAACTGTCAGCGGAATCCCATCCAGCCAGTTAAACAGTCTTTCCAAAATCGGAATAACTTTTAACATTGATTCCGGGCTGACTTTATCTAATTCCACCACATTTGAAGATGCTGTTAAAACAAAATCTGATGAAGTAGTTTCTTTATTTACAACATCAACAAACGGTATTGCAGCTTCGCTTTATGATAAAGTGAATCCGTATCTCGGTTCTTCCGGTTATCTAATTAAATCCCAGCAGACTTATAACAATACTATAACAACATTAACGGACAGCATCACATCTGCACAGAAAAGAATCGATAAAAGTGCTGGAGTATTGAGAAGCCGGTATATTCAGTTACAAACGCAATTAGCACAGTTGTATTCCAGTCAGAGTTATTTCTCGTTTACGTCGTCATCCTAAAAATTAAGCCGGTAATATTATGAACGAGTTAAAAAATAAAGCCGCCGCCATCAGTGAACTGCTCGATAATGTGCAGCTGCAGCTTAATTTGTTAAATACGAATAACTTTGATGATAATTTCCAGTTTATATTAGAAACGATGATGGTAATTCAGCGCCTCAGAAAGGACCTTGAAGAGAAGTACGGCGTGGAAAATATTATTAAATATTCACCGGAACTGCTTTTGAAAGCTAAACAAATTGAAAAAAGTTACGATAATATTATTGAGAACTTTAGAGCCGAAATGAATTACCTTGCGAAAGAGATTTCCAGGTTAAACGGCAAGAAAAAAATTGCGAATTACATAAGGTGATAAATTGGACATAAAAGGAGTTTCAAGTAATAGCGGGTTTACACAAAACCTAAATCAGATGCGCAAAGAGGAGTCCAAAAACGCTCCGTCTGCAAAAGACAGCATCGAGATTTCTGCTGAAGCTAAAGGTCTGGCAAAAACCGACCCAAGCTCGCAGCGGCTTGAAGAAATAAGTCAAAAAATTCAAAACAAGTTCTACGAATCGGATGCAGTTATCAGCAAGGTTGCTGATGCGATTCTCAAAGAAATTCAAAAATAACAATCTCATACCGACATGATCTTTTAGGGTAGGTAAACAGTCTTTATCTACCCTAATTTTTTTTATATCGGCAAAGTGCCTTGAAATTTTTTTTTCTGAAATCATTTCTATCGTTACGGCTCGTCTTCCCCGGTTTTATTTATTGTAAAATTTTTTTTCTAAAGAAATAAACTTCTCATAAGTAATTACGATAATAAAGTAAAAATAAAGATCAACATTACACGCAATAGAAAGCGAGGTAAATATGACAAACATCGAATCGAACAAGAAGGATTCAAACTCACTGCTTCAGCTCGTCAGTTTTATGATTGGCGACGAAGAATTCGGAGTTGATATTCTTTTGGTTCAAGAGATAATCCGGATGCTGCAAGTTACCAAAGTTCCTAATGCACCGGATTTTGTTGACGGCGTTATCAATCTGCGCGGAAGAATTATTCCCGTAATTGATTTACGCTGCAAACTCGGAATTCCGCGGAAGGAACACGATAAGAATACGAGAATAATTGTTGTCGAAGTTTCCGGTAAAACAATTGGATTTATTGTTGATGCGGTAACAGAGGTTCTGCGTATTCCATCGAGCATAACAGAAGCTCCGCCGGAAATTGTAACCGGCATTAATTCTGAATTTATTAATGCAGTCGGGAAATTAGAGGACCGGCTGTTGATATTAATCGACATTGAAAAAGTGCTCACTACCTCTGAGAAAATGGAGCTGCAAGAAGTAGAAGCATAACATATTTTAATTACCTCGAACAAAATTTTAAAGGGGAAAATTAGGGGTTTTGTTTCGAGAGGGTGCAAACATGAAAGCGTTTAAAATAATATTGTACATATTATTCGGGGGAGTACTATGTGCACAAACAGAAAGCGAAGAGAATGTAAAAATAAAAATTGGCGGCTATGTAAATTGGACGGCAACTTACGATTCACGTCAAACCGTTAATTTGCGCGAAGGGCATTTCTTACTTTATCCTTCAGCTCAGCAGCTCGATAAATACGGCAACGACATAAATGAAAAAGCCAATTTCAATATCCTATCTATTCAAACAAGATTAAACGGAAAGATCGAAGGACCATCCGCATTTGGTGCAAAAACTTCCGGCATGATAGAAGCGGAATTTTTCGGAACATCCGAAGGGGATGTTAACGGATTCAGGCTTCGACTCGCTTACATTAATTTTAATTGGGGAAAAAGTTCTCTGCTCATCGGACAGACATGGCATCCGATGTTTGCTGCTTATGCATTTCCGCAAGTTTTATCTTTTAATACCGGCGTACCGTTCCAGCCGTTCTCAAGAAATCCGCAAATCAGGTTTACTCATTCGTTTGGTAATATAACTTTGTTTGCCGCTCTGCTGACTCAAAGAGATTTTACAAGCAATGGACCCGCCGGATTCAGTTCTACATATCTTAGAAATTCCGCATTCCCGGAAACACATTTGCAAATTCAACTCAAGACAAATAACCTTTTGTTTGGCGCCGGGGGCAATTATAAAATTTTAACTCCTCGTTTGGAGACTTCGCAAAAAATTAAAACAGAAGAAAACATAAAAAGTATTTCGGGGGCAGCATATTTAAAGCTGTCGATTTCTAAACTAAACATAATAACAGAGGGGGTGTACGGTCAAAACATGACAGACCTATTAATGCTTGGAGGGTACGCAGTTAGTAAAACTGATTCTTTATTTGGATACGAGGGCTATACTAATTTGAGAGTTTATTCTGTGTGGACGGATTTTTCGTGCGGCACGGATTTGCAGAGCGGATTATTTATCGGATACACAAAAAATCTCGGCTCAGCAGAACCGATTGCTGTGAAAATATATTCGCGTGCGGAAAACATCTCGGAAATATTCAGAATATCGCCAAGAATTTTATTAACAATAAACAAATTGAAAATTGGTGCCGAGCTGGAATACACACAAGCATTATACGGGAAACCAAATCTTTGGGGAAAAGTTTAATCCGGAACAAATGTAAACAATGTGAGGATTCTGTTTGGTACGTTTTTCTTTTTATAAAATTGATATGATGCGAGGTAACCATGAAAATCAAAAAAATAAAAGACTGGAGTTTCTTTTCCAAGATTTCAGGTTTTGTCATAATAAATAAAATAAGGAAGTGAATGATGAAATGGCATGATTTAAAACTATCGAAAAAATTTATGCTGGGTTTCGGTTTAATACTGTTCCTTACAATAATTATTTCAAGCTGGGCAATATTCGGAATTGGAGGGATGAAAGGAGACTCAGAGTTGGTCATTGAAGGCAATAATTTTAACGCAAAAATATTTGAAAGAACTATCGATCATTTTATATGGACGCATCAGCTTAGTATGTTTTTGCTGGGTAATAACGAGGAATTGAAAATTCAGACTGATCCAACAAAGTGTAAATTAGGGAAATGGTATTACGGTGAAGAAAGAGCGAAAGCCGAAGAATTGCTGCCAGAGTTGAAACATGTACTGGCTTCATTGGAAGAACATCATAATCATTTGCATGAATCTGCTGCCGAAATAGGTAAATTATTGAATGCCGACAGAATGTATCTCCCCGAAGCAAAAAAAGTATATACCGAAAAAACACTTGTTGCGTTAGGCAAAGTGCAAGAGATATTGGAGAAAGCAAGAACAATATCAAATACCGAGATAAATCATAATCAAAATGCTATGCAGGCAAATGCTTCCGGAACATTCACTGCTGTAATTGTAATTAGCTCGGTTGTATTAGCATTAGGTGTTTTCCTAGCATTTATGTTAACGAGAAGCATTGTAAACCCAATTAGAAAAGTAACTGCAGCGGCAGAAAGTATCGCTGCAGGTCAACTGGATATTGAATTAAGCGGCGGTTCAAAAGATGAATTTGGTGATCTTGAAAATGCTTTTGGCCTGATGCTTAACAATATAAAAGAACAATCAGCAGCTGCTGATAATATTGCATCAGGTAAATTAGATATTGAAGTAAAGCAGAGATCCCAAAATGATATTCTATCGATCAGTTTGAACAAAGTTGCAGCAACGCTTAAAAATCTTGTTGATGATTTAAAATCATTAACCGTATCTGCGGCAAACGGAGAATTGCACAAACGAGCAGACACCTCCAAATACAGCGGCGGTTACAAAGAAATTGTTCACGGCATAAATAATACGCTCGATGAAATTCTTCTTCCGATCAACGAAGGCATTTCAATTTTGGAAATTATATCGACGGGAGACATGACCGTACGTGTTGACGGAGATTACAAAGGCGACCATCAATTAATAAAGAACAGCATCAACAAACTCGGCAATTCTCTTTCGCATGTAATCGGGGAAGTCAATCAGACTGTAAAAGCAACCGTCAACGCTGCAGATCAAATATCGTCATCAACCGAACAGATGGCAACCGGCGCACAAGAACAAAGTGCGCAGACAACTGAGATTTCAAGCTCGGTAGAAGAAATTGCAAAGACAATTTTCGAAACTTCGAAGAATGCCGGCGAGGCTTCCAAAAATGCGAAGCTCTCGAGCAAGCAAGTTAAACTTGGCGTTGAGAAAATTAACGAGACAAAAAAGGGAATCGATAGAATTACAAATTCCGCTAAAAATACTTCAGTTATTATCGGATCGCTGGCAAATAAGACGGACCAAATCGGCGGCATCACGGAAGTGATTGGTGAAATTGCAGATCAAACAAATCTGCTTGCATTGAATGCCGCAATCGAAGCCGCGCGTGCCGGTGAACAAGGAAGAGGATTTGCTGTTGTTGCCGATGAAGTCCGCAAACTTGCAGAACGCACAACAAAAGCCACAAAAGAAATTGCCCAAACAATAAAAGCGATTCAGAAAGAAGTTGTGGAAGCGGATAGATCGATGATTGAAGCTAACGATGCGGTCAATTCCGGAATTGTATTAACAACCGAAGTGGAAAAAGTTTTGCAAAGCATCAATGAAAGTGTACAGAGTGTTGTCGAACAAATCGATATGGTAGCCGCCGCAAGCGAACAGCAAAGTGCTGCGAGCGAGCAAATAAGTAAAAACATCGAAGCTATTAGTAACGTTACTCACGAAGCAGCCGCCGGCATTCAGCAAATTGCAAACTCTGCCGAAGATTTAAATAAGCTTACGCTCAATCTTCAAAATGTTATCTCAAAGTTTAAGATTGCATCTTTGCAGAACGAGAACATAAGTTTTCATCAAGAAAAAATGGCTGTAAACTTTTAACAAGACCTAAATTCTTTTCAATAATAAGCCGGGTAATACCGGCTTATTATAAAAGTTATTAAGCCATTTTTTTTATCAAGAGCTAATTTCGCTATATATTCCATTAACACATCAACTTTGTAACATAGCACAGAGTAAGTGACATACCCCTTTGGTTTCCCTCTGTTAGAGGGGAAACTCTTTCGCTTTTTATTTTTTTTTGTAGTAGGATTTACTTTATAAAGTGTGTAATCATTTTCCTACACATAAATATTAAAAACGTAAGCTGCCTCTTGAGAGGGGAAACGGAAAGGGGTGTGTTAAGACTGCCCAAAAATCATAAAAAACGAACCAAGTGTAAATCATCAAGGCTTCGGCTGTACTTTGAGATTGATTATCACATTTCATTCAAAACTCAAGAATACTTTTACCTTCTCAAAATACCTGTACCGGGCACCGGCTTTTTAAAAAGCAAGCTTTGCAAACCTTTACTAATCGCTTTTAAAACATGCTTTTTTCCTAAAAATCATCAAGAAATTATTTAACAAAATAATTTTTTGTTCGATAATAGAGATGAAGATTAATAGTGTATTAGGGGTATGTGGCTAATTAATGAGCATCGTGAAGTTAATTCCGGCACGAAAGGCGTTACTGCTGTGAATCAAATGCCGGTTGAAGTGCAGAAAGAAATTCCTGAAATTATTAGTACGGGGGAATCAAACCACAGTTTTGCCGGCATCCTCAAAAACATTATTAGTTACTCTGACGAACAGATCGAAGCAGAAAATTTGTTTTTCACAAAATGTTTCTACAACAATAATTGAAAGAATGTACGAAAGAAACACACAGTTCTTTTATTATAACTGTGTTAAACAATTAATCGGAAAACTGAGAAAATAAATTTCAAGTTAATCGGAGAACCGCTATGAGATTATTTTTATTACTATTTATGCTTGCGGTAAGCGGCATGGCTTCAGCCTCCACAATAAAAAAAGATGCGGCAGTTCTGCCCGGTGAAGAAGAATATCTGGCATTTGCCGAAGTTATGCCCGAACCGGTCGATGGGATGCCCGGAATAATAAAAAAAGTTGAGTATCCAAGGATTGCTCGCAGCGCCGGCTTAGAAGGGAAAGTTATTGCGCTTGCTTATGTTAATGAAAACGGCGGTGTTGATGATGTAAAAATCATCAAAGGTCTCGGCGGCGGCTGCAACGAAGAAGTTGAACGCGTTGTTAAAATCAGCAAGTTCAAGCCCGGCATGAAAGAAGGGAAACCGGTTAAAGTAAAATTAACTTTGTCTTTCGTATTCAAATTATCATAACAAATAAAAAGATTAATGCCATGAAATCACTAAAGGACATAAAGTTCAAAACGAAATTACGGTTATCCTATATTCTGCTGGGCGCCGTGTGCACAATTGTTCTCGCAAACGATTTGATTCAGATGTTCAGGATAAATCAAATCAAAGAAGATATTTATGCGGAATATATTGCCCCTTCAAACAGAGTGGATGAAATAATCAGTGAGTTCGAAACTCTGAACAACACTCTTTTGAAATTTTCCATTCCGAGCTTCGAGAGTTTATTCGAAAAGAATTTGAAACTCTTGACCGATAAAAAAGCAGTGGTTGACAGTGCGCTCGCCGACTTAAATAAAACTTATGAAGGGACGGAGATTCAAAACTATTTGAAAACCGTAAATGCCAATTGGGAGGAATATAAAATTCTTGTGATTGACGGAACGTTGAGTGCCGCCGCCATCAAAGATTTTGATATTGCCGCCGAAGTGGCAACAACTTCAGGGGAAGAAATCGGAGAAAAACTTGCCAATGATTTTAAATCCGTCCAAAATTATTTAACCGTAAAAGGGGAAACATTGAATGCCGAACTTACGAGCATTGTTACAAATTCGAGGATCGCAAGTATTATCGGCATGTCAATCGGTTCGTTGATTTTCATTTTCGCATTCGTAAAGATGACTTCGCAATTAATAAAACCGATAGAACAGTTGAAGAGCGATATCTCGAAATTTGCAATCGGAGACTTCGAAGAAAAAATTGAAATACGTTCGAAAGATGAATTCGGCGAACTTGCGGAAAATCTTGAGAAGTTGAGAGTCGCACAGTATCAAAAGATCGAAGCCGCAAATGAAATTTCGAAAGGCAATCTCGATCTCAAGATAAATGTTCTTTCCGAAAAAGATATGCTCTCGAAGAGTTTCGAAGTTGTAGTGGAAAATTTGAACAACCTTATTTTTGAACTGAAGCTTGTTACCGATGAAATTATAAACGGAAAAGCTTCAACGCGCGGCAACCCGGAAAAATTTTACGGCGCGTATAAAGAAATTGTTATCGGCGTTAATGCAACACTCGATGCACTCTTCATGCCGATTCAGGAAGGAGTCGAAGTTCTTTCGGATATGTCGAAAGGAAACTTTACTGCGCGCGTTAAAGGCGAATACAAAGGTGATCATCGTTTAATTGCAGACAGCATCAATACACTTGGCGATTCGCTCGTTTCGATTCTCAGTAACATATCTGAAATGGTCAACTTGACGGCATCAATCAGCGAACAGATTTCATCGTCAACCGAAGAGATGGCAGCCGGCGCACAAGAACAGAGCGTACAAACTTTTGATGTTGTTTCATCGGTTGAAGAAATGACGAAAACAATTGTAAGTGCTTCAAAGAATGCATCGCAAGCGGCGGAAGCATCCAAAAAAGCCGGCGAAGTTGCACGCGAAGGTGGAACCGTTGTTGAAAAAACTGTCAACGGCATGAACCGCATTGCTCAGTTTGTAGAAAAAGCATCCACAAATATTCAGGCACTCGGCAAAAACAGCGAACAGATCGGCGAGATTGTTCAGGTAATTGACGACATTGCAAACCAAACTAATCTGCTCGCATTGAATGCCGCAATTGAAGCCGCACGCGCCGGCGAGCAAGGAAGAGGTTTTGCTGTTGTTGCCGATGAAGTCCGCAAACTTGCAGAGAGAACAACCAAAGCAACAAAAGAAATTTCCGATATGATTAAGAGAATACAAAACGTTACCGAAAATGTTGTCCACTCGATGAACGAGGGAAGTTCCGACGTACAAACCGGGAAAGAACTTGCACAGAAAGCCGGCTTATCGTTAAAAGAAATTATAAGCGCTTCGGATCAGGTGCTCGATGTTGTTGCGCAAGTTGCAAGCGCAAGCGAACAGCAAAGTGCTACAAGCGAGCAGATCAGCCGCAATGTTGAATCGATCAGCAAAGTTACAAACGAAAGCGCAAGCGGCATTCAGCAGATTGCGGGCGCCGCTGATGAATTGAATAAAATGACAACCAATTTAAAATCAATCATCACGCACTTCAAATTCGAGAGCGCACAACAAAGTAAAACCCTTTCTGCCAAAAAAGAAGTTCATATCCATTCATAATGCCTAATTACTCCTTAATGAAAAAGTCCGGCGAAGTTGCCGGACTTTTGTTGTGCCTGAAAATCAACCGAATATTTCTTTGAACAATTTTTCCTTATCTAATTTAGATTGCCACAATTGATGCCGTTTAACAGATTCTGTCCTTTTTTGGTTAACGATAGAAAGGAATCTGCTGGTTTCAAGTGGTCCCAATTTTTCAGTCAGCAATCTTATCGCTTTACGGAATAATTCTTCTTCGTCAATGTATTCGCTCGGCTTCATTTTAACTCCTCTTTGATACAAAATCCTATCGGATTTATTACTTCAATTTTTGTTTTTATCCTACTACTTCTTTTTAAAAATTTATCATCACAAGTAATTAAAAAATTTGATGACTGTTCTGCAAAAGCTAAATGAACGGAATCTGCTATTCCGAAATTTTGGGAAATTAATTTGTCAGCCCTTTCTCTGGCTTTTTTGTAATCGTACTTTGGTTCTTTCCCATATACATCCAGAAGATTAAAAATCTGATTTCTTTCACGAATATCTTCAATGCTTTCAAGTTCCTTAAAATGCATTGGAGAAATTATCAACCCATATACATTATTTTGAATCCCGTTCAAGATTAGATAATAGGCATCTGTTTCTAATCTTATGCGCATATTATTTTGATTATCAAATGGGCGGCAAATTGTACAAACATCAAGATATAATTTCTTCATTTAACTTTTGGCTAATATGATTGTTGCATTGTGCAATTATGTGCATCAGTAATATAGGAATTATATCACTATTGTCCACTAGTGATTATATGGCTTAAGAGCAACATTGTTGCGGACAGAACGATATATGAAATATACATCAGATACATTATAGTGTTAACAAAAGTCCGGCGAAGTTGCCGGACTTTTTTTGTGCCTGAAAATCAGCCGAATATTTCTTTGAACAATTTTTCCTTATATAACTGAAGTTACACAAAATTCATGTTTGGACACCTTCCATTGCCCGAACCTTTAGGTCAATGACCGGGCAATTTTTTTGTGCGCATTGGAAAAGAAATCTGTGATTCACCCGGTCTCATTTGAATTCCTTCGCAAACCTTTTAATTAGTTCGACTTTATCCTCAGCCAGTCCTTTAATATCATCCTCCGGCAAATAACCTTCACTTAGTAGAATTCCAAATACTCTAATCAATTGGGAATATCTGTAATCATATTTCTCAACAATCCATCTTCGTCTTTCTGTTAAATAGTCATGCAATGCCCAAACATCTTCGTTACTGCTTATTTGAGAAATTTTTTCTTGTAAAATTTTTTTTAATTCTGCCATCTCGTTATCAAAAGCCTTATCGAAAGCCGCTCGAGAAATTTTCTTTTCGGTAGGGGACCATTTAAAATCTTGGAAACTCATTTCATTTACTCACTCAGTAATATAACACCATACTGTTAAGCCGCAGCCCAGAATTTATCCGCCGTCTGCTGGCGGGCAGCAATGCCGAATAGATGCAACAACTTTTTATTTACTTGTCCCGCGCTCTTTGGCGGGATAAAAATATTTCTTAGAACAACCTAACTTAAAGAGCAACTTGGTTTTACTAACGAACACAAAAATTAAAACTATACCGCGCTGAAAAACGGCGTCCGTCTTGATTGGCAGGTTATGCGTTTACTCAAATAATTTGTTTTATTAAATGAGTAAGCCATTCGCCGTTGCTTCTTTTTCTATCAAAAGAGATATATCCTTTCGCCTTATAATTATAATCTATTTTCCAAAAACCATTTTCCAGTTTTCTGCTATTCAGATATTCTTTTGCAGCTTTACAATTACTACTTTTTAGTTTATTTGCTTCTTTAACTATTTCCAGCAACTCAAGAATATTTAGTTTGTAATTATATGGGAAAGATAAACTAAGAATATCCTTGAATATTGGTTTATTATCCCTCTGTCGCATATACAATTTATGTGAGAGTATATATTTAGTTCCTTCCTCAATAAAATCAGTTATCCTTAAATCCTTCGGATTATTAGAATATTTTATATATGATTGAAGAGCTTTCACTGATTTTGCTACTCCAATATAACAAGGAATGTCATTGAAACACCCGCCGTATTTTTTAACGCCTCTTTGGTTCCAATTAGATTTTGATGTTCGATTGATAGGTTGATATCTCAGAATCCACTCTATCCCATTTTTGACGAGAATATGATTGGAGTGCCCAAGCTTGCTATATGCCTCAATTAACATCGAATTATAACAAGGCAATAAATCCTCAACGCTACCAAATAGAGAGAAGCCATAGACTGTCCCCATATTTTTTGTTACGTAGTCAATAACTTTTTGTGTATAATCTAAATTATGAGCAAATGGTATTTCAGCTAGTGCTAATAATCTCCAAACTGAATATGTATTATGAGGAACAAACTCTGATGTGAGTTTATTGACTAATTTTGATTGCGACAATAAACCAATAGCATCTTTTGTAGATACTGATTGATTTGAATCGTATGCTATCCTTAATTGTAATGCCGAATCCATTAAATTCTCTTGACGCGCATAACGCCGTTGCTGTTAAGCCGCAGCCTGGAATTTACCCGCCGTTTGTTGACGGGGCGCAATGCCGACTAACAGAAACAACTTTTATTTACCTGTCCCGTGTTTTTTTGCGGGATAAAAATGTTTCTTAGAACAACCTAACTTAAATAGCAACTTGGTTTTATTAACCAACACAAAAATTAAAACTATACCGCGCTGAAAAACGGCGTCCGCTTGATTGGCGGGTTATATGACCTTTATCTTAAAAATCTATTGCTCAAGATTTCTTGGATATTTCTTCTGCCGTCAATTACGCAATGAATGTATATTATATTTTTTTCGATTTCGTAGATTATTCGGTAAGGTTTGTAATGGATTTCCAAATACTTTTTAATTCCAGTGGGTCTCAGTTCAGGAGGAATATGTCCCCGCTCTAATTTTGAACGAGTTTCTTCCAAAGCATCTATAAGTTTATTCGCAGACCGAATACTATCGTTCACAGCAACGTAAATGAATATCTCTTTGAGATCTAGTTTAGCTTGAGGATCGATAATTACTTTATATTTCATACTCATTGATTAGATTTCAATTCGTTACGAAGATCAGAAAATGTTTCTTGAATTCCTTTAGCATCTTTACTTTTATCACGGGTCATTGCTAATAATTTTAACATTGCCATAGTTTCTTGTGTCTTTTCATAAACTTTTATGTCTTGAACTATAACTTTCGCTTCACCGTTTTGAGTAATAACAAAGGTTTTCTGATCCTTATTGATTTCTTCAATCATAGTAGCAGCATTTGCTTTAAGGTAACTAATCGATTTTACTGCTTCACTCATTCTCATACCATAGTCCTTTTTTAGACCAAATATAGTCTATCGCAATCATATTTTCAAATTATTATTAGCCATATAACGCCGTTACGCATAAGCCGCAGCCCGGAATTTATCTGTTGTTTTTGAAGGGCAATTACAGTATGTACTTTAACTCAAAAATCCATTTACACAAATTATTTGACAGACTCTCCTTATGCCTCTTTTATAAAATTTATTATCATCAATTTGACGTTGACTTTAATCGAAATAACTGGTTAGGCTGCTATTCTGGTTAAGAGTTTTTGAAAAAAGTAATCCAATGAATTATTATTTTTTCTAGCAAATGTTAAATCATAATTTTCAAGAATATCTATCATTTTATCTTGGACAATAGATTTTGGTGGTAAATGCTGTTCAAAAACATTTTTACATACATTGTTACAGTCCTTGAATTCCTTTATTCTTAGTTTCTTATAACTTCGTTTATTTATGCCGGCAGCATACCATGATTCTATCTCTATTTTAACTACTTGTATCAATGACTTATCGCAATCACAGTATTTATCAAGGACTTGCTGTTTTCTTTGAGTAATACATACAGAACTATCTAAATCTTTTACGAAAATATATTTATAAGAAAGCTTATGAATAGCTTTAATAAAATTTTTGGTTTGTTTAACAGTTTTTGTAGCATATTCATAAAATTGAATACAATCAAATTGAGTTTCTATTTTAGGTCTAACGATTGATTCAAAAAATCGTTTATCGTTTGGCCCTTCAATAAATATTATTAGATTTTTCATAGGCTTAGTGTATCAGATTTTGGATGAATAATTCGTCAATGCCGACATCATTTTTTAAAAATTCTTTTATGTGTTCTCTTTCAGAAGGTTTTATAATTGAGGCAAGTCCATTTTTATCTCTTTTCACAAAAAGCATATCGCTCAGTTCACAATGACGTAAAATTTCCGGATTGTGAGTTGTAATGATAATCTGTTTTCTCTTAGAAGCTTCTTTCATTAAAGAAACAATCTTGGAAATCAAAGATGGATGAAGATTACGTTCAGGTTCTTCAATTATCGCTATAATATCATTTCGTTGAAAGAATAGAGATATTATTAATGCAATAACATTAATAGTCCCATCCGATAAAAAAGATGAAGGTAAATATTTATTGGATTTTTTGTAATAACCTTCTCTAAGAGTAAAAATGAAAGATTTGTCAGTTAGTTTTTCAGTCTTTGTATCATTAAAAAATGGTAAAACATCTCTAATCAAGTTTAGTAATCTCTTCTTTTTCTCACGATTTTTCAAAAGATTATTCAATATAATTGTTAGGTTGCCCCCATCTTCAAGCAAGTCATTTCTACCAGTGAAAGGAATAGCTTTCTTGGACAGTCTAGGGTCAAAATCATAAATTTTAAAATCATCAAATAAATCAAAAGGAAACGGATACATAATGAATGGAAAAGAAAAAAATGATTCGTTTGAACGAACATTAAGTTTATGAAAAAAAGGAGGATTTATATCGTCATTTGAAATTCCTATTCCTTCAGGAAAATCACAGTCCCTCTTAAATTTAGCTCCATCTCTTTTACAAACAATTTTACCGCTTCCTAATATTTTCGAAGATTCAATTTTTCTAGCAGCTTTATTGAATTTGTGGAAGACGACATTTTGAATGACTTGTTCGTGCATTACTTCATATTTTTTTGTATTGGATGGAAAATTAATCTCTAACTCATACTCTATTCCTTTTCGTTCGATTAAGATAGAATCATCTTTCCCAACCCCACCTAAAGCACCACTACCTTCTATTATTATTTTAAAAACAAAATTTTTCTTCGCTCCAATATTAATATTCCTAAAGAATTCAACGCTGCCTTGTAGTGAAATTGCATTATCCAATCCATAATCATTGAAGTCTTTTAAAAATTTTAGTATTTGAATAAAACTTGATTTACCAGATGCATTTGGTCCAATTATTATATTGAATTTCCCTAACTCTACATCAACTTTTTCAAAACATTTGAAATTTTCAAAATAGATATTCTTGATAGCCATATATACCTCTATATAATTTTATTGCAGCCTAACGGTGTGGCTTTTCACCCGTCCGCCCAAAACAGCAATGACGAAATGAAAAACTACAGCCAATAATTTTTAACTAATTTATTTAATAGAACAACCTTACTTGCAATGCCCACTTTTTCTCCAAACCCGAAAACTTGAACGATGCCACAATGAAAACGCGGTCGGGTGGAAAAGCGGGTTAGGCTTTAAATATTTTTTTTATCAAGAGCTTTTCAATTGAAAAATTCTACACCCATACTTAGTTTTTCTTAAATCAGCATATACAGCTTTGCCTCGTTCTTTAAGATTGCTGCCAAGATCAATTGTTTCTATAAGAGATTTACGACCAAACACACAAAGTAAACCTAATGCGTTTTGTTCCGCCTCGATAAAAGCACTGAGTTTTTCTAAATCCCGAGTGACATCTAATCTATTGGATTTGGCCCATTTAACTTCCATTGCAAATTTTTGTGAATGCCCATTTGCATAAAAATCTAGTCTTTTCTTATCACCTCTACCTTGTTGATCAATACCGGGACACTCATATTCACACTCAACTTTATAACCACAAGCATTAAGAATTCTTAAAACTGGTTCGTAAAGAATGTATTCGCTAAAAGCTGAATTCATTTTGCATGCAGCTAAATAACTAACATAAGAACAGAGACCACGTTTAATACGAAAGAGAGCATCTATAAGCTCAGGATTCTTTTGCTGAATATTTTTCATAGTATTTTAGAAAAGCCTAACTATTACTTGAGCCGAATTAGCAGTCTTCAACTCGGCTGTTATTTAAGAAATTATTTCTCATCTATTGACTGCTTCTATTTATTGATATCTCTGTAACTACTTCCTTTTATATAATTTACTCCACTTCGCTTTCAAATGCTGGTTATTATTACAGCCATTTTTTCTCTACTTCCGGCTCTAATCCAGCGGACTTTTTACACCCATTACAGTCTTCAAAACATGTGTGCAGCAAGTTGTTAAATCTATTCCAAAAATTTTTTTTCGTGTTTTGGTTTTGTGTTTCAACGGAATGAAAATGATAAGCTGGAAAAGCGAAAAGAAGTTTTGTGTAGTTCAGATTAGCGGAAGAAGAAATCATTAATGCCCTCATCAATTTTTCTTTTGTCATGAAGCCCTCTTCATGGCAGCCGGAAAAAACCTGGCAGCAAATTAATTCAAGTTTGGTTTTTTGTCAACAAATTTTCCAACCTTCGAAGCTTCCGATCTTCAAAGCTTCCGGGAATCTTCGTCTTTTACAAAGCAGTTTTTCAAAAATTAAAATCCAATTGCAGACTGATTTTGTTATCAACATTCCCGTCAATTTCGGAATCACCGCTGCCAAGTGTAATCTCATCCGGTTTGTACAATTCGGAATACTTGAAAGAGATTTTCATACCGATTTTTGTTTCGTAGCTTGCGAGCAAGTACCAGCGCAGTCCTTCTCCGTAAAGAGCCGGATTCGACATCACTCCAGTCAAATCATTTTCAAAAACATACAGACGCGAGTTGTAACTATCCGTGCTGAAAAAAGTGAGACGTGCATAAATATTTAGTTTTGCTGCCGGTGTGTATTTTATTTCCTGAAAAATTAGATAGCCGTTTTCAGCGTGCAAGTTTGGTGTCGGGGTCAATGTTACATATTCAATTCTGCTTTTCATGTTTATGTTTTTATCGGCTTTGTACGAAATCTCTGCACGAAAATTTTGGGAAGTTCTGTTTGCAGTTCCCAATTCCGAATTAATTGTTTCCACCAATTCTTTTTTCTTGTTTTTGTAACGGATGCGAAGTTCGGCTTCCCTAAAAATTTTGTACGTGTAGTAGAACAAAAATTCTCTTCCTTTCGTGGGGAACAAATACGAATCGCTTGTGACCGGAAATTTGAATTGATCATAATAAACATTGATTGTTCCGTATTCTGTTGCGAAGCGGCACCCGGCATAAAACCCGGTTTCGTTTTGAGCGGTTCCTTTTTCCCCGAATGATCTTCCGTGCAGCGAGAAATAATTCCGAGGAAAATTCCTGAATGAAAAAGCGAACGATAAATTTTTTTCGATGAAAAATTCTGCATTGTTGATTGATGAGACGGATTTTTTATCGTAAGAAAATTCTCCGCTCAAAAATAATTTGTTGAATGAGACGGAATAGGCAGCAGACAGCAATTCGAAATTGGAAACCGGTTTGCCGCCGATGTATGTCTCTTCAAATTTTTTATTAAATCGTGAATTGTAATAGAGCAGACCAATTTTTGAATCACCGCTGAAAAAATATTGTGCGGAAATTCCGAAAACTTTTTCAGTTACCGCATCTTTCTTCAGGATTTCGGAATTTGTGCGGTGATAACCATCGAGTGAAAGTGAGTTGATCATGTTTGTGTTTGTGTCAATCGAGGCATCGAGGAAACGGTACGAATAAAAAGGGGAGAATGATAAATTATTGAAATTGATTTTTACCGCCGAGCCGCGGAAGAATTGATTTTCATCCGCGCTCAAATAGGGAACGGAGTGTCTCCCGTTTTTAGTTACGGTGCCGATTGCATCCGAACCTTTCGAAAAGGAATACGGTCCCCACATTGCAAGTCCTTGTCCGAATTCATAAACAAAATCTCCGGCGATAAAATTTTCCGCAAAACCAATTTCTTTTATGTTGAGGTGGAAAGCGTAGAAATCGCTTAATGATTTTTCGCCGGCATCTTTTTCGATGAGAACACCGGCGCCGATTTTATTTGATATGCCGAACAAAAATCTGTTGTAATACTTTTGCGGGCTTCCGGGATATTTGTTCTCTTCAAAAGCTTTTCTTTCTTGAAGATCGTTCATCACACGGAAGCGATAAGAAAATTTTATGTTATCGATTGATAAGTGATTAGTTACTAAAATTTTTTCCTCTTTTTCGAAAAAGATAAACGGCAGAATTTTTTCGATTACTTTGCCGCTGACGCTTTCAATACTTTTAAGTTCGTCTGCAGAATAAATTCCGCCGCGCAAATTGCGGTATCTGATTATTGCTGCAGCCGAAGCGTGCGTTAAGTACGGAATACTTTCCAAATCGTTGATTGATGCCGAATTTATTCTGATCGGATTTTTCATCAGGTATTCGAGCAGATCGAGATTCTGTGCCTCTTCCAAATCTTGCGAAGAATCTTCGAGAAGTTCTTCAATCATAGAATCGGTCGAATCTGTTTGTGCAAATGCAAAAGTTAGAAGTGAAAAAAATATTAGTGCCGTAAAAATTAATTTCATTTGCCGAATAGATTATTTTTGAAATCGCAACGTGATGCCGAATTGATGAGTTAATCCGAGATCGGGATGAGAAGTAACTGCATAATCAGCTTCAACAAAATTGTAAATGACTCCGACTCCGCCGGAAAAAATGTCGGGTTCCGTTGTAGTGCCGAATCGAAGATGAAGGAAATCAACCGGTTTATATTCCGCGCCAAATCTTACCGATGCATTGTAATCGAGCTCTTTACTTGCGGAAATGAATGCAGTTAATTCATCAATAACTTTGTAACCGATTCCGGCAGAAAGGATAACCGGGAATTGGTTATCGTCATCCGAAGTGGAAGTTCGCGTAATGTTTTCAGCAGCGAAACCGATCTGCAAATTTTTTTGCAGCGAATAAGCCGCACCGATATTGAAAAGAAAATAACCGCGGCTTCCGTAATTTTTGATCGATAGATTTTTATAAACAGCAGTGACACCGGCGCTGAATTTATTATTGATTTTTCTTCCGAAGCCGAGAGCAATTTTAGTTTCTTTGTAAAGTTCGAATCCGTAAATCATGAAGCCGCCGCCGAATGAACCAATTTCCGTCGGTTCGGCGTAAACTCCAAACGCATTTGAAAGTTCTTTCACGCCGAACGGAGCCGGTGAATAATAAATGCCAATCGCACGCTCGTTAATATTTGAGAGACAAGCCGGATTGTTGAAAAGGGTAAAAGGGTCCTCCGCAAAAGAAATATCCGAATGAGCCAGTGCAACACTTCTTGCACCCGGATTAACTTGTGCGAAACAAACAGAATAGAGTGAGAGTAAAAAGGTAAAAAAAATTTTTGCCGCCCTCATGAAGTACAACATAAAGGATTGTATTAAATTTTTCAAATGTCTATTTTGATAAAAAAGAAATGAGCCCATAATGAAAAATTTTCTCGCACTTGTAATCTTTTTATTTATCGGTCAAACAATCTTCGCACAAGAACTCGACGCAACTGTTGAAGTTAACTACGAACAACTTCCGGTAGCCGCAAAAGAACGGCTGGGCAATTTCAAAAACCAGATACGGGATTATTTGAACAATGCAAAGTTTAGACAGCAGCCGTGGGAAGGCGATAAAATCAAGTGCTCGTTCAACATACTTTTCAGCGGCGCAAGTTCGGATATCGGTTACACGGCTCAGTTGGTTATTACAAGTCAGCGTGAAATTGAAGGCACGCCGCGCAATTCTTTGATGCTGCAAATTCTCGATAACAGCTGGCAGTTCAATTATGAAAAGAATCAATCAATGACTTTCAACCAGAGCGATTTCGATCCGCTCACAAGCTTTCTCGATTTTTACGCATATATAATTATCGGCTTCGATCTGGATTCTTATTACAGAGTCGGCGGCTCGGATCTTTTTTCGAAGGCACTTGAAATTGCCGTGAAGGGCGGAACCGGTAAATTTGCAAAAGGGTGGCAGTCAGAAAGTGCAACATACAACAGAAGAGTGCTTGTAGATAATCTCCTCAATGCAAAGTATCAGCAATTCCGCAGTGATTATTTTGATTATCATTACAATGGCATTGATCTTTTTTATTCGGATGATAAAGAGTATGCGATGAAGAATATAGCAAAACTTGTTTATAATATTGAAAAGGTAAAAGACCAGATCGATCCGCGAAGCGTTTTAATGAAAGTATTTTTTGATGCAAAAGCCGGCGAGTTTGCCGAATACCTGAAAGAATATCCCGATCAAAATATTTTTAACATACTAAAGAAAATCGATCCGCCGCACACCGCCAAGTATGATGCGGCAGTTGAATCAGAATAATTATTTGATATCAAGCTGGAAGAGGCGGTACTTTTTATAAACCTCACCGTTCATTGCAGCAGCGCCGCGGTTCATCATGTCGTTATCTTCAAGAACCCAGCTTGCCTCGCCGAGTAAAATTCCAAGTCTGCGCGCGCGGTTAACAATTTCCCAGTAGAAGACAGCGTCAAGCCCCTTCTTTTGATGTTCGGGAATTATTCCGAGAGTTATAATTCTGCTCCACTCAATTTTTTTCTTCTGTGTGTACAATTTTATGAAGTTGAACGGGAAGATTTTTCCATTCATTGATTTGAAAATTTGATTGTAGTCCAGCATCACCAATGCAAAGCCAACTAGTTGATTATCGATCTCGCCGAACAAAACCAAAGACGGTTCAGCCAGCGGTTTCAAATCTTTTGCCATCGCATCTATCTCTGCTTCTGTGAGAGGAACAAATCCCCAATTAGGCGCCCAAGCTTTGTTATAGACGAATTTAATTTTATCCAACTCGGAATTAAAATTTTTCATATCGAGTTCGGAGATTTTCAAACCGTATCTTTTCTTTGCAAGCTCTGCGACTCTTCCTATTTTGTCTGCGGAAAGAACTTTGTCAGACTCCAGTTTGAAAGCGTTCAAGTCCTTTGCTTTTTTCATTCCGTAATTTTCACAAAGGTCCAAATAATATTTGGGATTGTAGGGCATAAGAATTCGAGGTTCGTCATCAAAGCCTTCCAAAAGCATTCCGTATTCATCGTTTGAAGAAGGATTTGCCGGGCCGCGCATTGCGCTCAATCCTTTTGACTTCAGCCATTTATTTGCAGCATCAAAGAGAGTGTTAGCAACCGACTGATCATTGATGCATTCAAAGAATCCGAAGAAGCCGACATTATCATTGTGATATTTATTGTGGAGATCATTTTTTATTGCGGCAATTCTGCCTACTATCTCACCGTTTCTTTCGGCAAGAAACATTTCCATTTCCGCATGTTCGAAGAACGGATTTTTTTCTTTATCAAGGATTTTTTTCTTGTCGTAGATCAGCGGCGGAACCCAATGAGGATCATTTTTATAAATTTTCCAAGGAAATTTTATGAAAGTAATTAAATCTTTTTTTGTAGCAACGGTACTGATTTTTATACCGCTCATTTTATCTCCTAACAATAAAAAAGCATGGGGTTGAATTTTACTTTTGAGAAAAACCCCCATGCTTTTTATCTTTTCTGAAAAATAGAATTAAATCAAACCGAGTTCTTTACCGATTTTTTTGAATGTATCGATGATGTAATCCAGGTGCTCGTCTTCGTGAGTTGACATATACGAAGTTCTCATCATTTGCCTTCCTTGCGGAACGCCGGGCGAAATAAATACATTCACAAAAATTCCGGCTTCGTAGAGCATCTTCCACATTTTGAATGCGAGAGCATCATCGCCAACAATTACCGGAACAATTGCTGTTCTGCCATCGGGAACATCAAAGCCGGCAGCGGTTAATTCTGTTCTAACTTTACTGGCGTTGCTGATCAATTTATCAACGCGCCACGGTTCTTGTTCGAGAAGATCGAGTGCCGCAAGTGCCGCAGCAACAGCCGCCGGTGTTGGAGATGCGCTGAAAATCAATGCTGATGAATGATGTTTGAGATAATTGATAACTCTTTCGGGACCGGCAACAAAACCGCCAAGCGATGCAAAAGTCTTGCTGAATGTTCCCATTGTCATATCGACTTCTTTCTCAAGATTGAATTCACTCGCAGTTCCTCTACCGCCTTTTCCGATTACGCCGACCGAATGTGCATCATCAATTAAAATTCTTGCGTTGAATTTTTTTGCGATTTCTACCAAACGCGGAAGATCAACTATTCCTCCGCCGGTGCTGAACACACCATCGCTTACAATAAGCTTGCCGGCATCACCCGGGATTTTTTGGAGAACTCTTTCGAGATCATCCATATCCATGTGCTTGTAACGCAAAAGTTCTGCAGTTGCACCTTTTGCCATCATTTGTCCGGCTACAATACATGCATGATTATCTTTGTCTGAAACAACATACTCGCCGCGTTGAACTAATGTAGGAATAATTCCTTGAGCAGTTTGATAACCGGTGCTGTAAAGCAGAACGGCTTCTGAATTGAAAAACTTTGCCAAACGGTTTTCTAATTCGATGTGTAAATCCAACGTGCCGGTTAAATAACGCGAGCCTGAACAACCGGTGCCGTATTTTTCTACGGCTTTGAGGGCAGCTTCTTTTACTTTGGGATGAGCCGTTAATCCTAAGTAATTGTTTGAGCCGGCCATTACAATTTTTCTACCTTCAATTTGTACTACCGGACCCTCATTTTCTTCTATTGGTCGAAAATACGGATAGACCCCCATAGCTTTTACTTCATCTGCGCGGGTGAAGTCAATACACTTTTTAAATAAATCCAATATTCCTCCGGAATTATTTATCGTTGATATTTTTTTATATGTTTACAAAAAAAATAAAAGAGAATTCTGAATTAACTTAATCAATATAAATAAATTTGATAATTATTTAATACCATGAACTCAAAAATAATCTCTGTAGTTACCGGAGCCTCCGGTTTTGTTGGAAGTCATCTCGTGGATTTTTTGCTGTCGAAAGATCATCATGTAAAATGTTTATTGAGAAGTACCAGTTCAAAAAAATGGCTTGAAGGAAAGCCGGTTGAAATAATTAACAGCGGTTTGTTCGATAAAAATTCTTTAAGAGAAGTTTTAAAAGATGCTGATTATTTATTCCATGTTGCCGGAGTAGTAAAAGCAAAAACAGAAGAAGAATATTATAACGGAAACGTTGAAACAACAAAAAGTCTTCTCGATGTTGTGCTGGAAGTTAATCCAAAAATTAAAAGAGTAATGATACTCAGCAGTCAAACTGCTTGCGGTCCTTCGCTAAATGGAAAGCCTTGCACTGAAGAAACTTTGGAACATCCGATTACTCGTTACGGGAAAAGTAAATTTCAGCAAGAGCAGCTTGCAAAAAAATATATGGATAAACTGCCGATTACTATTATTCGTCCGCCGGCTGTTTATGGTCCGCGTGATACGGAAATTTATCTTGTCTTCAAAACCTACAAATACGGATTAATGACTTTAATCGGCTTCGATGAAAAACTTTTAAACCTCGTTTACGTTGATGATCTGATTAACGGAACTTATTTGGCTGCGGTTTCCGAAAAAGCAATTGGGCAAATATATTTTATCGGCACGCAAGAATATTATAGCTGGCCGCAAGTAGGCGATGCAATTGCAAAAGCAATCGGTAAGAAAGCGTTGAACATAAGATTTCCTCACTGGCTCGTTTATACTGTTGCCGCCTTTGCACAACTTTTTGCGATGTTCGGCAAAAAAGCCGCCACTTTTAATATCGAAAAGGCGAGAGACTTTGTACAGCAGCATTGGACTTGCGATGTTTCCAAAGCCGTGAATGAACTCGGTTTCAAACAACAATTTAGTTTGGATGAATCAATTAAAAGTACTATCGATTGGTACCGCGAGATGAAGTGGCTTTAAAAGCGAGTGAAGAGTGACGAGTGTAGAACGTAGAGCTTGCCCGGCGAAGACGGGTGCAGAACTCAGAATGATGTATGTAAAAAAATACCTGACTTGTATAAAATTCTACACTCATCACTCTACGTTCGTCACTCTACACTTTAGTTGTTCTTCGCTCCTTCTTTCACCCACGTTCTAATTCCTTTAATTTGATTACTCGTGAGGGGTCTGTAGCCAACCGGCGGCATCGGGTATGCCGAGTTTCCTTCGACAGACCAAACCAAACTGCTGTTATCCGGCGAGCCCGGTGCTACAACCAAATAACTTTGTGTTGCGTTTGCGTGACTTGTTAAACTTAGATTACCGGTATGATCGGTATCATTATGGCAGCCGGCATTGTTGCATCGTAAATTAAATATCGGCTGGATATATTCCGCATAACTTACATTTGAAGAGGGAATCACTTTATTATCGAGTGCATCTTGATCGTCTTGGTTGATTGTATCATCGCACGCAGAGGTTACGATTAACGAGAATACCAAAATCAAAAAAAGAGCCGCAGAAATTCTTGAATTCATTTTTTATCCTATTATAAAAGTAGTTGAGAAATTTTTTCGTAACAAAGTTATTTTTCTGTAAACTCTAATTCAATTCATTTATTTAGCCGGAGAATTAATTTATATTTCCAAACAAAAACTAATCAAAAAGGGCAGTAGTAATGAAAAGAATTTCAGCAGTTCTGTTATTTGTGTTCTCACTTTTTTCACATACTATTATTAACGCACAAGATTTACTTCAAGCCGGTCCGATGGTCGGTTATTCGGCGATGAGGGAAACAGCTTTATGGGTGCAGACAAAATCCGAAGTCAAAGTTAAAATTGCTTACTGGAATGTTACAGATCCGAAAAAGAAATTTTATACAAATGAAATTGCATCTGTAAAAGAAAACGGCTTCACCACAAAATTGATTGCCGATCAACTCGAACCCGGGCAAAAGTACAATTACGAATTGTACATCAACGGTAAAAAAATTAAACGCGATTACGAACTGAAATTTCAGACACAGAAATTGTGGCAATGGCGGGAAGACCCGCCGGCTTTTTCGTTTGCAACCGGAAGCGGCGCTTATATTAATGAAACCGTTTACGATCGTCCCGGCAAACCATACGGCGATAACTACGAAACATATTTGAGCATCCATAATAAGAAACCCGATTTCATGTTGTGGCTTGGCGACAATGTTTATTTGAGAGAAGTTGATTTGGATTCGTGGTCGGGAATTATTAAAAGAAATACTCACTCACGCTCAACTCAAGAAATTCAGCCCATGCTTGGTTCGATGCATCATTATGCAATTTGGGATGATCATGATTTTGGTCCGAACAACAGCGACAGAGGATTTTATCTAAAAGAAAAAACTCTTGAGGCATTCAAATTATTCTGGCTTAACCCAACCTATGGAATCAACGGGAAGCCGGGCACTACTTCGTATTTTCAATGGGCAGATGTTGATTTCTTTTTAATGGATGACCGCTACTACCGCACGCCCGATGACGGCAAATCGGAAACAAAAGCAATGTTCGGCGATGAACAAGTTCAATGGTTGATTGATAATCTAATTTACAGCAAAGCACCATTCAAGTTTGTTGTTACCGGCGGACAGTTTTTGAATCCCGAATGGGCGGATGAAAATCATACAAATTTTATGGCAGAGAAAGAAAAAATATTAAAAGCAATTGAAGCAAGCGGAATAGAGGGTGTAATATTTTTAACCGGAGACGTTCACCGCACGGAAATTACAAAGATGGAACGTTCGAACAATTATCCGTTGTATGATTTTACAATTTCACCGCTGACATCCGGTCCTTCAAAAGCATATCCGAATGCATGGCGCATCGATTCGACACTTGTTACCGAACGCAACTTTGCTGTCTTTAGTTTTAGCGGAAAGCGAAAAGAGAGAGTGCTCAAATGCACAGTATATGATTCCAGAGGAAATGAAAAGTGGGTTTATTCAGTTAATGAAAATGAATTGAAGACTAAAAAGCAGTAACAAAATTTAAAATGATTGCACAAAGTTTATGAATGAATTGACAAACGAAGACAAGATAATTAGTTTTACGGCAGACAAAAAAAGTTTTTTGAATTGATGCGGATGGGGCTATAGCTCAGTTGGGAGAGCGTCTGAATGGCATTCAGAAGGTCAGCGGTTCGAACCCGCTTAGCTCCACAAACAATCCTACCTTTATAAATGTATTTTGTTTACGTACTTCAAAGTATCACATCAAAAAAATATTACATTGGTCAAACCGATAATTTAGAAAGAAGATTTCAACAACAT
>JACOUS010000020.1 GCA_016177735.1 Ignavibacteriales bacterium | reverse complement strand
ACTGGAGTTACGCAAGTTATATTTTTTAATTGCCCCGACATTTATGTCGGGGAGAAGAATATCCTCCAATATATTGGGCTTTAGCCCAAATTGTCTTAAATGGTGGCTAAAGCCACTTTTTCTTTGTGATTATACTTCCACGACCTGAAGGTCGTGGCAATGGAAAGTATCCAAATATGAATTTTGCGTAACTCTGTTAATTAGAAAAAAATTTCATATCACGGAAAGGAAATGAAAACCGCCGCACGAACAGCAATTCTGTTTTTAATTTTTTTCAATCCGATTTTGAACGCGCAATCGAATGACGAAAGCTGGAAATTATATGACGATTCACAAGTTGCGTTGATTGAAGTAACGATGGGTCCCTCCGATTACACTTGGATGATGGACAATCCGATGAGCGATTCTTTGCAGCATTGCTCGGTACGCATCGTTACAAAATATTTTGATGAAACAGTTGAGCAAGTAGGAATCAGCATACGCGGCAATACATCGCGCGCTGCACTCAAGAAGTCATTCAAAATTTCTTTTAATGATTATATGTCCGGCAGAGAATTTTATGGTGTCGATAAAATGAATTTGAACGGCGAGCACAACGATCCTTCCATTGCGCGCGCAAAAATCTGCTGGGATGTTTTTCAGGAGATCGGAATGCCGGCAAGCCGCGCTGCTCATGCCGCTGTTTATATTAATAATGTTTATCACGGTTTGTACATTTCTGTCGAACACATCGATGATGAATTCCTCAAAAAAAAATTTGCTGACGATTCCGGCAATCTTTGGAAATGTTTGTATCCGGCAGACCTCGCATTTATCAGTAACAATCCCGACAGTTACAAATATTACAGTTGGGAAAGACAACCGTATGCTCTCACGAATAATCTTGAAACTAATGATTATACACAGCTTGCAAAGCTCATCAGAATAATTAACAAAACTACGCTCGCGGAATTTCCCGATTCGCTCGAAACGATTCTTTTCATAGATGAATTTCTAAAGTACATTGCAGTGAATGTGATGGTTGGCTGCTGGGATGATTACTGGGCGAACAAAAATAATTATTATCTCTACTACGAACCGGCTCAAAAAAAATTTCATTGGATTCCGTACGATTACGACAACACTCTCGGCATAAGCTGGATGAATACGGATTGGACAACTGCAGATCCGTACAACTTTCCGAAACTTTATAAAGGTGAATCTCCTCTGGCAGACCGGATGCTGAAGGTGCCGGAGTACAGAAATCTTTACACACACTTTGTAGAATTTTTGCGGAACAACATTCTTAATGTTGCACATCTTTATCAAGAAATCGATCATCTGAAAAATATGATTGACGATTACGCAGTGAGCGATACTTACCGCACAAGAGATTATGGTTTTACAATCAATGATTTTTACAGCTCGTTCACCGGGCTCAATATGTATCATGTTCACAACGGCATAATTGATTTCATCGATAAAAGATACAAAGCGATTCCCGGCAGTATTAATTATGTTGATGCAAATCCGATTGTTTATAAAATTGATTACGAGCCGAAAAATCCCGCGCCGGGTGATTCGATTTATGTTTACGCTTCCGGATTTGATGAAGCTGGAATTGAAAGCATGATTATCAAGTTTTATCCGGGCAATCAGGCAACTGCCGATGATTACACGATGAATTTTAAGCCGCTCGCTTCCACAACAATTGAAGACACCGATAGATGGGTTGGAGTGATTCCGCCGATGAGCGCAAACGGGAAATTTCAGATAGAGGTAAAAGATAGTTCGGGAAATTCCGTGCTCTTTCCGCGAATCGGTTTTGTTGATATCGAAACATCCGGACAATCTTCAGCAAATAATATTGTCATTAACGAATTCATGGCGGATAACGTAAGTTTCATTACCGATCCAGCCGGCGAATATGATGACTGGATTGAACTTTACAATCCAACTCAACATGTGATCCAGCTTTATGGAATGTTTTTAACGGACGGCAGAAAGAATCATACTAAGTGGATGTTTGCAGATTCGAATTTGGTTTTAAATCCGGGAGAACATCTTATTGTTTGGTGCGATGAAAATCATAACGATAATCAAACGGGTATTCACGCAAACTTCAAATTATCGAGCGGCGGAGAATTTATCGGGTTGACTGCAAGCGACAGCACAACGTGGATAGATTCGTTGTCGTTCGGTCAGCAGACAGCAGATTATTCATTCGGCAGATCACCCGACGGCTCAACAAGATGGGGATTTTTAACGCCAACACCCGGTGCAACAAATTCTACAACCGATGTTGAAGAAGAAACTCTGCCTACGGAATTTAGAGTTGCGGTTTATCCGAATCCTTTTAATCCGGCAACAACAATTCAATATTCTCTTCCAAAATTTTCCGATGTTTCGATTGCCATTTACGATATTCTTGGAAGAATAGTTTGGACTTTCAATGAAACCGGCAAATCAGCCGGTACATATACGAAAATTTGGAACGGCAAAAACAATAATGGTGTGCACGCCGGTTCGGGAATTTATTTGTGCAGAATAAATGCCGGTGAATATCTTTCGGTTCGGAAATTAGTCATGATAAAATAATTTTAAGAAAGGACAGCATTGAAAAAGAGTCTCAAAAAAAATATGGAGAAAAAAAAGAGAATAGCATTGGTTGCCCACGATAATAAAAAACAAGATTTGATCGAATGGGCAAAATTCAACAGAGATTCTCTCGCGAACCACGAAGTGTTTGCAACCGGCACTACGGGCAAACTTCTTGAGAAAGAATTGAACTTCACAATTCATAAAATGCAGAGCGGTCCTCTCGGCGGCGATCAACAGCTCGGTGCAAAAATTTCAGAAGGCAAAATTGATCTGCTTATTTTCTTTTGGGATCCGCTCGAACCACAGCCGCACGATCCCGATGTTAAAGCTTTATTGAGGATTGCAGTTGTTTGGAATATACCGATTGCATGCAACCGCGCATCGGCGGATTTTATTTTCTCATCGCATTTGATGAAAGAAGAATATCCGCGGATTGTGCCGGATTACAATGATTATAGAGAAAGAAAAATATAATTGAAAAACCGAAAAACAACTCAACCCCCCGTCCCACTTCTCTTTCCGCCGGAGGCGGACAAGTCTAAGAGAAGGGGACGGTGGATGAGTTCGAGAAAGGAGAAATAAATGAACCGTCCGGAAAAAAATGAATATGCAGAATATTATCACAAGTATGTTGAAAAAGTACCGCAAGGGAATATTGTTGATATTCTCGACGGGCAGTTGAATTCGATTGTGAATTTCTTTTCGCAGATCACGGAAGAAAAATCAAAACACCGCTACGCGCCCGGCAAGTGGAGTATCAAAGGAGTGCTCGGACACATAATGGATGCCGAACGAGTTTTTGCGTACCGTGCACTTCGATTTTCGCGCGGCGATGAAAAGCCGCTTCTCACATTTGATGAAAATCAGTACGTCGCCAATTCAACGTACGATTCGGTTCCTTTGCATCTGCTTGTAGAAGAATTTTCTTACATCAGAAAAGCAAACATTCACATGTTCAAAAATCTTTCCGATGAAATGTGGATGAAGAAAGGAATTGCAAGTAATAACCCGGTTTCCGTCCGTGCGCTGGCATATATAATTGCCGGTCATACACAGCATCATATAAATATAATTGAAGAAAGATATTTGTAAACATCGGAGAAAAAATAATGGCGCTTCTCGTTGTTGCATATCCGGCAATTGAAAAGAAGGATTACGATTGGGTTCAATCCATCCGCGCAAAAAACGATGATCGTTATTTCAATATTATTGAACCGCACTTCACGATTGTATTTCCGGTTTTTGATCTCGACGAAAAAATTTTCATTGATCATGTTGAAAAAGCAGCTAAGCGTTTTAAAACTTTCTATTTCGTTTTGAGATGCGCACAGATTGTGAAAAATTCGTTCAGCAGTTACACAGATGTATTTCTAATTCCGGAAGAAGGCTACAGAATTTTTGTGAAGCTTCACGATGCATTTTATTCCGGACCGCTCGAAAAAGATTTGCGGCTCGATATTCCATTCATTCCGCATCTCGGAATTGCCAACAGCGAAGATT
Source organism: Ignavibacteriales bacterium (assembly GCA_016177735.1). Taxonomy (GTDB): domain Bacteria; phylum Bacteroidota; class Ignavibacteria; order Ignavibacteriales; family Melioribacteraceae; genus DYJK01. Next base: position 86,840 of record JACOUS010000020.1, on the reverse strand, counting down.
CTCTTCACAGCAAAAAAATTGCGGACGAAATTAACTCGAATAACTTGGAAATACTCGGCGCGGTTAACAATCTTGATATCATTTCCTACGAAAACAATAAAGTAAGAACCGTACATAAAATTTTTTTGGAATAGATGGTTTCGCATGAGACCGAATAATTTTTCGTACGACTAATACATTAGTTCTTGATTCAATCCCAAATTAAAAGTATTATCAAACAGAATTTTTGTGCCGGATGAACAAATTTAAAACTTACATACGAATAATAGACCGGGAAGCTGTGCTGTGGCTTGCCGCGCTGTTCTATCTGCTGTTTGTGAATCCTTACGAAACACAGCAATTCACTTTGTGCCCTTTTCATAATATCGGAATAGATTTCTGCCCGGGCTGCGGAATGGGAAGATCAATTTCATTTTTTTATCATGCGGATTTTACCAGCTCAATCAAAACACATCCTCTTGGAATTGCGGCATTCATTCTAATTTCATACCGCATATTCACACTGACTTCAAAAAGCATAATAAAAATCAAACAAACAAAAAGAGGTACTACATGGCAACTGTTTACGAATTGATGCCCGAAATTATGGGCGAAGAGCAGATGTACATTTCCAGTGTCATCAAAAACATGGACGAAAAACAAGCTCAGCAGTTTGCAAATATTTACAGAGCGCGAAGAAGAGACCCGCAAGTGATTCTTCTTGTTACGCTTGTCGGATTTCTCGGCATTGCCGGCATTCAAAGATTTTTAACCGATCAAATCGGACTTGGAATTTTATATCTGCTTACCGGCGGTATTTGTTTAATCGGTACAATCATTGATCTCGTCAATTATAAAAAAATTGCTTTCGAGTATAACCAGAAGCAGGCATCACAGATTGCAATGATGATAAAAGGCTAAAAATTTTTTTTGTTTTAATTTGTGTAATTGCTAAATTTTCATCATAGAACAGTTAGATATAAGCAGGATATTTTACAAATCTGTTTACGCTGATTGTTTTATTAAAAGCTTTTTAGTAAAATTTTTTAAGGAGTCTTTTTCATGGCGGAACGTGAAAATGGAACCGTAAAGTGGTTTAATGCTTCCAAAGGTTACGGTTTTATTGAGCGCGCTCAAGGCGGTGATGTATTTGTCCATTTCAGTTCGATTGAAGTCGACGGATACAAAAACCTTGAAAAGGGTCAACAGGTTGAATTCTCGGTAGGCGATGGACCTAAAGGACCTCAAGCGCAAGATGTAAAAGTTGTGAAATAATAAAAGAGATTATTATTTGGCAACAAGTCGAGGGCGCCTAATTAAGCGCCCTTTTTGTTTTAGCATAGATAATGTTTTTGGTGAAAAAAATTTTTGAACCTTGAATGAAAGATAATAAGCAATTTTAAGACTGTAGTTTTTCTTTTGTGAATTGCGTCGGTATGTTTTTATAAATTTTGTTGAAGTCTCAACACACCCATTCCGTTCCCCTCTGTAGATGGGAAACTCTTTCGCTTTTTGTTTTTTATAACTGCCTTGCTAAGCCAAAAGTAAATTTTACTAATAAACCGGCTGCGTGAATTAATAAAACAAAAATAAAAAACTGTTAAAACAGTTGTACTAATGTGCATTGGTTTTTATTAACACACGGCTTAAGCCGTGTGTTAATGGGTAAAAAAAACCGTTTCACATGTCCGGCGTTCTTTTTGACGGGAGGGTGTGTTATTTACCTCGCGATTGATTGAAAGATTTGGTGTACCTTGTTTTAAAATTGATTTCGTTTTTGAACATTTAAAAAGAATTATGCATCTTTGCAATCAAGTAATGAAAGTTTAACAATAACTTCAATCAAATTGAATAAACATCCGTATAACATATATCCTTTCGGTAATTCTTCTTCTACCGCTCAAATGACTACCCCGGTTCAATGGGGATGTTGTAAGTTTTTCTGCTGTTGTTGTAACTGATAAATATCAGTTTTCTATCCTTAACAAATTTTAAATAACTTATTTTTTTGGAAAGAAAAATGGAAACCATTAATAGGAATTCTTATATACATTTTGCAAAAAGTCTTTTATCGAAAAGACAAACACACTCGTGCACGGCATCGCTCAAATCGGAAGCGATTCAATATCTGCAAGGCATAATTGATTTTTTGTTCCCGCACTTTTCGAATAAAGTTTATTACACGCAAGAAGATGTGCTTTCGAAACTTCAACTGCTCAAAAGGGATTTGATCGAGCTGATAAAATTATTAAACGGGCAAGCACCGAAAAACATCACTGAAATTGCAGATTCTTTCATCCAAAAAATTCCCGGGATAGATAAAATGTTGTGGAACGATGCGGAAGCAATATTCGAAGGCGACCCGGCTGCAGAAAGTATTGACGAAGTAATTCTTGCGTATCCGGGTTTTATGGCGATCATTATTTTCCGCATCGCACACGAACTTTATCTTTTGAAAGTTTCGATCATACCAAGAATTTTTACTGAGTACGCACACGAGAAAACCGGAATTGATATTCATCCGGGTGCACAGATCGGCTCGCCGTTTTTTATTGATCACGGGACGGGGATCGTAATCGGCGAAACAACCGTCATCGGCAAAAATGTAAAATTGTATCAGGGTGTAACGCTCGGCGCGATGAGTGTTGATAAAAGTTTATCGCATGTAAAGCGCCATCCGACAATAGAGAACGATGTGATAATTTATTCGCAAGCAGTAATTCTTGGCGGTAACACAATCATCGGAAGCGGCAGTATCGTCGGCGGCAATTCGTGGGTAACACAAAGCATTCCGCCGAACTCAGTTGTTTATAACAAAAGCGAAGTGCGCGTAAAAACAAATCAAGAATTTGAAAACACAATCGATTTCATCATATAAAAAAGGAAATATCATGAAAGCAAATAATATTCTCGAAACAATCGGCAGTACTCCTCATGTAAGAATAAACAGATTGTTCAATTCCAATCATGAAGTTTGGGTAAAACTCGAAAGAGCAAATCCCGGTGCAAGCATTAAAGATAGAATCGCTCTTTCAATGGTGGAAGATGCAGAGAAGAAAGGAATTTTAAAACCGGACAGTGTAATTGTTGAGCCAACATCTGGCAATACCGGAATCGGACTTGCAATGGTTGCGGCGGTCAAAGGTTACGAATTAATTCTTGTTATGCCGGAATCGATGTCAATTGAAAGAAGAAAAGTGATGGCGGCATACGGTGCAAAATTTGAATTGACTCCGCGCGAAAAAGGAATGAAAGGTGCAATCGAAAAAGCAAACGAGATTGCCGCAGCAAATCCGAAAGCATGGATACCGCAGCAATTTGAAAATCAAGCCAACGTTGATGTGCATGTCAAAACAACTGCACAAGAAATATTGAATGATTTTCCCGAAGGAATAGATTATTTGATTACGGGAGTCGGCACCGGCGGACACATTACCGGTGTATCGAAAGTATTGAAAGAAAAATTTGCGAACATGAAAACATTTGCCGTTGAACCGGTACTCTCGCCGGTTTTATCGGGCGGTCAGCCGGGTCCGCATCCGATTCAGGGTATCGGCGCCGGATTCGTTCCAAAAATTATGGAGACAAATCTTTTGGATGGAATAATTCAGGTATCGAAAGAGGAAGCCTTTGAGTTTACAAAACGTGCGGCAAAAGAGGAAGGATTATTTGTCGGCATTTCATCCGGTGCATCGCTTGCGGCAGTTGCAAAAAAACTGAGCGAGATAAAAGAGGGAAGTAAAGTTCTAACATTTAATTACGATACCGGCGAAAGATACCTTTCTATTGAAGGACTTTTCTAAAAAAAAATTGTTTCTTGCTCATGTTCGTGATCTTTCTCTTGATCTATTGGGATTAAGATCATGAACAAGAGCAACATAATGAAAATCGATTTTATGGTTTGCCGGTGATGATATCTCTTATAATCGGTTTTATTCCGGCAAACACCAATTCTACTGCGATTACCATAAGAATCAGTCCCATAATTCTCATCAAAACTTTATTGCCGTTATCGCCGAGCAAGCGGAGAATTTTTCTGGCACTCACTAAAATCAAATAAGTAATTAGCAGCACAACAACAATAACGGAAAGCAGAATTAATTTTTCTGCGGTGCCGTCGGCATCGTTATAAAGAACCATCGTCATTGTGATTGAACCCGGTCCACAAATAATTGGTATGCCGAGCGGAGTGATTGCAAAATCGTTAACATATTCCGTAAAAGTTTGTCCTTGTTCTTTTATGCGGCTGAACTTTCCTTGCAGCATATCGTAGCCGGACATGAAGAAAAGTACGCCGCCAACAATTCGAAGTCCATTCACTGAAATGTGGAAGAAATCGAAAATAAAATTTCCGGCGAGCGCGATCAGCACCATTATTATGAATGCCGTGAGCACACCTTTAAAAGCAATTTTGTGGACTTGCTTGTATGTCATGTTTGAAGTGATTGAACTAAAAAGCGGGATCACTCCAAACGGTGTTACCATTGTAAATAATGATGTAAATGCAAGCAAAGTATATTGATAAATTCTTTCCATGATTTTTAAAAACTATCCCAAGTAGTTATCTCAAAAATAAATTTTTTATATGTGTAAGTCCGGTAAGTGAGTAAAGTTCACACCCTCCCGCTAAAAAACAGCGGGATAAACTTTTTGTTTTCCTTCTCAAGTGGCGAAAGCATTTACGCTTTTAATTCCGGCTCCTGACTTCTTATTATTTGCACAGCTTAGCTAACTCTCCGCGAATAATTTCCCATGCAAGCATAACATGTTTTTCTTCGGTACGCAACCCTGAAACTACAAGCCGTATCGTAAATTTTCCGTTAAGTTTTGTATGAACAAGAAAAACTTTCCCGGTTGAGTTAACCGTGTTCAAAAGTTTTTCATTCAGCTCATTCAATTTATTTTCATCGGTAATTCCGTTTGGCTTTGCACGGAAACAAATGGTGCCGAAATAAACCGGCGCCAAACGTTCGAACATTTCGTGCTTGTCAATCCATTCTGAGAATTGTTGTGCAAGCTGCAGATGTCCGCGCAATCTTTCTTGCAATCCTTCCACGCCAAAGTAACGAAGCACAAACCAAAATTTAAGCGCACGGAATCTTCTGCCGAGTTGTATTCCGTAATCCATATAATTTATTGCGGTGTTGTCTTCGGCAGTTTTCAAATATTCCGGCACAAGACTGAATGCTTTTTTCAGCACATCGGGTTTGCGCGTGTAGAGTATGCTGAAGTCAATAGGAACAAAAAGCCATTTATGCGGATTGACAACAAATGAGTCGGCGCGTTCAAACCCTTTAAAATATTTTTTCATTTCGGGAAGAATTGCAGTAACGCCGGCGTATGCAGCATCGAGATGAAACCAGATTTTTTCCCGCTCGCAGATATCGGCAATTTCATCAACCGGATCGATTGCCGTTGAAGATGTTGTTCCGATTGTTGCAACGACACAGAACGGAACGTATCCTTTTGCCCGGTCTTCGCTGATTGCTTTTTCAAGTTTAGCCGGAATCATACTGAAATTTTCATCAACCGGAATTCTGTGAATGTTTTCCATTCCGATCCCGAGAGTGATTACGGCTTTCTCGATTGATGAATGTGCATGCTCGGTGCAGTACAAAATTAATTTTGGAATTCCGTTCATCCCTTTTGCACGAATGTTTAATCCGCTGTATTCGCGCGCGGCTGCTATTCCGTGCAATGTGCTCACCGATGCGGTATCGTAAACAACTCCGAAAAATTCTTCCGGCAGACCGATCATTTTTTTGAACCAGTTTAAAACAGTTTCTTCAAGTTCCGCAGATGCCGGATTCGATTTCCAAACCATTCCGTTTGTATTAAACGCCGCAGATAAAATTTCGCCGAATATTCCCGGACCGCTTGCAGATGAGTTAAAGTACGCCATAAAATTCGGATGCTGCCAGTGAGTAACGCCGGGCAAAATAATTTTATCGACATCCGAAAAAATATTTTTCAAATCTTCCGATAATTGCGGCGCTGTCTGCGGAAGTGTTGATTTAATATCGCCCGGTTTTGTATCGGGCAGAACGGGATACGTTTCGATGTTATCGAGATAATCAGCGATCCAATCAATTAACGCGTGCCCGTATTTTTTGAATTCTTCTTTCGGCATATCGCCAAAACTCTTGCTCATGTTCTTGCTCATAATCTTGTTTTTATGTTCACCATTTTATTCGGTTCAGCCAATTTGAAATTATTCCCGCCAGTTCAATTCTTTTATCCGAATAAGAATGACCGGTTTCCAAAATGTGATCTTCAACGTCGGGTGCTTTCAATAATTTTAGCGCGCCTACAAGCGGAATATGATGAAGTTCCACCGGTGCAATCATATCGTGTTTTGCGCCGATCATCAAAATATTTTTATGCAGAAGTTCATCGAGATGGTTGAGAAGATTCCATTCAACTTTGTTTGTGATGCACTCGTTCAAAAGTTTTAGTGCAGATGTATTTTTGAGAAACGGAATTGCCGGCTCGATAGTTTGTATGCTGTAATCAAAAATCTCTTTGTTGATTTCAAGAATTTCTCCAAACGAACCGGAATCGAAAACGCTGATTGCTGCAGCATTTTTAATTTCATCGCGAGGTAACGAATTGTAAAGTGCCGAAAACCCGCCCATGCTGTGCCCGATTAAAATAATTTTACTTCCGTCAACTCTAAATTTTGTGCGGACAGTTTCGCTCTTCATGAAATCAATTGCGGCGGATGTATCGTCGAGAAGATTACCCCACGAATAATCGCCTTCGCTTCCCCAGCAACCGCGGTAATGAAAAACAAAAACATTAAATCCTTGTCGGCGGAATACATGTGCGAGATCAAAACTTGTTTCGTTGCCCGGCGAACCGTGAAGTAAAATTATAACCGGATGCAATCCTTCGCCCGAAGCGATGAACATTGTTCCGAACAAGCGGCAGCCGTGATTTACAAATACTAACGGCGCCATCGATGCCGGAAAATCCGGATCGTGCGGCTGGTCTTCTGTTACCGGGTCAAATGTTTGCATGAGTCATTCTATTTTTCTATTACTGCATCAACTTCAATTTCAACGAGGCATCTCTCATCTATTAGTTTGCTGATTTCAACCATTGTTGCCGCCGGACGAATCTCCTTAAAAAATTCCGCGTGTGCTTTTGCAACAGCTTCCCAATTTTTTATATCAACGACAAACATGCGTGTGCGGACAACATCGTTCAACGAAGCGCCGGCTTCTTTCAAAGCGCGCTCCATTTTTTGGAAAATATATTTTGTTTGTTCGTAATAATCACCGATGCCGTGAATCGTTCCTTCGGCATCAACAGCAACAGTACCGGCAACAAAAACTTGATTGCCGATTTTTACCGCTCTCGAAAAACCAACCACCGGTTCCCACGGTGAACCGGAGGAAATGTTTACGCGCGTGCTCATTAATATTCCTTTGATTTGTAGAATGCAAAATAAGAAGAAAATGATTTGGCTGAAATTTTTTGGTGGGATGAAAATGAAATATCTCATACAGAGATAAAATTAAAATTGTAATTCAAACCCAAGATTGAACTTATAGATGTAATCAATTTTGTAATGTGTGGTGTAAGAATACCAATAGACAACTGATGCAAATTCTCTTCCGCCGACCGGAATGAGAATTATATTTTCAATATGAAGCCACGATAAAGGTTTCATCCCCAATCCCAAATTTAAGAGAGCAATAGTACGGTTGGTTATTCTCCCGGACATCGAAGAGGTGCCGCCATTAACGTAAACGCTCAATCCGGTTAATCCATACAAAGAATTATTATAAGCAAATCTGCCAATCAGCGAATAATTTGAACCGGCAAAGAATCTTCCATCGGCATCTCTGCTGTAAATTCCGGCTCTTAAAGAAATAGATTTTGTAGAATCAAATTGGTAGCCGATTGCCGCTGAAGCACCGAGTATTGAAACTCCTTGAGTTGATACATCGCCGTTCATAACGAATGGTTCAAAATTCAATCCCACCGAAAATTGCGCGAAGAGATTTGTACTGTTTGTAAAAATTGTTGTAATGAAAATTATGTAGAAGAAAATTTTTTTGATGAGCATATGCAAAGTCCCTTGTTGAAAATAATCTTTATCCGTGATCAAAAAAATAGGGTTGGTTTCTCAGTCCTATCTTTTTTGTTTTAAATTTACAACTCAAATTCAAAACGCAAACCCGAATACAATTCCAATTAATATCATATCGTAGGTCTCTGAGTTTCTGGTGATCGAATACTCTTTTGGGATATAATTGTATTTAACCTTCGGAAATAATGCCAAATATCGAGCTTCAAAACCAAGATTGAGCCAACTATTAATACTTGTGATGATACCAAACTTCCCGGTTATCCCGAAACAATTTTCTCTTGTTTTTCCGGTATAGAAGTATGGCGGCAGTGCATCGGAAATAAACGAAGCATTTCCTTCAAGACTTTGTGATAGGAAAGAATTATATGACCCGCCTAAGTTTAAGTATAGTTTGCTTCTTGTTCCGTTTAATAAATAATAACCAAGATTTATTTCGTAAGTCACAAAAGAAAAAGTTTCTTTATCTTTTTTGTTATCGAAACACTAACGTTCGGTTGTATGAAAAAAGAAGTATCAATTGAATAGGAATAATGTGCATTTATTGATAATCCGTTGCCGAAATACCCGCCGAAGCCAATTCGATTGTTCTGCGGAAATGTAAAAGACGAAAACATAAGTGTAATGCATAAAAATAAAAGGGAAGTATGTTTTATTTTCATGATAACTCCTCTGTGGAAATAAAATTGGATTCAAATTATCTCTGAACAAAAAACATACTGGTATTCTCTTTTCCAGCCATACTCTAAAGCATCAGGCGTAATGATGTTCTTATCTTTGTCCTTGTCTTTAGTTTTTGTTGAATCTTTTTTTGTAGAATCCGGGGTAACACCAAAATTAATTTTTGCTGTGTTACTGGTTTTGGATAAACTGACTTTACTTTTTACTTCTGTCTGCTCGGTCGGTTTTTCTTCTGCACAGTAATTAAAGAATAGAATTACTAGTACGACGAAAAAGAAACGAATGGGTGAATGCATGAACGTATGTTTGCATGAAATGGAATTGATTTTTTTCATTTGCCCTCAGAAAGTATTCCAGTAAAAAATTCCATTCACAAATTCAGGCGTTTTTATTTAAACTACAATGGTAAATTCTGTCCTTATTAAGATTGAAACTCCGTTAATGTATTTCCGTCCCAAACTTCTCTATGCTATTCAAATAAGTTTATTCGACTAAATAAGTTTGGGATGGTAATGATGAAATTATATTATTCCATTTCCTGAACTCATTTCTTATCTTTGCCCTTAATTTTTCACTAATAAACGAAGTCTCGATGAAATTCAGCAAATCTTTTATTCCAACATTGAAGGAAGTTCCTTCCGAAGCAGTAATACCGAGCCACATTTTAATGATACGCGCCGGACTAGTGCGTCAGCTTTCAGCCGGAATTTATACATGGCTGCCACTCGGTTACAGAGTTGTTAGAAAAATTACGGAGATCATCCGCGAAGAAATGAATGCAATCGGCGGACAAGAATTTCACTTCCCGGCATTAAACCCGAAAGAAATTTGGGAACAGACCGGGCGTGTCGAAGCTTTCGGCGATACTCTTTTTCATGTGAAGAATAGAGACTATGTTCTAGCACCTACTCACGAAGAAATTGTTGCATGGCATGCACAAGGCGCACTTACATCGTATAAAGATCTTCCGCAAATCTGGTATCAGATACAAACAAAATTTAGAAACGAACCGCGTCCGCGAAGCGGCGTTATACGCGGAAGACAATTTTTGATGAAAGATTCCTACACACTTGATAGAACTTTTGAAGATTTGGACATTGCATACGATAAACACGATAAAGCATACAGAAAAATTTTCGACCGGAGCGGATTGAAATATTTTATTGTGGGCGCTTCAAGCGGTGCAATGGGCGGAAGCAAATCCGAAGAGTTTATGGTTAAAAGCGATGCCGGCGAAGATACCGTTGCATATTGTGGAAAATGCGGTTACGCAGCAAATGTTGAAGTTGCACAATCTGTTTCGGTAAATGCGGCGAGAGACAACGAAAGCAAACAACTTTTTGAAATTCCGACACCGGATGTAAAATCGATTGACGAACTCTGCGCTTTCTTAAAAATTGATGAACACGAAACGGCGAAGTCGAGAGTTTACATGCACGATGATAAACCGGTACTCGTACTGATGCTCGGCAACGATGAAGTGAACGAATCGAAACTTGGTCCGGCACTCGGCGGAAATGTTCGTCCGTGTCATCCCGAAGAGTTGAAAGAAATTTCGGGTGCAGATGCCGGCTCGATCGGTCCTATCGGATTCAAATACAGAATTATTGCGGATAATCTTTTGGAAGGCGCGAACAATCTATACAGCGGCGCGAACAAAAATGATTACCACCTCGGCGGAATAGATATGAAACGCGATGTACCGAACATCGAATATTTCGATTTGCGTACGGTTGAAAGCGGAGAAAAATGTGTGCGATGCGGTTCAACGCTCGAAGTTTTCAAAGCAATTGAACTCGGACATATTTTCAAACTCGGTACAAAATATTCCGTTGCACTTGGCGTAAATTATCTTGATGAAAACGGCAAAGAGCATCCGGTTGTAATGGGCAGTTACGGAATAGGCGTCGAAAGAATTTTTGCATGTTATCTCGAACAAAATTATGACGAGAAAGGAATCATCTGGAAAAAACCTCTCGCTCCGTTTGATATTCATTTGATCGGGTTGAATATGAAAAATTCTTTGATCGACGAAACATCAAATAAAATTTATGAGGAACTGCAGAAGGAAGGTTACGAAGTTTTGTTCGATGATAGAAACGATGTAAGCGCCGGCGTTAAATTCAACGATGCGGATTTGATTGGAATGCCGGTACAGATTGTTATCGGCGAAAAGAATTTGAAAGACGGCAGAGTAGAAATAAAACTCCGCGCTAAAAACGAAAAGCAAATTGTTGAGTTACCGCAACTGAACAATAAACTAAAAGAACTGATATAAATTTCGCGCAAAGATCGCAATGAAAAACTTCGCGGACTTTGCGTGGAAATCTTTTATGAATCCAAAACTTTTCATAGTATCTACGCCAATCGGCAATTACGATGATATCACTCTCAGGGCACTTGAGATTCTCAAATCGGTTGAGTTCATCATCTGCGAAGAATTCAAAGAAGCATCGCGTCTCCTTTCCCATTTCCAAATTAAGAAAGAATTAATTTCCCTCAACGAGCACAACGAAGAAGAATCATCACAAGAAATTTTTAATAGAATAAAAAGCGGAAGCTCCGCTGCATTAATTTCCGATTGCGGTACGCCTCTCTTTTCAGATCCCGGAACACTGCTCGTACAAATGTGCATCACTGCAAAGATTGATGTTGTTCCGCTGCCGGGTGCAAATTCATTACTGCCCGCGCTTGTTGGTTCGGGATTCAAACTCGATAAATTTTATTATGCCGGGTGGCTTTCTCCGAAAAGCGATTTGCGGAAAAAAGAATTACTCCGTTTGAAAAGTATAAAAGAATTAATCGTACTAATGGAAACACCGTACAGATTAAAAACAATCTTAACCGACATTTCAAAAATCTTCGGCGCTGGCATTCAAATAGTAGTTGCGTTTGATCTCACTCTGCCTACAGAAAAATTTTTCCGCGGAAGTTGTTCAAATATTTTGAAAATAGTTTCCGAAAAAAATCTGAAAGGCGAGTTTGTTATTCTAATCGATAATGGTTAATTTCTTTTTGTAATGATGCTCTTCAGTTAATTTAGTTCCTCTCCGGATAAAAAATTTAACGAGATTTTTCCGTCAATCTTCATTCTAATCATCTTAATGTTAGAAATCTATGGAAATAAAATCATCCTTAAATAAGAGAGGGCGCAATGAAAGAAAATATAATTTCTTTTTTTGTCTTCGTATCTCTGCTATCTGTAACTAATGGGATTCATGCACAAAACATTGTGCATCGTACAGCTTCATATGTTTATAATACCCATGATACGTACAATCCCGATCAATGGATAATTTCCCCAGCAGAAGAATCTAACGATTATGATAATCAATACGGACTCGCAGAATGCGAGATATCTTCAGTGACTGCATGTTATGATGATGAATATTTAAGAGTCGATATTGTTTTGAACAGTGACGTTACCTATAAATGGAAAACTTTGTATGCTATTCAAGTTGAATATTCTGATATGACTGAATATTACATCTACTACACTGATGACAAACAATTAATCTATGTAAAAGAAGCAAATGGGAGAATCGTAAAAACGGAAGACCTGACCTTCGATAATTCGAAAGATGTAGCCGGCGTTACTTCCTGGGGAGAAAGACAACATTCCGATATTTATTTTATCATAAACAAGGATCTGCATATTGGCGGTGAAAAAGGAAAGAGATATTATTTGACGTGTAGTTTTTATTCGGGATATATAGATGTTGACGGCAAAACAACCACTGCCGATGTAACCATACCCGTTGAGATAGAATTTGAATTTTGATTGATCCGTGGCAGACTTATTTTAGCCGGTGGAGCGAAGCTGAGGTAGTTCTGTTAATAGATAACGCAAAATAATTTTTGCACCGGCGGCATTTACATTTATTGACAACCTCAAATTCATTCGCTATGTTCTGATTGTTCATATCCCAAAGTCTGTTCCCGCACATATTTTGTTCAATCCGCAATTACGAAAAGTAGTTTCATATACACTCGCTGGTAACAGCAGTTCAAATTCCAATTCATTGCTGAGGGCTAAATTCCAAATTTATAATTAATAATTTTTCTGCCGAAGGCAGAAAAGGAGGGTCTCAATTATGAAAAGCGAAATCAATTTTAACAATGATGGTTCTCTTGATGTCATCGAAACATTTCAAGATGACGAATTAACCGACCGCGGAGTAGTGAAAGGCTACTACTTCTTAACCGCTTCCGGTCACAGCGAAAAAATTGAACCGTACTTTTATCTCTCGACAGCCGGGGAGGTTTCTATTGAAACATCTTTCACCGGGAACATGCAGTTAAGTTTAAATACATACAACCAAACAACGAACAAACCCGGACCAACATTTCCGCAAACCGGCGGCAATTCGCATCTCGGTCCCGGACAGTGGTTTTTATATTTTACCGGTTCGATGCGGCAAGGCAGAATTGATGTGACTGTAAAATTTCCGGGCAGAGAAATGCGCGATGAAAATTTTGTTCCTAAGGATTCCATTGAAGAAATCGGACAAACATTCAAAGCAAGAGGTGAAGGAACAAGTCGTCCGCAAGCAATGCGAATTGCATACCGAAGGGCAGATCAACATGCCAACGGAAAACCTTATTCAGTTTTGGATGAAAGAATTTATCCCGAACAAAATCATTTTATTTGTATCCTAACATGTCAGTTTCTCTAATTTTAAATTTTAATGTGGAGAAATTTATCAGCTTGAATCCAACACCCAATTTTGATATTGTTGTATTGTAAAAGAACTATCGATAAAAAATTTTGGTTTAGAGAGCTAAAGGAGTAAACATGTTAGCAGTACAAGACGTTGATTTAACGCCCAATCCACAAGCGTTAAAATTCATTCTCAACGAAAAATTATTGAATAGGGAAACAAGAAATTTTCAGAGCAAAGAAGAAGCTCAAAACGATCCGCTTGCAAAAGGTGTTTTTGAAATTCAGGGCGTGGTTTCGGTTTTCTATATGGATAAATTTATCACAATAGAAAAAGAACCGTCAACTCAGTGGGGACAAATTCAGCGTCCGTTTGTTGAGTTTATAAAAAATTTCGACAAATCAATAATTCCGCCGGAAACGGAACTTGTTGTAAGCAAGGAAGAAGAAACGGCGCTTCTCAAAAAAATTAACGAGATACTTGATATGCGCGTGCGTCCCGCACTTGCCGGGGACGGCGGCGGTTTGCAAGTTATGGGCTTGGACGGCTACATTCTTAAAATCCGTTATCAAGGCGCTTGCGGAAGTTGTCCGAGTTCAATACGCGGAACACTTGTTGCAATTGAAAATTTGCTGCGCCGCGAAATGAATCAGCCTATCGAAGTTGTTTCTGCATAATACCATTTTGTGTTTTTAAAAATCTCTCCCGAATTAACGGGAGAGATTTTTATTCCTACCTTTTTACAGTTCATCTTTTAATGCGCGGTCAGCCGCAGAATTATTTTTGAAATTTCCAAAATGCGCACCGGAGTAAACCGGTATTTTCCAAACGCGGAGAGTCTTTTTAACATACTCTAAAGTTGATTGATCGGGTTTAAAATGTCCCGATTCGTTATTAGCAATAGTAATCATATTGTTTTCTACTCTCATTTCTCCGGCTGCCCAAACCGGGTCCCACCCGCCGTTTAATTGTGAATGACGAACATGAAGATACTCTTGCCCGTTTTTTCTATAGTTATAACTTTGCCGGTAAGTTGAATTATCCCTATCATATTTTCTCATTATTATTCTGTTATCACTTTTGCGATAAACATAAATATATCGTCCGTCATCAAGTGTACCGTTGAACCCGGCATCGAGTATGGTTGTGTATGAAAGTTGACCGGGATTCATATTGAGTTGATCTCTAACTTGATCATCATACTTCCATGCATTCATGCCGTTGATAGGTGCTCTCTGATCTTTCTCAGAACTCGATATCGGCGTTTCTTTCCACGCAGAACGATCAATAACCTCGGCTATTGTTTCGGTACGCGTGTTGTACAACTCGGTTGTTTCACCGGCTATAAATGATGCTTGCGATATCACTAATCCGGCAACAACAAGTTCAGGCTGAAGGGTCACAACACCAACAACTGCAACAGCCGTACCTCCAATGTAACCGAGTACACTCAAAAAGCCCCACGAACCGGAGACATCGATATTTGAAACTGGATTGTTGCCGACATATACATACGGGCTTGGATACTGGTTTGCCGGATCGGGAGAATAGAAACGCCCGATGTTCGGATTGTAAAACCTTACGTTGAAGTTGTACAAACCGGTTTCGCCGTCGAATTCCTTGCCCGTAAAAAGAAAATTGACCGGCGGAGCTGTTGAAGAAATTCTCGTTGCATCGGGCATCAATTCTCCAAACGGTGAATAATTGAAGTATGCAACCTGATTGTTGTTCTGATCGGTAATAACTCTTGTTGAATTCAGATTGTCGGTGAGAACATAATAGACACTTCCATTATACTTTAACGCAATCAACCCGTTCAAACCGTAGATGTAAGAAATAGTTATAGTAGAACCGCCGGTTTTTATTTTGGACATTACCGGGAAACTGCTCAAACCGATTACGTTAAGTGTGGAATTATTTCCGGATTGCTTGAGAATTCTTTGCCCTTCGGAATTATAAAGGAAATTATAAACGATGCCGGATTTGTTTATGCTTGCCGGCTGGTTTGTGAACGAATCGTACGAAATAGAATTGATTCCTTCTTGAGATGAAGAAGTTATATATCCCGATGGATCGTATCCGATTGTATTCGTTTGCCCTAATGTGCCGGAAACTTTGTTTGTAGCGTTAACATAATTATAAATATTGGTTCGCAAGTTTTGTGCAATCCATGTTGGGTTTGTAAGCCCGCTTTTGACAGTTGAAAAACCGGTGCTGTCAAAATTAATTTTATTAATTGCCGTGCCGTCGGTCCAGAAAACTTGCTTGTTAAAAATATCGAGAGAAATTTGCTGGATATTTGTTCCGCCGGCGTAAACATTTTTAATATTACTTCCATCCAAATTTGCGCTTTGGATTTTTGTTTTCGTTGACCAATAAATTCTGTTCCGCATTGTGTCGATATCGAAGCCGGAAATTCTCGGATCGTATGTCGAACTGTACGGAAAAGTAATTATTGTTTGGATGCTTGTCCCGTCGAGGTTTGCTTTCTTAATAGTAACGGGTGAACTCTGGCTCCAAAACTGTCCGTCGGGCCAAAAGATTTTTCCATCTTGCGGATCTACTGCAATATTTTGCGGGCTTCCGTTGTTAGTGAACAAATAATTCCAGTTTGTGCCGTCAAGATTCGACCACATTACGGAACCGTAATTCGGAAGAGCCCAATAAAGTTTGTTATGTGTTAAATCCAGCGCAAGACCGCGCGGTGAATATGAAAGATTTATCGGAAGAATTTGTGCGTTTGTACCGTCAAGATTTGCTCTCTGTATTTTAAAGTTTTCATCTCCCCAATAAAGTTTGTTATTGGTGTTATCGATAGCTACGCCGTAGAATTGGTTTCTTCCGTTATGAACAGTATCAACATTATTAAGACTATCAATACGTACCATCTGAAGATGATCACCGTTGGAAAGATAACTTGCCCAGTAGAGAGTTTTATCTTTCCATCTTTGGAGTACCGAGATGTTTCCGTTATCATCATACTCTGCATAGTTGAGATCGTTTTGATCCGTTTCGACAATGTACCCGGCAATTATTCTTCCGAATGGATCATATTTGTATTTGTATTGGAAAGAGGGCGGACCGCCTTGCCATTTGGATTGTGTTGTTGAAGACGCAACTAAACCGGTGTAATAACCCGCACCGTCCAAACCGCCGTGAGTGTATGTGTAAGTCAGTTTTAAAAGATTATCTTCGATCCCGTCAATCCATCCAGCCGGATTAAGATCATAAGTTCTCGTCAATGTTCCGTTGTTGAGAGAAGCAGTAATAATTGTATCCTGATAACTATATGATGAATACAAAGACGGGTTTGAAGCGGTACCGATTTTTTCAAGTTCACCGGTATTGCTGTAAGTGAAGACCGTCGGGTTACCGTTTCCATCATCTGATTGTACAAGATTTTGAAGCAGATCATACTGATATTTTATTGCATACGTTGTTGTATCTGTTTGATAAATCTTCTGAGTTTTTTTGACAACATTCCCGTTGATGTCGTACGAGATTGTTTCGTAAACATCGGGACTGTTGTTGTTATCATTGTTTGTTTGAACACCGGTAAGCGACCCGATATTGGGCGAGGAATTGTTCCCGTTATAAAAATATTTCTTTTTCCAAACGGATTGCCAATTAGGGTAGCTGTTCAAGTCGGCATATTTTTGAAGCGTATCCGGCTGCCATTGATGGTTATATATTCCAATTTCCGAAAGCCTTCCGAAGGAATCGTATCTCAAATATTCAATTATATTCGGATTAGCAGCCAAGCCGGTTGAATCTATTCTAAAATAAATTCCGCCGGTTTTATTATAAATATATTGCGATGTACCGGCATCGGGATTTCTGTATGATAAAAGACTCCCTCCGAAATTATATTTTGAAGAAGTATAAAAGTTTTTTTGATTCAATCCTTCCGGGAAATAATTCGGCTGATAAGCGTTGTTTATTCTCATAAACTTATCGTAAGCCGCCTTTTGAATTATCGTATCGTTCGAAGAGTAACTATTATCCGAAAAAGAATAACCTTGTGTGTTCTGTAAATTTTGTGCGGTTGTTTTATCGGGACTTATTTCATCAACGGCAAGAAGAGTGTGCGGAGAATAACCGGAAGAACTATTGTTGCTTCCGTAATTATAATCCGTTCCGTTGCTGTCTGCCGCAAAAGTTCCGCCGCTTCCGCTCGATTTCATAGTGAGAAGCGGTGTTGCTTCGTACAAGTTCGAGTACGAATACGGATTATCGTAGCCGAATGCTTTTGCAACAATGCTTGATGTATCCACATTCATTCTTGATGCATTAAACTTGGCAAATTCGGGAATGTACTGGAGACCAATTCCGGCGCTTACTCCGTTTTGGTTTACTTGATTGGAATTTACAACTGCCGAACGTGTCGTTGCACAAAGTAAGTTCAACGCGCCGCCGTACAATTCTTCGTTAACAATTGCAGATGCCGCGTTCTTTCTGATTAGAGATTGTCTTGTTCTGTATTGCGCATCGAATGTTATCAGAGAGTTGACCGGATCAATCGACAAAATAAAATTATCGAAGTTGCAGTACGGATTGGTTGAAATAATTTTTGGTGCACCGTTGTTCAATGTTCCGTTTACTTTCAAACCGATCAATAGTCTTCCATCAGCATAAACGTAAAGATAATTTTGGCTGACAACTTCCATTACCAATGTTGTTACGGATGGAATTTTTGCAATTGATACCGAATCAATTATCGAACGATTATCCGAGTAGAGTTTGAAACTTTTTGATGTAACTACAAACCGAACATTTGTATTAACGTTTGAAATAACGGCTGGCATCAGCAAGCCGCTTTCCTGACCGGCTTGCAAATTATTCGGAATAACTTCGACACTCATAATAAAGTTTGATGCATTCACGGAATTTGCGTACGCGGCTGATGCCGGCGTTGTTGTTGTTCCGTTGGAAACGAGCAAGCCGGATTGTATCGACATGTTGTTCAAATTTGCCGGAGGGAAATAAACCGAATTGCTAAACATAAAATTTTCCCATACGCCGGATGTTTTGCCCGCCGCTGTCATTGCAAGGTTTGGATATTTCGGCGAGAACTTGCTCGAATCTTTTAGAACTTCATTGCCAGAACGAGAATTGTAATTGTATGTTACCTTTCTAAAAGTTCTTGCCGAATCCGGGCCGGCAAAACCTATCGGTTTGCCTTGTGCGTTAAGAATATTAAATGTTGTTCCGCCGTTGATGTTAATATTTGCCGATAATTGCAAATTGTTTGCATCGTAAATATTTGCAGTGAAAGAATAATTGAGCGGACTGAAACGGATATCATCCATAAGAAATGTTGTGCTCGAAGAGATTGTAATTGTTATGTTGTTTATCGAACCGGGATTTGTTAACGGTAATGAAGTGTTAATGTATTTCCATCCGCCGGATGTTACAGAGAAATTCTTCTGTAACAATTGTGTTGAGCCGGAAGCAATTCTCACTGTGATTGTTTGAGTGCTGTTAACCTTTACCCAAAAACCGAGAAGATAATCGCCCGCAGTTTTGTTAATTGTGCCCGAGTAATTAAACGATGCAACGCTAATACAATTTTGCCCGGTGTGTGCATCGGTTGATATAATTGTTACCGGACTCGTAATTGAAGAATTAGGCTGTTCATATTTTTCAAACCCGGCATAGAATGCTTCGTTTAAATATGGGTTGGCATAATTAAACGCTGCAACCGGCAGATCGGCAATTTGTTGTAAGGTATATGTTTTATATAAAGGTAAACCGTTAATTACATTAAGCCCGGCAACCGAACCCCCGGCAGATCTTTTTGAAATTTCTTCCGTTAAGTTCCAGTAATTCGGATCGGGAGTAGCAGAGAACACTGAATTTGTATTTGTAGGATTATTCATTAAATACGTACGCCATTCTGCCCAGCTTCCGCTCGACCCATTCGGGTTACCGCTTGCATCATAAATTGTCCATTGAGTTCCTTTGCAATAGGTTGTATCCCAATTGCCTTGTTGATTTGTTTGAACTGCCTGAACAGTTTTGGCAATCGGTGTTAAAAGATTCAAACCGGATGGATTAAGTGAAGGATATTTTTCGAAAGCATATGTATAAACCGTTACTACCGAATCTTTCGATTGCGATGAAGAGTTTACTTTTGGATTATATCTTGAAGAAAAACTCTTCCTTGCAAGATGGATATTATCATCGTAGGTGTAACTATTAACCGATTGAACTCCCAAACGATTTTCTACTGACTTAGAAATTCTTGAATATGCAGTCTGCTGATTACCTGTAATTGTATAACCGATTTGCCAGTAAACCGTTGTGGATGTATTTTCTTGATCATTAACATGAATAAGTGAATCGCTGTTAACCTTTGTTAAATACTGCAGCCCTCTTGCCGCCAAATTTGCAACAACATTTTGATCATAATTAGCGGGCAGATATTTCAAACCGGATGCGGCGGCTCCGTTAAAGAAATAATTTTCGATATTTCCGAAAGGATGTGTATCATCGTGCGAGCCGCCGTTAAATTTGCCTCCGGGATAAAAAGTAACTGAATTGTACTGTGCATAAACTCGTGTTGTATCCCAAACGGCATTGCTGAAATCATATTGTAGAGAATTATATGTGCAAGGATCAATCACATTTCCGGAACTGTTATCGTAACCATCGTTCACTGTAAATTGAACAACGGGATAAACAAGCAATGTATTTTTTATTTTATTTTCTTCGTAGCAGTAATTAATAATTGTTCCGTCGGGGTTATTAATTGTGGTTACAGCACCGGCGTTGTAAAGCGACTGCGATCTTGTACCGCGGTAATCCACAGCGCCGCTGTTTGTTTGATACCAGCCGGTAAAACACGGCACTCTGATAATCGATGACCCCCAAAAATAGGAGCCGGAGCTGCCGAACATTAAATTGACAGAGCCTTGCGATGGGTTACCGTCTTTTTTCGACCACGATAAAACTCCGTTGTTATAAACCGGATTTTTTATTGTGTCGTTGCCGATTATCAACTGACCTTTTTTTGTAATGACCAAAGGTGCATCGTTGTACCATGTGCCTGAAGTACCGCCCCATTTAACGCCGGTTGAATAATTTCCAGCCCAGCAGCTTAAAGACTGCGGAACCAAGCCGAATTCAATCGACGGCGCTTCGGGTGCAAATAAATTCATCGGCGCTACGGCTTTGTCTGTTCTGATCTTCGAAAGTATGTTGTATGTTGTTTGATATATGCTGACTGGCGAATATTCAAGAACAACTTTCGAGATAGTTTTATTACTCCTTGTTAAAGTGATGCCGGTTATTCTAACTGAAGAACCGATCTGCGAATAATTGATTGTATATTTTTCTCCGTAGAGATTTGAAATGCTTGTGAGATCACCGTTTCCCGAATAACCGAGGTAGAGTGTATCTCCCCATTGTGCGGAAGATGTTTTTGCGAAACTCCAAATTGTACTGCCGGCTGCAACAACTCCCGGATTGGTAAAATAAAATGTCTGTCCGTTTTCGTTTACAAGTTTCCATGTATCGCTGCTGGTGCCCGGACCGTTCCTTTGAATTTTCCACAAATAATATTTGCCGCCGGTAGAATAATTGTATTGTGTGCTTGAAGATGATGATTGATAGAGTTGATATGATGCAGTTCCGTCAACTAAAAAATAACTGCCCTGATTTAAAACCATTTTCGGATAATCCATCAGCTTCCATCCGAAACCTCCAACAGCATTATCCGTAAAGCCCGAAAAATTATCCACATAAACTGACCGGCTGTTATAAAACAGACTTAGTACGTATGTTAAATTACTTCCTTTAACAGTTACCAGCGGAACGGAAAAATTCACATCGCCGGTAAAAATATTTACGTTACCTTCGTTGATTTGCCCGAAATTATTTGGAATAGGAAAAACAGCATCCGGATTTTGAGCAACAACGAGCTGCACAAATAAAGCCGTCGAGATAAAGAATGCCCTTAATAAATTCTTCATCGTTTTTTCCCTCTTTATTTAATAGTTAGTATTACCCTCATTTAAAACTTAGTTGGAAGGAGCTTGCCTCAAAGTTGGCGGTATCCACCATGTAAATTGAATGCTTGCATCATTCCAGTCCTGATCGATGTAATCCTCCGAAACAACCATTGCGAGGTAGTAGTACATTACACTGCACGAACCGGAAGAAACTTGGGATGGCTGCCATGTTCTGCCTCCATCCGGCGAAGATTGTACTTGTACCGTAACGCGGTAGCCCAATGGGCTTTGAGATGATGAAGGTGTTTGTATAGAAAAATTTCCATTCGGAATAGGCGTATCGTGCTCTCCATTACCCTGAACTGTTGTAACAGTTCCGTTTTCCTGGGTGATGGTTACTTTTTGAATGAATGCGGCATTTGTGAATGATCTTACACTCACATATGTATTCAACGGTAAGTAGATAGAAATTGTATCAGGCATATTGTGCCTCCTTTTGTTTAATGATTTTATTTTGATTAAGTGGAATTGCGGTAATAGGAATTTGGAAAGAAAAGGACTCAAAGACTGATTTAAAATATCAATTATATGTATAAAAACAAATATAATTTTAAACGCATGGATGGGTGTAATTGCAACATATGGTAAAAAGTAAAATTATTACGGGTGAGAAATCATTTTATAAGATTGAGCCTTGAGAGTAGAAGATTTTTACTCAAAATTTTCCGATTCGTCATCGTAAACATGTTCATTAAAAATTGATTCGAGTTCTTCTTCGAAAAAGAATTTTTCTTTTCCGAAAGCCGGTTTCAATTCATCAAACCAAATTGCATTTTCATCATACTCGGCAAAAAATGGACGTGCAACCCAATCGGGGTTTCTTCCTTGTAAAAATCTCATAACAATAATTTTGTCTTGATTAACTTCTCCAACACCGAGCACTTGAATTTTTCCCGGAGTTGTGCTCATGCTTGGTCCGCGTACTGTTCTGCAAACGCCGCTTACTTTTTGATATGCCTCTCTGAAAATTTTCCAAGCACTAACAAGCGGTATTCCAAAAAAATGTTGCGCACCGGTATCGCGCGCAATAAACATGTAATACGGGATACAATTTAAGTTCACTTGCTTGCGCCACATTTCGGACCATACTTCAGGCTTATCGTTTATATGTTTTAGTACCGGCGACTGTGTTCTTATCTGCGCTCCCGTTGAACGTATTCTTCTAATTGCATCTGCCGCAGCGTTTGTTGATAACTCGACCGGATGATTAAAGTGCGCCATGATTGCAAGGTTCTTCCCTTTCTTCACAATTTTTTCGAATAAGCGCATCAGTTCGTCAGCATCATCATCGGTTAAAAATCTGTAGGGCCAGTAACCGATAGACTTTGTGCCGATTCGTATTGTTTGAATATTGTAAAGCTCGTCATCGAGTAACGGTTCGATGTATGAGGAAAGTATTTGTGTTTTCATTATCATCGGGTCGCCGCCGGTGAAGAGAACATCCGTTACTTCTCGGTGTTCAATTAAATATTGTACGAGTAAATCAGTTTCCTTCATTGCAAATTTTATTTCATTCATCCCGACAAACTGAGGCCAGCGGAAACAAAATGTACAGTATGCGTGGCATGTCTGCCCCTGACTTGGAAAGAACAAAACGGTCTCTCTGTATTTATGTTGAATACCATTGAGTTGATTTCCGTTTATAGTTGGAAGATTATACCTTTGTCCGTCCGGGTGCGGATTCAATTCGAGTCTAATGTTATAAACAGCATTATCTAGAATTTCTTTTTCAACATTAGCAGAAATCATTTTTTCAATTTTTGCATAATGATGCTGTAAAAGCATTTCTTTTCTCGGAAAAGTTAAAGTGTAGATCGGGTCTTCGGGAATATTGTCCCAGTCAATTAACTGTTCGATTACATAATTGTTCGTTTTGAATGGCAGAACATTTCCAACGATTTCAATTGCTTTCTTTTCATTACGTGTGAGCTTTCCCAATCGGGGAATTTGATCATAATTTCGAAGCGAGTAGCTTTTGTAAGAATTCATAGTGTTCGCCCTCCACATTGGTTAGAAAAAAGCTGATAAAATATTTTTTATTATGAGTTGTACGAACAACTACTGTGAGACTAAAAATGAAATGCTGTGTTAAGATTCTTTTTGCAAGATAAAATTTCTCACACCAATAGCAAGTAATGGAAAAATTTTTGCGTAGATGCTTTCAAGAAATAATGTAAATGATTTAATTACATCGTTAATTTTTAACGACTGCAATTATTCTTGTCGGACCGCCGCTGCCGCCTTTAATTTTCATCGGGAGGGCAATTACATAAAAATTTTTTGCCGGAAGTTTATCGAGGTTTGCAACGTTTTCGAGGATGGGGACATTATTTTTCCCGAGTATCACGTGGCTTTCAAAAAGTGTTGATTGTCCGTAATCGATGCTTGGACTTTCGATTCCAACGGCTTTTATTTTCCTTTCATTCACAAGCCACTCAGCGGCTTGCGGATGCAGACCGGGGAAGTGAAGTTTTGCAACGGCATCTATTCCGTGTTCATTTGTTCCCATATATTTTTCACGATCGTTCCAATATTTGCCGTAACCGGTCTTCAACAAAACTATCGCTCCTTCCGGAATTATTCCGTTTTCTTTCTCCCAATTTTCAAAATGTTTAATAGAGAATCTGAAATCTCTATCGTTACCGCATTCTTCAGAATAATCAATCACAACAGCTTTGCCGAATAATTTATCGAGCGGCACTTCATCAACTGTATTTCTTCCGGCATAAAAATGAATCGGCGCATCCATATGAGTTCCGCCGTGCTCTGCCGTGCAAAATTTATTTGCCGAGTAATGATATCCTTTCTCAGTTGTCCCGAAAAATTCTACTTCTAATTTGAATCCCTCTTCTGTGGGCCAGTAAATTGTATTTTCATCGAAGGGATAACTGAGATCTACAATTTTGTAATCTTCGAATTGTGCATTTGCCGATGAGCAGAGTACCGCAGAAAAGAAAATTATTCCGATGAGATTTTTCATTTGTGCCCTCGCTCCAAATTTTAAATTAGACTAACAAAAAATCCGGTTCAGCTTCTTAAAAAATTTCGAAATACTTTGAGCAGAAAAAAATAAAGGAATCGGTGTGAAAAAATGAAACCGAAATGGGAGAAAACAAAAAACCACCGTCGTGCGGTGGCTTTTTATTACTTTAATGTTGTTACTTTGCTAACATCGTCAAGCTTTACAAATTTCTCTTGAAACTTGTAAGAACCACTTGCTGATTTAACGGTTTTAATGAATTTTACATTCACACCGCTCTGCTGGTGTTTCTTTTTCGCTTTATCTGAAAATGATTGCTGTTTTGCCATTTGTAACTCCCTAAAATTTTGGGGCTAAATCTAATGAAAATCCGTTTTAAATGAAAATTGAGTTAGATAAGATCGGCAAATTGAGCGTTGATTAAAGAACTTAAATTCTGCGGAGATAATTTCATTTGCATTCCGCGGATGCCGGCACTTACAAAAATTTCAGAAAATAATTGTGCGGTTTCATCGATGAAAGTCGGGTAAAGTTTTTTCATGCCGACCGGCGAGCAGCCGCCTCTAATATAGCCGGTTAATTGCTGTATCTCTTTCACTTTTATCATTTCGATTTTTTTGCTCGAACTTGCCGCTGCCGCTTTTTTGAGATTCAATTCAAAATTTCCCGGAATTACAAAAACGAAAATTTCATTTTCTTCGTTACGCGCAACGAGTGTTTTAAAAACTGTTTCGGGATCGACACTAATTTTATGCGCAACAGAAACAGCATCAATTTCTTCTTCGTTGAATTCGTATTCGATTGTGGAATGTTTGATCTGCTTTGATTCTAAAATTCGGATTGCGTTTGTTTTCATGGAAGCCGAACCACCCCTTTTATTCCCCGCCTCTGTAAGGAGGGGAAATCCTACAAGAACTATTATCCTACTTTAGCTAAAATTAAATCCGCCAAAATTCTTCCGCTCTCTTTCAATTCATAATCGCTGACATTTTTATTCTGTGCTTCTACTTCTTTTTTATCTTCAATTTTTATTCCGGTTAATTTTGCTTTCTCTTCTTCTTTTTTCTTTTTCTTTTCTTCAGCCAATTCTCTTTCTTCTTTGCGGATTTTTTCATTCAGTGAAAATTCTTTTTTCTCTTTAATTGTCTTAAACTCTTCGATATCACTTAGAACAAACTGATATTCCGGGTCGCTCTTAATTCTTTCGTTGTGTTTGTTCAAAAGTTGAGGAAAAAATTTTGAGAGATCACTGTATTTATTATAGTCCGCCGCTTTAATTTGATCCCACGGCAGAGCGCTTTTTTGTGAGCTTTCTCCAAATTCTTCTGCAGTGTAGAGTGACGGAAATTCAATATCAGGTTTAACACCTTTATGTTGTGTGCTGCCGCCGTTCACTCTATAAAATTTTGCGATTGTTAGTTTTAGCTGTCCCATTTTTTTGTTTGCGATCGGGATCGACTGGTTCAAATCGATCATGTTCTGCACAGTTCCTTTGCCGAAAGTATTTTCACCGATAATGATTCCTCTTCCGTAATCCTGAATAGCAGCAGAAAAAATTTCCGAAGCAGATGCACTCGATCTGTTCACAAGAATCGCAAGAGGACCATCGTACAAAATCGACGGATCAAAATCTTTATTTATCTCGACAATGTTCGCGCTGTTTTTCACCTGGACAACCGGACCATCTTTGATAAATAAGCCGGTCAATTGAATAGCTTCTTGCAGTGAACCGCCGCCGTTGTTGCGGAGATCAATAATAACACCGTCCAAGTTTTCATTCTCAAATTTTTGCAGAATCTCTTTCACGTCTCTCGTTGTACTTTTGTAATCGGGCTTGCCGCTTCGCTGTCCTTCAAAATCGGTGTAGAAAGAAGAAAGTTTGATCACGCCGAGTTTAAAATTTGTTCCGTCTTCTTCGATATTCATGATTTCACTTTTAGCGGCTTGCTCTTCGAGTTTAACTTCATCGCGTACGAGTCTAATTTCATGCGGAGGCGAATTCGGGCTGTCGTTCTCTTTCAAAATTTGAAGACGCACAACCGTTCCTTTTTTACCGCGTATCAATTGAATAACATCATCGAGCCGCCAGCCGATAACATCAACAAACTCGCTTGTATCGCCTTGAGCAACACCGATTATTTTATCTTCCTGGTGAACTGATCCGCTTTTAGCCGCCGGTCCGCCGGCAATTATGTTTGTAACAATTGTGTAGTCGTTCTCGCTTCGTAAAGTTGCACCGATTCCTTCGAGCGAAAGTTTCATCGCAATATTAAAATTATCCGATGCCGCCGGAGAGAAATAATCCGTATGCGGATCAAACACTTGTGTGAATGAATTTACATAAAGAGAAAAAACATCTTCGGACTCGTACTGTAAAATTATTTTGTGAAAATTTTGGTAACGTTTCAAAAGTGTTTCTACAGTACCTTTCCAATCTTTGCCGGAAAGAATCAGGTTCAGTGCATCGTTCTTCAAACGCAAGCGCCATTGTTCGTCCAATTCTTCGGTTGTATTTGGCCACGCAGAATCTTCGCGGTCGAGCACTACAGTTTCGTTCGTGTTGAAATCATATTCTTTGCTCAAACTTGATTTCACAAATTCTATTCTTTCTGCGAGACGTTTTTTGTAAACATTGAAAATCTCAAACGGTGCATTCAGCAGTCCAAGTTTTAAATAGTCGTCCAATTGGAAACGGTACTTTTCAAATGAAGCAATGTCCGAGCTCAAAAAATAGAGTTTGTTGTTATCAAGATTTTTTATGTATTGATCGAGAATAACAGATGAAAGCGAATCGTTCAACTGCTGTTTGCGGTAGTGATAGCTCGAAAGGATCTGCGTTATTACCTGTCCTATTCTTTCGTAGGATTTATCCGGCAGAATAACTTTGGCGGAATCTATTTTGTGATCTTTATTTAAAACATCGCCTATGTTTTGCGCATTGGAAACTGCAAATGCCGCGGCAAAAATTATGAACAATATTTTTTTCATCGAATTACTTTTCTTTATTTGTTTTCTCATACACCAAGATAATAGTTTTGTTTCAAAAATTTTATGTAAAATTGAATCGTCATTCGGGATAAAATATGAACATCGAAAAAATCAGAATTTACTGTTTGAAGAAGAAAGGCGTTACGGAAAGTTTTCCTTTTAATGAAACCACACTGGTATTCAAAGTGATGAACAAAATGTTTTGCCTGCTCAATCTCACGCCGCCGCATACCGTTAACTTAAAATGTGAGCCGGAATATGCAATCGAACTCCGGGAAAAATTTGATGAAGTAACTTCCGGTTATCACATGAACAAAAAATATTGGAACACAATTGACCTTAACGGAAGAGTACCGGATAAAGAAATTTACAGCTGGATTGATCATTCGTACGAACTTGTTGTAAGCGGCTTGCCGAAGAAAGATAAAGCGATTCTCGATGCTTGATTCTGGATGAAAAATTCCAAACTACACTATAGAATATCCTCAAGTATCCAGCATCTATTCAAGATAGTGGTAGCGTTTAATTTTCAATGTAGGAGTTTTTTCAAAAGGTTCTCGTTGTTCGATTACCTTTTTAATTTTTGAAAAAGTATTCACCCGTACATTTATCTGAACAAATAAGTCTGATAAAATTTTATTGATGATTTCACGCGCGGAAGATTCGTTCCGTTTTCCAATTGAAAACTCGGCATCAATTTGTTCGTAATTAAGATGGATGCGCGCAACAAGATCGCCGCTTCGTTCCACAACCAATGATTCCAGCACATACGGCATTTCATTAATTATTGATTCGATCTCTTCGGGATAAATATTTTTTCCGTTCGGTCCGATGATTACATTTTTTGATCTTCCTTTAATAAACAAGTAACCGTCTTCATCAATCACACCGAGGTCGCCGCTTTTGAACCAGCCGTTTTCATCAAAAACTTCTTTTGTTTTTTCGGGGTCTTTGTAATAACCTTTCATCACGTTAGGACCATTGATAAAAATTTCTCCTTCGCCGGTTTTGTGGTCGGGTTTGTTAATTTTTATCTGCATACCCGGAATAACTTTTCCGGCAGACCTGAAACGCACTGACGAAGGAGGCGTTCCGGTTACAAGCGGAGACGTTTCCGTTAAACCGTAACCAATTGCATATGGGAATCCGCCTTCCGATAAAAATCTTTCCACATCTGCGGCAAGTGCGGCTCCGCCGATGCAGAGCATTTTAAGTTCTCCGCCGAAAGTTTTGTGAAGTTTCTTTGCGGCTACCTTGTTTAATTTTTTTCTGACTGCTGGAATTCTATACAAACTTCTCACTAAAAATTTTTTGTTGATTTCGGGAAGAATTTTCATTCTATAAATTTTTTCGATAACGAGCGGCACGGCAAGCATAACAGTCGGTTTTACTTTTGCAAGTGCCGGAAGCAAAGCTGCTGCAGTCGGCGGTTTATCCAAATATGCAACTGAAGCACCGGCGATAAACGGGATTACTAAACCGAGCGTTGATTCGATTGTATGAAACAACGGAAGAATCGAGAGCAGCCTGTCATCTTCGGTCATGTCAACAATTCTTAAAGTAGCGAGCGCATCGGCGACAATATTTTTGTGTGTGAGAATAACTCCTTTTGAATGACCGGTAGTGCCGGATGTGTAAAGAATTTCTGCAATGCTTTCCTCGTTCACTTCATCGGGAATGACGCCGATAAATTTGAGAGCCGCTTCTTTAATTTTTGCAAACTCTTTCAACCCGTCGGCAACAACTTGTTTGAGAAAATCGTTTTTTGTATCCGGCGGAATTACGGAAAAATCTTCGAGCAAAATTCTTGTTTGTAGATTATCGTTTTCAAGGTCTTCAATCTTGTTGAAATATTTTGCCGAAACAAAAACAGCTTTACTTTCGGAGTGACGGATAATATGATGCACTTCGTTCTGATGAAACTCCGTCATAATCGGAACGGAGATAGCACCCATCGTTGTAATTGCAAAATGTGCAATTGCCCAGTTCGGCTGGTTCTCGCTGAGTATTGCAACTTTGTCGCCGGCAATAATGCCGCCGTTCTTCAAAAATTTTTTTACGGTTTCTACTTTCTGTTTGAACTCGCCGTAAGTAATCGCATTCGAATTGAAAAGTGAAACAGCAGTTCTACCGGAAAAATTTTCTGCGGCTCTTTCGAGCACCGCATGTAAAGTAAGTTTATTGAATTCCATTTTGCTTCGCCTTTTTAATCTGCATACTCAATACTTGGTGTTAAGTACTTTCTAAACCGGGTCGATATGAACGAAAGCTTTCTGAACTTCTTCCATTCGTTCAAGTGCGAAACGAACTTCGTTGCCGATATCGTGAGAAATTTTTGTGCTGTGCTCTTTATCTACCTCAACATGAATTTCGATGTGGAATTTATCGCCGACGTAATGCGAGCGGAGATCATTAATTCCTTTAACGCCTTTAACGCTCATCGTAATTTCTCTGATGCGGTTGTGAAATTCGTTATCCGCCGAGTGACCCATTAAATAATCTATGTTTTGTTTGCCGACTTCATAACCGGTTTTGAAAATAAACATTGCAACAAGCAAACCGGCAATGCCGTCGATAAATCTAAATCCGTAGCCGGCGCCGATAACACCAAGCAAAGCAATGAATGATGCGAGCACATCGTTCAAGCTGTCAACCGCCGCCGCTTTAATTGCCGGACTGCTGAAAATTTTGCCGATGTGGCGCTGGTACCGGCTCAAAATAATTTTGATGAATATTGTCGCAGTCAAAACAATATAAACAGCCGGAATGGTTTTTACATTCTGCGGCTCGATAATTCTTTTGAATGATTCTTCAACAATGTTGATGCCGACTACAAATGCGAACACCGATACAATGAATGCGGCAATCGGCTGTGCGGCATTGTGTCCGAATTGATGTGTTTGATCCGGTTTCTTGCTTGAGATTTTTACTGCATACATTATTCCAATCGATGAAATAATGTCGGTCAATGAATTGAGAGCTTCGGAAATAACCGCGATAGAATTAGAGATAACACCAACAACCGCTTTTATAACAAAAAGAAAAATGTTAACAACAAGAGCAAGATTGATTGCTTGTTTTAATCTATGCGGCATATGTGTTTTGTTTGCTGCTCATGATTTGATTTTTTTCTCATAATAATTGCCACGAAGTTTACGTCGTGGATACCGAAAAAAAAAGAGTTGGGCTTTAGCCAGAATTAGATATTCAAATTGCGGCTAAAGCCGCTTTTATTTTTTTTGTCTTCAAAATACCACGACTTATCACCGCGAAGCGGGATCCCGTTTACTCTGGAAAAGTCGTGGCAATTCTCATCACATGCCATTCAATAATTTCAATTGCCTAACTTTTTTCTTCCCAAATTTGTGCAAGCGTAACAATATTTTTTACGGAAGCTTCCATATCCTGAATGCACACGTATTCTGTGTATGCATGAAAATTATGACCGCCGGCAAAAAGATTTGGAGTCGGCAGACCCATATAACTTAAACGCGATCCGTCTGTGCCGCCGCGGATTGATGACCTGATTGGCGCAATACCAAGTTTGTTCAACGATTCAACTGCATATGCTTCAACTTCCGGATATTTATCGAGTATATACTTCATATTTCTGTACTGTTCAATTACTTCGAACTCTGCACTCGAGCCGGGAAATTGTTCAACGGTTTTATCAACAAGTTCCTTCAAAAATTTTTCGTACACTTTCAATTTCTCAGCTTCAAAATCTCTGATGATAAATTTGATTATAGTCTGTGTTTCATTACCGCTGATTGAAGTGGGGTGAACATATCCTTCTCTCTTTTCGGTTGTTTCCGGTGAAAGAGAATCTTTAGGAAGCATTTCCAAAAAGCGTGCGGCAATTTTTGCCGCGTTAATCATTTTACCTTTTGCGTATCCGGGGTGAACATTCTTTCCGTTGAATTTTAGTACAACCGCATCAGCGCTGAATGTTTCTGTTTCAACTTCGCCGCGAGTCGAACCGTCGATTGTGTATGCATATCGGGCACCAAATTTTTTTACGTCAAATTTTTCCGTGCCGCGACCAACTTCTTCATCCGGGGTAAAACAAACTTTGATTGTTCCGTGTTTAATTTCGGGGTGAGTTATTAAGTAATTCATTGCATCCGTAATTTCTGCGATGCCGGCTTTGTCATCCGCGCCAAGCAATGTTGTCCCGTCTGTTGTAATAATGTCGAGACCGATCATATCTTTTAATTCGGGGTTGCCCGCGGCATCGATTACTTTTGCCCCGTCTGCCGGCAGAACAATATCTCCGCCGTTATAATTTTTGTGTATTACCGGATTAACATCTTTTCCGCTCACTGCCGGAGAAGTATCCACATGCGAAATGAATCCGATCACCGGAACTTTCTTTGTTGTGTTCGAAGAAAGTTCTGCCACAACGTAGCCGTGTTCATCCATCTCAACATTTTTCATCCCGATTCCTTTTAATTCCTCAACGAGTGCCTTTGACAACTCAAGCTGTTTAGGATCGCTCGGAAATGTTTTTGATTCTTCATCGGAAGTAGTTTCATATTTTACGTATTTTAGAAAGCGCTCTACTACGGTGAATTTGTAATTGGAGTCGAACATGTGTACCTCTTTTGTATTAAGGTTTATTTTTGGACAAGAAAGTTAATAGAATTTGTGCATGAGATTCAATGAATTAGTTGATTGATAATTTATGAAAAATATATTTGGTAATTGAAGAAGACTAAACAAAATAGCACACTGATTGTACAGATCAAGCTGATAAAAAAAATGTTTTTATGATCTGTTTCAATTTGTTTAATCAGTTGTATCTGTGTGCTAATAATTTTGATTAACAGATTCATTACCGTATTAAAGACGGTTCAGTTATTTTTGTACCACTAAAAATTGTTGTCCGGAGAGAAGATGAATGCAGTTCAATTAATAAGAAACAAAAGAGAGGGGAAACAACTTTCCGCTGATGAAATTGATTTCCTGGTTCAAAGCTATACGAGAGGAAAAATTCCGAGTTATCAATTCTCCGCATTTTTGATGGCGGGCTTTTTAAAAGGATTGGATAGAAAAGAAACCGCCGCGTTAACAAAGTCGATGCTCTACAGCGGAATCGTTATCGATCTCTCTTCAATCAAAGGAAGAAAAATTGATAAACACTCGACCGGCGGAGTTGGAGATAAAACTTCATTGATTCTCGCGCCGGTAGTTGCCGCCGCCGGAGTTAATGTTCCGATGATCAGCGGACGCGGACTTGGGCATACGGGCGGCACACTCGATAAATTGGAATCGATCCCCGGATTTAGAACCGATGTCGATCTTCGTAAATATAAATCGATAATAAAAAAATGCGGTGCAGTGCTTGCCGGACAAACAAAAGAAATTGCGCCGGCGGATAAATTGATCTACGCACTTCGCGATGTTACCGCCACTGTAGAATCGATTCCGTTCATTACCGCGAGCATCATGAGCAAAAAACTTGCCGAAGGAATTGACGGACTTGTGCTTGATGTTAAAACCGGTTCCGGCGCATTCATGAAAAGACATGAAGATGCCTTGGCGCTTGCAGATTCTCTCACACACACTGCAAAAGCATTCGGCAAAAGAGTGATTGCATACATTACGGATATGAATCAGCCGCTCGGAAATTATATCGGCAACTGGCTCGAAGTTTATGAATCGATAAAAATTTTGCAAGGCGAAAAAATTGATGACCTTCTCGAATTGAGTTTGAATTTATCGGGTGCAATGATTCATCTCGGCGATAAAGCAAAATCAATCCCCGAAGGAATTGAGATCGCAAAAAAAATGATCGAATCGGGAAAAGCGTTCGATAAATTTTTGGAGATTGTAAAACTGCAAGGCGGTGATGTTTCGTTTATCAAAAAACCGGAACTCTATCCAAAATCAAAAATACGAGAAGATATTTATGCCGGGAAAGACGGATATGTAAAAGAAATAAATTCGTTCGAACTCGGTATGGCATCAATTGAATTGGGCGCCGGCAGATTTGTAATGGAAGATAAAATTGATCCTAAAGCCGGAATAATTTTCTATCCGAAGATCGGACAGAAAGTGAAAAAAGGGGAGTTGATTGCTGAAATATTTACAAATAAAAAAGATGCTGTGAACCATGCAAAGAAAAAAATTACCGACGCTGTAAAAATTTCCAACAAAAAAATTCCGCCGGTAAAAGTTATCAAATCGATGGTTACTTATGATTTGTGTGCACTCGATTAAATTTTGAAAACTCTTTTTCATAACGAGATGTTCTAATAGTATCCATGTTCTGAAAAATTGCCGAAGCGAAATTCCTAAAAGAAATAGAACGCTGATAACCCGCCAGCAAGCGGCGGGCAAGCTCTGATTAGGCGGATTTTCGCGGATTAACTATTCTCTTTTTCAGCAAAAATTATGCAGTAATTCTTATGAAAATATTTTAATATAAAAATCATCCAGCATCCTCGAAGGAGTTTTGCGGATAAACATCCAGGATCAAGGCAATGGCGCAACCGACAAAAATAAAATTGCACAAACAAGAATATCTTGAAATAGTTTGGGACAACGGAAAAACTTATAAGTATCCGTTAAAATTTTTACGCGATGAATCGCCCGATGCGGGCAGCAAAGGCGAAACAATTCTTTGGAAACATTACGCACCTCCGGCGAAGCAGACAGTTAAACCGGAAGGATATGAAATCGAAAAGATCGAGCCGGTTGGCAATTACGCGATTCAAATAAAATGGAAAGACGGTTACGATTACGGAATTTATCCGTGGGATTTACTTTTGAGATTCGGTGAGTATTGGGAAGTGCGCGATAATCTTCATCAGGATTTTGATCACCACCATTAATTCATTTAATTCTGAGCGAAGCGAAGAATCTCAAAGATTTTGAGTAAGAAAACTCTTCGCTTCACTCGGAATATCAAATCAAAGCAACTTTTTGATGAGATTTTCGTATGTAACTTTTGGGTATAGCCCCACGTAGCTTGCGGCAATTTTACCTTGTTTATCAATAACAAAAGTAGTCGGTATAGAATTAATTCCACCGTAATTATTTACAATAGCATTATCAGCGTAAACAATGGGATAATTAATCCCATAATTTTTCATGAACGGAACAACATCCGGTTTCGTTTCCAAATCAAGAGAGATTCCGACAATCTCGACTCCTTTTGAGCCGTAACGTTTTTTAATATCGATGAGATCGGGAATTCCTTTTCTGCACGGCGGGCACCACGTTGCCCAGAAATCGAGAACCACAACTTTCCCTTTCAGATCGGAAAGTTTAAGAGTCTTGCCGTCTGTAGTCATCAAAGAAAAATCAGGCGCTTGTGTTGTACTCTTCTGAGCTGCCGGAACATAATTCGGCGGATACGGACCTTGTTCGGGTTCACTGCCGCTGTTATTGATTACAAACAATAATAAAATTACGCCGATGAAAAATCCCGTGTAGATCCAGCTTCTCTGTTTTTTTGTTAAGCCTAATGTTTGTCCGCCGGAATTTTTATTGTCTATCTTTTTTGTGCTGCTCATTTCCACCTCAATGTTTGTGTGCAAAAATAATAATTCTATTGATTATCCCGAAGGGAATAAGAATTCTCCAACAGCAGGTTTAATTCATCAACAAAAATTTCAATTTCGTTTTCGTTGAATCCTTTCTCTTTTGAAGCCGATTCGAGCGTTCCCCAAATTGGTTCGCCGCACCGCAGACAGCGGATTCCTTTTTCCATCAAATAAGAAACAGATTGCGGAAGTAAGTTAACGAGCTCTTCGATTTCAATTTGCCGGGTTATTTTTTTCTGCTCCGCCATTTTCTTTTTTCTTTGTTGGGAATATAAGTATGAAGCCGATCAACGCACCGTAAAAAGTAGAGATGTACGGATTGCTTGTAATAGGGCACGAGCCGCTTGAGCATCCGATGAAATAATAATAAGCATATCCCAAAGCTGCGCCGGCTAAAACAATCCCGGATTTTTTTAATATTGTTTTTGAATTCAACGTCATGCAGTTACCGCATTTAATGCTTCTTTCATTTTATCAAAAACCATTTGTTCGGGCGCCGCACCTTCAATAAACGTATTTTCATTTATTACAGTTCTCGGCACTCCGCGCACATTATATTTTTGCGAAAGGTGAGGAAACTCAGTCGCTTCAACCATATCGCTTTTTATTTTATCGTTCAAGTATGCAAATTTATGTGCGGTAACAACTGCTTGCGGACAGTGCGGGCAAGTGGGTGTTACAAAAACTTGCATGTGAACTTCATCATTAATGTTTTTTACTTGTGATTCAAACTCTTCGCTGAATCCGGTTTTGCCTGTACCGAGCATTTTGATGTCTTCAAGCAGAGAAGCAAATTCATATCCGCTCGGAATACCGTAAAATATTATTCCGTAACCTTTGTCGCTTTCATCGAGCAGAACCGTAGCCGGAATTTTATCAACACCGAATTTTTCCGCATCGGTTTTATCAACAACAAAATTTTTTACTTCCAAAGTAAGTTTGTCGGATACTTCCGAGAGTTCTGTTAGAATAGCTTTTGTTTCGCTGCAGTACTGGCATTCAAGTTCTTGCGTAAAGAAAATCATTTTTACATTCTTTGTAAGAACCGATAATTGTTTCTTTAGTTCGGTTTTTATTTGATCATCCAAATACATTGTTGCTCCAAATATTTGTAACATAAGATGAAATTATGATGTAAAGGATTCATGCGGCTTGCTCTTAAAACACTCTTTTAATAGTTTTGAATCAACCTTCAAATAAATGGAGTAATAATGCCCATCAACGAAAAACATCTTTATATGATTGTATTTCCGAACAATGCCTTGGTTGCCTCACAACTGGATCCCGAACATTTCGGCGAGCACTACACAACCGGCAGTGCAAAGCATTTCAGCGGCAAAGTTATTTTTGCCGAAATAGATTTAAACTACCGCAACAATTACTTTGAAATAGATAAATATCTTAACGAAACAGTTCCCCACGAAAACGGCGAACCGAAGAAAACCAAATACATTTCTTCCTACAATGTTCTCGAGCATATCGATCTTTCGGCAATAAAAACTTTGTACCTCGTTACAACAAACGGGAAAGTTCTTCCGTTAAAATCGGAAGATTACACTGCATACAACCAGCCGGGCAAAATCAGAATCTATCAGGAAATTTGTCCGCTCGATACGCTTGTTGCATCAAACAAAGATCAAAGAGAATTTGGAAAATTCATCACGACACAAAAGGCGAAAGGTGCGCCGAAAATTCTTTTCACTCAAATCGATTTTGATGTTGATCATTTTCTGGCAAGCAATAAGAATAAAGAAATTTATCACATCGAATTGCCGGGTGTAAATCCGTACCGCCTTTATGACTGCATTACCGAACTGATAGATCATCCGGGCAAGCTTACTAAAACAATCAGTCTCGGCGGATTGCTTTATGATATCTCGTACAAATTTTTGCGTCACGGTTTCTGGTTTGCCGCCGGCAATGAACTAAAATTTTTCCCGATGCCGGCTGTTGCAGAACTTGAAGATCATTATTTCTACTGGTGGAAATTTGTGAGATAAGTATTCTGTCAAAAAATTCTATTATAATTTTTTCTTAATGTCTTTGAGTCTTCGCGGCGATAATGGCTTTCCTTAAGTTACTTTTTGCCACGAAGACTCGAGGACATCAAGTCGCAGCAATGAATCACAAAAAAATTTTTGAGACGTTTTTCATTCGCCCCATTTAAGTACTTCGAGTTTTATATCCGCCAAACCTTCTTTTACAAAATCGAGTTCTTTTGCCGTGCCGAGCGAAAGATCAATTATTCTATCTTCGCGAAAAGGCATCCGGTCGTTAATTCGTACAATCACACTTTTGTTGTTTGCAAGATTTGTAATCCGCACGATCGTATTCATTTTGTATGAAGGATGTGCCGCGGAAATTTCGTTCATATCGTAAACTTCGCCGTTGAATGTAATTCTGCCGTTGTATTTATCGGCATAAAAGGATGCAGTTCCGTAAACAATTTCGAGCGGCGGATAATTTTTGTAAACATCCAAATTTTCTTTTGGCGGATTTGTTTCGGTGGTGTGTGCTTTTTCAGTCCGCGAAGTAAAACGCGGTGCGGAACCGCAGCCGTGCAATAACGCGGCAAATAAAATTATGAACAATAGCTTTCGAAAATTTGCGGGCATTCAGTTACAAAATTGTTTGATTCAATATAATGAAGTGAATTGTAAATCGCTTTACAGTGATATGACTTCAATATTTTCAGAACCTTTCTAGAATAGAAATCAAAATTTTGTATGAAGCTCTCATGAATATTTGAAAATGATCTTCAGATATAAAGTCTAATAAAGACAAAATTTACCATTGCAATTTAAACGGTAATGTGTGAATTTGCTTCTGTACTTATCAACTCAAATACTAAGTCGGAGGGCAAATGCACAAATCAACTAATTCCTTTTCATGCAAACATTCATCCATGTAATCATGCGTTCGCTTCTTTTTTGCGGTAGTTGCAGTTCTATTTTTTAATTATTGTTCAGAAGAAAAACCAACCGAGCAAACAGAAGTAAAAAGTAAAATCAGTTTATCAAAAACAGGCAATGCAGCAAAAATTAATTTTAGTGTTACTTCTGATTCTACAAAGAAAGATTCCACTAAAACAAAAGACAAGGATAAAGACACAACAAAAAATAAAGACGGTACAATAATAGAGCCGTACGCACAAAGTTCTTGTCAGAAGGATGTGGATTATTGGGTATTAGAGAAATACATCCCCGCTCCAGGCAAAACTATAGGTATTTGGCCAAACGACTGGAGTTATTATTGGGTAGATAAGTATAAAAATTATTATGGGTTTAGTGAACTACTCGTCACATGGCCAACAAACAATAGTATGACCGAGACAATACAAAGAATAAATGATGCAATAGCGGTTGGCTATTCTAAAGAAAATAATCTCATGTATTGTAACCCTTGGCCAGTTTATACATGGACATCCCTAAATGAATTCAGAAATTTTGCATATTACTATACTGATGAACCACTTGAACATGGATCATCAGTAAGTTATTTAGTTAATTCTAGTATTTACATCAGCTCTTATAACCCCTCTTCTAAATATATAGTTGGGAGCTCGGCTGGTAGGTATTCGATTTCGGGCATCACTTATGACTACTTGTCATTCTTAAATCAAACGAGTAATACGTACATTTCTTTCACAGCGTATGAAGGTGGACCTTTTAATAATGTTTGTGACCAGAGTGAGAATTGGACATTCCTTAAAGATCACTATGGCGATAGTAATGTTATTTTTCAGTGGATCCATTTGGATAGAGACTATGATGCACCGTTTCCACTTGATTGCGATATAGAATATCGTACTTTGTTTTCTAGTGCAAATGCACTTGGCTTGAACAAACTTTGGCTTTTTGCTAATGGTTCTATCCATTTTGAAAGGTTAGATACTTTTTGTTTGGATGCGTTTCTAACTGGATGGCTTAATTGGTTTCAAAGGAAATGGATATATACTTACAAATGTATAAATCAAAATCCATGCGATTGTGATCCTTACACATTAGGCGGCGAGTGGATACTTGTTAGTAAATACGCTACATGGGAAACAAGAACTGTCTCACATTAATTTTCCAGGAGATAAAATGAGATTAATAAATTTAATTACTGTCGTGTTTCTTTTGTATTGCAGCACATTAAAAGCACAATCATTTATCGGTTTTAACTACGAGCCATTTATGTTGATCGATGAAGAAAACAAATCGATTCCGGCAGAATATAGAGGAGATAATGTTCGTACCTATCCGTTCAGCTTATATCTGAATTACTCAATTAAGTTAAACAAAGATTTTGCAATCAGCATAAGACCCGGAGCTTTAATTACAGATTCTCATTATAACGGCGCTGAGATAATGTTATTAACAAAATATTATTGGGGAGATAAAAACTATATTTTGGGCGGATTGAATGTACACGGTAATTATCCTTCTAGTACGATAGCAAAAGGTGTTGTTATTCCACTGTTAGTTTTGGGCGCAGGATTTAATTTTATGAAAGTGATAGAACTTGAAGCACATTACGAGTTGCCATTTAACAAAGAATATACGTGGAAGTCATCATCAGTGTTCGGTCCAAAAAAGTTAAATGGCATTTTAAAATTAAGTCTCGGTTTTGAATTTGAGTTGTAAAGTAAAAAAACAAAAAAGATAGGGTCGATAAGTCAGCCCTCTCTTTTAATTTTTTTTGAAAAAACACTTGACATGAAGCCTCAAGAAAGTTAGCTTTGCACCTAAAATTATCAAAGAGAAAAATGATGCCTTTTGCAAAAAATACATTTAACATAGCAGCCATTCGCGGAATGATGTGCATGATGATGTATTTCTTTACGAAGGGCTGATAAATATATCATAGATTTTTCATCAAAGCCCTTCAAAAGTTGAAGGGCTTTTTTGTTATATACAAGGCTTATAAATGAACAAGATTAAAAACATAATGCCGGTCAATATTATGATGTGCATGTGTATGATGATGCGTATGTCTGCGCACAAACGTGGAGGTCCGGTTTAACATATAAATTTTAGAATAGACAAAAACCAAAAGCCCTTCACGAGAAATCGAAAGGGCTTTTTTGTTATCTGAAAAAATTAAACACACAGACAAAAATCATATTTAATAAAAAGGAGAAACATAAAATGAGCAATCCCAACTACAGATTCGAAACGCGTCAGCTTCACGCCGGTCATCAGCCGGATTCTGCAACTAACTCCCGTGCAGTGCCGATCTATCAAACAACTTCATACACGTTCGATAACGCCGATCATGCGGCGAACCTTTTCGGATTGAAAGAGTTCGGAAACATTTATACGAGAATTATGAACCCGACTACTGCCGTTTTTGAAGAACGAATTGCAAGTCTCGAAGGAGGCGCTGCGGCACTTGCAGCTTCATCGGGACAAGCGGCACAATTTCTTGCAATCAGTACAATTGCCGAAGCTGGCGATAATATTGTATCGACAAGTTTTCTTTACGGCGGTACGTACAACCAATTCAAAGTTACTTTTCCGCGTCTCGGCATAAATGTAAAATTTGTTGAAAGCAACAATGCAAAAGATTTTGAACCGTTCATCGATGAAAAAACAAAAGCAATCTACATCGAAACAATCGGCAATCCGCGTTTGAACATACCCGAGATTGAAGAATTTGCAAAACTTGCACACAAGCACAACATACCCTTGATTGTTGATAACACATTCGGCGCCGGCGGATACATCTGCAATCCGATTGCACACGGTGCGGATATTGTTGTTCACTCGGCAACAAAATGGATCGGCGGACACGGAACTTCAATCGGCGGCGTAATTGTCGATGCCGGAAAATTCAATTGGGCGAATGGAAAATTTCCGGCATTCACAGAACCGAGCCCGGGTTATCACGGATTAAAATTTTGGGAAGTATTCGGCGAAGGCGGACCATTCGGAAATATCGCATTCATAATTCGTGCGCGCGTTGAACAACTCCGCGATCTCGGTCCGTGTATCAG
Source organism: Ignavibacteriales bacterium (assembly GCA_016177735.1). GTDB lineage: Bacteria > Bacteroidota > Ignavibacteria > Ignavibacteriales > Melioribacteraceae > DYJK01. Next base: position 45,914 of record JACOUS010000020.1, on the reverse strand, counting down.
TCCTTTCAATTCCTTCTTGCTTTTGCAAGGACTCGAAACACTTTCGCTTCGAGTCGAGCGGCATTCGCAAAATGCACTTACACTTGCAAAATGGCTGAAGACACAAAAAAATGTTGAATGGGTTCTTTATCCCGGCTTGGAAGAGCATGAATACAATTCTGCCGCAAAAAAATATTTTAGAAAAGGATTGTACGGAAGCATTATCACATTCGGAATTAAAGGTGGAAGCGAAGCCGGTAGAAAATTTATCGATAACGTTAAACTTGCAAGTCTGCTTGCAAATGTAGGCGATGCAAAAACTCTCGTTATTCATCCGGATACAACAACACATCAGCAATTGAGTCAGCAAGAAAAACTCGATTCAGGTGTTACACCGGAGCTCGTGCGTGTTTCTGTTGGTTTGGAACACATTGACGATATAATTGAAGATTTCGAACAAGCGTTAAACAAAATTTAACGGGGCGATAAATGAAAGTAATCAAGTTCGGCGGTACCTCTGTTGGTACCGCTCAAAAATTAAAAGATGCCGCGGCAATCATTAATTCGTATCAACAAAAAGATAAAGTGATTGTCGTGATCTCCGCGATTGGCGGAATTACAAATAAATTAATTTCGGCAATTGATGAAGCTGTACACGGTTCGAATAAATATTCCGAAATTTTTTGGGAGATTACAACCGTTCATCACAATTATATTGATGAATTATTCGCTGCCGATAAACGTGAATCTGTAAAATCGGAAGTCGATTCAACACTTGCGCGACTCAAAGAAAAACTTGACGGGGTACGCCTTCTGCATCATGCCGCACCGAAGATAATTGATCAAATAATTTCCTTCGGCGAACTTTTATCGCAAAAAATTCTTGCCGAGTATTTGAAGTCGGACGGTTTGAATGCTGTTGTTTACAACGCGGCGGATTTTATCAAAACGGATTCGAACTTCGGCGATGCGAACATCAATTTCGAAATTACAAATGAAAAAGTACGGATTGTATTTATCGGACAAAAGAGAAACGAGATTGCAGTTGTTAACGGGTTCACCGGTTCGAACAAATACGGAGATATAACAACACTCGGCAGAAGCGGCTCGGATTATACTGCAACAATTATAGGTGCCGCACTCAAAGTTGATTCGGTTGATATTTGGACGGACGTTGACGGAATACTCAATGCCGATCCGCGGCTTGTTCCCTCTGCCGAAACTATCGATGAAATTTCTTACGAACAGACAATCGAACTTTCCAATCTCGGTGCAAAAGTAATTTTTCCGAAATCTTTACTGCCGGTAAAAGCCGAAAACATTCCGGTGAAGGTTCTGAATTCTTTCAATCCGGATTTTGCCGGAACAACAATTACAGACGAAACGCAGAACACAAGCAAAGATGTTCTCGTTGTTACTTCGCTTGATAACGTTAGCATCGTTACAATTTCAAATCTGCCGCTTTACAACTCACTCGAAGTTGTTTCGAGAATATATAATCTGCTTTCTTCAGCGCAGTTAAATGTAGTCAGCACTAATTTCAATCATCATTTGCGGGTGCTTTCGTTGATTATCAATCAAAAAGATTTGGATAAAACAATTAATCTTATCGAATCCGAATTTCAGTTCGTACCGGAGAGTGACTTCATAAAAAATATCGAGATACGAAACGATGCCGGAATAGTTTCTCTTCTTTTAAATAATTCGGCAAATGTGCGGCAGATAATCAACAGCGCATCTTCATCTCTGTCTGACTTGAATATCAGTTACAGATTCATAAATAATTTCGGCTCGAATACCGTTCAACTCGCAGTAAAGAATTCTGATATTGGAAAAATTGTTTCTAATTTGCACGGCGTTTTTTTCGGAACAAATCAAAAAGCAAACGTAGCGTAGAGAGAAGGAATCAAATGCAGATTAATACGGAAGTAAAATTGGAAAAATCGATTGGTGAACTTGAACTGGAATTCGGCGGCAAGCTGAAAGATGTTACCGTTGCATACGAAACTTACGGCGAGTTGAACAGCAGCGGAACAAATGCAATTCTAATCTGCCATGCACTCACCGGTAATTCACATGCATACGGATTTACGGATACCGAAAACGGAAGTGAAGCCGGCGCCGGATGGTGGGAAGGATTGATCGGTTACGGAAAAGTTATCGACCCTTCAAAATATTTTATTGTTTGCTCAAACATTCTTGGAAGCTGCTACGGAACAACGGGACCAATTTCAATTAATCCCGATACCGGAGAAAAGTACAGAAATAATTTTCCGCTCGTATCTGTGCGCGATATGGTAAATCTTCAATACAAACTTCTGAAACAATTGAAAATAAACTCACTTGAGCTGGTTATCGGCGGTTCGCTCGGCGGAATGCAAGTTTTGGAATGGGCAGTTACGTATCCTGATTTTGTAAAACGAATTGTACCGATTGCAACAGCCGCACGTCATTCTGCATGGGCAATCGGCTTGAATGAAATTGCGCGTAAAGCAATTTACGACGACCCGGCATGGGACCACGGAAATTATTCCGAACAGCCGCACAAAGGATTATCGACTGCTCGCATGGTTGCGATGATTACTTACAGAAGCCAGACCAGCTTCGAAAAAAAATTCGGAAGAGATATTCGGTTTGATAACGACGGCAAAGACAAACCGTATTTCCAGATCGAGAGCTATCTCCATTATCAGGGGGAAAAACTTGTAAAAAGATTTGATGCGAACACGTACGTCACAATAACGAAAGTAATGGATCTGCACGATGTTTCAAGAGACCGCGGTAGTTTGGAAGATGCACTCAAATCCATAAAAGCAAAAACACTCTGCGTTGGAATTTCATCCGATGTACTTTATCCACCCGAAGAACAAAAAGAAATCTCCGCTTTAATTCCCGGCTCACAATACTTTGAAATAAATTCGATCTACGGGCACGATGCATTTCTAATCGAGTTTGAACAATTGAATGATGCGCTGAAGGAATTTGTCCTTGAATAAATGTTTAAAATCTTTTAGCAGCAACATCGTATTAATTCTTTTTTACAACGTGCTCGATTTTATCAGCCTTTAGTTTTATTAATCCCGAGCCGTAAGTTGAGAAATAGATGTTGCCTAATCCATCCTGGGTTATTCCGTTTGCTTGTTCGAGATTGAGTCCGGTGTTGTTCGAATCAAGAATTTTCATATCGGGATAGTCCTTAAAAGTAATAATCCCTATAGAACTCGCTATCCAAATTCTTTTATCACTGTCAACATAAATACTTCTTGTTTTTAGGGATGGTTGATTTAGATAAAAAGATTTAACAAAGCTTGGGTTGAAAACCGAAATTCCGCCGGCATTTGCAGTTGCGGGATCGTGGAGGAAATAAATTTCTTTACCGTCTTCTGAAAGTGCCGCAGACGTTATATTATCCGTTGGAATTGAGGAACCATTTTTTTTGAAAAAAGTAGTAATCAGACCATTAATTCGAGCTAACCCTTTCTCTTTTGTGCCGATCCATAATTTTCCTGATGTTTTGTAAAGGCTTTTTATATTGATATCGATAACTCTGGAGTTGTTTCTGTTGTAATTTGCAAAGAGGTTGTTTTCTTTAACAACCAAACCCATATCAGCAGTGCCGATATAAATCTTATCTTGCGGATTATCAGATAATAAGCATGTTAAATTGTTTGATGCTATTTGCGAGTTTTCCAATGTGTAATCGTTCCAGATTGTTGTATCAACCAAAACAGAATTTACTTCGGAAGTTTTATTGCTTTCAACCGTGACTAAAATTTTTTTATCGCGGTGATCGGTGTTTCTAAGTCGTACTTCATAATAACCGGGCAGTAAACCTTTGATAACAGTCGGCGTTTGCAAACCGGTACTCGAATCATTCAAAAAGATTAGTGAAGAAGAAGGTTTGCTTTCAATTTTTATACTTCCGAGCATTGCTGGGTTCAAAGTAAAATCGATAAAGCATTTCTTCTTTTCGCCTTCTACAACGTCAACACTAAACGAAGTGTCTCTGAATAGATTTTTCCTTAATGTAAATCGGTATGAACCGGTTTCAAGCCATGTAATACTATCGGGAGTAATTCTCCGTCTGTCTTTCCCTTCCATAAAAATTTTAAAACTTTGCGGTTTGGAAGATATCGTAACAAAACCTTTGGGAGGAGGGCTATCCGGCGGAGACACAGATACTTCTTTTTCACACGACACGAACAAAATAAATATTACAAGAAAAAGTACGTGATAAATTAGATAGTCCGAAAAAATTTTTAGCATCGACCGTATCATAGAAATTTAAAACCCCGCTCCGTATCCGAAACTTTTTATAAAATTTTTATCTACAGCAATATTGTATTTGATCAAATTGTAAGAACCAAAAATTCCGAAGCCTCCGTCAATGTTGGTGTAATCCGGCAAATCAACTTTGATTGTAAACTCATCTAAAAAATTCTCGATCGATGAATAATAAGTTGATAGATATTTATCGAGCACCATTAATTCGAGATAAGCTCCCATGATAACATAGTTCGATTTGACGGAATCATCTTTAGATATATTTTGAAAGGCTTTGCGTATGACAGCAGATTCATAAATAACACTCTTTTGGGAAGTAATGGAGGGATGAACCTGTTCTTCTGCCGAATTCCTTACGATATATTTTATGGGAATTTCTACAGTGTTTATTTGGTGAGTTATCTTGTTTGAAACAACTACAAGAAATCGCGGGTCATACATTACCCGTTGTTCGTCAGCCCAGATAAATTTAATCTCGTTTTTATTGTCGGATGAAATTTCTGTGCTGCTTCCTTGAAAAGAAATTTTGTCAACGTCAGGAACCAACGTTTCTGCTCTCAACAACAACCCGTTTGGAAGGAGAGCCTCTACCTCCACATATTTACCGCCAATCGGTTTTAGAGAGTTGTTGTAATAAACTTTTGCCGATTCTATATAACGTCCGGTGTTTTGTCTTTCGAGGGTCGTATCGTAAAATTGATATACTTGATTATCGTGCCACATTTTTACGTCGGCGCTGTCAATAAAAGGATATTCTGTGAACTGGTTTGGGCTGCCTTCCACTCTATACGTTCTAAAAAGAGTAACAGCTTGAAAACTTGTATCTGGACTGATAATGCAAGTCAAAACATTTCTTTCGCGGTATTTTGCTTCGGTAGAAAAATCTTCCTTGCATGATAAAATTAAACAGCTTATCAAAATAATTGGGATAATAACTTTGATCATAAACTTACCTTCAAAGTGGCTGTTAACAAAAACGGAAGCATATAAACTTTTTCGCCGGTATCTCTTTTGAAGTAAAAAATATTTTTTCTGCTATATACATTCATTGCACTTACATCGACTTCACATGCAACAAAAGCGATTCTGAATTTTTTGCTTACGCTTAAATCCATGCGGTGGTAATTTGTTAATCTTCCGAGATTAATATCATCGAGTATGGCAAAAGGTTTGTATGATTCATAAACCGGATTTGCCGCATAAAGATCATCAAAAAATAATTTGTCGTAATAACCGCGCGATTGTGTGAATGGAAGCGCGGAATTAAAAGTCCAATAAAGACTTGCAATCCAATCATCCGGGAATTCATACGAGAGATTAATATTGAAATTGTGTCTTGAATCGTACTTCGGATAATAAACCCAGCCATTAATAGTTCTATACGAACGGCTAAATGTGTATGTACTCGAAATTTTTAATTGTTCGATTGAGGAAAGTAATTGAAATTCGATGCCGGAAGATTCAAGCGAGCCGCTGATTAAATCGGGGTCTGTTTCCTCGAATTTGTAATTGTTGAGCGTGGGATAATCATGAACAAATTTGTAATAGGTTTCTATCTTTAACGAAGTCTTTTCACTTAAATCGTATTCAATTCCTCCGATGTAGTGAACTGATTTGGTCGAGCCAACGCTTGCCGGAGCTATTATCCACGGTTCGAACAGAGAAATAATTTCTGTTTCGTCGGATAGTGTTGTAAGTTCTTGTTGATAAATTCCCCACGCCGTTTTCAGTGTCAAGTTGTCCAATAATTTCAAAGATAAATTGACTCTTGGTTCGAATGTATATTTCTTGCTGTCACCGGAAATTAGTCCAACTAATTTGATCCTTGTACCAACATCACAACCAAAATTATCAATTTGCATCAGGCGATATTTTATGAATGCAGAAAAATCTGTTCCGTAATTTGTTAAATTGGTCTCGGCACCGAATTGGTTTTTAAGAAACAGACTTGTTCGGATGTTTGATATATTCAATCCAACATTTATTTCATCTTTCGAATCGAACAGATAATTAAAATCCATCTTTATAGTTACGTCATTTAATTCGTTCTTTTTTTCATTCACACTGCTCAGGTTAGGTAGAACATTCCCGAAAAAGTTTGAAACATAGAGACCTACTTCAAAAAATAGAGGGCTGTCGCCGGCATGAAACCATTTGAAGCCAAAGAGATTATTTTTCCAGTTGAAATCTTCAAGTAAGGGATCGTTCTGTTTGAGAAAATCCCCGCTTAAAAAGCCGTAAATACTAAATCTGGATGTTGCCATGAAATCGGGATTAGAATAAGTTGCTTTAAAAGATAGATCATGAAAATCAATCGGAGCTTCTCTATCATTTAAAAATTTACGGAGTACATTTGTGTTGAAAGATTTTCTTCCGGTAAGTATAAACGAACCGTAGGGAATTGGTCCTTCTACCAAAAATTTTGCGGCTAACTGACTGACTGATAAAGACGACCTATAATTATTTTTATTTCCGTCTTTGGTAATAATTTTCAAAACGGATGAGATTCTACTTCCATATTGAGAAGGGAAGCCGCCTTTATAAAATTCTATATTATTAACCATATCCGGATCAACAACTGAAAAAAGTCCGAAAGCATGAAACGGATTGTAAATAGGTGCATCATTGAAGAGAACAAGATTTTGATTACTTGATCCGCCTCTCACATAAAATCTTGCCGAAATGTCTCCTGTAGATTGAATACCGGATAACGTGCGCAACGATCTAAAAATATCTGTTTCTACTCCTTGTGGTATGTATTCTAAATCTTTCAGCTTAATTCGGTTAATACTTATATCCATTTCTTTTTGTTTGGGAACATACTCTGCGACTTTTTCTATTTCGGATAAACGTACACCGCTCAGCTCCAGATGAATTTCAACAAAGTTTGTTTTATTCTGACTGACATGAACTTTGATAAGCTTCTTTGTATAACCGATATACGATGCTGACAAAGTATATGTTCTATTTGGAGGGACTCCGGTAATTATGAAATAACCGTTATGGTCTGTTGCTGTGCCGGTATTCAATTCAAGAATTAACACGTTGGCAAATGGAAGAACTTCCCCGCTTGTTGAATCAGCAATGAAGCCGCGGATTATTCCTTTATCCTGGGCATGTAATAAAAAGCTAACTATAAATAATAAGATAAATAGCAGAACTCTTTTCAACAAGCACTCAGCTTTTTTACGGTTAGCTTAAATAAATTAATTTTCTATAAAAATGCAATGTTAATTTTTATACCCCGAAACAGAATGTATTTAGGAATGATGTAAAAAAAGTAAAATATTTTCAATGACTAAAAACAAAAAGTAACCAAAAGAAAAATTTTTATCCGGCAATTTCAACAAAAGAAATTTTTGTTTACATTTCGCGGGCAATTTTCAAAGTTCTCGCCTCTTTCTATACCCAATAAATTTAGGTAATGTAAAATTGAGCAATAAACAGACTCAAAAGCACACAGCAACACTCACACTCGAAAACGGTAATGTATTTGAAGGTATTTTGTTCGGTTATGATAAATCTATTGCCGGCGAAGTTGTTTTTAATACCGGTATGGTCGGTTACCCGGAAACTTTAACAGACCCTTCGTACAAAGGGCAAATTCTCGTAATCACTTATCCGCTTGTCGGCAACTACGGCGTACCGGAATTCAACGAATCGGACGATCTGCCGAAAAATTTTGAATCGGAACGGATACAAATTGAAGCGCTGATCGTATCGGAACAATCAGATTCGTACAGCCACTGGAACGCAATTCAAAATTTATCCGACTGGCTGAAAAAATTTAAAGTGCCCGGTCTTTACGGAATCGATACGCGTCGGTTGACAAAAATTTTGCGTGAACGCGGTACGATGCTCGGCAAGATTGAAATCGGAAAAGAGAAAATAAAATTTTATAACCCCGATGTTGACAATCTAATTTCCAAAGTGACCGTTCCGAATGTTGAAACATACGGCGAAGGCAAAAAGAAAATTATGCTTGTTGACTGCGGCTGCAAGAAAAGTATTTTGACAAACTTGCTTGAAAGAAATGTAAAAGTTGCACGTGTTCCGTACGATTATGATTTTGAAAAAGAAGATTACGACGGCGTGGTTATCTCCAACGGTCCCGGCAACCCGGCGGTGTACAAACAACTTGTTGCGTCAATAAAAACTTTGTTGAAAAAACAAGTGCCGGTTCTCGGAATCTGCATGGGTCATCAAATACTTTCGCTTGCCGCCGGTGCAAAAACATACAAATTAAAATACGGGCATCGCAGTCAAAACCAGCCGGTAAAAGAAGTTGATTCGAACAAATGTTATGTAACATCGCAGAACCACAGTTTTGCGGTCGATACAAAATCATTGCCGCGCGGCTGGCAGCCGTGGTTTGAAAATTTGAATGACTATTCGAACGAAGGCGTGCTGCACGAAAAACTTCCGTTCCGGAGTGTGCAGTTTCATCCCGAAGCCGCGCCCGGTCCGGTTGATACTTCGTTCATCTTCGATGAATTTTTGAAAGATGTGAAATAACCACTTTAATATCTTTCTCATTATAACTGAGAAAGGGGAAGCGGTTGATAAAAAATAATAGGATACAATGAAGCATAAAAAAATTTTAATTATAGGAAGCTCGGCGTTAAAAATTGGTGAAGCCGGCGAGTTCGATTATTCCGGCTCGCAAGCAATCAAAGCATTGAAAGAAGAAGGTATCTTTACAATTCTAATTAATCCGAACATCGCAACAATTCAAACATCGGATTACCTTGCAGATAAAGTTTATCTTCTGCCGATCAACACACACTATGTCGAAAAAGTAATTCAAAAAGAAAAGCCTGATGGAATAATTCTCGGATTCGGCGGACAGACTGCACTCAATTGCGGACTTGCGCTTCACCGCGAAGGAATTCTGAAAAAATATAAAGTACAAGTACTCGGCACACAGATCGATGCAATAGAAAATACGGAAGACCGGCAGCTTTTCTGCAACAAACTTTCAGAGATTGATGTTAAATTTCCGCAAAGCAAAGCCGTGACTACCCTTGATGATGCAATCGAATATGCTGTGGAGATTGGCTTCCCGGTAATTATCAGAATTGCGTACGCGCTCGGCGGACTCGGTTCGGGCATCTGCAGAAATAAAAGTGAAGTAAAAAAACTTGCAACAAAAGCTCTTTCATACTCATCGCAAATTTTAGTTGAAGAATATCTCGAAGGATGGAAAGAAATTGAATATGAAGTTGTGCGCGATAAATATGACAACTGCATCACCGTGTGCAATATGGAAAATATTGATCCGATGGGAATTCACACCGGCGAAAGTATTGTTGTTGCACCGAGCCAAACTTTAACAAACAGAGAATATCATAAACTCCGCGAGATTGCAATCCGCACTATCCGTCATCTTGGAATTGTAGGCGAATGCAACATTCAATATGCACTCGATCCGAATTCGGAAGATTACCGTGTAATAGAAGTTAACGCGCGTTTATCGAGAAGTTCTGCGCTCGCATCGAAAGCAACCGGATATCCGCTTGCATTTGTTGCGGCAAAACTTGCACTCGGTTACGGACTGCATGAACTTCAAAACTCGATTACAAAAACTACGAAAGCATTTTTTGAACCGGCGCTTGATTACATTGTTGTTAAAGTTCCGCGATGGGATTTGAAAAAATTCAGACTCGTAAAAAGAAATCTCGGTTCATCGATGAAGTCGGTCGGCGAAGTGATGGCAATCGGGCGCAAGTTCGAAGAGACAATTCAGAAAGCGATGCGTATGCTCGATATCGGTGTTGAAGGTTTAACAGCGAGCCGCACAAAAGTTGAATTCGATGATCTCGAAGAAGCATTAAAGAATCCTACAGAAGAAAGAATGTTTGCCGTAGTGCAAGCTTTAAAACTCGGCTACTCTGTTGATTGGATTCACTCGCTTACTCATATCAATAAATGGTTCCTTTGTAAAATTCAGAACATCGTAGAAATAGAAAAACAAATTGCAGCTTCACCGAAAAAATTGACAAAAGAATTACTGCTCGAAGCGAAGCAGCACGGATTTTCAGACCGGCAGATTGCCAACATACTTCAAGTTGATGCGCACGATGTTTATATGCAAAGAAAAAAACATGAGATTCATCCGTTTATACAACACATCGATACTCTTGCTGCGGAATATCCGGCAAAGACAAATTATCTTTATCTAACTTACAATTGTTCTTCTCACGATTTTGAATTCAATCTTAAAAAGAGTGCAATCATTCTCGGCTCGGGTCCGTACCGCATCGGAAGTTCAGTTGAGTTTGATTGGTGCTGTGTAATTACCGGCAAGTCACTCCGCGAGATGGGATACAAAACCGTGATGATCAATTGCAATCCTGAAACAGTAAGCACGGATTACGATGAATTTGATGCGCTCTTCTTCGAAGAATTAACAACAGAAACTATTTGGGAAATTTACAACACAATCAGTCCGATGGGTGTTATTGTTTCGATGGGCGGGCAGACGCCGAATAATCTCGCGTTAAAACTTCATCATGTTGGAATTAAAATTCTCGGCACTACGCCCGAATCAATTGACAAAGCAGAGAACAGAAGTAAATTTTCAGCAATGCTCGATGAACTCGGCATCGGTCAGCCGGCGTGGAGTAAATTAAATACAATTCAGGAAGCAGTTGAGTTTGCAAAGAAAGTAGGCTTCCCGGTTTTGGTTCGTCCTTCTTATGTTTTGAGCGGCGCGGCAATGGCAATCGCAACCGATGATTACGAACTGATAAAGTTTTTGCAAAAGGCAGTCGATATTTCCGATGAACACCCGGTTGTAATCAGCAAATTTTTGGTGAATGCAAAAGAGTTGGAGTTCGATGCTGTTGCACAAAACGGAAAGATAGTTTGTTCAGCAATTTCAGAACACATTGAAAATGCCGGCGTGCATTCAGGTGATGCAACTTTGGTTCTTCCGGCTCAGCGTACTTACCTTGAAACGATGCGGCAGATTAAACAATTCTCTGCAGATATTGCAAAATCATTGAACATCAACGGACCGTTTAATATTCAGTTTCTCGCAAAGGATAACAAAGTAAAAGTTATCGAGTGCAACTTGCGTGCATCGAGAAGTTTTCCGTTTGTATCAAAGACTTTGAAAACAAATTTTATTGAAGCCGCCGCTAAAGTTATTGTTGGTAAAAAAGTCGAACCGATTCAGGATGGAACATTTACTTATGATTACGTTGGTGTTAAAGCTCCGGAATTTTCTTACACACGTCTCGAAGGTGCCGATCCGACCACCGGTGTTGAAATGGCATCTACCGGAGAAGTCGCTTGCCTCGGTCAGGATTTCGACGAAGCATTTTTGAAAGCACTCACCGCAGTTGGATACAAGTTCCCGATAAAAAATGTTTTGATCTCATCGGGTACAATCGAATCGAAATCCGAATTGCTTGAACCGGCACGCCAGCTTATGAAACTCGGTGTCAAATTCTACGCAACGAAGGGTACTGCGAGTTTTATGGAAGAGCATGATATTCCGGTTGAAACTCTCGAATGGCCTCTCAGCGGTAAAAGCCCGAATGCCGTTGATTTTATCAAAACCAGAAAAATTGATCTCGTAATAAATATTCCCAAAAATTTCCAGGAAGAAGAGCTAACAAACGATTATCTTATCCGCCGCACTGCTGTTGATTATAAAGTTCCGTTGATAACAAACCGTCAGCTTGCAATGAGACTTGCAGAAGCTCTTTCAAACAAAAATCCTTTTTGTCTTGATATAAAAAGCTGGGACGAATACAAGTGAGCGGGCTATTTCAATTTTCACCTATTTATTCTTATTTTACTTCCGAAATTACTCCCCAATAAGAGGTGATACCATGGAAGAAAAAAGAAGACCATTGTTGTTGATTGTTGAAGATGATTTTGAAAATCAAAAATTCTTGCAGTTATTTCTCAAAAGAAAATTTGATGTTGATATTTGCGACTCTGCGGATTCGTTTTACAGCAAAATGGAATCCAAAAAGTTTGATATCATTTTAATGGACATTTCTCTGCGAGGCAGAAAAGACGGGCTTCAATTAACGCAAGAACTTAGGAACTCTTCCGAAAATAAGAACATGCCGGTTGTCGGACTTTCGGCACACGCATTTCAAAAAGATAAAGACAATGCCTACCGCGCCGGTGTTGATATTTTTATAACAAAGCCCGTACAAAACGATGTGCTGATGGAAGCTTTACTAAAAACTCTCGAACTGAAAACCGGCATTAGAGTAGAATAGTTTTCAAACGTTATTATTTCCCTTCCACAAGCTGTAACCATTCTGTTTTTACTTTCGTCTAATTTAACGTTAACAATTAAATATAGGGGTGTGGTATGTTCAAAAAATCTTTTTTGATAATAATACTTACCGCAATTTTTTTCTCGGCGCAGATTAACGCACAAGATGAAGATAGCGATACAACGAACTATAAAGATGATGAAGAATGGTTCAACGATTGGGATTGGAACTGGGACGACCAATGGTCGGGATGGCATCACGGCAAACCGTTTATTGAACTCGATTACGGAATTGGCAAGCCCGATCACGATAAACTTAACGGCAAATTTGCAGATGTTGGATTAATCGAATTGAAACTCGGTTATGTTTCATTTTATGACCGCTCCGATGAAACTATTATTGAATTTAACGAGCGGTATGCATTTGCATCGCGGCTTGCAACAGACTTAAAATCTACGGATGATAACTATAACAAATACGAAAGCGATTTGTGGCGATTCGGATTTGGGAGAAGGAGCGGTTACGGATACAGTTTTGATAAAGTAAAAATATTGCCTTACACACAACACGCGGCAGTTTGGTCTAAATTGGAAGTGGATGGACTTGACGGTGGTGTTGCACCGGCACTTGATGATATATTATTTGGAAAGCAATCTGAGTCTGAAATATTAAAACGTTTCGACGGCGAATTCCGTTTCGGAACATTGAGTGAAGGTGGGATCAGGTTGGAAGCCGCTTCGTTTATTTCTTTCAATGCCGGTTACGAAGCCGCAGTAATTTTTCCGCGCCACATGTTTTGGAAACATCTCGGAAGTTTTATAATTGAAACTGCCGGTTTGGAAGCACTCGATAAATTTGTTGACGAGGTTATTGATTCATCACCTTTTGCCGGACCTATCGTAAACTTTTTATTGAAGAACGGATACTCGTACGCATTTTATCTTTTGAAGAAAGAAAAGATGAACTGGCCCTTCAACACAGAAGCGCCTTTAACTTACGAGACTTTTAAGATTGGTGTTACTTTTACTTTTTAATACTGCCCATCCATAAATCCCTTCCTAAAGGGAAGGGACTTTTTTTAAACTAATATTTTAAGATGTGTGCTTGCCAGGGTTTTAGTTCGATGTAGAGACCCGTGTGATAAACTTCTTCGGAAGAACGAATATAAGTTTGATCGTTTAATAAATCGAGCAGCTCAAAATTTTCAGGATAACCGCTCACATCTAATTTTAAAAGCGATACCGATACACTTTCGGAATAGTTTACAACAACTACTCTTTTCTCATCATTGTAATTCCACTCCCACGCGAGCATGTTATTGTGGGATATGTTTCCTTCCCAAGCCGGTCCGGGTCGAAGCAATTTCCAGTTCCCGTGTTTGAAAGTTTTTTCCTGAGTGATTGAAAAAAGTCTATCATAAAAATCGTGAATACCGTTCGGAAAAAATTCTTCGGGCTCTCTGCCGAGCTGAACCGGCAGTTTAATTTTTTTCCCTTCGAGCTGACCGTCGTGATAAAACCGCATACCTTGAATTGTACTTATAATTATTGCGGCGGCTTTTGATTTTTCTTTCCCGAAAGAAGCAGCGGCGCGCTCTTCATCGTGATTCTCGATGAACCGGAGAGATCTTTTTTGATATGATTCTTCCGCGAGCAAATGTTCGCAAATATCTTTTACGTAACCGGTGCGAAGCCGATCCGTTAATTTTTTATCATACGTGAAATCAAAGCCGAGTTGTTGAAGTTCCCACTCCATATCCCAGTAAGATTCTGCGATGAAAATAAAATCTGCCCTTTTATTTTTTACTGCAGAAATTGCTTCGCTCCAAAATTCTTTTTCGTGCAAATGAAAATGATTTTTGGAAAGTGCACCGATCCACGTATTCTTAAAAACGTTGTTCAACAGAAGCATTGCCATATCACAGCGGACACCGTCACAAACATCCGTTAATCTCAAAAGTGTATCGGTTAGAAATTCTCTCGCATCTTTACTGAAAATGTTTATCTGTATAGTATCCTGCCATGAAGGGAAAAACGGATCTCTGCCGTGGGCAAAATAAATTTCTTTGCCGGCAAACGGTTTGAAATATGTGTGCGGATCTTTAAGAAAGGATTCTTCGTCAACTTGCAGAAAAATTTCGGGATGAGTTTTCAACAGACTCGTTCCGGCACCGAAATGATTCGGTACGAAATCCAAAATTAATTTTATGCCGCGGCTGTTAAGAAAAGATTTCAATTCAATCAGCGAATCTGCATCTGCTAATTTTGGATTAACATCATAAACGTCAATGGAAAAAGGGGAACCGATAACATCTTCTTTTTTGAAATCCCTCAACGCGCGTTTGTAGCTGTTAACGAGATCATCTTCAAAACAATATTTTTCAATTACCTCATCGGATGTTTTCCAGATTCCCAATAGCCAAACGTAATCTATTCCCTTTTCGGCAAGTTCGTTCCAAAAGACCGGCGGCACGTTTGTTATTTTAGTTTCTGCACCGAATCTTTTTACAAAAACCCGTGTGTTGATTTCATAAAGAGACGGATTGTAATTCATCTTCTCACCAACGATTGTTTTTGTATCCAATAAGTTCTTTCTTTTCTTCTTGAAGTTCTTTGTTGCGTGTTAAAAGTTCGATGTGAAGATGTTCATCTTTCGATTCGGAAATTATCCGGTTGTTAGCTTTAATTTGCTGATCAATCTGGTAAACCAAAAAGTTGCGGACTGTCTCATGGGCGAACACGATTGTGTCCTTTTCAATTTTGCCAGTGTAGGAAATTTCGTCCCACTTTTTGCTGATTGTTTCATCGGTTAATGCCAGCTTGAAAATAAAAGTCTTCAACTCATCGTTATCAATTTTGTCAATCAAATATGCCGGCGAGAAATGATTATCATTGTAGCCATCGTGCGCAATTTCTGCAAGTGTTTTGAATTTGGGATTGGAAAATAATTCGATGCCGACTTTGTCGAAAATGTAAGAGATAATTTCTTCACCGCCGCCGTAAAGTAATCTAATCAATTCTTTTTCGAATGGATTATCGCTTGTAATTGTTCCGACTGAAGTTAAATCTTGCAGAACCTTCAACGATTTTGCACTCTGCCGTACAGTATTTGCTTCTCTCTGATTTTGCTGGTCGAGCAGAGCATTCAACTCCGATTCAATTAACTTTTCTCTTAAGTTGAATTTTTTGGAAATCGTTTTCAAAAAAAGATTGCGTTTAAGTTCATCGTCAACAAGCGATAAAGTTTTTACAAGCACGCGGATTGCATCGGCTGCCTTTGCCGGATCGTCAAACATTCCCTGTTGTTCGAACTGTGCTGTTTGGTATTCTAAAAAATTTTTTGCCGATGTAACAAATTCGTCAAACTTATCTTTGCCGAATTTATTGATGAACGAATCCGGGTCTTCTCCTTGTGGAAGCGTGATAACCTTAACTTCAAAATTCTGCTTGAGCAGAATTTCGATGCTGCGCAGAGCGGCTTTTTGTCCCGCCGGATCGGCGTCAAAAAGTATGATGATATTTTTCGTGAACCGCGAAAGCAATTGAACTTGTTCTTCCGTGAGAGAAGTTCCAGAAGAAGCGACAACATTTTTAACTCCAGCTTGAAACAACGAAACAAGGTCCATGTAACCTTCGACAAGAATTGCGCGGTCAAGTTTTCTTATTTCGTCTTTGGAATGATAGAGTCCGTAAAGAATTTTTCGTTTGGAAAAAATTTGTGATTCGGGCGAGTTCAAATATTTCGCTGTGTCATCCCGTTTTTCTAAAATTCTTCCGCCGAATGCAATTACTCTTCCGTTCGGCGAAAAGATCGGAAAAATTACTCTGCTGCGGAATTTATCGTAGTACTCACCTTTTTCGTTCAGGTCTATCAAACCAAGCTGTTTTGCTTTGGACAGATTAATTTTATTATCCTTTGCATACGCTAAAAAATTATCCCATCCGTAGGGTGCATAACCGATCCCGAATGCTCGTTGTGTCTGCTGTTTAATCTGTCTGTTCTTCAAATATTCGCGCGCTTCTTCGCCTTCATTGCTTTTGAGAAGATTGTCCGAAAAAAATCTCGCGGCAAACAAATTGATTTCATAAAATTCTTCGAGTGCACTCTGCTGTTCGTCAAAAGTTTCTTTATCATATTGAATTTTGATTCCGAGCCGCTCTGCAATTTCTTCAACGGCTTCCACAAAGGAAATGTTTTTAAATTCCATTAAGAATTTAAAAATGTTACCGCCGTTTCCGCATCCGAAACAATGATAAATTTGTTTATCCTCGCTTACGGTAAACGAAGGAGTTTTTTCCTGATGAAAGGGGCACAAACCGATGAAATTTTTTCCGCGCTTGCGCAGCTGCACGTATTCAGAAACGACATCAACTATATCGGCAGATGTTCTAATTTCCTCTATTTTTTGATCGGGTATCCGCATCGAGTAATTTATTTTCCGCAGTAAGTTAGAAATTTAATACCTCAGCCCAAACATAAGTTATTAACCGGGCTAACGGCAAGATTGCCGGACAAATTTAATATTAGTATTTTCGATTAAAGAAAATTGAACGAGAGCCAGTTTATTGATAAACAAAAGTGTGCTTTTAATTCTGCCGGCTCAGGATTTTAATGAGCAGGAATATTTAATTATCACCAATGCACTTGAACGAGCCGGTATAAAAATTTTTATTGCTTCGGATGCCAATACATTGTGTGTTGGTTCCGGCGGATTAAAAGTGAAGAACGATATTCAGTTTTACAATATTCACGAAAGCAATTTCGGCGGAATAATTTTTATCGGCGGCAAAGGAACAAGAAATTATTGGAACAATCCTCGTTTACATTCGACTGCACAAAACTTTGTAAAAAAGAGAAAGCTTGTTGGTGCTATTTGCAGTGCGCCGGTAATTCTGGCAAAAGCCGGCTTAATTACAGAGTGCGCAACTTGTTACGAAGAAGATAAAAAGGAATTGGAAAAAGAGGGTGTTGAATACAAAGATACTCCGGTAGTTATAAACAAAAATATTATAACAGCTCAAAACCCAGCCTCAGCGTCCGAATTCATAAAACTGTTTTTACACGAACTGGCAAAACGAAATAATTAGAACTTCTTTTTTTTCTACAACGTTTAAATTCAGAAAGCTTCTATGCTAGAAACAATTAAAAAATATTGCAATAGTTTAACTTGCTATTCACGGTACAAAACACGCGAAGTTTATATTGGTGATATTCCGCTCGGAGGAAATAATCCGATAAGAATCCAATCAATGGCTACCACCGATACGATGAACACGCTTGCAACGGTCGAGCAGTCGATCCGCATGATTGAAGCCGGTTGTGAATATGTGCGCATTACCGCGCCAAGTTTGAACGAAGCGCAAAATCTAAAAAACATAAAAGATGAATTGAAAAGACGCGGTTACAAAACTCCATTGATTGCAGATATTCATTTCACGCCGAATGCCGCAGAACTTGCCGCGCGAATTGTAGAAAAAGTCCGCGTTAATCCCGGCAATTATGTTGATAAGAAAAAATTTCAAACGATTGAATACACAAATGACGAATACACTGCAGAACTGGAAAGAATTCGTGAACGATTTACGCCGCTCGTAAAAATTTGCAAAGAGTACGGAACGGCAATGCGGATCGGAACAAATCATGGTTCATTGTCGGATCGCATCATGAGCCGATACGGTGATACACCGCTCGGAATGGTTGAATCTGCACTCGAGTTTTTGAGAATATGCGAAGACCTGAATTACTACAACATTGTTCTTTCGATGAAAGCAAGCAATCCGCAAGTGATGGTTCAAGCATACAGACTGCTCATTCAAAAAATGGAAGAAGAGGGAATGAATTATCCGCTTCATATCGGAGTAACGGAAGCCGGAGATGGTGAAGACGGAAGAATTAAATCCGCTGTCGGAATCGGAACATTGCTTGAAGACGGCATCGGCGATACGATACGTGTATCGCTCACTGAAGAACCGGAATACGAAGCACCGGTTGCAATTGCGCTTGCAGAAAGATATAAAGGAAGAGAAAATCACGAACCGATTGTTGAGATTGATGAAACTCCGAAAGATCCTTTTGTTTATGAAAGAAGAGATACTTTTGAAATTGCCGGTATTGGCGGGCACACAGTTCCAAAAGTTTTTACCGATTTCAGCAAAGAAGAAATTGTTGATTACGATGAATTAAAAAAAGTAGGATATAATTACGATGCCGCAACAGACAAATGGAAAATGACAGATCAAGCTTGCGACTTGATTTATCTCGGTATGAAAGAACTTTCTTTTGATGCGCCGAATAATCTAAAAGTAGTTTACGATTACAATAAGTGGCTCACACTCGAAGACAAAACAAAAAGTTTTCCGTTCTTTTCAACAATAGAACACTATAATAATTCAACAATAAAATCTTTCGTTCTCAATTTCGTAGAAATTCCTCTCGCGGAAATTTTTTCCGAACAATTCGATAAAATAAAAAATGATGAAAGAGCGGTCTTTGTACTAACAACAAAAAACAAGCACGGGATGGCTGAACAACGCCGCGCCTTTTTTGAATTGATGATACGGAATATTAAAAATCCCGTGATCGTAAAGAGAGTTTATGAAAAAATTTTGGAAGATGAATTGCGGATTTGCAGTGCAACCGATTTTGGTTCGTTGTTGATTGATGGTTTTGGCGACGGAGTTTGGCTCACCGCAAAAAGCGATTCCGTAACTTTTGATAAAGGATTAATTAACCGCATGTTATTCGGAATACTTCAAGCGGCACGAACGAGAATATCAAAAACGGAATACATCGCGTGCCCGTCTTGCGGCAGAACTTTGTTCGATCTGGTTGATGTAACAAATAAAATTCGGAAACGAACCGAGCATTTAAAGGGAGTAAAGATTGCGATAATGGGCTGCATTGTTAACGGACCCGGAGAAATGGCGGATGCGGATTACGGATATGTCGGTGCCGGTCCCGGCAAAATTACTCTTTACAGAGGCAAAGAAATTGTAAAAAGAAGCATAAATTCGGATAACGCGTTGAATGAACTGATCGGGCTGATCAAAGAAGACGGCGTATGGATTGAAAATGGAGAAAATTAACTCAAAAAATTTACAGCGATGATTTTTTGTTGGTTAACAAATATTGTGCCTTGTGAATGAGCGGCGATTATCATATATTTTGAATAGATATATGGACATTTATTCACCTAAGAAAATAAGCAGAGCAACCACAGAAATTTGCGCTATCGGATGATAGTATAAATGCACTCCCGAAATAAAAGGAGTGCATTTTTTTTGTCTATGATTGTACGAGAGATAATAAAATATTTAGAAGACTGGGCACCCCCCGGAGCCGCTTGGGAAAAAGACAATGTAGGACTTCAACTCGGCTCAAGGGGGCAAAGAATACAAAACATCTTGCTTTGCCTTGAGCTTGATGATGAAGTCCTTAAAGAAGCCCTTCGAAAAAAATGTAACTTTATTTTTACGCATCACCCATTCATTTTCAGTCCTATCAAAAAAATTGATATAGAAAAAGATTCCAAAGCACAACTGGTTCAAACAATTTTAAAGAATGATATTACTGTTTACTCGGCTCACACAAATCTCGATTTTACAAAAGACGGTGTTTCGTTTGTACTGGCACAAACGCTAAAATTAAACAACATAAAGTTTCTCGAGCCGGAAGAAAACAATCAATACAAAGTAGCGGTCTTTGTTCCCGAAAAAGATTTGGAGAAAGTTTCAACTGCCGTATTCAATGCCGGCGGAGGAATTATCGGCGAATATGAAAATTGCAGTTTCTTGTTGAAGGGAGAAGGAACTTTCAAAGGCTCGGAAAAAAGTAATCCGGTTGTTGGACAAAAACAAAAGTTTGAGAAAGTAGAAGAGGTTCGTTTCGAGTTCATTGTTGATTCGTGGAATCTTCGGAATGTAATTAATGCTATTCACGATTCTCATCCTTACGAAGAACCGGCGTATGATATTTATCCACTCAAAAATAAAAATGTTAATTATGGTGCCGGTGCAATCGGAGAACTTGCAAAAGAAATGAGTGCCGATGATTTTCTCAAACACACCGCGGCAAATCTTAAAGCAGATGTTCTGAAATACAGCATTGGCAAAAGCAAGCGGATAAAAAAAGTTGCCGTGTGCGGCGGTTCCGGATCGGATTTATTGAACAATGCAATTTCTGCCGGCGCAGATGCGTTTGTTACGGCAGATGTTAAATATCATACTTTTCAGGAAGCATCCGGCAAAATTTTTCTT
Source organism: Ignavibacteriales bacterium (assembly GCA_016177735.1). Lineage (GTDB taxonomy): Bacteria > Bacteroidota > Ignavibacteria > Ignavibacteriales > Melioribacteraceae > DYJK01. The sequence continues at coordinate 25,153 of JACOUS010000020.1, read as the reverse complement.
ATCGATGCCGGGCATTACGAAACAGAAATTCACTCTCTCGGCACAGTTGAAAACAAATTGAAAAGTTTTATTCCAAAAACCGAACAAATAAAAATTTTAAAATACTCAGGCAGTACAAATCCGATAAAGTTTTATAAACATTAAGGAGTAACATAAATTGTTAGAAAGACTATCTATACTTTACGAGCTCCAGTTGATTGACGACCAGCTCGACGAACTTGAAGAACTGCGCGGAGACCTTCCGGCTGCGGTCAACGATTTAACCTCACAAATTAAAGCGCTCGAAGAACAAGTTGAAACCAAAGACGAGGAAAAGAAAAACTCTTTGGAAAAACGGAAAGAAAACGAAGACGAGATCGAAAGACTGAAAGCGAGCCTTAAGAAATTTAAATCGCAGTTATATCAAGTGCGTAACAACAAAGAATACGATGCGCTCACAAAAGAGATCGATCATACCGAAGAGCAGATCACTAAGTTTGAAAATGAAAATGCCGCCCTCGAAGATCTTATTCAAAAGCTCAAAAAAGATGTTGAAGAAGTAAAACCACAATTGGAAACTCTTACGGGTGAATTGAAAGAGAAGGAGACCGAGCTAAAACAGATCGTCAAAATGAACGAGCGCGAAGAATCTAAATTAAAAGACAGAAGAGAAAAGACAGCCGTAAAAGTTAAGAAGAATGATTACAACACTTACATGCGCATCAGGAAAGCTTTGAACGGTAAAGTTGTAGTGACCATTAACCGATCTGCTTGTACGGGCTGCCATAATGTTGTGCCGTCGCAGAGACAGCTTGAAATAAAACAGAGCAAGAAAATTTTTTCGTGTGAATCATGCGGAAGAATTTTGGTTTCGCCGGATGTCGTCGATGAAGTAAAAAAGAAAATCCAGTCCTAAAACTTATTTTGTTGAGACGCCATATATGGCGTCTCAACGCTATCATCTAAAATTCTTATCAATATTCTCCTCAAAATCTGCATCCCAATGTTCTTTTATTGTTCCGTTGCTCAGCCAATAAATTCTCGGGGGTGTACTCCCAATCAAATCAAAGAACTCATTTGTTTCAATCATATGATACGGGAAATCCGAGTTGGTCATTTTGTTGAACTCATCAACACTCACTCCTCCCTCGCTGAAAAACAAAACATAAACCGGCGGAATTTTTTTGTTCGCTTTTGTTAATCGTGCAATTTCTTTTGCTGTCTGCCGGCAATGCTCGCAATCGAGACTGAACACGGCAAGCAGTTTTTCTCCCCCGGAAAGATCAACTCTTCCTTCGCCGACAAATGCTTTGTACTTCTCAAACTTAAAATCCTTCACATCTCTAATTGGCGCAAACGCAAAAACAAATACCAGCGATGCTGTCAACGCTACAACCGGAATTACAAAATTTTCTTTCTTCTCTTTTATCATTCGATAGAGAGGCGCTGATAAAATAATCAGCACAACATTTTTAATGATTGATTCAACCGGCGACATTTCAATTAATGTTCCAAAACATCCGCAATTTTCTTTATCGCCGAGAATGAATCCGGTATAGAAAAGATAGCCGGTAAAAAAAAGAAGAAGTGCTGTTGATGCCGGTATTACAATTTTTTTTATGCTGAACGGCTGTAAATAAAGTATGCCGATTGCAAACTCTACAGCCAAAAGTATGCGGACGAGATATGCCGCAGTATTTCTACTTGCTGTAATCCCCTGATCAACAAGAATAATTTCGATTAATCCCGGTGAAATAAATTTTGAGTAAGCAGAAATTAAAAACACAACTGCTAAAATCAGCTGAAGTGCAATTCTGAAATATTTTGATGAGTTGATATTCAAAAGCATTTATTCATAAAATTGTGCGGATTATTTTCTTTTTGTGAACAAAAGTCCCGACCACGTTTTATCGATTGCACAGACTTTGAAATCAACCAAACCTTCGTTCAAACAAATATTTCTTACGATGTTTTGGTTAATATCCGTTACAACGCCGGATGTTTTTTTAGGAGTAGCAACCCACAATTTGTTTGTATCGATCCGCTCTAAAATATCGAAGAAGCCCAAATCAAATTCCTCTCTTGATCTTGTAAACCAAATAATTATGTCGGCAGTATCTTTCAGCGAAGTTAACATCTTTACACTTTTTGGAAGTTCGTCGAGTGTTTTCTTAAAATTTTTTGGCGCATTGATTAACGCAACTTTTGTGTTCTCTTTTATACCGAGTTTCTTTACAAGCGGTGCGGTTGAATAACGATCCATCATTGAAGGCGGAACAACTTTCTCAATATCTTTTTGTTGCTCTGCTTTATCCAAAGCGGAACGGATTGTTTTCCATGATGAATAAATTGCATCCGGCAGAAGTGTTTTAATCTTCTCGACCTTTTCAGGCTCGCCTTCCGTAAAAATAATCGGCACATTGCGGGTGGACTTTAACTGCCGCAAACCAACTGCAATTTCTTTTCCGTGAGACGGGATACGCGAAAGATCGATTACGAAAAAATCCGGTGGATTAGTTTTTATTCTTTTGAAAGTCTGCGGATCGCGGATCGATTCAAAATCTGTTTCGCAACCGAGCGAGTTTATTAACCGCGCTTTCTCTTCCGCTTCGGTTTGATCCCAGTGTATTAATTTTATCTTGTACACTTTGTGCCTTTCAAAAAAAATAATATGAGGTTATTAAACGAGTTTCGTCCTGAACTGCTAAAATTATTTCCTCAAAACTAATTCGATGGCATCGGTTACATTATGCGCGTGAATTACTTCAATCGCATTTTTGATTTTGATCGAGTTGTTTCCGTTCGGCACAATAATTTTTTTGAAGCCAAGCTTTGCGGCTTCCTGAATTCTTTTATCAATATTGCCTACGCTTCGTACTTCACCGCCCAAACCGATCTCTCCAACAGCAACAGTATCTTTGTGTGCGTACCTATCGCTGAAGCTCGATGCGATTGCACAGCAGACTGCAAGATCAACAGCGGGTTCGTCAATTCTAATTCCACCGGCGATATTCAAAAAAACATTTTGTGATGATAAACGGAGACCGGCGCGTTTTTCGAGAACGGCGAGCAGTATCGAAAGTCTTCTGTAATCGAAGCCGGTTGCAACACGCTGAGGATTTCCGTACGCAGACGGAGTTACAAGCGCCTGAACCTCGAGCAGAATCGGGCGCGTTCCTTCGATGCTTGATGTAACAACCGAGCCGGTAATTTCTTTTTCGCGTTCGCTTAAAAATATTTCGCTCGGATTTTTAACCTCATGCAGACCGTCTTCGTGCATTTCGAAAATTCCGATCTCGTTTGTACTTCCGAATCTGTTTTTCTGTGCGCGCAGAATTCTGTACGAATAACTTCTCTCTCCTTCAAATTGCAGAACGGTATCAACAATGTGTTCCAAAACTTTTGGTCCGGCAATCATTCCTTCTTTTGTAACATGCCCGATGATAATTACAGCGCAATGTTTCTTCTTTGCAGTCTGCATCAATTCCGAAGTGCACTCTCGTATTTGTGTTATTGTTCCGGGCGTGTTTTCGAGATCGGGTTTGTATGTTGTTTGAATAGAATCGATGATCACTACATCGGGTTTTTCATTTTCAATTGCATTCAGAATTATATCGAGGTCGGTTTCGGTCATCGCAAGAATATTTTCGGAAGAAACTTTTAATCTTTTTGCGCGGAGATTTATTTGGTTTACCGATTCTTCGCCGGTTACATACAAAACACTTTTGTTGATCTGCGCCGCCGCTTGCATTACGAGTGTTGATTTGCCGATGCCGGGGTCGCCGCCGACAAGCACAACAGAGCCGGGCATCAATCCTCCGCCAAGTACGCGGTCGAATTCTTCGATGTTGGTTTTTATTCTTTCTTCTTCCTGATGTACGAGCGAATTTAATTTTGTGATATTCGCTTCCGGTGCTTTGCGTGCGTGTGATGATTTTTTCTGTTCAACAAATTCTTCGGTGAATGTATTCCAGTTATCGCAAGAAGGACATTTGCCGAGCCACTTCAACGATTCGTATCCGCAATTGGAGCAAACGTATTTGATTTTGTGTTTCAATATCTTCTCCTATTTGAAGCTGCCTCGAAAGCATCAAATATAAATTCGTGGAAATCCGCTGCACCAGAGCTTGCCCGCCGCTTGTTGGCGGGTTATCCGCGTTCTATTTATTTAAAAAATACTTTCGAGACAACAACGTAAAAAATAATCACAAGCCCGTTCGTTGTATAAATTTTTGAATTACCGGGTCATCGCTTGTTAATAATTGCTGCTGAGAACCGGTGAAATAAATTTTCCCTTCGTGCATCATCGCAATTTTTTCCGCCGTGTTTTTTACGCTGAACATATCATGTGTTACAATTATCGATGTCACTTTTATTTTCTCATTCAAATCTTTTATCAGATCATCAATTGCATCGGACATAACCGGATCGAGTCCCGTTGTCGGCTCATCATACAAAATGTATTGCGGGTTCGTTACAAGTGCGCGTGCAAGTCCAACACGCTTTTTCATTCCTCCGGAAAGTTCAGCCGGTTTCAGCATTTCTGTTTTCGGCAGACCGACAAGCTCCAACTTTTCGAAAACAATTTTTTCAATCTCTGTTTTTGAATAACCGAAATTATTTTCCACGAGCGGCAGACTCACATTTTCAAAAACCGTCATAGAATCGAAGAGAGCGGCGCCCTGAAAAAGGAATCCGAATTTTCTTCTCAATTGATAAATCTGTTTGTTGTCCGCACTGTTTAACGAGAGTCCTTCAATTTTCACTTCGCCTTCATCGGGCAGCAGCAAACCAACAATATGTTTAAGCAGAACACTTTTGCCGCATCCGCTTCTTCCTATAATTGCAAGCGATTCACCTTCGCGGATTGTGAAATTCACTCCGCGCAAAACATGATTTGTTCCAAAACTTTTGTGAAGATTAATTAGTTCGATCACTTTTACGCCTGATTTCCCCGAATGAGAGGAGTATAATTAATTAGTTCGAAAGGAAATATAATCGGGAATTTATAAATATGTCAAAAATTTTATCTGTAGCAGCGGAACTCGCCACTCTTGATGCTGGATACTTGTCCGCAAAACTCCTTCGAGATACAGGATCATAGATGTTTTGTTAGTCTTATCAGGTTGGATATTTTTCGACAAGCTAAAGGAGACAGCAGAAGCTGTCTCCTTTTTGCTGTCGTGTGGATTACTTTGCTAAAATCATTTTCTTGGATTCTGTGAATTTACCGGCAGTAATTGTGTAAATGTAAACTCCACTTGTCAATCTGCTTGCATCAAAATTTACTTCGTAGTAGCCGGCTGATTTGTTTTCATTTACTAATTCTACTACTTCTCTGCCGAGTATATCGTAAACTTTCAGCGTTACCATGCCGGCTTCAGGCAACTGATATTTAATTGTCGTTGCTGGGTTGAAGGGATCGGGATAGTTATCATACAATCTAAATTCATGAACAACTTCTTCTGCTGTTTTTTCTTCGGCATAATTTTCTTCATTGATTTTTGGCAGCAACTCCGATATTCCCGATGTTTCTACTTGAGTACTGGGAACGGATGTTTTACTTGAGTTATCTACGGCAACAACATAATACTTAACAGATTTTTCCCAGATTGGTTTTGTATAACTAATAGCATAATCAACAAATGTATTTGTTGGGTGCGTAACTGTTCCAGCCAGATCCCATCCGGTGTTATCATAATTGCGGTAAATTTTGTAGCTCGTAATATCTGTTTCTGTATTTATATCCCAGCCTAATGAAGGATGATATTGATCAGCATAAGTGAGATGAAGATTTTGCGGTTTGGAAGGTGAAGCATCAATCGATGTATTAACATAAAGATTCAGCGTGTAGACTCCGCTACTCAAGCTTGTTATTTCAAAACCGAACGGTGTTGCTGAATTTGCTGCCTTCTGATTATTCGGGTTACTCCACGGGGAAAATACTTGATTGTAACCGATACCAAAAGCGTCTTTGCCATCACCGTGAAAACGTACATCAACTAGAGGCTGGCCTGTTGTGGGATTCTCTGTGAGATGGATCGGTGCTGGACTTGTTAAACCACCATAACTAAATGGTATCCACATATTATCATGATATCCGCTTGTACGATTCGGTGTTCCTTGTTTAAAAACTGGTAGTAAATCATCCTCACCTGGAAGTGTTGATGATTGATTCACTGCCCAGTCATATCTTCCGTCTGCCGGTATTAATTGCAGCCATGAGGATGGATTAAACTGGTCCGGTGTTCCAACTTTTCTAATCACATAAATTCCGTTTTCAAGTGTACCGTCATGCGAGCCCCAGAACGGTGCATTGTTCTCCCAGTATGAGGTCTTTTGATGATTTTCAACGAAGAAATATTCTTGCGGTGAAGCACTATTTATAAATCTGTACGCGTTTCTACCAGTTACAAAATCTCCAAGGGTTTTGCCGGTTAATGTTTGGGTTGTATTACTGATAGTATAATTTGTAGAATCTGCAACCCAGCCCAAACGATATCTTTCGTAAGCGTTAGCAACATATGATCTAATACCCCATGCGGAAAGCATTCCCCAAAATCCAAAACCGTTGTGATAATTGTTATTGCCAATTAAATAATGTGAAAATTCATGTATCGTATTTCTAAATGGATCCTCAGTTAAATAATTTCTTACTGAAACTCCCGAACCATAAGGAGTAGAATTACCACCACCAAACCAGGTTGCAACTTTTCTTTGATTGTTATCAACATTTATATTTCCAATACCGCCGAGGTCGGCAAAGTTACTGGTAAAATTAAAATCAATTAAGCCTTGATCTGGATCGATTAAATCTTGAGAGATATTTCTCCAAACAAAAATTATCATATCTACGTAGGTGTCAGAAGTATTATTATAAGTATAATCGCTGATGTAATCCCAATTATCAAACTCGGCAAAATCCCATGTAGCATCAAGCTGTTGAATTATCTCTTTTTGAATATAGCCTCTTCTGCTGCTGGTGTAATTTGTCATGTACCAGTCTCTCGTATGCGGCGCTGTTACATGAACTTCTTTTCCTATAAAATGAAGCTTATTCCCTGACATATCATTAAAATAGTGAGTAAGCGAACCTTGTGTTGAGCTCGAAGACCATGTTTGGTCAACCCAATTACTCATATTCTGAGGTTCACTTCCTTTTACCCATCTTGTATTGTAGATATCATAGTTATCATCAGGAAATTCTGCAAAAACAATTAATACATTAATTGTTCCTTCAGAAGGCAGCCATCTGCCTTTTGATTGCATCGCTACCTCTTGAATTGATGCTGTGATACAATTGTATTCTTGTGCAGAGAGCTGAGAAGAAATCAATACAAAAAACAACCAAAAATATTTTATCGTTTTCATATTTAACTCCATGTAAAATTTTAAAAAAATTTTTGATTTCACTTCTGTAAAATCATCTTAATTGTTTTCATTGTTTGGTTCGTAATTAATTGATAAAAGTAGACACCACTTGTCAATCCACCTCCATCAAATTTTACCTCGTATTTACCAACTTGCTCCTCTTTATTAACAAGGGTTGCAATTTCTCTTCCGAGCAAATCATATACTCTTAATGTAACGTGCCCTGTAACCGACAACTGATAACCGATAACCGTAGTAGGGTTAAATGGATTCGGGTAGTTTTGGTATAGAATAAATTCAGAAGGGATGCTTCGAGGTTCTTCTTTAACATCTACTGTTCCGTATGTTACGCCGTTTATTCTGCAACCTCGTAGTAAAAGTGGTTGTGTAGCACCGTTTTCGCGTGAGATTTTGCCAAATCCATATGCTAGCTTTTCCCAATAATCCAATATTGAATTCTCATTAATCACTGTATCGCCAGGTGCTAATCTATAGAAGCCGATAGTTTTTACTGTTGTCAGCTTACCAAAAATGTAAGTTTGGGAAATATCCAATACTTTTGCTACTGTCCTTTCCGCGGCCATTACAATCCACCACTCGTCAACTTTTGCGTCTAATTTGTATAAATGACGGTTATCACGAAGTGGGTCATTGAAAACATTATAATTCTTATCTATTCGATATAGTGGGTATCGACTTTTTATGGGATTATATGTTGTCCATGTGTCATAAAAAATAATTCTACTACTATCTTTAGTATCTATTGAATCTCTGGCAATAGAATAAAACAGATCTGGACCAGCGTAGGTATATTCCCAACGGTCACCAACATTAGCCGGAAAGAATTGGTAGGGGTCTAATTCTTGTGCTTGTATATAATTATTAAAACCAAACAAGAATAGAATTATTATCAGTAATTCTACTTTTACTTCTTTTGTTTTCATAGCAATACCTTTTATTTTTTTTGCCCTCACTAAATTTAAGTGGAATTGCCCCTCTAAAGTTTTCCGTATTCGGTATAGTAACCGCATTAGGCATTCATAGATTGGTCTCCATATTTGTTTTCTCGTTAACACCCTCTTTTATTTGAGAAGGATCATTTTCTTTACTTCACTATAATTGTTAGCAGTTATTTTGTAGAAATAAACACCGCTTGATAACTCTTGAGCATTAAAGGTAACACTGTAATTTCCTCCGGCTTTCTTTTCATCAACTAATGTTATAATCTTTCTGCCAAGTGGATCAGAGACTATTAATTTCACATGGTAATATTGATTGCCATTTAGTTTATTCGGGATTTTAAAGTTAATGGTAGTTGTCGGATTAAACGGATTTGGGAAATTATTTTCTAGAAAAAAATCAGAAGGGATAGAATGGTTAATTTCTTCATCCTCAACGCTTACTATTGTTCCATATTTTTTCCCGTTAATAATTGCACCGGTACAATAACTGCTTGGAGATTCTAGATTAAAATCGAAAACTCCAAACTTCTCAATAATATGCTCGCCCCAAAAAAGTTCTAAGATTTCGAAGTACCGGCTTATAACAGTATCGCCTTCAAGTTTAACCCAGCTTGTGTCTTTAACTAATACTGTTTTCTGACCGGGGAAAAATGAAAATGGATTAGGTTGAGCGAATGAGTATTTGTAGGTTAAATAACGTGACCAATATGGGTTTTCAAGACTATCAAGCGGGAGCTCTTCTAAAAAATCACCATTATTATTTACGTCCTCAAAATCAAGCATAAACGAAACACCACTTACTGTATCATTTCTTTCCCAGGAAACAAAATTTGTTGTTGGCAGATAATTTTGATAGGATATTTTCTTAAAATATTTTTTACCATTAATCACGCTGTCCTGGACAATTCTTGTTGTGAGAAAGGAGTTGCTTTCACCGCCTCGATATTGCCATACATTTCCCACTTGTAATGGGTTGTAATCACGTTTTTGGCTGTAGTATTTTTTCTTAAAGCTTTCATGGACATCATTTAACGGTACTACTTTGATTTGTGCCATAGAAAGGGAAACGTACATGAGTAAAAAAATTAGTTGCAAAGTTTTCATTTTAACTCCGATGGAAATGAAATATTAACTAACACAAGATGGTAAAAGATTCTTGCGTCGTATAAAATATTTCATACTGTTTTTTACCTCTAATGCTCTCATTTGAAATTTGCCCTCACTAAATTTAAGTGGAATTGCCCCTCTAAAGTTTTCCGTATTCGGTATAGTAACCGCATCAGGCATTCATAGATTGGTCTCCATATTTGTTTTTGTTAGTGCACCCTCTTTTATTTGAGAAGGATCATTTTCTTTACTTCACTATAATTGTTAGCAGTTATTTTATAGAAATAAACACCGCTTGTTAGTTTTTCTGAATTGAACTCTGCTTCGTGATAACCTTGCTGTTTGTAACTATTAATCAACACTTGGATTAATCTTCCCGTGATATCATAAACTTCCAATCTTACTTTGCTGTAACTTGTAATAAAAAAGCCAATCTTTGTAGTAGGATTAAACGGATTTGGAAAGTTTTGGAATAACAGATAATCTTGGGGTATCCTCTCTAAATTTTCCACAGAGGTAACCAAATTGAGTATGTGACATCTTTTTGATGGCCATCTAAACGGCAAAGACGTCATTTCAAATTCTTCGCCTCCTATCAATGCAATTCTTTCATCATTTAGTTTTATTGAGTTGCCGGCTTCATTAATCTTTTTTATAGGAAAAATACCTCTGTTAACCGGAGTAAGATTAATTTGGTCGTACGTTTCCCAGGTGTCTTCATAGGTACTTTGGAAATCGGCTCCTCCAAAGAATAAAAGCTGGTTCTTGTTTGAGATAAGATAAATTTTATGACCACTTCTGTAATCGAGCATTTCAGAGCTGTAAGACCATTCTTTGTTTTTGACATCAAAAATCTCGCAGCTCTTTTTTGTACCGGGAGAGTCGCCTCCTGAAATAAAAACATTTCCATTTGGCAACAAAATTGAAGCTGGCATTGATCTGGATTCTTTCATCGATGTTGTCGCCGACCATTTATTATTTATTGGATCATAAATTTCACAAGAACGCAAAGCATTTAGCGTTGATCCGCCGGCAATCAAAACTTTCCCATCTTCTAAGAGAATTGCAGTATGTCCCCATCGACCGGTTATTAGTGAATCGACAATACTCCAGCTTTCAGTAACGGGGTTATATATTTCACAATTGTTCAAATACTCTACATGTGTAAAGTCTTGAGAGTATCTAAATCCGCCCGCTATTAATATTCTTCCATCTTTCAATATAGTCACAGTATGATTATCAAGTCTCAGAGTAGGTACCGAATCAGTTATTGTCCACGTTTCTGTCAAAGGATCGAACAATTCACAGCTTCTTTCTCTGTATCCGCCGATTGCGAGTACTTTTCCACCTTTTAACAGAACTAAACTGTGTCTTGCCCTAGCAATATTCATTGAAGTTGTATATCGCCATTTATCAGTATTTAAATCATAAATTTCACAACTGGCGATATTACCATTTGCTTCGCCACCGGTAACCAAAATATTTCCATCTGGCAGTATAACCATAGCATGTCCGACCCTTGCTTCGTGCATGGAATCAATTTCAACCCACGTCTCGCCGAAAACTTTACCCAGTTTTTCTTGGGCATCAGTAATGCAAAAAGTAATCAGTACTAATGTCGTTATTAAAATATTACGCATTGCCTCTCCAATTGTTGAGTTATAAAATAAATGATATAAACTACGTAAATCCGGTTGTGAAGCAAAAGTCCAATTCAGAAAAAATTATTACTCTTTTCATAATTTCATTCTCAGGTAAATTCTTTGTTAGGGATCTACAGCAGTGATTACTACAAAAAAATTTTTTTTAGAATTAATAATGGAGGCAAATAAAACGTAACAATGTTGTCAAATCAATACTACGGCATACTACTTTTTTAGAAATAGGATACTAATTTTTTACAGTAGTATAAATAGTACTTTTTACCATGTACGAATGTGTACTAGTACAAAATACTAATGTGCTGTTGTGAGACAGAAATTAAGAAGAGATATTGTCGTCATTATTGTTTGGGAATAATTTTTTTGAAACGGATTTAAGATCAGCTTTTGGCGGCAAGTTCAATTTTCTTCTGATATCATGTCTGTGTTTATCAATCGTCTTTTTTGAAAGATGGATTTTATCGGCGATCTCAGTGCTTGTATGATTCTCTGCGATCAGTTTTAGTATTTGTTGATCAATTTCGGTTAAGCCGTTTCCGCCGGAATATTTTTCATCTGTTCCTTTTACTAATTTTTCTTTATCGGTAAAAGTAATCGCCGCATCATTTTCAAAATGCCAGATGAACAAAGAGGGTAATGCAATTTTTCTATCCGGACCTATTATTGCAATTGAAGTATAAAGAATAACGCCGCTTAAAAGCATAAAGGGAGCAGATGCAACGCTTAGGGCAGCATCATAAAAATAAAAGAGCACTTTGAAAATGTTCAATATCTGGTCGATCAAAAGTAGAATAAAAAAAATGCTTGCTTGTTTGCTTACTTTGAATTCATTCCGGATGAAATCAGAAATAACAATAGCAGTATAAATAACAAGGAGTTCGATCAATATAAATGTAAGCCAGTAACTATCTTCGAAACGTAAATATGAAAGGATGAGCGGCAAACTCAAAAAAATTTTTACTTTGAAAGCTTTATTCGGCAGACTCCACATAATAAGCAAAGATGCCGCTCCTAAATAAGCGTAAGGAAAATTAACCGCTGCAATTTTATTCAGCAATCTATAGAACGGATCAATAAAGGCAGAGACATAAAAAAAGTAAAAGAATTTATGTTTCTGAAAGCGAAATGCTGGAAGAAATCCCGCGACTAAACAGAGTACGTATAAAATAGACATAAAAGGCATGGAATTGCATCTCCTCTTCAACCGGAAACTATGGATTACGTTGTTAGAGAAATACTAACAAGAATTTGCGCCCTCTTGGAATTTGATGCGGCGGATAAAAATTTGAATATCCACAGCAGGTCAATTGTTCACATAAAATTAAAATATTTTTGTTATGATGTAAATAAATTTTTCATTCCATATCCCATTTTACATTTACCATCTCACGGATTCATCCTCGTATGGCATTCAACGCAGTTGATTTTCTTCCACTCATCTTTTACATCATTCCCCGGATGGCGGAATTCGAGATGCGAATTAACCGATGCTGTTTGAAGATTTTCAGGTGGTCCTTGTGCATTGATTAAATGGCACAAGTTGCAGTCTTTTGATATGACTTTTCCTTTTTCGGTTTTGTGATTATCGTTATGACAGCGGAAGCATCCCATAAATTCCATGTGACCGATGTTGTTCGGATAAACACTCCATCGCACATTCATTTCCGGGAAAATATTTTTGCTGAACTCACTTTGTATTCCGCCGACTGCTTTTGCAATCACTTGTTTTTTAGTTTTGTAAACATCGGGATAATTATCTTTATAAAATGTGTAGATGTAATCGGATATCCCTTTCATTGCAGATTCGGTTGTGGCGAAATTTTTGCCGATAATATCGAGCGCAGCAAATTTTATCTGCGGAAGATCTTTCGGAATTGCACCGGATGTAATTGCATTATTGATAAAAACTGCCGGCGGTCTGTAATTGTGTGAAGGACGGTTGTGGCAGTCCATGCAGTCGATTGTTCTCGTTTCGAGTGCTGCTAATTTTTTTCCATCTACTTTTTGATCTTTATCTTCATAAATAAAAACTTCTCCGGTTTTTAGATTGGTATATTTCACCCAAGGAATCTGTTCGCGTTTTTTATCTGTTGTCTTGTACTCAATTTTAACATCGGGATTGATGTGCCAGTGAATTCCTTCCTGAAGTCCGAGTGCGCTGAGTGTAGAGCCGATCTTCATTGTTAAAGTTATATCCCACTCGGAATTATTTTTATCGGTGAGATAATGTTTTTCAATCCGCAGTTTGCGAGCATAAAATTTTTGAGGCCAGTGGCATTCTTCGCATGTTTCTCGTGCCGGACGCAAATTTGCAATCGGTGTTTGTATCGGTCGCGGAACTGTGCCAAGTGTTACGGCATAAACTTGATAAAGTCCCGAAAGTTTTGAACGAACGTACCAGCTTGCGCCTGAACCGACATGGCATCCGACGCAAGCAACTTTTGCGTGCGGAGAACTTTGATATGCAACGTATTCGGGTTTCATTACTTCGTGGCAGAGTTTTCCGCAGAACTCAACTGATTCCGTGAAGTGAAATGCTTCGTAACTTCCGACTGCGGAGGCGAGCAGAAAAATTGCACTACCCACAGAAAAAATCATAAACGCATTGCGGTGGCGAAGATCATTAAAATTAATTATGGGCCAGCCCTTTTTATTTTCGTCGATTAGTCTTTTCTCTTTTCTGACTTTTAAATACATACCGATTGGAATTAAAAGCAGACCGAAAAACAAAACGGACGGCAGTGCCATGTACATTACAATTCCGAGATAAGCATTGTTTTTTTCGAGTACCGCACTGACAACAAATAAAAACACAATCATAAAAAAAGAAACGAGTGCAATTGTAGCGCCAATCAGCGAAACCCAATTTTGTGATGAACGGGGAAGTTCTAATTTCATTTGATACCTTGAAAAATTCTATAAATAATGGGTAGGAAATTAATAAAAGTGCGGTAAGAGCGGAAGCAAAAAAATCAGTTACTTGGACTTAATATCTTGAAATTTAATAGCGGGCGAAGAGATTGCCCGCTATTTGCAATCCAATTTTACTCTTCGGCTTCCTCTTCCTCATCAAAATTTTTGATGATCACTTTTTTCTCTTTTACACCGGGAAAACCCCGATGCATTTTCATCATTCTATCACAGCAGCAATGACAGCCGTAATTGCCAACTCCGTAACCAAATCTTTCGAAGAAAATTGTTCCATCGTCTTCGCCGTCGAAATGCATCCTAAATTTTCCTTCTTTTTCATTTCCCTTCAAAAATTTTTCTGCTTCTTCACCTTCGTAAACTTTAGTTTCTTCCTTGCCGTCTTTTGTTTCAGTGACGGTAACTTTTTTCTTACCGTCGTCAATATCTACTTTTATTTTTTTCGTTGATTCGCCGTCCGCGTCATCGTCTTCGCGGAATTTATATATCATCAGATTGCTGCCGTCAATTTCATCATCGGAAAACCAAAACAAATCTAAATCTTGCATGCTGTAGAAAACTTTTAATCGGCGGACAAGTTTTTCAGCGTCTTCGCCTTCAAACGCAACGTCTTTGCCGTCAACTTTCACGGTTAGTTTTTCGACTTTGCCTTTTAAACCGGCAAGTTTGTTTTTGAGATTGTCGTCATCTTTTTGTGCGCTCGAGATTACCGGAAGAATTACACAAAGCAGTACGATCAATTTAGTTTTTAGTTTTTCCATTTTTTCTCCTAATAAATTAGTTGTGAGTTTTCATCTCATTTATAATTTGCCGGACTCTTTTATTCTCCGGTTCGAGTTCCAAAACTTTTTCGTAATATTTTTTTGCGTTCTTTCGATCACCTTTTTTCAAGTATGTCTCGGCAAGACTGTCGTAACAATTTGCATTATTCGGGAACAGCTTCACATTTAACGCGAAGAGTTGAATTGCTGCACCGATCTGATTGCTCTCTAAAAATCTATATCCGAAAAAATTTAGAAAGCGGTCATCGAAAGGGAATCCGGTTTCTCTACAGATTTCATGAATATTATTCTCGATGCAATCGATTCCTTTTTCCGTAAGAATTTTATACAAGTTCATTTCAACCGGAAGAGAGAGCGTCTGAAAAGTTTTGCCGTCAATTATTGATTTAATTCTTTTGCCGAGTTCATCGGCAATGCCGGCAACATTAGTCATGATAATAAAAGCTATTCCGTTTTTATCATAATAGATAACCGAGTTCCATCTTTGTGTGCCGCCGGCGAAAAATCCTTCTTCGGATTTTTTACCGGAGGGCAATTGATTTTTTCTTTTCGTTTCGGTGAATGTAAACAGATCGTGTGCATCGGTATAAATTCCTCCATCGGGTGCGCTGTTGGAAATGTCGTCCATGCTGTTTTTTGTCCCTTCGAAATTTATTGTTGCACCGAACGCACGTTCCGGTCTTTCCGCTTTTTGCGATTTAGTGTAGTAGATATTTTTTAATCCGAGCGGTTCAACTATTCTCGATCTTAAATTTTCTTCGTACGATTTGCCGGTTATCTTTTCGATCACGGCACCAAGCACAACATATCCTGAATTTGAGTAACGTCTATCTGTGCCCGGTTCAAAAAGGAGCGGTTCGGTTTTAATGATATCGAGAATATCGCGCAGCTTAAAATCAGTTTGTTGAATTTTTTGAAATGCCGGGTTTCCAATATAATCGCCCAATCCGGAACGCATTTCGAGCAGATGCTGAATAGTTATTTTGTTTCCTATTTCCGGCGGAAACAAATCAAGATAACGGCTTAATGAATTTTCGTAATCAATCTTTTTTTCTTTCACAAGTTGATGAATCATTTCTGCGGTAAATTGTTTGTTGAGTGAACCGATATTAAAAAGCGTGTTATCGTCAATCTGTCTTTTTGTATTCCAATCCGAATAGCCGTACTGTCTTTTGTAAAACTGTCTGCCGTTGTTTGAAATAATTACCGTTCCTGAAAAAATTCCTTTTTCGATTGCATCGTTCAAAAGCAGATCGGTTTGCGTGGAAATATTTTTTTCATCAACTTGCGCCGTGAGTGATGAACAAAAAACGGCTGAGAATATTAACAAAATAATAAGTGTGAGTTTTTTACTGTTTGTGGTTAGCATGCGAACAATTACTCCATTTGGTTGTTAAAAGTCGAACGTAGTTCGTTAAATCTGTTGTATGTTACAAACAAATTCTGTTAATAGATTCCAAAAAGAATGTTAAAAATTGTTAAAGGAAGGTTTTGAATATCGGCATCAATTAAATTTGGGCGTATGAAAGAGTTTAAAATAAAAATAATAATAGCAGTGATGACAGCAAGCGTTATCGGTTTGATTGCTCTGCAAATCAATTGGATAACTAATGCGATGGAGGTCGAAGAGGAACGTTTCGAAAGGAAAGTGAACGATGCACTTTTGTCTGCCGCACAAAAAATTGATAAGCTCGAAGCGGCTGAAACGGTAATCAAAAAAATTTCCGATAGAAATAAAAAAGTGGCAATTTTTGTAGATGCCGAAACAAGAAAAACTTCACTCGTCAAATCCGTGGACACAACTCTTCCGTTCAAAGCAATAGAATTAGACAGCATGAAGCCGTTCGGATTCAGATTCAAATATAATCTCGATACTGCAAACGACCGTGCAAATTTTCATTTCATCACAATTGATACTCTGGCGCAAAAAGTTCCGTCAACCGTTGTGTGGCAGTCGAATGTTGATTCGTTTATGGTAAAGAGGACACAGCTTGTTGAAGATGTTGTGAATGACCTTCTCGAAGTGAATAGAACAAAAAAATTGGAAGAGCGCATCTCAACAAAGCAGCTAAATAATTTTCTTGAAGAAGAATTAAAGAACCGCGGCGTCAATACCGATTTTTATTTCGGTGTTCAAAAAATTTCAAAAGACACTTTGGTACTCCTCAAAAATGGAACAGAAGTAAGTGAATTAAAGAAATCGAAATTGAGAACTCTTCTTTTCCCGGATGAAATTTTTTCTGCACCGAATCAATTAATTGTTTACTTCCCGGATAAAAACAAATTTCTGCTTTCTTCTGTAAGCGGCATGCTGGCTCTTTCAATTGCACTGATATTTTTGATTGCCGGCGTGTTTTACAAAACTTTGCAGATGTTCATCCGCCAAAAAAAAATTACGGAAATCAAAAATGATTTGATAAACAACATCACCCATGAATTTAAAACGCCGATTTCGACAATCTCCGCCGCGTGCGAAGCTTTGAACGAACCGGAATTAACAAGAGACGGTACGGCAGTGAAAAGATATTCCACGATGATAAAAGAAGAGAGTGAACGTTTGCGAATGATGGTCGAAAATCTTTTGGACACAGCCGCTTTCGAAAAGGAAAGCTGTCATTTATCAAAAGAGGAAATTAATCTAGATGATGTGATAAAAATATCTGTCGAAAAATTTGAAGAGGTGTTAAAACAACGCAGCGGCAAAATTATTTTGGAAGGAATACCTTCCAATATTTCTCTACCCGGCGATAAATTTCATTTGACAAATATTATCGGCAACTTGATTGATAACGCAGTGAAGTATAACGAGCGCAGCCCTGAAATTGCAATTTCTGTAATGAATGAACAGAGCAAAGCTGTTGTAAAAATTTCTGATAATGGAATGGGAATCGCGAAAGAAAACATTGGAAAAATTTTTGATACGTTTTACCGGGTGCCGACCGGGAACATTCATAACGTGCGCGGGAACGGAATCGGCTTGAGTTACGCAAAGAAAATTATTGAAGCACACGGCGGAAATATTTCCGTGCAAAGTACAATCGGGAAGGGAAGTGTGTTTACTATTACACTGCCGGTAAAGGCAATAATCAATTGACAAATACCAAATAACAATTAATAACCAATGAGCAAATACCAAAAGTGTAACAGAATTATAAATGGATAAGAAAAAAATTTTATTAGTAGAAGACGATGGCAACCTCGGCACGATTCTGAATGAGTATTTGAACGTGAAAGGTTTTGACGTAACACATTCTGTTAACGGCGAGGAAGGTTTGTATGCTTTCCACAGCAAACAGTTCGACATTTGCATAGTTGATGTTATGATGCCGAGAATGGACGGTTTTACACTTGCAAAAAAAATTAGAGCTGCCGGTGCCGTCCCAATAATTTTTCTAACAGCGAAATCAATGGCGAACGATAAAATAGAAGGTTTCCAAATTGGTGCTGATGATTACGTTACAAAACCTTTCAGCATGGAAGAACTTGTACTCCGCATAAATGCTATTCTCAAACGCACATCAAAACATTCCGAAGAAATAAATAGAAATGGTTGCGTTATAGGTGAATACATTTTCAATTATGAAAAGCGGCTTCTCACGTTCAAAGAAAAAGTACAAAAACTAACAACACGGGAAGCGGAACTCTTAAAATTATTGTGTGAGAATAAAAATAATCTTCTCGAACGTTCAAATGCGCTGATAAAAATTTGGAAGAACGAAAGCTACTTCACTTCGCGCAGTATGGATGTTTACATTGCGAAGCTGCGCGGCTACTTAAAAAATGATCCATCGATACAAATCATAAATGTTCATGGAACCGGCTTCAAACTTATGTCTGAATAATTTTTTTTAAATTCTTTGCGCTCTTTGCGAGAAAATAATCTCTTGCAGAGGACTCAGAGAAAAATCAAAGAGATTCAACAAGCATTTTTTCTTTTTTGAGATTGTTGACGTACTCCGATGCACCGAGTGCGGCGATAGTACCATCTGCAACTGCAGTCGTTACTTGCCGGTAACGTTTTGCAATTGAATCCCCGGCGGCAAAAACTCCGGCAACATTTGTAGATAAATTTTTATCAACCACAATTTCTTTGTTGTTATTTAGTTCGATCAATCCTTCGAGTTTTTCGGTGTTCGGTACATAACCGACAAAAACAAAAACGCCGTCAACATTCATCCCGGTAATTCCTTTTGTCGATTGATTCTCGATTCTAACTTTTCTCAGTGAATAGTCCCCAATAAATTCTGCAATCTTCGATTCCATAATAAAATTTATCTTCGGATTATTTTTCGCCGCATCAACATAATGTTCGAGTGCCTGAAAATGATCAAACTGGTGGATAATTGTAACCTTCGATGCATACTTTGTGAGCGATACTGCTTCTTCGAGTGCAGAGTTTCCGCCGCCGGCTACAATTATTTCTTTGCCGGTAAAAAAATCTCCGTCGCAAGTTGCACAGTATGAAATTCCTTTTCCTTTAAATTCATCTTCGCCGTTCACGCCGAGCTGCCGCGGTTTTCCGCCGGTTGCAATTATCACTGCATGTGAAGTGAAAGTTTCTTTATTGTTGATCGTTACTTTTTTCAAAGCGTCGTCAAGTGCCAGATTTGTAATCTTGATATTCGATTTGATCACACTTCCAAATTTTTGTGCTTGCAGTTTCATGCCGCGTGCAAGTTCGTAACCGCTGATACTTTCGATGCCGGGATAGTTTGCAATTTCGTGCGTTAAAACCATTTGTCCGCCGACAGCTCCTTCATTTAAAATGAGAGTGCTGATTTTTGCACGCGATAAATAGATGCCGGCTGTTAATCCGGCTGCACCGGCTCCGATTACAATTACATCGTAATGATTGCTCATTTTGTCCTCAAAATTTTATTCGGTCTTTTTCTTGCTCATGCTCTTGATTAGATCAAGATCATGAATAAGAGGATGAGCAAGATTAAAAGATTGATTCGTAGAAAATTTTATATCACTTATGATTAAAATGCTCGTTTAAAATTTCTGTTATTTGATCTATCGATTGAATGCTGGTTGTTGCTTTAACAACTTTTCCGTTTTTGTAATAGACAACAAACGGGATTCCGGCAAAGCCACTGCATTCGGGAAGGTTGCGGATTACTTTTGCATCCGGGCTGTCGAATTCCATGTCTGCGAATTTTACATGTGTGTACTCGTTTTCAAGTTCTTCCATTGATTCATAAACGGGAATGCACATCGGTCCCATTCTTCCGCAGCAGATCATTACGTTTTCATTTTCTTGCAGAAGTTTTGCGTGTTCTTGCCCGGATAAAACATGAGTTAGGTTTGTGTATAACATTTTTGTTCTCCATTAAAATTTTTTTTGTGACGATTTGATGAGCGATCCGAATAAAAGATTCACGATGTTTTGTTTTGTGGAGGTTTGAATCCGCGCAAAAGTTTTTTCATCTAACTCTTGGAAAATTTTTAGGAGATTAGATCGATGCTGACTTCAACTCAGCCGAAGGTAATTATCTTCACTACCCCAACTTGCAGTTATTGCAACAGCGCCAAAAGATATTTCAGGGAAAAAAGCATCCGCTATACCGAAGTTGATGTTGCGCGAGACCAAAGAGCCGCAATGGATATGCAAAGAAGAACCGGGCAGACCGGTGTTCCGGTAATTTTAATAAATAACAGACCAATCGTTGGTTTCGATATTCAAAAAATAAATTCTATGCTGAACATTAAATAAGGAGACAATTATGAAAATTAAACCGCTTGACGACCGCTTGCTTGTTGAACCGGTCGAAGAAGAATCCAAAACTTCTTCGGGTTTGTACATTCCCGATACCGCAAAAGAAAAACCGCGAATGGGAAAAGTTGTAGCAGTAGGTACGGATGAAGATTTGCAAAGCAAAATAAAAGAAGGCGATAAAGTTTTGTTTGCAAAATACGGCGGCGATGATGTTGAAATGAACGGCTCAACGTTAAAAATTATTCAACGCTCGGATATTCTTGCTGTTGTGGAAGATTGATTTTTGTGACTTATAATTTTGTTAAGAATGCTCTCGCATTAAAAAACCTCGAAGGCTGCTAAAAACCTTCGAGGTTGTGATGTGGAAAAATTATTTCGCTAAAATCATCTTCTTCGATTCTGTGTACTTGTTTGCTTGTATTGTGTAAATGTAAACTCCGCTCGTAAGTTTGCTTGCATCAAAACTTACTTCGTAGTACCCGGCTGATTTGTTTTCATTAACTAATTCTGCAACTTCTCTTCCAAGTATGTCGTAAATTTTTAATGTTACCATTCCGGCTTCAGGCAGCTGGTATTTTATTTTCGTTGTTGGGTTGAAAGGATCAGGATAATTATCGTATAATTTAAAATTATGGACAACTTCTTCAACAGCATTTTCTTCTGCATAATTTTCTTCGTTAACCTTTGGTATCTGATTCATTATTCCGCTTGTTTCTACTTGTGTACTGGGGACAGATGTTTTACTTGTGTTATCAACAGCAACAACATAATACTTAACTGCTTTTTCCCAGATCGGTTTTGTGTAATCAACCATGTTATCTACAAACGTATTCGTTGGATGAGTTACGGTTCCGGCTGAAACCCATCCGCCGTTATTGTAGTTGCGATAGATTTTGTAACTGGAAATATCAGATTCAGTATTTACATCCCATCCAAGTGATGGGTGATTTTGATCAGCATAGGTTAGGTGAAGATTTTGAGGTTTGGATGGTGCGAATTCTTGGATACCCGTAGAATTTACAGCGACATTCAATGTATAAGTATGTGTGCTACTATTATAACTCACTATCTCAAAACCCACATTACTATCCGAACCATCATCTTTTATTGAGCTAGGATTACTCCATTTTGTAAATATTTTATTGTAATCAGTATTGAATAAATCTTCTTGATCTCCCAGATAGTCATCTGAATTATAGCGTCTCTTTGCTTTTTCTTCCAAATTTGTAGTAGTTTCTGGTGTTAATGCATAATAGTCTCTATATGTTATTGTGCCGGCTGTTGCGGTTATTGTATCTCGTTCATCAAAACCGTTTCTTAGATTTACAATACCCGGGGCAATCAAATCATCAAGCCTATCTGATGGTGTTGATGCCCCTTGTATTACTTCCCATGCAAACAATCCTTCAGCAGATTCAATATCTACACGGGAAAGTGTGGGCCAATCGAAATTTTCAGCAGACACATGATAAGCTATTATGCCTTTTGAAATTGTATGTCCTAGAATAGATTGTATTAAAAAGGGATTTGCTTCTGCATAGGCATTGGTTGTATGATAGTTTTCTAATAAAAAATATTCTTCAAGATCGTCCGAAGTGTTGTATTTAACGGGTATTAGTATTGCATTATTAGAAGAACTTTTATGTGTTTCATTCAAGACAATATTATTTGTATTACTGCTAACAACTATCGGATCTAACCAACCCAATCTATATCTTTCATAAGCGCTAAATTGATGTCCGTCACCCCTAGTCATTAATCCAAACCTCTGTATGTTACCGTAATTGTCTGCCCTACCGTTAAAATGACTACCATTATTACCACCTATCATTCCAAATTGATGGTGTCCAATTTCATGTGCACTAACCCAAATTGTATGTTCATTGCCATAATCTTGTGCTTTAAAACCTAGAACTCCGTTACTTGATATTATATCTATTCCATCTTTTGTTATAGTATCCCAAAAACCTAAACCGGCAACACCACCAACTCTAGGATCTAATGTAATTGATCTATCCTTCCAGTAAATCAACATAAAGTCCAAAACTCCATCGGGACTGTTGCTATGAGTGTATGGTACGCCACCCACTTTAAATTCCCAGTTATCATATTCTGAAAAATCTACATTAAATGGACCATTTGGATCATCAAGAATATCTAGGACTTCCTCGCTTACAGCACCATCTCCCCAAAAATCGCTCCGATTTTGAGTTAATGAAACAAAATACACATCCCCAATAACTTGAAATTCACCTAATGTACCATTCCCATTGCCGCCGGAAGATAAGTCGTAAAATTTCGAGAAGTTATTATTTTGATATATGTTATTTGTTGGAATGCTAGGGTTAACAAAATTTGCTGCCCAGCTAGGAAGGACATTAGCAGTTGGCCAATTAGTTGTTGTTGCATTATCGTCTGCAAATTTTACAAAAACTATCGGTATTCTTAATGTGCCGGCAGCAGTTATGTCTTTGCCTCCCTGAACTATACCGGCAGCGGTACGCATGGCTTCATTGATTGTTCCCGTACTTGTTGAAACGACATCCGGGTCTGTCATTATTAATTGCTGTGCACTATTATTAGAAATGAAGAATACGCTTAACAGAAAGAAAAATAACTTTTTCATATTATTATCTCCTAAATATTAATTGTATTTAGGTTACCCACTTTTTTAGCGGATGAAACCTAAAGTAAATTCAAAGCACTTCTTGGCGGAAGTTTGTTTTTACACATGGTTTTATCCGCGCTAATTTTGTTTTTTCATATATCCTCCTTGTTATTTAATCAACAACATTTTTTTTGTTTGAACAAAACTTCCGGCACGTAAAGTGTAAAAATAAACGCCGCTTGGTAATGAAGAACGTAGAGCGGAAAACGTAGAACTGTAAACACCGGGTTGTTTAAATTCATCTATTAATGTTACAATTTCTCTTCCAAGAGCATCGAATATTTTTAGGCTTACGTTGCTTGCCGTTTGTATCTTGTAACTAATAGTGGTTTCCGGATTAAATGGGTTGGGGTAATTTTGATGTAATTCGAAAGCTGTAATAATTATTTTTTTTTCTTTTATTCCGACCAATGTTCCATGACTTTTTCCATTAATTATTGCCCCCACTAAAGTTGTTAAATCATAACCATAACTTGTAACTCCAAGCCCCTTTGTTATTCTCGGCCAGTATGTGTCTACTATTTCATTCCATATTGTATCTCGCGGAACAACTGTTGTATCAATAAAAACTTCTCTATATTCTTTCCATTCTAAATCTCTTCCTAAAAAATTATTTTTATCTTTTCCAGTGTCAAAAACGCCGTAACCATAATATCCGCCTCTACTAGGGATTGTAAAGAAAATATCTCCCTTATTAGCCAGCAAATCAAATCGTACAAATTCACTATCAGTTACACTCTCATTATACACCATAACATATCCATTATTAACGACCCTCTGATATTTTCTGTCATATAAGGTAAGTCTGAAATATGTTTTCCCATTTGGCATTACTGTATCTCCAATTACTTCAACTTGATCATAACCAAAACCTTTTCCGTAGTATTCCCATTTATCACCTATGTGCAATGGGTACCAGTCTGTTGTATCTATTTGTGCATAAGAACCCGGTTGCTTAAATTCATCCACAAGTGTTGCTACTTCCCTTCCTAAAACATCAAATATTTTTAAACTAACATGGCTGGAAGCAGAAATCTGATAGCTTATTGTAGTCGATGGGTTAAATGGGTTGGGGTAATTTTGATATAATTCGAAAGCTGTAATAATTAATTCTTTTTCTTTTATTCCGACCAATGTTCCATAACTTTTTCCATTAATTATTGCCCCCACTAAAGTTGTTAAATCATAACCATAACTTGTTACTCCAAGCCCCTTTGTTATTCTCGGCCAGTATGTGTCTACTATTTCATTCCATATTGTATCTTGCGGAACAACTGTTGTATCAATAAAAACTTCTCTATATTCTTTCCATTCTAAATCTCTTCCTAAAAAATTATTTTTATCTTTTCCAGTGTCAAAAACGCCGTAACCATAATATCCACCTCTACTAGGGACTACAAAGAAAATATCTCCCTTATTAGCCAGCAAATCAAATCGTACATATTCACTATCCGCCACACTCTTATTATACACCATAACATATCTATTATTAACCATCCTCTGATATTTTCTATCATATAAGGTAAGTCTGAAATATGTTTTTCCATTTGGCATCAATGTGTCACCAATTACTTCAACTTGATCATAACCAAAACCTTTTCCGTAATATTCCCATTTATCACCTATGTGCAATGGGTACCAGTCTGTTGTATCTATTTGTGCTTCAGAAATTGTTGCCGCTATAAGACAAAACAAAATCAATATGCCTTTCATATTGGTCTCCATAACTATTTAACCAAAATCATTTTTTTCGTTTCAATGTTTTTTCCGGTTTTTAATTGATAGAAATAAACACCGGACATTAGTGCTGAATTTTGTACTGTGAATTGTGAATTATAAGAACCCGGTTGCTTAAATTCATCCACAAGTGTTGCTACTTCCCTTCCTAAAACATCAAATATTTTTAAACTAACATGGCTGGAAGCAGAAATCTGATAGCTTATTGTAGTCGATGGGTTAAATGGGTTGGGGTAATT
>JACOUS010000017.1 GCA_016177735.1 Ignavibacteriales bacterium | reverse complement strand
TTGGACAAACTTTAGATACTTTCTCATCAGAGTTAAATGGTTTTCTTTATCGTTATAATTATCAACGTCGCCATGGATCATTAAATTACTTGACTCCTTTAGATCGTTTACGTGCTGTTACCGAATTGCTGAAGTAATACAATAAGGCGGGCAAGGAAAAATTTTGGGATATATAATTTTTTCGGTAGAATAAAACATCCGGAAAAAACTGGCTTCGCAAATTCTTTATTCATGTTAAAAAGTTTGGGACAGCAGTGGAACATCCGATAATTTTTTTTGACGGCGTGTGCAATCTCTGCAGCGGCACAATTAATTTTTTAATCAAGATTGATAAGAGGAAAGTTTTTCGTTACTCGCCGCTGCAATCCGATTTTGCAAAAGAAAAATTACACGGCATCGATTTGCACGTTGAAGGTTATCAAACAATAATTCTATTGTTGAACGGAAGTTACTACTTCCGCTCCGAAGCAATCATAAAAATTTTTGAACAGTTGAGATACCCGTGGAGAATTCTCGCGGCACTGAAATTTCCGCCGCTAACATTTCGAGATGTTATTTACAAAATTATTTCTGCGAAGCGTTACAAACTCTTCGGCAAAAAAGAAAAATGCATGATTCCTTCCAAAGAAATCTCCGATTTGTTTATCGAACATTAATGGAAGAAGTGCCGATTTTACATTATCTTTCTTCACAAATTTTTGATTATTGAGTGTTACGTTTTACAGTTAATCATAAAGACAGCGATACAAAAGCAAGGGTTGGCGAGTTTGTAACCGGGCATGGGGTGGTTCAAACCCCTATTTTTATGCCGGTCGGAACGCAAGGAACTGTTAAAGCAGTTAACCAGCAGATTCTTGAAAAAGAAATTAATGCTGAGATTGTTCTTTCAAATACTTATCATTTGTATTTGCGTCCCAGTACAAGAATTTTAGAACAAGCCGGCGGTCTTCACAAGTTTATGAATTGGAGCAGACCAATTCTTACGGACAGCGGCGGATTTCAAGTTTATAGTTTGACAGAACTTCGTAAACTGAAAGAAGACGGCGTCGAATTCAGTTCGCATCTCGACGGCTCGAAACATTTTTTCACTCCTGAAAAAGTTATCGGAATTCAGCGCTCGATCGGTTCGGATATTATGATGCCGTTGGATGAATGCACACCGTATCCGTGTGATTATGATTACGCAAAAAAATCGAAAGAGCTTACAACAAGATGGGCGTTGAAAAATAAAGAAGCATTTGATGCAACAAGTCCGTTGTATGGTCACGAACAATTCTTGTTCGGAATAATTCAAGGAAGTGTTTACAAAGAATTGCGCGAAAGTTCTGCAAACGATCTTCGAAAAATAGATTTTGACGGATATGCAATCGGTGGACTTGCAGTGGGCGAGCCGACAGAACTTATGTACGAACTTGTTGATTTTACAACAGACCTTATGCCGGAAGATAAACCGAGATATTTGATGGGCGTAGGCAGACCGGAAAATATTTTGGAAGCAATCGCACGCGGTGTCGATATGTTTGACTGTGTTATGCCGACACGCAACGCACGCAATGCTTATCTTTTTACGTCGCAAGGAATTGTTTCAATGAGAAATGCTGCGTACAAAGATGATCATTCGCCGCTCGATCCGAATTGCGGCTGCTACACTTGCAGAAATTTTTCGAAAGCATATTTGCGGCATTTGTTCAACGCGAGAGAAATACTTGCACTTGAACTTGCAACGATTCACAATCTAAAATTTTATTTGGATCTTGTTCGCGAAGCACGGATCAGAATTATTGACGGCACTTTTTTAGAATGGAAAAATAATTTTTCAAAAACAATTTCAATAAACGTTCAATCAAAAGAGGAGTAGTAAATGGATCTCTTATTAGCAATGGCTACACCGCCAAACGGACAAGGCGGCGGTGCCGGAAGTATGATAAGCACTTTGATTATGTTCGGCGCTATCTTTGCAATTTTTTATTTTATGATTATTCGTCCACAGCAGAAAAAAGCAAAAGAACGCGAGAAGCTTTTGTCGGCTGTTGAAAAAGGTGATAAAGTTATTACAAGCAGCGGCATCTATGCAACTGTTGCCGGTATCGAAGAAAAAACAGTTTTGCTTGATGTTGGCAATAATGTTAAAATGAAATTTGAGAGACAGGCAATTGCATCTGTTATAAAAGATAAAGACGAAAAAAAATAATTATAAAAAAATAGACCACGGACAGCACGGATTACAACGATATTCACGGATTTTTTAATCTGTGTTAATCCGTGTCATCGGTGGTCTATTTATTCTTCAATTTTGTCTTGATAATTGATAGAATTAAAATAATGACGGGACCGCAAATAAATAAAAATTCTTTTTTCGGCTTGCAGAATGATTACGATAAATCGGAAATTGTTGTTCTTCCGGTTTCGTGCGGTTCGTCTGCTGCAAAACAAATTATAAATGCATCACTGCAGCTTGAATCTTTTGACGAGGAAATAAGAATTGATATTTCTGCCGCTGCCGGAATTTTTACATCGAATTTGATCATCAAAGGGAAGAAAAACGATGAGCAGTTCGTTGATGCAATTACCAAAGAAATAAATAAGCACACGGCAAATGATAAATTTGTTGTAACAATCGGCGACAGCAGATACATTTCTGCTGCACCAATTTTTTCATTTCTAAAAAAATATAATGATTTGTCCGTTCTGCAATTCGATGCCCACTCATGTTTGAAGCAGATCGACAAACCAAATTATGCACATCAAAATACAGCGAGACACATAATTGAGCGGACAAAAAAAATTGTACAAATTGGAGTGCGCTCTCAAGGCAAAGACGAAAATGAATTCCGCTTGCAGAAACAAATCAGAATTTTTTACACACGTGAAATTAAACTTGGAATGTACGGAGACAACTGGCACGAACTGATCAATCAGTGTTTGAGCGATCATGTTTACATTACATTTGATCTCGATGTTTTTGATACTTCAATAATTCCTAATGTTGAATTACCCGAACCCGGCGGATTATTTTGGGATGAAACGCTGAACTTGCTCAAACTAATAGGACTTGAAAAAAAGGTTGTAGGTTTTGACATAGTCGGATTAGTCCCTTCCAAAAATTATATCCAATCAAATTACATTGCCGCTAAACTGATTTATAAAATTCTCAATTATTCTTTTGTTGATTGACCGCACTACCCTTGAATTATTCTCCTATTTTGAGTAATTAATCACAAGCAAAATTTAAGTAGAGGATAAATTGAAGCAGTTAATAATCTCGTTATTGTTTTTTTGTGTCAGTTTATCGGCACAGCAAAAAATCTATTATGCCGAAATTGAAGGTGATATTGATCTCGGTTTGGCGCCGTATGTTAAAAGAGTTGTTAACGAAGCAGAACAGAACAGAGCAAAGGCAATAATTTTTCGTATCAATACTTTTGGCGGCAGAGTTGATGCCGCAACACAAATTAAAGATGCAATTTTGAACAGCAGAATAAAGACGCTTGCATTTATTGATAAGCGTGCTATTTCTGCCGGTGCGTTAATTTCTCTCTCGTGCGAAAAAATTGTGATGGTTCCC
The DNA here is from genome assembly GCA_016177735.1 of Ignavibacteriales bacterium. Classification (GTDB taxonomy): domain Bacteria; phylum Bacteroidota; class Ignavibacteria; order Ignavibacteriales; family Melioribacteraceae; genus DYJK01. The sequence continues at coordinate 72,628 of JACOUS010000017.1, read as the reverse complement.
GGCGCTTCGATGGGCGCAACAACTGTTGTTGATCAAGCCGGACAAAAGCAATCCGAAAAATATCAATCATACATGCGTTCCGAGATGCGTGCAACTGCAGAAAGAAACGGAAGAAGAACCGACATTGCACAAGGCATGGTTGATGAAAGAATTGTTGTTGCCGATATGCAAGACGACAGCACAAAATTAATTACACTTACTTCTGAAGAAGCGTTAAAGTTCGGAATGGCTGATACAATTCTTACATCAATTGAAGAAGTAAAAAATTTTCTCGGCTTGCCGGAAGCGGAATTGATTTCGCTCGGTTCAAATTGGGCGGAAGATTTGGTTCGTTTTATCAGCAACCCGATTGTATCGTCTCTGTTGATTATGATCGGGCTCATCGGGCTGTACACGGAAATTAAAACTCCCGGATGGGGTTTGCCCGGCACTGTGGGATTGATTGCGCTCGCATTATTTTTTGGTACGGGTTACATTCTTCAACTTGCATCCATCATTGAAATACTTTTGTTCATAATAGGCTTCGGACTTTTAATTGTTGAGATATTTTTAATTCCCGGTTTCGGGTTATTCGGAATTGCCGGCATTACTTTGATGGTGCTTGGTTTGTTTCTCGGATTGCTTTCCGATTTCAAGTTGATAGACTGGGATTTGATCTCGGTTGCAATTGTTCAGCTTGCTGCGTCATTTGTGGGCACGGCTACAATGGTATTAATACTTTTAAAATTTTTGCCGAAGACGGAAATGTTCAACAAACTTATTTTGAAAGATCAGGTTGCGGAAAAATCCGGCTATGCCGCCACGCAGCATGTTTCGGAAATACTTGGCGCGGAAGGAACGGCGCTTACCGATTTGCGTCCATCCGGCACTGCACTCTTCAACGGAAAAAGATACGATGTTTTAACCGAAGGAGATTATATTACTCACGGTTCAAGAATTGCAGTGAAGTTTGTTGAAGGTTCGAAAGTTGTTGTGGAAAAAATTTAGCTTAGCAGTAGGACAGATTCAAAATCTGTCCTACAATTTTTTATAACAGCTCAACAATATTTTTGTTTGTGGAAATTTCTTTTCTGTAAGTTTTTTGTGTCCTTTGCAATGCATCTTTAGCCTGAATTTGCACACCGATTTCCAACTGTGTCGAAGTTTCCGCTTTGACCATTTTTCCTTCTTCGATATTGAAAATAATAATTCCGCCTCCGCCGGCTTTCGGATCATCAAAAGAATATTTAACTCCGTTCTCTTCGCCTTTTTTGTTGCCGCTCCAAATTACTGATAAATCCGCGCTGATTTTGGCGGCGTTATCCCCGTTGTATTTCACGAAATCGAGCACCGTAAACTTTGCAGTATTATCGGATTGGAATACGCTTATTTGTCCAGGATATTTTTTAACCCAGCTTGAATCTTTTGCAACGGAATTTTTCGGCATCTCTCTAAAGATTAATTGAGTCAACGGTCTTAGTGCGGCGTCTCCTAAATTTTTTGCAAGCTGGGATTTTTGTTCGGGAGTTAAATTCTGTTTCTGCGGCTGTAATGAATTCATTTTGTCAATCATTTTATCCAAACGTGAAATCTCGATTACTTCGCCGAGCTTGTTAACCCGTGCACGGAAAGGATTGTTGTAAATTGTTTCGTACTCAAGAAACTTCATTTTGTCTTCTTTGGATTTTTCCGCTTTTGCATCATACTTAATTGTCTGTCCGTTGAAGTTCGCGTCAACATTTATTGAAGAAATATTGACCGACACTTCGGCAATTTTATCCTGATCGACTTCTATAACTTCTACATCAAAAACGTACGATACATTTTGGTTCGAAGTGGATTTAATTGTTGAGTCGGTTTGAATACTTTCTTCGGAAGTTGTAATTGTAGCCAACTTGTATTTGTATTGATCACCTTTGGCGAACTTGTATTCAAGCTGAATTTTTTCTCCCTTTAAGTCAACAACTTCCAATTTATCAATTATACCGGCGTTGTTTTGTTTTTCGGATTTACTGCATCCAATCAAAGTAACAGCGATAATTATAATAAACGAAAATATTTTTGTTTTCATTTTTATTCCTGATTTATAAAAAAGTGCGGCTGTTCAATTCAACAACTTGTAAAGTTGATTAACTAAACAGCCAGGTGAATTACAATCCGTTAATTTCAAGCAGTTCTTTACGAGAGAAGAAATGTGAAATTTCTTTCGCGGCATTTTCATTGGAATCGGAACCATGCACAATATTTTCTTGAATACTGTCGGCGTACAATTTACGTATCGTTCCTTCTTCTGCTTTTGCCGGGTCTGTTGCGCCGATCAATTTTCTAAATTCTTCAACAGCGTTTTCTCTTTCAAGTGCAATCGGCACGCACGGTCCAGAAGTCATATATTCAATAAGATTATCAAAAAAAACTTTTCCGTTATGAACTTCATAAAATCCTTTTGCGGCATCGGGTGTTAAGCGTATCATCTTCATGCCGAGTACTTTAAAACCGGCATCTTGAATTTGCGCCGTAACTTTTCCTATCAGATTTTTCTTTATGCAATCGGGTTTGAGAATTGCGAGTGTTTTATTATTCAATTTTTGTCTCCGTTACTTTTCAAAAATTATTTTTTATTTCTTCTTGGATTTTTTCACAGCATTTTTCACCGGTGCAGACTTCTTTACAATTTTCTTAACCGGCTTTTTTGAAGCGACAGTTTTTTTACTTTTTACAACTTTCTGATTTTTAATTTTATCGAGAGCTTTCTTCATCGTTGAGCCAATCTCAGCGGGACTTTCGACAACATGAATTCCGGCTTTGCGCATTGCTTCCATTTTTTCTGCTGCTGTACCTTTTCCTCCTGAAATAATTGCACCGGCATGACCCATGCGTCTTCCTGGAGGTGCTGTTCTTCCGGCAATGAATCCAACAACCGGCTTCTTAACATTTTTCTTTATGAATGTAGCGGCTTCTTCTTCGGCACTTCCGCCTATTTCGCCGATCATAATAACTCCTTCCGTGCCGGCATCTTCATTAAATAATTTTATCACATCGATGAAGCGTGAACCGATAACCGGATCGCCGCCGATTCCAACACAAGTCGATTGCCCGATTCCGAGATCGGTCAATTGTTTAACAGCTTCGTACGTTAATGTTCCGCTTCTCGATACAACGCCGATCTTTCCTTGTTTGTGAATGAAGCCGGGCATGATTCCGATTTTTGCTTTACCCGGAGAAATTATGCCGGGGCAGTTCGGTCCGATCAATCGTACATCTTTTCCTTTAATGGAATTATAAACCGTGACCATGTCGCGTGCCGGAATTCCTTCGGTGATACAGACAATCAATTTGATTCCCGAACTTGCGGCTTCCAAAATTGCATCTGCCGCAAAAGCCGGTGGAACAAAGATTGCCGATGCATCTGCTTTTGTTTCTTTAACAGCTTCGGTTAATGTGTTGAAGATAGGAATGTTTGTGTCTTCAAATTTTTGACTTCCTTTACCCGGAGTAACACCGGCAACTACGTTTGTACCGTACTCGATCATTTGTCGTGTGTGATATGATCCTTCACCGCCGGTGATGCCTTGAACTACTACTCGAGTTTTTTTGTCGAGAAGAATGCTCATGTTTATTCCTTGTGTTTATTTGCAAAAATAGACTTGCCAAAGTTAAGAAAGCCGATGGAAATTTACTTGGGAAAAAATACTTTGTTGATAAAGTCGTTGGGGTTTTGTATTTATCTTACCAAATAGAAAAAGATTATGTCTGTAGATTATAAAGAATGGATTGACCAAGCTGATTATGATATTGAAACAGCAAAAGCAATGATTGAATGCGGCCGCTATTTTTATGCTGTTTTTATGTGCCATCTTTCGATTGAAAAAGCTTTGAAAGGATTGTACTATAAAGAGACCGGGAAACTGCCGCCGAAGATTCATAAGCTCACTTATTTTGTCGAGAAGTTGGGACTACAGCCTGAAAAAAATCTTCTGAAATTTATTATCGGCATCGATGATGCAAGTGTTGCAACACGTTATCCTGAATCGTTAAAAGAGATAAGTAAGAAATTCAAAAAGAAAAATACTTCGGAGATTTTTGAAAGAACCAACGAGGTGCTAAGATGGATAAAAGAAAAGCTGACGATATAGTGAACTGTGTTACCAGAAAATTAATCGATGGTGGCATGAACGTTTATAAAGTTGTTCTGTTTGGTTCTTATTACAAAGGGACACCGCACAAAGATAGTGACATAGATATTGCAGTGGTATCGGATGATTTTAAGGGCAAAGATATTTGGGAAAGAGGTCCTATGACTTATGATGCCGAAGTTGCTGTCATTAGAGAATTTGATATCCCGGTAGATCTAATAAAACTTACCGTTGATGAATACGAAAACGAAACTCGAATGATTGCAAGCTACGTTAAAGAAGGAAAGGTTGTTTATTCTTCGAAATGAAATCTCAGAAAGTTTTTGCCAGCTGTAAAAGTTTCAATTCATCAAACTGATTTGCCATTAATTGCATACCGATAGGAAGTCCCTCTGAATTTTTACCGATTGGAATATTTATACCCGGAATGCCGGCTAAGTTTGCCGATGTTGTGTAAATATCCATCAGGTACATTTCAAGCGGATCGTCTGATTTTTCGCCGATCTTCACAGCAACTGTCGGTGTTGTTGGTGTAAGTATCACATCAACTTCGTTAAAGGCATTATCAAAATCTTGCTTTAATAATCTTCTAACTCGCTGAGCTTTTCTGTAGTAAGCATCGTAATAACCGGCAGAAAGAACGTACGTGCCGAGCATTATTCTGCGTTTGACTTCTGTGCCGAAACCTTCCGAGCGTGATTCAACATACATATCCGAAAGTGTTGGAGTCTTATCGGCTCTGAATCCATAACGCGCTCCGTCGAAGCGTGCAAGGTTTGATGAAGCTTCTGCGGTAACCAAAATGTAATACGTAGCAATCGTATATTCGGAATGGGGGAGTGAAATATTTACGATTGTGTGTCCGTTCTCTTTTAATTTTTCAACGGCAGATAAAATTGTATTTCGTACTTCGGCATCGAGCCCTTCGCCAAAATATTCTTTCGGAATTCCAATTCTAAATTTTTTATCTGTATCCAAAATTTTTGTGAAGTCAACTACTTCAGCTTCCGAGCTTGTGGAATCATTTTCATCTTTGCCGGAAATTACTTCGAGTATCAACGCAATTTCATCAATCGAATTAGCAAACGGACCGATTGAGTCGAATGACGAAGCATAAGCAGTTAAACCGTATCTTGAAACTCTTCCGTAAGTTGGTTTTAATCCGTACACACCGCAGAAAGAAGCCGGCTGACGAATTGAGCCTCCGGTATCTGTTCCAAGCGCTGCATCGCAAAGAAAAGCTGCCACAGCAGCGGCAGAACCTCCGCTCGAACCGCCGGGCACGCGGCTGTTATCGATCGGGTTCAACACTTTTCCGAATGCTGAATTCTCGTTCGATGAACCCATCGCAAATTCATCGCAGTTTGTTTTGCCGATTATGATTGCGTCTTCATCGATTAATTTTTGTACGGCTGTTGCGGTGTAAAGCGATTTGAAATTTCTTAAAATATTTGATGAGCACGTGAGCGGCTTGTCTTTCAATGCGAGTACATCTTTTACCGCGATAACCATTCCGGCAAGTTTACCGTACGAGCCTGATTTTATTTTCGTTTCAATCTGATCTGCTTTGCCGAGCGATTCATCAAAAACAAAATTGAAAGCATTCAGATGCGAATTCTCTTTTATGCGGTTCAGGAAAAAAGAAACGTTCTCTCTCAGCGAGAGCTTGCCGTTTTTGATTTGTTCGAGCTTCTCGTAATGATTTTTATATGAAAGCAATTTTACTCCGTGCAGAAAAATGAAAGGAGAGACTATTTGTTCTCTTCTTTTTTCGATTCGGGTTTGTCGGAAATTTTAATGTCTTCTTCAACTTCGCGCATTGCTTTTTTAAACTCGCGCATCCCTTTGCCGAGACCTTGCGCAAGTTCGGGAATTTTTTTAGCGCCGAACAAAATCAATATCGCAAGTACAATTAAAATTATTTCCGTTGAACCTAAATTTCCAAACATATTTACCTCGCTTGATTCGCAACAAATATAATTATGAATCAAAAATTTTTATTAATCAGAATAAAGATTGAACAACCGACTTGAAAATTAAAGCGCCGTCTGTTTTGCGGAGTACCGGGTCGCAAGCATTTTCGGGATGCGGCATCAAACCCATTACATTCTGCCGTTTATTCATTATGCCGGCAATATTTTTGCTTGCACCGTTGGGATTATAAACTTCAGCAACTTCACCTTCATTCGAAGAATATCTAAAAAGTATTTGAGAATTTTCTTCGAGAGATTTTATAGTTCCTTCATCTGCAAAATAATTTCCTTCGCCGTGTTTAACCGGAACTTTTATAGTTTTTTTGCTGATGTCTTTTGTGAAAATTGTATTGTTATTTTCGATGCGTAAATAAACATCTTTGCAGACAAACTTTAACGAAACATTTTGCAGCATCACGCCGGGAAGTAAACCAATCTCCAATAAAATTTGAAAACCGTTGCAGATGCCCATTACAATTCCGCCTTTTTCAGCAAACGAATAAACGGAATCCATAATAGGAGAGAAGCGTGCAATTGCGCCGGTGCGCAGATAATCTCCGTAAGAAAATCCGCCGGGCAGAATTATCACGTCGCTGTTTTTCAAATCTTTATCTTTGTGCCACAAAAATTCGGCATCGTAACCGAGTACTTTTTTCATCGCGTAGTAAGCATCATAATCGCAATTGGAACCGGGGAAAACAACTACTCCAAACTTAGGTTTCATTTAACTTCTTCCTCCGAATAATCCCATTCGGTCAGCGAAAATTCAAAGTCTTCCATTATCGGGTTTGATAATAATTTTTCCGAATACTCGCGTACTTCTTTTTCAGCAGCTTCTCTATTTTTTGCATCGACAAAAAATTCTATGTATTTGCCGATTCGCGTGTTTTGCACATTATTAAAGCCGAGCAGTTTTGCGCCTTGTTCAACGGCTTTTCCTTGCGGATCGAGTATAGTCGGTCTTCTTTTTACAATTACGGTAGCTTTGTACAATTTAACTCTCCGAAGTTTTTATTTCGTTTTTTGTATCTAATTTTTTCCCGTGAAGTAATTTATAAGCATGTCTAAAAATACCAAAGAGAACTATTGCCAAAAATATGTAGAACAAAATTTCGCCGTTAGTGATAATTGCAAGCAACAGAGCAATAATAAGTGTAACAAAAAGAAGAAGTTTTTCTTTGAAGTTTTTGTTTTTCAATTTCGGCAGTGCGTTGTAACGGATTTTACTGACCATCAATATCGAAAGCAAAATTACCATCGGCAGAAAAATTTTATTGTACGGTTCAAGCATCGAGCCGTTTTCATGATACGAAAGAACCAAAGTTGCAATTGTTATTGCGGAAAGCGGAATCGGCAGACCGGTGAAATCTCCTTTTGTTTTAATGTTGCTGAGCATTGTATTGAATCTTGCCAAGCGCAGTGCACCGAAGATTAAAATAAGCGAACTAAAAAAGATTCCCCAAACACCAAACTGGTACGCGTAAGCTTTGTACACAAGAAAAGAAGGAGCGGCGCCAAAACTAACAACGTCAGAGAGCGAATCTAATTCAACACCGAATTTGCTTGCGGTATTTAATAGACGCGCAACAATGCCGTCAAGCGTGTCAAAAATAGCGGCGGCAATAATCATAATTGCTGCCATTTTAAAATTTCCTTCGGAAGCAAAAACAATCGAAAGAAAACCGCTGGAAATATTTAATGCGGTTACGGTATTTGCTGCAAAAGATTTTGAAAGAGGAATTTTATTCATTTTCGCGCTCGAATAATATTGTCTCTCCGGCAGTAACTTTATCGCCCAATTTTACTTTTAGTTTCCAACCCTTCGGAACAACAATATCCGAACGGCTGCCAAATTTTATCATTCCGAATCGATTTCCCATTTTAACTGTGTCTCCAACTTTCAGATCAAACACAACACGCCTTGCAACGAAACCGGCAACTTGCGTAAATAACATCTTCCCGAATTTATTTGTAATGCCGATTTCCGAACGTTCATTTCGCAAATCAGCTTTTTCGTGGAATGCAACAAGATATTCTCCGCGAACATAATTGAGATAATCAACTTTGCCTTCAATCGGAATTCTGTTCACGTGTACGTTGAGCGGCGACATGAAAATAGAAACTTGCACGGCTTCTTCATTCAAAAATCTTTTTTCGAATGTCTCTTTAACAATTACAATCTCTCCATCAGCCGGTGAAACGATTATGTTTTTTTTATCAGGCGGTGTTCGTTCCGGATCTCTAAAAAAGTTTATATTAAATATCAGGAAGGCTATTCCAACAATTAAAAACGGGTACTTCAACCATCCATTGCTAACAAAGAACGAAAGTACAATTAGAACAATCGAAAACAATGCCGCAAACAGAAAAGTATTTATTCCGTATTTAGATATCATTGAGTTAAGGTCTATAAATCTTCAAAAGAACGGAACAAATGTAATATTTTCTCCCTTTAATTTCTTGTGTGCTAATTTTTTGCTAACTTTTCGTGTGAATTCTATAATAAAAAATAAAAAATTTCTCGATTGAGAATTAACGGAGGATAAATGAATTTAAATATGCAAGGAATGCTGAAGCAGATTCAAAAAATGCAATCGGATATGGCAAAAGTTCAGGAAGAATTGGGAAACAAAACTGTAACCGAAGAAAGCGGCGGCGGAATGGTAAAGGCTGTAGCCAACGGAAAAAAAGAAATTGTTTCTATTACTATAGATGATGAAATTGCAAAAAGCGGAGATAAAGAAATGCTCGAAGATCTTGTTGTTGCGGCTGTAAACAAAGCACTTCAATCTGCCGGTAAAATGGCTGAAGAAGAAATTGCAAGTGTAACAAAAGGAATGCTTCCTCCAGGTTTCAACATTCCGGGGTTTTAATTTGCTGATAGCAGAACCTTTACAAAAAGCGATTGACGAGCTGAGCAAACTTCCGTCGGTGGGCAGAAAAACTGCTCAGCGTTTGGCACTTCATATTTTGAAAAGCGACAGCGAAAATGTAGATGCTTTAATAAATGCTTTGGGCGAGTTGAAATCGAAAATTCGTTTCTGTTCGGTTTGCTTCAATATTTCTGTAGAAGAAAAATGTGAGATATGCCGGAGTCAGAAACGGGATCATTCGGTTATCTGCGTCGTTGAAGAAGTGAGCGATGTGATTGCAATAGAAAACACAAATGAGTTTAACGGATTGTATCACGTGCTCGGCGGCGTGTTAAATCCTTTGGCAAATGTTTCTGCCGACTCTCTCAAAATAAAAGAGCTTGTTGATAGAATTGATCAACACGGGATAAAAGAAGTAATACTTGCATTAAATCCCGATGCAGAAGGTGATACAACTTCGCTTTATATCACGAGAATTTTAAAAGAACACGCTGTTAAAATTTCGAGAATTGCACGCGGGCTGCCGATTGGCGGCGATCTTGAATTTGCCGATGCTGCTACTATCGGCAGAGCTTTTATCGGAAGAATTTCTTTGTAATGGGCGAGTGGTTTAAAGACTGGTTTGATTCGGAAGACTACCTCGATGTTTATCGTCATCGTGATGATAAAGATGCCGAGGAATTGGTAAATCTGATTATCAAACACACCGGATTGAAACCCGGATCATTTTTACTTGATGCTGGATGCGGTGCCGGAAGGCATTCAATTCTTTTTTCTGAAAGAGGATTTAATGTTACCGGTTTTGATTTGAGCACAACTTTATTGAACAAAGCGAAAGAAGAAGCCGCAAAAAAAAATATTGGGATCAATTTACTTCGTGCTGATTTCAGAACAATTACTTTTAAGAAGAAGTTTGATGCTGTTCTTAATCTTTTCACAAGTTTCGGTTATTTTGAAGATGATGATGACAATTTTCATTTTGTAAAAGAAGCCCATTCTTTTTTGAAAGAAAACGGTTTGTATGTTTTCGATTACATGAACATAGCGCATTTAAAAAAGAACATTGTTTGTCAATCGGAAAAGAATTTATCTGATAAAAAAGTTAAAGAAATAAGAAATATCAGCGGCGGCAGAGTTAACAAAGAAATCATAATTACGTCGGATGAATGCGAAGTAAGATATTGTGAATCGGTTAAGCTTTACTCGAAAGAAGTTATCGAAAATAAATTTTTATCATACGGTTATCGAATAAAGAACCTATTCGGAAATTATTCGGGGGAAGAATTTGATATTGAAAATTCACCGAGATTGATAATAATTTTTTCGAAATGAAGTGCCGTTGCCCCAAACTTCTTAAATATGAATAAGAAAAATTATAGAACCGATTCTTTCTAATATATTATTCTACAAAACATACAAGACTCCAAAATATTTTGTGTTGCTGCTATTTTACATTATTTAGCAAACAGTACTAATCGAAAAAGTTTGGAACAGATATGAAATGAGAAAAGAATATTTCATATTACCGCTGTTAATAATTGTGTTAAACTCTTGCGATCTTTTATCTACACGCGAACCCGAAGAACCGAAAAGCGCCGGTTTAAATTTTATCACACCCACTACGCCCGATCTGCTTTTCCAAAATTTAAAATCTTCCGTTGAAGAAAAGATTTTGGAAAACTATCTCGCTTGTTTTGTCGATTCAACGTTTTTAAATAAAAGATACACTTTCATTTCATCGGGAAGCTCTACGGTACTTTACCCAATATTAAGTTCATGGGGCATCAGCTCCGAGCGGCAGTATTTCAATAATTTGATTGTGAAAATTCAATCAGGCTCAAGCATATCTTTGAAATACAGCAATGTTGTCAATACTCCGCTCGGCGACAGCGCCGTTTATTCGTTTGATTACACATTGACTGTTAATTCCTCCAACACTTCAATTGCCGGCGAATACCAGGGCTCAAGCCGGTTTAAAATATTTCTTGATTCGAGAAACCAATGGGCTATCGGCGAATGGCAAGACAGCAAGAAAGATAACTTCGCTTGCTGGAGTGATTTGAAAGGGAGGACATATTAATAAATTTTTTCATATAATTATTGTCGTGTTTATTGTTTGGAGCTGTACCAATCCTTTTGCACCTCAAATTGATAAAAACCTCAGTGCGGAAAAAGGATTAATCAGCGATCAAAAAAACGTAGAGGGCGTTTTCCGAAATCTTCAGTATGCTTATACTTTTAAGGATACTTTAATCTACAGCCAGTTGCTGGATAAAAATTTTACGTTCAGTTACCGGAATTACGATTTGGGTGCCGATGTATCATGGGGCAGAGACGAAGAAATGAAAGTTACTTACGGTTTATTTCAGAATACACAAAGTCTTGATCTCGTGTGGAATAATATTGTCACTATTACAGGCGATTCAACCAACATTATCAGGAGTTTTAATTTAACAATAACATTCAACCCGACCGATATTATCTACGTTGACGGCAGAGTTAACTTGCTGCTGAGAAAAGACGATGACGCAAAGTGGAAAATATTACGGTGGATTGATGAATCAAATTTCTAAACCGAGCTATGATAACATTTTATTTTTCCGAAGCATTCAGAATTTTTAAACGGTCGCCGTTTTCTACAATTGTAACAATATCAATTACAACTTTGGCGATAATATTAACCACGGCTTCCGTTTCGATGATCTTTCTTTCGAACGAATTTTCGGAACGTGTGCTCAAAAGAATTGAAGTTACCGCCTACATTTCGGAAGGATTAGATCAGCAAACAATATCAAATGTTAAAAATGAATTCGCCGGCAGAACATACATTTCTTCTGTGAGATTTATTTCCAAAGATGAAGCTGCAGAAGAATTTATAAGAGAAACCGGTGAAGATTTCCGCAAAGTATTAAATGAGAACCCGCTGCCGAATTCTTTTGTAATAAAATTTAAGCACGATATGATCAATCAAAAAAATTTTGATAGATATCTTCGCGATATCTCATCAACAAAAGGAATTGATGATGTAGTTTATGATTACAACGTAATTATGAGAATACTCAGAATATTTCAATCGGCAAAAGTTATTGTTTACGCTCTATCGCTTGTATTAATTCTTCTGTCGATTTACTTGGTTTACACAAACAACAAACTTCAGCTTGAAAATAGAAAATCATTGTATGCTACAATGAAACTTGTTGGTGCAAGATTGAATGCACTGAAAATACCCTTCTATATTAACGGAATTATAATAGGATTTATATCTGCCGCCGCATGCATAATTATTAATTATTTAATTTTAACAATGTTGACAGCAGTATATAATAATCTTAAATTCTCACATCAGATATTCACTCTTCATATTTTCACTTTCTCTATTGGAATTTTTCTGGGCTTGGTGGGCAGCTATTTTTCGTCTCTAAACTTAACATTAAAGGTGTCGGATCTCGATAAATAAAAAAAGGCGGCAGTATGAACAATTACCGGAAGTTCTTCAGCCTGATTATTTTTTTGTTTATAAGTACAACACAAACCTTTTCTCAAATTACCGATTATGAACTAGGCTCTAGTTTGAGAAACAGATATACACAACAAACCGGCTACTTTGATTTATCCGATCCAGATGCCGTGAATATTAAAGTGGCTGTGTGGGGATTTGTACAGTATCCCGGTAAATATGTTGTGCCGAATTATACAACTGTCAGCGATTTGCTTTCGTTTGCCGGCGGACCAAACGATGCTTCCGATCTCGAAGATTTGAGACTCTATCGTACTAAAGAAGACGGAACGCGCGAACTCGTTAAAATTAATTTTAACGATGTTATGTGGGAACAAAGTTTGGGAAGTAAATACCGGAGAATTCCAAATCTTGACGCTGGAGATATTTTAGTTGTTCCCGGTGCACCCCGTTTATACACAAAAGATTATATCAATATCTGGGTTACAATTTTCAGCGCTCTTATTTCATTATCTATTCTGATATTAAACATCGTTCGTAATTAGGAGTAATAATGAACAATAACAGCAATAACGGAAATCTTGGCGGTGAAGCGCAGCACTCGCTGAGGGATTACGTAAATTTAATCAGACTGAATCTTCTGCCGATTATTATAATAACGTTGACGGCTTTAATGGTGGCAATTATTTATGCTGTTAATGCACCAAACATTTATAAATCCGTAACGGTATTAAAGATTACCAAACCGCAAGGAAATATTTTGGAAGCGCCGCTGATTCCCGAATTTCGGGATTTCGGCAGTGACCGCTTCATCGCAAATGAAATCGAAATTCTCAAAAGCTACAAACTGCGCGAAAAAGTAGCTTACGCATTGATAGATAGCTTTAAGGCAAGCAGAAAAAAAAATAAGTTTGCACTTATTATTAAAGATGATGATAAAGGTACTGTTCCGCGTACTAAAGATATTGATGCAATTATTTCTTCATTAGGAGGAGATGTTTCAATAGATCAAAAAAGAGGACTTGATATTGTTGATATTACCGTTGAATCTACTTCGCCGGTAGAAGCGGCTTTAGTTGCAAACCTTTATGCAGATTCTTATAACGAAATAAATCTTAGTTATAACAGACAACTGTTAACTTCCATCAAAGAATTTTTAGCACAGCAGAAAGAAGAAAAACTTAACGAACTCGGTCAAGTTGAAGAAACATTAAAAAATTATCAGGAACAAAGAGGCATTGTACAATTGCCGGACCAAGCTAAAGCACTCATCGAGCAATCTACTGATTTTGAATCCAAAATGAATGCAACAAAAATAGATCTGACTGTTGCCGAAAAAACACTCAATCAGTATAAGAATGAACTTGCCAAGCAAGACCCCGAAATAAAAAATTACATCGAAAGTTTTGCAACTGAACCGTACATTAAAAACTTGCAGTTACAGATAGCAGATTTAAAAACACAAAGGGACAGAGCAGTATCAGGTTCTGCCGGCAGTACAAGAAAAAGTGAAATGATTACCGGTATCGATGCCAAAATAAATGCTTTAAAGGAACAGTTGAATAATCAACTTTCGGTTTATAGAGCCGGTGTGTTATCTTCAAGCCCGGAAGAAATCAAAGATCTCACTAAAAAAGTTTTGGAAGAGGAAGTTAAATATCAATCACTGCTTGCATCTTATAAAAAGCTGAGTGAGATAGTAAGCGATTACGACAAAAGATTAAATAAATTGCCGACCAGCACAATTGATTTGGCGCGGCTTGAAAGGGAGCGGACTGCCTACGAAAAATTATATCTGCTTGTTGAAGAAAGATATCAACAGGCAATAATTAATGAGCAATCTGTACCGGGCAATGTGTTTATTGTTGATAAAGGATTGGTTCCGAAAAATCCATCCAAGCCGAATAGACTGCTGATTGTTATTGTCGGATTAATTTTAGGATTCGGACTTGGAATTTCTTTCGCGTTTGTAAGAAATCATTTCGATAACACGATTAAAACTCCCGAAGATATTCAGAATAAAAACATAAACATACTTGCATGGATTCCGCGGATTGAAGGCATCGATAACGGGAATAAAGATTTTGAATTTATTGTTGCGAAGAAACCGGATTCAAGTGCGAGCGAAGCTTACCGCGCTTTGCGTACGCGGATTAAATTTTCCAAGATTGATAAAGACACATTAAAAACTTTGCTGATAACTTCGCCGACTTCGCAAGAAGGAAAAACAACAACATCGGTTAATCTTGCCGGAAGTATGGCACATGCAAATTTAAAAACTTTATTGCTCGACGCTGATTTAAGAAAACCGCGAGTTCATAATGTTTTCAACACCAAACGTTTCCCCGGTTTTACGGATTACTTTTTTGGACAGACATCCTACAACGAGATAATTAGAACAACCGAAATAAACAATCTGTTTTATATTACAGCCGGAACAATTCCACCTAATCCTTCCGAAATTTTAAGCTCGCCGCAGATGGAAGCATTTTTAGAAAAATTAAAGGATCAATTTGATTATATTATCATTGATTCTCCGCCGCTTATTGCAGTTACCGATGCGGAAATACTGGCTCAGGTTGTGGACGGAACAGTTTTGGTTGTTTCGGCAAATGAGACGGAAATGGATTTGTTGGAAAAATCGGTTGAAATTTTGAACCGCGATAAGAGCGCTTTTCTCGGCGTTCTTCTCAATAATTTCAATTACAGAAGTGGCTATAGTTCGTATTATAAATATTACTATTATTATTCACGACCCGTAAATGGTTCACTCAAAAACAAAATAAAAACTTCCTAATGCACACTAAAATTGCTGTTGTAACCGGCGGTGCCGGTTTTCTCGGTTCACATCTTTGCGATCGATTGATTCGCGAAAATATCAAAGCTATTTGTATT
Source organism: Ignavibacteriales bacterium (assembly GCA_016177735.1). GTDB lineage: Bacteria > Bacteroidota > Ignavibacteria > Ignavibacteriales > Melioribacteraceae > DYJK01. The sequence continues at coordinate 57,318 of JACOUS010000017.1, read as the reverse complement.
GATAACCTCATAACCGGAAGGCTTGAAAATATCGAACATCTTTTCGGCAACGAGAAATTCCAGTTTATAAAATTGGATGTAACAAATTTTATACACGTCCCTTCTCATGTTGATTATGTACTTCACTTTGCATCCCCGGCAAGCCCGATTGACTACCTAAAATTTCCGATTCAAACGCTCAAAGTCGGTTCGCTTGGCACCCACAAAGCACTCGGATTAGCGAAAGAAAAAAAGGCAGTCTTTTTACTCGCCTCAACTTCGGAAGTTTACGGCGACCCGCTGATTCATCCGCAGACGGAAGATTACTGGGGGAATGTTAACCCGGTTGGTCCGCGCGGTGTTTATGATGAAGCCAAACGTTTTGCCGAAGCGATGACGATGGCGTATCACCGCTATCATGGTTTGCAGACACGCATCGTGAGAATTTTTAATACGTACGGTCCGCGCATGCGCACCGATGACGGCAGAGCTTTGCCGGCTTTCTTTTCGCAAGCTTTGAAAAACGAAGATGTAACAGTATTCGGCGACGGCTCGCAGACTCGAAGCTTTTGTTACGTTGATGATCTCATCAACGGGATTTTCAAATTGCTGATGTCCGATGAAGCTAACCCGGTCAATATTGGCAACCCGGAAGAAATTTCTTTGAAAGAATTTGCAGAAGAAGTAATTAAACTTTGTGATTCCAAAAGCAAAATTGTTTATAAAGATTTACCGGTTGATGATCCGAAAATCCGCCAGCCGGATATTACACGCGCAAAAGAAATTTTAGGATGGGAGCCAAAAGTAAGCAGAGCAGAAGGACTAAAACTTACTTTGGAATATTTTAGAAAATCTGTTGGATAGGGAAAAGTAAATTTTATTTCTATTCATAAAAAAATCCCGCCAAGGCGGGATTTTTAGTAAATGTATTTCTTCTTATACTTTATACTAACTACTTATACTTGCTCTTAGTACATGTCGCCCATTCCACCGTGCGGCATTTGCGGCATAGCTTTTTCTTCTTCTTTCTTTTCGTAAACAACAGCTTCGGTTGTGATTAATAATGAAGAAACTGAAGCAGCATTTTCAAGAGCAGTTCTTGTAACTTTTGTAGGATCAATAACGCCGGATTTCATTAAGTTCTCGTAAGTTTCTGTAGCAGCATTGAAACCGAAATCATTTTTGCCTTCGAAAACTTTGTTGAACACAACAGCGCCTTCGAGACCGGCATTAGCGGCGATTTGTTTCAACGGTTCTTCAAGAGCTTTTTGAACAATTTTAACACCGGTTGTTTGATCAACATTTTCGCCTTTAACTTTTTCCAAAGTAGAAATAGCGCGTACTAATGCAACACCACCGCCGGGAACAATTCCTTCTTCAACAGCGGCTCTTGTTGCGTGAAGTGCATCTTCAACGCGAGCTTTCTTTTCTTTCATTTCGATTTCTGTTGCAGCGCCGATTTTCAATACAGCTACTCCGCCCGAAAGTTTTGCAAGACGTTCTTGTAATTTTTCTTTATCGTAATCGGAAGTTGTTTTTTCGATCTGAGATTTTATTTCGTTAATTCTTTTTTTGATGTCTTCGGCTTTTCCTGCACCTTCAACAATTGTTGTGTTGTCTTTATCGACAGTTACTTTTTTAGCTTTGCCGAGATAATCCAAAGTTGAGTTTTCTAATTTAAATCCTCTTTCTTCGGAAATAACCGTACCGTTGGTGAGGACAGCAATATCTTCGAGCATAGCTTTTCTTCTATCGCCGAATCCCGGAGCTTTAACCGCGCACACTTTCAATGTTCCGCGTAATTTGTTTACAACCAATGTTGCAAGTGCTTCGCCTTCGAGGTCTTCTGCAATAATTAACAATTGGCGTCCGGCTTGAGCAATTTTTTCGAGGATGGGGAGAAGGTCTTTCATTGCCGAGATTTTTTTATCGTGAATTAAAATGTAAGTTTCTTCCAAAGCAGCTTCCATTGTTTCGCTGTTGGTTACAAAGTAAGGAGAAATGTAACCGCGGTCGAATTGCATACCTTCAACTACATCCAATGTTGTTTCTGCTGATTTACTTTCCTCAACAGTGATAACACCGTCTTTGCCGACTTTTTCCATTGCATCCGCAATCAAGTTGCCGATGGTTTTATCGTTGTTTGCAGAAATAGAACCAACTTGAGCAATTTCTTCTCTGCCGCCGACTTCTTTGCTAATCGATTTCAGGTAACTGATAACGTTTGTAACAGCCACGTCTATTCCTCTTTTTAAATCCATCGGATTAGCGCCGGCAGTAACGTTTTTTAATCCTTCGCGGTAAATTGCTTGCGCTAGGACAGTCGCGGTTGTTGTACCGTCGCCGGCAACATCGCTTGTTTTAGAAGCAACTTCGCGAACCATTTGCGCGCCCATATTTTCGATAGCGTCTTCAAGTTCGATCTCTTTTGCAACCGAAACACCGTCTTTTGTAACTGTCGGAGCGCCGAATTTTTTATCGAGAATTACATTTCTTCCTTTCGGACCCAAAGTTACTTTAACAGCATTGGCAAGTTTATCAACACCGGCTTTCAGAGAACTTCTTGCATCACTGCCGAACTCAATTATTTTTGCTGCCATAATTTTTCTCCTTTTATTTATTCAAACTTTTTTTTTGCGTTTTCTTTTTTGAAGGAACGCTCTATTACTTTACTATTCCGTAAATATCGCTTTCGCGCATGATCAAATATTCAATGCCTTCTATCTTGATTTCTGTGCCCGAATATTTACCGTATAAAATTGTATCGCCAGCTTTTACGTTCATGGGAACTGATTTTCCGTCTTCTGTAACTCTGCCGGCGCCGACTGCTACAACAGTGCCTTCAATCGGTTTTTCTTTTGCCGTATCGGGAAGAATAATTCCCCCTTTTGTTGTTTCTTCGGCTTCTTTTGGTTTTACAATTACGCGATCCGCCAAAGGTTTGATTTTGAAATCAGCCATTTTAACCTCCATTATTGATTAGTTTGTATTAGCACTCTAAATTTGCGAGTGCTAAAATATGTATTGATTGAAGTTTTGTCAAGAATTGGTTTAAAAAAGAAATTTATGAAAGGGTAATAGTAAAAAAAAATGCAGTCCAAATTTTTCTGAAATCCGAACTGCCAATTTTTATTAGGAAAGTTTACTGCTTCGTTTTGAAATAAAGAAATGTATTGTTAGTCGCTATCAACACTTCTCGAAAAAATATAATCCAAATTTTTTAACATTTTGTCCGGATCAAAAATTTCATCTAAATCTTTTTGGGATAAGAATTTCATAGCCGATTCGGATTTCTGTAATTCATCTTTAAGATTGTGAGTCGAATTCTGCCAAACATTCATAGCAGAATCCTGAACAATTTTGTATGCTTCTTCGCGTGTAATTCCTTTTTCAACAAGTTTGAGAAGAACTGTCTGAGAGAAAATTAATCCGCGCGTTAGATTTAAATTTTTCAACATGTTTTCGGGATAGATAATCAAGTTATCAACTAAACGTGTAATTAAACCGAACATGTAATCCAAAGTGATGCAGCTATCGGGAACGATAACTCTTTCAACGGAAGAATGTGAGATGTCGCGTTCGTGCCAGAGAGCAACATTTTCCAAGCCAGCCATAGCATTGCCGCGTAGTAAACGAGCCAAGCCGGTTATTCTTTCGCTAACTATCGGATTGCGTTTGTGCGGCATTGCAGATGATCCTTTTTGTCCCTTCGAAAAATATTCTTCAGCCTCTAAAACTTCTGTGCGTTGAAGGTGGCGTATCTCGATTGCAACTTTTTCGAGAGATGCACCGATAATTGCAATCGTGTTCAAAAATTCTGCATGACGGTCACGCTGAACAACTTGTGTTGCAACCGGTTCCGGTTTTAATCCAAGTTTTTTGCAAACGTACTCTTCAACTTTCGGGGAAAGATGATCGAACGTTCCGACCGCGCCTGAAATTTTTCCGGCACCAATTATTTCGATTGCTTTTTCGAGCCGGGCAATATTTCTTTTTGCTTCTTCAAACCAAAGTGCAAATTTTAATCCCATCGAATATGCTTCTGCGTGAATGCCGTGACTTCTGCCGACGCAGATTGTTCTTTTATGTTCGATTGCTCTTTTCTTTAAAATATTTTTGAAATCGATCAAATCTTTTAAAAGAATTTCTCCGGCAGTTTTCATTTGATAGGCGAGAGCAGTATCGAGAATATCGGAAGATGTCATTCCGTAATGAATATGCCGTGAAGCCGGACCAACATATTCTGCAACGTTTGTCAGGAAAGCAATCACATCATGTTTTGTAGTTTCTTCAATTTCAAGAATGCGGTTGATATCGAAGTTTGCTTTTGATTTTATCTGTTCCAAATCTTCTTTCGGAATATCGCCCATTTCAGAGCGGGCTTCGCAAGCAAGTATTTCGATCTTCAGCCAAGTTTCATATTTGAATTGGTCTTCCCAAATTTTCCCCATTTCAGGACGTGTATAACGGGCAATCATTTATCTTTTCTCCAATTTCATTTTTGTAGTCATCGGTTTGTTGTCTCTCAAAATGTGAATCTCAATCTCATCGCTTCTTCTGAATTCTTGAAGAATGCCGATGAGAGTATTTTCGTCGTTAACTTTAAAATTATTAACGCCGGTAATAATATCATAGATTTGCAGACCGGATTTTTGTGCCGGCGAGTTGCGAAGTATTTCAGTTATTATTACACCGCGGCTGCTTTTCAAATTATAAGCTTTTGCAATTGATTGGTCAATTGTTTGAATGCTGAGCCCTGTCCAAAAATCGCGGTCAACTTTTCCGTTTTCTTTTATTTCAGCAACAATTTTTTTGATGCGGTTGACCGGAATTGCAAAACCAAGTCCGATATTTCCTTGCGAACCGGCAGTGTAAATTAATGTGTTCATGCCGATCAATTCGCCGAACGCGTTTACAAGCGGTCCGCCGCTGTTGCCCGAATTAATTGCCGCATCTGTTTGAAGCATATTAACGTAATATCTGTTTTGATCGGAACCGAGATTCATTCCTTTTGCGCTGATAACACCGACTGTAACAGTCGGCTGATCATTGATATCAAAGAGACCGAAAGGATTACCGAGTGCAACAGCCCACTCGCCGGTTAATATGCTGTCGGAATCGCCAAGTTTTATGTATGGAAGATTGCCGCCATCTATTTTAAGAAGGCAGATATCCGAGACCGGATCGCTTCCAATAATTTTTGCTTCGTGTTGTGTACCGTCAGTCATTGTTACGATTGCTTCAACAGCGTTGCCGGCAACGTGATCGTTTGTAAGTATGTAGCCGTCGGGAGAAATGATTGCCCCCGATCCCAAACTTTTTATCTGCTGATTATAAACTCTATCGCCGAAGAAATATCTGTAGATCGGATCGGTTGAAAAGATATCGCGGTACTGACGAATTTCTGTGACGTTTATTCCAACAACTGCCGGGCTGACTTGTTCAACAGTTTTTGTAATTATTGTTTGACGCGAATTTGAAATATCATCAAGTAATTGCTGCTTGTTTGCCGCGTGGGCATCCATGCTTGTATCGTTCCACAATGAACTTAACGAGGTGCTGCCGATCCCTTTGTTGTTTATAATCAGCGCAAATACTGCCGAAGCAACTACTAATGTTATTGCAGAAGAAAGAATAATAGGTTTGAGCCTATTCATTTTTATCATCCTTAATTTTTTTTGTTCTGTGTTGTGAAATATTCTTTAATTGGTTTAAAATGTTTGATGAGAATAATAGTCAACATCATTGAGACTGTTATAGAAAATTCCATATTGCTCGCTGCCGGCGGAGTAGTATATTTATTCATAATAGATGCATTCGAAAAACTTAATCCAACAGTCAGCAGTGTTGCGGCAAAATTTGCAAAGTGAATATTTTTTCTGAACACGTAAGCAACGAGCCAAAGAATCAGCCAAATTGAAAGAACCGGAATCGAAAGAATCAAAGCACCGCCGGCGGCTACTGCCAAACCTCTTCCGCCTTTGAAGCCGATCCAAAAAGAAAAACAGTGGCTCAATACCGCGGCAATTAAACCGAGCATTTCGAAAATGAATTCGGTGCCGATTAAGTTTCTTATAACAAGCACGGTCACCAAACCTTTGAGCGCATCAATAATTAATACAGCGAGTCCAATCATTTTTGATTTTGTCACAACATATGAATTAAACGCACCAACGTTAGCGCTGCCGTTCTGTGTTATATCAATGCCTTTAATTTTTTTTAACAGCACAAATGCTGTTGGAAAAGAACCCAGCAGAAAACCGGCGGCAATACTTAATAAATATTCCATTGGATTAGGGATTAGTGTAAAACAAATTTAAGAAAATAAGTAAGGTTATAAAAACAATCGTGTTTAATCGATAGAAAAATTTTTTCGATTGTATTGTTGAAATTTAATAATGGTTCCCAAAAAAAAATTTTTCATCTTCTTTGCAACTTTAAAAAAAATATTAAATTGCAGTTTATAATTTCGTTACTCACTAATGGAGAAGTAAATGGTAAATTATATCGGCAGATTTAATGTAGTACCTTCGTTACCCGAAAAATTAGAACCGCTTAGGGAAATTGTTTACAATTTGTTCTGGACGTGGAATCAAGATGCTATCGAAATGTTCAGAAGACTTGACGGCAAATTGTGGGAAGAGACCCATCACAATCCCGTACTAATGCTCGGAAAGATTAGTCAAGAGCGTTTGAATGAGATTGCTCTCGATGATAGTTTTATTTCGCACATGAACCGCGTTTTTGTTCAAATGAATATTTATGTTGAAGAAAAAACATGGTACCAAAAAAATTACAAATATGATAAAGAAAATATTATCGCATACTTTTCAGCAGAGTTCGGTTTAACCGAATGCCTCCAAATTTATTCCGGCGGCTTGGGAGTTTTGTCCGGCGATCATTTAAAATCTGCAAGCGATCTCGGATTGCCTCTTGTTGGTGTAGGCTTGTGTTACAAGGAAGGATATTTCCAGCAATATTTAACACACGACGGCTGGCAGCAAGAAAGATATGAGATTACTGATTTTTATAATCAACCGATGGCTCTCGTAACAAAAAGTGATAAAACACCTTTAAGGATTGAACTCGATTTTCCGGGAAGAAAAGTAAGTATGCAAGTCTGGAAAATACAGATCGGGAGAGTACCATTATATTTGCTGGATACAAACGTTCCCGAAAACAACGATGAAGACAAAAAAATTACACGCACATTGTACGGCGGAAATACCGAAACGAGAATACAGCAAGAAATAGTTCTGGGAATTGGCGGCATACGTGCTTTACAGGCAATGGGAACCAAACCGGTTGTTTGCCATATGAATGAAGGACATTCGGCATTTCTCGCGCTCGAAAGAATCAGACTTTTGATGAAGCTTCACTACTTAACTTTTACAGAAGCGAAAGATGTGAATTTTTATTCCAACGTATTTACTACACACACGCCGGTCCCGGCTGGAATTGATATTTTCCCGAACGATCTTGTGGAAAAATATTTTGGCAATTACTACCGCACTGAACTGGGAATTTCGGATAAAACATTTTATAGTCTCGGCTCAATAATTAAAGACAAAGCTCCGGCTAATTTTAACATGGCTCATCTCGCGATGAACATGGCTGGTTTTGTGAACGGCGTAAGCAAACTTCACGGAAAAGTTTCCAAAAAAATGTGGCAAGCCGGTTTCATCGATATTCCTTTTGATGAAATTCCTATTGATTATGTAACGAACGGAATTCATACACACTCGCATTTATCGAACGATATACAAGAATTGCTTTACAGATACCTCGGCGAAAAATTTATGCGTAATCCTTCCGATCAGGAAGTTTGGACACGCGTTGATGAAATTCCCGACGAAGAATTATGGCGTACGCACGAAAGAAGAAGAGAAAGACTTGTTGCTTTTGCACGCAAAAGATTAGTTAAACAAGTGGTTGCGCGCGGCGGCTCAGCTTCCGAAATTGCTTCTGCAAAAGAAGTGCTCGATGCTCAAGCTATTACTATCGGATTTGCGAGAAGGTTCGCTACTTACAAAAGAGCAACACTAATATTCAAAGATATTGAAAGACTTGCGAGCATAATCAGTAATCCCGATTATCCCGTACAATTTATTATTGCCGGTAAAGCACATCCAAAAGACGAAGAAGGCAAAAAATTAATTCAAGAAATTATTGCGATGACTAAAGATTATCATCTTCGAAAAAAAATTGTCTTTCTCGAAAATTACGATATGAACATTGCACGTTACATGGTTGAAGGCTGCGACATTTGGCTCAACAATCCGCGAAGACCTTTGGAAGCAAGCGGAACTTCCGGAATGAAAATAATTGCCAACGGCGGGTTGAATTTAAGTGTGCTCGACGGCTGGTGGGATGAAGCTTACAGCTACGATGTCGGTTGGAAAATCGGCAACGCCGAAGAATATGATAATCTTGATTATCAGGACGAAGTCGAATCGAGATTGATTTATGAAATGATCGAAAAAGAAATTGTTCCGATATTCTATAATAGAGGGGAAGATAAACTTCCGCGTAATTGGATTGCAATGATGAAAAATTCCATGAAGAATCTTGGACCGGTTTATAATACTCACCGCATGGTTAGAGAATATGCAGAGAAATTTTATTTTATATCGTATGAAAAAAGAACCGAGCTGATGAAAAATAATTGGGAAAAGGGAAAAGCTTTTTCAGAGTGGAGGGGTAAAGTTTTTGAAAACTGGCACAAGCTAAAATTTGTAAGCATTGAACAAGAAGACAAAAACAACGAGTTTACCGTTGGCAATAAATATCCGATTATTGCCGAGGTTGAACTGGGCGATCTAAAACCAAATGATGTTGAAGTACAAATTTATTTTGGTAAAGTTGAAAACGGTTCGCAAGCTAACCGGGGTTCCGTAACAATGTCTAATCAACCGCGGAAAAGCAAAGACGGCAGATATGTTTACCGCGGTGAAATAGATTGCAAAGATACAGGGCAATTTGGTTATACTTTGCGTATCTTACCAAAGCACGATATGATGATTAATAAATTTGAACTCGGGCTTATCCGCTGGGCGTAATAAAAAATGTACGAAGTATGAAAAATGCATGATGTGTGGTTTTAAAAATCATGCATTCATGCAATTATTTATTCATGCAACTTACTGTTTAGCATTTACACAATGTGTAGTGATGAATCTACATAACTAATGAGAGTGAGTATATGTTGTTAGAAACATTGGATTTGAAAACAAACGATATTCTGATTTACTCGCAGAACCTATTCAACTTCAATGATAGTTTTAAGATCATCTACAAAAAAGATAAAGTAAAAAGACCTCATCACATCAGCTATTTTGATGTATGTAATTATGTGAAAGACCCATCCCCGAAAAATTTATTGATCTACAGACTTTTAACAAACGTTAATAATCTCGATGCTTATTCTACAAAGTACGGGTATTTTATTAAGATTAATGGCAAAATAGAACTCGTTTACTTCGACCCGATTTTTGCAATTAAAGATTTGCGGCATCTGAGATTCGATTTGGATCCGCAGAGATTCCGCTTCAAAATTCAGCAAGTTGGTTTAACATCATTAACACGATGGGAAAGCGAACCGGATTTTGCGGAAATATACAGTTTTGATCTCAAAGCCGTTGAAGCACAACACCAAAACGATAAAATTTTTGCAGATGCAATTTTTGCTTTCGATCCGGATTTTATCGACAAAGAATTTGATGATAGAAAAGAAATTCCAGCCGATTCAAACGTAAAAACTGAATCAACAACTTCTAAAACTCTTCCTGATACAATCACTTCATTAAACAATATTTCTGAAGACAGTACAGCCGTACACAGTAGTTTATCTTTACCTTTGCCGCCGGATTCACACAAAGTTCAAGATTTGCGGGAAGAAATTATTACCATTCTCAAACAAGCTTTGAATATTGCAGATGAATACCGACCCGGCACAGAGAAGAATCAGAATAATCGCGATAAGGTTACCGAACACGCTGCAGAAATTCTGAAGCAGCACCTGAAAACTAATGATCAGCAATTGAATAGCGTTTTCGATCTTTTTAAAAGTACTCAAAAATCAGAGGGGCTCTCTGATCGAGAGAAAGAATCTGTTATTCTCAAGTTCACAAGTAACCGGTAAATTGCATAATAGACCCTAAAATCTTTATTTACAAACTATTTTTGCAATAAATTCGTTTGCATTTAAATTCTATTTTAATAAATTAAGTTCAGTAATAGATTCCTTTCCCTGAGGGCCCTTTTCAGTTTTTTTCATGCCGTATAATTCTTGTCATGTGGGTGACGTGGCGAAGCTGTATTAGGAATTCATTTTATAATTTTTGGTATGTTTGTTAAACAAAAAAAATAAATTTGATTTTTCGGTATGATTTCTAATTCAGGTTTCTTATTTCTTCAAATCCGTAAATCAAAGTTTAATAAATCTCTGTTTTACGTTAGAAAAATTTTTTAATGTGGGAAAGGAAATGGAGAATAGTACAGATAACATTAAAAAAAATGCACGTTTTAAAAACTTCTCGCCCGAAAAAAAATTATTACTTTCAATGGAATTATACCATTCTGCAAGGAAATTAAAAATCGCAGCTTTGCGAACACTGCATCCGGAAATGAGTGATGAGCAAATTGAAAAAAAAGTAAAAGAGATATTTCTAAATGCAAGATCTTGAGCTGTTTCAGATTTTTACTAACCGTTTTCAATCGTTGAGTATTGATTTCATTATTACCGGTTCGGTTGCATCGATTGTTTATGGTGATCCTAGAGTGACACATGATATTGATCTTGTAATAGAACTTACAAAAGGTGATATAGATAAACTTGTTGATATTTTTCCGAATGGAGAATTCTATTTGCCGCCAAAAGATGTTATCAATCTTGAAATAAATAGAAGCAGCAGAGGTCATTTTAATATTATTCATGCTGATACCGGATTTAAAGCTGATGTTTATCTTTCGGGTAATGATGAATTTCAAAAATGGGCTATTCAAAACAGACGAGAAATAAAATTTGGTACTTCGTTGCTTCCAATAGCTCCAGTTGAATATGTTATCATAAAGAAACTTGAATTTTATAAAGAAGGGAAATCACAAAAACATCTTTCGGATATTGCTGCAATGCTGAGAGAATCCGGTGATATCATCAACGATCATTTTTTGCAAGCTAAACTGGCTCAATTTGGTTTGGAAAAAGAATGGGAAGAAGCTCTTAAAATTGAATAACAGATGTCAGCACCAATACTGTTTTTATTTCGAGTAGATTTGTTATAAGAAAAAAAATAGTGTATAAATAATTTACTGTATGAAAAACAATAACGCAGTGTTCGAAACAGAAAATGTAGAAGAAATGGAACAAAAGCCGGATTACAAAAACGAACTGATTAAAAGAATTGATACAAAGACTGCTGTTATTGGCATTATCGGGCTTGGCTATGTTGGCTTGCCGCTCGCACTTACTTTTGCCGAAAAAGATTTTAATGTGATTGGTTTTGATATTGATGAAAAGAAAATTCCCGTTTTGAATTCAGGACGGAGTTATATTAAACATATTTCGGAAGACAGAATAGAGAAGACAGTAACCAGTAAAAAATTTAAAGCCGTTAACAATTTTTCGCAATTAGTGTCGTGTGATTGCATAATTGTTTGTGTTCCAACACCATTAGATGAACACCGCGAACCAGATATTTCCTACATAAAAAATTCGGGAAAAGAGATCGCAAATTTTTTGCGAGCCGGACAATTAATTGTTCTCGAATCTTCTACTTATCCCGGGACGACGGAAGAAATTTTACTTCCGCTTTTCGAAAGCTCGAAACTTGAAGTTGGCAAAGATTTTTTCCTCGCATTCAGCCCCGAACGCGAAGATCCCGGCAACGAATCATATAATACAAGCAACATTCCCAAAATAGTTGGCGGAGTTACACCCAATTGCCTCGAAACTGCTTCAAAACTGTATGATTCAATAGTTGTTCAAGTTGTCCAAGTTTCTTCGCCTCGTGTTGCCGAAGCCGCAAAATTACTTGAGAATATTTACCGCTCGGTTAATATTGCTCTGGTTAATGAACTTAAAATGGTTTTCAGCCGGATGAATATTGATATTTGGGAAGTGATCGAGGCGGCAAAAACTAAACCGTTTGGATATCAGCCTTTTTATCCCGGACCCGGATTAGGCGGACACTGCATTCCGATAGATCCTTTTTATCTAACTTGGAAAGCACGCGAATACGATATCAACACAAAATTTATTGAACTTGCCGGCGAAGTAAATACTTATCAGCCGTATTATGTTGTTGAAAAAGCTATCGAAGCATTGAATAAATTTAATGTGCCGATTACACAATCTAAAATTTTGATACTTGGTGTCAGTTACAAAAAAAATATTGACGACATGCGCGAATCACCGGCGTTAAAGTTGATCGAATTATTTCAAGAAAAAGCTGCGCGTGTTGATTACTCCGATCCTTTTTTCCCTAAGCTCCCTCCTACAAGAAAATATAAATTCAATCTGCATTCTGTTCAATTAAACTATGAGTCTATCCAATCTTACGATCTTTTACTGCTCGTAACCGATCATGATGATTTTGATTATGCTCTGCTTGCTCGAAGTGCAAAGTTTATTGTTGATACAAGGAATGCTTTCAACTCTCGTAAAATTTCCGGGAACAATATCCTGAAAATTTAATCCCGTCCCTTTCTTTCTCATTTCATTCTTTTTTCCCTTATCCGATTATAATATCCTCTTGATGCGATTTTATCGCTGACAAATTTTTTGAACATTCTGAAAAAGATATTCTGAAAATTTATGGCTGATATTTTTCGCAATTAGGTTATTTATCAAAAAAAAAATATCCCAAATGAAAAAAGCATTAATAACCGGCATCACCGGTCAAGATGGGAGTTATCTAACAGAACTTCTGCTTGCAAAAGGTTACGAAGTTCACGGCATTATCAGAAGAAGCAGCACAATAAATACAACTCGGATAGATCACCTGTACTATAACAATCCGCAGTACCGCGATTCAAAATTTTTTATGTACTACGGCGATGTTGTAGATACAAGCAGTCTCCACAGAATTTTAGAAAAGACAGAGCCCGATGAAATTTATAATCTTGCCGCACAAAGCCATGTTAAAATTTCTTTTGAAATTCCCGACTATACAGCGCAAGTAGATGCTTTGGGAACTTTGAGATTTTTAGATGCAATTAGAGAGACAGGACTTGGCAAACAGACTAAATTTTACCAAGCATCAACAAGCGAATTGTACGGCAAAGCGGTTGAAAGTCCGCAATCCGAAAAGACTCCGTTTTATCCCCGTTCTCCGTATGCTGTTTCAAAACTTTTTGCTTATTGGTCGGTTGTTAATTACAGAGAGGCTTACAACATTTTTGCATGCAACGGAATTCTTTTCAATCATGAATCGCCGAGACGCGGAGAAAATTTTGTTACGAGAAAAATTACAAAGACCGCCGCTGAAATTGTATTGGGCATGAAAGAAAAATTAATTCTTGGCAACTTAAATGCTAACCGCGATTGGGGCTATGCACCCGAATATTGCGAAGGGATGTGGCAGATTCTACAACACGAGCAGCCTGAAGATTTTATTTTGGCAACCGGCGAGACTCATACTGTACGAGAATTTTGTGAAGAAGCATTCGATTGTCTGGGAATTGGAATTGAATGGCATGGCAAAAATGAAAATGAAAGAGGCGTTATCAAATCAATTGATAAAAACAAAATAGTAGAATTGGGTGATTCATTAAATAACTCTAATCATAACAAAAATGATCACAAAGCATTTAAGTCCGGTTCGGATAATAACGGTGCTTTCATAAATAAGGAATTTTTGCTGCAAAGGATTTCGGATTTAAACGAAGGAACAGAAATAATAAATGTCGGTGCCGAATATTTTCGTCCGGCAGAAGTTGATTACCTGATCGGAGATTATTCAAAAGCGAGTAAGGAACTTGGTTGGCAGCCGAAAGTTAAATTCAATGAACTAGTGCGAATAATGGTTGGAGCAGATTTACAAATGCAGTTTGGGAAAAATTTAATTCCGCATAACGGAGCCAAAGTAGAATCTCCAAATTCATAAATAATAGCAACGATAAATGAATTTCATAATTAAAAAAGAAACCGGCTTGAAACTTTTAGAACAGTTTATGGGGAATAAAGAAGTTAGATCGTCTTTCATCTACTTGTTCTCGTCAATTGCGGGAACCGGTGTGGCTTTCTTTTTGGTACCGATTTTAACACGCTATTTAACTCCGCACGATTACGGTATAGTTTCCAATTATACAGCCATATTCACAATTGCAAGTTACTTTGTTTCGTTAAGCTGTATCGGTTATGTTTTTAGGAATCATTTCTTTTTGAATAATGACGAAAACAAAAAATCAATCTCAAATACATTCTTTGTTAACATCGCAATGACATTAGTTACGTTCTTTTTGCTTTTGATTTTCAGCGGCATCATAAAGAAGGAACTTGAAATACCGATTGGCTGGCTTTTGATTATTCCATTCATTTCAATCTGCCAGGTTATTATTGATATAACATTGAGTTTTTACCAGGCAAAGAAAAGGGCGAAAGAATATTCGATGTTTCAAATATTGCAGACGATCATGAACTTGGGTTTATCTGTAATTCTAGTTGCGCTATTTCTTTGGAACTGGGAAGGAAGGATAATGGCGCTTCTTATCAGTTCTTTTATTGTTGCTGCTATTGGAATAATTTTATTGGTCAAGAATAGACTAATTAATTTTTCTTTGAAATTGGTTGACAAAAAAAATATAAAAGATTTTTTGAATTTCGGTATTCCGTTGATTCCACATTCAATCGGCGGATTTGTATTGGTTCTCTCCGACCGCTTCTTCCTTTCTTCGATGGTAAGTGTTTCAGCCGCCGGCTTGTACAGTGTCGGATTTACATTCGGCGGATTGTTAATGATTTTGCACGGTGCTTTTCACAAAGTTTTTATGCCGTACGCTTTTGAAAATTTGAGCAAGACAAAAGATTCGGATGAAGTGAAAAGCAAATTGGTGAAGATAACTTACATGTACATTACATTTTTTATAATCTGCTCAGTCGGGCTTTATTTTGTGGCAAAGACTATTTTTCCGTTTTTTGTCGGTGAAAAATTTCAAGATGCTTACGTTTACGTTTTGTGGATTGCACTTGGTTATGCGATGCTTGCGGCTTATCAAATGTTTGGGATATATGTTATCTACACAAAGAAAACAAAGATGGTTGCTTTTAGGACAGATTTTCTCGCGGCATTAATAAAGTTACCGCTCACATATTTTCTGATAAAGACTGTCGGTCCTATTGGAGCCGCACAAGCCACTTTTGTTGCATATTTGATTACAGCAATTTCTGCATGGCACATAAATAATAAAGCATACCCGATGCCGTGGTTTTCGTTTGCCGGCAGAAAGGAAAAACTTATCGAGGCTGTTAAATGAATTCAAGAAAAATTTCTCTCGGCAGCTGGATAACATTAAATCATTTTTCTATAGTTGAAATTATGGCGCATGCCGGTTTCGACTGGCTCTGTATTGATATGGAGCATTCGGTAATTGATTATTACGATGCGGAAGTTTTGATCGCATCTATCAAAGCAAATAAAATTACTCCGTATGTACGCGTTGGAGAAAACAATTCAAGAATTATTAAACGTGTGCTCGATGCCGGCGCAGAAGGAATAATAGTGCCGATGGTTAACTCTGCCGGGGAAGCACAAAGAGCAGTTGATGCCGTAAAATATCCACCGAAAGGGAAAAGAGGTGTTGGACTCGCTCGCGCACAAAAATACGGATTCGGATTTGAAGAGTACCGCGATAAAATTATTGACAAAATAAAAATTATTGTTCAGATTGAACATATCGATGCGATAAAAAATCTCGATGAAATTTTATCTGTTGAAGGAGTTGATGGAACAATCATTGGTCCGTACGATTTATCTGCTTCGATGGGAAAACCGGGTCGTTTCGATGATGCGGAAGTTAAAGAAGCGCTGACCGTTTATGAAAGCAAAACAAAAAATTATAACAAGCTGATCGGTTTTCATGTGATAAAACCGGATTACAATTTGGTGATTGAGAAATTAAATTCCGGATATAATTTTATCGCGTTCAGTCTCGATACGTTATTTCTCGGTACACTCTGTAATGAACAAGTCAAAAAGATAAAGGAAAAACTTTCGTGAATATAATCGGCATTATTCCGGCGCGGCTTGCTTCCACAAGATTTCCAAACAAACCGCTCGAAAAAATTTTAGGCTTGCCGATGATTGCACACGTTTACTACCGCAGTAAAATGTGCAAAGATTTATCGGAAGTTTATACCGCAACTTGCGATGAAGAAATTAAAAATTATATGGAATCAATCGGCGGAAAAGTGATAATGACTTCCGATAAACATGAAAGAGCTTCCGATAGAACTGCAGAAGCTTTGTTGAAGATCGAGAAAGAGACAAATAAAAAAGTTGATATTGTCGTGATGATTCAAGGCGATGAACCGATGATTACACCGCAGATGATTTCCGAATCAATAAAACCCTTGATGAACAACGGCGGAATTAAAGTCTGCAACCTGATGTCGAAAATCACAAGCAGAGAAGAGCACGAAGATCCGAATGAAATAAAAGTAGTTGTTGATAAAAATAATTTTGCGCTTTATTTCTCACGTGAGCCGATTCCTTCGCGGAAAAAAGTTCAAAAAGATGTTCCGCTTTACAAGCAAGTATGTGTTATCCCTTTTGAAAGAGATTTTTTATTGCAATACAATTCTATGCCGTCAACAACTCTCGAAATAATTGAATCAATTGATATGAACAGAATTCTTGAAAACGGAATGCGTATAAAAATGGTTTATGTTGATCAGCTTACATATTCCGTTGATACAAAAGAGGATTTAATTCATACAGCCGGATTAATGAAAAACGATCCGTTGATTGGGAAATATTTATGAAAAATCTTTTTAAGAGCGGATACAGAAGATTGAAATATTATTCCGAAATGCTGGGCATTTATACCGCGAAGGGATTAATCCGCAAAATAAATTACGACGGCGCAAAATTTAAAGTGAGCGTAAATTCAAAGATAGAACTTTACAATCGTGCACGTGATTTCGATGCCGAGAAAGTTACGATGTACTGGATCGAAAATATTATCAGAGACGGCGATACTGTGTTCGATATCGGCGCAAATGTTGGTATCTATTCTTTATTGATTGCTGCAAAGAATAAGAATTCTACAATTTATTCTTTTGAGCCTGAAGCCGGAAATTTTTATAAACTGAATAAAAATATTTCTTTGAATTGTTTTACAAATATGATCCCATTCCCAATCGCGCTGGGCGGACAAACCGGACTCACAAATTTTTATGTGTCGTCCGAAGAATTCGGCTCGGCAACTCATTCCGTAAATGAACCTTTCAGCGACGGTCTTTTTTTCAAACCAAAACGTATTCAGGGAATTTCTTCGTACACGCTTCCGGAACTAACAAGATTGCTTGAACCGGTTTTCCCAAATCATATTAAGATTGATGTTGACGGCTACGAAACTAAAATTATTGAAGCGAGTCGGAATGTTCTTTCAGACAACCGGTTGAAATCTATTATGATTGAAGTGAGCCACAATATCAGCAAAGGTACAACAGAAAGAATTATTGCCGGCTCAAATTTTAAAGAAGTTAAACGGGAAACTTGGAATAACGGTAACGGCGATATTTCCAATATTTTGTTTCTTAAACAGAACTGATTTTCCCAAAATCGTTTCCATTCATTATTCATCTTTTCTTGATTTTTTTTCCCCCTCTGTGTAACTGAACAGTGAATCACCGCTGCTGTTTTTGAAAGTAAGTGGAGTTACTCCATGAAAAAAATCAAAAATATAGCAATCATTTTTGGGAAGAAAGAGAAGACAAATTTTAACAGATACACCTTCCCGATATTGAACAGACCGGTAGTGATGTATCCGATCCTGGCAGCGAAGCACACTTCTTTAATACAGCAAACATACCTTTCTACAGATTCGCAGTCGCTTCTTTCTTTATGCCGGGAAATAGAAGGACTAAAAATATTAACGCGCGATCTGCCCGGACTGACTTTAACCGAAGAAATTAAAGCCGCACTAGAAAAAGTAAAAAACGAATTGGGATACTATCCGCAGAATATAGCAATCATGTTTGCAAATTCTCCTTGCATTACGAACACTCTGTTGTTTAACGCTTTCTCTTTTCTAACAGAGAATAAAAAAATTGATTCTGTTGTTTCTGCAATGAAAAGAAGTGAATTCAGTCCGGCACGAATGTTTACTGTAAACGGGACACAGTTAAAACAAGATAAGCAATATTTATCCTTTCATGAGAATATTTATTTCCTCGATCACCGCGTTATAGTAATTAGAACGGATAACATTCTTAATTGCAATACGGAAAGTAATTACATCGAAAGTGTACTCGGTAATAATATTTATCCGGTACTACAGCAAGAGGGAATTTGGGATATCGATTATATCTGGCAAATACCGATGATAGAACGCTGGCTGAAACAGAACGGTTTTAATGATTCGGAAACACCTTACGATAAATTTGAAAATCCTCTCTCAAAACGTTTCACTTTTCAGAGTAGAAATAAATCGGGAAATTCAAACAACGGTACAGCGAGCAAAGTACTGATTACAACAATTCCGTTCGGGAATATAAATCCTCTGCCGCTCCGCTTGCTGGAGAGCACTCCGAATTTAGATTACGTAATTAATCCGATTGGAAGAAAATTAAAAGAAGACGAACTTGCAGAGTTAGTAACGGATTTTGATATTATGATTGCGGGTACCGAACCGATAACCCGCAAAGTTCTTGAGCATGCAAAAAAATTAAAATTGATTTCACGAGTTGGAATCGGTTTGGATAATGTAGATCTGAAAGCGGCAAGAGATTTTGATATAAAAGTTTCTTACACGCCCGATGCACCGGCACCGGCAGTTGCCGAACTAGTTATCGGGCAGATGATAAACATTTTGCGACGCGTTCCGCTTGTTGACCGTAAACTTCGTTCGGGTATCTGGCAGAGAATTCACGGCGAAAGATTATCAAATATGACTGTTGGAATTATCGGCACCGGACGCGTTGGAAGCAGAGTATTAAAACATTTGCAAGGATTTAATCCAAAAAGAATTTTGGTGAACGATCTCAAGCCGGATTTCAACTTATACGAAATGTACAATGCCGTTCATGTTGATAAGGAAACAATTTATAAAGAAGCGGATTTGATTACGCTGCATGTGCCGCTAACGAATTTGACTTATAATCTCATCGCGAAAAATGAAATTGAGTTGATGAAGAAAAATAGTTTTTTGATTAACACTTCTCGCGGCGGAATTATAAATGAAAATGATCTTTACGATGCGCTTTCAAAAAACAGAATTGCCGCTGCTGCAGTAGATGTTTTTGAAAACGAACCGTACACCGGAAAACTTATCGAACTCGATAACTGCTTTTTAACATGTCACATGGGTTCAATGACAAACGATTGCCGCTCTGCAATGGAAATACTTGCGACCGAAGAAGCGATCAGGTTTGTTAAAAACGAACCATTGGTACGCACAGTGCCGGAAGAAGAATATCTCAATGCGGTTGTATCGTAAAAAACAATAACCAACAAAACAAAATCTATTTCGCTGCTCATTAACTTTTAAAATAAAACACATAATGAAAGCATTAGTATTCGGCGGATCGGGATTTTTGGGAAGTCATGTTGCAGATGCACTCACATCAGCGGATTATGATGTTACAATATTTGATAAACGCGATTCTGTTTACCGGAAGAAAGAACAAAAATTAATTATCGGCGATATTCAAAATCATGCTGAAGTAAACGAGTGTATCAAAAACGCGGACATAGTTTATCATTTTGCCGGCACCGCAGATATTCTCGAAGCGCAAAATAATCCGGTTGAAACAGTGAAGAATAACATACTATCTGCAGCTTATATTTTGGACGCATGCCGTGAGTACAAAATAAAAAGATTTATCTATTCGAGTTCCATTTATGTTTACAGCGATAAGGGTTCGTTTTATAGAAGCAGTAAGCAAGCTGTCGAACTGCTCATTGAAAATTACAGCGAAATTTACGGAGTGGATTTTACAATACTTCGTTTTGGTTCTCTCTACGGCAGAAGGGCAAATGAATTTAATTATATCCACAATGCAATCAAACAAGCACTCACGGAAGGCAGAATAATACGCAACGGCGGCGGCACTGAAATACGCGACTACGTTAACGTACTCGACGCGGCACGGGCGAGCGTTAAAATTCTTGAGAATGAGTATCGCAATTCCTACGTGATGGTTACCGGTACACAAACAATGAGAGTCGGTGATCTACTTGCAATGATAAAAGAGATGCTAAACAATTCAATTGAGATTGAGTTTAATGATGAGAAGATGCTCGGTCATTATGAAATAACACCGTATTCGTTCAAACCGCGCGTAGCAAAAAAACTTATACTCGATTACCACTACGATCTCGGTCAAGGAATTTTGGACTGTATTTATGATACGTACAAACAACTATCGAAAGATGGAATCAAAACAAAATTTGATTTGGAGAAGAATAATTTTAGGGAAGCGGAAGTTAAATGACGAGAGCAATAGTTTTTGATTTCGACGGAGTGATACTCGATTCGGTAAATGTAAAAACAAATGCATTTGCAAAAATGTTTGAAGATTACGGAGACGCAATTAAAGCAAAAGTAGTTGCTCATCATCTTGCAAACGGCGGCATTTCCCGCTTCGAAAAATTTAGATACTACTATAAGGAATTCCTTGGAATAGAACTGAGCGAAGAACAGCTCAAACAATTGGGGGAAAAATTTTCGGAATTGGTTTACCGCGAAGTTGTGAATGCACCGGCTATTCCCGGTGCTGTTGAATTTTTGGAAAAACAAAAACTACATACTGCTAATTATGTAGCTTCGGGAACGCCCGAAGAAGAGATCATAAAAATAATCGAAGAGAAAAAACTCGCGAAGTATTTCAAAAAAGTTTACGGCTCGCCCAAAACAAAGAAAGAAATAATTGAAGAGATATTGCACGAGAATAATTATGAAAGGAGTGATCTGGTTTTTATCGGTGATGCGCTCACAGATTATAATGCGGCAAGAAATGCCGGCGTTAATTTTATAGGAATTAAGAGCAATGCAATTCAATTTCCGGATGAGGTTCAATCTTTTAATAATTTTTACGAAGTAGAGAAAGCATGGCAGTTGATCGAATAAGAATTAAAGAAGGAAATACCGGCATATTGTATCTTTCTAAAAACAACGGCACTGAAGAAAGATATATTCCCGATTCCGATCTCGAAAAGACAAGAGAGCTGTTACTTGAATTTCAAGAATTGAGATGTGAGAATGGAAAACTTCTAAAAGATAATTACAAACACATGGGGTACAACTGGTATCCAACGATGGTATCGTTTCTTTACTGGCGCTGTTTCTTCCCGTACGTGAGATATAAAACTCTTTTGCATGATTTGATTGATAAAAAAACAATAGTTGATTTTCAGAACAAAGATGTGTTTTATAGCATCTACCGTGTTATGACTGAAAATATTTTCAAACTTAGAGTGAAGCTTTTGATATTCTATATTCTGCTTCGCATAAATAATTTACTTACCATAAAACGCTTCCCCTATAAAATGATGTTTTTCCGTTTTTCGTTTGATGATTTTCGTTCGGTTGAAATTCGTAACGCGCTTGATAAACTCGGAGTCAAATATATTCAGGTCGTGCCACCCGGTAGAACTAAAGAAATATTAAAATATATGCTGAAGAAAGAGCCGTACTATTATTACAGAGGGATCGCCTTCAGAAACCGTTTCAAGTTCCAATACGATTTGAGCAATTGTGACCAGCATACAAAAATTATATTCATCAAAGCAATCGATTATATAGAAAAAACAATATCGGCTTCAATAAATGAATTTAAGGTACACGACAAATTAATTCGTAAATCTGCCATAAAAGTTTTGTACGGATTTGACGATTGCAACGAATATATTTTCCCATTGTTGTATGCGCTAAACAAAAACGGCATTCCAACAATTGCACACCAGCACGGAGCTTACGTTAAACGTCACGCGGGATATATAATGGAAGGAATTGAAAAAGAAGATTACAAATGGTTCGATAAAATTATTGTGTGGGGAAAATATTGGAAAAATCATTTGCTTGCCATCTCGAAAGTTTATTCCGATGAAAAAATTGTTATTGGCAGCAGTAAAATTAAATATGATTATTCGCTGACTGAAAATACGAATGGGCATCAAAAAAATATTTTGATACCGTACGAATTCGTGGGGAACACATATAAAATCGGCAGATACATAGAAAAATTTTTGGAATTCGGTTACAATGTTTATTTCAAACCGCGTCCAGACGAAGAAGTGAAGGATCAATTAGCCGCTTATTGTTTGTCGGATGAGACTCTCGGCAAAATAATCGTTGCCGGAAAACTTGATAAAGAGTTGATGAGAAAAATAGATATTGTTGCCGGCGCGATGACAACACTTGTTTACGAAATGCTTCCATACAACAAAATAATATGGATACTCGACACCGAGTATAAACATCTCGAAGATTTGGTAGAGGACGGTTACGCTCATAAAGTTAAGTACGAAGATATTGAAACGTTAAGCCGTGATTATTTTGTAAAAACAAAAATTGAATCAGAGAATTTTTTCTGCCCGGAAACTTTACCCGAAACATTAACCAAACAAGTTATCGGTTATCTGAACTAAACTTTTCTAAAAAATCAATTTCATCCACAAAAGAATTTTATAATTACAGCAATACATTTATGAACCAAGCCATACAAAGCCAAGAGAAAAAATATTTTGTACTACTAATTTTGTTTATGCTGATTTTCGGAATAGTTGGCTGGCTTACTTTGGGCAGCGTTCCCGGTCCTTCGCAAGACGAAGCCGGCTTTCAAAAAATTTCTTACGACTATATAAAAACCGGCAAAGGTGTAGATAATTTTCATCCCGAAAGTTCTTTCATGCCGTTGGAATACGGCAGACTTTTCATGCTGTTTTCTGGAACAATTAGTAATCAATTTGGGATCACTCTTACGAATGTCCGTATCCTTTCATTCATTTCATTGTTGGCAAGCATACCGGTTTTATTTTTTATGATATGCAGACTCGGAGAAAACAATTTGGTTGCTTTGGGATTGACAATTGCTATCGCTTCATCGCTCAACTTTGTTGAATTCCGGCATGCAAGACCCGAAGCGCTCGGCATGTTGTTCATCCTAATAATTTTGTTTCTGCTGATGAGCAAGCAGAGCGACAATAAAATATTTCCGGTATGCTTGTTATCGGCATTGTTGATTCACGTTCATTTGCCGTATTTAATTTTTGCTTTTGCGTTTTGTCTTATCCCGTTTTTGAGCGGGGGTGGTTTTCGAAAAACTATATTGATTTTCTCTTCTCTCTGCATCTCAGGCATTGTGTGGCTTTTGTTGCTGCGGATAGAATACGATACATTCACATTCGTTGATAATTTGATACAAACAAAAAACTCAGTGGATAACGGTGATTCTTTTGACGTACAAAAATTTTACGGAATCACTGCCGGCTTCTTTGACCGCTTTCTGATTTTCCCGATAAGAATTTACGAGCAGATGCAGTATGGCAAAAAAAACATTGTGGATGTTCTCTTTCTTGTAACCGGAATATTCGCATCGACATTTTCTGTAATTATGAAAAATGAAGAATCATCTGAGTGGCGCAAGTTAAATTTATTTATTGTAGTAGTTGTTGTTTTGTTTTTGATCGTAGGAAGAATCAATCTTGGTTACCTCCGTATGATACTGCCTCTCTGCTATTTGAGTGTGTTCCATGCATTCGCAAAATTAATGAAGAACAAAAAAGTTTTTATGGCACTGTTTATTATTATTACAGCCGCGGCAAATATTTCGATAACCGCAAAAAATATTTGGGGTTACCGGAAACAAATGGATTCTCTTTCGCAAATAAAAAATGCTGTTGAAAATTATATACCGCGTGAAGCAAAAGTGCTTGCAAAAGAATCATTGTGGTTTGCCGTACCGGATGTGAATCTTGTTGGTGTCCGCGATCTTGAATACCGTGCAGTAAAAGACAGCTTTTCTCATTATCTAAACCGGCAAGGAATTCAATATATAATTGACTGCAACGATCTCAACATCAATTATACTTCCGGCAGTCCGAGAAATTTTATTAACGAAAACGGCAAAATAGTTTACTATAAAAAATTCCCGGTGGAAATAGGCAGCGATATGATGAGGGGGCAAGAAAATCATCAATGGGGTGTGTCCGATACTTTATCATTTCTTTCAATCATTACTGTGAATAAATAGCACAGCGTAACTACATGAAAAAAATTCTTATCAACATTTTAAAAATTATAATCACGTTTGCGATCCTTTATTTTATGATTCAAAGTGGTCGTTTGGATTTTACCCGTTTGGATTTTTTCTTACGCACGCCCGGTTTATTCTTACTGTTATTTATAGTTTTTATTTTTTGGTCTCTGCCTCTGATCTCATTACGGTGGTGGCTTTTACTCCGAACGGTTCAAATAAATTTTTCATATTCGAAAGCTTTTAAACTGACGTGGATCGGATACTTTTTCAGTTTGGGACTTCCGGGTTCAATCAGCGGGGATGTAGTAAAAGGGTATTATGTTTTTAAGGATGATAAATCAAACAGCAAAACAAATATCTTGATGGCTTTACTTATCGACCGCTTCATAGGGATGTCGAGCCTCATCTTTATTTCGTTTATAATATTGGTATTCAACCTTGGATTCTTTTCGCAGCAACCCGAAACAAAAACATTTGCTTGGATAATCAGCGGGTTATTTTTTGGGACGGCACTATTATACCTATTGGTGTTTATGAAATTTAATAACGGAAAGGATCCATTTCTAAAAATCATTTCCAAATTACCGGCGAGCGAATTTTTTATCAAACTTTACTATGCGCTTAAAATATACCGCGATGAAAAACAGATACTTTTTAGAGCGTTGTTCCTTTCTCTATTAGACCAAGCCGGTAATCTTTTTGTCTTTTATCAAATAACATCCCTTTTCGGAGTAGCAGATATATCATTGGCGAATTTATTTATGGTAATTCCATTGGGCTTGATAACGACTGTAATTCCGCTGGCTCCGGTTGGAATTGGTGTCGGTCATGCCGCTTTTGATTCTTTGTATAGCATGATCGGTTATAGTAATGGCGCGGATGTTTTCAATCTTTTTGTAACTCTTGAGATAATTGTTTTTGCCGTAGGCGGAATTCTTTTTCTGCTTGAAGGTGAAAGAAGCAAAGCCAAAATAAAAATAGAAAACAGCGATATATGAAATCACAAATTATTGTTTTGGGCGGCGGCATTTCCGGATTAAGTCTCGCGTGGAAACTAAGCAGCAACGGATTTCAAGTTACTGTTCTTGAAAAAGCTAAAATTGTAGGCGGACTTGCGAGAACGGAACGCGAAAACGGTTACTGCATGGATGTTGGTCCGCATTCATTTTTTTCCGAGGATGCCGAGATACGCGATACTGTTATCAATCTTTTCAATAATTCATTGCATCCGGAACCGCGGCGAGTGAAATTTTATTATCAGGGAAAATATCTTGATTACCCGCTCACTGCATTCAGCGTACTTTTTCAAATGGGAATAATTTCCGGCATGCGAGCCGGCTTTAGTTTTTTGAACAGCAAATTATTCTTTAGGAATAATTATAAAAGCAACAACCACGAACAGAGTGTTGAAGATTGGGCAATCGGCAGTTTTGGAAAACATTTATATCAAACTTTTTTCAAACCGTACACCGAACAATTCTGGAAGATATCATGCAAAGAATTATCGGCGCGTTCAATTCCGGCACATACGCGTACAAGTTTTCTCAATACTTTGCGTCTGCTTGTTCAGAAACGTTTGGCTAAAAGAGGCTCTTCACTTGTAGAACGCGAGATGCTTCCTACTTATTATCCGGATACCGGATACGGAGAAATTCCCGAGCGTGTTGCCGATGCCGCAGTAAAAGCCGGCACAAAAATATTAAAAGAATGCAATGTTATTGAGGTAGAGGAGCTGCCGGATTCAACAGTAGTTGTTCGATACGAAAAAAATGGAGAAGTAAAAGAAATGACCGGCACTCATATCGTATCAACGATTCCGTTAAATAATTTTGTTAAAATGCTGAAGCCTCCTCCTCCTTATGATGTACTTGTCTCGGCAGAAAAACTTGATTACCGCTCTTTCATTGCTTTGGGCATGGTTACCGAAAAACAAAATATCCTGAATTGCAGTTACATGTACGTGTTGAACCGCCCTTACAACAGAATTTCGGAAATGAATCGCTTCAGCCCGAAGACAAGTCCGAAAGGGGAAAACATTATCCTTCTCGAAATACCGTGCTTGATGAATAGCGCTGCATGGAATGCAACAAAGGAAGAACTTTTCGAAATGTGTATCGGCAGTTTGTCGAAAGACGGCGTACTTCTGCCGGGCGATGTAAAGCGCTTGCTGATAATTAAAGAACCCTATGCTTACCCTGTTTATCGAATCGATTATGCGGCGCATCTAAAAAAATTGTCGAACTATATCAACGAACGGAAAATGTTATCCACTTTGGGAAGGTTGGGGGAATTCATGTACATGGATATTGATAAATGTATGAAGAGAGCTTTTACATTAGCCGATAAATTATCCAGCACTTTATAAACCTCTTACTTTTTCTTTCTCGAACCGGCATTGCCGGTATTAAAAATTATTTGGAGTGTTTGATGCCTTCATGCAGAATTTGCAAAACAAACTATGATCCTTTTTTGTCATTCGGTAACATGCCGATTGCAAACGGCTTCCTGACAAAAGAACAATTTGATGCAGAATACTTCTTTGAATTGCAAGTTGGTTTTTGTCCCGAATGTAAGATGGTGCAGATTGTTAATCAGCCGAACCGCGAAATGATGTTCCATGAAAATTATGCTTTCTATTCATCCACTTCACAAAACATGAAATTACATTTTAAGCAGTTTGCTGAAACCGTAATGAAAAAATATCTGCCTTCGGAAAAATCTTTTGTGGTAGAACTCGGCAGTAATGATGGAATTATGCTGAAAAATTTTGCATCAGCCGGGCATAAACATTTGGGAATAGAGCCTTCGGCAAATGTAGCCAAAGCCGCTATTGAAAACGGCGTGAATACAATCTGCGAATTTTTTGACGAAGATCTCGCACACAAGATTGTTAATGAATACGGTCAAGCGGATGCATTTCTCGGCGCGAATGTGATGTGTCACATCCCGTATCTGCATTCTATTGTGGAAGGGATCAAATTGCTTTTGAAGCCTGAAGGAATTGTGATGTTTGAGGATCCGTACCTCGGCGATGTGATTGAAAAAACTTCGTACGATCAAATTTATGATGAACACGCGTTTCTTTTTTCCGTTCATTCGATTCAATATTTATTCAATATGCACAACATGGAACTCGTTGACGTTGAACCGCAAGAAACACACGGCGGCTCGATGCGTTATATAATCGGGCATAAAGAAAAGCGTTCAGTCTCAAGCAATGTTCAAAAGTATCTTGAAAAAGAAAAAAATCTCGGGATCGGTTCTATCGGTACTTATTATATGTTCAAGAATAACTGTGAAAAATTTAAACACGATTTGGTGAATCTATTAAACGATATTAAGAAAGACGGTAAAAGTATTGCCGGTTATGCGGCAACTTCAAAAAGTACAACAATTATTAATTACTGCGGAATTACAGCCGATCAGCTTGATTACATCTGCGATACAACTCCAATCAAACAAAATAAATTTAGTCCCGGTGCACACATTCCGGTAAAAGCATACGAAAATTTTTCAAATAGTTATCCCGATTATGCTCTGCTGTTTGCATACAACCACATGGAAGAAATCATGAAGAAAGAAACACGCTTTGTCGATCAAGGCGGAAAATGGATTCTTTACGTACCGGAGGTTAAAGTATTGCAATGATACTCTGCGCAAATCCTAAAGCACAATATTTTTCCTATAAAGAAGAAATTGACTGTGCAATCAACAACGTGCTTGAAAACGGTCGTTATATTTTAGGGGAAGAAGTATCGTTGTTTGAAAATGAATTTGCCGGCTACATCGGTGCGAAGTACGGAATTGGTGTTGCAAACGGAACAGAAGCTTTGCGCATTGCATTAATTGCCACGGGCATCGGCGAGGGAGATGAAGTAATTACTGTTTCTCACACTGCAGTTGCAACTGTTTCCGCAATTGAGCAAACCGGCGCAGTCCCGGTTTTCGTTGACATCGATTCAAAGTACTATACTATAGACCCCTCAAAAATTTTAAAAGTAGTTTCAAACAGAACCAAAGCAATAATACCGGTTCATCTTTACGGGCAACCGGCTGATATGGAACCTATTTTGGAAATTGCCAAAAGATATTCCTTAAAAGTAATTGAAGACAGTGCGCAAGCACACGGTGCACTTTATAAAAATAGACGTACCGGTTCGATGGGAGATGCCGGATGTTTTAGTTTTTATCCTACAAAAAATTTGGGCGCTATCGGAGACGGCGGCATGGTTGTTACGAACGACGAAGAACTTGCAAACAAAGTCCGTCTGCTTCGTGAATACGGCTGGAAGGAACGTTACGTTAGTCATTATTCGGGATGGAACACGAGGCTCGATGAAATTCAAGCGGCAATATTGAGAGTTAAACTCAAATATCTCGACAGTGATAATAAAAAAAGAGTGCGAACGGCAAAACTTTACAATACAATTTTGTGCAACAACGGAATTATAATTCCGGCGCAAAGAAAAGATTCGCAGCATGTGTATCATCTTTATGTTATAAGAACACAGAACCGCGAAAGGCTGATCCAGCATTTAAAAAGTAATGGAGTGCAAGCGGCTGTTCATTATCCACTTCCGGTTCATTTACAGCCGGCATACAAAAAATTTGCTAATGATTATCTAAAAGCAACCGAGCGCGTTGCAAACGAAATTCTATCCTTGCCGATCTATCCGGAATTATCCCGTGAAGAAATTGAACTTGTAGTAAATACCATCAAAGAATTTAAAGCATGAGAGTAATCGAAGGGGTTGTTATCAAAAATCTTATTACTCATTCCGATGAACGCGGATTCTTCCGCGAAGTGTTTCGCTTCTCCGAAGAATTTCAAAATGTAGATGTTGGTCAGATAAGCCACAGTCTTGTTCATAAAGGAATTTTAAAAGCATGGCACGGGCACAAAGTGCAATCACAATGGAATTATGTTGTTTCGGGAAGGGTACATGTTGCTCTGCATGATAACCGTGAGAGTTCTCCTACCTACAAACAAACAATGGAATTTATTGCCGGTAATGACGAAGAAAGAAAAGCTTATTTCTTTCCGGCTGGTGTTCTGCACGGTTACAAATGCTTGGAAGGTCCGATGCACATTATTTATGTAACATCGGGCGTGTATGATCTTAATGATGAAATAAGAATTCCGCATAACGAAGAGCAAATCGGGTTTAACTGGTTAAAGGAATAAATATGCCGGAAGATTATTTAAAATATTTTGAAGGCAAAAAAATTTTGGTTACCGGCGGAAGAGGATATCTCGGTTCGAACCTGATTAATGTTTTGAAAGATGTTGAATGCAAAATAATCCGCGTTGATAAAATAGAAACTGTTCCGGCGCTTGAAAAAAGTAAAGCTGAGATAAAAAATATCAGCGGAGATATCCGGATAGGTGAATTTTGGGAAGGTCTTTTGTACGGCGCCGATATAATATTCCATTTTGCGGCACAGACAAGCGTTTACAAAGCCGATGAAAATCCCGTCGAAGATTTTCAAATTAATGTTTTGCCGATGTTGAAATTATTGGAAACTTGCAGAAGAAGAAATTACAAACCAACAATTATCTTTTCTGGAACCGCTACCGAAATCGGGCTGCCCATACGCAAACCGGTTGATGAAACTCATCCCGATAAACCGATAACTATTTACGACTTGCACAAATTGATTGCCGAGAACTATTTGAAATTTTATGTCGAACAAGGAGTTGGTAAAGGCGCCGTACTCCGTCTGGCAAATGTTTACGGTCCCGGTCCGGCAAGCAGCAGCGCAGATAGGGGCATATTAAACTTGATGATAAAAAAAGCTTTGCACGGCGAAGATCTTACTCTCTATGGCAGCGGTGAAAATTTACGCGATTATATTTTTGTTGAAGATGTTGTCCGTGCATTTTTAATAGCGGCAGTAAACATTAATGAAATAAACGGCAGTCATTTTGTAATCGGTACCGGCAAAGGTTTTTCTTTGATGGACGCATTTAGTTTGGTGACGGAACGGATTAAAATTAAAACCGGCACAAGTGTTCAAGTAGTGAGTGTACCTCCGCCGGATTCACAGACGCCTATCAATTCACGAAACTTTGTCGGTGACTCAAACAAGTTTTATCAATTAACAAACTGGCAGCCGAAATATTCTTTGAGCGAAGGCATTGACCGTACAATCGATTTTTTTCAAATCACCTCTTTAACTAATTGAATGTCCGCAAAATTTCTTTTTAGAAATAAATCAACTCCTTTGGAGGGAATAAATTGAAAGGGCAGAAGGTACTTATAATCGGTGGACTGGGATTTATCGGCAGTAATCTTGCTCACAGATGTTTGGAACTTGGCGCCGAAGTTTTCATTTACGATAATCTCGATCCACGTTCCGGCGGAAATTTATACAATGTTAAAGACATCAAAAATTATTGTCAGCTTCATTACAACGATATTCTGAACTTCGATCATTTATCAAAAGAAATTGATAACAAGGATATTATTTTTAATTGTGCCGCTTCAACTTCCCATCCGTTTTCGATGAAAGAACCGTGGATTGATCTCGATGTTAACAGCAGAGGTGTTATTAATATCCTCGAAGCGATAAGACGTTTTAACAGAGAAGTAAAGTTTGTTCATCTTGGCACAAGCACACAATTGGGACCTCTTCAGTACAAACCGGCAGATGAAATTCATCCGGAATTTCCTACGGACATTTATTCAGCCAATAAAATGGTTTCGGAAAAGTATGTGCTCATTTATGCGAAAGCACACAATCTCAATCTTACTGTTGTACGGTTATCAAATATTTTTGGTCCCCGGGCAAGCATTCACAATTCGGATTTTACGTTCAACAATTATTTTATCGGACTAGCACTGCAAGGCAAACCGATTACGATTTATAAACCCGGCTCGCAGCTTCGTAATGTTTTATATGTGGATGATGCTGTCGAAGCATTGATCGCAACGGCATTATCGGACAAAACAAATAAAGAAACTTTTTTTGCCGCCGGAGATAATCACATTAGTGTTGCAGAAATTGCAGAAAAGACTGCCGGGATAATCGGCGGTTCGGTAAAGTATATTGATTGGCCCCGCGATAGAAAAGCTACGGATATCGGAGACGCCGTAATCAGTAATAAGAAACTAAAAGAATCTTTGAACTGGTCGCCGAAGATTTGCATGGACGACGGATTGACGAGAACAAAAAAATATTTTGAATCGTGTCTCAATGAATATTTACGGTAAATAAAAAAAATAAGGATTTATAAATGCAGTCATTATTAATTACCGGGGCGCTGGGTCATATCGGTTCCAAGTTTATTCATAGTCTGGTATCCGGCGAATTTGAAACAGTGCGTATGATTGATAATTTATCAACTCTGCGTTATTCATCGTTATTCAATCTTCCCGGCGGTGTTAAATTTTCTTTTATCGAGGATGATATTTGTACCGCAGATTTGGATTTGCATCTGCAAAACATTGATGTTGTTATTCACCTTGCAGCTATTACGGATGCCGCAGCAAGTTTTCAAAAAAAAGACGAAGTTGAAAAAGTAAATTATGAAGGCACGAAACGAATTTCAGAAGCATGTATCAAAAACAATGTGAAATTATTTTTCCCTTCAACAACAAGTGTGTACGGGACGCAGAAGGAGTTAGTCGGTGAAGATTGCGGCATCGAAGATTTAAAACCGCAAAGCCCGTATGCGGAGTACAAATTAAAGTCGGAACAGCTGTTAGCCTCATTAGAAAAAACGGACAGACTGAAATTTGTCGCGTGTAGATTCGGTACGATTTCCGGTTCATCCATAGGGATGCGTTTTCATACTGCAATAAATAAATTTTGCTGGCAAGCCGTGCACGGACAGCCGTTAACAGTTTGGCGTACTGCTTTAAATCAGAAACGTCCTTATCTCGTTCTTTCCGATGCAATCAACGCAATTAAATTTATTGTTAGAAAAAATCTGTTTGACGGCAAAGTTTACAACGTGCTCACCGAAAATTTAACGGTGAAATCGATAATTGATTTTATCGAACTTCGCATACCGCAGATTGATATAAAATATGTTGACAGCGAAATTATGAATCAGTTATCGTATGAAGTTTCTAATTCGCGTTTTATCGAACAAGGATTTGAATATCACGGGAGCATCAAAGAGAGTATCGCAGAGACGATTAATCTTTTAATTGCAAGCAGAAGCGGAAAAACTTTTCAACATCAAAAACAAAAAATAGGCGATGCGGTTTTATGAGAAAAAAATATTCAGAACTGAATTTTGGCAGTACTAAAGTTTTCGTTGTTGGTGATGTGATGCTCGATGAATATCTCTTGGGTGAAGTTAAACGACTTTCGCCGGAAGCGCCCGTACCGATTGTGCACGTTAAAACAAAAACAAACACTCTTGGCGGTTCGGGCAACGTTGCGCTGAACTTAAAAAGTTTGGGATGCTCTGTAAATCTTTTCGGCATTCGTGGAAACGATGACGGCGGGGAAAAAATTTCGGAAATTCTTTCTGCGAATGAGATCGGCGATTTCCTTTTGATCGATCAAACAAAACCGACAACAAGGAAAACGAGAATTATCGGGCAAGGTCAACAATTACTGCGGCTCGATGAAGAGGAACCGTGGGAAATTAGAAACAAAGATTCCGAACTGCTGTTGGCACAATTCAAAAATAAAATTGATGAAGCCGATGCTGTGATTCTTTCGGATTACAACAAAGGTGTGTTGAAAGGAAATCTGCCGCAGACAATTATTAAATTATGCAGAAGTAAAAATATTCCGGTGTTGATCGATCCAAAAAGAATGAATTGGGAACGTTATGCCGGTGCTGCTTACATCACCCCGAATTTATCCGAGTTCGAGGAAGTAACCGGCAAAAGTATCGATGGAGATATGAACAAATTAATCTCGGAAGCGAATCTTCTGCGCAATAAATTTTTGTTCGAAAGACTTGTGATTACACTTGGAGCAGACGGCATGTGTTTAATCGATGCGGATGAAGAAGCATATTTCATCAAATCTGCTGCACGGGAAGTGTTTGATGTTACCGGTGCCGGCGATACTGTTGTTGCAGTGTTAAGCGCTTGCATTGCCGCCGGGAAAGATTTTAAAGAATCGGCAGAGATTGCAAATACAGCAGCCGGAATTATAGTCGGCAAAGTTGGTTCACAGCCGGTACAGTTAAGAGAACTGGAAACTGAACTTCGTTTGATTGAACTCGGCGCAAAAGGAATAGGCAACGGGAAAAATCATACTCTTAGTTCAGCAGAAGTAAAAATCAAAAGCTGGCAAGCCAATGGAGAAAAAATTGTTTTTACTTACGGAAGTTTCGATGTACTTCATTCTGGGCATATTCACACATTGCACGTAGCAAAAAATTTGGGCGATAGACTGATTGTTGGTGTGCGGAAAGATAGTTCCGTAAAAAATAAAAAAGGAAGCAGCTTTCCGGTATTGCATGAACAAGACCGCATTGGTGTCCTTTCGGCACTCAATTTTATCGACATTATAATTCCGTTCGAAGACGACACACCATTGCAGATTATCAAGATGATTAAGCCGCATGTGATTGTTAAAGGTTCCGATCACAAACTTGAAGAAGTAGCCGGTAAAAATTTTGTTGAATCATACGGCGGCTCCGTTCATCTTGTTCCACTTTTAACACGGCAGACAAATTCATAGGATAAATTTTTTCTAAAGGATAAAATATGATCGGGCATGAAATTAAAGCGGCTGTTTTGGAAAAATTAAACTCACCTCTGATTTTAGATCAAGTTCAATTACCGGAATTGAAGTGCGGGCAAGTGCTTGTTAAAGTAGAGCGAAGCGGAATCTGCGGCGCACAACTCGGCGAAATTTCCGGCGTTAAAGGTGAAGACAAATATCTTCCTCATTTGCTTGGGCATGAAGGCGGCGGAATTGTTGTTGATGTTGGACCCGGTGTTTCGCACGTAAAAGTTAATGATCATGTTGTAATGCATTGGCGAAAAGGGGAAGGCATTGAAGCCGCTCCGCCAAAATACCCGCGCAACGGCGGTTTTGTTGGCGGCGGATGGGTTACTACTTTTAACGAGTTTGCACTTGTTTCTGAAAACAGATTGACTGCAATTCCAAGAGAAATTCCATTTCAAATTGCTGCATTGCTTGGATGCTCTGTTACCACTGCACTTGGCTTGATCAACAACGAAGCCAATTTGAAAATGGGGCAGTCGATTGCTGTTGCCGGATGCGGCGGAGTCGGACTTAATATAATTCAAGGCGCGGCAATGGCTTCTGCAGACCCGATCATTGCTATCGATCTTTACGACAACAAATTGAAAATGGCTCACGAATTCGGTGCAACAAATATTATCAATTCATCAAAAGAAGATATACGACAAGCAGTGAAACAAATTGCCGGCAAAGGCGGTGTAGATGTTTTTGTTGACTGTACCGGCAAAGTTGATATTATCGGAATCGGTTACGAATTGACTGCTGCAAAAGGGAAAACAATTTTAGTCGGTCAGCCGCAGCATGAACACGATCTTGTACTTCCTTCTATGGTGAGAAATTTTACCGGGAAAATTTTGATGGACAGCCAGGGCGGGCAGTCAAATCCCACAACTGATATTCCACGCTACCTGAATCTTTATCAGAAAGGAAAATTAAATCTCGATAAATTGATTACACACAGTTTCAAACTCGACCACATAAATACCGCGCTCGATAAAATCAGAAACGGCGAGACGGGGCGCTGTATAATTGAGTTTTAATTTCATTCTTCCGGCGAAAAGAAATAGACATAACCAAATCAATTCTAAAATGTTCTGAACATTGAGGAGAAATTTTATGCATGATATCAAATCTGCAGTAACTGTACTCGATGAAAGATCAAAAAAAATTAGACGAGAAACATTTAAGCTTTCCAAAGCAAACGGCGGTTATCATTACGGAGGAAGTTTCTCAGCAACGGAAATATTGATTTGTCTTTACGACAATATTTTAGCCGGCAACGACAAATTTATTTTGAGCAAAGGTCACGCTTGCTGGCCCTACTATGTTCTTCTACGCGAAAGAGGTAACAATCCCAAACTTGAAGGGCATCCGCACCTCGATGAGAAAAACGGAGTTCACTGCACAACCGGAAGCGAAGGACACGGATTTCCAACCGGCATCGGAATGGCGCTCGCACGCAAACAAAAAAAAATTGACGGACACATTTACGTTTTAATCGGTGACGGCGAAAGCCAGGAAGGAACAACGTGGGAATCGATGCTTACCGCCGCTCACAGAAAACTCGATAATCTAACAGTGATAATTGATTACAACAAAATTCAGGGTTCGGGATTTGTGAAAGATATTCTCCCGATTAACGGCATCGGAAAAATTGCAGAGATAATCGGCTGGCATGTTTTCGAAGTTGACGGGCACTCAAAGCATGAGCTGCTGACTGTACTGAAAGAAGATTCTGTTGAAAAACCCAAAATGATAATTGCGCATACCATAAAAGGAAGAGGCGTAAGTTTTATGGAAGGCAGACCCGAGTGGCATTCAAAATGGCCGGATAAAGAACAAGAAGAACAAGCAATGAAGGAGTTGTTATGAGAAAACAATTTGGTAAAACGCTTGTTGATCTCGCAGAAAAAGATGAAAGAATCACTCTCCTATTCGGAGATGTTGAACAAGAAATGAAAGAGTTTATCCAAAAATTTCCGGACAGATATTATAACACCGGGCTTTGCGAGCAAACGATGATTAGTATGGCAGCCGGAATGGCTCTCGAAGGTTTGCGTCCGATTGTGTATTCGATAACTCCTTTTTTAATCGAACGCCCGTTTGAACAGATCAAAATTGATATCGATGAACAAAACTTGCCGGTTATTCTGATCGGCTTTGCAGATTATCCGACTCATGGACCAACACACCGCCCGCTCAATGCCGAAGGGCTTGTTGCTTTATTTAAAAATATTACCGGCTATTTTCCGCGCAACTCCGATGAAACAAAGAAAGCAATGATTGATGCTTATCTTATCGGTAGCCCGGCAATAATCAGTTTGAAGAAAGACGGGCTTCCGTTTTTCTGATTTGTTTTTGTAAGTGCTGTGCCAGTTTCGATTTACATACTGGTGTTACGCAAAATCTATGTTCGGATACCTATTATTGCCACGACCTTCAGGTCGTGGAAGTATATTCACTAAGAAAAAGTGGCTTCAGCCACAATTAAAACCAATTTTTGCTAAAGCCGAAATGGATGTGTTTATTGTTCCCTCCGGCATATCACCGCTATGCGGGATCCCGTTTACACGGAAAATGCCGGGGCAATAAAAAATAAATTCTGCGTAACTCCGGGTGCATATTAAAATATCATTAGAAAAAATATGAATACTAAAACAGTTCTCATTACCGGTGCAAGCAAAGGACTTGGTGAACAACTTGCCAAAATTTTTTCGAAGAATAATTACAACATAATCATTCACGGCAGAGATATAAAAAGATTGGAAGCATTGCAAGAAGCTGTTTTGAAAGAAGGTGTTGAATGTTTTATTGCCGCCGGCGATCTTAAAAGCATAAAAACGATTTACTCGCTTGCCGAAACTGCCGAAGCAAAAAATATCGATATACTAATTAACAACGCCGCAGTTTATCTAAAAAAATCATTGACGGAAACTTCATTCGAAGATTACCGGAATGTAATTGAATCAAATTTACTTGCACCGATTTTTTTGATTAAACAATTGTTCCCGTTTTTTGAACGAAAGGGCGAAGGTGCAATTATCAACATTAATTCATTTGCCGGTAAAAACGGAAGCGACGGCGAATCGGCTTACTGTGCAAGCAAACACGGTCTGCGCGGATTTACAAATTCAATTCAATATGATGCAGTGCGTGCCGGAATTAGAATTATTGATGTTTATCTCGGCGCCATGAATACGGACATGGTTAACGGAAGAAAAGATAAAGAAAAATGCATCAGCACTGTTGAAGCCGCCGATTTTATTTTCAAATTGTGCTCTGACTATAAAAGCATGCGTGTAAACGAAATTGATCTCGCACGAAGAATTTATTGACCTTTGTGTTTAAAAGAAAAATAGAACGCGGATAAAATCTGATTAAGCGGATTATCACGGATTTGAAATGGAAAATCTTTGGCAACGAAAACAAAAAAATTAGTAACTGATTAAATCCGCTCTTATCCGCTCGATCGTATTTGATCCGCGTTCTATCCACGTGGAATAAGAGATTGAATCGTTAGAATAAAACATAATATGAAACCAACAAGAATGATTGGAAAACTTTTAAGGGCAATTGACCCCAAATTTTATACGAGCATCCGCTGGAATTTAAGAAGCGTGATGGGCAATCCGATGGCGCAGCTCTTTCTACTTCCTTTTCTTGTTAGAAAGAACGACACCGTAATTGATATTGGTGCAAACATCGGCGAGATAACAATTAAACTTGCCGAACTTGTCGGAGCTAACGGAACAGTTCACAGCTTCGAACCGATACAAAAAAATTATGAAGAACTAAGTACGAACGTGAAAATTGCCGGTATGGAATCGAGAACCGTTCTTTACAAAATGGGATTAAGCGATAAAAATTACACTGCGACTTTTACCGTTCCGAAAGAGAGGGACACGGAAGCAACTTTAATTCCGCACCACGATGAAGCGTGGAAAGATTTTGGAAAAGAGAACGATAAATATTTTCCCGAAGTGTGCGAAGTTAAAACACTTGAGACTGTTTTTGATGGGAAATTAACCGGGAACATTTCGTTTATAAAATGTGATGTTGAGGGCTGCGAATTTTTTGTATTCAAGGGTGCTGAAAAATTATTGAAGAGCAAAAATCCGCCAATATTAATGTTTGAGGCATACGAAAGGTGGACGAACGATTTTGATTATCATCCGCGTGATATGTTCAAGTATCTAAACGAAATCGGCGGATATCAAATTTACTGGATCTCACCAAGCGGATTAGAATTTGTTTCGCTCGATTCTAAAACAGTACCCGGCATTTTTTATCAGTGGGTCGATTTTATAGCTGTAGTTCCTGAAGTTCACTGCAAAAGAATCAATGTGAACAAGTTCACTACTGTGTAAAATTGTCTTAAGAACTATGTTACTTAGTTACTAAAGCATGAAAAACTCACTCAAAAAAATATTTCACTTTTTCTTCAGAATAATTTTTGCAAAGCTGCTCATGCCCAAGCCGCATACAAAAATTAGGAAAATTTTGCTATCCGGTTACACGGGTCTCGGTCATTTTATTTTGAAATCGGTGCTTATTCAAAAAATTGAAGAACTCTATCCCGGCGTTAAAATATATATCATTACCGGCAATTCATTCGGGAATGAATTTGTTCTCGATAATTATCCCGCTTTTATTTTGAAACAAGAAAGCGGCACACTAAAAAAAAATATTTTCTTTTTGAAATTGCGCAGAGAAAAATTTGATGCCATAATAATGCCGATTGACGCCGCACCTCCGTTTTTGATTCGCGGTTCCATTCTTGCGGGAATCCCAGTTCGCGTTGGTCATATTTTCAGCGATGAATATATACCCGATTATTATTACACAATAAAAGTCCCGTTGAAACTTAGAAAGATTCGAAGCGAACTCGATATCAATTATGATTTGCTCGCAGCGTTATCCAGCAGAAGAATCACAAGAGATTATAAACCGTTTGTGAATATGCATTTAAACGGAAACGCTCTGCAGAAATTCGGATTGCAGCGTGGAAAGTATGTCTGTTTACAAATCGGAAGTTCAAATGGAATGGTAACAACCAAAAGATGGCTCGAAGAAAATTTTAAGTCGCTCATTGAAAGATTGGCAAAAGATTTTCCAGGATTCAAAATCGTTACAATTGGTGATACCGGCGACTCAGAAGTTGTGAATAATGTTTGTAGAAATATTTCATCCGTAAATTTTTTGAATCTTGCCGGCAAAACAACTCTCAACGAAGTGAAGTCATTAATATCGAACAGCAAGCTATTAATTTGCCACGACAGCGGACTGCTTCATCTCGGCAATGCACTCAAAAAAAATACAATTGCAATCTACGGTCCGTCCGATCCGGATATTTATGCAGTCAATTTATCGACGTGTCACATCATCAGAAAAAGAATTTCTTGCTCGCCATGTCAGGGATTATTCCCGGGCAAGTTTTCTTTTTTAACTGAAGAAGAATCCGCAAAACTTTGTCCTGTACCTGAATGTATGAAAGCTGTTACAGTTGATTCTGTTTACAATAAATGCGTTGAACTGTTGAATGTGAATCAACTCGTTGTATGAATTAGAAAACAAAAAAATATAAACTGTTGAAACAGTTATAAAAGTGAATCGGGTTTCATTAACACAACCAGCTAAATCATAATTGATAATCGGATGAAAAACGGGAAGCAATTGTTGAATAACAATCTTTCGCCGGAGTTAATAAAGTTTTTGGAGGACGTATGCATTTTCTTTCAGCCGTGGTGGCTTGAAGCTGTATCACCGGGGCAGTGGGGATATTCAGTTGCTAAAAGAGGAGATGATATTGCAGGTGTTCTGCCGTTCACTTATAAAACACGATTGGGTAAATACCGCTTGCAAGATTTGCCGTTAGTTTTTTCATATCAAGGACCGTGGATTAAAAACGGTACTGCGAAATATTCACGCAATATGAGCGAAGAAAAACAAATCATGGCGGAGTTGATAAACAAACTGCCTGACTTTGCCGTGTTCAATCTGTGGCTTCATCCCAATGTTACTAATTGGCTCCCGTTCTACTGGAATAATTTTATGCAGACAACGCGTTATACATACATTATTGATGCATCAAAAAATATTGATGAAATATGGAACGGAACACGTGCAAATATCCGAACAGATATTCGCAAAGCGCAAAACATTTTAAGAATAGTTGAAGAAGAAGATGTAACACGCTTTTTCGAATTAGAGCAAAAAACTTTTCAGCATCAGGGAATACAAATGCCTTTTGCCGTAGAAATGCTGGTCAGAATTGATAGTGAATGCAGCAAACGTGAAGCAAGAAAAATTTTACTTGCCGACGATGAAAAAGGAAGAGCACATGCCGGCGTTTATCTTGTTTGGGATAATACTACTGTTTACTCAATACTTAGGGGAAGCGATCCGCAGTTACGTAACAGCGGCGCAAATTCTTTACTTGTCTGGAAAGCAATTGAATACGCAATTAGCATGAACAAAAATTTTGATTTCTGCGGTTCGTGGAACGAACCGATAGAAAGATTTATACTTGCATTCGGTGCGCGCCAAGTACCTTTTTTTGAAATAACAAGAACAAGTTCGAAACTGGTAAAGGTTTACCGGATGGTAAGGAAATATATTTAAGTACACTCATAGTCAAATGACAAAGAATTTTTTAAAGGCGTACAAGTTTGGGATATTTTATTTGATGTT
Source organism: Ignavibacteriales bacterium (assembly GCA_016177735.1). Lineage (GTDB taxonomy): Bacteria > Bacteroidota > Ignavibacteria > Ignavibacteriales > Melioribacteraceae > DYJK01. The sequence continues at coordinate 16,544 of JACOUS010000017.1, read as the reverse complement.
TGTCCTGACATTATGGATAGTATTTAATAATAAACATGAGAATAAAAGATGGGATTTGTACGGAACATGGATCGGCAAACGTGCCAATGTGGAAGTAAAATTTATGTTTAACAAAGACGGTTCTTGTGAACTAAATTTTACTGATTTAAGATCGAGTAGTAATACTATCCTTACCGGAACTTATGTAGTAGATTTTTCAAAAAAGCCGATTCCAGTAGCTATTAAAAGTATCGTAGAAACTAACTATTCTCTCTATACAATTGTCGAGTTTTTCGATAGAGATTTGATAAAATTAGAAATGTTTTCGACCCGATGGCGGGCACGACCAATTGTATTTGGTGCCGATACTTCGATGTTACTCAAAAGAATTAGATAAACTCGATTTATCTAAGTGATGTTTCATTGAATAAATAGGTACACTACGATTCAAAATTTTTCCAATTTAATTTCAGCCGAAAATTAGCACAACCTTATAAAGTCTTGGGCAATTTATTTTAACTAACTAATTGCAATCAGAAAATTGGAATTCAATAATGGACTCGTTACAGACATTTCAAGATTTTTTAGCAACTAATAGGTCCCAAATACCGATAGTTGCATTTATTTTCAACTTGTTATTGACTGCTATACTCTCGCTAATTTTAGCTCAAGTTTATTTTAAATATGGGAATTCACTATCAAATAGAAAATTATTTGGTAGAAATTTTTTAAGTATAGCAATGACAACAATGCTTATTATTACAGTTGTTAAATCATCTTTAGCTTTATCGTTAGGGCTCGTAGGCGCACTTTCCATAATAAGATTCAGAGCAGCAATTAAGGAACCTGAAGAATTATCATATTTATTTCTCGCAATTAGTATCGGACTCGGTTTTGGTGCTGATCAAGGAGTAATTACTATAGCTGCTTTTATCGTAATAACATTAATGATAATTATTATTAAAAAGATTTCGAGAAAAGCCGGCGATGAACAGAATCTGCATCTAACAATTAGTGTAGATAATCCAAAAGTTATTAATGTGGAAGAAATTGTTGATACATTAAAAACACACTGCTCAACAATTAATCTAAAAAGGGTTGATGAGACCGCCGAATTTCTTGAAGCATCTTTTTTAGTAGAATTTGATGATTTCCAGCAGTTTAATGAAACAAAACAAGCTTTGCAAAAATTAGACGGCAAAATGAAGATCCTATTTTTAGATAATAGAGGAGTTTCGTCACTCTAAGTTTTTTGCCAAAAAGGAAAAGTGATGTTAATTAAAAGTGTAAGTAGAGAAAGTTATTTCAAATTATTTTTTACACACATTGTTAAGATAAGACTCTTCTATAAACTTATAATCTTTGCCTTTCTGTTTATTCTCTTTATGATCGGACTTTATCTCGGTGTTTATTCGTACTCGAAAGAAATGGGCTCCGATCTTTTACAAATGAAAATGGAAAAGTTTCATACAAGCCTACTTGAATACCCTCAAAATTTATTGACCCAATTGAAATATAAAATGAAAAGTCTCACAGAGAATATTGATGTTTTGGATATTAACGTAAAATTTAAGGATGTGCAGAAATTGGAATATCAAAGTGAAAGTGCTCTGAATGGACAAAGAAAACTTATGTTTTTCGAATTTGTGCCGGCTGAAATAAACTATAATCAAAATATATATCAGGTAAAATTGCGCTTGAAAGGCGACCGACCAATTCATTATGCAGATAAAGATAAGTGGTCTTTCAGAATTAAAGTGAAAGAAGATAAGACTCTGTTTAATATGAAAGAATTTTCAGTACAAAAACCGGTTACGAGAAATTATATATATGAATGGATATTCCATAAAATGCTTGAGAAAGAAGGAATACTTTCTCTGAGATACAAATTTGTTAAGGTTATTTTTAACGGTAAAGATTTAGGAGTATATGCATTGGAAGAGCATTTTGATAAATATCTTATTGAAAGTAATATGAGGCGTGACGGCCCGATTATTAGATTCGATGAAACTTATGGTAATAGTGAAAACTTATCTGAAGCCCCGATAGTACCTTTTAACAGTTCGCAATGGTCGCAGCCGGATGGAATTATATTGGTTGATAAAGCTGTAAACTTATTAGAAGCATTCAGATTGGGCAAATTAAAAACTAGCCAGGTATTTGATGTGGAAAAACTTGCAAAGTTTTTCGCTATTACAGATTTGCTGGGCACACAACATGCCGCATTATGGAAAAGTATGCGCTTCTATTATAATCCAATAACATCAAGATTGGAACCTATTGGGTTTGACGGGCAACATGGGAATTTATCAGACACTGAAATAAAAGAGAATCTGTTGACCTCGACTTTTGCGCTAGATGAAAATTCATATTTTTCTAATTATCGAGAGTGGTTCAAATTATTATTTAACGACCCTTCTAATTTTGATCGGGTATTCTTTGAAAAGTATATACAGACTTTGGAGCGCATAACTAACGAAAAATATCTGAATAATTTCTTTAAGGACGTTGGTGAAGAATTAGAAAGAAATTTAATTTTACTCCACATGGATGCACCTTTAGGAGTGGCACGTATAAATTCTTCCGGACCTGACCTATTTAAATTTACCAAAGATGGTTTTTATAAAATACAGTACTTTATTAAGGAGTTGTTTCATCAGTTTCCAGAAAGGGTTCACGCATACATTTATAAGTTGTCATCGAACAAAATTAGTGTTGAGGTAGGCAATTTTGAGGTTTTCCCTATTGAAATCTTGAATCTATCATACTCTTCAAAAGGAGAGCTTGTTAATTTGTTTCCTAATGAAAAGAATATAATCTTTCCCAAAAAATTATCAGCAGTTCCCTCGGAAGTGCCCGATTACAAAATCATTGAATTCAATTTTGCTGACAGAAACACAATAAATAATAACACAATAATGAAAATAAGCTACAAGATTTTAGGGGCAAAAGAGGTAAAGACTGTCGAAATTTATCCGTGGTTACGAATAGAAAAAAAAACAGTCACTGATGATTTAGTTAGATCGAAGCCTAACTTTGGTAAATTCAAATTTCTTGATATAAGAGAAGCAGAGAAATTAATAAACATAAAACCCGGTTCATGGATTGTCGATCATAATTTAATTTTCCCGGAGGGATATAAAATTGTTTGCGGAAGAGGGACAAAATTAAATCTGTCTAATTCTGCAGTAATACTTTCATACTCACCATTTCAGTTCGTTGGAGAAAAAGAAAGTCCGATAGAAATTTATTCCTCAGATGCCAAAGGACAAGGAATTGTGATTATGAACGCCGGTGAGGAATCTTTATTCAAATATGTCCTTTTTAAAAATTTATCGAATCCAACCCATAACGGATGGGAATTGACCGGAGCCGTTACGTTTTATAATTCTCCGGTTACCTTTTCCAATTGCAGATTTGTTGAATCGCGTTCGGAGGATGCTCTCAATCTTGTGCGGTCTGCCTTTAATATTGAGAATACTGTTTTTAGCAATACCCAAGCAGACGCAATAGATTCTGATTTTTCAAAAGGCAGAATAATAAATACATCTTTTTACGAACCCGGCAACGATGCCATCGATATATCGGGCACAGTTATTAACTTGGAAAACATTTATATCGTTAAGCCTGGGGACAAGGGTGTAAGTGCCGGCGAAAAAAGTTTTGTGAGCGGGAAGAACATTAAAGTTGATGGAGGCGAACTTGCATTTGCTTCCAAAGATTTGTCTAAGATGAAGATAAATGGTGTTGAAATTAATTCTTGCAAAGTTGGTTTTACAGCCTATCAGAAGAAACCGGAATATGGACCAAGTTCGATTGAAGCCGACAATGTTGCAATGGCAAATGTTGGAGCACCGTATCTAATAGAAAAAAAATCTACAGTTATTATCGAAGGGAAAATTATTGAACCTAATGAAAACAAAATAAAAGATATGTTATATGGTGTACAATACGGAAAGAGCAGTAAATAATTACCGTTTCGAGCGGAAATTCAGTATTCCGGAATTATCGGTTCACGAGGTTGATGATTTTGTAAAGAAACATCCGTCTATGTTTTATGAAATATTTCACACCCGTTTTGTTAACAATATTTATTTTGATTCGGTCGATCTACAGAATTATTACGATTCAATTCACGGTTCTTCTTACAGAGTAAAAATCCGTATCCGCTGGTACGATGAATTATTCGGAGAGATAAAGAAACCTGTACTTGAATTAAAAATTAAAGAAGGCATCACCGGCAGAAAATTGTCTTTTTCCGTGAAACCATTTGTACTCGATAAAAATTTCAGCGCAAAGAAAATCAGAGATATTTTATTCGAATCGGAAATGCCGGCTGAGATTAAATATCGGTTTAATTATTTGTTCCCGGTTTTGCTCAATCGGTATAAAAGAAAATATTTCCAATCCTCGGATAGAAAATTCCGCATTACTTTAGACAATGATTTGTCTTTTCACAGAATAAATATTCTGAACAACAATTTTTTAGATAATCATACCGATTACCAAAATATAGTTCTCGAATTAAAATATGATCACTTGTTTGAAACAACTGCAGAACATGTCACAAATTCATTGCCTTTCCGTCTTGTCCGCAGTTCGAAATATGTAGTTGGTATTGAGAGATTAAGTGTGTGTAGTTAAAGGAATTTAGTTTGGAAAGCTTAAGAAAAATAAATCTATCGAAGTATTTTTTCCATCGGAGAAATTTTGGACGAAGTTATTAGTGCAAGTAAAAAATATTATAGTCGTTTCCCAAACGAGTTGTGGTTTATTTGTACGGCTGTTGGTTTGGGATTTGTTTTTGACTTTTCAATTGGCTTTTACAGGTTCCGGCTGGTGGACCTCGTATTTGTTTGGAGCGTGCTTTACTTTATAAAACTTAGCTGGCAAAGACACATCGAGAAAAAAGTGCAATGGTTAATACTTTTAACAATCTGTTTTATTGTCGTTCGACTTCTTATAGATTATTCGATTTCTTATCGTACTGACAGTTTGCGAGTATTGCTTGGGATGTCTTTTACCTTTCTAACGCCGATCATTTATTTTGTTGTTCGTGAATCTCGAATCGATAATAAAATTGTTTTTAGGTTACTTATGATTGGGTGCCTAATTTCATTGTTAAGTCAAATGGGTCTTCTGAGATGGGGAGAAAAAGAACTTGCCGGTTACGTTGATTTAAGCAGATATATAAATGCCAATAAATTTCAGAGCCCCGACCTAGATTATCAAGAACGTACTATAACCGTATGGAGAGCTTTTTCGATAGGCATCGCATTTGCTATCCTTTTTGCGAAAACGAAAACAATCTATAAAATAATTAGTTCAATATGGTTACTGCTTCAAATAGCTGGGGGGGGTGGGAGTCGCGGAACTTTTCTTTATGTCCTGGTAGCACCAATCTTTATTCTTCTCCTAAAAAGGGATAATAGCATGTTTGGGAAAAAAGTTTTTTTTAGTTTATTAATAGGTGTTTTATTAGCCACTATATATTTGTGGGCGCCATTTGGTGAAAAGTTGGCTGAAAAAGATAATTATTCTAAAACACATATAGAAAGAGCTACTGAAATTTCAATTTTATTTTCTGAGGGATGGAGTGGTGCAGAGAGAACTGGGGGATTCAATGCAAGAACGCAAAGTTACAGTGAATATATTTATAGAATTTTTTCCAGTTCTGAGATTTTTTTATGGGGGGTAGGTGAATCTAAAGGGGCTGCATTTGCGTATGTAACGAATAAACAAGCACATAACATGTTTCTCGATATTTGGGGGCGTTCCGGCATTTTTGGTTTATTTCTATTTATTATAGTGAATGTTTTTATAATTTCTGACCTGATTAAACTTCTCCAAGCATCAACAATTAGCACAAAAGACAAAATAAATGTTCTTGCTGTTGCTATGGCTCTACTTTATTTCTACCAACCGTTAATGTTCCAGCCGGTTACATCAGATCGTACATTCATGATTGTTTTCTTTTTAACCGCAGGGCTCCTAAAACCATTACGAAGATGGGTTAACGGAGAATTCCAGCAGCAGCAAAATTTGCAGATACAATTTCAAAAGTAATTTCGCGTCTTAGCAAAATATGATTCTTTGCGAACTTTGCGCCTCTGCGAGAAAAATATTTCAGATTACTTCTCATACAATTATCATCTCAATAACCTATATAATTTCTATGTGACAAAGATGGAGAATAAAATGAAATGCCGTGTTTGTAAGAATGATAATATGTCGCAGTTTTTGGATCTCGGGTTTACTCCTCCGGCAGACGATTTTTTATCTCCTGATCGTCTGCATGAACCGGAAGTTTATTACCCGCTAAATGTTCTCGTTTGCAACGATTGCGGCTTAATTCAACTCGGACATGTTGTGCCTCCCGAAATTTTATTTCAAAATGAATATCCGTATGAATCATCAACTACCGAAACGGGCAGAAATCATTATTACAAACTCGCAAAAGAAATTGTACTTAAATACAATCTCGATTCCGAAGATCTTGCTGTAGATATTGGCAGCAATGTTGGTGTTCTGCTTGCCGGATTCAAAAAGAACGGAGTAAATGTTTTGGGAATCGAGCCGGCAAACAACATGTGCGAGATTGCAAACAACAACGGCATCGAAACGATAAATGAATTTTTCAGCGACAAACTTGCAAGCCAAATTGTGATAGGCAGAGGGCGCGCAAAAATTGTTACCGGGACGAATGTTGTCGCTCACATCGATAATCTTCACGCGCTTGCAAAAGGTTTGGAAATTCTGCTCGATGAAAAAGGTGTCTTTGTTTTTGAAGCGCCGTATCTTGTTCACTTACTGGAAAATCTCGAGTACGACACAATTTACCACGAGCATTTATCATATTTATCCGTTCAGCCGATGATGAAATTATTTGAACAATTCGGAATGGAAATTATTGATCTCGAAGAACAAACTATTCACGGTGGAACACTGCGGTATCATATCGCAAGAAAAAATGATTACCCGGCGAGTGAAAGAATCGGCGAATATCTTGAAAGAGAAAAATCAAAAGACATTTACAGTATAGATTACTTGAAAAAATTTGCGGCTGATGTTGCAGAACATAAAAATAAACTTGTTTGGCTTTTGCAATCTCTTAAACGGGAAGGGAAACGGATCGCCGGAGTTAGTGCGCCGGCAAAGGGAATGACGTTATTAAATTATTGTAAGATCGGAACGGAGACCTTGGAATTTCTTACGGAGAAATCGAAATTGAAAATCGGAAAGTATGCACCGGGTACACATATACCGGTTCTGCCGGATTCAGAACTACTAAACCGTATGCCGGATTATGCACTTCTGCTCGCATGGAATTTTGCCGATGAAATAATGAAGAATCTTTCCGAGTACCGTGCACGAGGCGGAAAATTTATTATTCCTATTCCTGTTCCTAAAATTGTCGAATGACAATAAATGTCCGCTTAAATGACTTAAAAAAGTATGAATAAAAACTGTTTTGGACAATTTTCGAATTTGTCAATACAACACATAAAAATAAATCAGCATTGAGGGCGCTATGCAGATCATTCATAAAGTACCTGATTTTGTTGATGAACGCGGTGAAGTGACTGATATTGTTTATGGAATCGATGTGAACAGTATTACGGTTATAACGTGCAAAAAAGGAAGCGTGCGCGGAAATCATTATCATAAAAAAACTACACAATACACATACGTATTGAGCGGCAAGTTTGAATTATTTATTCAGAACGGCGGAGAAGATGTGCAGTCAAAAATAATTGAGAAAGGTGATCTTGTTATTTCTCCACCGAATGAGAAACATGCTTTTAAAGCTCTCGAAAATTCTATGCTGATTGCTTGCTGTGATGGGCCGCGTGCCGGCAAACAATATGAAGAAGACACTTACCGTTTGGAAAAACCAATCTCGAAATAATGTACAATCCGTTATGTGAACTAAAAAACAAGAATAAAAAACTGTTAAAACAGTTGTGCAAAAGTGAATCAGTTCTTATTAACACACGGCTTAAGCCGTGTGTTAATGGATAAAAAATAAAAAAAACCGTTTGAACGGTTGATAAATTAATTCACACAATGGGTTTGACACAAAGGATTAAGTAGATGCAAACAAACACAGAAACAAAAAAACATGTCCCGGTTTCCCAGCCGGTTTTGGGAGAACTTGAATCGGAATATGTTAACAAAGCTTTGAGAGATAACGCAATCTCCGGTTTTTACGGAGAGTATCTTTCAAAATTTGAAAACGGTTTTGCAGAGTATTGCGGCTGTAAATACGGAGTAACAACAACAAGCGGAACAACGGCTCTTCATCTTGCAATGTTGTCTTTATCAATCGGTGCAGGCGATGAAGTGCTTGTTTCTTCATTGACAAATATGGCAACATTTTTTGCCGTTCTTTACACCGGCGCTAAACCAATCCCGGTTGATATCGAAAAAGATACATTGAACATCGATCCGAAATTGATTGAAGAAAAAATTACGGAACAAACAAAAGCAATACTTGTTGTTCATCTTTTCGGGCATCCGGTTGATATGGACCCGGTAACAGAAATTGCACGCAGACATAATTTATTTCTGGTAGAAGATTGTGCACAAGCACACGGCGCTGAATATAAAGGAAAGAAGGTCGGAAGTTTTGGAGATATCGGATGTTTCAGCTTTTATGCAAACAAAATTCTCACGACGGGCGAAGGCGGAATGATAATAACCAACAATTCTGCATATGCAGAAAAAGCTGCCGTGCTCAAAAGTCTTGCGTTCGGCGTTAAGAATAAATTCATGCATCAGGATATCGGTTACAATTATAGAATGACCAACTTGCAAGCCGCACTCGGCTGCGCCCAGCTTGAACGAATTGAAAACATCATCGATAACAAACGCAAAGTCGCACAATTCTATAGTGAAAAATTTGCGGACAATCCATATTTGCAATTACCGGTAGAAAAAGATTATGCAAAAAATGTTTACTGGATGTATCATGTTGTGTTGAAAGGAATTTTGAAAGGGAAAAGAGAAATTGTAATGAATCATTTGACGGAATGCAGAATTGAAACGCGTGAGGGATTTATACCCTACAACATGCAAAATGTTTTTATTGAAAAAGGATTTGTTCAATTCGATGAATGCCCGGCTGCAAATGATGTTGCTTACTCGGGATTTTATCTCCCCTCCGGACCAAATTTATCCGGTGAAGATTTGGAATATGTCGCCGAAAATTTCCTTGATGTAATAAACTCACTAACCAATTCATATACATAATTGTAGAAACTGTCTCAAAAGTAATACCAAAAATCCGTGCAAATCAGTTCTATCAGATTTGATCTGTGAGCTATTCTTTAAAAGAAATTTACTTTTGAGGCAACTCAACAGTTCAGGAAACCATGTATAAAATCGGGATATTAAATTTCACGAAAGTTTTAAGCACCGGCGGCGGATTCCATTATATCATGAGTCTGCTCGAAGGACTTAAAAAAGATAAAAAATTTCATCTCCATGTTTTTTATGATGATATCAATTTTGAAAATAAATTTAATGGAACAAATAGTTTTGAGCGCATCTACATTGGTGAGCACGAAAATATCTTCCCGAAGATAATCCGCGGCGGTTCGACATATTTTGGAATCAAATCTCCGCTGCTTGGCAGATATGAAAAAATCAAAAAAATGGAAATGGATTTGTTGATAAGCTTCGGTTCGAATATTGGATTTCAACTTGAAGTCCCGACAATAAGTTTCATCGGTGATGTGATGTACCGATACTATCCGAATTTACCCGAGTATTCACGGAACGGAAATTTGATACGCGATATTTCGACGAGAAAATTATTAAAATATTCCGATTATGTTGTTGTTGACTCCAACGAAAACGCCGAAGACTTAATTTCTTTTTTCAATGTCAAAGCAGACAAACTGATTCCGATCCCTATGTGCGCACCGCCTCATATTTATCAATACAAAAATTTGCCGGAAAAGGAAGTTGATGAGATTTGTGATAAATACAAATTGCCGGAGAATTTTATTTTTTATCCGGCGCAATTTTGGTCGCACAAAAATCACAAACGATTGGTGAAGGCAATCCATCTATTAAAAATAAAATACAACACAACAGTTGACGCAGTATTTGCCGGTGCCGAATGGCAAAATTACGGCAACGTTGTTGAATTGATTAACGAACTTGGCATGAATGATCAAATTAAATGTCTCGGTTACATTCCGGAAAAGGATTTAGTTGCTTTGTACAAGAAAGCTGTTGCACTTGTGTTTGCAAGCTTTGCCGAATACACAAATCTGCCGGTCTTGGAAGCAATGGTTTTGGGCACGCCGGTTTTGTGCTCGAATAAATTTTCCATGCCGCAGCAGCTTGGCTGTGCCGGACTTCTGTTCGATCCTTTCGATGTTGATGATATAGCGGAAAAAATTTTAGAAGTGTGGAACGATAAAGAAATTAGAGTGGAATTGAGGGAGAAAGGATTTGAACGTACAAAAGAATTATCCGTAGAAAATTTTATCGGCAATTGGACAAAGGTTATCCTCAAAACGATAGAGAAAAATTAATATCTATGCAGAAGAAAAGAAAAATAGAAGGCGGATTTCCGCTGATAACATCCGCGTTGCATAAAATTAAAAAATAGTTGAGATACGTTTTGTTATGTTAAAATACTCAATCATAACACCGTCTTTTAATCAGTCAAAGTTTCTCGAAAAAACGATCCAGAGTATACTCGGACAGAATTACAGCGAGTTGGAGTTTATCATAATTGACGGCGGCTCAACAGACGGTTCTGTTGAAGTGATAAAAAAATATCAGGATAAAATTTCTTATTGGGTAAGCGAGAAAGACAGAGGACAGAGTCACGCATTCAACAAAGGATTGGAACATGCGACCGGCGAAATAATCGGCTGGCTCAACTCGGATGATATTTATTATCCCAATGCAATTAAAGAAAGCGCGAAAATTTTTGAAAATCATCCCGATGTTGATGTTGTATTCAGCAACTATAATTTCATCGATGAAAACGATATAGTGCTGAGAACGCGGAAAGAAATTCCGTACGATTATAAAATATATCTCTGGTCGAAAGGATGTTACCATGCCAACTGTGCCGGATTTTTCAGAAAAAGATGTTTTGAAAAATTCGGCGGATTGCGGGAAGATTTGCAGTATGCAATGGATTATGAATTCTATTTACGTCTCGGGCAGAATAATTGCAAAATTATTCATGCAAATAAAATTTGGGGCGCTTACAGATTTCACAATCAAAGCAAATCGATTGCCGGCACATCCGAAGTTGAAAAACATGTTAACCAAATATTTCATGCAAGCACAAGCGGAATAATCTCTAATAAATATGTTGTCTATACCGCGTCCCGTTTTTACAAAACCAAAAGAATCATCAAAAAGTTTTTAAACGGTTCTTATTTCTGATTTTGTGTTGAATCATTTTCTCGCAAAGTGTAAAGAGCTAAGAAAAAACATAATATCAGTTGGAACAACAGTGATTACCAATCAAATCGAAGAACTGAATATTGATTATTACGAGAAACTCTACAAGAAAAAATATTCGATAATTGCCTTACTGCATTCATTAGTCTCGTATGATCAGCAATCGAAATCCAAAAGAAATTATTTCTATTTGAAAAGTATTCTCAATGCTTATCAACGAAGAAATAAAAAAGTAAAATATCTCGATTACGGGTGCGGGCACGGCTCACTGCTTCTGAAAATGAATTCAAGTATGGAATTATATGCGGCAGATATTTCCTCGAACTCACTCAGAAATTTATCTAACATTGCCGGTCTTCTAAAAAAAAATATTAAAACGATTTCAATAGAAGAATTTATGGCAAACAATCAGGGAAAGAGATTCGATATAATTTCATGTTCGCATGTTTTGGAACATGTAATTAACGACAGAGAACTGCTTAAAACATTCCACATGAATTTGGAAGACGGCGGAACTCTGCTGTTAAATCTTCCAATCAATGAAGTCTGGCAAGATCCGAAGCATGTTCATAATTACAGTGAAATAACCGCAGAGAATATGCTTGATAAAGCTGGATTTACTGTTAAGGAAATATTTCTAACTGACCGTTTAACCGGTTGGTTTATCAAACATGAACAAAAGGGAATTGCAACGACTTTTAAAAACATAATTTTTAGAATGATGCGGCTCTTCTTCGGTATTATGCCGTTGAGTGTATTGTTTCTGTTCGACAGAATAACCCCGAAAAGATTTCCTTTCCAGCAGTTAATCATTATAGCTGAGAAGTAAAAAATAATCTTGTTAGTCGATTGCGATGAAGATCGTACAAACAGCTGAAAAAACTGTAATCGTCTTTCTTAAAGGAATGTTGGGCAATCAAATGAAGTTTCGAATAGTTGCAGTCTATTTACTAATAATTTTTTTACCGTTTTTAATGATAAACAATCACAGCCTCTGGATAGATGAAGCAGCAACTGCATTTTATGCATCACAAAATAATTTGAACAACTTAGTTGTCAAAATTTCGTCTGCTTTGAGTTCAGAAGCTCAGATGCCAGGCTATCTTTTTGCCATGTGGGGCTTTGAAAAAATCTTAGGGCACGGTGAATACCTACTGCGTACGACAAATATTTTTTTCATTTATCTTTTTTTGTATGCTCTGATCAATTCCGATTACTCAAAATTTGTAAAAATGTTTGTGATGGTTTTTGTTATGGTTCATCCATTTATTTGGTACAACATGAATGAAGCCAGATCTACAATTGCAATGTTTTCGTTAGCCGGTACTTTATTAATAATTGTGAAAGGAAATATAATCAGTAACAAAAAAAAATATCTAACAATTTTTCTGTTACTCGTAGGATTAAGTTTAAATATGCTTTTCCTTTTCTTTGTCCCCGGAATAATCTTATACGTCTATATTATTGGGAGGGACAAGTATAGTACAATAAAATTATTGTTAAAGAATTGGTCTGCCCAAATAATACTTGCTTTGCCGTTATTTGCTGTGATTGCGGTCTATTATTATTATACTCTCAAAAGTGGTTCAGGTGGGATGAAGCAATTACCTAGTTTGGGGAACTTGGCTTTTGTGTTTTATGAATTTCTTGGAATGTTAGGCTTAGGTCCGCCTAGAAATACACTGCGTAATTTAGGTACAGAGATTAATTACTTACAGTTTATTTTGGTTGTATCTTTCTCATTATTAGTGATCTCTTTTTCAATAATTGCATTATTCTTCCTTGCTAATAGGAAAATAATTAAGAAATATATTTTCCACCCGTTGTTCGTATCTGCAATGTTTATAAGTGTACTTTTCTTTGTCTTTTCATTTCTTTTTAGTTTTAGATTTCTTGGAAGGCATTTGGCTTTTGTTCTTCCATTTCTAATTTTTTATATATCAGAGTTAAGTGAGGAATTGACTTCGCTTGCGACAAAAAATAAAATGATATTCTTTTTTAGTATGTCAATAATATTTTTGTCCTTTTCATCCATTCAATTAAGATTTAATCCCTCCTATCAAAAAGATGATTATAAAAATACAATTAACCATGTCCTCAATAATTATGAGATGAGTAAAACAGTTTATTTCGTTGGTGATATGAAAACGGCTGCATATTATGGATTAGACTTCGAAAATTTTGAAAAACCTAAAAATTGGATATCAATTCGAAAAGCCAAATTAATTATTCAGGGAACACTTAACCAAGATTTATATCCTGGTAAGGCAATTGTGATTTATTCAAAGAAGCACGATTTATTTGATATAGGTTTAGAGAAGGAATTATTGTTAAAGTCACATAAATTTATCCCAATTTTAGAGAACAAGGATTTTATAATCTATGAATGATAAGATCCGACCCTCTTTTAAGGCGGATTTTTTAATTGTTGGAGCCGGTTTTAGTGGAGCTACATTTGCCCGTTTAGCCGCTGATACTGGTTATACATGTCATATAATTGATAAAAGAAATCATCTTGGAGGGAATTGTTTTTCATATAAAGATGAAGAAACGAATATTGAAGTACATAAATATGGTCCCCACATTTTTCATACTAGTTCAAAAGAAATATGGAATTGGGTGAATAAATTTTCTGCTTTTACTAATTATACACATAGGGTGAAAGCTAATTCCAATGGTTCGGTCTATTCATTGCCGATTAATTTGCACACTATAAATCAATTTTTTAAAAAGAAATTTTCTCCAGTGGAAGCCTTCCAGTATATTGAATCAGTGCGTATCAAACATGCTAGAATCTCTAATTTTGAAGAATTTGTGACTGCCTCGGTAGGGATAGAATTATATGAAGCTTTTTACAAATATTATTCTATTAAGCAATGGGGGTGTGATCCTAAAAAAATAAATATTAGTGTAGCCAAGAGATTACCTATTAGGTTTAATTATAATGACAATTATTTTGAAGATATTTATCAAGGTATTCCATTGGATGGTTATACAACACTCTTTAGTCGAATTCTTGCGTCGGATAAAATTAAATTGTTGCTTAATACCGATTTCAAACAAGAATATAAAAATTGGAGAAGTTGCTATAGAGTATTGGTGTACACTGGTTCCGTTGATGAATATTTTGATTATCAATTCGGAGTATTGCCTTATAGAACACTACGATTTGAACGTGTAGTTGACAAAGAGATTCAGGGGGTTGCTCAAATGAATTATACTGATTACAGCAAGCCTTTTACACGAATCACAGAGTATAAATGGTTTTTACCGGAAAATAAGCACAAGCTTTCGGTGGCTTTTATAGAATTTTCAGATAAAGCAGACAGCGCGCACGAACCTTACTATCCAATTAGAAATTCAGAGAATGATTCTATCTTCAAGAAGTATGAAAATTTAACCTCAGCAGAAAAGTCAGTGATATTTCTAGGGAGGTTAGCTGAATACAGATATTATGATATGCACCAGGTTATAGCGTCTGCAATGGCTAAGTTTAAAAATTATGTACAAAAAAAATAGTGCCTTATTAAATTATTTTCATCAACTTTTCACTTTATCTCCCAATACGAAAACAGTTATCCAGCCATTAAGGTTTGTTATAACTGGTGCTTTTACTGTTTCTATTGACCTATTAATTCTTTTTCTACTTTATAAATTGCTTAATGTTAATTATCTGGTAGCAGCCGCATTTGGTTTTCTTGTTGGCAGCCTAATTAATTATCTAATCAGTATAAGATGGGTATTCATTAACGGGAAATATCGATTCCAAAGCCTCGAACTGACAATCTTTCTTTTAACTTCCACTGTTGCCTTATTACTCAATCAGCTCGTTATATATGTCTCTGTCGAAAAATTCAGCTTGCCGGTTATTTTTTCAAAGGGTAATTCAATTGTGGTCGTAACTGTTTTTAATTTCCTTTCTAAAAAATTCATAGTCTTTAAGGGATAATTTATTTTGAATCTAGCTGTAGTAATGCCGGTATATAATGAGGAAGCTAATATTGAAAAAGTTTTGAATGAGTGGCTTGCTATGCTAAGAAATCAGAAACTTAGTTTTAATATTATAGTATGCAACGATGGTTCAACAGACAACACACTTTCTATACTCGAAAGCTTAGCTACAAACACTAAAGAGTTGAAAATAGTGAACAAAGAAAATTCAGGACACGGTCAAAGTTGTTTATGCGGATATAGAATTGCTTTGGTAAATGGATACGATTGGATATTTCAAATAGATTCTGATGGACAATGCGATCCAAAGTACTTTCCACATTTTCTATCTTGTTCTAAAAAACATGATGTAATTTATGGATACAGGATATATCGCGAGGACGGTTTTGTACGAAAGATTATTTCTCGTGTTGTAACCATTTTAATTTTTTTTACTACTTACAATTTTGTCAAAGATGCTAATGTTCCTTTTCGTTTAATGAAAAGAGATACTCTTCAAAAAGTTATTGATAGAATTCCGCCTGATTTTTATTTAGCCAACATATTGCTTAGTATTCTTCAAAATAAACATGACGATATACACTGGGTAAGCATTGGTTTCCGGAAGAGATTTGGCGGCGAACCTAGTGTGAAAGCATTTAAGTTTTTAAAACATGGTTTCAGACTTTTCAAACAATTGCTCAAAGTAAGGAAAATGCTATGAGCGATAAGTTTTGTTGTCAAATTCAAAGTATTACGATTGGAAAAATTGTACCCCCTTAATGGTTCACTCTGATAAATATTTCTATTATAGATATAGAATAAAATTCTTTCGTGTGCAACTGTTTTTAAGTGACTACAAATTCTCTGCAAATGAATTCAAGGAGAGAATATGAAAAAAATATTTTTTGTAATGTACTTTCTACCATTGTTAATGTTTGCTCAGGACAAGGTAAATGTTGCGGACTCAAATAAAGCGCAGAGCGGTTATTATGTTACACCCTATTGGTTACAGAACCATAGCGGGGTAATTAGCCTGAACCAATTTAATGGTGCTACTTTTAAGGCTAATATGGATAGTGCGCTTGCGTATATATCTACTGCCCCAAGGACAATACGAATGCCTGTAGGAATAAATTCACTTACAGAAAATTTAACTATACCAAGTAATGTAACTTTAGATTTTACTTCAGGGGGTA
>JACOUS010000019.1 GCA_016177735.1 Ignavibacteriales bacterium | reverse complement strand
CCTTCGTTGGCTGCTTGGGTAAATAAATCGATATTATTAATCTTGTTGGTGCGCATCTTTTCCGCTGGTTTGTTTTTCTCTCTTACAACACTATTCATTAAAAAGTTTTTAAATCCCTCTATAATTTTTCAGAGGTTTCTATTAATTATTGGCGTTGGCTTTTCAGAGTTGCATTGTTGTTTTGGGCAGCGCTTTAGTTGCCACGTCGTTATACGCTATGATAGAAAACATCAAGAATTCGGAAATTATTAGTAAAAATGATGAAGCTACAATAAAAGAATTTTTGGAATCATTTGATTTGCGGGTTGAAAAAATTGATTCTAAAAAGAATATTAATAAAACACCTGACTTTGGTGTAGAATCATCTGATGGATTTTATTTTTATTGTGAAGTTAAGTCAATTGATTCTGATATGAACGAAGCGATTTTGCATAATACTAAGCTGAATAAACTCGAAAGGAAAATCATAAATTCTTACGAGAAATTCGTTTCTGTAAATAAAAATCATTTCGCTCCTAATGTGCTTTGTTTTTTATCAAATGATTTTAGAATTAATTCAAATTCTTTGGAAGAGTATTTTAGAGGTTACATCGATATTGCCACAGAAAAATTAGATACAAGAAAACATAGAGATGGAAATGCATTTGATGCTGTTAGAAATATTGATCTTTTTATTTGGTTTGCAGATATAAACAATGTTCGATATTTCATTAATAGAATAGAAAATAGATTTGTCAATAAGTTCATTAGTTTATTTAAAATAGACAGTATTACAGAGAACTTAAAATTGTAAAGCGTATAACCACGTCTACCAATGACCACTAAGGAATCATAGGCAGAAGTATGAAACCGAACTGTTTAGCTTGAGTATGTAGACGTTTTAATTGTTGTTCTCTTTTAAGTATTCAATTGCTTTAATGTAGCTGTGAGTGAAGGTATGCTGCCAAACGGGTTTTCAAGTAAAGAAGATTAACACCAATTTATGAATTACCAATCTTCGACAACAATACTCAAGCCGTGAGCACATACGGCATCAATTCGCTGGACTGTTATTTTTACACGGCAATAAATAAACAACAGAGGGTCACTGTTTTAATGAATAAAGGCAAATGCCTTTATTGGTTACTCAAAGCGACTGCTTTAAACGTTGCGGCATTTGATAGATTATTGGCGTTCGCTGTAAAAGTTAATTGCTCTTTGAGTGTAGTGAACAAAACAAATTTATAAATAATTATTGGCGTTGGCATCTCATTGCTGCATTGTTGTTATGGGCAGCGCTTTAGTTGCCACGCCGTTATACAAACATAAATATGAAAATTCCTGAAATAGATATTAATTCTCTCTCTGAATATATAAATGGTTTTAAGACTATAGAGTATGCACAATTTTCAATTCAAGAGTTGATGGATAAATTAACTAGAATATTTCACGGTTTTGCAATTGCATCAATTAGTTTTTCTTTTCCTATTGCAATTTATCGTAGTGTAAAATGGTCAACTCGTCCAAATGAACTAAAAAATCTTTCATATCCACAGCCAGATAAGATTACTTCATTTGGCAGAATAAATGATAAAAACGAATCATATTTTTACGGTTCCTTCAATTGGGAACCAACTCTTTATGAATTAAATCTACAAGAAAATGATACTGTTGCGGTTTCAATGTGGCAAACAAAATCCAACGTATTGATTTGTCCTATCGGTTATACAGAAGACAATTTTAAATATCTAAATGCTTTGCGAAATGTCCCGTCAGAAGTAAGACCTTATAATATTCTCCCCGTTCTAATGCGAGAAACAAATGTTGTTGTCGACAAATTGTTGTCACAGCTCTTCTCACTAAAGGTTAATTGTGAAGAAGAATATAAAATTTCTATAGCTATTGCGAAGTTTTTGTTATCAAATCAAGATTTTGAAGGTATTTTATATCCAACAATTGCAATGAATGCATTATCTGATAATATAGCATTAAGGACAATCGTAGTTGACGAAAAACTAAAATTTAATGAAGTTCGTTTTATGAAGATAATTAAAAAGGACGATTTGTTTTTTAAAACAGAAATATTATCTATTGCGAATAAGGCAGATGATGATGGCTTTTTGTTATGGCAAGAAAATAATATTTAGGGTTTGTATAACCCGTGTCTGCCAATGACCACTAAGGAATCATAGGCAGAAGTATGAGACCGAGCTTATGCTGCCAAACGGGTTTTCAAGTAAAGAAGATTAACACCAATTTATGAATTACCAATCTTCGACAACAATACTCAAGTCGCGAGCACATACGGCATCAATTCGCTTGGCTGTTATTGTTACACGGCAATAAATAAACAACAGAAGGTCACTGTTTTAATGAATAAAGGCAAATGCCTTTATTGGTTACTCAAAGCGACAGCATCTATGATGCAGTCGTTTGATAAGGTAATTGGGTTTAGCTTTTCAGAGTAGGTTTGTTGTCTAAAGTTGATTTGTAAAACGAAGTTGTTTTTAAAACAAAAAAGGTAGTTGCCACGGCGTTATATTTGCTTAAAGAGTGTTGATAATTATTGATATGGTTCCTATATTGGGTCTGAAAATAAGAGCTAACAAAGGAACTATAAGAGGTCATAATGCAACAAGCTAAAATAAGTTTTGATGAGAACCACATAAGTTTTCTGAACAAATATCTTGAACTTGGCTTCAAGGATAAAAGTTCATTGGTGCGTTGTGCAATCGAAGAATTTATAAAATCAGTAGAAAAACAAAAATTGGTAAAATCAGCCAAACTTTATGCGGAGATTTATAACGAAGATTCAGAATTAAGGGATTTAACAAACTCAGCAATTGAGGATTGGCCTAAATGAAATCAATTAAAAGAGGGATGGTCATTGACATAGATTTAAATCCTGTAAAAGGTTCTGAAACCGGAAAGATAAGACCCTGTATAGTTGTTACCAATGATGTTTATAATCAGAGAATTCCCGTGATTCAAGTTGTCCCCATTACTACGTGGAATGAAAAGAAATCTCAAATACATACAAACGTTTTCTTAGAGCCATCAAAAGAAAATGGACTCACTAAAAAATCCATCGCAGATTGCCTCCAAACAAGACCAATTGATTACCAATATAGATTAGTAAAAATTCGTGGTCAACTATCAGATAACAAGCTTACTGAAATAGATAGAGCATTAAAATTAGTTTTTGATTTAATGTAGGCAAATGCAAATATAACCCGCCGCTCAACACGGACAGCCCCGAAACAAGTTCGGGGTAAACTAATTTCAGTGCGGCATTTGTGTAATTATAAAGTATCGTTTGCAAAGTATTGTTGCTTTTTAAGGTCGGTTGTTCTTAGAAAATATTTTTTAAATAAAAGTAGTTGCAACTATTCGGCATTGCTGCCCGCCAACGAACGGCGGGTAAATTCTGGGCTGCGGGCAAAACGCTTTTGATTTTTTGAAACGTAAATCCCATCCGTGTTTCTTACCGCCGTAAATCCAATCATTTTCAGGAAAGATGCCGTTGTAGTTCTCGTCAATAAACGTGATGATTTTCTTCCACCGCTGCAGCTTGCCGAACCGATCCACTTTGCAATATATTTTTCGCCGGGCATTATTGTTTTGTCGAGCATTCTTTCATTGTTGTTTTCCATTTGTACCTCATACCGTTGTAAAACCCCCGCGCACTTACCGCTAAAAGCATTTCACGCAAAGACCGCAAAGAAAAATAAGATCGAGAATTTCTACGAAAAGAAATGAGATTTTGTATTTTCACAAACTAAAATTTGCGAAACATTGGTTTGAAAGATGCCCCGTAAAAAACAAAAAAAGATAAACGAAGCATTTACTTTTGAAAATGTATTCTACGAAAAACAAGAAAATGTTTTTAAGCTGTTGTGCGATTTTCTCGGCAGCGATAAACCGGTAACGCTGGAGCTCGGCTGCGGACAAGCGGATTACACAGTTAACATGGCCCGGCTATTTCCGGAAAAAAATTTTATCGGGATTGACCGCAAGCCGAACAGAATTTGGAACGCTTCAAAGAACGGCACAGAATCGAAATTGAAGAATGCAGTATTCCTAATTGCATACATCGAGCGGCTCGCAGAAGTTTTCCCGCCGCAGAGTGTTGAAGAAATCTGGATTACTTTTCCCGATCCGTATCAGCGCAGAAGCAATATGAAAAAACGTTTAACGCATCCGCGCTTTTTGAATACATACAAAAAATTTTTGATCGACGGCGGGAAAGTCAATCTAAAAACGGATGATGAAACACTTTACAACTACACGCTCGAAGTGGTAGAAAAAAATGGTTTAAAACTGCTTAAATCTACGGATGATTTGTACGCTTCCCAAAAGTTGACCGAGGTAGAAGAGATCAAAACAAAATATGAAAAGATGCACCTTGCCGAAGGAAAGAAAATTACGCTTGTGAGTTTCTGTATTTGATTTTTTCTTTGTGCCTTAGTGACTTGGTTGCATTAATTGTTTTACACATTTGTGCAATAATTTTTGCCGCAAAGTCACTAAGAACACTTAAAAACTATATTCGATTGCCGCATCGCGGATCGGTCTGCCCGAAGTATCGTGAATGATTAGCAGAACTTTATCTTGAATGTCGTAGCTGCTCTTCAAAAAATTTTTTAGCTCCGTCAAATCAAAATTTATTGTCTGTGTGATGTATGCTTCGCACATGTCGTTGTTTGCATCGTGAGAAATTGAAAGAGTAACTTGTGCCGGATTCGTTTTTTCAATCTCCTTAAAAGCAAAAAGTTCGATGGCATGTTTTGCACATCCGCCCGAATAGCCGGCATTGAAAGAAAGATAATCGCCGCTAACAATTGCTTCGTTAATGTTGAGCATATCTGTTTTGATTTCGCTTCTGCTGCCGCCATCAATTAATATAACGGACTTGATGAGCTTTGCTGTGTCGTTCGGCTTAATTGTGAGATCGATGTTGTAATCTTCCGGATTAATTTTGCGGTCGGTTCTCGGATACGGATAGAGTGCTTTTATTTCGATCAAATAATCACCGTAAGAAATTGAACGCGGCTCAAGAGTGGTGTTGATAATTTTCTTTTCGGATTTCCCGCCGGAGGTGAGCGTTAAATTAACTTCACCGTTGCCAGCCCAAACACAAATTGCATCTTCGGGGCACCGCGAATCGCTTGCAACGCCGTCAAACTTAATTGTGATCGATTTATTTATTTCAACCGTTTCGCCGTTGTTAAGATGAACGGATGCCGAATCGAAATCTTTATTCAGCGAAAGAGAATGATTATCGGGTGAAGTTAGTCCGCCGCTCCGTTCACATGAAAGGAATGTTATTCCGATTGCTGCAATCAAAAGTATCCTTATGTATTTCATAATTTCCCCTTGTGCCGTCATAAATATAAAAAAAGAAACTTAGCTGTAAAGGGTAAATTTTCGGGGATGTTCGAAATTCTGAAAGGGACTCATTAATTGTTGTGTAAAGAAACTCGATTTTAAAAGTCCCTCTCCTTGACTTCGACCTTGCTCAGTCTGACGGAGAGGGGCTTTACCAAAGAATTCATTCGAAAAGAGTGATGTTGCTATTTATAATTTTTTACGATGAGAGCAGAAGCTTCGCCGCCGCCGATGCAAAGAGAAGCTAATCCGTATTCGGCGTTTCTTCTTTTCATTTCGTAAAGAAGTGTTGCCATAATTCTTGCACCGCTTGCACCAATCGGATGACCGAGTGCAATCGCACCGCCGTTCACGTTAACATTCTCTGTTGATAATCCGATTAACTTATTGACCGCGAGCGATACGACTGCGAATGCTTCGTTGATTTCGTAAAGATCGATCTCGGACGGTTTCAAGTTTGCTTTGGCAAGAGCTTTTTTAATTGCATCTGCCGGAGCGGTTGTAAATTGAATTGGGGCTTTTGCGGCAGAACTTTGTGCAGTAATTTCTGCGAGTGGTTTCAAACCAAGTTGGTTTGCTTTTTCTTCACTCATAATTAAAACTGCCGCAGCGCCGTCATTAATCTTTGATGCATTCGCAGCAGTTACAACTCCGTTTTTATCGAATGCCGGTTTGAGTGAAGAAATTTTTTCAAAATTTACTTTTTCCGGCTCGTCATCTTTTGTAACAATTGTTTCGCCGTTTCTCGATTTTACGGTAACGCCAACTATCTCATCGTTAAACTTTCCTTCCTTCTGTGCTGCGAGTGCTCTTTGATACGACATGACAGCATAATCATCCAATTCTTTGCGTGTAAAATTAAAATCCTTTGCGCATGATTCGGCACAGTTACCCATGTGAATATTGTTGTAAACATCTGTTAATCCGTCAACGAGAATTGTATCGTAAATAGTAGAATTGCCGAGACGGTAGCCGCTTCTCGCATTTTGCAAAACATACGGAGCGTTGCTCATACTTTCTTGTCCGCCGGCAATAATAATTTCTGCGTCACCGCATTGAATTGCTTGGTGTGCAAGCATGATTGATTTTAATCCGCTGCCGCACATTTTATTGATTGTTAAACATTCTGTTTTTTCCGGTAAGCCGGCATACAAAGCCGCTTGCCGTGCCGGTGCTTGTCCCAATCCGGCTGAAAGAACATTTCCCATTATTACTTCATCAACAAGCGCCGGATCAATTTTAGATTCATCGAGTAATGCTTTGATTACAATGCTTCCCAATTGCGTGGCGGATAAACTGCTGATTGATCCGTTGAACGCTCCGACCGGAGTTCTTTTGGCATTAGTTATAACGACTTTTTTCATGTTGATTACCGAGTTTGTTTTATGTGGTTAATTTTTCATCAATGATAAGTTTGGCGCTCAAATAATAGCAAATAAATTGTTGATTGAAAAACCGAAATGTATCTGCCGCCAACTTGAAGGTTATAGAAAACCGTCAAGGTCTTTCGAAAAATTTCAAACAATTTTATATCTCAATCACCTTCTGTTTTTTCTTTTGTGATAAAACCAGAACGATGTTTTCAATTATTTCTTTTTTCAGAACTTCGAGCATTCTTGTTTTTACAAAGTGTCTATAAGTTACCAGACTAATTTCGCGCACCGGCACCGGCGGTTTGAATTCGCGGATATTATTTTTTTGTTTCGTGCTCAAATGCAGCGCCGCCAATTCAGGAAGGATTGTTATCCCTTCGTTTTGATCTACCATTTTGATTAACGAATCGATGCTTCCGGCTTCGTATTCAAGATTGTTGTTCACAGCTTCTCTTTTTTTAAGTTCACAAAGATTAACAATTTGCGAACGGAGACAGTGCCCTTCTTCCAGAAGCCACAAGTGATTTATGTTTATGTCTTCTGTAAGCAGATATTTTTTGTTCAGAACCTTTTCACCTTTTGAAGCGTAAACAACAAACTCTTCTTTGTAGAGCGGTTGTTCGAACAACGAAGAATAATTTAACGGCGTTGCCGCAATTCCAACATCAAGTGTGCCGTTCGATAATTTGTGAATGATATTTTCCGTTGTGTGTTCCGAAATTTTAACTTTGATTTTTGGGTGCTTGTTCAGAAATGTTTTTAAAAATAACGGAAGAAGATACGGCGCAACAGTTGGTATAATTCCGATTTTCAATTCACCTTTTAGTTCGCCTTTTAGATTTGCGGCAAGCTCTTTAATTTCTGCTGCTTCTTTTAAAATCTTTCTTGCTTGTTCAATAATTTCTTTGCCGGCTTCGGTAGGTACAACCGGCTGTTTGCTTCTATCAAAAATAGTTATGCCGAGTTCCACTTCCAATTTTTGGATCATCATGCTGAGTGTCGGCTGTGTAACAAAGTTTGCTTCAGCGGCTTTGGCAAAGTGGCGGTGTTTATCAACCGCGGTTATGTATTCGAGCTGCTGCAGATTCATATAATAGATTTTGTCTATTCATTTATAGAAAATATCATTTTGATTGATGAGAAAATAGAAATTAATTTGCCGCTAAACAAATAATAAAAGGGCGGAAAATGGAAACAACATTAAACAGAATCGGATTGGAAGAAGAAGCGGTTTTGAAGCTTGCCGAAAAACTGAACAAACTTTTGGCGGACTACCAATTATTTTACATCAACACACGCGGATTTCACTGGAACATCAAAGGCGATAAGTTTTTCGAGCTTCACCTGAAATTCGAGGAACTCTACACAGACCTTCAATTGAAGAACGATGAGATCGCCGAAAGAATTCTTACACTGGGTTTTACACCGTACCACAGCTACTCGGATTACCTCGTTAATTCCGATATAAAAGAAGCGCAGAATATTTCCGATGGGAAAAAAGCTGTCGAAGAAATATTGAAAGCATTCGGTGCAATTCTTCCTCTGCAAAAAGAAATATTAAAGTTTTCCGCAGACGTTTTGGACGAAGGTACGAATGGGCTGATGAGCAGTTACATTCAACAGCAAGAAAAGTTAGTATGGATGTACTCGGCTTACTTGAATAAATAACAAAATAAAAATAGGAGCGGCTATGAAAGAAAAAAATAGAAAACTAACAACTGCATCGGGCAAACCGTATGTTGAACATGAAAACACGATGACCGTTGGTGCACGCGGTCCAGTTTTAATTCAGGATTACATTTATCATGAAAAGATGGCTCACTTCAACCGCGAAAGAATTCCTGAACGTGTTGTTCATGCAAAAGGAACCGGTGCATTCGGCACATTCACTGTGGCAAATGATATTACAAAATACACGCGCGCAAAACTTTTCGGCAAAGTTGGAAATCAATGCCGCGTTTTAATCCGCTTCTCGACGGTCGGCGGCGAAAAAGGAAGCGCAGATACCGAACGCGATCCGCGCGGTTTTGCAGTTAAATTTTATACCGAAGACGGCAATTGGGATCTTGTCGGAAACAACACGCCGGTCTTTTTCATAAAGGACCCGAAAAAGTTTGATGATTTTATTCACACACAAAAACGCGATCCAAGAACCAATCTCAAAAGCCCAACAATGATGTGGGATTACTGGTCGCTCAATCCGGAGAGTCTTCATCAAGTTATGATTTTGATGAGCGACCGCGGCACGCCGTTCGGTTACCGAAGCATGAACGGTTACGGCAGCCATACTTTTTCTATGATCAATAAAAAGAACGAAAAAGTTTGGGTGAAATTTCATTTCAAAACTTTGCAAGGAATAAAAAACTTTACCGGACCGGAAGCAGAAGAGATGCGCGGCAAAGATCCGGATTTTGCACAGCGCGATCTTGTTGATGCAATTGATAAAAAAGATTTTCCGAAATGGGCATTGAAAATTCAAGTGATGACCGGCGAGCAGGCAAAAAATTTCCGGTGGAATCCGTTTGATCTCACCAAGATATGGTCTCACGCGGATTTCCCTTTGATTGACGTTGGCGTGATGGAATTGAACGAGATCCCGAAAAATTATTTTGCCGAAGTTGAACAAGCTGCGTTTGCACCCGCGCATGTTATTGATGGAATAAGCTGGTCGCCCGATAAAATGCTGCAAGGAAGAATTTTATCGTATCCCGACGCGCATCGTTACAGACTCGGAGTTAATTACGAACAGATACCGGTTAACAAGTGTCCGTACGCAGTTAACAATTATCAGCGAGATGGATTTATGCGTGTTGACGGCAACGGCGGAAGCGATCCGAATTATTTTCCGAACAGTTTTGACGATATTTATGCAGACGAATCTTACAAAGAACCGCCGATGATTCTCGATTCCAACATTGCAGATTGGTATGACCGCAATGCAGAAGGCGGTAATGATCACTACACACAGCCCGGCTGGCTTTTCAATAAAGTGATGACGAAAGAAGAAAAGCTGAACACAATCAACAATATTGTTTCTTCGATGAGCGGAATAACCGGACCGAAGCGCGATGAAATTATCAACAGACAGCTTTGCCATTTCTTCCGCGCATCAACAGAACTTGGAATTGCAGCTGCTGATGGTCTCGGTGTTAAGATTGATGAGAAAATGCTTCAGCATGTGTAGATAATTATTGCGATTGTTAACCGCAGAAACACTGTTAAAAAGTATGCAGTGTTTTTTGCGGTTTTTTTATTCTCAAATTTTTTCGTTGAACGGAAAAAAATTATATTGCTTCCGGCAATAGATAATTTCAAATACAATCGGGGGAGCTTTATGCTAATCAGACATTTGTTGCTAATCATTTTCTCTGTTTTATTTCTTTCTTGTTCCGAAGAAGATTCACCGACACAAAATATTCCAAGCGGTTACGCCGGTTTCAAATTCAAAATGAAAAATGAAACGGGCACAGCAACAGACTTTATCGCAATTACTTCGAACGATACGATAATTCAGAAAGCGCGCGAAGAATTGAAACTCGATTACTCAAAAAGAAATTTACACATTCACGGTGCGATAGATAAAGGCAGCGACGGCTATAACATGAATTGGTCGTGGCATTTTAAACGGAACGAATGGGATCTTGTTGAATTCAGTATCGAAGTGTGTGACGGAAATCCCCAATACGTTGAAGAGCATGTTGACGATTATCTTTCGGTCGGCTACTGTCCGTGGGGTGCGGTTGTAATTGAAGAGATCAAATAAATTTTTCTGCTTTGCAAAAAGTGGTTCTAAAAAATCAACTTTCTCTGCGTGCTTTGCGCCTTCTCTATGACTCTGCGTTAAAGAGTATTAAAAAATATTTTTTAGAAACACGAAGTGGTATAAAAAGTTTAAAACTTACTTTTGCACTGTGTCCAAACAATAATAGTAGGAGGGAATATGTTCTGCCCGAATTGCAAAGCCGAATACGTTGAAGGAATTACAATCTGTACTGATTGCGAAATAGAACTTGTTGAGAAACTTCCCGAGATCAATCACGAAGAGAACGCAACATTTGTTCCGATTCTTTCTACAAAAAGCATGGGCGATATCGCAATTATAAAAAGTCTGCTCGATGAACAGGGTATCGAATATTTTATTCAGGGAGAAAATATGCTTCATGTTTTGGGAAGCATCGATACCGCAATTCTAAACGTGAAAGAAGAACAAGCCGAAGAAGTGAAAGAATTGTTAAAAGATTTCGAGCCGAAATTTTTAGGCTACAATGCTACGGAAGCAGAAGAAGAGGAATAGCGTGTTAAGCTTTCCTCTTCAATTATCAATGAGCAAACTTGCATAATCATTTCAAAACAACACCGGTGTTGGGACCGTGATTTGTTTTCCTATCGTATTCTTTTTCGATAGAGTTATATCTTGCAACAATGTTATCGCCGGTTCTATTAATATCATTTTCTAATTCGGTACAGCTTCTTTTTGAACTAACCCTTTTATCTCGCGGTCAATTTCGTTTGCGGCGTTCAATCCAAATTCTTTGTGACCGTTTTCATGTGCAACAATTTTATCCGTGTAGTTTTTCAAAAAAATATTTCCCGATGTATGATTTTGGTGATGATGCGTATTGAAAAGTCTGTCAATCTTCCGGTCTGTTTTCTGTTTGAGCCCGTCGATAAAATTCTTTGCACTCTCCGGAAATTGGGAATCAATGACGGCAGCGGCATTTTTATCAACGAACCATGCAATTGTTCCGCCTCGATCGGTGAAGATTCCGAGCTTTTCATGAATTAATTTAAATCCCTTCGGCTGGTCGGAGGAGTAAAAAAATCGTGTCCGTGCAGTAATAAACCGCCGGTGATAAACGCGCCGGTCTTCAAAAATCCTTTGCGTAAAAGATACATTTTTCACACTGTCTTTTTGTTTGCGGAATTTTCTTTTTTTAATTTAACGTGAAATAATTGTGTATCAAAACTACAAGCGGTGTAATAATTTTGGAACAGAACCAATTTAAAATCCGCCGGGCAGCAAATTCAGACAGCGAAGTAATTACGAATTTGATTTTCGATATTCTCAAAGAATACGGTTTGAAAACCGACCCGGAGAAAACGGATGCCGATTTAACGGATATCGAACAAAATTATTTTGCACGTAACGGAATTTTCGATCTGCTTGAAAACAAAAACGGAAAAATTATTGCTACAGTTGGTTTGTATAAAATAGATAACGAGACTTGCGAATTGAGAAAAATGTATTTGTTGAAGGATGAAAGAGGCAAAGGTTACGGCAAATTGCTTTTAAATCACGCGCTTGCAAAAGCGCGGGAGCTTGGTTATAAAAAAATTATTTTGGAAACGGCATCGGCATTGAAAGAAGCAATTGCACTTTACGAAAAACACGGCTTCAAAAGATATTTCCCGGAACATCTTTCCGGCAGATGCGATAAAGGGTATTACCTGGAATTGAGCGGTAAGGAGTAACGAAAGGAATAATAGATATGAGCGCTGCACAAACATTCATTTCAATATTTAAAATTAACTCGGCATTGTTCGTTAATGTATTCAAAGATGTGGATGATGAAACCGCATCAAAGAGACCAAACGAGAAAACAAACTCGATGATTTTTCTCGCACTCCATTCTGCTGACGCGCGTTACTATATTCTTAATTTGCTTGGCAGCAAAGCGAAAAATCCTTACGCCGAAGAATACAAAGATGTTAGAATGATTGAGGATGTTAAAAAATATCCGCTGCTCGAAGAACTATTAAAAGAATGGAAGAAGACCGACCGGCTTCTCACAAAAAAACTTGGCGAATTGAAACCAAAGCAGTTAAAATCAAAAACTGATTTTAAATTTTCATTTGCAGATAAAACATTACACGGCGCACTTTCTTTTCTCGCTGCACACGAATCATATCATATCGGTCAGTTGGGATTAATCAGGAAATATCACGGCTTGCAGTCGGTGAATTTTTAGGGTTATGAATCTACAGCACTACTTAAACAGAATCTGCGTAAAGAAAATTTATTCTCCGTCATACGAGTTTCTTGCTGAGCTCCAACTGAAACATCTTTATTTTATTCCGTTCGAAGATTTGGACATTCCTTTTCGAGGCAGAATAATTCTTGATGAAGAACGGATTTACAAAAAAATTATTGAGAACAATCGCGGCGGATTCTGCTACGAACTGAACGGATTGTTCCATTGGCTTTTAACACAGCTCGGATTTAATGTAGATATGCTTTCTGCGCGTGTTTATAATAATCAAAAAGAAGAACTTGGACCGGAGTTTGATCACATGACTCTGCTTGTTCATCTCGATAAAGATTATTTGGTTGATGTCGGCTTCGGCGATTCATTCCGCAAACCGATTCAAATGCCCGACGGCGGATGCGAAGACGTTAGCGGAAAATATAAATTGAGATCTGCCGGAGGAAATATCTTTCAATTATGTAAGATGGAAAATGGTAAATGGAAAATGGAAGAAAGACATTCCGGGTTTGTCGGGGAAGAGAAGCTTCAATATCAATTTACAACTGTGCCGAGAAAATTTTTCGATTACGAAAATATGTGTGTATTTCAGCAAGATGATTTGAACTCGCATTTCAGAACACGTATGCTCTGCACAATTGCAACTCCAAACGGAAGAATTACGTTGAGTAATAATTCATTAACAATTACTGAGAATGGAAACAAAACGAAAACAGAATTCAATTCTGAAAAAGAATTTTTACTTTTACTCAAAAAACATTTCGGGATAGAACTAACATGACGAGAATTCAAGAATACAAAAAAAATAATTACCTGATTTCCACAAACAAAGGTAAGCTTGATCTGTTTACGATCCACCGGTTTTTAACAAACTCATACTGGTCGAAAGGGATTACAATCGACAAAGTAAAAAATTCAATTTCCAACTCGCTTTGCTTTGGAGTTTACGACGGGAAAAAGCAGATCGGTTTTGCGCGCGTAGTTACGGATTTTACGTTGTTCGGTTATATCGCTGATGTTTTTATTGTTGAAGAATACCGCGGCAAGGGTTTATCAAAATGGCTGATGGATTCTATTCTGGAATATCCCGGCATAAAAGAGATGCGCGCAGTTTTGCTTGCAACAAAAGATGCGCACGGCTTGTACGCAAGATTCGGATTCAAACCGCTTGAAGAACCGCAAAGGTACATGATTAGAAGAAACCAACATTTCTTATCTTTGGGCAGTAAATAACTTTTCGTTTATCAACCCAACAGATTGAAAGTAGTTTTTTGAAACTTAATTCTAATCTTTCTGCCGCTTCTAAAGAATGGCTTTGTATGGAACGTTATAAGTTTGATTTCGTAATAGTTGGCACCGGTCTCGCCGGACTTTATTCTGCATTGTATGCCTCAAAGAATTGGAAAGTTGCGCTGATAACCAAATCAACAATTGAATTGAGCAACTCGTATTGGGCGCAAGGAGGGATTGCCGCCGCAATCGATAAAAATGATTCGCCCGAACTTCATTACGAAGATACAATTAAAACCGGGCGCGGTTTGTGTAACCCGAAAGCAGTTGAAATTTTGGTTAATGAAGGATGCGAAAGAATTCTCGAATTGATTGAAATGGGAATGCCGTTCGATAAACAAAACGGAAATATTGCGCTCGGACTCGAAGGCGGTCATTCCAAAAGACGCATTCTTCATTCCGGCGGCGATGCAACCGGAAAAGAAATTGTCCGCTTCGTCTCGAAATTTGTCGAGAACAATTCCAACATTACAATTTTTGAAAACACACTCGTTCACAAACTTATTTGCAATGAAAAAACTTGCGCTGGAGTTTCAGCATACAATTGGCAGAGCAAAAAAAACATCACACTCGCCGGACAAGTAATATTGGCGGCCGGCGGCGCTTCGGCAATTTATCAGCGCACTACAAATCCGCACACATCTGTAGGCGAAGGAGTAACACTTGCGTTTGATACCGGTGCGGAAATAGAAAGTATGGAGTTCATTCAATTTCATCCAACTTCGTTTTATTCCGGAACCGACGAAACATTCTTGATAAGTGAAGCTGTGCGCGGAGAGGGTGCATACATTGTAAATGAAAAAGGCGAACGCTTTTTAAAAGAACGGCAGAAGAAAGCCGAGCTTGCACCGCGCGATGTAATTTCAGAAGCAATCTATTTTGAAATGAAAAAATACGGCATGCCGAATGTTTATTTGGATTTGCGTCATCTCGATGCAAAAAAAATTAAACAACGTTTCTCGAACATCTACGGCGAAGCACTCAAATACAAAGTTGATATTACAAATGATTTGGTACCGATAGCACCGGCGGCACATTACATGATAGGCGGAATTAAAACCGGGTTGAACGGCGAAACAAATTTGAACGGACTTTTTGCCGTGGGTGAAATTGCGTCAACCGGTGTGCACGGCGCAAACCGGCTTGCAAGTAATTCATTGCTCGAATGTCTCGTGTTTGCAAAACGCACAGTCGATTTTGCCGGGCAATTGCCGATCGAAATAAATAATGAAGCTGTTGAGAAAAATTCTTTTACGGTAAATAAAGGAAACGAAACGGGATATCTTTTGCATAAAAATGAAATAGCAAAAATGATGACTGATAAAGTTGGAATTGTGAGATCGAAAGAATCTTTAATTGAAGCCGAAAAATCCTTCCGCGAAAAATTAGAAGATGCAGATGACGACAATGAATATTATTCGAGCAGATCAAAAAGTCTCTTTGAAGTTGCACGGTTAATTACGAAATCTGCACTGCTTCGCGAAGAAAGCAGAGGGTGCCATCTTCGCCCGGATTTCCCGAATGAAAACGACAAAATGAAATTCACGATCGTTCAGAAAAAGAAAGAAGGAAGTAAATTTTTATCAATAAAATGATGTTTATAATGAAGGAACTTTACAAGAAAAATTTTGAGAAAGTAATTTCAACCGCATTGAAAGAAGATATCGGAAAGGGCGATGTTACAACCGAACTGCTTATTCCAAAAAAGAAAAAAGCAGCAGCATATTTTATTGCGAAACAAGACGGTATAATTGCGGGACTCGATATTGCAAAACTGGTTTTCAAAAAATTAGATGAAAAGATTAAGTGGGAGAGTTTTGTTGAAGACGGTTCAAAAGTAAAAGCCGGGACTAAAATTGCCGAAGTGAAAGGTTCTGTACGGGCACTATTGAGCGGCGAGAGAACAGCGTTAAATTTTTTGCAAAGGATGTCGGGCATCGCAACTTTAACTTCCGTTTATGTTGAAAAAATTTCGGGTACGAATACAAAAATTTTGGATACACGAAAAACAGTTCCGGGTTTGAGATTATTCGATAAGTTTGCTGTTGAATGCGGCGGCGGAACAAATCACCGGATCGGTCTGTTCGATATGGTGATGATAAAAGATAATCATATCAAAGCCGCCGGAAGTATTACCAAAGCCGTTGACAAAATCAGGAAATCAATTCCGAAGCAAATGAAGATCGAAGTTGAAACAACAAACATCAGCGAAGTTGATGAAGCGATGAAATTAAATGTTGATGTAATTATGCTCGACAACATGAACTTGAACGAGATGAAAGAAGCAGTGCGGCTGATTAATAAAAAATGTTTTATTGAAGCTTCCGGCGGAATTAATCTTGAAACCGTCCGTGCAATTGCAGAAACCGGAGTTGATTTTATTTCCGTTGGTGCATTAACTCACAGTGTTAAAGCGCTCGATATCAGTATGAAAATAACAAATGACAAATCACAAGGAAATTCAAATCACCAAAAATCAATTATAAAATTTTTTTGAAGATTAATTGCTGTGATTTATTTGGTGATTGTCGTTTGCAATTTGTCTGGTATTTGTTATTTGAGTTTTGTGATTTTACAAACCGCGAAAGGCAGCAAAGATGAATGACATAATAAATGAGATATTGAAATTAAAGAAAGAGAAAAACGCAGTAATACTTGCCCACAATTATCAGATTAGCGAGGTTCAGGACATTGCAGACTTTGTCGGTGATTCGCTCGGGCTTTCACAGCAAGCGGCTAAAACCGATGCAGAAGTTATTGCATTTTGCGGCGTTCATTTTATGGCGGAGACTGCTTCGATCATTTCACCGAATAAAAAAGTTTTGCTTCCCGATCTCGAAGCCGGATGCTCGCTTGCCGCTACAATTAATGCAGATCAATTGCGCGAGTGGAAAGAAAAATTTCCAAATTCGGTTGTTGTTTCGTATGTGAATACAACCGCGGAAGTGAAAGCAGAAAGTGATTATTGTGTAACTTCATCGAATGCAGTCAAAGTTGTTGAAGCGATTCCACCCGATAAAAAAATTTTGTTTCTGCCGGACAGGTTTTTGGGACAGTACGTAAGCGCAATGACCGGACGTGAAATGGAAATTTGGAGCGGCGCTTGTCATGTTCATGAAAAAATCGGCGATGTGAATTTTGATGATGCACATAAAGAACATCCCGGTGCAGATTTTTTGATTCATCCCGAATGCGGCTGTTCAAGTTCGTGCATGTTGAAATCGCAAGTCTATTTCGACTGCAAAGATATTCACATATTTTCTACTGAAGGAATGATACGGCACGTAAAAGAATCGAAAGCGGAAGAATTTGTAATTGCAACAGAAACCGGAATTCTTCACCGGCTCAAAAAGATGAAACCGGAAGCAAAATTTTATCCGCTCAGTGAAAATGCAGTCTGCGAATACATGAAAAAAATTACGCTCGAAAATTTGTATGAATCGCTTCTCTATGAACAATACGAAGTGAAAGTGCCGGAAGAAATTGCTGCACGTGCCCGCTTGCCGATTGAAAGAATGCTTGCAATAGTTTGAGATGATGCAAGAATTGATTTTTGGCAGAGGCTGTATTATTTTCACATTATGAAACGGATACCCCAAAAAAATAAAATACTACGAATAGTCTCATCGATTGTAGAACAATGCTCGCCTGAAAAAATAATTCTTTTCGGTTCTCACGCATATGGAAAACCAAACAAAGACAGCGACATAGATTTGTTTGTAGTTGCAAAAATTCCAGGATTGCCAGCCGAAAGGATACGCGTTGTCAGACGCGCTATCAATGAACAAGCATCTGTTGATGTTATTGTAAGAAACCCCGAAGAAGTTGCACGTGCTTTAGAGGGGAGAGATTGGTTTGTTAAGGAGATATTTGAAAAAGGTGTAGTATTGTATGCACGCTGACACAAATGCCTGGATATTAAAAGCTGAAGGTGATTATTTAGGAGCGTCAACATTAGCAAAAAAACGCAATAAGAAAATTGCTCATCTAACATGCTTCGCTGCACAACAATGTGCCGAAAAATATTTGAAGGCATTTCTCGTTGAAAATAATATTACTTTTCCCAAAACTCATGATCTAACAAAAGATTTACTTCCCCGATGCTTAAAAATTGATAGAGAGTTTAGCATGCTTCTGCCTCATTTAGAATATCTCGATCCTTATGCTGTCCAATTTCGTTATCCCGGAGATATTGTTACAAGCGAAGAGGCGCTGCAATCAATAAAAGCAATGAAGATTATAAGAAAGTTTGTACGCCAAAAACTGGACTTGGAAAAACAAAGACGACTTCTGTGAGCAGCACAAAAACATTATTGAATGATGTTCGTAACAAAACAAAAAAAAGAATTTGCCGATTGAAAGAATGCTTGCAATAGTTTGAGTGCAATATAGTTTGGTACACAGCTCGTCGTATAAATGAAATTCTTTTATATTATTTTTGCATGAACATTCAGTGAAGGCAGATCATGCAAAAACTATTTGGGGTTCTCACCCTTCTTTTTTTATCATCACTAAATTTATTCTCGCAAGAATTGATTAACGTAACGTTTAATGTTAACACGCCGGGAATCGACGACACATCGAAAGTTTATATCGTTGGCAATGCTGCCGAATTTGGAAACTGGCAGCCGAACTTAGCTGCACTTGAAAAAATCGGGAAAGAAAATTGGGGCAGAACATTTCAATTTCCGAAAGGTTTTAGACTCGAATACAAATTTACAAAAGGAAGCTGGACTACCGAAGCACTCGGCAGCGACGCAACGATTCCGCGTAACTCAATTCTCATTGCAAATAACGATACGACTGTTTCATCAACAATTTCTAATTGGAGAGACAATTTTGATTTCAAGATACCGGGACAAGTTACCGGAACTGTTGAGTATCACAGAAATTTTGTAATTGACGGATTGAAACCGCGCGATATTATTGTTTGGCTTCCGCCCGATTATAATTCCGAGACAAACAAACGTTACCCGGTGCTTTACATGCACGATGCACAAAATATTTTTGATCCCCGTACTTCCACTTTGTTTATTGATTGGGAAGCTGATGAAACCGCAGACAGTTTAATCCGTTCCGGAGAAATTGAATCAATCATAATTGTGGGAATGAACAACACATCAGACCGTTTTGAAGAATATAGCAACTCACCGCTCGGAAAGCTTTACATGAAATTGATCGCAGAAAAAATCAAACCATTCATCGATTCACATTACAGAACATTGCCCGATAGAAACAACACTGTCGTTGCCGGTTCTTCAATGGGCGGATTGATTTCATTTATGATTGCATGGGAATATCCGGATCTGTTTTCAAAAGCTGCCTGCTTTTCGCCGGCTTTCAAAATTCGGAATGTTGATTACGTGCGGGAAGTAACAAACGACAACGGCAGCATAAAGGAGATAAAACTTTACATCGATAACGGCGGAGTTGGTTTGGAAGCACAGCTTCAGCCGGGTGTTGATGAAATGATTGACGCACTCAAACAAAAAGGCTACGAAGATGGAAAAGATTTTTTTGTTTACATCGATAAAATCGCAGAACACAACGAAGCTGCGTGGGCAGAAAGATTCTGGCGTCCGTTAAAAATATTTTTTGCAAAATGAATTTTTTTGAAAGGGTCTAATAAAATCCTGTGACTTTGGGTCTATGTGACAAATATTTTTTATGGAGGGTTGTTGAGGGTTCTTGTCGGTTCAAGAAATCCGGTTAAGATAGATTCCGTTAAAGAAGCATTCTCAAAATATTTTGAGAATGTTGAAGCAATCGGCATCGAAACAGAAAGCGGTGTTTCCGTTCAGCCGGTTAACAACGAAACATTTGAAGGTGCGCGCAACCGCGCGCAAAATCTGAGAAAGATTAACGATGAACAAAATTTGAGTGCCGAATTTTTTGTCGGCATCGAGGGCGGAATCGTTAAGCAATACAATAAATGGTTTGCTTTCGGGTGTATGTGCGTTGTTGATAAAAACGGTTACGAAGGATTTGGAACCTCGCCGCATTATGAATTGCCCGGTTTTGTTGTGGAAAAATTGCTTCGCGGAATTGAGCTGGGCGATGTGATGGATGAAATTACAAACGAACAAAACACAAAACAGAAAAACGGCGCAATCGGATTTTTTACAAACGGTGTAATGAACAGAAAAGAACTTTACATCGAAGGGCTAAAGGTTGCAGTTGTTCCGTTCCTTCATAAAAATTTATTCTTTGATAAAAAATAATATTGCCTGCCAAGAATCGGCGGGTAAACTCTTGCTTGTGATTTTAGTCTTGATCAATGATAGAAAACAGAAGAAGAGCAAGAATTTATACAAGTGTAATTCAGGAGAGAACAAATGGCATTACCAATTTATCAAGTAGATGCGTTCACATCAAAACAGTTTGGCGGAAATCCGGCGGCGGTTATTCCGCTTGAAAAATGGCTCGATGATGAAACACTTCAAAACATTGCCGCAGAAAATAATCTTTCCGAAACAGCGTACTTTGTAAAAGAAGGAGATCATTACCATATCCGGTGGATGACTCCGGCAGCGGAGGTTAATTTGTGCGGGCATGCAACGCTCGCATCGGCACATGTGATCTTTAATTTTATCGAAAAGGATTCGAGCAAAATTAAATTTGCATCACGCAGCGGCGATCTTTTTGTTGAAAGAGACGGTGACATGCTTACGTTAAACTTTCCGACAAATAAACCGGAGCCGCTAAAAATTCCGGAAGGGATTGATAAATGTTTCGATCAATCTCCAATTGAAATACTTGAAGGCGGCGAATATCTATTTGTAGTTTTCGATTCTGAAGACTATATAAAAAATTACGTGCCGAATTTTGAGAACATAAAAAAAATCCATCATCACGCAGTTATCATTACCGCTAAAAGCAGTAAAGCAGATTTTGTTTCGAGAATGTTTGCGCCGAATGTCGGCATCGATGAAGACCCGGTA
This sequence comes from Ignavibacteriales bacterium, assembly GCA_016177735.1. GTDB lineage: Bacteria > Bacteroidota > Ignavibacteria > Ignavibacteriales > Melioribacteraceae > DYJK01. The sequence goes on along the minus strand of JACOUS010000019.1, from coordinate 59,862 downwards.
ACCGGTTCAGCTCACACGGTTTTAACGCCGTACTGGTCGGAAAAACTCGGCAAAAACAAGCTGACCGCGCTGCAAGTCTCGAAACGGCTTGGTGAACTAATCTGTGAAAATCTCGGAGAGAGGGTAAAAATTTCCGGGAAAGCTGCGCTCTATCTCACAGGCAGTATAAATTTGGATTTTTAATTCAAAAATTTATCTGCATATTAAAGCAGACAAAATTTGCGCAGTGCGAAAAATTTGCACCAATATCTTATTTTATAGCTGAATTTTAGAAATCTTAGATGAAAAATTTGCACAAGACTATTTTAATTCTGGTTTTGCTTATTGCCGTGCAGTCTTGCGATGCGCCGCATATTAATCCGCTCGATCCGGAAAATCCCGATTATAAGTTCGGCCAACTCGACGGTTTCGTTTATAACAAATCTTTAAATGTGCTCAAAAGTGTGAAAGTAATATGGAAGAATCAAAATGTTTTAACGTACACCGATGCAAACGGATATTATAAGATTGAAGATATTCCGCGCACGAACGGAACAATCTATTTTGAAAAGGACGGTTTCGCAATAGATTCCCTTCAAGTTGATTGGCAGAATCAAAAAAGTAAAAGATTGGCAAACAAATATTTGGAATATGCAATTGGAGTAATTGACGGTTATGTTTCTACACCGAACGGCAGAGAAGCTGATGTTAAAGTGCTTTGGAGTAATCAAAATATTTTAACAACAACAAATTCTTCGGGTTATTACAAACTGAAAAATCTTAAAACAAATGACGGCAAACTTTATTTTGAAAAAGATGGATTGAAAAAAGATTCTGCTGAAGTAAAATGGAACGGACAAGATTCAATTAGAGTTGCGGAAAAGAATTTGTTTTTCAAAAAAGGTGAACTCCGCGGTTCCGTAAAAACAGCGGCACTGCCAAGCACAGGTATTCCCAACGTAAAAGTTTTTTGGAAGAACGAGAATAAGATTGTGCTGACAAATGCGAGTGGAGAATATTCTTTTAATGATGTTGCATATAATGACGGCAAACTCTATTTCGAAAAAGAAGGTTATGCAAACGACTCTATTGATGTGAAGTTTGGAAGCGGCGGTGTTCAACAAGCAAGCGAAGTGCGGTTAAATATCAGACCGGTTTTGGAAAATATAAATATTACTACAGCAGTTACTTACAGACTGACGGGTCAAATTCTTTTCAAAATTTTTGTGCAGGCATCTGTTACGGATAAAGATGATCCGATCGATACGGTCTTTGTAAATTGTTCTGCAATTAATTTCAATAAATCGTTGACATATAATACAACGACAAAATATTATGAAGTTGAACAGAATTACGGAACAATTAATTTAAGCGCCGCTCTCGGAAAAGACTTCAACGTAACTGCTAAAGTCAACGGCAAAAAATATGATATCGGCAAAACGAGAATAACCCGTGTGATTGATAAAGAGATAGAAATAGAAAGCCCCAAAGGTGTTGTTGTTAATTCAACTCCAACGCTCTATTGGAAAAGATTTGTTCCCGGGTTCAGTTTCAAATACAGAGTAGAAATTTGGACTGATGAAACACCGGCTGAATTATATTGGTCGCGTGATAATATTTCAGAAAGTGAAATACAAATTACACCGGAAGTTACATTGCCTGCCGGCGAATACTTTTGGGTAATCTGGTGCACAGATGAATACGGTAATCAAACACGTTCTAAAGAAGCTTCTTTCGTAGTAAACTGAAGGTAATCATGAACAGTTTTTTTGCAGAGAATATCAATCATATTAAAAATCTTTCGAGGAACGAATTCGAAGCGCTCTATGAATTTACGGAGATACTCAATACTGCCGATAAGCAAGAATCGTTAATTGAAAATGCGATGGACATCGTGATAAAAGTTATCAACGCAGAGCGCGGTTTGTTTGTCCGTTATGATGAGGTTAATGATAACTTCTCGATTATCACGGCGAGAAAAATTTCTAACGAGAACATCACCGATCTGAATCAATTTTCATCCGGCATTTTGCAGAAGGTAATCAAAGAAAAGAAGCCGCTTCTTTATCACGATGTAATGGGCGATCCGAATTTGTCGCAATTCCACAGTGTGCAGATTCATAAAATAAAATCCGTGATCGGTGTTCCAATCATCCGCGACGGAAAAATTTGGGGAGTGATTATTGCGGACAGCACTCTCGACCGAAGAGAATTCACAGATGAAAATTTGATCTTCCTGAATTTCTTTTCGAATCTTGTTTCGCTTGCACTGGAGCGGATAATAAAGCTCGAAGAACTACAAAGGGAGAATCGCATTCTCATAAATAAACTTCAGGCAACCGAAGAAATTCCTGAAATGATCGGCGGCAGTATCACGATGCGGAACCTTGCACAGCTTATTTATAAAGTAGCGCAGACAGACGCAACGGTTTTAATTTACGGAGAAAGCGGAACCGGAAAAGAAATTACCGCAAAAGCAATTCATCAATTGAGCAAAAGAAAGTCCGCCCCGTTTCTTGCACAGTTCTGCGGTTCAATCCCCGACAGCCTTTTGGAGAGCGAACTTTTCGGATACAAAAAAGGCGCGTTCACCGGCGCTAACAATGATAAGCAAGGATTGATTGAAGCGGCAGACGGCGGAACATTTTTTCTTGATGAGATCGCAGATATTTCAAGCGCGCTTCAGGCAAAACTTCTTCGTGTTCTTGAAAATCGAGAGATCATTCGTCTTGGAGACACCAAGGTTAAAAAAGTTGATGTGCGTATTCTTGCAGCTACAAATAAAGATCTAAATGTGTTAACGAAAGATGGTCGTTTTAGAGAAGACCTGTTTTACAGGCTGAATGTTTTTCCGATTAAGATGCCGCCTCTGCGAGAAAGAAGGGAAGATATTCCTTTGCTTGCAAAACACTTTGCAAAAAAACTCGGGCGCGCAGATATTTTCATCGAACCGGCGGTAATTAAAAAGCTTGAAAATTATTATTGGCCCGGCAACATACGTCAGCTAATAAACGTAATTCAGCGAGCTTTGATACTTTGCGATACAAATAAAATCCAAACCGAGCATATAATTCTTGAAGACTCGAAAGACCTTACGGATTTCCAAGGCACTCTTCAGGAATTTGAAATGCTTCTTTTGAAAAAGCGGTTGGAAGAATTTAACGGCAACAGAACTCTTACGGCAAAATCTCTCGATGTTTCCGTGAGATGGATTCAACTAAAACTAAAAGAATTGGGCGAACAGTAAAAAGTGCTGGGACTTTCAACAGAAATATTATTTGAGAAATTTGAAGTGCTTGAAGTGCTCAAGAAAGATGAGCACGCGGCGGTGTTTCTTGCCAATCACATTTATCTCTCGAAGAGGATAATTCTAAAAGTTCTCAACACGCAAAAAATTTCAGATCAATCGCTTGTAGAACGCTTCAAGCGCGAAGCCAAACTTCTCGCAAAGCTGGATCATCCGAATATTATTAAAGTACTCGACTTCGGCACTCACAAAGAATTCTTTTACATCTCTTTCGAATACATTGAAGGAATGAGTCTGCGCAATTTGCTGAAAACCAAACAGCTTACGCACGAACAAAAAGAAAATATGATGGTCCAGTTGCTGAAGGCTTTGGATTTTGCACACAACAATAACATCATTCATAGAGATATTAAGCCGGAAAATATTTTTATCAATTTAAATCTCGGTCTCAAACTCGGTGATTTTGGATTGGCATTATCATCCGAAGATAATTTTGTTACAAATCCGTATTCAATAGTTGGAACGCCGAGCTACATGTCTCCCGAACAAGTACGCGGTGTAAAATTAACTCCGCAAAGCGATTTGTTTTCAGCCGGAGTTGTTCTGTTCGAATTATTCACCGGTGTGAATCCGTTTTTGAAAGAGAATGTAAATCTAACACTTAACGAAATAATGAGTTACAATGAATCCGCGTTGAGTGAAAAACTTGAGCCGCTTCAACCGGATGTGAAGGATGTGCTTCATCGTCTTTTAAGAAAAAACGTATCTAACCGCTATCCTTCTGCAAAAGAAGTTTTGAAAGATTTAAATGTGCCGGAAGATCAACCGACAGTTAGTTTGAACAATATTCATAACAACGGATCGAACAAGAAAAAAATTCTGTTTGCGGCTTCCGCCGTTTTGGTAATTGTTACAGCTCTTACTTTAATTTTCATGAACGGAAATGCTGAAAAAAATAAAGGACAAAATATTGCTAACGTTCCGGCAGAAAAAAATATCAATCAGCAAACCGACAAAGGAAACGATGCCGGTAATACATCAGCGACGGAAAATAAAAACGACGAACCGGTACGGCAAGAAAATGTAAACGATGCAAATCAACAGTTGCAGTTGGGCGATGGAAAAGATGATGTTGAAAATAATCATGCGCAAACACCGGCAGCTGTAAAATACGGCGGCTTGTTTGTAGAATGTTTTCCATGGGCTGAAATTTATATCGACGGCGAAAAAGTTGAAACTACCCCGATGACCAAACCGCTCACACTAACCGAAGGCGAGCATACAATTAAATTGGTAAATCAAGATTATCCTCTTTACACAAAAGTTGTTAACATCAAACAAGGCGATATATCAAGAATTAGAGTGCTGCTCGATTCACTCATGGCGTACATTAATTGCAGAGTATTTCCTTGGGGCGATGTTTATATAAACGAAGATTATAAAGGGCAAACGCCGCTTAGAGGATTAGTAAAAGTTGTCCCCGGTTTTATAAAACTGACAATAAAGAATCCGAACTTTAAGACAATAGATACACTTTTAAATGCTGCAAAAGGTGATACACTAAATCTGAGATTTACTTTTAAAAAATAATTATGTGGTATGAAAATTGTCTCTTTATAATGAAAGTTTAATAACAGAATGAAAAAACTACTTTTAGTACTTTTAATTTTTATAAGCCCCGAATTATTTGCACAGGGTTTCTGGAAAAAGATAGGCACAATGCCTTACCCGGTTTCCGGCGCTGTAGCGGTTGTTCACAGTCCCACCGGGTTGGAAGCCGATGCAAAAATATATATCATCGGCGGTTATTCTGATGATCTGCAAAGCGCAGTTGATTGGATTCAGGAATTTGATCCCAATGTAATTACCAATCAATGGAAGATGGTCGGTTCTATGAATCAGCCGCGTAACCTTTTAATTGCAGACGTATGGAAAAATTTTCTCCTCTATTTTGGCGGTGTAGATATCACTTCGGGTGATAGAAATAATTTGGAATTCTGGAATATCGGGAATGACACAACTTTCACTTTTGATACCAAAGATAATTTCGGTAGATCGCTGGCTACCGGTCATATTAAAGGAGATAAATTTTATATCATCGGCGGCAGCCCGATAGACCCGTCTCACAGTTTGCCGTTCATTGATGAATATGATTTGAACACACAGCAAATCACCTACTCTTTACAGTCCGATGAAGCACCCCAGTATCATATGACTTCAATTGTTGGCGACGATATTTATATTTTCGGCGGGGTTTATAACGGCATACGAAGCATCATTAGGAAGTTCAACATTACCGATAAAACTTACGGGACATTGCCAGAGAAACTTTTAGAAAGAAGAGCCGGCGGTGCATCTGTTTATAACGGAATACTAAATAAAGCCTTCGTGCTCGGCGGATACAACGAAACAAACGAAGCACTCAATACTGTTGAAGAAATTATTTACGATAATTCAAAAAAGAAAATAGTGAATATCAGCAGCACTTCATCGATGCTGAATGCAAGAAGAAGTCCGATTGTTGTTGCTGTTGGAAGATCTATAGTTGTTTTCGGCGGCAGAGATCAGAATAAAAAAGTAGTTCCCGACGTAGAAATTTATATAGATACAACAACCGGGGTAGAAGATTTGCAGCTTCCGCAAGGGTTTAAATTATACGATAATTATCCGAATCCTTTCAATCCGTCAACAACAATTGAATACGCAATTACAAGTGTACAAAGGCGCTCAAACGCATCACAGCTTCATGTCTCATTGAAAATTTACGATATGCTCGGCAGAGAAATTGCAACGCTTGTGAATGAACATCAACTGCCGGGCACATACAAAGTCAATTTTGATGTAGCGCAGATTTCAAATCGGCGCCGCAATTTGCCGAGCGGTGTTTATTTCTACACGTTAAGAGTTGCAGATTCTTCGCTTCGCTCAGAATTTTACGAAACTAAGAAAATGGTTCTTCTCAAATGACGAAGAAATTATTTTTCTTAGCGTCCGGATTCTTTTTTGTTTTTTCAACCGTCTTTGCGCAAGAAGGTGAATATGAAAAAATAAAAAAAGAGTACGAATCATTCGGGTATGAAAACGTAATACAACTTTCCGACAATTTTGTAAAACAAGACGGCATAGCAGATTCAGTTCTCACGGATGTTTATTTGATGCGCGCGGTATCATTCTATTCGGTAGGAGATGAAATATCTGCTCGTGTAAGCTTCACGGAAATTTTGAAGATTAATAAAAATTATCCGCCAAATCCGGCAGAGATTTCTCCCAAGCTGATTTCAATATTCAACGAAGTAAAAACAGAATACATGAAAAGTATTGAGCCGCCGAAAGTAGAAAGTGATTCACTCAAACAAATTTTGGATTCACCCGAATTTCTAAACGAACAAATGCGTCAGTCAATATTGAGAAATATTGCTTTGCCCGGCTGGGGACAGCTGTATAAAGAAACTAACGCAAAAGGTTTTATTCTAAGCGCGGCTTCCACAGCAAACTTGGTTGGTATGATTTATTTTATTATCAACACCAACAAAAAAGAAAATGATTATTTAAACGAGACCGGCAAAACGTTAATACAACAAAAGTACGACGACTATAATCAATCTTATAAAACGAGAAACATCCTGATTTTTAGTTACGCCGCTCTCTGGATTTACAGCCAGATCGATCTGCTTCTCTCCTCACGTTCAAATTCAATTGAGGAGAGCTCTTCTGTTGCAAACAATTTCATCATTGATCACTCACAGAATAAAATCTGGCTCGGCTATAAAATTTCATTCTAACAGAACGAATTAAATTCATCTCCAACGAAAAAAATTCGCATAAGAATTCCCTGAATGGCAATAATGCACACAAACCGAAATTACATTTCGCCGGGAAAATGATAGATATTTAAAAAAAAGATTTGGGTTGATAAACTGGCATGATGATTGCCCATAATTATGCACACACACAGACAGGCTCCGTCCTTAAGGTTGGCGAAGGGGAAAAGTTTAGCAGTTCCTTCGCCTTCTTTATTTTAAACGAGTATATTTTACACACCTTCTGGTTCGCTTAGGTTAACACAGCCGCAAGCAGTAAATAAGTGCCTCAAGCCTTCAATCGATTTTTAATTAGATTGATAATTTATATATTGTGCCGTTGAAAAAATACCTAAATGCAATTTACGAGCGTTAATGGAATTCAAATCGGAAAAATACGAAGATGTTGCAGTAGTACATGTTTTTTTAAACAGAGCAACTTTAGCAAGGGCAGTAAAATTTAAGGATTTTGTTACGGAGATTATAAATGCCGGCACAAGCAAATTTATTGTTGATCTCAGCTTGTGCGAGTATATTGATTCAACATTTCTCGGTGCGATGGTTTCTCTTTTGAAAAAAGTTAATTCATTGAACGGCGATTTGAGACTCGTTTATAATAAAGAAGTTCCTTCTTTGATGTTTGTTGTTACACGAATGGATAAAGTATTCAAGATTTTCAACAAACTTGAAGAAGCTCTCGAGAGCTTTAATATTTCCGGAAACAAGCCCTCCATTCAGTGGAAATAGCCTGATTACACCGCGGTAATTTTGTAAACTTTATCATGCTCGCGTACTCTATCATCGCATTCAATCGTTACACTCATCCCTTTTATTGCTTCGGCAATTTCGTTATCGTCAAGAATAATTTTATTTATTTTTAATTCTACCGTGCCGGTGTTGTTTCCAATAATATAAATTGATTCGCCGGGTTTTAAGTTTCCGGTTTCCAATTTGATGAAAGCAACTTTGCTCTTCTTGTAGTAGTTCAGAATTTTGCCGATATAAACTTTCCTCGTTGTGGCAACACTTCCGTGTGAATGAACAAAGCTTTCCGAACCCGGGGTGCCGAAATAAAATCCCGGAGAGAACTCGCGGTTATAAACTTTCTTCAGCTCAAAGACAAAGTTTTGTTTCGTCTCTTCGGTTAATCTTTGTTCGTAGTATAGATCGATAGCCTTTCTGTAAATAGAAACAACTTTTGCAATATATTCAGGACTTCTTTTTCTGCCTTCTATTTTGAACGAAGAAATTCCTGCTTCGATCAGTTTGTCGATGAATTCAATTGCGCACAAATCTTTTGGAGATAGAACATAATCTTCGCCGAGTATAAAGGAATGTTTGTCGTCCTTATCAATAATTTCATATTCTCTTCTGCACGGTTGAATGCATTCGCCGCGGTTGGCGCTTTTGCCGAATACTTCGTGACTCATAAAACATCTTCCGCTGATTGCAACACACATTGCACCGTGCACGAATGTTTCCACTTCAATATTTACTTTGCCGATAATTTCTTTGATCTTATCGAGTGTGCATTCACGTGCAAGTACGATTCGCTTTGCACCGAGTCTTTCATAAAATTTTGCCGATTCAGAATTTGAAATTGATGCTTGCGTACTTATGCAAAACGGCATGTTGTATTCGCTGCATTTTTGTATTACAGCAAGGTCCCAGCAGATGATCATATCAACACCGGCACTTTTTGCGGTGCGGATTAATTCGTCGAGGTATTCAAGTTCGTTTTCGTAAACAATGCTGTTAACGGCAAGATGAGCTTTAACGTCATTTAGTTTACAATGATCAACAATTTCGGGTAGTTCAGCCAATGTGAAATTATCTGCTGCGGCACGCATGTTTAATTTATCAACGCCGAAGTAAACCGCATCCGCACCGGAATTAATTGCTGTGTTGAGCATACTCCAATCGCCGGCTGGTGCAAGTAATTCGGGTTTTGTTTTATGATTCATAAATTTTTCTGTCAAATCATGTATTTTGCATCTGTTAGTATAATAAAATTTGTCGTTAATATTCTCACCCGGTTTTATTGAATGAGAATTAATAAAAACGTCAACTAATCTTAACGAAAAGAATTTTTCTTATGCAGAATTCAAACACTACAACAAAAAAAATAATCGATAATATCATTCTTGGTTGCGTGATATTATTTCTTGTAACACTTACCAACTCAATTTTTCTGAACCAGCTTGGATATTACGGCGCGCTGCTTGCACTTATTGCGAAATATTTTGTTGCGAGAAAAAATCCGTTTACAAAAACGGGATTAGAAATTCCGTTCGTGTTATTTATCGCGGCGGAAATACTCTCCACAATATTTTCCAACGAGCCGGCTCATTCGTTTCATAACCTGCTCAAAAGGGTTTTGCTGATTCCAATCGTTTATACTTTTTCTGCAGTTGCGGGTGATAATAAACAGCTCAAAAAATTTGTTTTCATCTATCTTGCCGCTTCACTGCTCATGATGTGTTTTTATCTTGTAGTTTCTTACGATTATTTTATCAACAATCTTTACCAGTTAAAGGAGTCGGGACCGGCAATATTTCAATATGCCATCACTTCGAGCGAGCTGATGTCTTTTTCGCTGGTAATCTTATTTGCGTTTTTGATTAATGAGAAAACGACATTCGCCAAAAAATCTTTTTTGTTTTTTCTGTTTTTGATAAATCTTCTCGCACTGCTTGCAACCTACAAACGCACCGGCTTAATGGGGGCGGCAGCCGGCATGTTTCTAATTATCATTCTTAAAAGAAAATGGTATTTGATTGCACCGGTTGTAATTCTTTTTATCGGAATGATTGTCGTCGAAAAAAATATCAGCCGTGTAATCGCGTACCAAAACAATGGAAATTCTTTGACACAGCAGACAGAAATAAATACGAAAGGGAGGGCATATAATCTTTTTGCCGAAGACGGAAAACTGTACGTGAGTGATTATGAAAACGGTCTGCTAGAGTTTAAAAATGAAAAAGTAATCAACCGGTATAATTTTAATGCTCCGGTAACGGAAATAAAAAAATGGAACGACAGTATTTACGTTGCAAATTTGGTTGATACACGCTTTGTATTGATGAAAAAGAAGAACGGGGAATTTGAGATCACCAACAAAGAATTTATGACAGCCGGTCTCACCACTGATTGGGAAATTTTCAACAACCGAATTTATGCTGTTGATAAAGACAGCGGCTTAACAATTTTTGAAAATCCAACAGAGCTAAGAATTATTGTACGCAGAGCAGGTAATGAATTTTCGAATATTGAAAAAATATTTGCCGACTCCAATTTTGTAGTTTTGTTCTCTCCTCAAAACGGAACGAGTATTTATTCTTTGAAAAATTTTGTACCGGATTCGCTGATATTTCAAGCCGAAGCACAGAATTTCGGCAAACCGGTTTTGTACGCGGAGAAGAAATTAATAATCGCAGAAAAGAATGGCTTGAGAATATTTTCTTTATCGCAAAACGAATTGACAGAGTTGAGCTATACTGCAAAGATGCCGGATATTTTTTCTGCCGAGAGTGCCGGCGGAAAAACATTTTTGCTGAGTACGAAAGGTGATCTCTACCAAATTTCTTTTGCCGGAAGTGAAGTTAAAGTTGAGATGCACGGCGAACTAAGCTTTGTGCCGCGTTCAATAACAGCAGACTCAAATAACATTTACATGAGCAATGTTAAAAGAAGCAGACTTGCAAGCGCTCTCGACCCCTATCACCCGTCCAACTTTGCGAGACTTGCATTTTGGCGTGCCGGCTTAAAAATATTTTTTGATCACCCGCTCTTTGGTGCCGGCGATATCGATCTTGCTAAACTTTACATACAATACAAGAGAACCTTCGATAAAGAAATTCAGGGACACATGCACAACAATTTTGTGCATATTCTTGTTACGCTAGGTGCGGTTGGCTTCATCGCATTTATTTTCTTGCTGATAAAAATTTTCATCATTCATTACAAGAATTATACGAGGGTGAGGGAAATTCCTTTTGCTTCATCGTATGTACTGGGTGCATTTGGAGGTTTTGCTGCTTTTATTGTGTCCGGGTTGACGGAGTGGAATTTCGGTGATCACGAAATAATTACAATGGTTTGGTTTACACTCGCGTTAAGTATCGCAATTACGAAAGCACAGAAAAATTATAATGTACAAAAAGATTAAATGCCGGTATTTTTTCCGCGGCTCATATGCCAGATAGTTAGCAGTACAATCTGTATGTCGAGTCCGAAGCTCCAGTTTTCGATGTACCACAAATCGTGTTTGATTCTTTTTACCGTTCTCTTTTTATTTTCTTCGGGATCGGTAACATCACCGCGCAAGCCGTGCACTTGTGCCCAGCCGGTTAAACCCGGTTTTACAAGATGACGAAGTTTAATGGCTTCAAAGTACTTAATATATACCTCATGAAATTTAATCGGATGCGGGCGCGGACCAACAATTGACATATCACCTTTCAACACATTCCAAATTTGCGGAAGTTCATCGAGATTAGTTTTGCGCAGTAAATTTCCGATTCGTGTTATCCGCGAATCGTTCTCCTTAGCCGGATCAAATTTTTCTTTTTGATTTGCAAAATACATTGAACGGAATTTATAGCAGTTGAACTCTTTGTTCTTCAAGCCGATCCGCTTCTGCAGAAAAAATATCGGACCGGGCGAAGACATTTTGATTAATAACGCAAGCAATGGTGTAAGCCACGAAAGTATTAACACTGAAGCGAGCAGCGAAAACGTAATGTCAAAGCTTCTTTTGATAAAACGCGATTGAAATTCGAGCAGAGGTTCGTTCCGCATTGTTATTACCGGGAAATCTTCAACCATGTTTAATAGAAATTTTTTGGAAAGGAATTGCGAAAAATCAGGAATGATATGTGTTCGTATTGCATTTCTTTCGCAAACGGAAATGATGCCGTTCAAATTTCCGTACTCAGAAGACGGAACTGCAATTACAACTTCTTCAATGCCGAGTGAGATTATTAATTGTTCGAGATTGTTAAATCCGCCGAGATATTTTTCCGGTTTATTGTTGTCGTTGATATTATCGATAAAGCCGATGAAGTTGTAGCCAAAGTTTGGATTCAGCTCAATCAATTTTGAGAAGTCAATTGCGGTTTGCCCGCTGCCGATGATAATTAACTTCCTTAAATATTTTTCACCAATTCGGATTTTTCTTTCAACGCTTCCGTAAATAATTATGCGGAGACTTACGGCAAAGTTCAGTAAGATTGTGTTGTAAACAATGAAGTAGCGTGTGAACAAATCTTCTTTTGCAACAAAGATGAAAATGATTGACGCAAGCATCAACACGATAGAACTTTTTGCAACGTCGATTATCTGTTTATAAATTTTATGAAAGCCTATGCTGTCGTAAAAGAGCGCTCTCTTTGTTACGAAATACCACAAAACATTCAAAGCAAAAAGTAGGAAGAACATGTACGGTCTCTGCATCAATGTTTGCCACGATTGCGCAAGCATCGCCGAGATCAGGAATGAAATATTGAGCAGAAGCATATCCGGCAAAAGTTTGATTGAGTAACGTGATTTTTGATTAGCGATCATTTTTAAGAATTATTTCCTTTTTTCGGTCTTCAATTTATTAACAATTCTTTCGAATACTTCTTCAACGGAGATATTTTTCATGCAGATATTGTTATTGCAGTCGGCAAAATTTCTGCCGTCGTAACAAGGCGAGCAAGGAAGTTTTTTGCCGCCCCAAAAGATTTCCGCGTTTTCATTTACACCGATTCTTTCTTTCGGATTGACCGGACCGAAGAGAGCAATAATGTTTATGTCCGAAAGTTTTGCAAGATGAAGCGTGCCGGTATCGTGTGTAACCAAAACGTCTGCATTAGTAAACAGACGAATCATATCGAGCAAACTGGTTTTGCCGATTAAATTAACAACGTTAATTCCGATAAATTCTTTTGTAACCCAGCCGTCACTTTCAGCACCAACTAAAATTACGGAGGGGTTTTGCTCTAATAATTTTCGTGCAAGTTCTTTGTAATTTTCTACGTGCCATCTTCTCAAATCATCACTGCGCAAAATATTTTTTGTGCCGCCGGGCGCCAAAATAATTTTGGGCGAGGGAATATCTTTTATTAATTGTTTGATTTCAGAATTGCCGTCCAAATTTATTTTGGGAAACTTCATGTTTTTTAACTGCCAATCGTCGGTTCCTAAAATTATGCGCGCGTATTCGTCTGCATGATATCTGCCGGGAATAAAGGAGTTTGTTCTGTCTCTGCCGCTGAAATCGAGATAAACGTTCGAACGTACCGGAAGGAGAAGTAACTTATACATTTTACTGCGATAACAATTGATTGCGATATCAAAACGTTTCCCTTTTAATGCGCGCCACACATCAGATATAGCAGAAATTTTTCCGCGCAATCCATTCTTGTAAAATTTATGTTCGTCAACAGTTATGAGTGTATTTATTTTTTTTAGTGCCGATAAAACCGGTTCAACAATTTTGCCGCAGACCCATGTTATTTCTGCGCCGGGATATTTTTGTTCAATAGCGGTAATTAAACTGAGTGCCATCACAACATCGCCGATTGCACCGAGTTTTAGAATAAGGATTTTAGTTTTTTTCACAGATTCGTTCTTCTGCATTCTTGCCGGCATTAGGTTCTTTTAGTCCGCCTAAAAATAAATTATTTACTCCATTCAGCCAACAAGCAATGTCCGTCCCAAACTTTGCCCGGCATTCTAATAAGTAGTTTAAAAACATTTACTTGCAACAGAAAAAATTTTTAGGGATATAATTTTTCCGATAGAATAAAAAATCTGAAGAAAATATGCTTTACTAGTTTTTTATGTATGTTAATAAAGTTTGGGACAGTGCTGCACAAGCCGTAAATTACACCGGAGACAAACGAAGATTTTCGATTGTTATTTCTATCAAATCATATTTAGATTTGCTCTGACAAATAAATTAATTTTTTATTGATAACAAAAGTTGCCGGAACTTAATGCTCTCAATTATTATTGTTCAATACAACAATCAATTCCTAACCGAGCAATGCATCCGTTCGATAAAGGAACATTGTTCGGGCGAATATGAAATAATTCTTGTTGATAACGGCTCGTCGAATTCGAACCCGGAAAAAATCAAGTCGGAATTTCCCGAAGTGAAATTAATCGTTAATGAAAAAAATGAAGGTTTCGGCAAGGCAAATAATTTGGGAAGCAAGATTGCGAACGGCGATATTCTTTTACTGCTAAATAATGATACTATCGTTACTTCCGATTTTGTTGAAAAAATTTCTTTGATATTTTCTGCGGATGACAAACTCGGCGCAATTGGTCCGCAGCTTTTAAATCATGACGGTACACTGCAATTATCGTGGTCGAAATTGCCTTCATTCGTCAATGAATTCATTACTAAAATCGAATCAGATCTTTTCTACAAAAACAATAACTTCGTAAAGAAAAATGCCGGGCGAAAATATCAACGGCAGAGATATGTTGATTTTATTACTGCCGCAGCGCTGTTCATACGAAAAAATCTTTACGAGCAAATAAACGGGTTCGATGAGAATTTTTTCATGTACTTTGAAGATTCCGATTTTTGTCTGCGGATAAAAGAAGCCGGCAAAAAAATTGTGTATTATCCTGATATAAAGATAATTCATCTGCGCGGCGCCAGCTCATCAAAAAACATTGAGTCGTTTATTAAACGACAATACAGATTGAGTCAGTTATATTACTATCAAAAACATAAAGGTGGTTTAGAACAATTGCTGCTGAAATTATATTTGAAGTTGTCTAAAAAATATCCGGTGGAAAAACCACATGCTTAAAAAATGGCTGCCGTCGTTAATTGGATTGAGTTTGTTTGCGATGACCGGGCGTTTGCTCGGTTTTGTGCGCGAAATTTTGATGGCGGCAAAGTTCGGCGCAACCGAAACCACGGATGCTTATTTAACTTCTCTGATAATTTTTGATATTGCAGTTGCAGCAAACACTTCCGTTATTGCCGGAACGCTTTCGCATCTCGGCGGAAATTTGCACGGCTCGAATCTGCATCGTTTATATAAAAGTGGACTGAAAATTTTCGGAATCTTTTTTGCTGCCTCACTAATTTTATTCCCGGCTTTCAATTTTAGTATTCCGCTAATTTTTGAGCGGAGCGGCGAAGTGCAATCAATTATTGTTTACTCACTGCAGCTGTTTTTATTTCTCTCTGTATTTCTAATTGTGAGCGGAATTTTTTCGGCACTTCTGCAAGCGAACGGAAATGTTACCAATCCCGGCAGATTAATAATTTTTCTCAATGTTTTTTCAGTTGCATCACTGCTTGCTTTCGGCGGAGTCTTCGGAATACTTTCTATTCCAGCCGGACTGCTTGCCGGCGGTCTCCTCTTTTTCATTTATCAAATATTTTTGATAAAGAAATTGACGAATGAAAATAAAACCGAACAGATTGAAGCGGCTGGCTATTCAATGCTTCCGTGGCTTGTTTCGATTCTTTTAATATTTGGAAACTTGTTGATGCCGAGTGTTTCCGGTTTAGTGGAAAGATATTTTGCATATTCATTTACCGAAGGTACGTTTTCTCACTACCTTTATTCACAAAAAATTATGATGCTTCCTTTAACAATTTTGAGTTACGCGATCAGCTTTTCTCTCCTTCCGTTTCAAACAAAACTAGCAGCAGAAAAAAATATGAAAGAATTTTTTAGAGTAACAAACAACGGCATCATTATCTCGATACTTACTTCGTGTTTGTTTGCGCTGATATTTTTTGCATTGTCGGGCGAGATAGTACGGATTATTTACGAACATGGAAGTTTTCATGCGCACGATAGAGTTGAAACTTCTTATGCTTTGCAAATTATTTCTTTGGGCATGATCCCGTTCCTTATTACGCCGGTTACGGCAAATATTTTTTATTCGTTTAAACGAATAAAAGTTCTGATACTAATAAATTTGTTTTTCGTGGTACTGCAATTTTTTACTCTCACATTTTTTGCCAAAAATTATTCTGGCATCGAAGCGTTAACTTTTTCGTGGGTAACCGTAACCTGGCTGAATACAATTACGCAGTTTGTTTATCTCTTTGTAAAAAGGAAAATCCTTTTTGAAAAAGAGGATGTTTATAGAATTGCCGGTGTGCTTTTGTTAACACTTCTATTAATAATTTTTACGGAAAATGTTTTCAGCGGTGAACAAAACATTGACACTGCATTGCCGGAAGTTCTTCTTTCGTTTGTGCTAAAAGCCGGAACGCTAACAATAATATTTTCGTCGTTCGTATCTGCACTATTCTTCAAAAGAATTAAAAACATTTTTTCTTCGATTAAAAAATTGCGCAAGACGGAGAATAGTAGATAAATTCAGCCACTGTATGGACCGCGGCTGCCGGACGAAAAATGATCCCCGATTTTTACTTCGATATATTTTCTCATTGATTCCTTAAAAACAGCGCGGTCGAATTTCTTTGCATGTTCGCGAATCGCAGCCCCGTCAAATTTTGCTGTTTCAAATTTCTTAACAGCTTCCGAAAGACTTTCGATATTCTGTTCGTAAAAAAATGTTCCGGTTAATCCTTCAACCACGGTTTCGAGTGCGCCTCCTTTCCCGTACGCGATAACCGGTTTGCCGCAAGCCATTGCTTCCAGCGGAACAATCCCAAAATCTTCTATGCCGGGAAATATTAATGCTTTGCATCCGCCGTAAAGTGATTGCAATTCTTTATTATCAGCCCATCCCAAAAATTTAATGTTGGAAGAGGCAAGCGATCTTAATTTTTCGTTTTCGGGACCGCTTCCAACGATAATAAGTTTTTTCCCGCTCCGGTTAAAAAGTTCGATTGCGAGATCGACTCTTTTGTACGGCACAAGTGCGCTTACAATTAAATAGTAGCCGTCATCTTTTTCGTAGAGTTGAAAAGAATCCATATCAACCGGCGGATGAATAACATCCGACGTGCGCGAGTAATATTCGTTGATTCTTCGCGCAACGTTGTGTGAATTGGCAATAAAATAATTTACACGGCTGCTTGATTTAACATCCCAATTGCGCAGATACGGCGCAGCAATACTCATCGCAGTACGTGTTAAAATTCCGGCTTTTCCTTTCCCGAAATATTCGTCGTACATTTCCCAAACGTAGCGCATTGGTGTGTGGCAGTAGCAGATGTGAAGAGCATCTTTCTGCGGCTTTGCACCTTTTGCAACGCAATGGCTCGAAGATATTATTAGATCGTAACCGGAAAAATCCAGACTTTCAATTGCGCCCGGGAAAAGGGGAAGATAATTTCTGTAATGATTCTCTTTCATCGGCAGTTTATCGATAAAAGAAGTTTCTATTTTCATCCGCTCGATTGTTGGAGATAAATTTCCCTTGTTATGAAGAAGAGTAAAAAGTGCTGCGCCGGGATAAAGTTCGCATAACACTTCCAAAACTTTTTCGCCGCCACGCATGCTTGTAAGCCAATCGTGAACAAGTGCAATTTTCATTGGATTAATTCTGCCATAAAATTTTTGTGCAATGCATACAATAATAATAAAAGTTGTGTAATTATCTTGAGCAGAACTATTTTGCATAGTTCTTTTTAGGAAATTATGCGCCGCAAAATACTTCTTCCGTTAATCGGCATCTGCATCGGCGGTATCGGCTTCGGACTTATAACGCCGGTTACCGTTGTACTTCTCGAACAAAATCATGCCGATAGTTTTGTTACCGGTTCCGTAACGATGATTGGCTACATCAGCATCATAATTTTTTCCAGCATTGCCGGAAAATTGATTGATCGTTTTAACGTAAAAAAGATTTTAACCCTCGGACTTTTCATTTGGGCGTTCGGCGCACTCGCGCATATTTTCTGGTACATCTATCCGCTCCTTTACGCTATAAAATTTATAATGAACATCGGCGGAACTTTTATCTTCGTTGCAACGGAAGTTGTTATTAATCATTACAGCGATGAAACGAACCGGGGAAAAAATATCAGTTTGTATGTTGTGCTTTTATCGATTGGAACTGCAGCCGGTACACTTTTGATATGGACGATACAAATTGCAGATTGGCTTCCGTTTGTTATCGGTTCAGTGATCATGTTTGCAGTTTTTGTTTTCCAATTGATCATGTTTGATGATTTTGAAGTTCATTCCAAACACGAAGAGCGTGAGAAGATGCCGTTTGCAAAAATGCCGCTGGTTAGTATTCTTTCTTCAATCGTGTACGGATTATTTGAGTCGTCAATTATTGTTGCGCTGCCAATGTACGGTTTGCGGAACGGTTTCAACGCAAATGAAGTTTCATTCTTGCTTGCATCGTTTGTTATCGGTGGAATAGTGCTGTTGTATATTTTTGGAATGCTTTCCGATGAGTACGATCAGTACAATCTTTTGCTTATTAATTCTTTTCTGCTCGGCGCCGTTTTGATAACTCCGGCGCTTACGACAAATTTTGTCTTTCTACTCGTAGTATTTTTTATAGCCGGCGGAATAATTCCGTCGTTTTACACAATTGGCTTGAATTACACAGTACGGATGGTTGAGAAGAAATATGCAGTTCAGGCAAATGGGTATTATATAATGGTGTACGGCATCGGAACGATGGCTGGACCGATTGCGGGTTCATCGCTGGTGGATATAGATAAACAGTACGGTTATTGGTTTTTTGCTTCGGCTCTCTGCTTCACGTTCCTCTTGATTTTTGTGAGCTATAAAAAGAAATTGGCAGTTAAGTAGTTATATATTTACTCGAATGAATTTACTATTTTAAGTATAGAATTCTTCTAATAAATTAATCCCTTATGAACAACGGCACAGATAAATTGCTGCAAAAAATCTGCTCTTCAACAAAATGCGATGCGGCATACATTCTAAATAAAGTCGGCAGAAGTATTCATCTCGTCGGCGCTTTCGGGGTAGTTAAAGCAGAGGAAAAGGATCTGAATTCGTTTAACAGGCTTGTTGTAAGCGGCGAAACGTTAACAGAAATCAAAAAATCAAAATCGTATAATGCGATAAAAAAAGAGAACGGCTTCAGCTCGTTCTATAAAGAAAAATTTGAAGACGAAGAAAGAAAGAATTACAGTATAGTTTTGTTTTCCAAAGATAAGCTGCCGGATGCTAAAACACTTCACAGCCAGATTGCTTCTTTGCTGAAACCGGAGAAAAAAGTTCGACCGGATATTTCGGCGCCGGGAAAAAGCGAAGCGAAAATTTCTTTAGTTGATATTGAAGCACCATATCTAATTACTAATTCCTCTCTCGATTTTATTGAAGCCGGCAGTTTGCTCGCAGAACTTTTCAAAGCCGAGCCGAAAGAAATTACGTATCAATTTTTTCGGGAAGCAAAATTTTTTGATAAAGATAATAATCTGCTCGCTTTTGAAAAGCTTCCTTTTATACGCGCCGCAAAGAATAAAACCAACGTTGTAAATTTTCAGCTTAAGTATCATCACGATAATTATGAAAAAGTTTTTAACGTTAATTCGTTTTTATTAAGTGTGGAAGAGAAGGTAATCAGTTTCTTTGTTGATATCTCGGAAATTGCGGCGCTCGAACAGGCTTTCCGCGAAACGGTTAGCAGTATTCCATCCGTTTTGTTTTCAACAAGTGCAGACGGTTCGGAATATTATTTTATTACTGATGCTGTAAGAAATTTGTTTGGTTACTCGCCCGAAGAAATTTACAACAACAAGTTTTTAATACTACGGGCAATCAACGAAGATGATTTCCACCGCTTCAGAGGATTTGCGGAAAAATTAAGGAACGGCGAACTTTCTTCTGTTGATTACAAAATGCGCGACCGTTTTGGCAAAGAACACTGGGTGCGGCATCTCGGAATACCGATCATGAAAAATAATGTCGTTGTTCGTGTCGTTGGGATGATTAACGAGACAACCGATGAAAAAATAATTCAGCTCAAACTGCAGAACTCCGAAGAGAAATTTAGAATGTTGATTGATACTGCCGACGATCTGATTTTTATTTTGAACGGCTTCGGCTATTTCAGTCTGGTTAATAAAAACGGCGCAAAAACTCTCGGCTACATTCCAGATGAAATGATCGGCAAACATTTTTTGGAGTTCATCGATAAAGAAGACGAATCAAAAATTGCCGAAGCATTTACCAAAATATTAAGCTCCACGGAAGTAACAACTTTTGAAGCACAGTTTTTAGACTGCTTCGATAAAGCGATAACGTTCGAAGTTCATGCAAAACCGTTTATTACAGACGGCGAAGTTTTGGGCATGATAAGTATCGGCAGAAATATTACAGATAGGAAGTTGACAGAGCAAAAGATACGCGAACTGAACGCAAAACTTGTTGAAGCCAACAGAATCATTTCGATTGAACGAGAAAGAGCGCGGCACAAAATAACTATGCTCGAGGAATTGAATAAACTTAAAAACGAATTCATCTCGAATATTTCACACGAGCTTCGCACGCCGCTTGCATCTATTGTCGGTTTTGCAGAAACAATTTCTTCGGACCCCGATTTACCTAAAGACACAATTAAAGAATTCGGCGATATAATTTTGAGCGAAGGCAAACGGCTTACAAAATTGATTAATGATATACTCGAATTTTCGAGATTGGAAGCCGGCGAGGAAGAACTTCATAAAGAAAATTTGGAACTATTGAAACTTCTTGACGAATGCTCTTCGTTGTTTGAAATACAGATGAAGGATAAAGAGCTGTCTCTTTCTAAAGAGTATCCGGAAAATGAAATATTGATTAACGGCGATAAAGAACGGCTTGCGCAAGTATTCAATAATATAATTTCGAATGCTGTCAAGTTTACGCACAAAGGCGGACGAATTTCCGTAATGGTTCACGACTTCGGGAAAGAAATTGAAATCGCAATCAGCGATACCGGAATTGGAATTCCCGAAAAAGATATTCCGAAGCTGTTTCAAAAATTCAGCAAGATTTATCAAGCCGGTGCACCGGTAACCGGAGCCGGTTTTGGTCTGGCTAAAGCAAAACAAATTATTGAACTGCACAAAGGTGTTATCCGGGTAAAAAGCGAAGTAGATCAAGGTTCTACTTTTATTATCCGTCTGCCGAAACTTCAACATACGAGAGGTTAATTTGGACAAATTGATTTTTATTGTTGATGACGAAGAATCAATTCTTAAAATGCTTACACATTGGTGCCGCAACCAATGGAATTACAATGTGAAAACATTTGTAAACGGGAATGATGCGCTTAACGCAATGTCGGAAAATCCGGATTTGATTCTGCTCGATATAATGCTGCCGGATATTAACGGGAATGATGTTCTGCGCTCGATAAAATTAAAAGATACTCAATTGCCGGTAATCATGCTGTCTGCACAAGGGAGCGTTGAAGTTGCTCTCGAATCTATACGGCTCGGTGCGTTCGATTATTTCCCGAAACCGATTGATAAAAATAGACTTGAACCGGCAATCAGAAACGCAATAAAAAATTACGACCTCGAAAGAGAAGTTGTTAACCTGAAAGAAAATCTTCAAAGAGAATACAGTTTCGATAATATCATTTCCGCAGATAAAAAAATGCAAGAAGCTTTCCGGATGGTTTCGAAAGTTCTCGATAACGATATCACCGTGTTAATTGAAGGCGAGAGCGGTACCGGTAAAGAATTAATTGCGCGCGCAATTCACTTTGCCGGAAAAAGAAAAGCCGCACCGTTTATTATTGTTAACTGCGCATCAATTCCAAGAGACCTTTTGGAAAGTGAATTGTTCGGACATGAAAAGGGTTCGTTCACCGGCGCGCATCAAAGAAAGATCGGCAAGTTTGAACTTGCAAAAGGAGGTTCAATCTTTCTTGATGAAATTGGCGAAATGGAAATGTCCCTCCAAGCAAAAATTTTGAGAGTTATCCAATTAAAAGAATTTGAACGGATAGGCGGAAACGAAGTTATCAAAAGCGATGTGAGAATCATTTCGGCAACAAACAGAGATTTGAAAAATGCGGTAGAGAATAAACTCTTCCGCGAAGATTTGTATTATAGATTAAGCTCGTTTCCCATTCACATCCCGCCGCTCCGCGAAAGAAGAAGCGATATTGTTGTACTGATCGATCATTTTATGAAACAATTTAACAACAAGCTCGGGAAGAACATTAAAGGCGTTTCAAAAGCGACTATGAAAATTCTTTATGATTACGATTGGCCCGGCAATGTGCGCGAACTGGAAAATACTCTTGAAAGATGTTTAATTCTTTCCGACGGAGATCAAATTGACGTTGATGTACTACCGCTGAATATTGCTTCGAAGTTTGCACCGGCGGCTTCGGCGGTAAACGGACAATTATTCGGAAGCGAATCGCCGATCATTCCGTTCGAAAAATTAAAAGAAGAAGCGATTAAACACGCGCTCAAATCAACCGGAGGAAATATTGTTGAAGCCGCAAGAAAACTCCGCATCGGCAGAGCAACTTTATACCGGTTGATGGATAAATACAAAATTGATCATGATAAAAATTTATAGAGGAAATAATAATGGCAATTATAGAAGAAGTGATAGATGATATCGTTGTTGAAATTATTAACATGGAGAGAGCTACTCTTAAAGAAGCAGACAAACTGAAAAATTCTATAAACGAAAAAATTGACGGCGGTTACCGCAAAGTTATAATTGATCTTTCCTCGGTGGATTTTATCGACTCGACATTTTTGGGAGTAATAGTAAATACACTTAAAAAAGTTGCAGCGCTTAACGGCGATTTAAAATTAGTCGGATTCAAATCGAGTGTGCGTTCCATGTTTGAACTTACAAGGCTTTTCCGCGTATTTGAATCCTACGGCGATTTACAGGATGCAATTAAAAGTTTTGCTAAAAAATAAGTAATAAGGTTTTATTGTGAATACAAACGGAAGTAAATCATCAGCTACAATTCTTCTTGTTGAGGACGAAGTTAACATTGCTAAACTTTTCATGTTCAATCTTTCCAAAGCCGGCTTTGCGTGCGAACATGCTAACAACGGTATAGAAGGACTTGAATTTGCACACAAAATTAAACCCGATTTGATAATCAGCGATGTAATGATGCCCGAAATGGACGGCTTCGAATTCCGCAAACGGCTTCTTGAATATGATGAGTTGAAATCAATTCCTTTTGTTTTTCTAACTGCAAAAGGTTCCGAAGACGATGTTCTGCAAGGATTTGATCTAGAAGTAGAAGATTATATTATCAAAACATCGAGCCCGAAAATTGTTATTGCAAAAGTTTCTGCAATTCTTAAAAGCCTTGAAAAAGAAAGAGTGAAAGTAGTTGATGAGGTGCAGAAGGCGGCTGATACAATGGGCGCAAAAGTAGTACCCGATGAAGCACCGCTCTTCGATGGATTTAAAGTTAAACACTGGCATGTGCCTTTTAAAAATGTTCCCGGCGGAGATTTTATAGATTACTTCCGCATCAACGAAGATAACCTTGTAATTGTGCTTGGAGACGTGATGGGCAAACGATGGGGCGCGTGGTATTTTGCTGTTGCATACGCCGGTTACGTTAGAAGCGCAACTCGTTTTGTGCTTGAAGCCGCAAAGGAATTTAAACCAAGCGACATCTTGCACAAAGTGAACGAATCGGTTTACAAAGACGAAAGAATCTCGGAAGTTTTCATTACGCTTTCAATTATTATTCTCGATAAAAAAAATAGGACTGTGAAATATTCCGGCGCGGGTGATCTGCCGATAATTTACAAATCGAGCGAAGCAGAATACATACAATCGAAAGGATTACTGCTGGGCTTCAGCCAGTCCGGTGAATACGATGACCACGAAATAAAATTAAATTCCAACGACGAGATTTTTATTGTAACGGATGGCATTACCGAAGCAAGAAATAAAGAAGGCGAATTTTACGGGCAAGAAAAACTGCTCGGCTTTTTGAACAAACTTAATCCCGAAGAAGACTCTATCGAACAGATGAAAAAAGAAATATTCGATTACACCGGCGGCGAGCTTGAAGATGATGTGAGCGTTATTGCAGTGAAGGTGTTGTAGAAATTTTGTTGATGAAAATATTTACAGCATCTTTTGTATATTTTATAAAAAGTTAGAGGAAGTATGTCAGCGGTAGTATTCAAAGCAAAAGTAAAAGGCGAAACACTAAAGAATAGAAATCTGAAAAGATTTGACGGCAAAGAAGTAAGCGTTACAATTGTAGAACTGAACAAAGAAGGTAAACGGAAATGGAAAAGCTTATCTTCTTTGAATCTTGAAGGTGCTCTCGATTCTCTGAATTTGAGAGAGTACGCACATGAATGAGTTGGTGATTGATACTAATATTTTTATTTATGCACTCGATAAGAATTCGATGTTTAATAAAATTTCTTCAGATTTACTGACGGGCAACGATAATGCTTTATTTACTACTACTAAAAACATTAGTGAAATTTTTGCTATCACTTCTAAGTTGAATGTCAGTAGAACGCTTATAAATAGATTTTATGCTGAAGTGAAACTGAATATCGGAATTCTTTTCCCGTCAAATCAAAGTCTGGAAATATTCGAGAGACTTATTAAAAAGTATAAACCTATCGGGAACAGAGTATACGACTTTGAAATAGTTTCGATTATGTTATCCTATGATATCAAGCAGATTGCTACTTTTAATAAAAAGGATTTTGTAGAAATAGAAGAGATAAAACTTCTCGCTTTATAAAACACGGATATATTTTTGTCCTCTCACAAATACACATCCCCCATTTTCTTCTTCAAATATTCCCAAAATTCTTTTGTAACGGATACCTGTCTGTAAATGTCAATAATATCATTAGGATTAATTTTGTTGAAATCTTCTTCGCGCGGAAGAATTATTAATCCGCCCATATCTACTGCCGCCGGGCTGACTAATATTTTTTTCTCTCCGTTTTCAAAAAACTGTTTGGGTCTGTGCAGCAAACGTGGAAAAATAAAAACGCGCCGCAGTTGGTTGTTGTACGTTGAAATAATGTTCAACATCGGTTCTTCTTTTGGAAGAGAAATTTTTTTTAGTGCGTTAATCAAAATTTTGAATCCGTAAAGAAGTTCACCCTTGTTTGATGATTCCATTATCATAACACAGCGCAAAAAGTTTTCGATGAAGAATAATTTAATTTTAGGTGTGCCGAAAGTTTGTGTGGAAAGTTTTTCTTTAACGGTATCCGCTTCGTATTCTACGGGAATAATATTTTTCTGTGCGGCTTGAAAATGCATGTGGTCGGGTGCTGATGCGCCGCACTTCGGCCCGTTGTAAAATAAAGAATAATCTCTGCCAAGTTCTTCGGATAGATCGAGCATATCCTCAAAATTACCGATGATAGTTTGCGGCGAATGTTTTGTTTTCGTTATCGTGAAATGTTCATCGAAAATCGGGTATGGATTTGCGAGGATTAAATATTTTTTATTGTAAAGAAGCCCGTCCTGTTCTGCCGGAAGATTTTCCCCGCAGAGAAAACATGGGCGCGAGTTGAGCGCATCTCTGCTTACATCAGCGCCGGTTGATTTTATTCTTTCCGGATTGCACTGAACTTTTACCTCAAAATTACCGAAGCCGAAAATTTTTGTTTCAGTTTTAGAAAGGTTTTTGTAGTTCTCTCTTAAAACTTCCCACGAATTTTTTTGGTCTTCAAGAAGTTTTTTGGTTTTATCTGCCCACCAATCTTTATGATTATTTTTACCCGGTTTCTCGCTTGAAATCATTATTGTTTGTCCGCGTGTTTAATTTTATTTCTTTGCAAATGTTTTACGAATAAATTTTTGTCTTCTGAGTATTTCAAAAGTGCGAAGACGATCTTTGTAAGAATTATTTGCGTTTACTTTTTGAATATCGAGTGCGGCATCTGTGTTTCCTTCCCATCTTCTGCAGTTGTAAACCGGTTCGTAAATTCTTCCGATTTTATATTCGCCGGAAATCGTTATGCCAAGGAAATAATCTTCGCCGTAGCTAACGTTCGGAATTTTTATCTTCCGCAAAATTGGAGTGTAGAAAGCGCGCGGCGCTCCAAGCCCGTTAATGCGCAATGCGTTATTCGGACCGTTTTTGTCAGTCCATTCTTTGTGGTCGATTAATCCCGGTGGAATTTCATTTAACTCAAAATCAGTGAGGTTGTACGAGCCGATAACCATTGCACATTTAGCGCTGTAAAATTTATCGACAATTTTTTGCAGAGTATTTTCGTCTTTATAGAGGTCATCGCTGTCCAACTGTACTGCAAACCTACCGCAATTTGAGTTGTGCGCCGCTTCGTTCCAGCATCCGCCGATAAACAAATCTTTCCTTTGCGGAATTATGTGAATTAAATTTTTATTCTCTTCGAGAAGCGATAAAAGAATTTCCGTTGTGCTGTCGGTTGAATGATTATCAACAACAATTACGTTGTAATTGAAATTTGTTTTTTGGCTCAACGCAGAATTGACCGCATCTTTAATTGTTGTTTCTCGATTTCTTACCGGAATTATTATGGAAGCTTCGTACTCAAATTTTACTCCGGTAAAATTAATTTCTTGAAACGGCGGCTTTACAAATGCGCCGATTCTTTTCAAATGTTCTGCTGCGGCGTTTTCCATTTCTATTTGTACTTCGCGGTTTTTCGGATCAACATAATCGAACTGCTTCTCGCCGGAATTGCGAAGATCGGTTTCTTCAGCGGTGTACAAAAATTCCGGTATGCGTTGAATTGAATTGTTCATCGATAATTTTAACCGCATGTTGTACAATCCGGCAAACGTATAATTCTTTTTTGAATGTGCGGCTGATTTTTTCAATGCAGAAGTATTTAAAAGAAGAACCGGACCAAAATCAAAATCATCGCGGATACTTCCATACTGGTAATCGATCAAAGGATGCGGCTGAAATACGCCATCTTTTATTTCGAGGTAATCGGAAAAAATAATTCCGGCGTTGGTGTTTTCTGCTGTTTGAATAAATCGTTCAACTGCAAACTGACCGAAATTAATTTTTACCGGCTTGCTTATCAAAAGAGTATAATGCGAGCCGGAACATTCAACAATTTTTTTAATGGTTGATGAGCTTTGAAAATTATCGGTAACGATTTGTTCTGTTTTATTTATTCGTTTTGTTTTATACGGGGCAAGTATAAAAATTTTGCCGATCAATTCATTTTGAATGAGCTGTTCGACGAGTGCAGAGGCTGCTTCTTCATCCGTAAAAGGAATAAATGCTGTAATTTTTTTCATTAGAAAGTAAATGATTTGTTCTTTTCGAAATTATGAAAAAGCTGTGTGAGAGCAAAACAGAAACTAAAAATGCAAAATTTATACCGAGCAGATATTGCCAGTGGCAGTGCAAAAAATACTTTATAGATATGGCACACTATGTCCGCGAAAGTGCAAGGATTTTTCCCTAATCGTTTGTAGGAAAATACTTGCCAATCTTTATCAATATTTTATATTTCCGTCTGTAGCTACGATGGCGAAGATGAACAAATACTTTTTCCCATTGCTGATATTATTTTGCTTTTTGTTTTATCATAACAGTATTAATAGCCAAACCTACAAAGTAACCGGAAGAATATTAACAGATAGTCAGTATGTTAGCCATGCGGCAGTTGTTTTATATAATTCACTGACCAATTCGGTTGTTGATTCGGTTATCACGGATAGTCTCGGTTATTACCAATTAAATGCAATTGTGGGTGTAGAAAAAGACGAACCGGCATTACCAACCAATTTTGAACTTGCACAGAATTACCCAAATCCCTTTAACCCAACAACAAAAATAACATTCACTCTCTCTTCAAAAGATGTAGTTAGATTAAAAGTATACGATATACTTGGAAGAGAAGTAGCAGTGCTTGCAGACGGATTGTTCGAAGTCGGCAAACATGAAATAGAATTCAATGCAAGCAGACTACCGAGCGGTGTTTACTTCTACAATTTAACAACATCATCAAGTTCAGTAACGAAAAAGATGCTGCTTTTAAAGTAGTATCAAACAAGTATCAAGAATCTAAAATCAAGAATCAAGGAAGGCGGCGCTGCCGCCTTTTTCTTTGACAAAAAGTTAAAGCGAAAAATTAGTGCCGAAGTAATATTGCCGCCCGGCTTCGGGCAGACCGAACTGCGTGTAGTAAAGTTTGTCGAAAAAATTATTGAGGCGTACGTAAAATTCCAGTTTGTTATTTTTATCGAAGAGGAACAAATATGCCGCGCGGAAATTTACAATTAAATATTCGGGAAGTTTTTGAAAAGCAGCGCTCCCTTCTTTCAAGCCGTATTCTTTTGCGAGATACTCAAATTCGGCGAGTACGGAAAAATCTGTTGTAAACATGTAATCAAAATTGAGCGATGAGGATAACTGAGGTTTATATTCGAGTGTGCCGTCAAATTTCCCGGCTGAGTTTTTTGCTTTTGCGTTTAAATACGTGAAATTGAAAACCATATTTACTTTTTCATCGGGCTTGTACGAAGATGCAAATTCAAATCCATATGTTCTGATTTGATCTTTGTTAACGCGCATAAATTTTCCGCCCGTAAAACTTTTACGCACGATGCCGTCGCTCAAATAAGTTAAAAAGAAAGAAGCATCCGCCGTGAAGAATTGATTTTTATAATTGAAGCCGATCTCGCCGGAGTGAGCAATTTCCGATTTCAATCCTGGATTTGGAACGAAGCGACCGAGTGCGCCGGAAAATGTTTCCCGCAAAGAAGGGAAGCGCGTTTTCCTTCCGAGATTTAACCTCACCGAAAGATCATTTTGTAAACGATAAACAAATGCACCGTTAATAGCGAAGCCGCTTTGCGGATCTTTGCCGGATTTGTCGCCGGTACGTGGTGTGTTCAGCCAATCGTAACTTCCGCCGAGAGAAACAACATATTTTTCTTTCACGTACTCATATTCTGTTCCGATGCTGAAAATATTTTCGGAATATGTTAAAGGAGAGAAATTGTTTGATAGAAATTTTTCTTCGTGACGGAATGATTGTCCGTTAAATGCAATTTTAATCAAGGAGTTATCGCCGATAACATTTGTGTAAACAATTCTGCCTCTAAAAACTTGATCGTAATTCTTTTCTGTCTCGTTAATTGTTTTGAAAGATTGCTCGCTGTATTGATCAATCTGCAAGTTGAATCGTGTCAGTGAAAAGTTGTAATTAACCGCGGAGTTTCATTCATTAATCTTCCAAGTTCCGTTCGCGGCAACAATAAGGTTTTTCCATAACGGATATTTCCAGTAGCGCGGATTTGCTGCGCCTATTTCCGGCGGCACTCCCTTTTTAGAATCAATGTATGTAACTGATAATCTGCTCTCGAATGAATCGGAAAACTTGTAATTCAATTTTCCAAAAATATTTTTCGTTTCAATGTAACTGTTAATACGCTTTGTATCGGGATTCGACGGGTCGTCAAAATTTTCCGGCAAACGGAATCCGTCCGAATTTTTGTAAGAAGCGGAAATCAAATAGGAAAG
This sequence comes from Ignavibacteriales bacterium, assembly GCA_016177735.1. Lineage (GTDB taxonomy): Bacteria > Bacteroidota > Ignavibacteria > Ignavibacteriales > Melioribacteraceae > DYJK01. The sequence goes on along the minus strand of JACOUS010000019.1, from coordinate 30,459 downwards.
TTTATCGTTTCCGTCTCCCCACAAACCGGAAAAATTTTTGTGATTATTCTCTCCAAGTTGTACCGACAGCGAGCCGGTTTCGTCCGTTAAATTTTTTGAAGAGATATTTATTACTCCGGCGATAGCATTCGCACCAAAAATTGCCGGCGGAATTCCTTTTAAAACAGTTATCTCTTCAATTGTTTGAGATGGAATCAAGCTCAAGTCAATACGGTTATCCCATGGAATGTTGATCGGAACACCGTCAAAAAAGAGGGTTAGCTGTCTCTCTCCGCTTCCTCTAAAAAAGAAAAGGCTTTCACCGCGCGAGTTCGTTTGAATTTTTACGGATGGAATATTTTTGCCGAGATCAATAACTGTTGAAGCATCCGACTTGCCGATTATCGGAGTGTTAATTTTTATGAATGATTCCGGCTCAAGCTCGAGCAGACCTTTTACGGTGATATCTTTCAGATGATAAGTTTTGATCGAATCTTTTTCTTGTGCACTGATTCTATTTGTTGACAGAACGAGAATGTTCAAAAAAAGAATAACCATAAAAATTTTGATAAGGTTAATTCGGTTTAAATCCAAAACAGATTTAGCACTGGCAAGAAGCTGAAAGCAACGGTTCATAAAAAAATTTTTCCCCCGAAGTTTTAAAAACAGCATAAATGGACGAATTTCAAGTCCCGTATTTTAAATTTAATTCGTCAGCTTATTTTGTTTTTCCAAAAATAATTAAAAATGCCTAACTTTACCCCAGCAAATGAAGAATGTAAATAAAACATATCGAGTTTTTGCCCGGTTGCTCTTTCTTTTAATATTAACGGGCAACATTACAAATGCCGGCTCGACAGCCAAATCCGATAAAATTGTTCCGGGCTGTGTAACAATATCACAAACCGACTTCCGTTCAAATGAAGTATTAAGTGATTACAACACACTTCAGTTTCAGGCAAATCCTGAAATTTATTACAACATTTCATTAATCTTTACAACTGAGCAAAGTATTGCTCTACTTCCGAACCGTTACAGAACCAATAAAGGGTTCTTGTCTTATCCAAAGAATTAGGTACTAAAGCATTTTAGCCTAAAGTTTTCCTTTATTCAAACTAATAGGTATGTCTAACAAAACACGAGGTAATATTGCGTACGATAAAAATAATCTTCACCGTGACATTTTTGATAGCGAGTGCTGGCTTTATAAACTTTAGCGAAAGTTCCGCTAACGAAAACTCCGGTGCTGATAAAATTACCGTAAGCAAAGATGCAAAGCCAAGTCTAACTTCTGTTGACTTCAATGATCTTGGGAATATGATTGCATCCTGGTATGGTCCCAAATTTCACGGGAAGTTAACAGCTAACGGTGAAATTTATAACCAGATGGCATTAACCGCCGCACATAAAGAACTGCCGTTTGGTACCTTTCTTAGAATTACCAACATCCGAAATGGTAAATCTGTTGTAGTTCGCATTAATGATAGGGGTCCTTTTATTGAAGGACGCGATATTGATTTATCCAAAGGCACAGCGCTTGCTCTTGGAATGATTCAAAGGGGAGTTATTAGAGTTAAAGTAGAAGAGCTTTCCACAAGCGAGCAAATCTATCCCGTTTCTCTGCTGAATTAATTTAAACCCGCTTAGGCGGGTTTTATCTTTTTCTCAAAAAAAAATTCATTCCTTTCAAAAGATTTTACTCAGTTCCGGTTAGTACATAATTAAATAACATTGTTTCCACGTTAATTTTAGGAGGGTACAATGAAAAAATCATTTTTACTAATCTGGATTCTTTTATTGATCTTAAACGTAACCGGCAATGCACAATTTAAAATGGGAGTAACTCCGGTTACAGGTATTAATTTCAATCTTCATAATGGTTCCGATTTGGAAGAAAATGGAAACGGTTTCGGATTTATGGTAGGCGCTCAAGCCGATTTATCTTTTTCGCAATCTGTAGGGTTAATTGCCGGCTTGGCATTTTATGATAACAGAAGCGGTTCTTATTCGTATGATTTTAATCAAGGCGGCGTTCAATTTAATAATGATATAAGCGCCAGCCTTGCTTATTTTCAGATCGAAACGCTCTTAAAGTTTTCTCTCCCTTCAAGATTTTATTTTGTTTTTGGACCGGAGTTGGGTTTCAATATTGAAGCAGAAAATGAAACCACTCAGTCAATTCTAACGCCGGGTTACACCTACCAAAACGACGAGACAACTTACAAAACAAAAACTACTTTGAAGAATACGCAAACACGTTTTGGATTAAAAGCCGGTGCCGGTTTCGAAATTCCGCTTGCCGATAAAATTGATATTGTACCGCAACTGACTTTTGGTTACGGGCTGTCCAATGTTATCGAGGATGTGGAATGGAAGCTCATGACTTTTCAGGCACAGGTTGGGCTGAAATTTTCCATTCTCTAAATTTTTTTAGATCGGCGCTTCCAACAGAGGCGCCTTTTTTATTTTCATCTCATTGATATTTGCTTCCATTCTTTTAGATTGCTATTCAGAATTATTAATTCTTTTAACTCACAAATGAATCTATAGTTATGACAGTTTTCTTTTCCAAAGCATGCGAACTTGGGCTTCAAGCTGTCCTTTTCCTTTCGATAAAAAAAGAAAAAATTATTTTTAATGCCGAAGAAGTATCGAAAGAATTAAAAGTTCCGAAAGAATTTGTTTCAAAAGTTTTACAGATACTTACAGTCAGCGGTATTGTCGGTTCAAAAAAAGGAAAGAACGGCGGATTCTATCTTGCAAAAAATCCAAACCAAGTTAAGTTGATAGATATAGTTGAAGCTATCGACGGACTCGATGTTTTCAAATCGTGTGTGCTCGGCTTTCCGGGATGTTCAATTGAAAAACCGTGTCCCGTGCACAATAAATGGGGCGTACTTCGCGATGAAGCTTACAAAATGTTGAGTGATGAAACTCTCGAACAGTTGAAAGAAAAAACAATTCAAAAAATTACTTCTTTGTAGAAGCTATCAATTAAATGAGAATAAATTGAAAACATCATTACGCAAAGACGAACAAATTCTTTTTGAAACACGCAAACATTGGTTCTTTCTTATTATCCCTTCGTTGATCACAATTGCTCTTATCGTTTTACCGCTCTACACATATTTCAAAGTTGCCGGTGCAAATGATTTGTATCTTGCTGTTCCGGTGCTTGCAATTTTCTACTTTGCATTTAGATACTTCGGCTGGAAAAATGATTTGTGGGCTGTAACAAATTACCGTGTGATTGACGAGAGCGGTGTTTTCAGTGTTAACTCGAAAGAGAGTCCGATCGATAAGATAAATAATGTCTCGTATTATCAATCGATCTTCGGAAGAATTTTTGGTTACGGTGATGTGCAGATTCAAACCGCCGCAGAACTCGGCGAAACAAGTTATACAAGCATTTCCAATCCGAAAAAATTGAAAGAAGCACTTTCCATCGCACAAGAAATTTACAAAGAAGCTCAGCTCAACAAACAAGCGTATAAACTTGCGGATGCCGTTGACGGCGAAATTGGAGAAGAGATGAAAGAATGCCCTTACTGTGCCGAAAAAATTAAAGCACGCGCAAAAGTTTGCCGCTATTGTGGAAGAGAATTGTAACTGCTATTCCAGTCTGTGTGCTTCAATAAATAAATCTTTGGAATCCCTCACGCTGAATTTGTTTCCATAAAAATCACCCGCTGATTTTACTTTTGAAAAACCAGCCGATCTCAGTGCTGTTTCAATTTCTTTTTTTGTGTGTGGATAATGATTTGTAGTGTACAGATCAAACTCTTTCGGGTTGTTCAAAGGAAAAGAGAGAATGTTGAATTGCACATGCTCGTTTTCAAAATCATAAAAACGGATAATTACAGAGCCGTCTCTGTTTGCAATATTGTTGATCCGTTTTTTCATTTTTATAATAGCCGTGTAATTCAAAATATGTAGAAAAACTTTGCCGCCGGGTTTCAACAGAGCATAAATTTTTTTGAATCCGCTCAATAATTCTTTTTTTGTGAGATGTGCAATTGTGTTGCCCACGGAAACAGCGTTGTTAAATTTACCGTGATACGATTTTGGAATCGTGTTGAATGCAAAAACACCCGTCTTTATTTTTACATCATACTTTTCGGAATTTACTTTTACCATTCCGATCATTTGGGGTGAAATGTCAAAAGCTGTAACGGCGTGTCCGTTCTTTGCGAGCGCAATCGAATCGAGACCGACTCCGCATCCAATATCGACAATGTTTCCGTATGCCGGAAATATTGTTTTGTACGCATCGATTCGCAAATTCAAATTCTTTTCGAAGTCGATCATTTTATCATAGAAACCGGAAACACCGTCGTAAAATTTTGTTCGATCCATTATTTCTTTTTTATGTAGTTATGAAAGGTGCCTTCGTTTTGCTCCCCGGTGTAAACATCAAAACCTTTTTCTTCAAGTATTTTGATCAGCGGTGCCGGGATAAATGGAGATATCAATAAATATATTTCATCGTTGTTAAGTTGTAAAACTTCCTTTGTAACTTTTGCCGCCGGATGCAATCCGTTTTCGAGATCGATGCTGATGTCGTACTCAAATTTAATCTTTTCGGAATTAATCCAGCCGGGTTTTTGCTGAACGCTTTTTTTATCTTCTTCAATACTTATCTTGTCCAGATTTACTGCGCTCCGCAAAGCATTTATCAATTGTGCCGTAGAAATGTTTGCAATCATCGCCGCTTGTTTTAGTGTTGCCACCTTCGCAACAGTCTTCCGCATAACGGGATTTTTTAATTTCTGAAACACCGGCGAAATCCGTATCAACTCATCTTCGAGTTCGGGATAAGTATTTAATAATTCGCCTACGATTGTCTGCGGAGTGATATCCAAAAATTTATTCATGTTGTTTCCTTCTAAAAAATTTTGTGAACAAATCGAAAAACTATTTCTCGTACTGCAAAATTCTTCTCTCGCCTTCGAGATTTCTGTACTCGTTGATGTCGTGAGTTAATTCAAGCGTGCCGAGATAATTTTTATCTTTATCGCGCACGGCAAAGTAAGAGATGTGTACAAATTTGCCGTGGAGATTAATCCAAAATTTTGCCGCATCTTGTCTGCCGCTTTTGAAGTCGTCTAAAATTTGATTGACAACATGCACACTTGACGGCGGATGGCAGTACTGCACTTGTCTGCCGAGTACAGCTTTCGGTCTGTGAAAAATCCGGTCAATACCGTGCGAGAAAAATTTTACTTTGTCGTCTTTATCAACAAATGTAATATCAAACGGCAATGTGTTGAATATCGATTCGAGCTCTTCCGGTTTTAAATAACCGTTCTCAAATTTTATTGTGTTGTCAGTATTTGTTTTATCGAAGTCATGAATCGACTGCGGCAGCCATGATTTTTCCGGCGAGTACAAACAGTAGCCGATCTCATCGCTCTGTTTGTAAATCTGGTACCATTCGTCTTCCATTAATGTATCCATGCACATCGGGAAAAGTATTTTCTCTTCTTTGTAAATCATCTCTTCTATCGCTTTCAGTGATGGTGCAAAAATAAATTCGATAAATCCCTCAACCGTTTCCGCATTAGTTGTTTCTTTTGTATCAAACAATTGAAACGCAGATTTGAGCAGTGCTCGAGTTTCATCATGTTTGCCCCACATTACCATGGGCGGACCCGTGATGTTGTGTTTTTCCATGAAAGGGAAGAGAAGATTTTCTTTCCGCAGATAATGTTTTTCGATATCCATCAGCGCATTAAACTCACCGTGAAGTTTTAATAGAAGATCGCTCGAATCAAAGTGCGGATCGCGCACGCTGTTTTCATAAAAGATGTGCTTGATATTGTCGGTCACACTGCGGATTTCATTGTTCTCTTTGATGAAAATATCAACCGGGTGTCCTTCGGGAATCTTTTTTGCAAAGGAGAGATCAATATTTCCTTTCAATGCTTCGGTGTGAAGATCGCAGAACTTTAATACCTCTTCGCGGTCGAGCCCTTCTTTAATTAATTCTTCTTCCGCACGCACCACGTCGTCATATGGAACAGTGCCAAGTGCGTCTTTAAGTTTCGCTCTCGTTTCGTCAATCGTTTTTCCCTTGTGAAGATCGAGAATCAGATTTTTTAGTTCGTCGATTCTTATTCTGCCGTTGTTGATTACTTCGCTCATTATTTTTTCCTTGTTAATAATTCTTCTTCGAGTAAAATGGATTTTGGAAATAGTATGTTGTTTTCAAGATGTACATGTTTGTGAAGATCTTTTTCAAACTCTTCGAGCTCCTGATATGTTACCCGGAAAGTTGTACATGCATCTGCCGGGAGTTTGTAATTATTTGTTAATGTTCTGATTTTTTCTGCGGCTCTTCCGGCGGTGTCGTGCTCGCTTTCCATTTTCATAATAGGATGTTTAATTGCGCCGTATCCTTCTGTGCGCGGTCTCTCGTTAAACTTTTTTGAGTCAACCAAATATTTTATGATCGGAAATAATATCCGTTCTTCTTTTGCCATGTGATTTAGCAGTTCGCTGGCAAGTGCTTCGAACTCAGCCAAAACGTTTTGAAGGAAATTATACTTTGCGCCGTGCACATTATTTATTTTTTCGAGATGCGCAATGATTACCGGTACTTTCTCTTTAATGTAAGCGTGATGATTGTTCACAATGTATTGCGAAAGAAAATGCAAGTCCCATGTTTCAAACCGCTCTTCTTCCCCTGAATTTTTTTGAAATGATTTTTCGAGTTCCTTCAAAAATTTTTCGCCGTTTATGTTTTTTTCAGCAATTGCTTCGTTAAGCGGGCGTTTGCCTTTACAGCAGAAATCAATTCCGTATTTTTCCATTACCTCCGCCGCCTTGAAATTTTGCAGAACGATATCTTTAATTATCATCTTCTCAAAATTATCTGCGGGCGGGTTGTTTGTATTTATGTTCATGTTATCACCTCACTGTTTTAATAGAATAATATTACTTCGTAAGAAAACGAAACACACAATTTTATAAAAGAATGTAATGTCCGATTTAATTCCAAAAAAATATTTTTTTTGTGGTCTCTCACTTATAAAATATTTTTAACATCATCATCAAATTTATAAACAGATAAATATTTCTGATTATAAAATACATTATGTCTTCTTTGCTGTCAAGTAAAAAAATGAGCATGTCCGATTTAAGGATATTGAATTGCCATAAAAAAAAGCCGGGTGTGATTTCCCGGCTTTTGTAAAAAAGTAAATAGAGAAATTATTTTGATGCGAGTGCACGCATCTCTTCGGCTTTCTCTTTTATTTCCTGAAGATCGCGTTTCATTTCGCTCCAGCCGTACCACAAAGAATAATCGGGATTGTTGTGGAACGCTCCCTGAAATGTTCTCATTCTGTGTTCAAGGAACATCACAAACAATTTTTGTTCAACGGCTGTTGGTGCATCGTGGAAAGTTAGAAGAAGCGGATAGTCGAACGGATATGCTGCCGGCTTCGGAATAATTTTATCTTTGTACAATCCGGCTACAACTTTAATTGCTTCAGCCATTAAATGATCGGCTTCTCTAATCAGGTCGTCGCCTTTTTGCAATTCTGCTTTAACATAGTTTTCGGAATGACAGTCACTGCATACTTTTATCATCTTATCTCTTTCACGCTGCCAATCTTCTTGAGATAATCTTGCAACATCGGCGGCTTTAACAACATCAACAAGTTTTGTCGGTTTGCCTTCGGGATCTAGAACTCCCAATCCTTGCAGAACAGTTACTCTGTCGTCAGCCCATTGTTTGTCTTCAGGCATGGGAAGACGAACTGCTAAAAATCCCCACGCTGTTCTTACTTCGTGATTTCCTTCGGGCATGTGACAAGTTTGGCAAGTTGGTGCGGCAGTATTTGCCGGCAGCACCCCGGTTTGTTTTAACATATAACGTACGCCGTGTTTTGAACCCGAGTACATTTCCCACTGCGGGTGATCGAAACCTTGATGACAAGTTTGGCAAGCTTGCGGCTGCTGCGCTTCAACTTTTCTGAATGTGTGGCGTGTATGGCACGCATCGCATGAAGCATGACCGAACATCGAACCATCGGCTTTCAATTTTTTAATTTCTTCTTCACTCTTCAAGCCAACTTTGTGGCATCCGCCGCAGCCCTTCATTCCTTGTGTCAGTGCTACCGGTAGTGCGTGTGTTGTGGGCATTGCATTCATTGCCGCCCAGCTTGCAGAGTGCTTTCCTTTTTTGAATTGTGTTACTTGCGTTTCATGACAAGTAGAGCAAGTCTCCGGAGTTGGAAGTTTAACTTTTGCAACATCCGCTTCCGATTTGTGATCGTCTCCGTGACAAACTGTGCAGTCAACATCGTTTTGTGAGTGTTTACTTGTCTTCCAGTCTGAAACAATTTGCGGCGTAGCTTTGCTGTGGCATTCAATACAGTTCTGCGCATAAATAGTACCCGCAAATGATAAAATAGAAATAACAAAAAAGATCTTCTTGAACATACTGATCTCCATTATATTTATGAGAGGTGTTGATTACTTAACACTGTTCCGTCAATTCCGATAACAACAGCGTTAATCGGAATTTCACGTTCGGCAAATTCAACCGCTTGCATTGCAAGTTGAACAAGTCCGCCGCAGCACGGAACTTCCATTACCAAAACAGTAATCGAATTTATTTTTGCATCGTTAATCATCGAGATCAATTTATTTAAATACACTTGTTTGTTGGAATCGAGCTTTGGGCATGCGATGGCAATACTTTTACCTTTCAAAAAATCAGAATGAAAATTTGCACTAGCGAATCCAACACAATCTGCAGTTAGAAGCAGATCGGCATTTTTATAATATGCGGCTTGCGGTGAAACAAGATGGAGTTGTATTGGCCACTGGCGCAGCTCGGATTCAACTCTTGTTGAAGAATTCTTTTCGGTTGAATCTCTTTTTATTTCCCTCTCTGCAGAACCGGGGCAGCCGCAGTGGGAATGTTGAATCAATTCTTCTTCAAGTTCAATTTCCAGCCCGATAGAATCGAGATAAGCAAGCGCTTGATTGTAATATTCCATCTCACCGTGATCTTTCAAATGTTTCAAGTGAGCAGTGATTACATTTCTTCCGCCGCGTACAATATATTCCATAACTTTTCTTTCGTTGTACGGTTCTGCTTCGCGCTCTTCAATTGTAATTGCAGCTTGCGGACACTCGCCGATACAAGCACCAAGTCCGTCACAAAATAAATCGCTGATTAATCTTGCTTTACCATCAATAATTTGCAGCGCACCTTCCGCACAAGCCGGCACGCATACTCCGCATCCATCGCATCTTTCTTCATCAATACGAATAATTTTTCTAATCATGATTCCCCATTTTATAAACAGAATTAAAAATCCGATTAAAACTTACCTATTCGTTTTCCTTAAATCAAGAGGTGCGGGTACTAAAAAGAGAAAATGTTAGAAATCTTTTTTGAAAAACTTTCTGATTCCCAATAAAAGCGGAATAACCAACCAAACGAGGAGACTGAGTAGTGAAATAAAATTTCCCAAATTCCCGTTGAAGAATTTTTGAAAGACCGCGCCGGTATAACCCATCAACGCCGCTACATCTAATTTTAATGTTACAAAAATTCGTGCGAGATCAACCGGATTGAGGATTGTAAAACCGATTAGAATTTTTTCGAGCGGATAATCCTGACATAAATTTATTACCAGAAGCAGCAAGCCGTCATACAAAACCGAAAAGAAGAGCCAGCAGAAAATTGAAAGACCGAGTCCGAGAATTTTGTTTTCGTTGAGTGTCGCAATCAAAAATGAGATTGATACAAAAATAAATGTCTGAAAAATTCCGGCTGTGAAAAGAAAAACGAGCACTTCAAAATTTTCTTTTAAATCTCTGCTGAATAAAAGTATCGGCACGCCAACGCCGAGAAGAAAACTGAGTGCAAGCGGAATTGTTAACCCGAAATATAAACCGAGGTATAAAACATTTCTTTTAATCGGCTGTGAGAGAATAAGAATAATATAGTCTTTGTTGTTATATAAATAGATTGTTCCGAAAATAATTGATACAAGCGGAATTATAATAAGTGTAACGTTAAGCAGACTAATTATTACTTTGGAGGTGTCGTTTGAGAAGGAGATTAAACCGTAAGTAACAAGAAAGAAGAAGGAAGTGTAAATTATAATCCACTTGCTTCGTGATATATCATGAAACTGATAACGAATTATTTTAAGAAGAATGCTCATCGTTGTTTCCGTTCATTATAGAAGCAATTGCGCGCTCAAGATTTTGTTTTTCGGTTGAACTGATCAGGTTACTAATTGTGCCGTTGAACCGGATTTGTCCTTCGAGAAGAAAAACTACTTGCTCGGCAAGTTCTTCGAGTTCGCTCAGAATGTGTGAAGTAAAAATTATTGTTTTGCCGCACGTATTTTCGTGAATGATTTTGTCTTTTAAAATGCTGCTCGATACGGGATCCAATCCGGCAGTCGGTTCATCGAGAATCAAAATTTCCGGGTCGAATAAAAATGCAATGCATGCATTTACTTTTTGGCGGGTTCCGCCCGATAAATTTTTCAGCCGTTTCTTAAATTCTTTTTTCAAATAAAATTTCTCGATCAATTCTTCATCATATATTTTTGTATTCGCGCGCAGATTTTTGATCATACTGAAAATTTCTTCCACGGTTAAATTTTCCGGGAAGCTTGCAATCTGCGGCATGTACCCGATTTTTTCTCTGTAGCTGAAATTACCGTTAAGTTTTTCCTTGTCAATCAGAATATTTCCGCTCGTTGGTTTTACAAGTCCGAGAATAGATTTTATTAGTGTTGTTTTGCCGGAAGCATTTGGTCCTACCAAATAAGTAATAGAACCTTTTGATATTTCTGCAGAAATATTTTTAAGTGCTTCAATAGTGCCGAATTTTTTATAGAGATTTTCTATCGTTATCATAAATACCTTTTCATCTGCGGTTTGCTGTCGATTAATGTCTGCGGTGTGAGCGAAGGGAAAATGTTTTCGGCGGCGTTTAATAATTCTACAAATAAACTTCTAATAAGAATAAGCGATGGTCGGTTTCGTTCGATAATTATTGAAAATAGTTTTACGGGACGATGCGGAATATCGCCGATGCCGTCTTTGTTGAGATCGTATCCCTTGTATTCCGACCAATAATTGTTTTCAAAAGAATTATAATTTCGAGTGCTGTTGGTTGTGACATCAAAAGAATTACCGATGAAATTGTTGTATGAAAAACTGTTATCCATCGAGTTTGCCATCAATCGGATTGCAGTACCGTTTTCCGTTAAATTATTATTATGGGTAGTTACTCTGCTGCATCCTTCATAATAGATAGCGCAAGAATTCTTAACAAAATCATTTTCAAAAATTCTACTGTCGGAAATATCTTTCAGCAGAAGTCCGTAAGCCGCGCCGCCCCAATTGTATTCGAAACGATTGTTGTGCATATCGACATTCCGCGTGAACATAACTGCAACGCCGGCTCCGTTCTTTTTGAAAAAATTGCCGGAATATTTGCAGCTATCGGAAAACATAAAATGCAAACCGTAACGCAAATTGTTCTCGCTTTTATTTTCTTCTATTGTACTTGCTTTCACGAATTCAAAATAAATTCCGTCGCGGTGACCTTCAATTTTATTTTTCTGAATAATCATCTCTCTGCATTGCCACAAATGAATTCCGTTGCCGGAATATGTTTCTTTCGTTTGCGATGCCGAAAGTTCGTTGCCGATAATTTTACAGCGGCTCGATCTCGATAAATAAATTCCGAAAAAATTATTGACGAAAATATTTTTTTCAATAGTGCAGTTGGTAACACTGTCCAATTTTATCGCGGCGTTGTCGAAAATAAAATTTAGCCCGGTATCTTTGAAAATAAATCCCTTCACAACAACATTATCTGCTTTGATTTTCATTATCTCGTATTTGTTCTCACCGGAAAGGACCGGCGAGTTCTTTCCGATAAGAATTATTGATTTATCAATCAGCAGAGATTTCTCTTTGTAAGTTCCTTCTTCAACAATTACCGAATCGCCGTTGGAAATAATTTTTAGTGCGGATTGAATTGTTCTAATTTTTTGGTGCGCACCAACATGAATGTTTTTTGCGGATAAAGTTTCGGAAAGAAAATAAAAATTGAAAAACCAAATAAAGAGGAAAACAACCGCTCTACATGAATCCTTTTCGGAGAAGTTGGATAGGATTATTGAAAAGTCCTTTTTACTCCCCCTTTGGGGGAGATAGAAGGGGCTATTATTTCCATTCCGATTTAACATAGTTCAATATTTCTTCCCATCTTAAATTTGTTCCGCCAAATTCATTTTTCACCTTGTACAAACTATTTAGGTTTTGATACGCGCTAAGATTTAATCCCATCGGGCTTCTCAAATTTTCGCTCCTCAAAAAAAGAGCATCGTCTGTGTTGATAAAATTTTCTTTATTCGAAAAATCTGTAGCCCACATCGAAGCGATTGTCTTTTGATCGATAATCATTGAATATGCGGCGAGGCATTCAATCGAATCGAATTTGAAAATCTTTCCTTTATCGGAAATAAGTTCCGCGCCGTATTTTGGATCGGAGATTGTCATCCTGCAGTTATCGCAGCTGTCCTCGCCGTAAGCAATCGGTTCGGGATTTGATTGACACGATACGGCAACGAACGACGCAATTAGTATCAAAAATATTTTTACGATGAAATTGTTTTTAAACATTTGCGCCGACCCTCTTTTTCTTATCTACAAATAAAGATAAAGCAGCAAGTGTAACTGAAATAAAAATCAAAATGCTTCCAATTCCGGGAAGTGAAGTAGCAGTAATATTTAATAATTTTTTTGTGCCGAGTAAAGGCGGTTGATAACTCATGCCCGGCACTTTGATTGGTGCGTGCGGATTCAAATCGTGTCCAAAGTTATATCCCCACATGTAAAAATCATACAAGCCGACAGACATAACAATTAATAGAAGCACAATCCAAACAAAGATAAATTTTCTATTTTTTGTGAAAGAGAAGATTATACCGGTTCCGATAAAGAAAGCAAGTATGAAAGGCATAAATTTCAATTCGGGAATCGCATCCGGTACAATCTCTTTCATGCCGATATAATGATTAAGTCCGTTGAGATTTCTGAGATCGAATTCTTTTTCACCGGTTACCTGATTTATCCAAATACGCAATCCGATGCCTTCGGGATACTGCGGTGCTTCGAGATCAATATTCCATATCGGGAAAACAAAAACAATCACTAAAATTAACGATGCGGCAAGCATTAAGTATTTTGATCTACTACTCATTTCAATTGTCCTATTATTCTGAGCGAAGCGAAGAATCTTCAAAACTATTCCAAACTAAATTGTTTGACGTTCTATAGCAGGAGATTCTTCGCCGCTTCGCTCCTCAGAATTACATGTTATTTGTTGTACGAAATTTGAACATTGCTTCCAGCCGGTGAAACTCTGATGTAGCCTTGCATTTCTTGATGCAATGCCGAACAGAAATCGGTGCAGTAGAAAGGATAAACACCGACTTGTTTCGGTTCCCACACAATTGATTTCGTTTGTCCGGGCATAATCAATAATTCGGAATTGTTCAATCCTTTCACTGTAAAGCCGTGAGGAATATCCCAGTCTTGTTCCAAATTAGTAACATGGAAATAAACTTTATCGCCGACTTTGATTCCTTCGATGTTATCCGGTTTGAAATGTGAACGTGAAGAAGTCATATAAATTCTTACTTCATTCCCGTTTCTAACAACGCGCGTTTCTTTTTCACTTTTAACGGCATTTGGATTTTTATTTTTCTCGAGCTCATAAATTTTCTTTGAGTTCTTCGTTAACAAATCCGCAGAGATTGCTTGTGCGTAATGCGGCTCACCCGTTGTCGGAAAATCGAGAAGCAGTTTCATTTTGTCGCCGGTGATATCAATTAATTGTGCCGATTGAGTTATTTCGGGACCGGTTGGCAGATAACGGTCTTTTGTAATTTTATTCAATGCGATTACATATTTGCCCCACGGTTTTTTTGTATCGCCGCCCGGAATCATCAAGTGACCGATGGAATAATATGTAGGGATTCTATCAACAACTTCCCACGTTCCGATTTTCCACTTAACAATTTCTGAAGAAATAAAAGCAGAGGTGTAGCCGTAACCTTCGCCGTCGAATTCTGTGTGCAGCGGTCCGAGTCCCGGATCCTGAACTTCACCGGCGTTTACAGCTGCATATTTTAAAATCGGAATGCCGTCAATCTCGCCGTCAAATTGTTTTTCTTCAATTGCTTTTATCATTTTAGAATAAGAATGAACAGGAATTACTGTCGCAAGTTTTCCGCCGGCGGCTATATATTCTCCGGTCGGATCAACATCAACACCGTGCGGAGATTTTGGTGTCGGCAGATAATAGATCATGCCGGGGCAGTCTTTTGGATTTAGTACCAGAACTTTTTTATTTACTTCGGAAACAGCCATTTGTTTTTCTTCGTCGAAATAATTTCTGTAATAATCGGCGTCCATTAATTTACCTTTGCCTTGCTTAACATATTCTTCGGCTTTTTTCCAATTGACGGCGGCGATGAAATCTTTATCATTTTGTGAAGCATTAATTTCGAGCATCGTATTTGCGCGTTCGCTGTTGTATGATGTGAAGAAAGCCCACCCGTGAGAAACTCCTTTGCCCGGGCGTGCGAGATCATAATTGAAACCCGGCACTAAAATTTGAAATGCGAGATTCATCTTTCCGTTATTTTTATCAACGCTGATAAACGAAATTGTTCCGTTGAAATTTTCTTTGTACGAACTAATCGGTACATCTTTGTTCAAAATGGGAATGCTGAAACGTGTTGATGCAACAACGTACTCTGTATTTTCCGTTACGAACGGCGATGCGTGATTGCCGGCAGAGTTTGGTGTTTCGATAATTTCTGCTGTCTCAAAAGATTTTAAATCAATTCGCGCAATACGGGGAGTGTTATTGCCGTTGATAAAAAGCCATCTGCCGTCTTGTTCACCGGTTGTCATTGATAATGAAGGGTGGTGAGCATCATCCCACGGAACAAAACCGTAAGAAGTCATTAACATTGCTTTGCTTTCTTCGGAATAACCGTAACCGGTTTCCGGGTCTTGCGAGAAGACGGAAATTTCTTTGAACAATCTTCCCGAAGGTAAACCGTAAACCGCAACTTGTCCGCTGAAACCACCGGACATGAAAGCATAAAATTCATCGTACGAACCCGGCGCTACATAAACTTTGCTTGCAGCATCACTGAAGTTTCCCGAATCACCCGAACCGGTGCAATTAAAGACGGCAACCGAAAATAGAATTAGTGCAAACAGAGAAAAGTAAATTTTTTTGTTTTTCATTTTACACCTCATTTATTATTTGTTAACCGAACGGAGATATTCCAAAATTGCTTTTGCATCATCAACAGTTACGTTTTGGAAAGTCATTTGAGTAGCGTAGGCTGCCAGCAACTTCTTTGCTTCGGGATGTTTCTTCGTCATTTCTTCGGGATTCAAAATTTGATTTAAAATAAATTCGGGCGTTCTTCGTGTAGTAACGTCTCTCAAAGCCGGACCGGTGTAAAGTTCATCCAGTTTGTGGCATTGTGTACACTTCTCTGTAAAAAGTTTTTCTCCGGTCTTTGCTTTTATCTGATCAATCTCGCCAAGCTGAATTTTTTCTTTAATAGGTCCAACACCGTTTTCATATTCAAAAAGTGTGAGCCCAAATTTTTGTGCGAGCTTTTCTTTTCCGGAAGTACCAGCCGGAGAATCGGATTTGTTTTCTCCACACCCCAAAGCAAGTAGTGTTAAAGTGAGCAATGCTAATATTGTTTTTTTCATTATGCCTCCCCTTGTTGGATTTATTTTTGTTGAAGGAATTTTTCTATTTGTGATCATGATTAAAATCTCCGAGTGTGTATCTGTTTATTAAATCGTTGAACTTATTGTTGTAATCTTTCCATTCTTTGCAGACTTCGCAGTTACCGTCTTTGCAAAGTTTGTTTAGTCCGAATAAGCAGTCGTTGTTCAGATGCCCGCCGAGAACATCAATGATTAAAGAGAGTTTTATTTTTTCCGGCTCGACAGCCAAAAAGAAACCGCCGCCTTTTCCTTTTTTAGAATCAACCAACCCGGTTTTAGTGAGCGACTGTAAAATTTTCGAAACAAATTCTTTCGGGATTTTTAGTTCCGAAGAAAACTTTGCCGCAGAAACTATTTCACTATTTTTTAATGATGAAAGATAGACGAGAGCTTGCAGTCCATATTTCAATTTTTGACTGAACATTTATATCAGATTATTTATTCTGATTAAACATACTCACTATCTTTTTTGTAAACAAGAGAAAAGAAAATAGGGTCTTTATTATCCTATTTGATTATAAACGCATCCTACCGAAAACAACCAAATATTAATTTGACAAAAGGAAGAGAAAGGTATAATTTTATATTCAGAATTATTAGTCTGATATAAAGAGCGGTAATTAATAGTGAAAAAGAGTTTTATAAGAAATACAGACAAGCCGGTACAAAAATATAGATTCATCGTACAGTCACTTTTTTCTCTTTTGTGTATTTGGATAGGAGTAGAGTTCTATTTATTTGTTACCTACTTGGAATCAGGAGAAGCGGCAGCTTTTTATAATCGACCGCCGGGTGTAGAAGGTTTTCTTCCGATATCAGCCTTGATGAGTACTGTCTATTTTTTTCAAACCGGAGAAATACACCAAGTACATCCAGCCGGTTTCTTCATTCTGCTTGCAATAATAGGAGTTTCGTTAGTATTTGGCAAGGCTTTCTGCAGCTGGCTTTGCCCGGTCGGATTTCTATCGGAACTAGTCGGAGATTTCGGCGAACGGATGTGGAAAAAAATTTTTAAAAAAAGAGTCAAGCTTCCCAAATTTTTGGATTACCCATTAAGGAGTTTGAAATACATATTGCTTCTATTTTTTGCGTATGCAATTTTTTCGATGAGTGAAATTGCCCTCTACTATTTTTTGAGCGGTCCATATAATATTATGGCAGATGTGAAGATGTGGTATTTCTTCGCCGGGATTTCAAAGTTTGCATTGATTGTAATTGCCATCCTATTTGTCTTATCAATTTTGATCAGAAGTTTTTGGTGCCGCTTTTTGTGTCCCTACGGTGCACTGCTCGGATTGATCGGTTTTTTAAGTCCGGCAAAGATTAAAAGAAATCCGGTAAGCTGTATTGACTGCGGTTTGTGTACAAAAGCTTGTCCGTCATTTATAAAAGTTGATAAAGTTCTCACGGTTCGTTCGGATGAATGCACATCATGTATGAGCTGCGTTGATGCTTGCCCGGTTGCGGATACTTTGGAAGTGAAAAATATTTTTACGAAAAAGAAGATAAATAAAAAGTTGATCGTTGTTGGTGTGGTTTTAATCTTTATTGCGATTACGGGATTTGGTATTTTAACCGGCAACTGGCAGAACAATGTTCCGAAGGAAACATATTTGGAACTTCATAAGAATTTGGAATCGATAGGGCATCCAACAAGTACTGCGGATATTCAGGAACTGAATAAAGCATCGGAAAAGGAAAAATCAAATGAGCACAAAAAAATCAGGTAAAAATTTTATTGTGAAATTTATCTCCGTACTGCATCCACCCGCGCAATGGAGGTTTGCAGTGATAGTTATACTCGGAATTTTTGCCGGACTCGGAGTTTATGTTTTTCATATATCGAATGCGGTTTCGTATTTATCGGATGATCCGAAGACATGTGTTAACTGCCATGTAATGAACAGTTATTACGCAACATGGGAGCGCGGAAGCCACGGGAGAGTTGCAACATGCAACGACTGCCACGTTCCGCAAGATAATTTTGTACGCAAATATTTATTCAAAGCAAACGACGGATTGAGACACGCAACATATTTTACGATGAGATGGGAACCGCAAGTAATTCAAATCAAACAAGCAGGCAAAGATGCAGTTCAGAAAAACTGCATCCGATGCCATAACGATTTGGTTCATCCGATAGGGCTTCGTTCAATCAACAATAAAGATGTTCATGATCAAACGGAAAAATATTGCTGGGAGTGCCACCGCGATACACCGCACGGAAGAGTAAACAGTTTATCTTCAACTCCGTATGCAAATGTTCCGCAATTAAAACCGGTTGTTCCGGAATGGATTGAAAAAACTCTCGCACCGGTAAATCAAAAAGAGAAATAAATTTTAAAACGCTAACACTTTGAAGGGGAACAAAAATGAAACCAATTACAGAATTGATCAAAGAAAAACCGTGGTTCGGATGGGTCTTGTTTTTGGCTACGATAGTAATTGTATTTCTGGTCGGATTGTTTGCATCAACAATAGTTGAAAGAAGAGGCGAATCGTTTATGCTTCAGCAAGTAAAACCGATTGCCGAATGGGAACCGCGCAATGAAGTGTGGGGAGAAAATTATCCGCGCGAGTACGAAACATATTTGCAGACACTCGATACAACTTACGCAAGCAAACACGGCGGTTCTGCAAAAGTTGATTACCTCGAAAAATATCCCGAACTGATTGTTATGTGGGCGGGCTATGCTTTCTCCAAAGATTATAATCAAGGACGCGGACATGCGTATGCAATCAAAGATATCAGAAACACTTTGAGAACCGGCGGCAATAAAGTTAGTCCGCAGCCCGGAACTTGCTGGACTTGCAAAAGCACGGACGTTCCGCGCGTGATGGACAAAATGGGTGTTGCACAATATTACAAATCAAAGTGGAAAGATATCGGTCACGAAATTGTGAACCCGATCGGATGCCAGGATTGTCACGATCCGAAAACAATGGATTTGAGAATTACACGTCCCGCACTTATTGAAGCATTCCAGCGGCAAGGAAAAGACATAAAAAGTTTTACACACAACGAAATGCGTTCGCTTGTTTGCGCGCAATGCCATGTTGAATATTATTTCAAAGGAAAGGAAGAAAAATATTTAACGTTTCCGTGGGATAAAGGATTCAGTGCTGACGACATGGAAAAATATTATGACGAAGCGGACTTTACGGATTGGACGCACGCGCTCAGCAAAACGCCGATGTTGAAAGCGCAGCATCCCGATTACGAATTGTACATGACGGGTGTTCACGCAGACCGCGGAGTTTCGTGCGCAGACTGCCACATGCCGTACAAAACTGAAGGCGGCGTGAAGTTTACCGATCACCACATTCAAAGTCCGTTGAGCAATATTGAAAACTCATGTATGGTTTGCCACCGCGAAAAAACAGAGAAGCTGATTGCAAACGTTAATGAGTACCAGGATAAAATTGAAGAGTTGAGAAGACTTGCGGAAAAAGCACTCGCCGCCGTACACATCGAAGCAAAGATTGCATGGGATAAAGGTGCAACAGAAGCTGAAATGAAACCGGCATTGCAATTAATAAGACACGCACAATGGAGATGGGATTGGGTTGCTGCAGCGAACGGACTCGGATTCCATTCGCCGGTTGAAGCAATGCGTGTGCTCGGTACATCAATTCAAAAAGCGGAATCGGCAAGAAAAGAAATTGCACTTGTGCTTGTAAAGCACGGTGTTGAATATCCGGTTGCTCTGCCCGATATTTCTACAAAAGAAAAAGCGCAGAAGTTTATCGGGTTGAACTTGCAAGAAATGAAAACAGACAAAGCAGATTTTCTGAAAACTACCGCTGTTGAGTGGGATAAAAAAGCAAAAGAGAGACAAGGGACGCTGAATAAGTACTAAGTACGAAATACGAAGTACGAATGTAAGTACGAAATACGATTTACGAATTTGGAATTACGATCTACAATTCAAAATTATGAAGTATGATTAGTCAATTAAAAATATCCGGTATCCGGAAACTAGTATCGAGTATCTCCGAAAAAGTCCTTCGGGCAAAAATCCAGTATCAAAAAAAATAGGGAGAAATAAAATCATGAAAAAAATATTTATTCTATTTATGATAATCAGCGGCGTGATGTTTGGGCAAGAAGGATTAAAATTTTCTGCGCAGATTCGTCCGCGTTTTGAAATTGACAACAAAGATTTTAATTCCAATACCGATGCAAATACTTTTACGGTATTCCGTACGCGGCTTGGTTTGTCTTTCAACCCGGTAAAAAATATCGGCGGGTTTGTCCAAGTACAGGATTCACGTTACTTTGGCGAAGAACCAACCACAACAACCAACACAAAAAATTTGGATCTGCATCAAGCATATTTTGTAATCAACGATTTATTCGAACTGCCGGTTGATTTGAAACTCGGAAGAATGGAAATGAATTACGGGTCGGAACGTTTTATGGGTCCGGGAAATTGGACGAACGTCGGAAGATCATTTGACGGCGGTGTGCTGACTTTCAAAGGCGAAAAATTCAAAGCCGATCTTTTTGCCGCGCGCGAGTTTGAAAAATTCAACAAAGAGGATTCGCTCGATCAAAATGTTTACGGATTATTTACCGAGTTAATGCTGATGGAATTCTGCAAGATTCAGCCGTTCTTAATTTGGCAGAGAACACAGCCGACGGATTTATTGAACAGAGCAACACTCGGTTTGTATGTAAAAGGGAATCATGGAAGTTTCAGTCATGAAATTGATTTTGGTTACCAGCTTGGAACTGTTACTGCATCAAACAGAAAACAGGATATCAGCGCGTACACATTTTCTTTGGGCAGCGCATACAATTTTGAAGGCGAATTAAAACCAACAGTAGGCGCGCAGTTTGATTACGTAAGCGGAGACGACAACGCCGCGGATAACGATTACAATGCGTACACATCTCTTTACGGAACCGGTCACAAGTTTTTCGGGTACATGGATTACTTTGTAAATTTTCCGAACGATACTTACGGACTCGGCGTAATGGATATTATCGGCAAAGCCGGAATTTCTCCGATTGCAAAAATGAATTTGATGCTGAACTTTCACATCTTCAAAGCGAACGAAGAGTACACTCTTTTGAACGGAGACACATCAAAAAACTTTGGAAACGAATTGGACTTTGTACTTAACTACAAGTACAACGATAACGTTACGTTCGAAGGCGGCGCTTCATATTTTTCTGCCGGAGATATCTTTAAAGAGAAGCGCGGCAAAGATTCTTCCACGTGGTTTTACTTGATGGCGGTAGTGAATTTTTAGTAATTAGATTTTAGTATTGAGTAACGAGATAAAGCCGGCACAGTCCGGCTTTCTTTTTTCCGCGTTCTACTTAGCACAAACAAATTAGTTGATTTATAAAACCCAATATTTTAAGTTGAACACGAGAATGATGACTGTTTTTGTTCTGCGAGGGCAAAACCGCTTGAACATACATACAAAAAAATTTCATAGATAAATAAACGCAGCGCCGGCATGAGTGCATGACAATATGCATGGGTGCATGAGTTTGAATTTAACAACAATGAATAACATACTTGAGATGTTATATCCATGGGCGGGCTAAATAATAGTTATAGCGCATATTTAATTTGAGGAATAAATGGTTATTAAAAATGTTCATATTAAAAATTGGCGTTCTATAAGAGAGATTGAACTTGATTACGAAAAGGTAATGATTTTCATAGGTCAAAATAATCACGGTAAATCAAATCTACTTTCTGCCTTGTTGTTTTTCTTTGGAGAAATAAAATATGATGAACTTGATTTCAACCAAAAATCTGATGAATTATTTGTTGAAGTAACATTTTCTAATCTGGATGATTTTGATAAGAATCAGTTTAAGAAATATCTGACATCTGAAAATGAAATTAGGGTGAGAAAAACAGCAAATAAGTCTGGTCAATTTTCTTACAACGGTTACATACAAAATCCGAACGAAGACTGGCTGAAAGAAGAAAATGTTTCAAACTATTTAAAAAGAGAGACGGCAAGTCAGCTACCTTTATATAATTTAATTCCTGCCGATGGAAGAATCACCAAAGAAATATTTATTAATGCTATAAACCAATACATTGAACAAAATCATACTGCTATTACGTTTTCTTACGAATTAGAGACTACCAACTTTTTGGGTCTAAAAAATGTTGCAAAAGGAATTTTTGGCTCAGTGTTTTATATACCATCCGTCAAGTCGGCTTCAGAAGAATTGAATCTGAAAGGCAGCACACTCTTTAACCAATTGTATTCTTCTGTAATTCAGAAAATGTCTGAGACAAATCAAGATTACAAAGAAGCAAAAAATAAAATCGTTACGATGGTAAATTCATTAAATAAGATTGATGAGAATGGAAATGCAAACACAGCTCGTCCACCAGAATTAAATCTATTTGAACAACGCCTCGAACGAGAATTATTATCTTGGAATACTAAAATAGATGTTGAAATAACTCCACCTAATTTCGATGATGTTTTCAAGGTTGGCACATCTGTTTGGGTAAATGATGGCATTAAAACAGATATTTCAAGAAAGGGGCACGGCTTACAAAGGGCATTAATATTTGCGCTAATTAAAACTTGGGCAAATATTATCAGAGAAGAAAGAGAGAATGCTACCACCACGCCAGAGGAAGAGCGTCCTATTAGGCAAACTTCTAATTCTGCGTATTTTATATTTGAAGAACCAGAATTATACTTGCATCCGCAAGCACAAAGAGAGTTGTTTTCATCTTTAGTTTTACTTTCTGCTTCGGACAATCAAATCTTACTTTGCACACATTCAAGTTCATTTATTGATATGAATATGTATAAGTCAATTTGTATTGTGAAAAAAGAAAATGATGTTGCTGGCACAACAATATTTCAGTGCAAAACAGACTTATTCTCAGATGCCGATGATAAGAAGAATTTTAATCTTGTTCACTGGTTTAATCCTGATAGAAGTGAACTATTTTTCTCAAAAAAGGTTGTTCTAGTTGAAGGTCCTACCGATAAAACAGTTATACCTTTCTTAGCAAAACAACTGAATATTTTTAGATATGATTATACTCTTATTGAATGTGGAAGCAAAGACGCTTTTGTTCCATATATAGAATTACTAAATAAATTTCGGTTACCCTATATAGTAATTTATGACAAAGACCATCAAGCAGATAAAAATCCAGAGGGTATTGCTAGTGCTGATAAATCTTCCAAAAGAATAGAAGATGCAATAGATATAAATTATGGTAGCACTATCATATTAGAAAATGACATAGAAGAAGAAATTGGAATAACTGATAAGTCAAATAAAAGTAAACCATTCTTTGCTTTGAAGAAAGTTGATGCAGATGATTATGTTATTAAAGAAGGTTTTAAAGAAAAGATAATTAAAATATATACGTAAGTAGCGCTATAACAAGCCGCTCAACCGAACAGCGTTTTTCAGTGCGGCATTTGTGTGATTATAAAATTGTATTTACAAAATTAAGTTGACTTTAAAGGCTGATTGTTCTAAGAAACATTTTTATAAATAATAAAGTGTTGCAATTAATTGGCATTGCTGCCCGCCAACAAACGGCGGGTAAATTCTGGGCAGCGCTTAAAAACAACATCCTCCGTTTCTTCTTTATTAAACTGAATTGGTTTTCCTAAAGTTGTAGATGTGAAAAAATGTAATGTACTCCATTTCAAGTAATCAATAATATTTCAAAAAGGCGGATGCCGAAAAGCCTTAACTAAATAGAGTAGGCACAAAATAAATAAGGAGTTTACATTATGGATAATTACGCAATTGATACAGCAGCAAGATTTGGAGATATACCATTTACCGAGTTTACAAAGGAACTCGTAACCGGAGTTTTCGACTCCTTGTTGGATGCCCACATCGAGCAAATGGAAGCTTATTCTTCATTCGTAAATTCTCTCACACAAGACTTATCAACATATATAAACAATACTGTGGACGGCGTAAGCTTTTCGGATGTCTCCGATTTTTTGTTGAAGTATGAACTGCCTAAATTGGACGGCGACGATTTGAAAAACGCCTTGAATGCATTGGAGAATCCCAGCACTACTGCCAAACCGATTACAGTAGGTACATCTGCAACTTCCGACACATGGTGGGGCGGTTTAATTAATGCAGTTGGACCGGCGGTTACAAGTTTAGCGGATAAAGTTAAAGACTCAAATCTACAAGCAAATTTAAATGCCGTTAAAGATTTTAATTCTACCGTGCAAGCTAAAATTCCAACATATCAGGCTATTCAACAATCCATCGCGGCACTAATAGCTTCAAACAAATATGGGCTATTACAGAATATGGCTAAACAAGGTATGATGCGCTTGGTGGTAACGGAAGGAGAAGTAGAAACTAAAATAACTTTTTCGACATGGAATAACTCAAGCAGCGGCAGTGAATCATCGGATTCTCAAAAGACAATTGATAAATCAAAAGCCGTTAAAGCTGCCGGTATAATTGGTCTCTTCAAAAGTAAAAACAAAACAAAGAATAAAACAGTTACGATAAATACCGCAAAATCTTATCAAAGAGATTCCAGCGGCACCCGCGTTGATATTTTTGGCAGAGTGCTTATCAGATTCAAAACAGATTACGCGCCTTTAAACGGTTAATATCATGGATAATAATTTCGATAAAGTCAGCCTTGGATTCGCGGAATTTGTTTCTCAACTTTTGCACGAAACATTTGATGCGGTTTTAAGTGCTCAAAATTATCAGTTGGAAAAATATTCGGAGTTTGAAAAAGCACTTAGTTTATCCAGCCGGCAGTTCAAAGAGTTATACATTAGTGATGATGAGATCAACGAAAAGGAAATAAAAATATTCGGGGTATCTATTAAAGACAAAATACAGATTACGGGTGATCTCATGACTTCAATTAAAGAGGTTGTAAAAGATTTCGATGTTGAAAAAGGGATCGAGAAAAATAAACTAACCAATTCCGGCGCGGCAATTTTAGAACAAAAAACAATCGAGCTTTTAGCTGATGAGAAAAAAGAAAAACTGCGGCAGCTTATTAACAAATCCGAAATGGTTAGGCTAATGGTCGATTCCGGGGAAATCCGGGCAAAATTAGAACTATCAAGTTTATACCAAAGTGATATAGCAGAGTTACCTCAAGAAAGCTCAACAAAAAAGAGAGCAGCACCGGGCAAAACCGGTTTCACCACAAAACAAATCATGCAAGTAAAAGAAGTAGAACTAAAGGGAATAAAAATACAAGAAATTCTTGACCCGGTTTCAAAACAAAAAACACTAATAATTGACAGAGCTTCTCTTAAAGGCAGCGCTGATGTTTCTGCTTTGATGCAAAAAGTAAGAATAGTTGCAACACCTTCACAATCAACATCAAACAGCAATTTGTTTAGTGAAGTTGTAATCAAATTTAAAACCGTATGACAATTGAAGAGTTAATACTGGAATTAAAATTCCTATTGGAGCTAACAGAGGCGCTCAACATAGAAATAATAAGTATTTCTATTAATAACTATGATGGGGTAAATATTATCTTAAGATAATATGAGTGATCAACTTTGATCTTCTTAAGATAGTACCCCCACATCGTTACAAACTTGATGCAGCTCGGTTATAAGTGTTTGTACTTCAAAAAAACTTTTGAGATTGCTCTTTAATTGGTTATCAAAAACAAATTGTGGCATGGACTAAAATTTAAAAAGGAATATTTTTTAGAAAAGCCGGAAAGAAATAAGAAATGAAAAAGATAACCACGTTTGAGAACACTTAGATAAACAGTACTGTAAAAAGGGAAGTAAACGCCGCGATAAATTCGAAGCAGATTCAATATCATTCCGTTTGGATGAAATGCTAAGAGAAGAAAGAACAAAGGCAAAGCTGACACAAGAACAACTTGCCTAAAAAACCGGGACAAAGAAAAGTTATATTTCGAGAATAGAAGCCGGCAAAAGTGATATTCAGATATCAACTTTTTATAGAATAATAGAACCCGGTCTTAGAAAAAATTAACTATTTCCATCACTTAAAATCTGTCCCTCGAAAAATTAAAATCACTGTGCAGCTTCCTTGTTATATTTTTTACGGTAATCTACGGGAGACATGCCGGTAATTTTTTTGAATACATCCCGGAATGATTTTGTATCCGTGTAGCCGACACCGAACATAACTTCGTTGATTGTTTTTCTGCCAAGCTCGAGCTGTTTTTTGGCGGCTTCAATTTTTACTCTCTGCATGTATTCGACTACGGAATTAAAAGTGGCGGCTCTAAATCTGCGTTCAAATGTTCTACGACCGATCCTGAATTTTTCCGATAAGTGATCGACGGTAATCTTCTCTTTAAAATTATTTTCTATAAACTCTTGTGCACTCTTTATGGTTTCGTCATCGTGTTCTTTTTGCCCCTTAAAAATAATAAACGGTGATTGACTGCCGCGTTCAATATCTATTTGAAAAATTTTGGAACAATGAATTGCCGCATCGCGCCCGGCATATTTTTCAATGAGGTATAAAACCAGGTTTGCCGAAGAAAATGCGCCGCCGCTTGAATAGATTCCTTTTTCATCGGTCATAATTTTATCGACAACAAGATTCACTTGCGGAAAAAAATTTCTAAACTTATTTGCAGCCCGCCAATGTGTTGAACAATTTTTTCCGTTCAACAGACCGGTTGCCGCAAGCAGAAAAGCACCAACACACAAACTTGCAACCTCTGCACCGCTTTTGTATTGCTTAACTATCCACGGAATAAATTCCAGATTTAGTTTCAAATTTTCTCCCACATCTTCTTGCAATGCCGGTACAATTATTAGGTCTGTTTTCTCAACATCTTTTATTAATTGATTAGGAGATATTTTATATAAACCGTCGTTCAGTTTTATTTCATCGGCTAATCCGACAAACTGAATATTAAAAACCGGCGGCTTATTTTGTGCGGTTAGAATCTTGTTCACTTCTTCAAAAGCATGACGCGGAATTTCGATACTGTTTAAACGTACACCAAAAGGGACTAATATTGATATATTTTTCATAAAGCTACTTTGCTTTTTAATTCTAACTTAAAAAAGCATCTGGTCGCAATCAACCCCTTAGATTGTCGTAATTACACACTCTGTATTACAAAAAGCCGCTTTAATTTTATAATAAACATTAAGGCAAAAAAATGAAGACAAACGATCTTGTAATAGAAATTGAGAGCACCTTTAACGAACTGGTTGACCGTATTTCATCTTTGAATGAAAATGAAATTAACACTGTTCCATTTGAAGGAAGCTGGACTGCCGGTCAGCTTGCGAGGCACTTGATTATATCCGGTTCTAAATTTGTTGAATTATTAAACGGACCGGTCAAAGAAACAGAAAGGGAGCCCGATGCTTTGGTAGAAAATTTCAGGGCATTCTTATTAGATTTTAGTACGAAAATGACCGCTCAAGATATTGTAACTCCGGAAAAGAAGGATTATAAAAAGGATTATTTGTTAACCTCGTTGGAAAATATCAAAGAGGGAATGAAACAAGTGATTGTGAAATATGATCTGACAAAAACAATGGCTTTAGAATTACCTGTACTTGGCGCTCTGACAAGATTAGAAGCAGTACATTTTGTTTCTTTGCACACACAAAGACATGTTCATCAATTAAAAGATATTTGCCTTGTACTGGATAAAAAATCGCCGGAGTGAAAAATGGAGAAGAAGAAAGACTACCAATCAAACCGGCAAAGACGATTTAACTTTTTAAAATAATTATCAATAAAAATATAGGGAGTTGTATATGCTGAAGGTAAATCCATACTTAAACTTTAACGGCACTACGGAAGAAGCATTCAATTTTTATAAATCAGTTTTCGGCGGCGAGTTTACCACTATCTTTCGTTTTAAAGATATGTCCGAAGGAGATAAAATGCCGCCCGAAGCACAAAATAAAATTATGCATATCGCACTTCCAATCGGCAAGAACATAACTTTGATGGCAACAGATGCATTGGAATCATTGGGGCAGAAACTGACAGTTGGTAATAACTATTATATCTCGCTTGAAACAGAAACTAAAAACGAAGCCGATAGAATTTTTAATGCCTTATCTGTCGGCGGAAAAATTGAAATGCCGATGCAAGATCAGTTTTGGGGCGCTTACTTCGGTTCGTTTGCAGATAAGTTTGGTGTACAATGGATGATAAGTTATACGCATAAAAAGTAATCACAAATTAGTATCTGTTATTCCCTCTGCGAGCTCAGCTGCTAATCCGCGGCGGCGGATTTCAAGCAAAGATCGCAGAGGGTTTTGTTAAACACTATTAACCGAAGAACAATCAATAAAAGATTTTCGGGAATGAATATGAGAAAGCTGACCGTATTTAATTTCACAACACTTAACGGTTTCTTTGAAGGACCAGATCACGATATAAGCTGGCACAGACACGGAGGCGAAGAATCTAAATATTCGGATGATTCGCTGAAAGCCGGGAACATTCTTCTCTTTGGCAGAAGAACTTACGAGATGATGTACGGTTTCTGGCACACTCCGATGGCTGCGGAAATGTTTCCGGGAACTGCGAAGGGAATGAATAAATCCGAGAAGATTGTTTTTTCAAACACGATGAAAAAAGCAGAATGGAATAACACAAAAGTAATCGGCGGAAATATTGTTGATGAGATGAAACGTTTGAAGAAAACAAACGGAAAAGATATGACGATACTCGGCAGCGGAAGCATTGCGGCACAATTTGCAGATGCCGGGTTGATAGACGGATTTCAAATTATGATCGATCCGGTTGCAATCGGAAGCGGCACAACATTATTCGGCGGTTTAAAACAGAAACTCGATTTAAAACTAACGGAGACAAAAATATTTAAGAGCGGCGTTGTTCTTCTTTCTTATGAATTGTTGTAGTATGGTTTCGAATAAAAAAATATCATGCCCCTCTCCGTAAAAAATACTTTTACTTTTCCAGAGATTGTAAAAAATCATAACATAATTGCGCTGTTAAAATTTAGACAACTTTAACAAGGAGTTAATTATGAACACATTATGTTTTTCAATTATCATAAATGCGGATAAGCAAAAAGTATGGGATACAATGCTCGCCGATAAAACATACCGCGC
This sequence comes from Ignavibacteriales bacterium, assembly GCA_016177735.1. Lineage (GTDB taxonomy): Bacteria > Bacteroidota > Ignavibacteria > Ignavibacteriales > Melioribacteraceae > DYJK01. Next base: position 1,587 of record JACOUS010000019.1, on the reverse strand, counting down.
GTGGACAAAACCATTTGATGAGGGTTCTTGCTATAAAGGGAGTTGGGAAAAAGGGAGCGAGATTCGTTTCCTGACCTCGGACGACGAGAGTAATGCAAAAGGAATGCTCAGCAAAATAAAAGAGAACATCAAGCATCAATTTATTTCCATCGAACACATCGGTTTCATATATAACGGGGTTATCGACACAACAAGCGAAGAAGTAAAAAAATGGACGCCGGCATTCGAGAACTATTCTTTTAGTGAAAGCGGCGGCAAAACAGAACTGACAATCGATGTGCATGTTCCGGACGAATACAAATCAATGTTTGAGGAAACATGGCCCAAAGCATTGAGTGCATTGAAAAATTTATGCGAACAATAACCGGCAAACCATTTCATTTATCAGTTAAAAAAAAACGAAGAGCTGAAATGAAACGGTTTTCAATTATCATGCTATCGTGTTTATCGTTACAAATCTACATCTAACAATAAGAGGGCAAGAAATGAAAGACGGAAACAATTCTACTTACACAAAGAAAATAGATCTTGTTGTAAAGCGGATAATCGATGCCCCGGTCGATCTTGTATGGAAAGCGTGGACGGATCCGAATCATGTTGTCAAATGGTGGGGACCCGAAGGTTTTACTTCGCCTTCGTGCACAATTGATTTACGCGAAGGAGGCAAATATATTTTTTGTATGCGCGCACCGGCTGAGATGGGAGGATTTGAACATTATAGTTCCGGTGTTTATAAAAAAATCATTCAGTGGGAACGTCTTGAATTCACACAATCTTTATCCGATAAAGAGGGCAATCCGCTTGAACCTTCGGTAATAGGTATGCCGCCCGATTTTCCGAAAGAACTTACCGTTATAGCACTGTTTAAAAAACTCAAATGTGATATGACAGAAATTATAATCACGGAACATGAATGGACTGCCGGACAAATGTATGTTTATTCACTTGCCGGTTTGCAGCAAACGATTGATAAACTTTCTGCCATCGTTAAATAACTGAAACAGAAAAGCAGCTGCATCAAGAATAATCATTTTAAAAAAATCGAAAGGAAATTATATGCAAAAGATAACCCCGTTTTTGTGGTTCGATAACAACGCCGAAGAGGCGGTAAATTTTTATACATCTGTTTTTAAGGATTCCAAAATAAAAAAAGCTGTCCGCTACGACGAAGAATCTTCGAAAGCTGCCGGCAGACCGGAAGGAATGGTGATGACAATGGAATTTGAAATCGAAGGGCAGCGGTTTGCTGCTATCAACGGCGGACCTTATTTCAAATTCACAGAAGCAGTTTCATTTGTTGTCAATTGCGAATCGCAAGAAGAAATAAATTATTACTGGGAAAAACTTTCTGAGGGCGGCGATAAAAAGGCTCAACAGTGCGGATGGCTGAAAGATAAATTCGGTTTATCGTGGCAGATTGTTCCGGCGATGTTACCAGAACTTCTCAACGGTAAAGACAAAGAGAAATCGAAAAAAGTAATGAGCGCCTTACTGCAGATGAAAAAAATTGACATTGCTAATTTGGAAAAAGCGTATAAAGAACAATAAATCTCCCCGCCGCAAGCAGCGGGGTATCTAGTTGATGTC
>JACOUS010000016.1 GCA_016177735.1 Ignavibacteriales bacterium | reverse complement strand
ACTTTAACCCGATGGGAAGGAAGAAACTGGTTAACAGGTTCTTAAAGACCTAGCCGTTCACCCTTCTCTTCCCAACAGTAAATAATTATTATCAATATGTGTAGTTCTTTTTGATGAGATTAAACATACAAGCCAATCAAGCGGACGCCGTATTCGCATTTGGCATTTGTGTAATTATTGGCTTTGTTCTTCCGTGTAATGTTGCTTTGTAAAGTAGTTCTGTTAAATAAAATTATTAATAAATAAAAAGTTGTTGCGGTTATTCGGTGTTCCTGTTCTGGGGCGCCGCTTATCGGCAACACCGTTATGTGCCTTAATTATTTTATTTAATTATGGAGGAAGGTTATGAGAATGATAGTATTCATTTTTATCCTAGCTACCATATCTTTACAAGGACAACAAAAATATTGGAAATTTGTTGGACCAAAAGGTGGGATAATAACAACGCTTACCCAAAGTCCAGCCGGAGATATTTATGCTGGTACAGATCGTAATGGTATTTTTAGGTCTACAGATTCTGGGAATTCATGGGAAAATATTGGTCCAGCAATAGGTGTGAAACCGGATAGTCAATTTGTGGGATTTATTGGAGCTGTTAATTCTATTTCAGTAAGAAATAATGATGAAATCTATGTCGGTTGTTACAATGGGATTTTTCGTACAAGAGACTATGGTAAAAATTGGAAATGGTTGGATGCAGGATATTATCTATATCTAAATTTTGAATGCTACTGTATAATTGCTTTACCGAATAATATTGTTGTCGCTGGTACAAATATTGGTAATCTTAGATCAACTGATAACGGTGAAAATTGGGAAATAATAATGCCATATTTTAAAAAACCAAACTTTAAAACTTTGTGTGTTGGTAATGATGGGACTCTATACGCAGGTATTAAAAGTGTAACAGAGATTTCTATTGATATATGGAAGTCTACTGATAATGGTGAGAATTGGAACATGCATTTGATGCTTAATCCTAAATCACAACTAAATTCGATAATAGTTGATAGTTATAATAATATGATAGTAGGTACAGAAGGGGGAGTTTATAAAACTAATACTCCACAGGGAGGATTGCGAGAATTAGCTATTAATACACCTTCTCCATCAGCAGTAAATTCAGTATGTATGGATAATCAAGGAAATATATTTGCAGGTACTAATACTGGCGTTTTTCGTTATTATGGTAAATTTATAAACAATGATTTTATAAATTGGTCAGAAAAAGATAGAGGTTTTAATTCTTCGCAACCAAAAATAAATTATTTACTAACATTAAAAAATGGTGAAATACTTGCTGCTACGGACGATGGCTTATTTAAAACTGTTGATAGTGGAGAAAACTGGTTTGAATCTGATTCTGGACTTGGTTCAATTAATTATACTATAAGTGAAATAATTTTTAACAATTTAGGTCATGTATTTGTTGGTACAGAATGGGGTGGTATTTATAGATCAATGGATAATGGTACAACTTGGAAATGTGTTAGTGAAGGTAAAACGTTGTCTGTAATTTATTCATTGGCATGTAACAATAATGGAGATATTTATGCAGGAACTTTAGGTGGTGGATATGCTTTTTATAAGTCTACAGACAATGGAGAGACTTGGTTGGATCTCGGCCTTTCAGATTTCTTTATTAGGTCTATCGCATGTAATTCTAAAGGTCATATTTTTATTGGTACTTCCAGTGGAGGAATACTTCGTTCAACTAATAATGGTAATACTTGGGATAAAATAAACTCTTATCCCGCAAGTACTGATATCCGCCTTGGAATAAATTCTCAGGATCAAATATTTGCCTCAGGTCGTGAAGGATATGCAGCTACTCTTTATCGCTCAATTGATTATGGAAATACCTGGTTAAAGTTGTTTGAGGAAGCTGCAAGTGTAATATATGACATTGCTTTTGGTCAAAATCAAACTTTATATATTACTTCAGGAACTGCTTTTAAATCGACCGATAATGGAAACTCTTGGAAGATGACTCATTCGGATGATAACTATTTTGTATATACTCTAACTGCAAATTCACTAGGTGATGTTTTTTTAGGCTTAACAAATCCTGGAGGTATTCGTCATTCATTAGACACAGGCGAGACATGGAAATATGAAAATAGTGGCCTATCAAATCTTTGGGTTAAAAGTATAGCATGCAGCCCAAATGGTTATATATTTGCTGGTACAGAAGGAGGTGTATTCCGAACTCTAAATTCTACTACTAGCATTAGTAATCTTGAAAGAATTCCAGATTTGTATTCACTCGAACAAAACTTCCCCAATCCATTTAATCCCAATACAAAGATATTTTTTTCATTGAATAGAGGTTCCCAAATAGTATTGACCGTTTACGATGCAATGGGCAAGGAAATAAAAGAATTAATCCGTGAATATCTAAATGCTGGTAAATATGAAGTAATATTTGATGGGCGTAAATTATCAAGTGGAATATATTTTTATCGTTTATTGGTCGGTTTAAAAAGCTCTACAAGAAAAATGTTACTTTTAAAATAAATGCCATATAACCCGCAAATCAAAGCGGACGCCCCCGATAAAAAACATCGGGGCAAGCTGTTTTCGCACTCGGCATTTTCGAAATTAATGGCTTTGTTGTTCCGTGTAAAGTTCCTTGTGTAAAGTAGTTCTGTCGAATAAATATTTTAATAAATAAAAAGTTGTTGGTATTGTTCGGCATTCTGGTTTTGGGGCGCCGCTTATCGGCAACGCCGTTATACGCATAGTATTTTCTTTTTAACTATCTACACAAACTAATTTCAACATAGGTAATTTATTAAAATGAGAGATGCTTTATTAAATCTTATTCAGCAGACTATTGTTTTCGAATATGATTTGCCAAACGATTCGAAAGGTATTCCTAAAACAATAATCACCACTGATTCTGACAAGTGTTATTCTGCAAATGATATGGAAGCTATTAAAAATATTATTTATAACTCTATCGTAGAATATTCATTCAATGAGTATGAACTGATAGATAAAGATTATCAAAAGTTACTAGTTGTTGCACTTAAATCTAAGCTGAGGTACAATGAAGCCGCCGACGATGATACTAAAATAAAATATGGTTTCTTTGGCGAAGTACTACTTTATTCCATTTTGCACATCTTGTTGGGAGTAAAACCACTAATTGCGAGGGGTTATTTTTATAATCCATTAGAAAACACTGAAACCAAAGGCTATGATTCGTATCATCTACTAGAAAGGGGTGGTAATTTGGAATTATGGTTTGGTGAAACAAAATTTCACAAAAATTATAAAAGTGGAATAGATGATGTATTGAGAAAGATAGAAAATGCAATATCTGACGATTATTTAGATAAAAATATAATTGCTATTGTCGCAAATCATAAAAACAATCTAAATGTTGAGAATAGTCAAATTGAAAATGTGATTAATGAATGGGAATCAAATCCAGAAATAAATGTTTGTGAACAATTAAAAAAGCATAACATAAAATTAGTTTATCCAATTTTGATTTTATTTGAAGGGGAAGAAGAATATGACAACAGTATAAAACAAATTCCACTACATATTAGTGATAATTATACTAATGTATCATTTAATTTATCGGTCGAATATTCAATATTTTTTATACTACTACCTTTAAATGAAGTTAAACAAATAAAAAGTGATGTCATATCGTGGATAGAATCAAAGAAAGTGCTAATGTCATAGCAAAAATAAATTTATTTAGAAAAGGTTCTCTTGATGACAATCAATTAATTGAGTCAATTTGTCATTATTATGATATTATTAAAGAAACTAATTTAACAGAGGGAGACCTAAAATTTTTAAAATATATTTCCAATATTATTGGAATCCCACAATATTATGACTTGCTAAAAAAGTTTCAAGAAGATATTGAGTATATAAATTCCTTTGACCTCAACACCTTTTCCTCGATGTTTTATGAGAGCACTTTACATACAGACATTGATGTAAAAGTCCATAAATATCAAAATGAGATAATTGATTTTTATGAAAGTGGGAAACTAAATCGTTACTTTCTTTCAGCAAGCACTTCCTTTGGGAAAACATTTATTGTTTATGAAATTATTAAAAAAATGAATTATAAAAATATCGTACTGTTGTTCCCTACGATTGCATTACTATCTGAAAACTTAGAAAGAATAGTATCTGATGATAAGTTCTCTTTCTTTAAAAATAATTATTCAATACATACTTTAAGCGAAGTAAAAGATATTGGCGAAAATAATTTATTCATATATACTCCAGAAAGATTCCTTTCTTTTATAGAAAAGAGCTCCACTCAGCTAAACTTTGATTTTGTATTTGTCGATGAAGTCTACAAAATAGACAATGAATTCGTGATCGATGAACAAACAAAAGAAAATGAGCGAGATGTAGCTTATAGAATTGCTGTGTTTTATTCATTGACAAATAATACTGATGTTCTATTCGCTGGACCTTATATAGAATTCAATGGAAATACAAACAAATCCTTCGATAATTTCCTAACATCAAACCAGATAAAACTTTTAGACTATAACAAAATAGAAACTGTTAATAAAAATTACTTCCAGATAAAATCTGGTAAAAAACTTGATATCGAAGAAGGTTTTAAAATTGAATTCGAAGGTCCGCAAAAAACGCAAAGACTATTGTCTTTATTAAATGGTATTTCAAATAAGGGTGAGAATAGTATTGTTTATTGTTTCAGGAAATCATCTGCTGAAAAATATTCAAAGGATATAATTGATTCTGACATAAATAATAATTGGGATTCTTCCAAATACAATGACTTTATCCAACATATTAAATTAAACTTTCACGCAGAATGGGTTCTTATTGGTGCTCTAGAAAAAGGCATTGGAATTCATCACGGCTTAATACCTAAGTATATCCAAAAAGAAATAATAGATTTATTTAACGAAGGTCAACTAACAACACTATTTTCGACAACCACCATAACAGAAGGTGTAAATACATCAGCAAAAAACATTATTGTTTTACATAATAAAAAGGGCAATAAAAATCTTAAGAAGTTTGATGCAAAAAACATATCTGGTCGTGCGGGAAGATTTTTGTTCCATTATAGTGGTCGAGTATTTGTATTAAAAAATGATTTTATGGATACAATAAATTCTGAAACTGATGGTATCAAGCACAAGAATTATGACATAGATTCAATCAAGGATGAAATTGATTTATTTTATACTGACGATCAATATCTTGTTGACGATGACAAAATAAAAAAAGTTGACATACAAACGGAACAAGAAAATCGTCAAATACCTGAAGAAATAATAAAGCGTTTTAAAGTAGTAAGTCGCAAAGATAAAATTGCAATTTATGACTCAATTTTAATATTATCCCAAGACGATAGAACAAAAATTAGACAATTTATATCAAGAATTAACTATCCTTTTGCAATTGATTATGATGGATTGCAAGTAATTCTAAATGTGATTGAGCCAATTGTAAAGAATGACAAGTTGAAATTTTATATACAGAAAAAAGTATTAAGCAACTTTAGTCTAAATGAATACTCGCTATTTGTATATCTATTACATTTTTATCTTAGGGATGGATTCATAGGCTCAATGAATTATAAAATAGAAAATGGCGAAAAAGTCGATTCTGCAATTAGAGACACAGCGGATTTCATTTACAATATATTGAAATATCACGCAGTCAAGTATCTGGGTGTATTTAATCTAATGTATAGATTTGTTAAATCTAAGGAAGAAAATATTGCTTATGATGATGTTTTAGGTATAGACAGATTATTGCTAAAACTAGAATACAATGCTATTACCGATAAAGGTAGACTTGCTAGTGATTATGGAGTTCCACACAAAGTATTAGAATGCTACGAAAATCCCAATTATTCTAATGAGATAAAAAATACTTTTGATAATTATGAAAAAAAAATATTTGATAGAGTTGAAAAAGTTATATATACAAATCAATAACAATGAATTATGGTTATGAAATAAAACGCGTATAACAAGCCAATCAAGCGGTCGCCGTATTCGCATTTGGTATTTTTGTAATTATTGGCTTTGTAGTTCCGTGTAAAGTTTCTTGTGCAAAGTAGTTCTGTTAAATAAATTTTTTAATAATTATTGGCAGTTGTTTCCCGCCAACAAACGGCGGGCAAGTTCAAAGCGGCATTGCTGTCTTCCAATAAACGGCGGGTAAATTCTGGGCGGCGACTTAGCAGCAACGTTATGCTTCGAAAATTTCATAGAACTTACCGTTTGCTAATAGTTTTTGTTTGTTCAAAGGAATATATTTGTTTCACTATTATGAAAAAATTAACTCGAAAAAATAACATTTTTATATATGCATTTTCTTTTTTATATCTGACTTTCTATCTGCTATCACCATTTTTTCATCATCATTATAAGATATCAGCGGACGGAAGACAAGAAGAATATCATTCTCATTTACTTAAAGAGAGCGCGCAAAAGATAAATGCTGCTGAGTGCCATCATACCCTACATCGAAATGACGAACACAACCATCCATTAGTAATTAATGCTGTAATAAGTAATCTTCCTCCGCGTCAAATCAATTCTCCCGATAGCGAGCTTGTATCTATTATTTTTTATAGCATTAAGTTTCAAAGTGAATCAAGTGTAGTAAATATTACAGAAGATTTACAAGTCTGGAAAATTCTTAAGAATAAGTGTGTCCATTCCGCAAACAACGTTTCACCCCCTTTCGTTTTAGTCGCTTAATACTTCTAAATATTTATTAATAATTTAATTCACCCCGGAGGTAACGTGAGACTATCCCGTCTCGTATTTGCTATATCCGTGCTTTGTATAATTCAATTACAAGCACAGACAACTATTTCGCTTGATGAAGCAATTTATCAAGCATTAGATAAAAACATCGAACTGCAGCAGCAGTATTCTCTTATCATAAAATCGGAGGCGCGCTTTAATGAATCTTCACGAATTCCAAATCCTATTTTCAATTATTCGCGCGAAGATCTAAAGCTGAATAATGCCAAAATCGGAGAATGGATAACGAGCGGATCACTACCGCTAAATTTTTTGTGGGATCGATGGAGTAATATTGATTCTAAAGAAAAATCATTAGAAGCGAAGCGTTTGCTATTAGATAACTCAAAGCGCAGCATCATATTCCAAGTTCAAAATGCATATGTGGAATATCATTTCTATGAACAACTCTCGGCAGATTTAGATAACGCACTGGTTAAGATTGATGAAATCGCTTCAACATCTAAACAGCGATTGATAGAAGGAGATATATCAGAATACGTACTTCAACGAATTCTTATCGAAGCGAACAAGCTCAGAACCGAAGTCAAAGAAATTGAGCTTCAGCGAAATAGTTTCCTTATTCAATTAAAGTTGTTGATTGGTTACGATGCTGATAAAGAACTTAAAACAATTCCTATACAGTCATTACAAAGCATTACTCAATCAAACGAAGATCTGTTAAAAACGGCACTTCAAAACCGGAAAGATTTGAAGGCGGTAGAACAACTTATCGAAAGTGAATCCGCTTTCCTTTCCCACAATAAATTGAAAATAATTCCTAATATAAATTTGACTGCCGGTTACAAGAAACAGCTGGATAATTACTCCGGCTCAGTGTTCCAGTTGAATTTTGAAATACCACTTTTCAAAAGAAACCAGTTGGAAATTGAGCAATCGGAAGCGGATCTCAATATTCTTAAACAACAAAAAGAATATCTAATAAACCAAATCGAGACGGAAGTCCAAACATCCTTTGCTAAGTATAAACAATACGAAGCGTTGATCACAAATAAAAATGATCTCCGGCTTCAAAATGTTTTTACATCCGCCGCTTATTCTTACGAACAAGGAGAAATTTCACTTGTGGAGTTTATTGACGGGCTGAACGCATATAAGGATGGAATTATACTGAACAAGGAACTCGAGATAAAATATTATCAAAGCATTTTTGAACTGGAAAACGTCTCGGCAATTTCCCCGATTAATGAAAACAAATAAAGGTGATTAAAATGATTATTAATTCTTATAAAGTATTATTGGTTCTCCTCGCGGTTGCCATATTTGGATGTTCCGATAAAAACGTTGAGAACAAAGAGCATACAGCAAGCAATATTTCTGTTACACAATTCAACAGCTCAACAGAAGTGTTTATGGAATATCCGCAGCTTATAGTTGGAACCGAAGTTAAGTTTCTAATTCACTTAACCGACTTAAAAGATTTTAAAGCGGTTACTCAAGGAACATTAGCAATTGAGTTTGTAAATCAATCCGGGAATAAAATAACCGCGAATGAAGAAAAACCAGCTCGTGCCGGAATTTATACACCGGTGATAAAATTTAATTCACCCGGCAACTATACTATGACAATGACTTTAAGCGGCGCTCAAGTATCGGATAAAATTGTTGTGAAAGATGTAGTGGTTTATTCTTCTGCAAGTGAAGCGCCTAAAAACGAAGAAGAAAAATCTTCTCTCATCTCTTTCTTAAAAGAACAGCAATGGAAAATTGATTTTGCAACTGAACCGGTTATAAAGCGCGAACTTCAATCATCTGTTCCGGTTACCGGAGAAATAATTGCTAAGCCGGAATTTTATTCCAAGGTAGTTTCGCCCGTTGCCGGAATTATTCTTCCCAAAAACAATCCCAACTTTCCGAATCCTGGTTCGTTTGTTAAAAAAGGAGCTGTTCTTCTTAACATCTCTCCATCGGCAGATGCAAACTCGAATATTCAAAAAATAAAAAGCGGTTACTTGCTTGCTAAATCTGAATATGAAAGAGTGCAAAATTTATTCGATAGAAAAGCCGCAGCACAAAAACGATTAGATGAATCTAAATTCGATTTCGAATCTAAACAAGCAAGCTACAATTCTCTGATTGATCAAATTAAATTTACCGACAATGGTTATGCAATTGTTTCGCCAATCGATGGTTATGTTGAGAACATCAATGTTAATCTGGGCAGCCAAATTAACAGCGGACAAGAACTTGTTACAATTATAAATCCGGCAAGATTAATTCTAAAAACTAATGTTCCGGCAAGCAAATTCGAAGATGCAGACAATTCCAAAGATGCTTCTTTCAAAATAGAAGGATACGAAAAGGAATTACGCATAAGTGAACTTAACGGAAGAAAAATTTCAGTCTCATCAAGTCTGAACTTAGCGAACAGAACTGTCCCGGTTTATTTCGAATTCAGTAATCCTCAAAATAAAATCAAGGTTGGTATGTATGCAGAGGTTTTCATAAAGAATGGAGTGAAACAAGAGTGCATCGCTGTGCCGGAAAGCGCAATAATTGATGAAGATGGAATGCACACTGTTTATGTTGAAGTAGAAGGAGAAGCTTTCGAAAAAAGAATTCTTAAAACCGGCATTTCAGATGGCGGCTACATTCAAGTCCTTGAGGGTTTGAAAGAGGGAGAACGTGTTGTTACCAAAGGAGCGTATCAAGTTCGGCTTGCTGCTCTTTCTCCCGAATCAGCTATCGGTCAAGGTCACGTTCACTAAAAATTTGAGGAAAATATGTTTGATAAATTAATTCAATTTTCACTTCAGAAAAGACTGATTGTTCTGGTATCGGCAATAATACTGCTTATCGCCGGAACATTTATCGCTATAGATATGCCAGTAGATGTTTTCCCGGATCTCACTGCCCCTACAGTTACAATAATAACAGAAGCGCACGGAATGGCTTCGGAAGAAATAGAAACTCTTGTAACATTCCCAGTTGAAACTGCCGTAAACGGGGCAACCGATGTTCGACGTGTCCGCTCATCCAGCGCAGCCGGTATCTCAATAGTTTGGGTTGAGTTTGATTGGGGAACCGATATTTTTCTTGCCCGGCAAATTGTAAACGAGAAAATTCAAAATGCCGCAGCCACTTTGCCTAAAGGCGTAGATAATCCGCAGCTAGCGCCAATCTCTTCCATAATGGGTGAGATTATGCTTGTCAGTTTAAGCATCGATAAAAAAAATAATCCGCAGAATCTAAACGAAATGGATTTACGCACAATTGCAAATTTTGATTTACGGAGGCGTCTGCTTTCTATTAGCGGTGTATCACAAGTTATTCCAATCGGCGGCACAGTAAAGCAGTATCAGATATTAATCTCCCCCGAAAAACTTTCATCATACAATATTTCTCTTAACGAGGTGATGAAAGCCGCCGAACAGTCGAATGAAAATTCCTCCGGCGGAGCTTATATGGATTCCGGAAGCGAATATTTGATACGTGGAATCGGACGTGTGCGTGATATTGAAGATATTAAAAACAGTGTTGTTGCAATGCGCGGAAATGTTCCCGTTCTTATGAATGCTATTGCCGATATTAAAATCGGTCCATCAATTAAAATAGGTGACGGTTCTAAAAATGCGAGTCAGGCTGTAATATTAACGGTTCAGAAACAACCACAAACAAATACTTTAGAACTCACAAGAAAAATTGAATCGACACTCGATGAAATAAGAAAAACAATTCCGCCTGGAATTGAGATCGACTCAGATATTTTTAAGCAGTCGGATTTTATAAAAGTGTCTATCGAAAATGTTCTAAGCGCACTGCGGGATGGAGCTATCCTTGTAGTAATTGTAATCTTTTTTTTCTTATGGAATTTCAGAACTACTTTTATTTCTGTTCTGGCAATTCCTCTTTCAATTATCATCACGATTATCATTTTCAAATTCTTCAATATCATGATTAACACAATGTCTCTTGGCGGAATTGCAATTGCAATAGGCGCACTTGTGGATGATGCGATTATCGATGTAGAAAATGTTTTCCGTAGATTGAAAGGAAACAATTCATCCAGCGATTCTAAAAAGAAAAACGCTCTGCAAATTATTTATGAAGCGTCCAAAGAAATTCGTGCACCGATGGTTAATGCCACAATGATTATTGTAATTGTTTTCTTACCTCTGTTTTTCTTAAGCGGTGTTGAAGGAAGATTACTCCGCCCGATGGGTTATGCTTATGTTACTTCAATTTTTGCTTCTCTCCTTGTCGCTTTAACAGTAACGCCTGTTCTTTCATACTACCTGCTGCCAAAAGCAAACTTTATGAAGAAAGAAGGAGATACATGGCTTGTTGAAAAATTAAAAACCTTATACAAAAGGACGCTTAACTTCACGCTAAAGCATCCTAAGACAATACTTGTTTCTTCACTCACTGTTTTTATTCTAACCATTGCAATTATTCCTTTTCTTGGAAGATCATTTCTGCCTGAATTTAACGAAGGTTCGCTAACATTAAGTTTAGTTACTTTACCCGGAACTTCTCTTGAAGAATCGAATAAGATCGGAAACCTTGCAGAAGAAATTATTCTTTCTCACACGGAGGTCAAATCAACCGCACGCAGAACCGGTAGAGCCGAACTTGATGAACATGCCCAAGGCGTTAACGGTGCCGAGCTCGATGTCCGCTTCGAATTGGATGAAAAGACTAAAGAAGAATTTATAACAGATATTAGAAAGTCTCTTGCTGCTCTTCCCGGAACAAACGTCACAATTGGTCAGCCAATCGGTCACCGGATTGATCACATGCTTTCCGGAACACGTGCTAATATTGCCGTTAAAATATTCGGCAAAGATTTGCAGCAGTTGAGAACTTACTCCCAAATGGTAAAAACTGAGATGGAAAAAGTTCAAGGCGCAGTGGATGTTGCCGTTGATCAAGAAGTTGAAGTCCCGCAGACAAAAATAAAATTCAACCGTGTTGCTATGGCTCGTTATGGTATTACTGTTGGTGAATTAGCCGATGCGATTGATGTCGGTTTTAATGGAGAAGCGGCAACTGAAATCCGTGAAGGGCAAAATACTTTTGATTTGGTAGTCCGTTTTGACGAGAACAACCGGGGCAACATTCAAAAGATACAAAATGCTCTCTTCGATACTCCTTCCGGTGCGAAGGTTCCTTTAATTCAGCTTGCAGAGGTAGTAAACGAAAAAGGTCCAAACCGCATAAGCCGGGAAAATGTTCAACGCAAAATTGTTGTCCAAGCAAATGTTTCCGAAAGAGATTTACGTAGCGTTGTAGATGAAATGAAAAACAACATCGAAAAGAATATCAAATTTGAGCAAGGTTATTTTGTTGAGTTCGGCGGACAGTTTGAAAGCGAACAAGAAGCGACTAAAATAATTACTATGCTTAGTTTGGTTTCATTGGGTATAATCTTTTTAATTCTCTTTTTTCAGTTTGGAAATATCAAGTCGGCGCTTTTCATTTTAATTAATCTTCCCCTTGCGCTAATCGGCGGTGTTTGGTCTGTATTTCTTTCAGATGGAATAATCAGCGTTGCTTCTCTAGTTGGTTTTATTACTCTATTCGGAATTGCCACACGAAATGGAATCTTAATGATTTCCCATTTTCAGAATCTCATAAAGGAAGGAAAGGAGTTTACCGATGCAATTGTTCAAGGCTCATTGGAACGGTTAAATCCTATTTTAATGACCGCTATAACCGCTGGACTTGCATTAATTCCGCTCGTTCTTGGCAGCGGTGAACCCGGTAAAGAAATAGAAGCGCCGATGGCAATTGTTATCCTCGGTGGCTTGATTACTTCAACTGCATTGAATATGATTGTGCTGCCGGCACTTTACCATAAGTATGGAAAGGAAATTTAAATATGCTTCAATACATAATTAAAGTCGCTCTCTCGGCTGTCTTAATTGTTGTTGTTTCCGAAGCATCTAAAAAAAGTTCTTTAATCGGAGGCATTCTTGCCTCCGTTCCTCTCTTATCTGTTATAGCAATGATCTGGTTATACATAGACACAAAAGACACTCAAAAGATTTCACAATTGTCCACAAGTGTTTTCTGGCTGGTTATTCCTTCTCTTTCTCTATTTCTTGTTTTGCCGGTTTTACTCAAAATGAAAATTGATTTCTACCTGGCGCTATCAATCTCAATTATTACCATGGTTTTACTCTATTACATAATGATATTTTTACTTGGCAAGTTTGGCATCCATTTATAATAGATTAGGCTAATATTTTAAATTGGTTGTCTCTGCAATGAAGCATAACCTCTTTAATCCGTCAGAGCCGGACAGGTAAGTAAAAAAGTCCCGCCAATAAACGGCGGAACAAGCTATAGGGAAAAAATTCTTTGCCGCTCTGCCGAAGGTAGAAAAGTTCTTTCAAATAGTGAGCAGGTATCAATCAATTTCAACTACAATTCTTGCCTATGTAAGTAAAAGGTAATACACGCAATTGCGCTAAGAGCGAACCAAGACTATTTAATCAGAGAGCGTTAAGAATTTTTATTTTTGCCAGTGGATGTTCGGTTTAAAATTATTTTGTGCGCATTCTCTCAAATACATGTTCATTAAATTCTGGTACGGGATGTCAATTTCAGAAGCTATTTTTTTAAAATATTCAACGGTTTCTTTTTCGATACGAATTGAGATCTGTTTTTTAAGTTTCTTTACATAAGGGTTTTTGATAGAACCTTTGAAGTCATATTCTTTTTTCATTTTATTTCACCTCGTAATAGTATTTGCTTTCCGATTTAGCTGCTTTTCTTGCAGAGATAATTCGAATGATATCATCTTTTTCTCTATAAGCATGCACAACAATTGGGAGTCTTAATTTGCTCGATATCCCTAAAAGAATAAAACGCTCTTCAGATGCCGGGTGTTCCGGATCGGATATAAGTCTTGCATTGTCATCAAAAAAAAAAACTTTTTAGCTTCCTCAAAAGAAACTTTATACTTTCTGATGTTGTACTGATTCTTATTTTGATCCCATTGAAAATACATACAATAAAATTGCTGTAACCGGTTGTGTGAATTAGGGAAACAAGAATAAAAAACTGTTAAAACAGTTGTGCAAAAGCGAATTGATCTTTATTAACACACGGCTTAAGCCGTGTGTTAATGGATAAAAAATAAAAAACAAAACCGTTTCAACGGTTTACAAATTAATTCACACAACGGGTTGCTGTAATAATTATGATATAATGCTATAAGAAATTAGCAGAACGATTCACAACAAACAATAACTTGTAAAGTTGTTTTCACAGCAAACGGTAGGAAAATTACTCACTAAATTTTCATGACGACCACAAGGTTTTGGCGAATTTCCGGGAGTCACTTTCCCCCCCAAAAAAGAATTACACATGAAAAGCCGATTTGAAATTTTCCGTTACAACTTTGCCGTCGAACAAATGAATTACGCGGTGACCGTACTCTGCATATGTGGGCGAGTGCGTTACCATCACAATTGTTGTTCCGCTTTCGTTAAGTTCGGTTAACATTTTCATTACTTCATCGCCGTGCGTTGAATCGAGGTTGCCGGTCGGTTCATCCGCTAAAATAATTTTGGGGCTGCCGACAAGTGCGCGTGCAACTGCGGCTCTCTGCTGCTGTCCGCCGGATAACTGCTGCGGAAAATGATTGCGCCGGTGCATGATCTGCATTCTTTCCAAAACGCTTTCCACTTTTTTCTTTCTTTCCGAAACGGAAGTTTTTAAATACAGAAGCGGCAGTTCAACATTTTCATAAATGGTTAATTCATCGATCAAGTTAAAACTCTGAAACACAAAGCCGATATTCTGCTTGCGCATTAGTGCACGCTGGCGCTCGGAATATTTCGATACTTCCGTTCCAAGAAAAGTATATTCGCCGCCGGAAGGATTATCGAGAAGTCCGAGTATGTTCATCAATGTAGATTTGCCGCATCCCGAAGGACCCATTATCGAAACAAATTCTCCTTCGTTAATTTCGATGCTCACGTTATCGAGTGCCGTTGTTTCAACTTCTTCCGTCTTAAAGATTTTTTTGAGATTAACTGTGCGAATCATTTCTGCTCCCTAATTTATTTTGTTTAATTTTTCATCGCGTCAAAGTGCGTCATTCTTAACCTTGCGCGTACTGCATGAAAGCCGCTGCGTATATGCTGGATACTCGTCCATAAAACACCTCGAAGATGCTCGATAAAAGACGGTTTTTGTAAATCGTAATTCGTAAATCAAAAATCATCTTTCGTACTTGCCGATCGTTTCGAGTTCCTTTGCCGGCATCCAGTATCTTGCATTCAGTATCCAGAATCATTCGTATCTCGGTGCTTCCATCCCGATAAAGGGCATCGGGATGTCGGTCTTCGATATTACTCATATCGAAGAGCCTCCACAGGATTTGACATCGCCGCTTTGATTGCCTGAAAGCTTACTGTTGCAAGTGCAATCAACAGTGCAATCAACCCGGACAGTACAAAAATCCACCAGCTTATTTCTATTCTGTACGCAAAATCTTCGAGCCACTGATTTAAAAAATAATAGGCGACCGGAATTGCAATTACATTTGCAATGATCACCCACTTGGAAAAACTTTTTGTGAGTAGTAAAATTATTTCGCGGGCATCGGCGCCCAATACTTTTCTCACACCGATTTCTTTTATTCTTTGTTCCGATTGAAAAATCGACAAGCCGAAAATTCCCATGCAAGAAATAACAACAGCAAGAATTGAAAATATGCTTACAAGTGCAGCAAGGTTTTCTTCTTTTTTATACATCGTTGCAAAATTTTCATCGTAAAAACCAAACTCAAGCGGGTAATCGGGACAAATTTCTTCCCATGTTTTTTTGATGTAACTGATCGCATTGCCGATTGGTCCGGAGACTCTCATTGTAATATCACAAACACTCCAATTCGGATTGTACATCAAAGCCAATTGCCCAATTTCATTGTAAAGCGATGAGTAATGAAAATCCGAAACAACACCAACAATTTCTTTTCCATTCACTTTCTGATTTATAAAATCACCGCCCTTAAAATTTTTGAGCGCCGTTTGATTAACAAGACATGCTTTGTCCACATCGCCAGCCAATAAATTTCTTCCCTTAATAATCTCGATGCCAAAAACTTTTAACGAAGTTGAATCAATTAGTATTGTTTCATAATTCTGCATAAACATTCGAATTTCACCGGGTCTTCCCAATGTTTTTGTAAGAGATTTAATGCCGTGGTACTGCCGTAATTTATTTTCAATAACCTGAAGACGGTCTTTAAGTGTAAAATGGATTTTCAGGTACAACAATTTTTCTGTATTAAATCCCAAATCTTTGTGTTTTACAAAATCGATCTGTTTTGTAATTACAATCAATCCGCTTATTAAAATTATTGTAACGGCAAATTGAAACACGGTGAGAACTCCTCTGTATTTTTTGCCGGTTCCTTTTAAGTAGGGATTCAACTTAAAAAGCTGGATAGGAGAAATTTTCGACAAGACAACTGCCGGTAAAAATCCGGCTGCGATGCCGAGAAACAAAATGAATCCGGCAAACAAAATGAAAAAGACCGGGTCATTAAAAATTTGCAGAGCGAGCGGCTTATCAACAAACCGATTGAAGTAAGGAAGAAAAAGAACCGCAAGAATAATTCCGAGCAATGATGAAATTGTGCATGTAAAAAGTGCTTCGATCAACAATTGTTTTATTAAAGTAGAACGGTTCGCGCCCAAACATTTTTTTACGCCCATTTCGGTTAACCGGTATCGGTAAGCGGCAGTTGCGAGATTCACAAAGTTTACAACTGCAAGCAAAAGAATTATCACACCAATTACGGAGAGAATTTTTATCAACTCAACATTACCGTGCATCAAATTACTATCATCGAACCCAGTATTAAAATAATTTGTCTTCAGTGGAGTAAGCTTAATTTTTTTCGGGAAGAGATAACTGTTAATATTATTGAGCGAAGCTATCTGCGCCTCAATTTTTTTTACGTCTGCGTTCTTCTCTACTTCCACAAAAACATCGAAAGGATATTTGCACTGGTCGAATGAAAGGCACGACATTTTATAAAAGAGCCGTTGTTTCGGCGAGTTCACTGCATTCACAAAAATCTCGGCATTAAAGCTGAGATTCTCCGGCAAGTCTTTAACGACACCGGTTACAAGCATATCGTATTTATGATTGAGCCGGAGAGTTTTTCCGACAGCATCTGCGGTGCCGAAAATATTTTTCGCCGTCGTTTCGGTCAACACAACATCATCAAGTGTATTCAATGCATACTTGGCATTGCCGTGAATAAATGTGCAATTAAATATGTCGAAGAAATTCCGGTCAACAACAAGCATATCTTTGATTTGAAAAACTTTGCCGCCGGCATTTGCATCCGTTCCATATTTATTCAAAATAGAAACGTTTTTAACGCCGGGCACACTTGCAAGAATTTGATCTTTGATTCTGTAATCGGCGTCGTAATTATTTGCGCCAACATCAACAAGCCGGTAGATATTATCGATATTTTTCAACCCTGTGTTGTAATTGAATTCGTAATAAACGAACTGCCCGATTAAAATTATAAACGCAATTCCGAAAGCAAGCCCGGTTACATTAATAAACGAAAAGAGTTTTCGCCTTGAAATATTTCTTACATACTGTTTGATTAAATACCGGAACATTTTTTTCTCCGTTAATTGTTACGTATTACAAACTCCATGTTTTGAGTTTGGAGTTTTTAGTTTCGTGTTTCAAAATCCAGCATCCGGTATCGAGAATCCAGAAAGCATCTTGCCTCTCATGTCTTTCATTTCCCGGTAAACCCGACTTGGTCGGGTAAGCCCAACTTGGTCGGGTAAACCCGACTTGGTCGGGTAAACCCGAAATGACTTTTTGATCATCCATTTTCCATTTTCCTTCTTCCATTCTTTATTTCTCAATCCATCCATCTTTTAATTTGATGATTCTGTTTCCGTACTTTGCATTCAGATCCGAGTGAGTGACCTGAATAATTGTTGTTCCATCATTGTTCAGCTTTTTGAGCATTTCCATAATTTCTTTTCCGTGATCGGTGTGAAGATTGCCGGTCGGTTCGTCCGCAAGAATTAATTTCGGTTTTGTAATTATTGCACGTGCGATTGCAACAATTTGCTGCTGTCCGCCGGATAACTGATTCGGGAATAAATCTTTCTTTGCAACGATGTTGAAACGGTCGAGAATATCTGCAAGCATTCCTTTACGTTCATCGCTTTTTATTTTTTTGTAGAGAAGAGGCGTTTCAAGATTTTCATAAACCGTCAGTTCGTCAATTAAATGGTACTGCTGGAATACAAATCCGAGATAGGACTTGTGAAGCTCGGAAAGTTTTTTCTCTTTCATTTTGTGAACTGTTTCATCATAAAAATGATATTCGCCCTCCGAAGGAGAATCGAGCATGCCGAGGATATGAAGCAAAGTAGATTTGCCCGCGCCGGACGGACCCATTATCGAAACAAACCCGCCTTCTTCAATTTCAAGATTGATATTCCTCAGCACAAAAGTTTTTACAAATTTGTTTTCGTAGTACTTGGAAAGGTTAGTTAGCTTAATCATTATATTTTCCGTGTAATTGTTTAATTGACAAATTGTTGTTCACATATTCCATCTTATATTTCTATCTCTGGCAAGCATCCGGTATCTTGCATCCAAAATCATTCATATCTCAAACTATCCGATGGATTAGCCATCGCCGCTTTCACAGTATAAACAGTAACAGTGATAAACGAAATTACTATTGCAATCAATCCGGATAATAAAAACAATCCTAATGACGGTTCAATCCTGAACGCAAATTTCTCAAGCCACACGTCCATAAAATATTTTGAAAGAAGCGAGGCTATTACAAATGCAGTAAGTATAATGAGTAAATACTCTTTGTATGCGAGTTTAATAATATTTATTACCGAAGCACCCAAAACTTTTCTGATGCCTATCTCTTTTCTTTTTTGCGTCAACGAAAAGATTGTTAGTCCGAGTAGTCCGGTGATTGATATTAAAATCGATAAAGAAGAGAAATAGACAAACAAAGTTCTGAAGTTCGCTTCGTCATGGTAAACTTGTGCCAATGCTTCGTCCAAAAACTTGTAATCAAATGGGGTATCGGGACAAATATTTTCAAACGTTTTCGAAATCGCACTAATAACTTCTACTATGTTTATAGAATTAATCACCACGGACAAATAATTAAAACTGCCGGATTCCGGCTGGCTTGTGATAATAAGCGGAGAAATTTTTTCATACGCCGAAGCAAAGCTAAAATCAGTTACAACACCAATAATTTTGTGCGGTGAGTTCCGGTTAATTGTTTTGCCGAGAGGGTTTTTCAATCCATATTGTTTTACAAATTCTTCGTTTACGAGATATGAATCTTTATCGGTACCGAAATCCTCTGAAAAATTTCTCCCGCTGATCAATTTAATTTTATATGTATCGAGAAAATCTTTATCGGCATCCACAACATTAATTATGTTGGGTGCATTTTGTCCTTCTACCAAATACCCGTTGCTCGTAAAACCGTTTATGGGAATTGCAGAAGTTGCCGTAACTTTTTGGACGCCCGTAATTTTTGAGATTTCATTTTTAATTGTAAGATATTTTGCACGGCTTTCGATGCTGTTCAATCCAAGAACAAAAATATTTTCTTTCCGAAAACCCAAATCCCGATGCTTAACAAAGGACAATTGCGAGGAAATTATCAGCGTTGAAGAGATCATCCCGATTGAAATTACAAACTGAAGAAGAATCAATGCATTCCGAATGTTGAATTTTGATGAGCGCTGTAATCTATTTTCGTTAATAGCGGCAAGCGGGGTCATCCGCGATAAATAAAATGCCGGGTACAAACTTGCAATTAAGCTGATTAATACTGCACCGCCGGCAAAAACAGCAATGCTGTTTATGCTTATCAAAATATCCGTATTGAAAAAATCGCCGATGAATTTTTTGTAGGAAGGTATTATCAAATATAAACCGGCTATCGAAATAACGGACGAAATGATTATTATCAAAAACGATTCGGCGATGAATTGTTTTATCAGCTCAATCCTTGAAGCTCCAAAAACTTTTTTAACGCCAACCTCTTTGCTGCGTTTCAACGAACCGGCAATTGTCAGGTTGATATAATTTATGCAAGCTATCAACAGAATAAATATAGCCACGATTGAAAAGACAAAAATATTTATAAGCCGTGTTTGGTTTTGGTCGTCGTACTTTAGATGGATCTCTTTTAACGGTTGAAGGTATGCTGTAAATTTCCATCCAAACGGTTTCAACTTTTTATTCAGGTACTTCCACATTAACGGAACAAGTTTTTTGTCAACCGTTTCACTCCGATTTTTATTAACTAATTTAACGTAAGTTATATACTGGTTGCCTCCATTCCAGCCCATAAAAACATTCTTCATCTGATAAAGCGAGCCGAACGATAAAAGCATATTAAATTTGAGGTGAGAATTTAACGGAGGATTCTTAATTATTCCCGTTACTTCAAACTGCAAATCGTTGAAGTCAACAATTTGTCCTATTGGATTTTTATTGCCGAACAATTTATCGGACGTTTCTTCAGTTAGCAGCGCGGTAAAAGGTTTATTCAGAATTTGTTTGTGATTACCCATTAGTAACTCAAAAGAAAAAATATCTAGAAAAGTTGAATCGGCATATCTCGCGGAATTAATCTGGATTTGTTTTTGACCGTTCGATAGCAAACCCGGTTTCTCATCCGACACACGTACGGTTTGTTCTACTTCCGGAATTTCGTTTTTTATCACGGGAGCCAGCGCATCTAGAAATACAGCACCTTCGGAAGTACCTTTATCTTTTATTTCATTTATTACGGAAACCCTAAATATTTTTTCCGAACCTTTGTGAAACGAATCGTAACTCAACTCAAAAGAAATGTAAAGATAGATAAGCATCACGGCACAGATACCGACTGCAAGACCGGCAATGTTTATAAGAGTATGCCCCTTATATTTAACAACATTCCTGAATGCCGTTTTAAAATAATTTTTAAACATGTTTACCTCCTTAAACGCTTGGCGTATAGAGTTGTTATTCATATTTCAAACTATCAATCCCGATAAAAAGCATCGGGATCTTCGCACTACGTACTATTCGTATCGAAGAGCCTCCACAGGATTTGCAAGCGCCGCTTTGATTGATTGATAACTCACCGTTGCAAGGGCAATCAGCAGTGCAATTAATCCGGCAATTACAAAAAGAGTAAGCACAACAAAACATGTTATTCCAACTGCTAAGCCTATAACATTGATAAAAGAAAAAATCCGGTGCCTGATTAAATTTCGCAAAATTATTTTTAGATAGCTGCCAAACATTTTTCCTCCGTTATCAAGCATCCGGAATCACTGCAATACTAATTTGTCGTATTCGTTATAATTATCGTACGATGATGTAATTACTTTCTCGCCGGCTTTCAAACCTTCGAGCACTTCATAGTACTGCGGGTTTTGTCTGCCGATTTTTATTTGTTTTCTCACAGCAAACGTGCCGGATTTATCCACAACAAAAATCCACTGACCGCCGGTTGTAGAAAAGAATCCGCCGCTTTCGATAAGCAGTGCATCGGAAAGTCCGCCGAGCTGAAGTTTTATGTGCATTGTTTGTCCTCTGCGGATTCCTTTCGGCTGCTTGCCGGTAAAAATCATATCGACATAAAATCTTCCGTTGGTAACTTGCGGATAAACTGTTTTTATTTTCAACGTATAAATTTTGCTGTCGAATTCGTACTCGCCTGTTTGTCCTTCCGTAATTCTTGAAATGTAATGCTCATCTATTTCCGTTCGGACTTTGAAGGAATCGATGTTATCAATTTGCCCCAGTCTGTAACCGGCGCCGACCGACTGCCCGATCTCACAATTGAGCGATGTCAACTGTCCTTTAATCGGTGCACTCACCGTTAAATTCGCAAGCTGATTTTGAACGAGCGTCAAATAATTTTTAGACATTTCAACATCGGATTCGCCTTGCCGAACAAGCTGAATATACGTGAGCGAATCTTTCTTCAACGATTCTTTCACAAGCTCCAAACTTTTGAGCATCGTTTCATACTTCTCTCTGCTTTCGTCAAATTCATTTTTCGATATCATTCCTTTTTCATAAAGCACTTTGTTGTTTTTGTAAGTTCTTTCCTGGATAAGAAGATTCAAATTCAGGTCGAGCATTTGATTTCGTCTGGTAATTATATTCTGCTCATAACCCAATCTTGTCTGCCGCGAAATACTTTGTGCTTGTACAAAATTCGATTGTGTGCTCAACACTTGAAGCGAGAGATTCGGGTTGTCCAATTTTATTATCGGCGTTCCGATATTCAGCATCGCGCCTTCTTCCAAATATTTTCCGACTACTTTTCCGCCGTCGGATAAATCAAGAAAAAAAGTTTGTATCGGTTCAACAGTTCCGGTGACCGGAATATATTCCTGAAACGGGGCGCGTTTAACTTCCGAGATTGTAAGTCTTTCCGTTTCAACATTCAGCTTGCTGCTCGTATCGCTCAAGACAAATGTGTAGAGAGCAAACAAAACGAAAAGAGCGGCGGATGAAAGCAGCACAATTCTTTTTTTCGTCCACATCTTCTTTTCGATTACACGGTCCATCGTTTACCTAATTATTTTTCTGCCATGATATTCAATCGCCGTGCCGGAAGTCCTGAATTGCAATTCGTTTCTTTTTCACAACATCACCTTAAATCATTCATTTTGTCTTTTTTAGATTCTGTCCGCCTTCGTTCAATGCTGTCCGCTAACGAACAAATAATTTTGCTTTTGATTAAATTGAAGTGGAATTTGTAATGAAAAAGTTTGGCACGATTGTAATTGATTTCCTTTGTGTTCATTGCATCCGCCGAAGGCGAATCTTGTTCACGCAAATACGCAATGTTAACGCAAAGCACGCAAGAACAAAATTCGCACAATACTGTTCCAATAAATATTTATAAATGCTATGCCCAAAGTATTAATCATTGACGATAATGAAGATATTCTCCTCACGCTCAAACTTCTGCTGAAAAATTATGCATCGGTCATCGTTACGCAAAAAGATCCGGAACAAATTCCCTCACTAATGTGCGAAGGCAGCTTCGATGTAATTTTTCTCGATATGAATTTTTCGCAAGACACAACAAGCGGCAGCGAAGGATTTTACTGGCTGAAAGAAATTTTAAAGATCGATCCGCAAGCCGTTGTCGTTCTCATCACTGCCTTCGGCGATGTTGATACTGCAGTGAAAGCCATCAAAGAAGGTGCAACGGACTTCGTGCTTAAACCGTGGCAGAATGAAAAACTGCTTGCAACATTTTCATCGGCGTACAAACTCCGCAGTTCGCGTATCGAACTCGAAAAAATTAAAACAAAACAGCACTACATAAATAGACTTTCCGAAAATGGATTTGCCGAAATGATCGGGATTTCCGAACCGATGCAGAAAGTTTTCCGCACAATTGCAAAAGTTGCGGCAACGGACGCAAATGTTTTGATACTCGGCGAGAACGGAACGGGCAAAGAACTTGTTGCACGCGCGCTTCACAAAAATTCTTTGAGAGAAGGAGAAATTTTTGTGAATGTTGATATCGGCTCGTTAACACAAACTCTTTTCGAAAGCGAATTGTTCGGTTACGTTAAAGGTGCTTTTACAGATGCAAAGGAAGACCGTCCCGGCAGATTTGAAATTGCATCCGGCGGAACTTTGTTTCTCGATGAGATCGGAAACATTCCGATGAATCTTCAATCGAAACTTCTTACTGTAATTCAGAACAAAGAAGTTACGCGGCTCGGCTCGAACAAACAGAACAAAATTGATATACGATTAATCTGCGCAACCAACATTCCGATTTACGAACAAGTTTCATCGAACAGATTCCGGCAAGATTTGCTTTACAGAATCAACACGGTAGAAATTCATCTGCCGCCTCTGCGCGAAAGGAAAGGCGATATTCCACTGCTTGCGGAAAATTTTCTATCTATCTTCAAAAGGAAATATGACAAACCGAATTTGCAAATCGATCCGCGCACAATGATAAAATTTGAGAACTACGCATGGCACGGCAACGTGCGCGAACTTCAGCATGTTATCGAACGAAGTGTAATTCTCTGCGAGTCCGATTTGATTCAGCCGGACGATATTTACCTCGGCTCCGTTTCCATAAAAACGGAACACGGGTTGTCGGATACGTTTAATCTCGATGAACTCGAAAAGAAAACAATGCAAAAAGTTTTGCTGAAGCACAACGGCAATGTTTCCAAAGCCGCTAAAGAATTGGGATTGACGCGCTCTTCGCTTTACCGCAGAATGGAAAAACACGGACTGTGATGTGAAAAATTTCAGACTGCAAATAGTCATTCGGCTGCTTCTGCTTGCGCTAAATATATTTTTCATCTCATATTTTTATTCTGAGTCTTCAGCCGTATTTGTTTTATTTTTTTTTGCTGCTGCAGTTACACAAATTTTTCTGCTGATTAAATTTGCCGATTCAACAAACAGAGAAATTGTAAGATTCCTTCAAGGAATTAATTACTCGGATTTTTCACAGAACATTACAATTGCCGATTCGGGAAAATCTTTCAAAGAACTTTCCGATGAACTTGAAAAAGTATTAAATAATTTTAGGAAAGCACGGCTCGAAAAAGAAGAGAGTCTCCGCTATCTGCAGACAGTTGTTGAACACGTTGGAATCGGTCTCGTCTCTTTCAATGCAAAAGGTGATGTAGAACTTTTCAACAAATCGGCAAAGAAGATGCTCAAAGTTTCTCATCTAAAAAATATTTCCGATCTCGATAAAGCCGGGAACGATTTGGGAAAATTTCTTTTTCAATTGCAGACCGGAACGAAAAGCACATTTAAGTTTGTTGATAACGGCGAAATCATTCAGTTGATGATTTACAGCACCGCATTCAGAATGAAGGAACAGGATTTCAAATTGATTTCGCTCTACAACATTCAGCCTGAACTCGAAGAAAAAGAAATTGAAGCGTGGCAGAAATTGATCCGCGTTCTCACTCACGAAATTATGAATTCCATTACACCGATTTCATCTCTCGCTTCAACGGCAAGCGGAATGATTAAAGAGAATGCCGGATCGAATCAATTTCAGAACGAAAATTTCAATGATATAAACGATGCGCTGAATACAATTCAAAGAAGAAGCGAAGGATTGATAAACTTTGTGAATAAATTCCGCGATATATCAAAAATTCCGAAACCGAATTTTCAAACAGTGAAAGCTTCCGAATTATTTTACCGGATTAGACTGCTGGGTGAATCGCTTACGGCATCAAACAAAACAGAGTTTACGTTTTCAATCAAACCGGAAAATTTGGAATTGATTGCCGATCCCGATTTAATCGAACATGTACTGATCAATTTGATAAAAAATTCCTTGCAAGCTCTTTCAAATTCTTCGAACGGCAGAATAAAATTGAGTGCGGAAATAAACGACCGCGGACGCGCGATGTTAAAAGTTGCCGATAACGGTCCGGGCATCTCCGAAGAAATTCTCGATAGAATTTTTGTTCCCTTCTTCAGCACAAAAAAAGATGGGTCTGGAATCGGGCTGAGTATATCACAAAGTATAATACGTGCTCACGGCGGAAGTATTTGGGCGCAGTCAAAACCGAATGAAGAAACTGTTTTCACTATCGTACTCTGAACCGGGAATTCCAAATAACAAAATCCAATCAACAATTAATTACCACATGTCAAGCACCGGGGAATAAATCTCAAACTACAAATCACAAACGACAACCAATCATCAATTTTCAAACAACAATAAACAAATAATAAAACATGAAATACACTCGCGAACTAATCATGATTCAGTTTGGTATTCGAGAATTGAGTATTGGAATTTGTTTGGGCATTGTGATTTGCTTCTTGATTATTTACTTGTTATTTGGGATTCGTTTTTTGTGATTTATCCGTTATCACCAACATGCCGGGCAATTTGCAGTAAGTAGAAGTTGAGCAATTCTTGTTTCTTTTTGCTCAACGCTTGTTCTTCGATGCGGAGAATTCGTTCTACATCTTTGAGCGCGCGGACGATATCAATCGGCACTTCAACCATTTCAGCCGGCAAGCGGGTTAAATACTGCACAGCCGCTGTTAAAAACTCGCGCATCGAATCATCTACTTTCCCTTTTAAAAGATCCGCAAGTGATGTTTCGAATTTTGTTTTCTTGACGGAAGCCGCAGCAGATGTAAATTCTCTCGTGTCGATATCTTTCGAAAGAGTGTTGAGTGCAATCGCAAGTTCAACAAACGATTTAACCTGATTTTTGATCGGCTCTTCGAGAAGTTTCCATGTAAGGTTCCGCCAATAATTTATTTTTCCCGGCACATCGAGCAGAGCGGAAAATTCTTCAAGCCAGTCAGCCGGAATTTCATACTTAATTTCCTTTACAACATTCTGCCGATCGGTATTGAAAAGATCAGGCTGAATCAACACTGCAAGGTCGGGGCGCAGTGTTGGCAGTAGTTCGTAAATAAAATTATCTCCTTTGAAAAATTCGGAAACATTTATTCCGTGGCGGCGCAGTAATTCTTTTTGAAGAAGCGGAATAAAAATTTCCATCGAATCCATGTCTTCTCTCAAAAGTGTAAACGCTGTAATTCCAGCCGGGAATGAATTAGAAAATTTATTGAGATGAATAAGTTCTTTGTCTTGAAAGATTCGAGTCGTCTGCAGAATTTCATAAACCGGCAGATGCGGAAGAATTCTTTCGTGAAGAAGCTGGTATCCGTTTCCGCCGACAAACTCCATCTGCGAAAATTGATTGAGCGCGCGGAACAATCCCGTTGTTAATTGATTGACACCGAGAATAAAAGTTTGCGCTTTGTTGTGACTGATTGCGCGCAGCAAACTTCCGTGTTTGCAAAGAGGAATTGTCGAAGCAATCCTCTCCAGAATTTTCTGACCTTTATTATCGCCGTTGCTTCTTGAAGGACGTTCAACCGGTCTATCCCTCAAAACCGGAGTTGCACGCGAAAGGAAATACGAAATAATGTGAATGCCGACCACATCATCTTCGCTTCCGTAAATTATCTGCTGAAAATTTTTCTTCGTTAATTCTGAGAATGCAAGATAAACTTCATCATTTTTTCCAAGCGTCAGCCGTTCCAATTCTTTCAGGCTTTTGGATTCGTAAACAAGCCGTGTATCGATGAACGGCTCGGCGGCTCTAATTAATTCCGAGTGATAAAAATCCTGAGTCTTTTTCAAATGGTAAAGAAGCTGTGCGCGGCTTTCCGTGCTGAGATATCTAAGTTTTTCGGAAACTGCACTTTGCAAAGTTCTCAAATCACCGCCGGCAAAAACTCCGTGCAGAGGCGAGACTGCAAACTCCGTGCTTTTAATTGTCGAGTCTTTCAGATATTCTTCAAAACGTTTTTTGTTAACTTCATTTTTGATGAACGCCGGCTTGCTTGAAAAATCTGCATAGTAACCGCCTTGTCTCTGCATCGGTTCGCCGCTTCCAAGTTTGATTCGCACTTTATCAACGAGACCTTTTTTAGCGAGCCACTCAATTGTTTTATGTTTTGCCGTGTTGTACAAAAGAGCGGAGGCTGTCTGCCCCACTTGCTGACTCAAATCCGAGCCGGCAATAAATACTTCGCACATGATTTCCGAAAAACGGTCTTTGGCTTCCTGATCAATACTTCTGCTGTGCACTGCATAATCCCAAATTTTATCGAGATACTCTTCAATTTTTGAAACGGTTTTCAAATCTTCGAAAAGCGGGATCGACCAAACTTTCGGAATAACATCGGCGTTGTTCCTCAAAACTTTTTCCCTTTCGGAAACAAATTTTTTATCGAGCGAGATTAAAGCTTCAGCATTTGTTGACATGCTGACTTGCAAGCCCATCACCATTCCGGGGTTGCCGTATGTTCCCGAAAGTGTATTGATTTCAAAAATATTGTGAACGGTTGTGTTGATCGAAAATTGATCTTTTGCAGTGATCAATCTTTGATGAATGCGCGGCGTGAGCGCAAATCTTTTTAATACATCACGGTAAAAACCGGCTTTCAGCATCAACTTCGGATGCGATGAATGTTTTAAAATAAACGGGATCAAACTGTTGAGTGCTTTTCGCAAATCTTTGTTGAACCTGAAATAGTACTCAAGTTTTTTTCTGCGTTCACTGCGCATCTCAAACATTTTTTGTTCGAGACTGTCGTTGTGCTGCCAAAGTTTGATGATCGGGTCTTGAGCAACACCGAGTTTCATTCCAAGTTTTCGCCAGCGGTTCGATTCAACATTGAACGGTAAAACGCTTTTGTATCTTTTCTCAAGCTGATTTGTCAGCGAAGTAATATGATTCAGCAAGTCCCAAAAATTTTTATTCGTACTACCGAGCTGATTAATTTCATCAATCAACAACGGATCGACATGAACACTTTTATCAATCGAGAGAATTGATTTGATGATACCGGAAAGCGAATTAACATTTTCGATCAGCGCCGCGGCAACGAGCCGGTGTCCTTGTCCGGATGGTCTGTTGCTTCCGTCCCAATCGCCCCAAAATGAAAGGAGTGTTTGATTCGGTTCTTTCGAATAGAGAGATGAAAATTGTTCTGCGCCGATAATCGAGCGGAGATCGCAGACAAGTTCTTCGCCTTCTTTCGCGGAATTGATCGCAACATTTTTGCCGAGATATTCTTCGATTAAATTTTCGCACAGATTATAAATTAATTTTCCGGACGGTTTTTCATTCCGCAAAATTTTATCGAATGCGGCATTGAAAAGAATATCAGCATCAATTGCAAAAAGTTGTGTCGGGTGAACAGTCCGGTCGAAAGTTCTTTTACGGAAGGCTTCCGAACGGTCGGCAAGATTGTCTTTGTATAATTCGAACTCAAGCTGCGTTTGTAAAATTTTGCTTCCTTCGGAATTGATCAACGAGAGATAATCGAGCGATAGATCGAGCCGGTCTTCAAAAATTTGTTTGAATGTTTCAAGCCTTTCCGGCAGATACTTATTTACAAATCTTTGCGAGAGAATTTTTTCATCTGCTTCATCCGAAAAATTCTTCATTAACGCCGGAGCATTTTTTATACATAATTCTTTCAACTCATCAAAGAAACTATTCTTTAACGAAACTGCCGAATCAAAATAAAAATTATTTTTTCTGCCGATTGTTTTTACCGCAAAAGTCTGCTTGTTGTATTTGGCTTTCTCTTCTGCAACGAGACGGTTCAAATCGATCAGCACACGCCGTGTTTTTCTCAAAAGGATTTCGGGAGTATCGGTTCCGCCGAGTGTAAGCCGGAAAGATTTTCTTGCGAGTTCAAAACCTTTTGATGTTCTCGCAAATGCGGAAAGCGGAACAAGTCCGATTCCTTGAGCCGCCAATCCGGATGACAGCCAATCAAGCGAAAGTCCGTCCGGAAGATTTTCTATCATCATGCGCGGGTACATACTTCCTTGCGGACGCGAAATAAATATTTTGAATTGATTGCGCGCTTCGGGCAGTTCGGCAGAAGCTTCCTCAAGCGCCTTCATCTTTGCTTTGAAAATCCGGTTCCTCAGCAGCCAAAATTTATTTATGCACCCCTCATCGTTACGGTAAAATAAATATGCAGTAAGAATTGCGGCAATGTTCGGCTTGATTGCAGAATTCAGTTTGTGAAATTTTTCCGCGAGCTTCTTGTTCGAAATATCTACAACAGCAAGCCGCGCACCGGCAAAGCAATCGGTCTTCGAAAGCGAATGAACGGTAATTACATTCTCGAGCTGCTCTTTGTAGATTTTTCCTTCACGAATTAAATCGAGCGCAAGCTGTTTAACAGTCTTCGGACCTTTCAAAGAATCTTCCGGCAAGACATTCTGATATGCGAGGTCATCAATAACAAGAATGTTTTTGTTGAGCGTTCTTGTTAAAAGATTTTTCAAATCTTTTTCGCGGAAGATTTTTCCGCTTGCATTGTGCGGATTATTAATCACGACTGCAACGTTTTGCTTTGCCGAGCCATTGTTGATTTTGCTTTCCGCCGCAGTGATTATCCCGTCAACATCAAGTTCGAATTCATCAGTTAACGGAACGAATGTAGATTTCGGGAAGCAGTGTTCGTAAGTCCAGCTGTAATCGCATGTAACGACTTCGGAGATCCCGCAATGAAATCCGAGCAAAGCGAGTGCGGTTCGTGATGAGCCGCTTGCCACTTCAAGATTTTTTATTGAATATTCCGGGTGTGCTTTCGCAAAAACACCGGCGAAACTTTTAATTGCTTCATCGTTCCACTTCGGATTATCGATGTTACTGAAAAATTCATCGAGTATTTCATTCGCATCTTTGTTCGCAAAATAGTCTGTTGAAATCAATTCATGAAAATTAGAGCCGGCAATTTTTCCGCTGAAGTTTTCAACGCTCGTTAACAGCTTTTCAATTTTTTGTTGATATATTTTTGCGGCATTCTCTGCGGCTTGCAAACTTTTATAAACCGCTGTCTGCGGAAATAATGAAGGATAGTTTACATCGGGTTCTTCATCGCTATCATGAAATTGTTTATCTGAAATTTTTTCTATCTCATCGGCATTATCAATTAAATATTGTAAAAGTTCTATTTCCGATGCGCTCGGTGTTCCTTTTAACTGGAAGTGCACCGATTCGAAAATTTTCAACAGTTCATGAATGCCGGCAGCAAACACAATCGAAGAATCTTTCAGCTTCGATGAAATAAATCCGGGCGTAATAATTCTTAAAACGCGGTTCTTAAGTTTCGCTTCCCTCGCAAGCGAAAGATGATTCGGTGCATCGTTTACTTCGATAAAAAAGAGGGGACGTTCGAGACAAATGTTTCTAAGTTTTCTTCTGATATCTTCCGAAAAAATTTTACCGAGAAGAAGATAAACCGGTTCGTTGTTTTGCTTCTGCAGATAATTATTCAGTTCTTCAAATGCATCGGATTCGCTTTCAGGTAATTGCGAAAAATTGAGCGAGCTAAAATCACTTTGCGGAATGAATGCCCAGCCGTACAGAAAAATTTTAGCCGGCAGATTTGCGAGGTATGAATTCAAAGAATGAAAAAGAATCCGCAAAGATTCATTAACTCCACCGCTCGAAATTACAATTTCTCTATTGCCAGATTTTTCTCCGGTATCGTAAAGAAGCGGTTCTTCCTGTTCCTCGTTGATCCATTTATGAAATTTTTTGATGAGCGGAACCGGGTTTTTAATTGAGTAACCGCCGCGCGGTGAATAGGGTGCACTGTTTTTAATTAACGTGTGTAAAAATTTTATTCTTCTTTCGTGTTCCGGCAGCCAATCGAGTTCTTTGAGCAGCGATCCGGATGAAAAATTTTCTTCGTTCTTTGACTGCAATTTTAAAACAGTGCGCAAATAATAGAAAGTTAATCTTTCATCTTGAACGGGGTTGCCAATATGGAAATTTACTCTTTCCGCCGGCGGCACAAATGATGCGGCTGTTGCTTCGCTTATTTCGGAAATCTTGCCGGGCTTTACCGGCTTTAGTTCAAAAAATTTTTCTATGTTGTTCTTTGTACTCAAAAAAATTCCTTAGTGGATTATTATTTCTTCGGGTTTGAAATCTGCAGCAATCCGCCGAGAAAATTTTTCAGCATCTCAACCAACTGCGAACCGTTTTCAATATCGCCGAGCGAAACAACTGTTCTCGCATTCTTTAAATTCTGGCTTGCTTCAGCCAGCCGCGCAACTTGAGGAGTTAAAAGCAAAAGTTCGGGATTGTTTTTGAACATGCCCATCTCTTCTTTCTCAATCTCAAGTTTGATTTTATCGCGTTTGACTTGTTCGTTCAATTTTTTCAATGCGAGCGCTGCTTCTTTTTCTTCCTCGATTTCTTTCAACTGGTATTTTTTTACTTCGAGCTCGTGTTCGTATCGAAGAATTTCTTCATCGGCTTTTAATTTTAATTGTGCCGTATGGATTCGAATTTGCTGATTATTTTTTTCAGTCTCTTCAAGAATACGCGAAGCTTCTTTCTGCCTGATTGCTTCGGCAATTTTTTTATCAGCCGGTTCAACGGATTGAATGGTGAGCGAAAGAATTTCCAAGCCAAGCTGTGTCTGCACATCTTTCATCTGTTCAACCAGATAATTTGAAATTTTCTCGGACTTGACTCCTTCGACATCGTAATTTTCAGTAAACTCTTTAACCTTTCCTTGCAGAATAACATCAAGTTCTTTTGCTGCTTCGCTTAAAGTATCTTTCCCCCAGCCGCCGATTCTCACAAGCTTGGAAATATTTTCAAGCGAGGGCGTAATTGTAGCGGTCAGTTTAACAATCAAACCGATCTTTCCTTTTGCTTCCGGTTCAACAACAGATGAAAGCGTGTATGTTGTGTTCGGAATACTCAAACTGAAATGCACGGGATAAAACCGCAACTTGCGGTACTTTACCAATCCGTTCGATTCGTAAAGTATTATTTGTCCCGGTTTTTTTATACGGTACTCGGCTAATATTAGAATAGCAGCAGCTAATATTATAATGCCAATAACAATCTCCATCGGATAGAACTCCTTATATATTTCAAATTATTTTCCACTTCTGTCACAAACTTTCTCGACATGATTAAAACTCTTGCAAGATCGGTCATCCCCAAAAATTTATATGCTTTACAAATGATACTCGATATTTTTTTTGCTGTACCTACAAGCAAGTTATTACTCGATTTAATCAGATAACCTAAGAAAAGTTTGAGACAGCTCTCTTATTTTCAAAAAATTTTTATACCGGATTGCAATAAATGCAAATTAAAAACCAAAATTCAACTAAATAAGTTAAGATTAATCAAAAAATTATCAACAATAATTAGGTAATTTCTCCGTTTTACTTAACCTCTCAAAACGATGAAGCATAAAAAAACCCGATTTTATTTTTATAAAACCGGGTTCGATTAAAATTTATTGAGTGCTCATTGTTTAGTAAACTCTAATCTCACCGGCTGTTCCCCGAACGTCGGCATCTCGATCGTCGTATCTACCAAAAGCAGATTACCTTGCAAAGTGTAGCTGAGTTCTTCCGTTTGATTCACTCCGTCAACAGTAGCCGTTAATTTAATTTTTCCGCCGGCTTCGCTCCATGTTCCCGAAGTTGTATCTGCTTCACCGGAATAATTTTCTATTGCCGTAAATGTTCCATTGCTTTTCATATCGAATGTTGCGCTGATATCGTAATCTCCAGGTTTTATTTCTGCATTATTAAATTGTGTTAAATAAATCTTTGTTAATACCCACGTTCCCACAAGATTATTTCCCGGAGATACCGGGTTATCGTCTTCTTTGCAAGCAGTAATTACCAGCAAATTGATTACTGCCAACAGCGCAAGTATTTTTCTAACATTTATGTTCATTCTTTATAAACCGCAAACTGAATATATTAAGATATGTGAGCCGATAATGCTCACGGCAAATGTATAAACATTTCTCAATCAGTTCAAGACAGCGGCAAAAATAAAACTGGTTTTGCTGATGCACATTTACAGTTTTGACGGAAAAGAAAACTGCATCGTTCTGGGTTTAACTAAATCTAAAAAATCTTTGTACGACATTTGGACAAGTTCGGTATGTGTGCCGGCGTTGAATGCAATCTCTTCGTCATCGGCAAGTTTTTCATCCGCAAAAACTTCAACGTTATAAAGATTGCCGAAAGGAGGCATTGCGCCGACTTCGCATTCGGGAAATTTATCTTTGAACTCGACTTCGTTTGCAAGACGAACATGCGGGTTATCCAAAATTTGTTTGAGCTTCTCAAAATCTATTTTGAACGAAGCCGGAACAATACACATCGCAAGCCGCCCGTTAATTTTTACGAGCACGGTTTTGGCAAGTTCTCTTCCTTTAATATGAACCGATGCCGCGACTTCCTGAGCAGTGTATGCAAGCGAGTGTTTGATCGTCACATATTTTACTTTGTGCTGATCGAGAAACTCTTTTAGTTTTGTTGACGGCATAACTACCTCCCGAATTTTTAATATTCACTTCTTGTTAAATACAAGTGTGACGGTTTGCGTGCCGGTATCATCCGTGTAATTAATTGTCATTCTGAGAACATCGCCTTCAATTGAGTAATCCATTACCTGTGGTTCCACATCGGCGGTGCTCTCAATAGTAACTTTGCCGTTTTCTACATTCCACGTACCAACAATAGTTTCGGTACTATCATCTTGTGTAACATTAGCAGAAAAAGTGTGATCGCTGTTAATTACAAGCGTGATTGAAATACTTGCGGCTTCCGGGGTAAACTCGATGGTGCCGTTGGGCGTTGTATATATTATTTTTGTTAACACCCACGTACCGATAACTTGGTCTTCCGGAGAGACTGGGTTGTCTTCTTTCTCGCATCCGAGAGTAAAGAAGAGCAATAATAGAGCCAACAAGAGAAGTAGTTTTTTGGAAATCATACTTACTCCTATTTATTTTATTGTTGGAACTCTTTTATTGAAGAACGGCAGATTTTTCGGCGGAAAATATTTGGGATTATTACTGCGGGAGAATCTAACTACATTTAATCTTGAAAGCAATCAATATTATTAACAAAGATTTCTCTTTACTTATGTTATGCCGCTCAATTTTTTAATTCTATTGATTTTACATATCTTCGTAATCATCCAATAGCTATTGCGAAATGAACTATTTCATAGGAATAGACGGCGGCGGAACAAAAACCAGATCAATTTTAGCCGATGATAATCTTCGAATACTTCAAACCATCGAAGGCGGCGCAGCTAATCCTTTAACAGCCGGCTTCGGAAAATCTGCACGAACAATGCTTGGCTTAATCAAAAAGATATCCCGGAAGAAAAAGATAGCATTCATAACAGCAGGCATTGCCGGAACCGGCAGAGAACTTCACAAAAAAAAATTAAAACAAGAAATCATCAAGCAAGCGGCAGAACAGAAAATTGTTTTAAACAATTTCGAGATTATCAGTGATGCTCATGCGGCTGTCGAAGGTGCATTTTCGGGAAAACCGGGAATCATTTTAATCGCCGGAACCGGTTCGATTCTTTTTGGAAAAGACAGCGAAGGAAATTTTATCCGCATCGGAGGTTACGGAAAATTAATAGGCGATGAAGGAAGCGGTTACTCAATCGGGAAGAAGGGCTTATCTACAGCAGCAAAAATGATTGATAAAAGAATTACTAATTCAATTCTGCCGGGTTTGATCAACAAAAAATTTAATATCGGCTCACGCGATGAACTTATCACAAAAATTTACTCGGATAATTTTGATATCGCTTCCGCTGCACCGCTTGTAATCGATGCGGCTCGATCCGGGGACAAACATTCACTCAAAATTTTAGAAGAAGAATGCAGCGCATTGACCGATCATCTCAAAGCAGCAATAAAATTATTGAAGGCAAACAAGATTAATTTGTGTTTATCGGGCGGTTTGTTATCAAACAAAAATTTTTATTCAACGATGTTGACAAATAAGATCAAAGATGATTTCAAAAATGTTCGAATAAAAAAAGCGGAACATCCCCCCGAATTCGGTGCGGTTTTGCTCGCAAAAAAATATTACGAATCAAACCCGGCAAATAAATATGATCGTTAGAAAATCTACATTACAAGAGAAACCAAAACCCAAAAACGTATGGGGCTGGATACCGACACTTTATTTTGCCGAAGGTCTTCCGTACGTAATTGTGATCACTGTTTCCGTGATCATGTACAAGCGGCTTGGTATTTCAAATGCGGATATTGCACTTTACACAAGCTGGCTTTACCTGCCGTGGGTAATAAAACCTCTGTGGAGCCCGGTTGTTGATCTTTTTAAAACGAAAAGATACTGGATAACAACGATGCAGTTTATCATCGGAGCCGGAATGGCGGGTGTTGCGTTAACAATACCGGCGCCGGATTTTTTTCAATTCACACTTCTCTTCTTCTGGCTTCTTGCGTTCAGTTCTGCAACGCATGATATTTCCGCCGATGGTTTTTACATGATTGCACTGAATGAAAGCCAGCAATCTTTTTTTGTTGGAATAAGAAGTACATTTTATAGAATAGCAATGGTTTTTGGACAAGGATTGCTCGTCATTCTTGCCGGATATCTTGAAAGCAGTTTTTCCGTTTCGCCGGCAGAAGTGAAAGTAATTGCCAATCCGCAAAAGTTTTTTGAGAAAACAATTCAAGTCGATTCGGTTCCGGTAAAATCTTTGCCGGGAAGTTTGAGAGTTATTACCAAACCATCCAAATTGGAAGTGAGCACGAAACCGATTACGAAAGAGTCGCTCGATTTCTATACAAACTTTGCACGCAAGTTTAACATCATGAACGGCTTTACTGCAGACGAACTGATTCCGCCCGATACATCAATTAATAACGAACTTGTCGGCAATGTGGGAATTGTAAAATTTCATCTTTCCAAAAAACCGGATGACGGCGATGAATATACAGTGAACCTCGATTATTTTGAAGGGAACGACGGCATTTCGGTTATTGAAGGAAAGACATTTAAGTTCACTTCGCACAATTGGAATAAACCGGCATTCGCTGTTATTCAACTCGATCCCTCAATTCAGCAAAAGGCAGAAGCGGTTTTCAAAATTCAATCCGAAAAAATTCCGATCGCGTGGTCGTTCACATTTGCAACTGCGGCTGTATTGTTCATTTTATTTTTTGTTTATCATCGTTTCATTCTGCCCCAGCCGGCTAACGATAAATCAGCCGCGCGTTCATACAGCAGTTCGATGATGAAAGAATTCTTCAGAACATTTTTTAGATTTTTCGAAAAAGAAAAAATTCTGATCGTCATCGGATTTTTACTTCTCTATCGATTGGGTGAATCGCAGCTTGTGAAAATGGCTTCACCCTTTATGCTTGATCCACGCAGCGCGGGCGGACTTGGATTAACAACCTCCGATGTCGGTTTCATTTACGGTACAATCGGAATTATTGCATTAGTGTTCGGCGGCATACTCGGCGGATTTGCTATTTCTCGAAACGGATTAAAAAAATGGTTGTGGTGGATGCTTATTGCAATCAACTTGCCGGATCTTGTTTACGTTTATATGTCGTATGTTCAGCCGGTTGATAAATGGATTATTTATGCTTGCGTTGCAATCGAACAGCTCGGTTACGGTTTCGGATTTACGGCTTACACAATTTATATGATTTACCTTTCCGAAGGCGAGTACAAAACGTCACATTACGCAATCGCAACCGGGTTTATGGCGCTCGGAATGATGGTGCCCGGCATGTTCAGCGGAATAATTCAGGAAGCGATCGGGTACAAACACTTTTTTGTTTGGGTCTGCGTTGCTACAATTCCGTCTTTCATCATTGCAAAGTTTATTCCGATAAATGCTCTCTTCGGAAAAAAGAAAATGGAAGTAGAATAAATTTTACATTGTAAGTCGAAGCGAGACTTAACTGTAAATGAAAAAATCTTGGATAAAGTTATAGAGGTGTTTGAATATTGGCTGCTAACGACCTCACCCTAATTCGCCGAGGCGAACCTCTCCATAGTAAGGAGAATGACTTAATTTGAAAAAGGTGAGGCAGTTACTAGTAACAAATTTCTCACACAAACTCTGCGCCCCGTTCTATAAAAAAATAAAACAATAACACTTCAGTACCGTCTCAATTGCTAACGATTCGGAGGTTAATTGGTTTCTGATCAAATCATAGAAGTACGCGGACTCACAAAAAAATTTAAGAGCCTTGTTGCCGTTAACAATCTCGATCTCAACGTTTACCGCGGCGACGTGTTTGGATTTTTAGGACCGAACGGAGCCGGCAAAAGTACAACCATCCGCATGTTGTTATCATTAATCAAACCCACAGCGGGTACAATAAAAATTTTCGGTATGCCGCTTAACGGGAACCGGGAAAAGATTTTACGCAAAGTCGGTGCGATTGTTGAAAAGCCGGATTTTTATATGTACCTCTCCGCTTACAAAAATTTGGAAATACTCGGCAGACTTTCCGGCGCGGATACTTCAAAGAAAAAAATTATGGAGATGCTCGAACTTGTCGGTTTGGCAAAACGTTACAAAAGCAAGGTGAAAACATATTCGCACGGAATGAAACAGCGGCTCGGAATTGCCCAAGCTTTGATGCACGATCCCGAATTGATTATTCTTGATGAACCGACTACCGGGCTCGATCCGCAAGGCATGAAAGAAATACGCGATTTGATTCTTTACCTCAGCAGAGAAAAAAATAAAACCATTTTCCTTTCATCGCATATTTTGAGAGAAGTTGAAATCATCGCTTCGAGAATGATAATCATCAACAAAGGAACAACTCAAGTTGAAGGAACGGTTGATGAACTGCTCAACACCGATAAAGTTTCCGTTACGTTTGAAACCGATGATGTTGAAAAAGCTATGAACGTTCTCAACTTCACTATGTGGAATAAATGTTTTAAAACAAAAGAGAAAAACCAGTTGATACTCGAAATGCCGAACAAAGAGATTGCCGATTTGAACAGACACTTTATCGAGAACGGTGTTAATATCAGCGCGGTTATCCCGGTTCGCTCTCTCGAAGATTATTTCTTGAAAATAACGGAAGGGGGCGGCAGATGAGCACACTAATTTATGTTGAACTTCAGAAAATTTTTAAGAAGTGGAGAACATACATCGGCATTATCGCTATCGGTGTTCTCGTGCCCATTGTTCAAGCAGCACTCTATTTTACCGGCGACGGCTACATCAAATCACTAACGAGAGGTTTCCAGGATTCATTTTTAATTGTCGGAAATCTTTTTAACGGCTATCTCGTTGCAAATCTTATTTTGAATTCCCTCTTTATCCATATTCCGTTTTTGATTGTACTTGTCGGCGGCGATCTGCTTGCAAGCGAAGCAACTGCCGGAACTTACCGGATGCTGCTCACGAGACCGGTTTCAAGATTTCAAGTTGTTACTGCAAAATTTTTAGCCGGATTTATTTACGTTACTGCACTTTTAGCATGGCTTGCATTTTTAAGTTTGGGCGTTAGCTGTTTGATTTTCGGAACCGGCGAACTTTTA
Organism: Ignavibacteriales bacterium; assembly: GCA_016177735.1. GTDB lineage: Bacteria > Bacteroidota > Ignavibacteria > Ignavibacteriales > Melioribacteraceae > DYJK01. The sequence goes on along the minus strand of JACOUS010000016.1, from coordinate 1,939 downwards.
TCGTTCCGCGGCAAGCTGATAATTTTTGCCGCCGATGATGTACTGTGGCGCTTCGCATCCGCATATTTATTTGCGATGCTAAGCATGGGTACTGTCTTCGCCGTATCGTTTTTCTTTTCTTCGTTGGTTGAAAATGCTATCGGTCCCATTGTTGCAACGATGGCATTGATAATAATACTCGCGGTTCTTTCCGCACTGCCGGTCGATTTTCTGCAGAATCTTTCGCCCTACTTTTTTACTTCACACATGACTTTGTGGAATAATTTTTTCAACGACCCGGTTGATTATGCCGATGTTTTAAGATCGGGACTAGTTCTCGGCGGACACATTCTCGGACTTTATTTAATTACAACGTACATCTTTTTGAAAAAAGATATTTTAAGCTGAACGGCTTTAAAGAACATGCTGCATAATTTGAAATGTTGTTTTTTCCCTTGCGATCTTTGCGTTTTAACTATGCGCTCCTTGCGTGAACTGTTTTTAACCGCAAAGTAAGCAGAGAGTTTTGCAACAGACTTTAAATGCGTTGGAGGAAATAATGAAAAAGTTTTTGCTTTTGTTTTTTGTTCTTTGCGTCTCAACTTTATTTGCACAGACTAAAGATGCCGAAAAAATTCTCGATGCCGTCAAAAAGAAATTTGATGCCGTCCGCGATTACGAAGTTGATGTGAGCATCAAACTCGATTTTGAATTTGTGAAGATGCCCGATACAAAAGCGAAAATATATTTCAAACAACCCGATAAAGTAAAAATAGACTCGAAAGGTTTTGCGATGCTGCCAAAGCAGAGCCTGAATTTTTCTCCGAAACAATTTCTGAACGGAAAGTACACTGCGATTTATGTAAAAACAGAAACGGTTGACGGCAGCAAACTTGATGTTGTAAAAATAATTCCCGAAAGCGATTCAGCCGGAATCGTACTTTCCACTTTATGGATTGAGCAAGCACAATCTGTTATCCGCAAAATAGAAACAACAAGCAAACGCGCCGGCACTGTAAAAATTGAATTATCTTACGACAACAAAAATCTCGGTCTGCCTTCGCAGTTGAAATTCACTTTCAGTGCGGAGAAATCCCAGCAGCAAAATGCTTCTCCCGGAAACAAAGACGATCAGGACGAGCATAATATCAGGTGGCGCGATAGATCGGAATTATCCGGCAGTGTGATTGTTACATATTCGAACTACAAAATAAACAAAGGCATGCCGGATAGTTTTTTTGAGGAGAAAAAGAAATAAGCACTACACCTTCAAGGCCTCAGCACGTAGTTTGTTTTACAACTGGAGTTGCGCACAATTTATTTTTGGATAACTTCCATTGCCGCGACCTTTAACTATATCAACCCTTTTCTCTCGGCTTTAGTCGCAATTAAAAAACAAAAATTAACACACGTCCTTCGAATAATGTAATTGACAAAAAACCGAACTTGAATTAACTTGATTTCAAATTTTTGAAACACTTTCACGGATGCCGTGAACAGCATTCATGACAGAAGAAAAATTGATGAGGGCATTAATGATTTCTTCTTCCGCTAATCTGAACTACACAAAACTTCTTCCACCTTTTCGAACAAATCGTTTTCATTCCGTTGAAACGCAAAACCAAAACACAAAAGAAATTTTTTGGAATAGATTTAACAACTTGCAACACACATGTTTTGAAAACTGTTATGGGGGTAAAAAGTCCGCTGGATATCATTCTTTAATAGTGTGAGTGATATCCGGCGAGAAAATTAGAATATAAAGTGAAAAAGAACTTTTTGATAGAATCTATCACACATACTGCCGGAGTGATAGACGGATATTTGGCAGTATAAGTAATAGTTGAACGAAGCCAAAGGCAGTTGAAAAGCAAGCAAAGAAAGTTCATTGAAAAATTGGAGACTTCAAAAATCAGCAGTTGATTCTGAGAGTATAATTAGTAAAATGGCATAACTCTTT
>JACOUS010000015.1 GCA_016177735.1 Ignavibacteriales bacterium | reverse complement strand
AGTTAAAAAGGAAGTGGAAAAATTATTATTGCAAAAAATTATATACATCAGCTAGCTGATGTATATAATAAAACCATAAATCGAGTATGTTTATTTATCTATATAATTAATAAAATAGTCAACCTTTTTCAGGACGCTACATCCCGACTTATCGGGATAACACGTCGTTATGTGCTTCGTATAAAACTCTATATTATTGGCAAAATTTTAGTAAAATGTGAATATGAATAATGTACCAGAAGATATAAATAGTAATATCCAAGTTAAAACCCGCCAGCGCGTTACAGACCACGGTGAAGTGTTTACTTCAGAACGTGAAGTTAATGCAATGCTTGATTTAGTTAAACAAGAAACTAAAAGAATTGATTCACGCTTTTTAGAACCAGCTTGCGGTACCGGAAATTTTTTGGTTGAAATATTAAAAAGAAAATTAAGAATCGTAGAAAACCGTTATTCAAAAAATCAACTTGAATATGAACGCTATGCAATACTTGCTCTATCAAGTATTTATGGCGTAGAAATATTGAAAGATAATGTTCAAACTTGTAGAGACAGACTTTTGGATGTTTTTACGCATTACTACCTAAACAATTATAAAAAAGAAATTAAACCGGAATGCTTAAAAGCTGCTGAATTTATTCTTAGCAGAAATATTTTATGGGGTGATGCATTAAGTCTAAAAACACCTGATGAAAAAGCCGAACCAATTATTTTCTCGGAGTGGAGCGCGGTTAACGGCAGTATGATTAAAAGAAGAGATTATACAATGGCTAATTTGCTTGAGAGCCAACCAATGGAAGGTTTAAATTTATTTTCCGATTTGGGTGACAAAGCTTTTATTCCAACTCCGGTTGCTGATTATCCTTTAATTCATTTTTTAAAACTTGGTGATAATGATACAGCAGAACTATAATCCCGATGTGCTTACTTGCCTTGCAAATCTTAGCAACGACGAAGTTTTTACACCGCCAAATTTAGTAAACCAAATTTTGGATTTATTGCCAAGCGAACTTTGGAAAAATAAAGAAGCTAAGTTTCTCGATCCGGTTTGTAAATCTGGTGTGTTCTTGCGTGAAATTGCAAAACGATTAAATGCCGGTTTGGAAAAACAAATTCCCCAGAAGCAAAAACGGCTTAACCACATTTACAAAAACCAGCTCTATGGAATAGCAATTACAGAATTAACTTCTTTATTATCACGCAGAAGTGTTTATTGCTCCAAAACTGCAAACGGAAAATATTCTGTTTGCGAAACTTTTGAAGACGCACAAGGCAATATTAAATACAACCGCTTAAAGCATACCTGGCAAAACGGAAAATGTTCTTATTGCGGTGCAAGCAAAGTAGTTTATGATAGAGGCGAATCTTTAGAAACTTACGCTTATAATTTTATCCATACCGATAAACCGGAGGAAATATATAAAATGAAATTTGATGTAATAGTTGGGAACCCGCCTTATCAATTAGGTTCGGATGGGGGTACTCGTGATATTCCCATCTATAATAAATTCGTTGACCAAGCAAAAAAGCTAAATCCTAGGTTTCTTTGTATGATTATTCCTTCTCGATGGATGGCAAGTGGGTTAGGATTAGCAGAGTTTCGCAAAACCATGCTTGAAGACAAACGAATAAGAAAACTTGTGGATTATCCTGTTGCCAATGAAGTATTTGTTGGCGTTGAAATAAAAGGAGGAGTTTGCTACTTCTTATGGGATCGGGATAATGAAGGTTCTTGTGAAGTTATTAATATTCGCGGAAGTGAAGTTTTCGGACCAATTGAAAGAGAATTGGGCGAATTTGATATTTTTGTAAGAAACGGACGAGCTGTAAAAATTCTCAAAAAAATCCTAACATTTAAAGAACATTCAATTATAGATAATCTTTCGGTAGATAAGGAGTTCGGATGGACATCGAATTTTTCTGGTTTCCACCAAAAAGAAAAAGAAGGGGATGTTCCACTTTACTACATAACGAAAGGAAAAAGAGATATAGGATGGATTGCTCGCAAAGAAGTGAATAAAAGCGTGCATCTTATTGATCAGTGGAAGGTTCTTGTTCCAAAGGCTGGTTCGGATGGAGGTAAAAAAATACCTGATCATGTTTTAGGAAAGCCATTAATAGCAAAATCACCATCAGTCTGTACGCAATCTTTTTTGTTTTTCTTTGTAGATACAAAAGAGGAAGCTCAAAGTGTTGAAAGTTATTATAAGACTTGCTTCTTTCGTTTTTTAGTTTCCTTACGTAAAATAACTCAAGATGCAACAAGATCAACATACTTGTGGGTGCCAAAACAAAAGTGGAATACTACGTGGACAGACGAAAAGCTCTACAAAAAGTATGGAATAACAAAAGCAGAAATAAAATTTATTGAATCAATGATACGCCCAATGGAATTGAACGATGAGCAATAAATTCTTTCCGCAACGCCCTGAAGCAAACCCAACTATTTATGCTTATGAATTAATTGGTGTTGAAAGCCATAAAGGTTTGCTTAAAGTTGGATATACCAACCGAACTTCGCAAGACCGAATTGCAGAGCAGTTAAAAACAAGCAGAGTTAAGTATAAGATTCTACTTGAAGAATCCGCAATTCGTAAAGATGGAAGTGTATTTACAGACCACGATGTTCACCGTTACCTACGAAAAAAGAAAATTAAGAATCCGGAAGGTGAATGGTTCAAGTGTTCACTTGATGCAATTAGATCAGCTATTCTATCAATTAAGCTTGGAACATCTATTGAAGATAACCGCTCGTTAAATTTTAAAATGCGTCATGAACAAGAAACAGCGGTTAACAAAACTATTGCTTATTTCAAAAACTTCAAGAAAGAAAATCCTAAAAAAACTCCTCACTTCCTTTGGAACGCCAAAATGCGTTTCGGAAAAACTTTTGCTACTTACCAACTAGCTAAAAGGATGGGCTGGAAGAAAATCCTTGTATTAACGTTTAAACCGGCTGTACAAAGCGCTTGGGAAGAAGATTTGCAATCACACATAGATTTTAAAGGCTGGCAGTTTATTTCGCGTAACGGTTTAACGTTTGATAATGTGGATAAGGACAAGTCATTTGTTTGTTTTGGTTCTTTCCAAGATTATTTGGGGAAAAATGATGTTGGTGGTATAAAAACAAAAAATGAATGGGTACATACTACCAATTGGGATTGCGTTGTTTTTGACGAATACCATTACGGAGCGTGGAGGGAGAATGCAAAAGACTTATTTGAAGCCGAAGACAAAAAAGAAATTAAGTTTGGGGAAGGTGAAGGAATAGAATACTTTGACGAAGAGACGATGCCAATAACTACTAATGCATATTTGTATTTATCCGGTACACCGTTTAGAGCAATAACATCCGGTGAATTTATTGAAGAACAGATTTTTAACTGGACATATTCTGATGAACAAAAGGCAAAGGAAGAATGGAAAGGTTCAGACAATCCATATCTTTCATTACCGCGAATGGTAATGCTTACATATCAGTTACCGGATTCGATTAGAGAAATTGCAATGAAAGGAGAATTCAACGAGTTTGACTTGAATGTATTTTTCGCAGCTTATGGTGAAGGATCCACGGCTCGTTTTAAATATGAAGATGAAGTTCAAAAATGGCTGGATTTAATTCGCGGTTCATATTTAGAAACAACAATCGACAATTTAAAATTAGGAGCCAAAAAACCTCCTATGCCATTTTCGGATGCTCGTTTATTAAATGTTCTCTCACATACATTCTGGTTTTTGCCAAGTGTTGCTTCCTGTTATGCAATGAAGAACTTAATGTCGCAAAAGCAAAATAAATTTTATCACGATTATTACATTATAGTATCAGCCGGTACAATTGCCGGTATAGGGGTTGAAGCACTGCCACCGGTTTTTGAAGCAATGTATAATCCATTAAAAACAAAAACTATTACTTTATCTTGCGGAAAACTAACAACCGGTGTTACGGTCAAACCTTGGACTGGAATTTTTATGCTTCGTAATTCTTCAAGCCCTGAAACATATTTTCAAGCGGCATTTAGAGTTCAATCACCCTGGACAATTTATAATTCAGATAACAAATCACCTAACAAAGAAGAAATTATAAAACAAGAATGTTATGTGTTTGACTTTGCGCCCGACAGAGCATTAAGGCAAATAGCAGATTACAGTTGCCGTTTGAATGTAAATGAATCAAATCCCGAAAAGAAAGTTGAAGAATTTATTCACTTCTTACCGGTTCTTGCTTATGACGGAAGTTCTATGAAACAAATTGATGCAGCCGGCATTTTGGATATGGCAATGAGTGGTACAACAGCAACACTGTTAGCCAGACGTTGGGAAAGTGCACTACTTGTTAATGTCGATAATAACACTCTCCAACGCTTAATGAACAATGAGAAAGCTATGCAAGCGTTAATGAGTATTGAGGGTTTCCGAAATTTAAATCAAGATATTGAAACGATAATAAATAAATCTGAATCTGTAAAGAAGACCAAGAAAGAAGCCAATGAAAGAGAGTTAACCAAAAAAGAGAAAAAGGAACTAACTGAAGAAGAAAGGGAATACAAGAGTTTAAGAAAGCAGATTCAAGAAAAACTTATCAAGTTTGCAACCCGTGTTCCGGTTTTTATGTATTTAACAGATTACCGCGAAAGAAGTTTGAAAGACGTAATTACTCAACTTGAACCGGGTCTTTTCAAAAAGGTCACCGGATTAACAGTTAAAGATTTTGAATTACTTGTAAGTCTTGGAGTATTCAACAGTGCCTTAATGAACGATGCAGTTTACAAGTTCAAACGTTATGAAGATGCAAGTCTTGTTTACGTTGGAGTAAATAAGCACGAAGGAGAAGATGTTGGATTATATGACACTGTTCTAAGTGAAAAAGATTATAAAGAAAGTTTTGTGAATGAAGATTAAATAGTGATTAGTACACGTAAGGCAAGAATGCGGCACAGTTCTCTTGAAAACGAAAAAGCTAATTGTCGCTCAAGACGACGAATAACAACTTGTCCCGCTTTGCGGGAGGTTGTTATAACTTCTTCTGATGTAGAGAAAGAAATAATTAATCCCGTAAAGTAAACGGGACAGGATAAACGAGAACTCAAATACGGTAGTGCTTACCCGCCATCTTTTTGGCGCGTTGATCTTTAACAACTTGTCCCGACTTATCGGGATAACACGCCGTTAGCCTTTTCACAAAATATTAAGAGGAGATAGCTCGAGCAATTTCCTTGTTTGATGTGCCAAGAGCTAATAAGGATCTAATAATGAGATCAAGTGAAACAGAAGGATCACCTATTTCAAGTTTTGCCACGCGCGATTGGCTTGATTTAAGAATTTTTGCAAGTTCAACTTGTGTTAGTTTTTGCTCTGTTCGCAACTTTCTTAAATTGATGCTGAGTTTCAATTTTAGTTCTATGTATGAAGATTCTTCTTCCGATAAATTGAGAAACTCTGCGGTTGAGCCAATTTTCCAACCTTTTTTCTCTAAGCTTTTTTGTTTCTGTCTATTCATTGTCATATTCCTTTATTCTCTTTTTACATATATCTATAATATTTTTAGGCGTTTGTTGAGTTTTCTTTTTAAATACTTCAAGAATTATTATTGCATCATAATCAACTCTATATATAATCCGCCAAGTATTTCTTTCATCATTTACTCGCATTTCATGGCAATTAGAACCTATACTAGGCATTGGTCTCGAATGTGGCATTTTCAATTTTTCTCCCATCTGAAGAAGTCTGAAAAGAAATCCAGTTTCTATCCTTGCAGCAGAGGAAAATGGAGGAGTTTTAATCTCTCCATGCAACCAGATGAGAGGTTTATCTTGAATTATCATGGTGTAAAAATATGTCAGATATGACATATTGTCAAGAAAATAAATTTCATAGGCTTACCGCTTAAAAAAGGATTAAGCCAATAGGTAATAAAATATTATTGAACGAACTCTAGAGTTATCCATAACGAATGGACAATTCCGGATATATATATTAGGCAAGCCCCGCTATGCGGGATAAACTCCACGAAGCGCAGTGTCTCATGATTTGGAAAAAAAGATTGCTTCTAATCCCGGTATTTTTAATAATTGTCTCACACATAAGGAGTGTAATCATGCAACTCAAAACCGAGTGATGTAGTCGGTCGTGGTGTTTGCAGAAAAGTTTTGTTGTGCAAGAAGTTCTAAGAAGTAAATAAATAACACAATCAGTAAAACAAAAAATATTGGCGGCGTAAACCTTTTGGCAGCGCTTTAGTTGCCATGCCATTAGCTTGCTAATTAAATTTTAAGATAGAGTAATGAATAGAAAAGAATTAAATAGAAACCAAACAAGGTTTAGAGATGAGTTACTAACCTCCAAAAATATTGCAAAAATAAAGGAAATGTTTCTCAGACATCACGCACAACTACATTCAACAAAAGTTAATAATCATTCTGAGTGGTCATACGAAGATGAAATCTTAAGAGAATTACCGGAACTTAAAGTGAGATTTATCCCTCAAAAATCGAATCACTCAATAGCTTGGTGCTTATGGCATTTGGCAAGAGTCGAAGATGTTACTATGAATATTTTAGTAGATGGTGGCGAACAAATACTAAGACAAAACAATTGGCTGCAGAGAATGAATACAAGATTTATAAGTACTGGAAATGGAATGTTAAAAGAAGAAGTAGAAGAATTGAGTGTTAGTATAAATATTGAGGAATTAAAAAAATATAGGATTGCAGTTGGAAAACAGACACAATCAATTGTGAAAGATATAACAATGGAAAAATTGAAAGAAAAGATTTCTGGAAATAGAATTGAAAGATTATATCAAGAAGGGGCTTTAATAGAGTCAGCAAAAAGAATCGGAGACTATTGGAGCAAAAAAAATGTTGCCGGATTACTACTTATGCCAGCAACAAGACATAATATTTTACATCTAAACGAAGCTAACAATTTAAGCGAACGACAAAAATAATTATTGCTTCAACAAGCAGCCTACATCTTTAATCCGTCAAAATAACGGCGGACAGGTAAACTTGTTGTCAACTATATTGAAAATAATCGAATCAAAGTAATATCGTAGGAATACTTATGAAGGCAATTGTACACATAAAATATGGACCGCCGGGAGTTCTCCAGCTAAAAGAAGTTGAAAAACCAGATCCCAAAGAGAACGAGGTTTTAATAAAAATATATGCGACAACAGTAAATAGAACGGACTGCGGATTTCGAAAACCCGAATACCCTCTTATTATCAGATTGATCAACGGCATATTTAAACCCAAAAGAACAATATTAGGAACCGAACTTGCCGGAGAGATTGTATCTCTTGGAAAGGATGTCAAAACATTTAAGGTAGGCGACAAAGTTTTTGGATTAAAGACTTCGGATTTTGGAGCCCACGCGGAATACATTTGTATTCCCGAATCAGGTTCGATTGCAATAAAACCGGATAACATTTCTTACGAAGAAGCGGCTGCAATCTGTGACGGTGCATTTCTTGCATTGGCAAATATTAAGAAAATAGATTTTAAGAAAGCAGCAAAAATTCTAATTAACGGTGCTTCCGGATCTATTGGCTCGGCGGCTGTGCAGCTTGCTAAATACTTTGGTGCGGAAATTACCGCCGTATGTAATACCAAGAATTTGGAATTGGTGAAATCGCTGGGTGCAGATGAAGTAATTGACTACACAAAAAAAGATTTTACGAAAAACGGAAAATTGTACGATGTAGTTTTTGATGCCGTCGGCAAAAGTTCTTTTTTCCGTTGTAGAAAATTGCTAAAACCGGGAGGAATTTATTTTTCAACCGACCTTGGCTTTTTATCCCAGAATATTTTTTTAGCGCTGTTAACTCCAATCATCGGAGGTAGAAAAGTTTTGTTCCCGATTCCAAAAGACAGCAAGGAAGATATAATCTTTTTTAAGGAGCTCATCGAGGCGGGAAAGTACAGAGCCGTTATTGATAGGCGTTACCGCCTTGAAGAAATTGTGGAAGCCACTAAATATGTTGAGACGGGACAGAAAACCGGAAATGTCGTAATAGCAATTGAGCATAGAACAGCATGACAAAACTTAACTTCTTTAATCCTCAAAAAAAAATAGCGGACAGGTAAGTAAAAAATCCCGTCAATAAACCGCCGGGCAAGCAATAGGATAAAAAAATTCTCGCCGTTTAATTTTCTTCTACAATAGCCGAAAGTTTTTTATGCAACTTATCTTTCGTATATTTTTAACAAAAAAAGAACACAGCGATGGAAAACTATTCGTCAAACGAAATCTTTGAGATACTGAGCCGGAACAAAGAATTATTAAAAAAGTACAGAGTAAAAAAAATCGGTTTGTTCGGCTCGTTTGTCCGGAATGAATCAAATAATGAAAGCGATATTGATTTATTGGTAGACTTCGAAGAGAAATCATTTGATAATTTTATCGGTCTTGTTTTCGAACTCGAAAAAATATTCGGAAGAGAAGTTGATCTTCTAACGGAGAAGGGCATCAGTCCGTATATACTGCCGTACGTGCAAAACGAGGTCCGCTGGTATGAAGCATGATAAAGTTTACTTGTGGCACATACTTGACGAAATTGAATTTATCAAGAGAACATCTGCCGAACTTAATTATAATTCGTTCGTTGAAAACGAGACATATACAAGAGCATTTTCACGAAGTATTGAAATAATAGGCGAAGCAGTCAAAAACTTATCCAATGAATTTAGAAATCAAAACAATGACATCGACTGGAAGAAAATAGCCGGCATGAGAGATAAATTAATACATCAATATTTTAGTGTTGACTACGAATTAATTTGGGATGCAGTCAAACATAAATTACCCCCCATAGAAAAAAGAATAAAAGAAATATTAAGATAATTAAAGCCGTCATTGTTTTTTGGGGAAACGAATTCCCTCCCCTTCGTTTTCCCTTCCAAAACTATTTCTCTATTTTTGCGTGGCAAGAAAATCAATTCAATAGAAAGTAGTAAATGTCCAACAAGCAAAAAATTTCAGTCATTACGCTCGGATGTTCAAAAAACACGGTCGATTCTGAACGTTTGATGAACCAGTTCAAAGTAAACAAGTTCGACTTGATAGATAACCCCGAAGAAGCGGATTCGGTTGTAATCAACACATGCGGATTTATCGATGCGGCAAAAGAAGAATCGGTTAACACAATTCTTTCTGCAATAGAATTAAAGAAACAAGGCAAGTTGAAAAAAGTTGTTGTTGCCGGATGCCTTTCGGAAAGATATTTGAGCGAACTAAAAAAAGAGATCCCCGAAGTTGATGCATTCTTCGGAACCGAAGCATACGAAGGAATCGTACGCGAGTTCGGCGGCAGCTTAAAATACGAACTGCTCGGCGAACGGATTGTTACGACTCCAAAACATTATGCATACTTGAAAATTTCCGAAGGATGCGATAACCCGTGTTCGTTCTGCGCAATTCCATTAATGCGCGGTACACACAAAACAAAGCCGGTTGACGATTTACTCTTCGAAGCCGAGTCGCTTGCAAAAAAAGGCGTAAAAGAATTTAACATAATCGGTCAGGATACAACCGACTACGGCAAAGAAAATTACGGCAGACGAAACATTGCGGAGCTTCTCAAAAAATTGTCGGACGTTAACGGAGTCGAATGGATCAGACTTTTGTACGCATATCCTTCCCACTTTCCCGAAGATTTGATGAAAGAAATTTCAGTCAACCCGAAGATTTGTAAATACATTGATATCCCGCTGCAGCACATTTCCGATAACGTTTTAAAATCGATGCGTAGAGGAATTACACAACGGAGAACGAAAGAACTTCTTTATCAATTTAAAGAAAGAATTCAGGGAATAACTTTGCGTACAACTTTCATCGTCGGCTATCCTAACGAAACGGAGAAAGAATTTCAGGAACTTTGCGATTTTGTGAAAGATATAAAGTTCGACCGCTTCGGTGTGTTCACTTATTCGATAGAAGAAAATACTCCAAGTTTTATTCTTGGCGATCCGGTTCCTCAGGAAGAAAAAGAAAGAAGAAAAACCGAGTTGATGGAGATCCAAAAAGAAATTTCGCGAAAGAAGAACGAAGAACTTATCGGCAAAGAGATGAAAGTGCTTATCGATGATATTGAAGGAGAATATTACACTGCACGATCCGAAAGAGATGCACCCGAAGTTGACGGCGAAGTACTGGTTCTTGCAGAAAGCAATCTTTTAAAACGAGGTCAATTTTATAACGTTGAAATTTACGATTGCAATGAGTATGATTTATTTGGTAAATTAAAACGCGTCTAAAGGAGCTAGTAAATGAAAAAAATTTTTCTTCTTCTGTTATTGCTTGCCGGTTTTGTTTCCGCACAAGTAGAATATTCAACCGGTCTTAACCCGCTTGGCGATGCACCGCTCTTCTATACTGATTATGCAGAATACCTCGGCTCCGTACCAAACAAATCCCGTCTCGATCTTTTTATTCAAGTTCCGTATGCGGGAATTCAATTCGTAAAGAAAGACAACTCCTTTAATGCTGCTTACAATGTTTCGTTAACATTTTACGATAAAGATAAAAACAATGTTTTGTTCGAAAGAATATGGAAAGAAAGAGTTGCGGTAACTGATTTTACGCAGACATTATCGAGGAACAATTTTAATTTATCGCACAGAAGTTTTGATCTCGCGCCCGGCGAGTATTTTGTTAAGTGCATACTTGAAGACACGGATTCCCGCCGGACGGCTGCAAAAGAGTTTCCGGTTACGCTAACCGGCGTTTCAGATACACTCGGCTTGAGCAGTGCAATGTTCATTTCCGAAATCATGAAAGATTCCACCGGCGAAAAAGTGGTCCCGAATATTTCCAAAGTTGTTACGAGCAAAAACAAATCTTTCCCTTTCTACTTCGAAGTTTATTCGAACAAGGACGGAGAAATTTTCATGGAGTTTTACCTCGAAAGTGTTAAAAGAAAGTCATCCACAAAAACTTTGGACCCGCAGAAGATAAAAGCCGGTAACAATACAATCTATTTTACTTTGGAAAATACCGAGTTCACTCTCGGCGAGTATATTCTTAAAATTGTTTTGAAAAACAATGAGTGGAAAGAAATTGCATCGACAGAAAAAAGATTCTATTCAAAAATTCAGGGCTTCCCGAGTTCAATAACAGATCTCGACAAAGCTGTTGAACAGATGCTCTACATTGCATCGCCCGACGAGCTCGATAAAATCGAAGATGAAGAAGCATACGATAAAAAACTTGAACTCTTCCTTGCTTTCTGGGAAAAGAAAAAACCGAATAAGAGCATCGATGAAAATCCGATTCTTTTTGAATATTACAGACGCATCGAATACGCGAACAAAAATTTCAAAGGTTTGGGGGAAGGCTGGCGCTCCGATATGGGAATGATTTATGTTACGTTCGGTCCGCCGAATCATGTTGAAAGACATCCGCTCGATCCGGATTCCAAACCCTACGAAGTGTGGGACTATTACGATTTAAACCGCTCCTTTGTTTTTCTCGATCAAACCGGATTCGGAGATTACCGGCTTGTTAATCCCGATTACAGCCGCTGGCCAGGATACAGACAATAATTTTGAGTAATGAGTGATGAGTGCAGAGCTAAAAACATTTTTGCATTTATCACTCTACACTCGTCACTCTAAACTCTACGTTCAAAATGGTACTCACAGTAACACTAAATCCTTTACTCGAAAGAAGATTATCTTACGAAAAAGTAAGTTTGGGCAAATCGCACAGATGTATTAAAGACGAATTCACTGCCGGCGGAAAAGGAATAAATGTAAGCCGTCAATTAAATCTGCTTGGAATAAAAAATTCTGCGTTTACATTTATCGGCGGCGGCAGCGGAAAAATTTTTCGCCACATTCTTTCGGAAGGACAGATTGATTTCAATCTCGTGCAGACAAAATCCGAAACGCGTTCCGCAAATCTTATAATTGACGAATCAAATAATTCGCTTACTACTTTTTTTGGTACGAACAGCAATGTATCAAAAGAAGAAGCCGATGAATTCAAACAGAAACTCGATAAGATGATTCACAACAGTTCGATTATTGTTTTTTCGGGAAGCTCACCGTGCGAAGAGACCGATGATATTTTCCCCTACGGAATCGAACTTGCAAATCGTTACGATAAAATTTCCGTACTCGATACTTATGGAAGTCATCTGCAAAATTGCATCGAGGCAACGCCGACAGTTATTCACAACAACACGAGCGAAGTTGAAGAGACTTTCGGCATTCAATTAAAAACGGAAAAAGAAAAACTTGATTATCTCGATCAACTTTACAGAAAAGGAATCAAGCTTGCATTTCTAACCGACGGTGCAAACGAAACATACGCCTCGAAGTTCGATTTCCATTACAAAATTGTTTCTCCAAAAATTTCCGTCATCGATTCCGCCGGCAGCGGCGATGCATTTACCGCCGGAATTGTTTACGGTTTGGAGAGCTCGCTTGTGTTTGATGAATTCTCAAAAATTGCCGCGGCACTCGGTTCGGCAAATGCCGGAGTGTGGGAAACATGCTCTGTTACAAAAGATCAAATGGAAAAATATTTTGACCGAATAAAAGTTGAGCCGGTAGGCAAAAAGATGAAGATAATTGATGACTCGCCTAATTATTAAATATTTTTTTTCGGTTTTATTTTTCGCTTCATCACTCTTCCCGCAAAACTTTATCAAAAAGATTAACTACAATTACGAAAAATCCGATTCTGCTTTTTTAACAAATACACTCGGCATCATTGAAGGAAAAGAATTCACTGTGCCGGTTGTCGAAGAAGCCATTTCAACTCTACTCGATTATTTTGAAAATAGCGGATTCCCTTTTGCTTCAATACAAATCGTATCTGTTTATTTTCATGCCGATTCAACAGAACAAAAAAATTATGCAGACATCCATTTAAATATTTCGAAAGGCGAGCCCGGCAGATTCGACAAAATTATTATCGATGGAAGCACAAAAACGAAAGATTATGTAATTCTTCGTGAGTTAAGAAATGTTCAGGCAAATCTTTACAGCCAAAAAAAGATTGATGAAATACCCGCACTTTTGAATCGTCTCCGTTTTTTTGAGCCGGTAGAAAGACCAATTTACTACATCAATTCCAAAAACGAAGGTGTGCTGAAAATTATCGTAAAAGAAAAAGAGACAAACAATTTTGACGGTGTTGTTGGTTATGTTCCTTCAAGCAGTACAAACGAGAAAGGGTTTTTCACCGGGTATGTTAACATTAGTTTGAGAAATCTTTTCGGAACCGGACGTGCCGCGGCGGTACGATGGCTGCAAGAAAACAGAAACTCGCAAGAGCTTGAAGTGCGTTACATCGAGCCGTGGTTGTTTAGCTATCCGTTCAACATCGAGATGGATTTGTTTCAACGCAAACAAGATTCAACTTACGTGCAAAGAACTTTCGAAGGCAAAATTGATTTTCTTGCAACGCAAGAAATTACAGCTTCATTTTCGATTAATACACGATCAACAATTCCAACCGAAAGAAAGAATAAAATATTTACGGTTTATAATTCCGATGCACTTACAACCGGATTTAATTTTAAGATTGATACACGCGACGATTTTTATGCACCCACCCGCGGATTTTTTTTGATCAACTCATACAAATACACAAGCAAAAGTATTAACGGTCCGGCGGGGTACATTTCTCCATCAACAAAAACAAAAGTGAATTTTCAACGACTCGAAGTTGATTTCGCCTACTTCCAAAAAATATTTAACGGGCAAATTCTTGCAGCCGGAATTCACGCACGCGAATTACGCGGCTCGGATGCTGAAGTCAGCGATATGTATTTTCTTGGCGGCACAAATTCTTTGAGAGGTTACCGCGAAAAACAATTCAATGCCGGCAGAATTGCATGGACTAACCTTGAATATCGTTATCTATTAAGCCGCCGTTCATTTGCATTTTTATTTTTTGATACCGGTTACTACTTGAGAAATGAAAACGCAGAAAACAATATCACAAAACTTGAGGGATTCAAAATTGGTTACGGACTTGGATTGAACATCGAAACCGGACTCGGCGTACTCGGGGTTAGTTTTGCACTCGCAAAAGGTGATTCGTTTTCCGACGGCAAAATACATTTTGGAATTGTTAACGAATTCTAAGCTTGATACTTGCTGCCAGCAGCAATTGTAAAAATAAATGTGCTTTTAAAAACAATTTGTTTCGAAACAGATTATTCCTTTTTATTTTTAGGTATGAACTCACTAAAAAAATTTGACAACTCATTTTTATCGAACAAAGTAAAAATTATTGCCGGAGTTGATGAAGCCGGGCGCGGACCGATTGCTGGTCCCGTTGTTGCCGCCGCAGTTATCTTCAACAATAAAATTTCTCACCAATTTGTAAACGATTCAAAAAAATTAAACGAGAAAACACGAGAAGAATTATATGAGTGGATTATCGGCAATTCAATTTCTTACGGAATCGGTATTGTTGACCACGAAGAAATTGACAGCATCAACATTTTACAAGCATCGTTAAAGGCTATGAAAGTTGCCGCAGAACAACTTTTGCACAACCCTGATTTGATTTTGATTGACGGCAACAAATCATTTATTTCCGAATTGCATACCAAACCGATTGTAAAGGGTGATTCAAAATCATTTTGTGTTGCCGCCGCTTCAATTATTGCAAAAGTTACACGTGATAGAATCATGAAAAAATTATCATCGGAACATCCCGAATATTTGTGGATGCAAAACAAAGGCTACCCGACAAAAGCACACATTGAAGCAGTTCGAAAGTACGGTATTACTTCATTTCATCGTAAAACTTTTTTGAGCAGAATTTTGAACGAAGGAAATCAGATTAGCATCTTTTAATTACTTAGGCACTTAGGAACTTAGCCGCCGAGTGCCAAAGTAACAAAGTGGCAGAGAAAACATTTGAAATGAGTAACGAGAAAAACAGACGCAAAACCGGAAGTATTGGAGAGGAAATTGCATGCGAGTTTTTTTCAAAACTTGGTTACGAAATTATTGAACGAAATTATCAATACGGTCACGGTGAAATTGATATTATTGCAATGGATAGAGAAATACTTGTATTCATCGAAGTGAAGTACAGAAAAAATCTGGAATACGGTCCGCCCGAAACTGCAATCACAAAAGGGAAACAAAAATTAATCAGAAGAACTGCGGAAGCTTATCTTTATGAAAACGATATTAAAGATCAAGAATGCAGAATTGATGTCGCCGCTATTTTGCATCTGTCCGGTACCAAGCCGGAAATTAGTCACTTCATAAATGCTTTTTAGCCCACCCTAATTCTTTGACAATTATGTTCCACTCTTAAATTTTATTTAAAAATATCTTCATGTCTTTGATAGAGTTCTCAATTTTTGTAATTTAGACGGCATCTAAATAACATTTTTTGAGTTTAATGACACAGATAAGAATTCTAATTGCGAACAAATATTTTCTGATGAATTACGCTATCCGCTGCATACTTCAAAGAATAAAAGAATTCGAAGTTCACGGCTCTTCAGAGAGTGATCTTCTTTCGGAGATTAAAAGACTGAAGCCGGAACTGCTTGTGCTTGAAATCGAAATTTTGAAATATGACAGCTTTGAATTGATTTCCGAGATAAAAGAAAAGTATCCTAAGCTTAAAATTCTTGCTCTGCTGAACATTGATAACAAAGAAAAGTTTTTAAGAATTTTGAATTATCGTCTTGAAGGATATCTTTTACGAAACACATCGAGAGAAGAATTGATAGAAGCTGCAAGTACAATTCACAGAGGCGAGAGATATTTCTGTAAAGAGATTCATCAATATGTAATGAACAACTTAATCGAACAGAGCAGCAGCAATTCCGGCAATCAAAAAAATAATTTGAGTCAAAGAGAAAAAGAAATACTCCAGCAAATTGTGTCCGGAAAAAGCAATAAAGAAATTGCCGGCTCACTTTTCATTAGCGAGCATACCGTTTTAACTCACCGCAGAAACATGATGAGAAAATTGAAAGTGAAAAACACAACACAGCTTGTTATTACCGGAGTAAAACACGGTTTAGTAACAATCAAAGACTAACGCCCTACCTAATTTTTGGTATCGATAATTACCATTCATAAAGTATTGAACAAAGCAGCAGAACTGTAATAGTTTTGTTATTAAGATTTTGTCTAAACAACAAGCTGCCTATTATGACTATTAAAAAAATTAATCTCGTGTTCACTACAATTTATTTATTGATTCTTCTTTTCAGTCTGCAAGTTAACGCACAGCCGAAAACATCTATCAGCGGAAAAGTTTTTTCTGAAAATGATGAGCCGCTCGAAGGCGCAAATTTATTTATCAAAGATTTGGGAATCGGGACGGCAACAAATCACGATGGACAATTTACAATCAGCAATATCAAAGCGGAAAAGATTGAGTTCGCAGTTTCATGTGTCGGTTATGAAATGGTAACGCGAGAAATTTCGATGAGCGATGAGAATATAAATAATCTCATAATTCATCTTCGTGAAAGCGTGGTCAAGTTCAGTGATGTTGTCGTAACCGGAACAAGAACGGAAAAAAAGTTAAGCGATACTCCGGTTAGAACTGAAATTATCGGTGGTAAGGAAATTAAGCGAAGCGGATTTACGAGACTCGATGATGTACTGATTGAGCAGACAGGACTTGCAATTATAAACGATCATGGCAAAGGCGTGCAGATGCAAGGTTTAGATCCGGCTTATACATTAATTTTGATCGACGGCGAGCCGGTTATAGGAAGAACAGCCGGTACACTTGAACTTTCGAGATTCAACGTAACCAATCTCAAACAAATCGAAATTGTGAAAGGACCATCATCATCGCTCTATGGAAGCGAAGCACTCGCCGGGGTAATAAATTTAATCACGGAAAATCCATCGGGAGATGGTGCTTCGCTAAAATCATTATACGGTACAAACAACACAATCGATTTGAATTTGGATGGACAACTCGCCGCAGATGAATTTGTCGGCGCTTTATCAATCAATTCAAGAAGTTCAGATGGATACGATCTCACCCCCGAAAGTCAATCAAGCACAACGCCTCAATACATGAATTATTCTATCAATCCAAAGTTTGAATACAAGCTTAGCGAAAGCTCAACAATCAAACTTAACGGAAGAATTTTTTTCGAAGAACAAAAGAACTCGGCAGAAATTTCCGCGAATAGCGAAACCAAACCGCTTGACGACAAAGACAAATTAACCGATTGGAACGGTTTGCTTTCGTTCATCAATAATTTTTCTTCATCATTAAAAGCCGAGGCAAAGTTTTATCTAACACAATATTTGACAAAAAATTCTTTAACATATAAAGAGAACGGCGAGAGCTACGAAGAGACAGAGTTCAATCAGCATTTATACAAAGGTGAATTGTTCGTCAATCTTATCATCAACAAAGAAAATCTTTCATCGTTCGGCACGGGGTATCAAAACGAAAATGTAAAAGCCGACCGCATTGTTGAAGGATTGAAGAAAGCAAATTTGTATTACGCATTTCTTCAGCACGAATGGATTCCATCGGAAATTTTTGATTTTGTTCTCGGTGCAAGATTCGATTCACACAGTGATTACTCTTCGAGGCTGAGTCCAAAATTTTCATTTTTGATCAAACCGATTACGGCACTGAATATCCGCGGCTCAATCGGCAGCGGTTTCAAAGCGCCGACTATGCAGCAATTGTATCTCGATTTTACAAATCCAACTGTGGGTTATACAGTTTTGGGGGCATCTAATTTCTATTCATCATTTGAAAAACTTTTGAATGAAAACCAGATCGACCAAATACTGATTGATCCTTCTTCAATCAACAAAATCAAAGCGGAAAATTCTTTTGCATTCAATCTCGGGTTTGAATACACATTTTTTGATTTCGTGACAACGGGTGTAAATTTTTTCCGCAACAATGTTCACGATTTGATCGATGCATCTCCGGCTGCAATTAAAAAGAACGGGCAGAGCGTTTTCACTTATCTAAATCTCAACAAAATTTATACACAAGGAATCGAGTGTGAAATCTCTACAAAACAGTTCGAAGGATTTGCCGCTTCGTTCGGTTATCAATATTTGGAAGCGATTGACGAAGAAGTAATCGATAAAATAAGAGATGGAAAAATTTCCAAAACTACTCCATCTGGAAGAGTCAGACCGGTAAAGGAATCCGAATACGGCGGATTATACAATCGTTCAAAACATTCCGGCACAGTTAGAATTTCTTACACAAACAATGAGCTCGGATTATCATCAACTATCAGCGGAATAATACGCGGTAAATACGGTTACGGCGACATAAACGGAAATAACATTCTCGACGACGAAAAAGAATACGTGCAAGGTTATGCACTTTGGAATTTTACGGCGGTAAAATCGGTAACCAAAAATTTAAGTCTGCAATTACGAATTGAAAATCTTTTCGATAAAACTAACACCAGATTTATTCCATCGATGCCGGGCAGAATTTTTTACGCCGGCGTGCAATTGGAAATTGGAAACAAATAGCATTCATAAAATAAAAGGAGTTGTAACAATGAAGTTGATTCTAAAACTTTTCATGATGATTTCTTTGATCTATTTATCAGCTTGCGATGATAACAACACAACAGAACCGGAAGAATCGGTTCCGTTGAAAGCGGTCACTGCAAAAGATATTAAAGCCGGCACAACCGGTAAAACTTATTACAGATTCAGCGACAGCACGGTTGTAACCGGCGCAGATACAGCAACCAATAAATGGGATATCGCTTTCACAAAAACAACAATCTTTACAAACAGCGGCACAAGCGGCAGCGGGCAAGGCGCCGCTGTTGTTTTAACCAACACTGATTTCATCGGCTTGAAAGAAGCGCCGGCAGATGGGTATAAAACCGATGCGGCAAATACGCCGGCAATTGCAACCGGTTCGGGCAACGGCTGGTATTTGTACGATGCACAAAGTCATACTATCAAGGCTGCAACCGGCGTTGTGCTCGTTATTAAAAGCGGTGAAGGAAAATACGCAAAAGTACAGATAACCAGTTATTACAAAGGTGCGCCTGAAACTCCGGGGGCAACGGATGTTTCCGGTTATTACACGTTCAAATATTTTTATCAACCGGACGGCTCAAAAAAATTGGAATAAAATGTTTTTCAATTGCTGCTAAAAATTTTTCAAAAAACTATTTAAGAAAGGATAAAAGATGAACACAAGAAATATTTTCTCATTTGCGGCGGTTTTGCTTCTGTTAATTACAGTTTCTTTTGTTAATGCCGGAACAGAAGGCAAAGAGAATCAACACTCGCAAAAAACTTCAGTAATAGTAGTTGGACACGGTGCACCGGCAAAAGATTTTCCGAAGCTCAAAGAATATTTTAAGCTGCACGATAGTCATACGCTTGAAGCAGAACAGCTCGAAGACGAATTGATTCACTGGCCCCGTAACGAAAAGAACGATGAATATTGGGCGGGATTCATAAAAGTAATTAATGCATTCAAGAAATCAAATTCGTTCCATTCCATTCATTATGCATTCAACGAAATGTGTGCGCCGACCGTTAAAGAAGCATTAATGGAAGCGGCTAAAGAAAATCCGGATGTAATTGTTTTAACAAGCATAATGGTTACACCGGGCGGCGGTCACTCGGAAAAAGATATCCCGGCTGCCATTGAATTGTTCAAGGAAGAACATCCCGATATAAAAGTAGTTTATGCATGGCCCTACGATGTGAGTGATATTTCGAATCTTCTTTTAAATCAAGTGAACAAATTTGTAAAATAATTTTAACGGGCAACTCTCTGCGAGACTCAGTGACTTCTCGGTGAACTCGGTGAAGTACAAAGACAAAAGATATACACAGAGCGCACAGAGAAGGCACAGAGTTGCACAGAGAAAATCAAAAAAATTATTTCGAAAGATTTCCCAATCTTACAATTTCATCGAACTCTTCTTTTGTAACCGGCATAACCGATAAGCGGTTTGCCTTCTGCACCAATTTCATTTTCTGAAGTTTTCCGTTCTCTTTAATTTCTGCGAGTGTTACTTCTCTTTTAAATTTCTTCACAAGTTTAATATCAACCATTATCCATGTAGGAGAATCTTCTTTGCTTTTGGGATCGTAATGCATCTCTTCGGGATCCAACGCGGTAAAATCGGGATAACCTTCCTTCACAACTTCGCAGATGCCGGCGGCACACGGCTGTTCCCCATTACTGTGATAAAAAATAACTTTGTCGCCGAGTTTCATTTCATCGCGCATGTAATTACGTGCTTGATAATTGCGCACACCGTCCCAATGTGTTGTTTGGTTTTTACATTTCGCCAGTGCGCCAATTGGAAAACAATTCGCTTCTGATTTTACAAGCCAGTGTTTTTTCGGCATTACTCCCTCCCCTTTAAATTCTTCGTCCTCGACTTCAGTCGAGGACGAAGAATCTCAATCTTGTTTTTATTGCACAACTTGTTATGTTAATTTAAAAGCATAAATCAAAAATGTGCTTCGACAAAAATTAAAATAACAAAAAAAATTTTGAGAGGAACAACATCACACATAAAAAACTTAGCACTCTTTGTAATATCCAATTACTGCAAATTTTGTTCTACGAAGTAGAGAATTCTTCGGGCTGCTTCAAAAGTATTTATTAAAAAAAAGAATAGAACGCCGATAAAATCTGATAAGAACGGATTTACACGGATTTTTATTTGTTACTTTTGAGGCAACCTCTCAGAATTACAGGTAACTTTTCAAAAACTTCCCGGTGTAGGATTTTTCATTCTTCACAATTTCTTCCGGTGTTCCAACTGAAACAACTTCTCCGCCTCGTTCCCCGGCTTCGGGACCGAGATCGATCACATAATCCGCACATTTTATAATATCAAGATTGTGTTCGATTATCACGACAGAATTTCTATTTGCGATCAGCATTTGAAAACATTTCAACAATTTTCCGATATCATCAAAGTGCAGACCGGTTGTCGGTTCATCAAAAATAAAAAGTGTGTGCTGATTTTTTTTCTGCTGTGATAAATTATAAGCAAGCTTAACACGCTGAGCTTCACCGCCCGAAAGTGTTGTTGACGGCTGTCCGAGTTTTATGTAACCGAGTCCGACATCCGACAGAACTTTCAGTATCGAAGAAATTTTATCATGATTAACAAAGAACTCGAGCGCTTCGTCAACGGTCATGTTCAAAACATCAACGATATTTTTTCCTTTGTAAGTTATCTCTCTCACTTCTTTTTTGAAACGTGTACTTTTGCAATCATCGCATTCAAGATAAAGATCGGCAAGAAACTGCATTTCAATTTTTACGAAGCCTTCGCCTTCGCAAGTATCGCATCTGCCGCCGGGAACGTTGAACGAAAAATAGCCGGGCTTGTAGCCGCGCGCCCGTGCTTGCGGCGTTGCAGCGTATAATTCGCGGATTAATTCGTAACCTTTAACATAACTTATCGGATTAGAGCGAGGTGTTTTTCCTATCGGCGATTGATCCACAATTTCTATTTCATCGATATACCTCGCGCCTTCGATTGCATCGAACTTGCCGAGTTTCGGCGGATTACCGCCGTGCAGTTTAACGAGTCCGCCGTATAAGATATCGTGGACGAGTGTACTCTTTCCCGAACCGCTTACGCCGGTTACCACAACAAATTTCCGCAGAGGAAATTCTATCGTAACATTTTTAAGATTGTTCTCGCGTGCACCGACTATTTTTATCGTCTCTGTTTTCTTTGTGTTGCGAACTTCGGGAATAGGAATTTTTAATTTGCCCGATAAATATTTTCCGGTGAGAGACTTATCGTTTTTCAAAATTTCATTAACGGTTCCGTGCGCAATAATTTCACCTCCGTGAATTCCGGCTCGCGGTCCCATATCAAAAATCAAATCTGCTTCGTGCATCATTTCAGGATCGTGCTCAACAACAAGCACAGTGTTTCCCAAATTACGAAGCGACTTCAAAATTTTTATCAGCCGTGCATTATCGCGCGGATGCAATCCAATACTCGGTTCATCGAGTACATACAACGTCCCCATCAAGGCAGAGCCGAGCGATGTTGCAAGATTTATTCTCTGCGTTTCGCCTCCCGATAATGTACTGCTCAATCGGTCGAGTGTTAAATATCCAAGTCCAACATCATTCAAAAAGATCAACCGTTTTACAATCTCATCATAAATTCTTTGCCCGATTGCCTTTTCATATTCGGAAAATTTTATTGATTTAAAAAATTCCAGTACGCGTTCAATCGACATACTCACGATATCGTGAATCGATTTCTCTGCAATCTTAACTTGAAGAGATTCTCTTCTCAAACGAGAACCTCTGCAAGCAGAACAAGTAGTGTAACCGCGGTATTTACTCAACAGAATTCTGATGTGCATTTTATAAGTTTTGCTTTCAAGATGTTTGAAGAAACCGTCAATGCCGTCAAATCCGTCGAAGCCTCTTTCAATTAATGAAACTTGTTCTTGAGTTAATTCCGCAAAAGGAATGTTGAGAGGAATTCTGCCGTTGTTGAATTTGACGAGATCGCGCATGTACTTGCTGTACTTTGCAGTGCGCCACGGTGCAATTGCACCTTCGCTCAAACTTAAGTTCGGATTCGGAACGATGAGATCCATTTCGTATCCCATAGTTTTTCCGAAGCCCTGACAAACGGGGCACGCACCGAATGGATTATTGAAAGAGAAAAATCTCGGTTCGGGTTCTTCGTAACGGATGCCGCAGCATTCATAAAATTTTGTAAAATGTTTTATCTCATTCGTATCGGCATTGATAATTGTTAAACGTCCTTCGCCTTCCTTAAATGCGGCTTCGATTGAATCGGCAAGCGTTTCTCTAACTTTTCCCTTTTTTATTTTGAAACGGTCGAGCACAACAAATAAATCTTTTTTCGATTTCGGCATGCCCGATTGCTGAAATGCAATGTTAAGATCAACCAATTCATTTTTGATAAAGACACGGAAGAAACCTTTCTTTTTCAGGAGATCGAGTTCTTCTTCGATTGCTCTTCCTTCGTGAGAGTGAATCGGGAAACCGAGATAAAATTTATTCTCTTCGTTTTGAGTTTCGAGCCATTCAGAAATTGTTCCGACAGTATCTTTTTTAACAACATTACCGCAGTTGAAACAGATTGTTTTTCCTATTCTCGCAAACAACAATCGGAGGAAATCATAAATCTCGGTACTTGTGCCAACAGTAGAGCGCGGATTACGCGCGCCGGTTTTTTGTTCAATAGCAACAGCCGGAGAAATTCCGTAAATGAAATCAACTTCCGGTTTGTTCATCCGTTCAAGAAATTGGCGTGCGTACGAAGACAAACTTTCTACGTAGCGCCGCTGTCCTTCTGCATAGATTGTATCAAACACGAGCGATGATTTTCCGCTGCCGCTTACACCGGTAAAGACAACAAGTTTGTTCCGCGGAATTTCAATCGAAATATTTTTTAGGTTGTGCTGGCGCGCGCCTTTTACAATAATTTTATGATCGGTTATGGATTTATTATTCTTCGTCATGAATGATTCTTTGGCTAAATCGTGAAATATAAATTACGAAATTGTACTGATACATAAATAGTGCGGTAACATATAGAAAGGTATTCACTTTGTGACCTCTGTGTGCTCTGCGAGAGAAATTCCCGCAGAGCGCAAAGAGCCCGAGAGATTTTAAAAACGAATTTTAATTGCTCTTCTTTTCGAATTTTTGTTCGAGTTCCAAAAGCTGTTTAATCTTTACATCCAAGATTTCATTCTGCTTTTTCAAATCTTCCAGTTTTGTGTTAATCTCTTTTTCATACTGTTCTTTGTTCCAGTAACCGCGTTCTTCAAAATATCCTTTGAAGAGCCAGTTGTGTTTGAGTGCTTCCATATTTTCCGCCAGACTCGAAGTTGCACTGCGCATGTCATCGGAAGTTTTGGTGAAGTTGGTAATCATGGTTTTTAACGAATCGCCGAGTTTTTTATCTGTAAGAATTGCGCCGGCAATGCCGTCTCCTTTTTCAATATTTGAAATCAGATTCTTCACATCTGCGGTCGCATCATCAACATTGTTAATTATACCTTTAACATTTTTTCCGAGATCAACGAGAATATCGGAAATTTCAGTTAATCTGCCGGTCATTTCTTTCAAACTTTTATCTGCGGTTTGAGTTATTTGCACGGCAGAGTAATAGAGTTTCTCATCGTTAACAAGTTTGCCTATTGTACCTTCGCCTTGGTTTGTCTTCGTAATTATTTCGGAAAGATCTTTAATAAGATTTTTCAGATAAGACATTGTAGATTCCGTCTGTTCGATTATTGCAGCAATGTTAACCGGGTTTTTGGATTTTAAAATGCCGCCGTCCCTAATTACTTCATGATCAGCAGAACCGGGAGTAACTGAAACAATTTTTTTACCAACGAGCCCTTCCGTTTCAATTGATGCAAAACTATCCAAGCGGATAAAGTGAATTAGGTTTGTTTCGATTCTCATTTTCACTTCAACGTTTCCGGTTTTGCCGTCAACAAGTTTTATTTCGCTTACGCTTCCAATATCGTAACCGCTTAATCTAACCGGCGCGCCGGATTTCAGTCCCTCTATCTGGTTAAAATATGTTTTGATTTCCAATGTGCTCACAAAAAGTTTTTCTTTATTACCTATAAGAAAAATTGAAAGCACTAAAAGAATTGTTCCGATAAAAATGAAGATACCAAGCCTTGCACCTTCAAATTGTTTTAACATTGTTTTCCCTCTTAAACTTTTATTAACTCATGACTGAAAAAATTTCTAAGGAACGGATCGTTTGATACCGTTAATTGTTTAATCTCTCCTTCAAAAGCAATCTTAGCACCTTTCAGAAAAATTGCTCTATCGGCAATAATCTCGGCACAAATTAAATCGTGTGTAACAACGATTGAAGTCATGTTCAATTTTTTCTGGAGATTCAAAATCAACTCGCTGATTTCTTTTGTAGTGATCGGATCGAGCCCGGTTGTCGGTTCATCGTAAAGCATCAATTCGGGATCTGTAATTATTGATCGTGCAAGCCCGATTCTTTTTTTCATTCCGCCGGAAAGTTCGGACGGCATTTTATCGATTGCCTCTTCAAGTGAAACGAGTTCCAAAGTGTATTTAACTTTATCATCGATCTGTTTTTCATTCATCTCCGGGAAATGACGTTTCAACGGAAAGGCAAGATTTTCTCGCACTGTCATTGAATCGTACAGGGCAGCACCTTGAAATAAGAACCCGATATTTTTTCTAACGAGATTCAATTCTTTTATCGAAAGCTTGCCGATATCATTACCGTTAATGAAAATTTTGCCGGCATCGGGCGCCATCAATCCGATGATACATTTTAGAAGAACGCTTTTCCCCTCGCCGCTTCTTCCGAACACAATAAGATTTTCTGCTCTTTGCACATGAAGAGATATGTCTTCGAGAACGGTCAAATGCTCGAAGCTTTTAGTTAGATTTTTTATTTCAACTACTCGAGAGTCGGCCATAACCATAATGAAAGTTTTACCAAAATCATATCAAAAATTAAAATCAGTAAAGAAGAGAGAACAACGGAAGTTGTTGAAGCGCGTCCCACACCTTCGGTTCCGCCTTCTGCAGTAAAGCCCTTGTAGCTTCCAACAATACCAACGAGATAACCAAACACAAAAGTTTTTGCAACGCCGGGGATAAAATCTCCGAACTCGATTGAACGAAGTACGGCATCAACATAATAAGTAAAGTTCATACTCTCGGTAATAATAACTGCAAGATAACCACCGAGAATAGCTATTATAATAACATAAACAGAAAGAACGGGCAGTATCATTGTAGTTGCAATTACACGCGTAACAACAAGGTACTTGAAAGGATTAACTGCAGAAACTTCCATCGCATCAATTTGTTCGGTTACACGCATCGAGCCAAGCTCAGCGCCGATGCCAGAACTTACACGACCGGCAAAAATAAGAGCAGTAATAACGGGACCTAATTCGCGGACAACAGAAAGAGCAACCATGCCGGGCAAAAAATCCGAAGCGCCGAAACGAGCAAGTACCGGCTGGCTTTGCATTGCAAGTACCAAGCCTATTATAAATCCGGTTACGCTGACAATACCAAAAGTTTTAACACCGAGTTCATCCATATGTTTTTTTATTTCACCAATTTCATACGGAGGAACAAAAGCTTGCTTAAAAAATTGTATGTTAAAAATTGTCAACCCGGTAATAGTGGCGAAAAAATTATAAATATAATCGCCTGAGGTTAATCTTCGTCCAAGTTTTAATCGGGGTATTTTCATCTGAAAAGAAAAAGTACATTGTTTTAATGTCCAAAATAGCAAAAGTTTTTATAATGTGCGGTGATGATGTGATGTCATTGAAAAACTTTGTCACTATTTATTCAGCAGCTCGCTGAATTCATCGACGGAAATTTTTATTTCTCTGAGTATTTAACGAATAAGCGGGCGAGCTAAATCTCGGTTGGGATGATTGGGAACAGTAGTTGTTCTTCCATCAGCATGCCTATAAAAAACGTGACTTCCTTTTGCCTAACTACAGAAAAACCGATTGTGCGCAAAACAGTGTTCAACTCTTTGAAATTTACCAAGCGGAGTTTAGTCACACCGCAATCTCGATTTGCTGAAGTCCAACAAATTGCGGCAGATTTTCTACCGCTTCTCCGTATTCTTCAATACACATTGAAAGGACTTCTTTAAGATTTGCATTCAATTCATCGAGCGTAGCTCCTTGCGTATGTGCGCCGGGAATTGCTGGAATTATACCAACATACAATTTTGTTTCGGGATCCCATTCCACGTAGGCTGTGAAAGTTTTCAATTTATTTATCCTTTTTAATACTACCGATAAATATAACAGAATAAGTACAGCAAATAAACACCTTGGCATTTACGTTGGATTGTTATGAAGAAAAATTAAGTGGACAGCGAGACGGCTCTGCGGAGCCGTCTCTACAAATTTATTTCTCTTTTACCTTTAGAATTTCCTTCTTAAACTCTTCATAAGATTTTTTTCCTTCGAGGAAAGAAATTTTCTTTCCATTCTTATCGAATATAAAAGTTGCCGGTAGTGCACCGTTCCAATTTTTATCGAGCAGATTGATCAGCTCTTCATCGCCTTCAAAGCCGTTAACGTACGAAACAAAATTGGCTTCGTTCGATTTCAGGAACGGAATAATTTTAGATTCGACTTCTTCGGGGAAATCAACACTGATTCCAATAAAATCTACATCTTTGTATTCGGTGGTAAGTTTAACAATCGAAGGAAATTCTTCGCGGCACGGAACACACCAAGTTGCCCACAAATTTAGGAACAACGGTTTTCCTTTCCGCTCCTTTATCAGTTTGGAAAGTTTTGCTTTGTCAATTTTTTCAACAGAGATTTTATCGTTTTGTTTTGGTTCAGCAGCCGTTAGATTAATCAGCAATAAAAATAAAACCATGAATGAGAGTGATACATTTTTTTTCATTATCCAACCCGTTTAATTGTGCAGCCAAATGCTTTTGTTTGTGTCGTTGTAATTTTTTTGCCGGATAAAATTTCATCGAGTACGTTTCTCAAATCATGGTTCTTTACT
This sequence comes from Ignavibacteriales bacterium, assembly GCA_016177735.1. GTDB lineage: Bacteria > Bacteroidota > Ignavibacteria > Ignavibacteriales > Melioribacteraceae > DYJK01. The sequence goes on along the minus strand of JACOUS010000015.1, from coordinate 22,269 downwards.
TTTCCCACATCTCTCGAATCATCAATTCTTCCGTGATAAAGTACTTCCAAATTTTGGTTTAAAACATACACTTCCGGCGTGACACTTGCATTGAATTTATCGGCAACAATATTTTTTTCGTCCTTCAAAATTATAAAACCAAAATCGTTCTCTTCGGCATGTTCTTTAATTTCACCAACATCCTCTTGTTTGTTGGAATTGATTCCAATAAAGAAGATTCCTTTGTTTTTAAAATCTTTGTGAATCTGCGCCATCCTTTCGTTATATGCGTTGGAAACCGGGCATTGAGTTGCAATGAACATTATTACGATTGCTTTGGAATTTTTGAAATCGGTGAGCTGATGTTCTTTCCCGTTGTAGTCCTTCAGCTTAAAATTTTCTACCCGCGAATTGTCCGGTGAATTGCCGGCAAAGAGGGCTACTATGAATATTATACTCATTAATGAAACAAGCAGCGATTTATTTAACGATTTCATTGTGTTCTCCTTTTTTGTTTGACGGTTAGCAAAAATTACCGGGGGTTACAGTCTCAAACATCTCTCCGAAATGGAAGTTCCCGGGAAAATTATTCCCCATTTAAAAATAGAACGATTTCAAAAAAATTTTGTTTGCTTAGTTAATATTCTCCGGCTCATTCAAATATTTTTTTGTTACAACATAAAACGGTAAGATGTATGAAAAAATTCATTTTAAAAGTCATCGTATCAATTCCAATACTAATAGGGTGCAAATCAACACAAGCTCAACTCGTCAGTATTCAGCCGGCGTTTCCAAACTTATCATTCGAGCAACCCACAGATATTCAACATCCGCCGGATGGAACCAACAGATTGTTTGTTCTTTCACAACCGGGAACAATCTATGTTTTTAATAATGATCCAAACACTTCATCAAAAAAAATTTTTCTCGATATAAAAAACAAAGTCCTCTTCGGAGGCGAACAAGGTTTGCTCGGTCTCGCCTTTCATTCCGATTATAAAAACAACGGATATTTTTATGTGAACTATACAACCGATAATCCGCGAAGAACAATCGTATCACGGTTCAAAGTTTCTTCGAATGATCCTGATAAAACAGACAGCAGCAGCGAACTGATTATTTTGGAAGTTGATCAGCCGTACACAAATCATAACGGCGGACAAATATTATTTGGACCGGACGGTTATCTCTACATTTCATTTGGAGACGGCGGCTCCGGCGGTGATCCTCAAAACAATGCGCAAAATTTGAAATCATTGCTCGGCAAAATTTTACGTATCGATGTCAACAATACTTCTGCCGGAAAAAATTATGCAATACCGAATGACAATCCCTTCAAAGGAAACACAAACGAATTAAAAGAAGAAATTTTTGCATGGGGATTACGAAACGTTTGGCGCTTCAGTTTCGATTTACCAACAAACAGAATTTGGGCGGCAGATGTCGGGCAAAACGAATGGGAGGAAATTGATATCATCGAAAAAGGAAAAAACTACGGATGGAGAATCATGGAGGGAAATCATTGTTACAATCCCCCAGCCGGATGCAACACAACAAATTTAACTTTACCGATTTGGGAATACGGACATAACTCCGAAGGTGGTTTTTCAATAACCGGCGGGTTTGTGTACCGCGGTAAAAGTGCAAAAGAAATTTACGGGAAATATGTTTATGGTGATTTCGGCAGCGGAAATATTTGGGCACTCGAATACGACGGTTCAAAAGTACAGAATAGTTTAGTCATCTCTTCATCGCATCAAATATCTACTTTCGGGATTGATCAAAACAATGAATTGTATTTCGCAGATTATTCAACCGGCAAGCTTTATAAATTTAGAGGCACACCAACTCGTGTAGGCAGTTTAACATTGCCAAAAATTTTTGATCTGAAACAGAATTATCCAAACCCGTTCAATCCATCAACAACTATTGAATATGTTATTCCCAACGTAGAGATGGGATATATCCCGTCACTACAACATATTACCTTAAAAGTGTATGATATCCTCGGCAGAGAAATCGCAACACTTGTGAACAAATACCAGCCGCCGGGAGAATACTCTGTGAAATTTGATGTAGGGGCGAATCGGCGTTTCACCCTACAAAGTGGAATCTATTTTTATCAATTAATTATCGGGGTGTTTTCTCTTTCTAAAAAAATGATCCTCACCAAATGACATCAAACAAAATCATCTATGATTCAAATCGCAATTCTTAAAAATCCGTTCCCAAAATTTATTGCTTCAATCAACTTTATAGAATTAATATTAGATTTACTATTGTCATACATAACCGGAAGACGCAAATGGAAAATTTCAAATATTCATTCTGGGCAAGAATCGTTTACCGCTACGGAAACATTATATCAACATTGCTTTTAGCGATACATCTTGCTTCATCGATTTACATGATGTTTCAGAAATGGTATTTCGGATTGTCCGCAATTATCAACGCCGCAATTATTTTTATTATTAACCGCTACTTCTTAAAAACATATCGTCTTTTTCCTTTTTTTGTTAAAGCCGACAACGAGAAAATAATTTGCAAAGATTTTTTCTTCAGCAAAAAAGAATTTACGATTAACATGGAAGATATTGATCAAATCAGGGGAGGAATTTTCAGCGGCTATCCTACAAGACCGATTTACATTCACGACGGCAGGCAAAATATTACGATTGGATTTTATTCGCACGTGGGAAATTTTCAAAAACTTCTTACAAAAATTTTACAAAACATTCCCCAATATTTATACAACGATTTAACGGACAAACTAAGAATCAAAAAAGTGGGAAGGAAATAGAAAACCCCCGAAAATTTTCCGGGGGTTATATGTTAAGCTTTATAAACTAAGATTGCATCTTTTGCCGCTTTTGCAACTCTGAATTTCACAACTTTCTTTGCCGGAATTGTAATTGTCTCTCCGGTTTTCGGATTTCTACCTTGTCTTGCTTTTCTATCAACAAGAACTAACTTTCCCAAACCAGGGATAACAAAAGATTTCTTAGCTTCTTTGTAAGAAAGTTTTACGAGCTCGGATATAAAAACACCGGCTTGTTTTTTGGTAACTCCGATTTTCTTTGCCATATAGTCAAGAACTTGGCTTTTAGTCATTGCCATTGTTTTACCCCTTTATTTGTTGAATGTAAATTCAAACGAAATTTAGCACTTTTTTATTATAAAACAAACAGTTTTTGTCTTTTTTATCCACTCATTGATTAATATCCCGGCAGCAACATCAGGCAATATTTATACGGGTCTCGACAAGGTGACTACCCTTTCTCTTTTATGAATGACGAATTAATTCTATCTTTGCAAAAAATTTTTTTCGACTACTTGAAAATTTTATTTCTCATACTATTTTTTGTCATCCACTCTTTTTCTGCTGAAGCTAAAATTCCGGCAGATCATAATTCATTTCAAAGTTTTCTTAGCGATACAACTAAAAAAAATATTTTGGCTGAAAAAGATACTTCCAAAGTTAAACTTCAAGACACAACAAAAGTCGTTAGGAAAAAAATTGAAGTTGTTTCTGTTACTCCTCTTCTGGAAAATTCTGAAAGCGGAGAAATTCTTCGAAAGAAAAATTTAGATGTTACCGATTATCGTTACACCGGAAATTTTTTCACAAATATTCCCTTCGGATTTTCGCGCGATCTCGGGACAATCGGACAGCCAAACGAAATTTTAATTTACGGTCAAGGATTCAACAACTTATCTTTTTTGAATGATGGAATCGAAATCAACAACCGGCTTCAAAATTCATTCGACGTAAATCTTTTTCAATCGGAAGGAATCGATTCGATAGAAATTATTCCGCTTGCACGCGGATTTTTATACGGCATGAGCAATCCGGCAAATGTCAATTTCATCAGCAGAGATTTTTATACAGCACGACCATATTCACGAATAAAATTTTACCAAGCGCCGAACGATGAAGGATTTGTTGACGGAATTTTCAGTTCCAATTTCGGCGAGAGGTTAAGTACATTTTTTGAAATCACGAATCAAGGTACCGAACCAAGATATTTGAATACCGGCTACAGCGCGTGGATTGGCACAGCACGTTTTAGATATCTCATATCAAACACATTAACTCTTTCGGCAAGCTATAATTATTCGCAAAGTTATCAAGAATTGTTTGGCGGGGTTGATGCAGATGCTATTGCGGCTGATCAATTTGAGGAAGAGTTATATAACAATATCAGCGCACCGATCAGTTTTTCCACCCGCTATCAAAAAACCCGGACACACAATTTCTTGTTGAGGGGATTGGCAAGAATCGATGAAGAGAATTTGTTTGATTTGTCGTTCTACTCACAAGCGAATTTAACCGAATACAGACAAAACGAATATGAATTGAGCTCACAAATTAATGCTGCTAAAATTGTTAACAACAACCGATATGAAACCTACGGAACAAGATTTAGTTACACTTTCACGAATAACTTTTTAGATTTCTCGATCATCAGCACTTTTGAAAATCAAAAGCTGAGATCGTATGCTCATTTAAGAAAAAGTGATATTTCATTTTTTTCATCGGCTGGCAAGTTATCGTTATTTCCGAAATCTAATTTCATTTCGGCTTCTCTTTTCGGCAAATACTTGAATTATGACGGCGAAGATAATTTCGGGCTCGGCGTTGACGGACAAATAATTTTAACCGACAACATAAAATTATATTCCGGTTTCTCAAGTTTTGAAAAGCCAAATAGTCATTACGAATATATTCCAACGGCAACAATTGCAGATGATATTTCAACAGACGGGCAGACAAACGGAAAACAAACTAACAACGCTTTCGAATTAAAAACTTCTTACACATCGGATTTCATCAGCTTATCTGCCGGTTATTTCTATCTTTTTGAAAAAGATAAATTAATTGCCGCGATAGTTAATCAAGACACTTTGTTAAGTGACCAAGCAGTCTATTTCAAAAAAAGCGACAACACACTTCATGGAATAAACCTGAAACTTGATTTACGATTTTGGAAATTTCTATTCAGCACCAGCACAAATTATTATTTTAATGAGAGCTGCAGAAAAAAATTGGCATTGCCGGAATTCACTTCAAGCGGTGGAATATATTACATCGATACTTTGTTCAACGATAATCTGAAATTAAAGACCGGCATCAATTATTCTACAGTTGGTTCGCGCAATCAAATTTATTTCGATTCCCAGAAAAGTATATCAACGCCGTACATAGTTGAGAATTATTACACGGGCACAATCATCAATTCGTTCGATAATTACTCGCCTGAATTCCAAATAGATTTTTTCCTTTCCGGTAAAATTCAAGATAGAGCGATTGTTTATTTTGTTTTCGAAAATCTGCTCGATACAAAATATTTCATCGTTCCGTATTACCCGAAACAACCACGCGGAATGCGTTTTGGTGTCGCGTGGGAATTCCTTGATTAACTAACCCAACATTTATATTTTGTTCCCACATTTACACAAGAGAGAGCACAATGAATTTCAAAACTATTCTTATTCTGTTTTTTATTTCTTCGTTTTCATTTGCGCAGACTGTTGTTACAACTGCTCCAACGTACCCGATAGAAACCGACAACATCGTTTTAACATTTGACGTAACATATGCGACACATGCGAATAAAATTGCCGGATACACGGGCGATGTTTATGCACACACCGGAGTTACTACCGCAGCCGGCAGATGGCAGCACGTAATTGGAAGCTGGGGAAATAATTCTGCACAGCCAAAATTGACACGAACCGGAACAAATATTTATCAACTTGTTATCGATAATCCGAGAACTTATTACGGCGCATCATCAAGCGAGAAAATCACGGAACTCAGTTTTGTTCTACGCAGTTCGGACGGCTCAAAACAAACAGAAGATATTTTTATTCAACTTTATGAACATGGAATTAATATTGTAATTAACGAACCGGATGTTGAAGTTAAGTTCGATGATCCGATGCGTTCGCCCGTATTTGCTAATAGCGGTGATACATTAAATATTTCTGTTTCGTCTGTAACTGTCGGAGGAAAAACAAACTGGATTTATCTTTATGTTGATAACGAAAAGAAAGAACAAGTCAATAACGATTCAATAACTTACAAATTCATTGCCGATGAATATTCAACCGGAAGACATGATGTAAAAATTATTGCAGACGGCGAATCGAGCGGAATTGATTCCACAACATTTGTAATTATGAAAAACCCGGCAGTAAAAAATTTGCCGCTGCCACAAGGTGCAAAAATCGGAATCAACAAAGATTCGGATATATTTGCTCTTTACGCACCGAAGAAAGAATTTGTTTACATGCTCAATGATATTAACGATTGGAAAGTCGATACAAATTATTTTATGAATCGATATGAAATTACTCCCGATAGTGTAATCTTTTGGATTCAACCGCCCATAACACACACCGATCCTATGGGATACAGTTATAAATACCAATACCTTGTTGACGGCAAAATTAGAATCCCAGATCCTTACTCAGAAACAATACTTGACCCGTGGAATGACGGCTACATAACTTCTTCAACATATCCGGGTTTACCCTCCTATCCAACCGGTAAAACAGAAAACATAGTTACATATTTTGAAAATTTGCTCCCCACTTACCAATGGCATGTAAATAATTTTCAAAAACCGTCAAAAGAAAAACTTGTTATCTATGAATTGCTTGTGAGAGATTTTATTTCCACTCATAATTTCAAAACACTCAAAGACACATTAAGTTATTTCAAGAAACTCGGTATCAATGCAATTGAATTAATGCCGGCAAGCGAGTTCGAAGGTAACAGCAGCTGGGGTTACAATCCAATGATGTACTTTGCCGTTGATAAATATTACGGTCACCGCGATTCGTTAAAAGCATTCATTGATGCTTGCCATGAAAACGGAATCGCAGTAATAATGGATATAGTTTTGAATCATGCATACGGTTCGAATCCAATGGTGCGAATGTACTGGGACGAAACAAACAACAGACCTTCGGCTGGTAATCCGTGGTTCAATCAAGTTTCACCAAACCCGGTTTTTTCGTGGGGAAACGATTTCAATCATGAAAGCAGTGCAACTAAATATTTTGTTGACCGCGTTACTTCTTACTGGTTAACAGAATTTAAATTTGACGGCTTCCGTTTTGATTTCACAAAAGGATTTACGAACAAATCCGGTGACGGCAGTGCGTACGATGCATCGCGGATTACAATCTTAAAAAGAATGGCTGATAAAATTTGGGAAGTCGATTCAACCGCGTATGTAATTCTCGAACACTTTGCCGATAATTACGAAGAAAAAATTCTTTCCGATTACGGTGCGATGCTTTGGGGAAACTTGAATTACAATTACAACGAAGCAGCGATGGGATGGGTCAGCACATCAAACTTCAGCAATATATCTTATAAAAATAGAACATGGACGAAGCCGCATCTTGTCGGGTACATGGAAAGCCACGATGAGGAAAGATTGATGTACAAAAATCTGAAATACGGAAATTCAAGCGGTGAGTACGACATCAGAAAAACTAACTACGCATTAAGCAGAATAAAACTTGCCGCCGCATTTTTTATAACCGTGCCCGGACCAAAAATGATCTGGCAGTTCGGAGAACTTGGCTACGATTATTCGATTGATTACAACGGGCGTGTAGGCGAAAAACCGATCCGCTGGGATTACTACACAAACTCTCCGCAATCGGAAAGACAAAAATTATTCAAAGTTTATTCGGAGCTCATAAAATTAAAAACAAACTATGAAGCTTTTTCAAGCTCTGATTTCTCCATGAATGTAGCTTCTACTTTCAAACGGATCAGCATTAATCACAGCTCAATGAATGTGAACATCATCGGGAATTTTGGTGTAACAGCCGGAAGTATGAATCCGTCTTTCCAAAATACGGGCATGTGGTACGATTACTTCACGGGCGATAGTTTGAATGTCGTAAATGCCGGCGATCAAATTAATTTACAGCCCGGTGAATTCAGAATTTATACAACAGTGAAATTACCAACCCCGGAAAACGGAAAAGAAATTATTTCAGACATCGAAGATGAAGAAAATCTACCGACCGAATTTTCACTTTCACAGAATTATCCGAATCCGTTTAATCCAACAACGACAATTAGTTTCACTTTGCCACTATCAGGTTACACAACTCTGAAAGTTTATGATATTCTCGGCAGAGAAGTTGCAACACTTGTCAATGAATATCAGCAAGCTGGACAGTATAACGTAGAATTCGGAACGCAGCTTGCCCGCCAAGGCGGGAATGCAGAATTGTCAAGCGGAATTTATTTTTACAAATTAACTACAGGTAATTATTCAGCGGTACGCAAAATGATATTACTGAAATAATATAAAATAATAAGCGAGAGTATAATGCAAAACCATTTCATAAATTTATTTCAATACAATGATTGGGCTAACGAAAAAATATTTTCGGCATTAGCTGCAATTCAAAGTCCGCCGGAAAAAATTTCGGAATTATTGAGCCACATTATTTTAAGTCAAGAAACATGGCTCGGAAGAGTGAGAGGCAGTTACGATAATGTTTTCTGGAAATCACTGTCGCTTGAAGTACTTCAACAGCGCTCAAACAAAAGCACAAATGATTGGCTTGCTCTATTAAATAATCCGGCAGAAAATGATCTTGAGAAAGAATATGAGTACCACAACACAAAAGGGATCGAAGCAGTTTCTAAGTTGAAAGATATCATCACACACTTGATAAATCATTCGACATATCACCGTGCACAAATTAACTCGCTGCTAAGGCAAAATTCTTTAGAGCCGGTGCAAACAGATTACATCTTCTACAAAAGGAAATTAGTCTCTCGTTAATTCCGAAAACAAAACAGCCGAAGCGCTTGCAACATTGAGCGATTCGGCTTTTCCTTTCCGCGGTATCGTAACAATTTTATCGGATAATTCTAAAATTTTTGGAGAAGGTCCGTTCGCCTCGTTTGCCAAAACCAAAATCGTTTTGCTGTTTTTTTTCAGTTCGTAAATATCTTCGCCGTTCAAATCCGCACATAAAATTTTATAACCGTCCCTTTTCAAATTTTGTAATGCTGCATAAAAATTTTCCGGTTCAATTATGTTCAAGTGAAAGACAGAACCGGCGGAAGATCTTATCACTTTTGGATTAAATATCTCCGCACAATCTTCACTTATTAAAACATCGGCAATGCCAAACCAATCGCAGTTTCTTAATATTGTTCCCATGTTGCCGGGATCGGAAACATTTTCCAGCGCGGTAATTACTTTTTCGTTCCGATTAATTTGTTTGCTCTGCCCCGGAAAAGCAAACACGCCTACAATTCCTTGCGGAGTTTTTGTATCGCACAATTTTTCAAAATCGATCTGCTTCACTATTTCTACACGCTCTGCTCTTTTTTCAAATTGGTCAACTTCATGTTTACTCTTTTCATAAAAGAGATGCGAAGAAATAATAGATTCACATTTCAAGCCGGAGCCAACAGCTTCTTGAATTAGTTTGTCTCCTTCCACTAAAAATTTTTTCTCTTCAGCGCGGTGTTTTTTCTGAAGTAATGAGGAATAATACTTAAGCTCGTTTCTTGTCAACATTTGCGTGCCGATTTTTAGAAGAAATATAGAGAATTTGCGAAATGATATGAAATGCGGACAAAAGGTTGCGCAGTAATATTATTTATTGTTAGATTTGTGCCGCAAAATTTGAAAGATGAATGCTGGTCCCGCTTCGCGGGATAAACTCTGCTCGGTTGCTTGTCCGGCTTTAACGGAGTAGAGCAGTCCCGGCTTGTCGGGATAATCAGCAAATCGACGGTTCTTAAAAAAATTGGAAATAAATGCTGGCGTAGCTCAGTTGGTAGAGCAGCTGACTTGTAATCAGCAGGTCGCGGGTTCGAGTCCCATCGCCAGCTCCATAAAAAAATCCCGTTGAAATTATTTGCGGGATTTTTTGTTTGTCACGGCTAAAAATTTTATACAGTAAACATTTTTCCACTGCTCGCTTTTACAAAAACCTTTCTTATTTTTCACAGTCAGCTTTGAACAATAATTCAACTTGTTACCCTCACAATAAATACGAATTAAACATGCACGTATTCTTTAACGGAAAAATTACGGAAATAGAAAACGCAGTACTCTCTCCTTTCGACCGCGGATTTTTGTTCGGCGACGGAGTTTATGAAGTAATCAGATACTATCCTAAAAAATTTTTCCTTCTCGAAGACCATCTCGCCAGATTGCGAAATAGTTTAAAAGAACTTGAGATACCGGCACCGGATCTTTCGAGCATCGAACAAATTTTGAACGAATTGATTCGCGTAAATAATCTTACTGATAAATTATCAATTGCATACTTGCAGATAAGCCGCGGTTATCAGTTTCCGAGAAGGCATGCTTTTATAGAAGAAGCGAGCCCGACATTTTTTATTTATGTAGAAAATTTTCCGGCAAAAATAGATGAAATGAAAAACGGCGTTAAAGTTGGGCTCGATGAAGATATAAGATGGACCCGCTGTGATATAAAATCAACTTCGCTTATCCCAAATATTTTATCCAATAAAAAAGCAGTAAGAAATAATTTAGCGGAAATCATTTGGCACCGGAACGGAATCATTACGGAAGGCACACACTCTAACATTTTTTTCGTTAAAGATAATACAATCATCACACCGCCGTTAAATAATTTTATACTTGCCGGAATTACACGCAAAGCAATTTTAGCCATCTGCAAACAAACCGGAATGGAATCGTGTGAAAGACCGGTTAATATCGATGAGATGAAAACATTCGATGAAATATTTATTACAAGCACACTCGGCGAGATTACGCCGGTGATGGAAATAAACGGCAGCATTGCAAACACCGGGAAACCGGGCGCTGTTACGATAAAACTGCAAAACGAATTCCAAAAATTATACGCTGATTTTGTAGCTCCGTAACAATTCAATTACGTAAATTTGCTCTCGTAAATAATTTTTTTTCATGAAAGAAAAATTAGAAGGTGAAAATTAATGGGACGCATATTTGAAACCAGAAAACATAAAATGTTTGCGCGTTTTGCGCGAATGTCAAAAGCTTTCAACAGAATAAGAAAAGAAATTGAAATAGCCGTAAAAGCCGGCGGTTCGGATCCGAAAGCAAATTCAAAACTGCGCATCGCCGTACAGAACGCTAAAAGTGTTAACATGCCTAAAGACAAAGTTGAAGCGGCGATAAAGCGAGCTTCATCAAAAGATACTGCCGGTTATCAGGAAATTGTTTACGAGGGTTACGCTCCGCACGGAATTGCAATGATGGTTGAATGCGCAACAGACAACCCGACAAGAACTGTTGCAAACGTGCGCCATCTTTTTAGAAAATTTGAAGGCACGCTCGGCAATGCCGGTTCAATCTCATTTATGTTTGAGAAGAAAGCATTGTTCAAAGTAGATAAATCCAAAGCAGCCGACCTTGAATCTTTGGAATTGGAGCTGATCGATTTCGGTCTCGATGATTTTTCTTTTGATGATGATTTCATTTACATCTACACTCCTTTTCAGGAATACGGAAATATGCAGAAGGCTCTCGAAGAACGAGGACTCGACATTAACGCAACAGAATTTCAATACATCCCGACCAACTACAAAGAATTAAACGAAGAACAACAAAAAGAAGTCAACGAATTGATTGAAGCAATCGAAGAAGATGACGACGTTCAATCGGTTTACCACAATATGCAATAATATTTTCTATCTCTGTGTCTCAGTGGTTTATTTTTTACTACTGAATAACTGAGACACAGAGTTCACATTTCCGTTCTCAAAAACATCTCACATTCAAAATCAAATTCAACAAACACGCTGAAGAAACCGGAGATAAAGATTTTTTGTCCTAATCAGTTTTTTCTGTAAAAAAAAATTTTATTCAGTAATTTTAAATGAGACAAAAACATTCTTTGCTCTATCTTATAGCACACAGTGACGAAATGCATAACGATGATGATTATGTTTCCGATGAGTTGATTTTTGCAAAAGCTAAGTTCGAAGAATTATTTGGCAGTACCCAAAATATACAAGCGGCAGTTACACCGGCAAGCTTAATTCTTCTCGGCGATCATACTCATTACAACGAAGGTATTCTAATTTCTGTTGCCCTCAACAGATTTACCGTAATTATTATCCGCAAACGGAATGACAACCAAATAATTATTGCGGATCTGAATTCCGGTGTTAAAATAAATTTGGATGGTAATGGAACCGATACTTCATATAATACTGTCTTCAAATATGTAGTCAGCATAACCAAACTTTTTCAATCGGAAAAAATTATCAACAAAGGATTTGAATGCGTTGTATCGTACAATATTCCCGATTGCATCGGTTTGGGTTTTAGCTCGTCTTTGCAAGTATGCATGGCATCGGCTCTCAAAAAAGTATTCAACACAAATATTGACGGCAAAGCACTGCTTGCACTTGTAAGAAAAAATGATTTAGCAGTTACCGGAAAGATTTCGAACCTTGCACATCTTTACACAACAAAATTCAAAAAAGAGAACAGGCTTTTTTTTATCGATCTGCGGACACTCGAATACAAAACCATTCTCCCAAAAGACAATAATTTTGAATTGATAATTCTCGATACCGGGGAAAAAATTATTAATCCGCAAGCAACATGTAACGAAAGAATAGAAGAATGTGAAATCGGCGTAAAAGGACTTCGGCTTTATATTTGGGGAATAAAAAATCTGCGGGACGTACAATCCGATTTTCTGCTTAAACATTATCACATGCTTCCGCGTAGAATTTTCAACAGAGTGCTTTACAATGTTGGCGAACGTGCAAGGGCAGAAAATGCAATCAAACATCTGAAAAAAAATTCATTGCACGAATTTGGAAAATGTTTGACGGAATCTCACAGAAGTCTTTCCAATGAATACGAGCTAAGTTGTTTCAAATGTGATTTCATTGTAGAAAAATCTATGGACCACAAAGGTGTGTACGGTTCGAAAATGATTAGCTGCACGCCGAAGCGCGGAATTTTCAATCTTGTTAATAAAAGTGATTCCGATAATTACATTGATTACATCAAACATCAGTACAAAGAAAAATTCAACGAAGATTTAACGGTTTATTCTTTCCGAATTTCAAAAGGGATAAAAGAAATTTCGTCTAAGGAGATTGAAAGCATCTTAAAATAATTTTCTCATAGACCATATCTGCCCCAAACTTTGCTTCTGCATTCCGATAAATTGTCAAGGGGATTTACTTACAGCAAGCCCGCCTAAGCGGGCAAGAAAAATTTTGAGCAATATAATTTTTCCGGTAGAATAGAATATTTGGCTAAAGACTTGTTTTGCAAGTTTTTAATTCATATTAAAAAAGTTTGGGACAGCAGTGACATAAACAATTTTTTCTTTCGAAGCAAATTTTCAAAAATAATTTCAACTTGATTTTCACTTTCCTTAGTAATACATTTTCCACAGAATTAATACGGAGTATAGATGAGTTTTTCCGAAGATTATCTTAATGATGATTATGATTCATATATGGATGAGAACGAAGCCAAATCAAAAACAAATACATGCAGAGAATTAATAGATAACGGACAAATTCTTGCCAACATAGATTTTATCGAAGATACAATTCAATTATGTCTCGAATTCGATTTTATCGAAGACGGTTTATATCTGGCAGACGCGCTTCTTGAAATTGTACCCTACAACGCCGAAGCTTGGCAGTACAAAGGTATTTTCCTTAACAATTCTTTCGTGTTTGACGAAGCTTACAAATGCTTTCAGAAAGCATTGTCGCTCAATCCGAACGATGTTGAATCATTCATCAACATCTCGATTGCCGAAGACAATCTCGGCATGTTTGACGATGCAGTCGAATCGCTAAACAAAGCATTGGCAATCGATCCGAACAACGAAGAAACTTTTTTCAGTCTTGGAATTCTTTATGAGAAAAAAGAAAGACTTCAGGAAGCCATCGATTATTTTAATAACGCGGTGAAGATTGACACCGAATATGCAGAAGCCTGGTACGAACTTGGTTATTGCTACGAAAATATCGATCAACTCGGCTCTGCTTTATCTGCATATGAAAAATATCTCGATATAATTCCCGATAGTTTTACCGGCTGGTACAACAAAGGAATTGTTCATTTGAGAATGGAACAATACGATAAAGCCATCAACGCTTTTGAATTATCAATTGCACTCAAAGAAGATTTTGCAAGCTCGTGGTTCAATATCGGTTTCGCATATTCAAAGAACGGCAAGTTCCGTGATTCAATCAGAGCATACAAAAAAGCTTACGAACTCGATCCGTACGATGAGACCTTGCTTTTCAACATGGGACAAACTTACGAGGAACTTGGATCCTATCAACAGGCAATTAAATGTTACACCGAAGCTCTAAAGCTTGATGCCGAATATTACGAAGCGTATCTTGCACGCGGGTACTGCTACGATGCCATCGGAAAGTTCCAGCTTGCTCTAAAAGATTTCAACACCGCAATTTCGATTACCGGCAATCCGGAAGATGCCTGGTATGCAAAAGCCGATCTCGAATATTCTCTCGGCAAACTGAATGAATCGATACAGAGTTATAAAAAAGCCGCCGAAATTAATCCGGCTAATTTTAATGCATGGAATAAACTTGCCGAAACATTGTACGAAACCGGAATGTGGCTCGATTCATTAAAAGCATTTGATCAATGCATCAATTTAAAACCGAAACATGCCGGTTCTTTTTACTCGAAAGCAAAGATCAATTTTTTACTGAGCCGGACTCATGATGCAATCGAGTGTTTGAAATCAGCATTCGAACTCGATCCGAATATCAAAAACGAATTTACACGGGACTATCCCGAAGTAAAATCTTCAAAGCTTTTTATAAAATTACTCGACGATAATAAATCATAACTATTTATGCAGACTCAAAACAAGTTTAATCATAATACAAAGATAGTTGGTATAATCGGTCATCCTATCAAACATTCCTTTTCACCGTTGATGCACAACATCTCGTTTGAACTTTCGGGATTGAATTACATTTATCTTCCTTTTGATGTACCGGTCAGTTCTTTAAAAGATGCACTCAAAGGAATGATTGCTCTTGGGATAAAAGGATTTAATGTTACGCTTCCTCTCAAAGAAAAAATTCTTCCGCTGTTAAAAGATGCTTCGGAAGAAGCAAACATTATCGGTGCAGTGAATACTGTTGTAAACGAGGACGGAATATTGCGCGGCTACAACACCGATGTTACCGGCATTATCGAATCGCTCAATCCGTATAAAGAAGAATTACAAGGCAGTATGGTTACGGTAATAGGTGCCGGCGGTGCTTCGCGTTCGGTGATTTATGCTTTGATCAGAAATTTTAAAGTAGAACACATAAATATTGTAAATAGAACCGAACAAATTGCAGAATCGTTGAAAGAATATTTTTCGACCAAAATGCTTTTCACCCATATCAAATCCTATCCGCTCGTTCCGCCGGATTTGGTAGAACTGTTTCAAAAATCGAAATTGATTGTCAACACTACTTCAATGGGAATGTACCCGGACGTGGACGATTCGGCGTCTTCGATTCCCGAATCGTTTCATAAAGATCAAATCGTGTTTGATGTAGTTTACAACCCGGTGAAGACAAAACTTTTAAGACTTGCCGAATCGCAAGGGGCTAAAATTGTTACCGGCTTAAAAATGTTTGTTGAACAAGGTGCACGCTCCTACGAATTATGGACTGGCGAACAGATGCAAGTTGATAAAGTCTATAAAACTTTGCAGTCATATTTTTCTGTTTAACAGCGCAAGCCGGATTTTTACACGCTCATTTTTTTAAAAGCCTCTTTTAATCTTCGCGCTCCCTCTTCGAGCTGTTCCATGCTTGTTGAGTAAGAAATTCTGATATAACCTTCCGCACCGAATGCACTGCCCGGAACGGTTGCAATTTTTTCTTCGTACAAAAGATACATCGCAAGATCGAAAGAGTTAGTAATCTTAAAAACATGAGTGGATTTGTTAAAATACTCCGAGACATTCGGGAACAAGTAAAATGCGCCTTCCGGTTTATGGCATTTAATTCCTTCGATTGATGTTATCGAATCGTACAAAAAATTTCTTCTCCGCTCAAATTCTTTTCGCATTACTTCCAAAGAATCTTGCGGACCAATGAGCGCTTCAACGGCTGCGGCTTGTGAAATACTGCTTGCGTTCGATGTGCTGTGACTCTGAATTTTATTGAGCGCGTTTATTATTTCTTGCGAAGCGGCGGCATAACCGATCCGCCAGCCGGTCATAGAATATGCTTTCGATAAACCGTTAACAACAATTGTCCTCGATTTTATTTTTTCACTCAACGAAGCAAAACTCACAAACTTGAAATCATCGTACACAAGCTTCTCGTAAATTTCATCACTGATTACAAACAATTTCTTTTCTTCAACTACTTCTGCAATTTCTTCAAGTTCTTTTTTGGAATATGCCGCGCCGGTAGGATTGCACGGGTTGCACAATATCAGCAGTTTTGTTTGGGGAGTTACTGCTTCAGAAATTTGCTGCGCTGTTAATTTAAATCCGTTTTCTTCCGAAGCATTAACAATTACCGGTTTGCCGTGTGCGAGAGTTACAATTTCGGGATATGAAACCCAATACGGTGCGGCAATTATTGCTTCATCATCGTTATAAATCAGCGCTTGCACTGCATTGTAGATGCTCTGTTTTGCGCCGGCTGAAACAATAATTTCATTGGGAGAATAATCGAGTCCGTTTTCTTTTTTCAATTTTTCGGCAATCGCTTTTCTAAGTTCGATTGTACCGGCATTCAATGTATATTTTGTAAAATTATTTTCGATAGCTCTTATTGCGGCATTTTTAATATTCTGCGGAGTCGGGAAATCCGGCTCGCCTACACTCAAATCAATTACATTTTCTCCTTTTGCCTGAAGTTCCTTTGCTTCCTGGGCAACCTTCATCGTATGCGAAATGCCAATCTTATTTACACGTTTTGATAACAAGAATTTTCTCCTTTCCTTTTTAAAAATTTTTGATACGTTAAAAACTAAAATCAATATACAAATATGAAGAGAAAAATATAAAATATGAGGTGCGGCATATTAATGGAACGCGGATGAATCGGGTTACACAGATATTTCAGTGAGAATCCGTTTCATCCGTTAAATCCGCTGTCTATTTCTTTGACTGATGAAATTCATTATTTTGGAGTATGCAACTATTATCAACACATAAAGATAAAATCCGCAGCCTTTGCGAAAAGTATGGTGTAGTTACTCTTTATTCTTTCGGCTCGGTAAACACTTCAAGATTTAGTGAAAAAAGCGATATCGATTTTATTGTCGAGTTAAACGCTGATGACCCGATCGAATACACCGACAAATATTTCCATCTCAAATTCGAATTAGAAAGTTTATTGAAAAGAACAATTGACTTGCTCGAAACGACCGCAATCAAAAATCCATATCTTAAAAAAAGCATTGACAGTTCTAAGGTTTTGATTTATGGAAGACCAAATTAGAACATGGCTGAAAGATATTGAAAATGCTATCGAAGAGATAAATTCTTTCCTTCCTCTCAACAAAGATTTCAATGAATTCAAAAAAGATATCAAAGCCAAACGAGCCGTTGAAAGAAATATCGAAATAATTGGCGAAGCAATCAGCCGAATATTAAAATTGACGTCAACCATCAGCATCAGCGATACAAGAAAAATTGTTGACACAAGAAATAGAATTATCCACGGTTATGATTCTGTTTCTGCTGAAATTTTGTGGGGAATAGTGATTAAAGATTTGCCTATTCTTGAAAAAGAAGTAAAAAAATTATTGCAATAAAAAAGAGACGCGCCGAAACGCGTCTCAACAAACTATTTCACTTTTGATAATCGTTTCGGTCCGGCATTTATCACTTCTTGCGAAGATCCGTTCTCAAACAATTTGAAATTTTCTATGAAGCGTGCGGCAAGTGCATCGTACTTTTTCCAGTACTCGTCTTTACTACCCCATGAATTCTCGGGATACAAAACATCTTCGGGAACATCGGGACAGCTCATCGGCACTTCGAAACCGAACAATTTGTCTTTGCGGTATTTCACTTCGTTCAATTTTCCATTGAGTGCGGCATCTAAAAGATTTCTCGTGTGACGGATGCTGATTCTTTTTCCAACACCGAATCTTCCGCCTACCCATCCGGTATTAACAAGCCAAACATTTGCGTTGTGTTTCAGCATTCTTTGCTTCAGCATTTCGGAATAATCAAACGGATGACGAACCATAAACGGTCCGCCGAAACATGCTGAGAAAGTTATCTGCGGCTCGATTCCCAAACCGATTTCCGTTCCGGCAATCTTTGAAGTATATCCGCTTATAAAATGATACTGAGATTGTTCGGGTGTTAACCGCGCAATCGGCGGCATAACGCCCGATGCATCGCACGTTAAGAAAATAATATTCTTCGGGTGTGTGCGCACGTATCCTTCTTCAATTACATTATCAATAAATTCAATCGGGTACGATGCGCGCGTGTTTTCGGTAACTATATCGTCATCGAGATCAACTCTTCGCGAGACCGGATCGAATACAACATTTTCCAAAATTGTTCCGTAGCGGTGAGTAGTAGAATAAATCTGCGGTTCGTGTTCTGCAGAAAGCCTGATTACTTTTGCGTAACACCCGCCTTCAAAATTGAAAACGCCTTGCGAACTCCATCCATGTTCGTCATCGCCGATTAATCTTCTTTTCGGGTCTGCAGAAAGAGTTGTTTTGCCGGTTCCGCTCAATCCGAAAAACAAAGCAACATCTCCGTCTTTGCCAACGTTGGCAGAACAGTGCATCGGCAAAACATCTTTATAAGTGAGAAGAAAATTCAAAACGGTGAAAACAGATTTTTTAATTTCGCCTGCGTAAAGTGTATTTGCAATTACAGCAGTTCTTTGATCGAAGTTGAGAAGGATTGCCGTTTCGCTTCTCGTTCCGTCCGTTATCGGATCAACTTTAAAACCGGGCACGGCAATAACCGTAAACTCCGGCATAAAATTTTTCAGTTCGTCTTTGTTATCTGTTGTGATAAACATGTTGCGAGCAAAAAGAGAATGCCATGCTTTTTCCGCAACGATACGAACCGGCATTCTGTAATCGGGGTCGCCGCCGGCGTAAACATCCTGAACAAAAAATTCTTCGCCTTGTGCCCAAGCTTGCAAACGTCCCATCAACTGCGACCACTTTGAATGAGCGTACGGACGATTGTATGTTCCCCACCAAATATCTTTCTCGGTTGATTCTTCGCGCACAACAAATTTATCAGCCGCCGCGCGCGCTGTGTGTTTGCCGGTGTTTACCAAAAGAGCACCGCCTTTTACAAGTTTCGCTTCGTTGCGGAAGATTGCTTCTTCGTACAAAGCTTCGTCGGGTAAATTCCAATAAACTCTATCAAGAAAAGTTAAGCCCTGATTCTTCAAGCGAAAGTCCGAAGCGAGTTCCATTGCTTGTTTGCTTGCCGGTGTGCTGAATTCCAAATATTTGCTCATGACCAGTCCCTCACTAATTTGCGGTCGCCTATGTAAAGTTCGTTCGGTGCATTCGGATCGAGTGCCCATTTTATTCTTTCGATTCCCTCGGTAATATCTTTTATCGTTCCGCAGTAACTTATTCTCAAATGTCCGTCCAAACCAAATTCTTTTCCGGGAACGGTAAGCACCATCACTTTATCAATTAAATAGCTGGAAAGTTTCTGCGAATCTTTTTCATAAGCAGAAAAATCCGCGAACAAATAAAATGTTCCATCGGGTACGTGAACTTTAACTCCGTCGAACGAACGCAATTGTTCAACAAGAACGTTGCGGTTGTTTTCGAGAGTCACGCGAAGACTTTCAACACTCGATTGAATTCCATTGAGCGCGCCGGCAGCAGCTTTTTGTAAAAGTACCGACGGACCTGATGTTTGATGACCTTGAATATTTGCCATCGCTTCAATCAATTTTTTATTTCCTACTGCCCAGCCGATTCTGAATCCGGTCATCGCATACTGCTTCGATACGCCGTTTACAATCAGAAGTTTTGATTCTTCGACAGATTTTTTCGTGAAGTCGTACGCGCTGTAAGGTTTCTTTCCATCAAACAACAAACGGTGGTAAATATCATCCATTATTAAATAGATATTTTTCCGTTCGCAGTAATCAACAATCTCTGCAATAAATTCTTGCGAGTAATAAGCGCCGGTCGGATTGTTCGGACTGTTAATGATAATTGCTTTTGTGTATTGACCAACTCTCTGTTCAATATCTTTCATGCGCGGATAGAAAGTTCCGTCTTCGGGAAGAACCGGAACCGGAATAGCGCCGCACAACTTTGTCATATCGGGATAACTGACCCAATAGGGCGCCGGAAAAATTACTTCCTCTTGCGGATTCAAAATTGCCTGCAGTGCAACCATGATTGCCTGTTTAGCTCCGCCGGATGCGATTACATTTTCCGGGTTAACTTTTCTGTGATAATATTCTTCCGTGTAGCGGATGATGGACTTTTTTAATTCGGGCGTTCCGTCTGCCGGTGCATAACGGATTTCTCCGGTATTGAGCGAATTGACTGCGGCAAGCAGTGCATCCATCGGCGCTCTGCTTTTTGGTTCTCCACCTCCGAGATGAATTACCGGATCCCCTTTGTCTCTTAAGATTGCGGCTTTTTCATTTAATGCGAGGGTGGGCGATGCTTTGATTGATCTTGCGATTTGACTTAAGCTCATGATATTCCTGGATAGTAATTTTTAGAGATATCGTTGTCCAAAAAATATCGGGATTAATTCTGATTAGCAAGGAGAGTTTAACAAGCAAATTGCAATGATTGTAACAAAAGTAATTCAACTAAAAATCAGCGTAAATCAGTTTAAATCAGATTTTATCTACGGACTATTCTTTTCTTAAAAAAAATTTACTTTTGATAGAGCCTTGAAGAATTTCTTTAATAATATAATTGACAAAAAACCAAACTTGAATTAAATTGATTTCAAATTTTTGAAGCACTTTCACGGATGCCGTGAGCAGCATTCACGACAGAAGAAAAATTGATGAGGGCATTAATGATTTCTTCTCCGGTAAATTCACAGAAGCCAAAACTATTAGATCAAGTCAGAATTACACTCCGAACAAATCACTATTCTCCAAAAACTGAAGAGAGTTACACTTCATGGATTAAGCAATTCATAATCTACAATAATAAAATCCATCCTGATAAACTTAGCGGCGAAGAAATAAAAAATTTCTTGAATTACTTGGCTGTTGAAAGACATGTCTCGGCTTCAACTCAAAACCAAGCATTACAAGGTATTCTTTATTTATATAAAAATGTTTTAAGGAAAGAAATAGGATGGATAAATGAGATTAAATATGCAAAGCGCATTAAACATTTACCGGTTGTTTTTTCACGAGGAGAAGCATCTGATGTAATTAAAAACTTAGACGGAACAATTAAAATAATTGCTAGTTTACTTTACGGTTCAGGTATGCGTTTGAATGAATGTTTGAAGTTGAGAGTAAAAGACTTGGATTTTGAAATGAACCAAATTATTGTAAGAGATGGGAAAGGGGAAAAAGATAGAATTACAGTTTTACCTCAAAAATTAATTCCGCACTTAAAAGAACACTCAAGTAAAGTAAAAAGATTGCATGATAAAGATTTAAAAAATGGTTTGGGTGAAACAGTGTTACCTTACGCATTAAAAAGGAAATATCCCAATGCGGGAAAAGAGTTTGGATGGCAGTACGTTTTTCCGGCAAACGGTTTTATTGATGATAAGGAAAATAAACTTAAATACCGGTATCATATTCATGAGAGCGTGATTCAAAAAGCAGTAAAGCAAGCAGTAAAAGACGCTGGGATAGAAAAGCCCGGAAGTCCGCATACTTTTAGGCATTCATTTGCCACACATTTGTTAGATTCCGGACATGATATTAGAACAGTACAAGAATTACTTGGACATAAATCGGTAAGGACAACTATGATTTATACTCATGTTTTAAAAACAGTTATGGGTGTAAAGAGTCCGCTGGATATCATTCTTTAATAGTGTGAGTGATATCCGGCGAGAAAATTAGAATATAAAGTGAAAAAGAACTTTTTGATAGAATCTATCACACATACTGCCGGAGTGATAGACGCTTGTCCCGAATTTATTTCGGGAGATATTTGGCAGTATAAGTAATAGTTGAACGAAGCCAAAGGCAGTTGAAAAGCAAGCAAAGAAAGTTCATTGAAAAATTGGAGACTTCAAAAATCAGCAGTTGATTCTGAGAGTATAATTAGTAAAATGGCATAACTCTTT
>JACOUS010000014.1 GCA_016177735.1 Ignavibacteriales bacterium | reverse complement strand
GAGAAGATAGAAAATTATGCATGGAAAACTGCATAAGAGAGGAAACATTTTTGTTTTTTTTAGATAACACAAAAATCACGATAGTAAAGAGCTGGTACCACTAACATGAAGATATCCAAAGCAATTTTTCACACAACCTCTAAAGGTCGTGGCAATTAAAAAATATAGTGGCAAATTTCATGCAATTATTTTTTAGTCAGCCTTGAAGATTTTCTATGACCTTCAAGGTCGAGGATATTGATGAATCATGATAAAACTTAACACTAAAATTTTCTTTGTTTTTCTTTTTACTACTTACTTCTTACTGCTTACCTCTGCTTCACTTGCCCAGCATGAAAATGTTCCGGTGGATCACGACGTTTATACTTTTTTGAAAGAGATGAAAGTAAAGGGGATAGTATTTCAGATTCATGATGATAACCCCGGCATGTCCCGTGCAGAAATACAAAAACATCTCGCTGTTATTTCCGGCAGAGAAATGGAACTGAGCGCAACAGAAGCAAAGCTTCTCCAAAAATTTCAGGATGAGTTCAATACAAATTTTGCAGACAACACGAACACTTATCAATTAATCGATAATGAGAATTATTCGAACGACTTTTCCGATCTTTTTTCAAACAAGATAAAACATTTTTATTCGTACCGTGATGAAAATGCAAATCTCTATGTTGAAATTTTGGGACGTGCAATTTACGGACAGAGTTACAAACCCGCCGTTAACAATTCAGAACTTTACGATATAGGATTTCGTGCGCGCGGTACTTTGCTGAATAAACTCGGTTACAATTTAACAGTGCAGAAGGGCGGAGTCAGCGGCTCGATTGATTTAGCTCCAACATTCGATCCGCGGTTGAATTACAATTTCAAGTATTATGAGAATATCGAGAACATTGCCAATTACGATTTCACCGAAGGCTATTTAAGATTTTACACTGAACCGGTTGAAGGAATGAGCTTCGCCGTTCAACTCGGAAGAGAAAAAATTAAACTTGGTTACGGATACGGCGACAGACTCGTTCTATCGGGTAATCATCCTCTGCTCGATTTCCTGAAATTCGATTTCAATTACGGCATAGTTAGTTTTACTTCGCTGCAAGCATCAACGGTGGGCGAGTTTAATGCCGACCGCGAAGAAAATTACACGAAGATGTATGCATATAACAAAGTAAAATTTTCTTTTAAGGATTTTTTCGATCTCGGTCTCGGCGAATCAATTATTTATTCGGGACGCGGAATCGATCTTGCTTATTTAACTCCGGTCGCATTCTACAAGTTTATCGAGATGTCGCTTCAAGATAGAGATAACGGTGTGCTGTTCCTCGATTTGCAATCGAGATTTTTAAGGAACATCGAACTGCAAGCAACTTTCTTTTTGGATGAAAATATTTTAAGTCACTTGCAAGAAATGGATTTGTTCTCGAACAAAACGGCATATCAAGTCGGGGCTTTTTGGTACGCGCCGTTTTCGGTTAATGATTTATCGCTGGTTCTCGAGTACACAAAAATTCGTCCGTATGTTTATTCGCACACGAATGCTAAAAATTCATACACTGCACACAGTCAGCTTTTGGGGCACCGCATCGGTCCGAATGCAGATGAAATATTCGCATCTCTTTCGTACAATTTTAATGAGTGGGTGAGAGGCAAGTTTGAATTTCAGCGCGTTCGCTCCGGCGAAAATATTTACGATGCATTCGGCAATGTTGTGTTTAACGCCGGCGGCGATCCGTTGTTTGCCTACCGCATGGGCATCGATCCCGAACATATAGATTTTCTCGACGGCGAAAGAATTAATCAAAATATATTTACAATGTACTTCCGGGTGGAACCGGTGCGCGAATTATTTTTTGATTTTGCATACAAATACATCATCGAAAAAAATCTTACCAAAGAAACATCTCTATATTCCTCGTACGCATTCATCAAAATGACATTTGATTTTTAGCAGAGACGTTCCCCGCCTACGGACGGGTAAATGAGAACGTCTCTATTGTTTTTATATGTTAATGTGAACTCCTTCATCTTTATCGATTTCCCATTTCAACGGATTTTCTTCTATGTAATTTCGAATAGCATACGATTCGTTTTCATTGCGAATAATTCTGTCGTAAAAGCGAGATTGCCAAGCGAAATTATTTCTGCCTGATTTTTTTATTCGTTTTGTTGCAGCCGATTTAAAACCTCTAATTATATCACTTAAACAATTTTTCACAATTCGTAGAGACGCGTCGAACGCGTCTCTGCCATTTATTCTTTCTTCGTTCGGGAGACGCACTCGGTGTGTCTCTACTTCGGAACCGTTGATAATTATAATCCCGTGCAAATGATTCGGCATAATTACGTAATAATCCAAATTAACATTTGAGCGTAATGATTTTGTTTTTGTCCACTCATCTTCAACAATTTTCCCGGCTTCATTCAAAATCATTTTCTCATTTTCGACTTTCCAAAATATTTTTTATGATCCTTTGTATTTATTGTTACGTAATACCACCACGGATTTGAATAATACCATTCCTTTAATCGTGTTGATTCAATCCGGTATTTGTTTTGAAACATTGTCATTTATTTTGGGAGACGTTTGCAAAACGCCGCTCAATATTAAAAAAAAGGGAGAGCGTTCCACAGCCATTTTTTTGAGAGGGCAGGCTGCAGAACGTCTCCCGAGGGCTATGAGGGCCTTTGAGGGGCTTTTCCTTTTTCAATGTTTAAGTGTAACGGAAGGCTGAAAGAAAATGTGCTTCCTTTACCGGTCTCGCTTACGGCAGTAAGTTCTCCGCCCAATACTTTTAACAGATCTATGCACAATTGTAAACCAAGTCCAGTTCCTCTTTCGTTATGAGTTCCTTTCGTGGTAAAGGAAGCATCAGTATTAAATATTTTTTCCAGGTTCTCTTTTGGTATTCCCTTGCCGCTGTCGGTTACATTAATTATTAGAAAATTATCTTTTGGATGAGATGATATTTCCACTGTTCCGTTCTGCGGCGTAAACTTTATTGCATTGTAAATCAAATTTCTCAGTACCATCGAATAAATGTGTTTATCTGTATCAACAGCGAGAGCATGCGGCAGAAGGTTTAACAGAATAATATTTTTCATTTCGGCGCCCGGCTCAAATAATTTGATTACCTCGTTTGTGCATTCGAACAAATCCAATTTAGCCGGGTAAACATGTATTTTGCCGTTATGGAGAAGCGACCAATCGAGCAAGTTATCGAGCAATTGATATTGGTTCCTCAACAAACCGTGTATCTCTTTCAAATTGATTTTTATTTCTTCGGGAGAAAGCGTATCGAAATCTTCGATCACTATTTCCGTAATGCCGAGCATCGGGTGGAACGGGCTTCGCAGATCGTGTGCAATTACAGACATCAATTTATCTTTTGTGCGGTGCATGTCTTCAAGCTCTTTCATGTATTCGACAATTTTCTTCTCGGCGATTTTTCTTTGTGTTAAATTGGCGCTGGTTGCTGCAACAATGGTTCTTCCGTCATTATCTTTAATCGGGAATTTGTGCATCTGCAAATGCACCGGATGGTTTTCGATATCAAATGTAAATTCGGTGGTTACCGTTTTATTTTTCTCGAAAACTTCTTCGAGACCGAGTTTGAATTTTTTCAACAGATCCGGCTGCCAGATTTCATAATCATATTTATCTTTCCATCTTCCTTCTCTAAATTTTTCTGGCATGCTCGTTTCCACGATAGGATTGGCATAAATCACTTTGCCGCTTTTATCAACAAGTATAACCCCGGTAGGCGACTCATCTAAAAATGTGAAGAATCTTTCTTCGCTCGCTTTTAATTCTTTTATCTGTCTGTAATATCTTTTTGAAAAATAGATTATTGTAGCCGCAACCAAAATCCATATTATAAGATGACCAATCACTGCTTGAAAAAAATGCCGGTTAAAGAATGCATCGTAAGCGGCAGCATGTTCTTTATTCCACTCGCTTGCATGAAGCATCTGGAATTCTTTATAACCGCTCTGCAACACGAAGAACTGTATCAAAAACGAAATTATTATAAGAGCACTCCATCCAATCAGGGCTAATGTTATTGAACGTTTGATGTTTTTAAGTATTGCAGAAGAATCAAAACCGCGGACCAAACTGTCCCTCAAATATTTTTTCTTTCTGTTCATTTTTAAATCTTTCAATTACTTTCATAACGCATCATCTGTTGTAGGGAATTGTTAATAAAAATGTTGTGCCGGTACCTTTTTTGCTCTCAACATCAATTTTGATTTTGTTCAACTCGCAATACTTTTTTACCAATGCCAAGCCAAGTCCGTTCCCGTCAAAACTTCTTGAGTATCCTTGTTCTTCTTGCGAAAATGACGTAAAAAGTTCCGGCAGATATTCTTTCGATATGCCGATTCCGCTGTCTTTAACTGCTACCAAAATATTTTTTTCAGAACCGTTCATTGAAATATTTATTTTGACAAATCCTTTGTTTGTAAACTTGATCGCATTATCAATCAAGTGATCGAATATTTTTGTGAGTGAATATTCGTCGCTGTTGATAATTTCATTATCAATATTTTTTTCGATTTTGAATTCAATGTTTTTTGCTTCGGCAAGCGATTTGTATTCTGCATAAAGTTTGTGGAGCACATCTTTATGTAAAGATATTTTTTTAGGAATGGCTTCGTATCTGCCGGTCTGCATGTCGGAAATATCAAGTATCAATTCAATTGTTCTGATTATGCGTCTTCCGGAATCTGAAATGCCTTCGAGACTTTCTGTTATATCACCGGAAGTAATTTCAAGATTCTCCAGTTCGTGCTTGATTAAACTTGAATAGCTGAGCATTGCATTGAGCGGAGTTCTAATTTCATGGGACATTTGCGCAAGAAATTGTGTCTTTAATTTATTGGAATGCTCGGCTTTATCTTTTGCTTCAATCAATTCTTGCTGTAATAATTTTTGACTTGTGATGTCGTCTTTTATTTCTACAAAATTTCTTATTTGACCGTTTTTATCGATTATTGGATTAATAGAAATTGTTTCCCAAACAAGTCTGCCGTCTTTTGTTTTATTGAGAAGTTCACCGTGCCACTCGTTGCCGGCAAGAATTGTTTCCCACATTTGCTCAAAAACTTCTTTAGTTGTTTCGTCGGACTTTAAGAGCCTCGGATTTTTTCCTTTCACTTCCTCAAAAGCGTATCCCGTATTTTTTGTGAAAGCTCTGTTAACGTATTCAATATTTCCTTTTAAGTCAGTAATCATAATCGATGAGGAGGTTTGCTCAACCGCGCGCGATAATTTGAGAAGCTCTTCCTGGGCTTTCAGTTTTTCGGTAACATCTGTTATGAGAACAAGTTTTGCATGAGTGCCGGAAAAATCAATTGTGTGCGAAACAATATCTACATTAATAATTGTGCCGTCTTTTCTAATGTGTCTCCAGATACCCGAATGTTCGATTCCGGTTGGCATGTGTTTTAAATTATCAGCCAATCGGGAAAAGTCTTCAGCCGGACGGATATCTTTAATTGTCATCGAAAGAAATTCTTCCCGGCTGTATCCGTAATGCTGGATGGCGGCTTCGTTAACGGCAATAAATTTCAGGGTCTTTAAATCATACAGCCACATTATGTGCGGGTTCAATTCGAACAACTGGCGGTATCTTCTTTCGCTTGCTTTCAAATCGGCTTCGGCTTTTTTGCGTTCTGTTATGTTGCGCAGCGAACCTTCCATTCCGGTGATTTGACCGTATTCGTTGTAACGGTTGTGCGCATTCATCGATGCGTAAAGCGGTGCGTCTGATTTTGTCTGCATCCTTATTTCGAAATCGCTTACTTCGCCATGCGACTTCATTCTGTTCAGAAATTCTGCTTTATCCTGAAGATCGTGATAAAAGTCGTTTACATGTTTTCCGATAAATTCTTCGCGCGGATATTCCGTGTAACGTTTTATCGAAGGACTGATATCGAGAATAATTCCGCTGTTATCCGTAATGAAGAAAACGTCCTGGATGTTTTCAAAAACCTTGCGGTACTTTTTCTCGCTCTCTTTTACCGCTTCTTCGGCTTTTTTACGTTCGGTGATATCGCGCAGAGAACCTTCCATACCTATTATTTCGCCTTTATCGTTACGGCGGAATTGTGCGTTAATTGCAGTGTGAATAATTCTTCCGTCTTTTGCTTTCATTCTTGTTTCGAAGTCGATTACTTCGCCATGTTTCTGCATCCCGGTTAAAAATTCTTTCCGGTCATCTTTGTTCAGATAAAATCCTTCAACATGTTTTTGAATAAGTTCTTCGCGGGTGTAACCGGCATGGCGCTGAATTGATGGACTGATATCGAGAAGAATGCCATCATTATTTGTTATGAAAAATACATCCTGAACATTCTCGAAAATTTTACGGTATTTATTTTCGCTTTCGTCCCTATCCTTTTTTGCATTAATTGCTTCGGTGTTATCAACAGTGATGCCTGATAGATAAAGCGGATTGCCGTCGTTATCGCATACAAGTGAAACTGAGGTTGTTGCCCATCTAACTTCACCGTCTTTTCGGACATACCTTCCGTCGATTGTTAGGCTGTCAACTTCACCCTTGATCAGTTTTGCGAGAGATGCGTTTATTCTCCCGGCATCTTCGGAGTAAACGAACTGCTGATAATTAAGTTTGTAGAGTTCCTCTTCTTCATAGCCGAGCAACTCGCAGATTTTTTTATTTACTTTAACAAATCTGCCGTCTATTCCAACAAGTGAAATACCGGCGGCAGATGTATCAAAGAAGGTTCTTAACATTTTTTCGTTTTGTTTGAGCGCATTTATCATCTCTTGTTTTTCGGTTACGTCTCTGCTTACACCAATCAAGCCGATAATACTTCCTTTAGAATCTTTCCATGGAGTTATAATTACACTGCTTATAATTTTTTTGCCGTTAATGATCATTTCCTCTTCGAAATTTAACGCAGCGCCATCCGTAAAGATTTTTTGATCATTCTTATTAAATTTTTTTGCTTGTTCTTTATCGAATAATTCTTCATTTGTTCTGCCGATAATCTGCTCGATCGGTCTGCCTATCTGTAAAGCGCCGACTTTATTTATAAGCAAAAATTGGGATTCGGTATTTTTGATAAAGACAACGTCCTTCGTTCCGTTAATTACCAGTTGAAGCAGTAAATCGGCTTGTCTTAATTTTTCTTCTGCGTGTTTTCTTTCTGTAATATCGCGGATGCTGCCTTGCACATAAACGGCGTTATCGAGAACAACAAACCTTGAACTGACTTCAACCGGAAAAGATGTGCCGTCTTTTCTCATATGAATAGTTTCGTAGATATGCCCGTCATCGGTTTTTGATTTTTCAAAATCCGAATCAAAAGTGTGAACGGTTTCTTTCGAGCGAAGCTGTTTTACGGTCAACTTTTTAAATTCATCGAGACTGAAACCGTACGTTTCAATTGCTTTGCTGTTGGCTTCCAATATTCTTCCGCGCGCATCTGTTGTTAATATGATATCGTTTGCATATTTGAAGAGTGCTTCGTACCGCTTTTTGAACATATCATTTTCTATTTTATGCCGTGGAACAATATCCGCGCCGTAATAAACTTTTCGCAGATAATAGTAAACACCCAAGCCGGCGGTAATTAAAATTATGAAAAGACCCAGCCCGATCAGCAAAGCTGTTCCAAATACCGGTTCGTAAACAAGGCTTTTATCAATCTGCGTTGTAAAAAACCACGGAACTTGCGCTGTTCTTTTCGAAACACCGAAAACTTCTCTGCCGGTGTAATCAGTTCCTTCCCAAAAACTTACTTTGCTTTTGGAAACGAATGGATTATCAATATTTTTTAAAGAAGATACTGATTGAAAACCGTAGCCTTTCCTTAATTGAAGGTTCGATAGTGAGAGTACAAGCTCTTTTTGGTTTTTAATAATTATACTTTCCGATGTGTTTGATTCGTCTTCAACTTCTTTAATTTTTTGAAAGATAGAAGAAACCGGGTCGGCATCGAGCATAACAACGGCAAAGATTTGTTTCTCGCCGTCTATTACTTTTTCGAGCGGAATGTAAAGTGAAAAGTGTGAACTGCTGTCCACCGGATTGAAATAGAGATCGGAAAGAAAATACCCGCGTGAATCGATAACTTTTTGTAAAGCTTCCCTTTGATAAAGTTCGAGCAAACGAGTCTGTTCAGGTTCCCAAAAAATAGGGGTTCCGGTAACATCAAAAATGCTTATGCTTGTTAACGAACTGAACTTAATCAGGCTTTTTATAGAGTAGTTTAATCCGTGATCGTCTTTTAATGAAATACCCCGTTGAATGTTGTCGTAGATATTGCCCGATATTTCCTGGCTGTCAAAAAAGCTGTGAGCTTTGGTAAAAGTGTTGTTGTACCAGTTGTTGATTTCGTTTGTTTTGTAATCTGCTTCCGTTAAAAGTTTTTGGAAAATTTCTCTTTCGCGGTCGCTGATCACGTGTTTGAAAAACGAAAGACCGGTAATAAAAAGGATTACTATCGGAATGCCGAGTAGAAAATATTTCATCAGTCCTTTAGAATTTTTGCCGCTCATATTATGCCTCTTGTTATCATAGCCCTTGTAATGTTAACGTAATTAACCGGCTGTTGAGAAAGCAATATCTCCCGGTAAATCGGCAGTGCCGATTAAATCGTCAATTTTCTGCCGGAATTCTTCGAAGTCGCTCACTTTATCGTAGCAATACTCAACTCCAAGTTTTAAAAATTTCTGGTTTATTTTTTTGTTCGGAAAATTTGTTGTGAGAATAATTGTAATGCCGGGATTTCTTTCGTTGGCAATTTTTTTAATAAGCTGGAAATAACCACGGAGGTTATCCATATCTAAAATCAGAACGTCAAAATAGTATTCCTTCACATGTTCAATAACGGAGTTAACATTTTCTGCTGCTATGATTTCTTCACTATCGCTGATACGGTTGATATGTTTTGTGATCATGAATCTGATCATCATCGCACGGTCGAATACTAAAAATTTCATTTTGGGTCCCTCATAATTTCTGGGTGCAATTTAACTTGCAGATGGAATTCCGGGTATCGTTGAAATTATGATTCTTCCGTAGTGTTTGAGGTGATTTCGCTGTAGTAAGAAAGATTACGCGGTGTAAATTATTTTTCGGCGATCTCTTTAAGAATATCAATCAGGCGGTCGAAATCGTGAGTCTTATCTAAAAAATAATCGGCGCCAAGCTTTATGGAAGTTTTTCTAAAAGCATCTTTGGAATAATTTGTAAACATTATAACGGTTGCCGGTGCCGGCAGACTCTTGATTTGATGTAGTACTTCAATTCCGCTCCCTTTAGTCAATCCAATATCGAGTATAATAATATCCGGCTTGTTGCTGCTAAATAAAGTTACTGCCGCGTTAACATTATCGGCAGAACCGACCAGAGTTAAGCCGTCTATTTTTTCAACAAGTTTCCTAAGATTTTGAATTACTTCGAGAGAATCATCAACTACTAATACTTTTTTCATGCACCCACGTATTGCTTGTGGAAACTTACATTTTTAAAATAATCCGGCGTGTAGTAACTATTGTTAATTTTTTTGTAGCGGATTTACGACACGCTGTAGCTATTTGTATAAACGGGGCTTTAGCCCCAAACTGCTGGGTTAGTTTATTTCAGGCATATCACCGCTTCACGGTGATAAGTTGTGGTTTTGAATAGCAAAAAACGATTGCGGTTTCAACCGCAATTGATAAAAATAATTCCGGCTAAAGCCGGAAATTGTTTTTGTAGTATTGGTCCACGAGCTGAAGCTCGTGGCAATTAGAAAAATCCAAAAAAATTGAAATAATTTATAGAAGACAAAAATTGATTTTACCATCGTGATAGCAGTGCAAACCGCAATCTGAACAACTTTCCCTATTCAATCAATTTATTGTTGTACGCAAAATGAATCAGTTCGGCATTTGTGTGGAGATTAAGTTTTTCGAGAATCCGTGTGCGGTAAGTATTTACAGTGCTTATTCCGATGGAAAGTTCGTCTGCAATTTCTGTTTGGGATTTTCCGGCGGCTATCATTTTCAAAACCTGAAACTCTCTATCCGATAAAAGTTCATGTGGTTCTTTGGGACTTGTGTCATCGAGATCTTCAGCAAGTTTTTCCGCAAGTGAAGGACTGATATATTTTTTGCCGTTAATAATTTTTCTTATCGCATTGATCAATTCATCCGGTGCACTGTCTTTTGTGAGATAACCGGAAGCACCGGCTTTGAGAGTTCGTTTTGCAAATTGATCTTCGGGAAGCATCGTCATTATCAAAACTTTTGTTTCGGGCGATACGGATTTAATTTCTTTGAGAACATCCAAGCCGCTTTTGCCGGGCATCGAAAGATCGAGAATGAGAAGGTCGGGCTTTATATGCTGTGCCAGTTCGATTATCTTGAGCGGGTCGGCTGTCTCTCCTACAACGCTCATATCGTATTCTTTGGAAATAATATTTTTTATTCCCTCTCTAATTAGGCTGTGGTCGTCTGCAACAAATATTTTAATCATTTTATGCTTTCAATCTGTGACTGAAAAATAAAAATTGATTAATAAATAATGTTACTAAAAAATTGCCACGACCTTCAGGTCGTGGTATAATATTTTACTATTTGTGTGCCATCCCGTCTTCAGCCGGAAGCGTAAAAGAAAATTTTGTGCCTTGCCCTAGTTTGCTATCAACCGTAATTGTGCCGTGATTTTTTTCAACAAATTCTTTGCAGAGAACCAAACCCAAGCCGGTTCCGCCTTCATTATCAGTGCCCGTTGTTGAATGCATCTTAGCAATGCTGAATAACTCGTTCTTAACTTTTTCTTCGATGCCGACGCCGTTATCTTCAATCGATATTTCTACTTTACTCCGGCGTTCTACTGCATAGATTTTTATTGTGCCGTCTTTTTTTGTGAATTTTATTGCGTTGGTTACAAGATTGCGGAGTATTGTGTTGACCATGTCTTCATCAGCAAAAACAGATAAATCTTCTTTGCATGCAACAGAAATAACGATATTCTTTTTTTGAGCGTGAGGCTTGAGAAGATGAATATTTTCTTCGAGCAGATCAATCAGTTTTACAACGCGCGGGTTAAATTCGATTCTGCCGGTTTGCGAGCGCGACCATTGCAGTAAGTTTCTCAAAAGGTTGTGAGAAACTTCGGCAGATTTTTTCATCTCTTCGATGTAGAAAATTTTTTCATCGTCGCTTAAATCGTTGTAATCGCTTAAGAGCAGATCGGAGAAACCGAGGATTGTAATGAAAGGATTTTTAAGATCGTGTGCGATTATGGAAAAGAATTTATCTTTTGTCATGTTAAGCTGGCGGAGTTCTTCGGCATATTTTTTAATTGCATCGGCATTTACTTTTCTTTCGATAGCCCGTGCTATCTGCTCGGATACGAAAGTGAGTAATAATTTTTCGTCTTCGCCGAATGCTTTTTCGTTTTCGTAATCTTGAACTACCATAACGCCGATAGTTTTGCCGGCAAGTTTTAAAGGGATGCCGAGCCAGATTGCTTGCGGCGCGCCGATTAATTCTACTTCACCGCGCTCTCTCAATTCGTGGTCTTTTTTCGCACCGATAAGCGTTGGTTCTCCAACGCGGAGAATATATTCCGTTAAACCTTTTCCAAGTTTTTTCGGGGGCTGCGGCGGATCGTATTCATCAACAAAATACGGGAATGACAGCATATCGGTTTTGTCATCGTACAATGCAATGTAGAAATTCTTTGCCGGCATTAAGCCGCCGATTATCTCATGAATTTTTTTGTAGAGTTTGTCGATATCTTCGGAAGTATTAACTGCTTCGGAAATTTCGTAAACGGCTTTCTGTGCTTTTTCTGCATGGATGCGTTCGCTGATATTTCGTACGGTTGCCTGAAGCATTTTTCGATCTTGGAGTGTTAAAGTGTTCAGTGTAACTTCAACATCAACCAGAGTCCCATCTTTTCTTTTATGTACCCAGTAGAAATGCTGCGGGTAACCTTCGAGTGCAAGATGAATTTTTTCGTTTGACTTCTCAACAGAATCTCTGCCGTCCGGCTGGAACGGAGGAGAAAATTCTGCCGGGTGATGATTAATTAAGTCTTCTTTACTGCATCTGAATAATTCAAGTGCCGCTTGGTTGCAGTCTTCGAATAATTCGGTCATAAGAAAAATTCCGTCTGCCGAAGTTTCGAACAAAGAGCGGTAGCGTTCTTCACTGAAAAGTAATTTGAGCTCGGTCTCTTTTCTGTTTGTTATATCTCTTGTAATGCCAACCGTACCCAACATCGAACCGTCATCGCTGTTCAAAGGAAATTTAGTTGTAGAAACCCAGTACTCTCTGCCGTCTTTCATTATTAATTTTTCTTCTTTGCCGATGATAGGGTTGTTGGTTTTGATGATTTCCTGTTCATCGTTATAAGATTGAGACGCAAGATTTTTATCGAATAAATCAAAATCCGTTTTGCCGATTAAATCATCGGGGTTTTCGAAGCCGTGCTTTCGTGCTTTCGAATGGTTTACTTTTATGAATTTGCTCTCCAAATCTTTGAAGTAAATGCTGTCTGGAATATTATGCATAAGTATCTTCAATAGTTTTTCTTCGGCAGCTAATTTCTTTTCTATTTCTTTTTGAGCGGTAACGTCTTCAAGAATTCCGATGACGTATTTAAGTTTGTGGTCGGCATCGTAAACACCGCTGACGGTAAGATTTCCCCAAACAACGGCTCCGTCTTTTTTTATATATCTTTTTTCGAGTTTGTAGCTCTTGCGTTTTCCTTCGATAAGTTGATTGAAGAGAAAAAGGTCTGCGTCAATATCATGC
This sequence comes from Ignavibacteriales bacterium, assembly GCA_016177735.1. Classification (GTDB taxonomy): domain Bacteria; phylum Bacteroidota; class Ignavibacteria; order Ignavibacteriales; family Melioribacteraceae; genus DYJK01. Next base: position 266,381 of record JACOUS010000014.1, on the reverse strand, counting down.
GGATGCGTGAATTGAGCAAAGGTCATATTCTTCAATTCTTTTTCGGTGTACTTCATAATTTTGGTTAGTTGTTTATTGCACATAATAGGAATGCCGTCCAATCCAACAAGTGCAATACCGATATCCAAATTATTAAATATGACGCTGAAAAGATTTTCTTCGTGCAGATTTTCTTCCTTACGAGCAAGGACATTAAGCTTTTGCGTAAGTCTCTTATTCTCTTTTAGAAGTTTATCTACCTCTTTGATTAGAGAAGCTTTCGTTTGCGCACCCATAAGCTGCCTCGTATTCAGAAATGTGTTGGTAATAAACTCGAAGGCAATATAAAAAAATAGTATATGATATAATACAGTTTAGGAATTTGTTTTTTTCCAAAGAAAAAATACGAACTCTCTCTTATTAAATGGAACACAATAGTTAACTTTTTAGTTGTAGATTTTTGAAACAAAACTGCGTTATTCTTAAGTTAACAAACACATTTCAGAGGGGGTTTTTATTATGAGAAAATTTTTTCCGCTGCTGCTGGTTATTATAGTTCTCACTTCATGCCAAAACGAATTACGCGAGAAGGGAACGCCGGAATATATTTCCGAAATAAAAGAGTGGCACAAAAAAAGAATTGAAAATTTGAAAAAAGAAAACGGCTGGCTCAATCTTGTGGGGTTGTTATGGCTCAACGAAGGTGAAAATAAATTCGGCAGCGATCAATCAAACAATCTTGTTTTTCCGGAAGGGAAAGCCGAACCTTTTATGGGATCTTTCTTTTTGAAAGACAGTACGGTTACGATCGAGATTAACAAAAACGTGAAAGTATTTCTGAAAGACGGCGGACAAATTGAAAAAATGATTTTAAGGCATGATCAACAACCGGAGACAACGGTACTAAGCTACGGTTCGCTGCGATGGTTTGTCATCAAAAGAGGAGATAGATACGGCATACGGCTGAGAGATTTGGAAGCAGACCTTGTAAAGAATTTTTCGGGAATAGAAACATACCCGGTAAATTCCGATTGGAAATTTGAGGCAAAATTTGAGAAGTACGATCCGCCGAAAAAAATTGCCGTGCCGAATATTTTGGGAACAATTGACGAAGAAAAATCGCCGGGTGCTTTGGTATTTAGTAAAGATGGTAAGGAATACAAGGTTGATGCACTCGATGAGGGTGATTCGTACTTCTTAATTTTTGCAGATGAAACAAGCGGAATAGAAACTTACGGAGGCGGAAGATTTTTGTACACTCCGAAAGCAGATTCAACCGGCAAACTGCTCATTGATTTTAACAGGGCATACAATCCGCCGTGTGTATTTACGAAGTATGCAACTTGTCCTTTGCCGCCGAAGCAGAATCATTTGAAGATGCAAATTACCGCCGGCGAAAAAAATTACGGGCACGGGCATTGATAGTTCGTTAAATAAATAGAGAACATTTTTTTTCTTCGTGATCCGCCGCCGGCGGATTCGTGGTTCTTCTGTGGAACTTCGTTCTGTTAAAATTTTTTATTTTACGAAGACTCACGAAGTTTCACCGGGAGATTATATAAATAAAAATTACTTAACCCATTGTGTGAATTAAGAAAACAAGAAAAAAAAACTGTTAAAACAGTTGTACAAAAGCAAATGAGTTTTTATTAACACACGGCTTAAGCCGTGTGTTAATAGGTAAAAAATAAAAAAACAAAAACCGTTTTACCTGTCCGGCGTTCTTTTTGACAGAACGGTTTACAAATTAATTCACACAACGGTATCACTTAATGAAAAAGAAAATTCCAAATAACAAAAAGAAAAAAGTGAACAAGATTCTTTCTGCAGCAAAGAAGAATAACAAACCGCCGGAAAGTAAAGCGTTCAAAAAATTGCAGTATGAATTCATCAGCTCCGTATCACACCAATTGCGCACGCCGCTGGCAGAGATGCAGAGCTCAGTTGATCTGCTTGAACTTTATACAAAAAATGAAAATAAAAGCCGGCAGATTCAAGCGGTCGATAAAATCAAAAGATCGGTTAACAATCTGAAAGATACGATTGAGCAAATCGCAGTTCTCTATAAACACGAATTGAAAAAACAGAGACCAAATTTTGCGCTCATCGATCCAAGGAAATTTATTAATGAACTGCTTGACGATATATTAATGCTGACCGGAAGCAGTCATTTTATCAATGTTAATTTTGAAACGGAGATTAAACAAATTTTTACCGACGAAATAATGCTGAAACAAATTCTGCTCAATCTTCTCGATAACTCAATTAAATTTTCTCCGGAGGGCGGGCAAATACAATTATCGATCAAACAGAATAAAAAGAATGTTGAAATTTCCGTTAAAGACGAAGGCATTGGAATTACAAAAAGCGATTACGGAAAACTTTATCAGCCTTTTTACAGAGGAAATAATGTCGGCATTATCCCCGGTATCGGCTTGGGGCTGGCGATTGTTAAAAAACTTACTGCAATTCTCAAAGTCAAAATAGAATGTTATAGTCAAACCGGGAGAGGAACAGAATTCATTTTAAAAATACCGCAGCCAAGTCAATGAATAAAAAAATTGTTGTAATAGAAGATAACCGCGAGATCGCGCAAAACATTTCCGTCTTGTTGAAAGACCGCGGATATGATGTCTATACATATTTTGCCGGTACGGAGGGACTTAAAACAATTATAGAACAAGAACCGGCAATTATTCTTTGTGATATAATGCTGCCGGATATCAGCGGTTATAAAATTTTCAATGAAACAAAAAAACTTGTTAAACAAGAACCGCCCATTTTTATTTTTATAACAGCCAAAACCCAAAGAGAAGATTTGCGCAAAGGAATGGAACTCGGTGCAGATGATTATCTAACAAAGCCTTTTACTTTTAACGAGCTGCTCAATTCGATTAATGTTCAGGTTAAAAAGAGAGAAAAGATCACCGGCATTATCGGGAATAACAAAATTGTTGTTGATAAAAAAAACGGAGAAGAAGCACTCTCGTACGATGACCACATATTCATCGACGATAAAAAAAGTCCCGGCTTTTATTTAGTAAGCGATATTGTAAGTATCAAAAGTATGAAAGATTATACAAGACTCTCACTATCAGGTGAAAGAAAATTTGTTTTAAGAAAGCCGCTTTCCTATTGGGAAAGAAAACTGCCGCCGGGAAAATTTTTAAGAATTCACAGACAGACAATTGTAAATCTGAGTTATATTGAAAAAGTTGAAAACATAAGCAGTAATAGGTACCGCCTAATATTGAGGGCAAATAACGAAACATACGAAGTAAGCCAGCGGTCGCGTAAAAAAATAAAAACGCTTGCGGCACATCTATAATCGTTAGTCGCATTATTTCATCGCTCATCTCATTATCTATTCCGAATTTACAACAGATTATTATGTTTTGCCCGCACCCTCTAAAAAAGTGGAATTGAAATCTAAATCGGCTGTAAATTTTTTTTTCAATTCCACTTGAATTTTCATCCAGCCGCAAAGAAATAAGTACATGCTGAGGGCATGATTAACAGAAACACTATAACAGAAGTGAATAGATTGGATTTGAGGGCACCCGCTATTGAAGGGTATGTTGGTAGAAATCCAACTCAAATAAAATCATCTGGTAAACATGTGCCGGAAAACAAACCGGCTGAAAATGAAGATCAACTCCCGGTTGATTTCTCCAATCCAAACGATCTTTTTGAAATTATAGCAGAATTTTCATTCGACTGGATTTACTGGCAAAACCCGGATAATACAATATCATTTATTTCACCTTCGACAAAATTTATTACCGGTTACAGCCGCGAAGAATTTTTGCAAGATCAAAATCTGCTTTCCCAAATTGTTCACCCCGAAGACAGTTTAAAATTTCAAAAGCATAAAGACGGCATAGATCTCGGAGATAATGTTTGTTCCTACGAATACCGCATTATTAAAAAGAGCGGAGAGATACGGTGGCTTTCGCATTTTTGCCAGGCAGTTTATGATGAAAAAGATAATTACCTCGGCAGATATGTAAGCAACAGAGATGTTACGGTTGTAAGAAATTTAATATCACGCGATGTTCAAGGCGAAAGGAGAGTGCTCGGTCTTTGCGAAAGTCTTTCGCTCGGATTATTCAGAATTACTGCAGACGGGAAATTGATAAAAGCCAACGAAGTTTTTTTGCGCATGTTCGGGTTAACTTCGCTTCATGAAGGCGACGAAACCTATTTCAGCGGAACGGGAATTTTAAATGCCATCAACAAAAAAAATATAATTGATGTTATTGAAAAAGAGGGCATTGCAAAAAACCTTGAGCTCGCATGTTTTAAGAAAGACAGAACAATGATTTATTTGCTGTGCAGTGTTACTTATGTGCGGGATAGAGAAGGAAATATCTCCTACTTCGAAGGAGTGGTGCAGGATATTACTCTCCAGAAAAAAAGCGAACTGTTGATAATCGAAGCGAAGGATATGTTGAGAAGGTACGAAAAATTGAAAAGCGAATTCCTTGCAACGATATCACATGAGATTCGTACGCCGCTTAATGCAATAATTAATTTCTCGCGCCTTCTGAAAATGGAACCGGGCAATATTCACGAAAAAGATTTTAGAGAAAATATTGAGATTATCGAAAATGAAGGGAAGCGGATACAAAGAACAATTGATATGATTCTCGAAATGTCCCAGCTTATTACCGATACGTATGAAGCAAATCCGGCAGAGACCGATATAATAAAAGATGTATTGAATGTTGTTTGCAAAGAGTGCAAAGAAAGTACTGAAGAAAAGAAGATTGAACTTTCGCTTGATAACCGGATCGGGAACAGTACAATCATGATTGATAAACACAGCGTCATGCAGATTTTCAGGCACCTGATCGGCAATGCAATTAAATATACCGGCGAAGGTTACATCAAAATTATTTCTTACCGTAACGCAGAAGAGAGAGTTACGGTAGAAGTGAAAGACAGCGGAATCGGCATCGATGAAAAATATATTCCGTATCTCTTCACTCTTTTTTCTCAAGAAGATAACAGTTACTCGCGTATGTTTGAAGGGACGGGTTTGGGATTGGCAATCGTTAAAAAATACTGCGAGTTGAACGATGCGGAAATAGAAGTTGAAAGCCGAAAAGGTTTCGGCTCAACATTCCGTGTTACTTTTTTGAACAGCCGCTACCAAATAATTTAACTGGAGTTACGCAAAATCTGCATTTATATAATTTTTAATTGCCACGACCTTCAGGTCGTGGAAGTATATTCGCAAAGAAAAAGTGGCTTTAGCCGCAATTGAATAACATCATTTGCTTACTTTATAAATCTCTGCACGCATTCCATCAACATTAAGTTTCATATCTGGATTTAAGATTATTTCAGCGCCGGTGAATATGTTTATAAGTTTTGAGTTTTGCGGAAGATAATTTTTCGCCGGATAAAGATCGGCATTTACCGCAGATGAATTGTTATTTACAACAATCAAAAACTTTTGATCACCGTGTATTTTAAAGTAATAATATACTTCTGCATCAGGCGGATAGTGAATTAATTTGCCTTCGGATAATGCTTTGTTATTTCTACGAAGGTTTATCAATTGTTGAATCAAGCTGAAGAAATCATTTTCGTAAACTGTTCTTTCTTTTGCAGAGAAAGCATTTCTGTTATCATTCGGAAATCCGCCGGGGAAAGGTGCGCGTAATTCACCATGACCCCCGCCACCGACCATTCCGATTTCCGATCCGTAAAAGATGCACGGTATGCCTCGAGTAGTCATCAAAATTGTGTAAGCCATTTTTGCTTTTTGAATATTTCCGTTTGCAAAATACATTATGCGCGCAAGATCATGATTATCAACAAACGTCAGGAGATAATCGGGATTCGTGAAAAGAAAATCTTTGGCAATCGTGTTGTAAACATCGTACAAACTTCTGCGGCTCGTTATAAAATCAATCAACACATCGCGCAGACCGAAATCCGTTAACGAAGGCAGATTGGTATTAAAATTTTTTTTCAGGAAAGTATCTTTTTGATATGCGGCAAGGAAATCACTTTCGCCCGTCCAAACTTCGCCAACAATATTTATTGTAGGATATTCATCGAGCATAACTTTTGCCCATTGCGAAATAAATTTTTGATTGTTGTACGGCTGTGTGTCTTCACGGATGCCGTCAAGTCCCGAATATTCAACCCACCAGATTGTGTTTTGAATAATGTAATTCTGCACGAAAGGATTTTCCTGATTGAAATCGACCATATCGTTTACAAACCAACCTTGCTCGACATGTTTGATAGTTGCACTATCGGCATGAATATCCGTAAAAATCATTTTATGATGATTTGCGTTCATGTGGTTTTCAACTGTGCCGTTAATCCAATCTTTCAAGGGAAGATTTTTCATCCATACATGATGATCGCTGAAATGATTTGCAACGTGATCGAGTATAATTTTAATGCCGTGCCGGTGAGCTTCATCGACTAATTTTTTATAAAGTTCATTTGAGCCGAGACGCGGATCAATTTTGTAAAAGTCGGTTGCAGAATAACCGTGATACGAACGGAACGTATTGTTCTCCACAAATGGCGTTGACCAAATTGCAGTTATGCCGAAGTCTTTTAAATAATCGAGTTTATTAATTATCCCTTGAATATCGCCGCCGGCTCTTCCTTGATTTGGAATTTTCTGCATCGAATCGGAATAACCGGGAATCGAATCATTTGAAGTATCACCGTTCGCAAAGCGGTCGGGCATAATTAAGTACATTACATCATCATTGCCGAAACCCCGATGAACGGCGCCGGTTTCTCTTTTCATAATCGGGTAGGTTACTTTTATTTCTTCTTTGCCTTTGTCCAGAATAAGAGTGTAGTTACCCGGCGAAAAATTTTTGGGAATGCTAATATCAATAAACGCGTACGAAGGATTTTCAATTTTGTGAATCTTGTTAACTTTGATTTGGCAGTCGTTAAATTTTGCTGTGAGACCGTCAAGATTTTCGCCGTAAACCATCAATTGAACATTGTTCCATTTCATTCCCACCCACCAATTCGGCGGTTCGATTTTATCAACACGAATGTTTTGTGAGAAGATCATGTGTGATAGGAAAAGAAAAACAACAGTCGTTAATAATTTTTTCATTGATGCCTCAAAGAATGTGGATTTTTTTACAACCTCGTAGAGGATTTATAATAAAATTTTTGTTGAGTCTTCAAAAAAATCAAATAAATATTTTTCATCGAACGTGATTTCAAATTTTTTCAATAGTTCTAAATATTCTTCTCTAAATGCTCGTCTTTTGTGATGTATTTCTTGATTTGCTATGTAATTGTAAATCCGGTCTAATTGTGATCTTCCGTATGAAAACGCACCGTAACCGTCTTGCCAATGAAACTTGCCGTTAAACAAATTTTTTTCATTTATAAATTTAGACGATTCCCGTTTAATACACCCTACCAAATCTGAGATTTTATCATTGGGGTTGGCGCCTAACAAGATATGCACATGATCATCCATTCCGTTTACAATTATTGATTTATGTTTTCGGTTGGATATTATGCCGCTTATATAACTGAATACTTCTTTTCTTATTTTTTCTGTCAATAACCTTTCCCGGTATTTGGGCGAAAACACTAAATGAATGTATAATTGCGAAAATACACCCGGCTTCATGTCCGCCTCCCTTTATTGATCCTCTACGAGGATCGTTAAGGCATTAAATTTTTTTTCTACAAGAGTATAACATCTACGATGTAATACATTGTAAAAATTTTGGAATCGTTAATCTACGAGCATTTCGTGCAATAGTAGAAATTTAACATCTTGCATATTCTTCGTCGTAAAATGTTTGAAGATCATCTTAATAGTAACAACCTCGTAGAGGTTGTAATCTTGTAGAAAAAGATATGCAAAAAATTTTTAATCCTCGTAGAGGATTAATCGGTTTAACAAACGAGAGAGATTTATAAAACATCCAAGGGGCGAATCGTTGATTCGCCCCAACAATGTTATAACATAAACGCGTTCAACCCGATTACAAAATTGTTTTTCTCTCTGTGACTCAAACGCCATGTAAATTCCAATGAAAAGGGGACGAGAATATGCCCGATACTGAAACCGGCTTCCATCAATGGCTTTTTAAATTCCGAAAAAGTGTGCGTCAAAATTTTTCTGCTGTCATCGGATAATTCAATCCAAGCGGAATTGAAATGTGCACGCAAGATTAATTCCCAATCTTTTATGTAGGGAATGTTGAGGAATCTGAAAATCTCATCGTTAAAATTATGCTGGAATGTAAAAACTGCTGCGTGGTCTCCGTAAACTTCGCCGATGCCGAGTGTTCTGAATGTATTTGGCTTGCCCGAACTTTCAATATTGCCGGGAAGCGCATAAAGCATTTGATAGGGAACGGAACCGTCTCCATAAATTCCTTTTAACGAAAATGTCATGTTTGCAGATTTGAAAGAAGGCGAGTAACCTGATAATGTTAGATTATACATTTCGAAGCTTTGCGTGCTTTTCAAAAATGATTTGCTGCTGAAGATTGCACTTCCGTTTAAGAGTAGATATGCTTTTCTCTGCGAAGATCTGAATCTGAAGTATCCGTCTTCAATAAATTTTCTGAAATCCAAACCAAATTCTGCTGTGATTGCATTAATCTTTGTATCGAATATTTGTTTGTTGGCTCCGTAAGTTTTGGATTTGTTGAAGAATGAGAAATCGGAATTATTCACTGCAGATTTATCGGTTCTATTCATAAAACCAATTCCCAATCGCAGTACCGGGAAAACTTCATCGGAAATTTTAAAATCAAAACCGCGTGTATAGTAGTAATCTCTGAAATCGTATTTGCCGAAGAGGCTTGTAATTGTTGATGTTAATTTATTGTATGAAATTGCTTCGCCGAAAAGATCGGTAAGTTTATTATAAGCATTTAAGTAAAGATGTGTAGTTCTGTATTCACCTAAATAATACCGCGCCGATAGGGACGACTGAAATTTTTTGTCAGAGAATCCATAAGCAACATTTGCAGTTCCGTATAGACGTTTGTTTAGCTCGTCTTCTGCTTCGCCGCCGAAATTGAGAGTGTGTCCTTGAATTTTGTTGAATGAATAAATAGAAAGAGGACCACTAATGGAGTAATTGTCGCTCAATCTAACGGAAGAAGAAAGGATAGAAAAATCGTCCCAAAAATTTCTCGGAACGGATTCAACGCTGTCGATTCGTTCGTAAGCGGCAATCTCTTCGAGTGTGTTTGGAATTGTTTGTGTTGTCTTCCAATAAAGCGAATCTTTTTTATCCGCATCCGGATGAACTTTAATGATTACCATATCGAAAATATCATCGTTTATTTCATTGTTAATTTGGTAATCGTAAAAAATAGAGTTAAGCTCAAATCCGAATTTTGCCATTCCTAAAAAATTTCCAGTAACAAAAACTCTGTAATCGATTGGCATGTAGATGTTATCGCCGAACGGAACAAACTGCTGGAAGATATTTATGTTGTCAAAAACTTTTCCGGGGTTTGCCGCTTCGTTCAATCGAACATCAATTTTTACGAGTGAGAAGATGCTGTCTGCAATAAAAAGTTTTCCGTAGAAGCCGGGGTCTGATTTATCAATCGGTTCGAACGAAAGCTGATAAACATTACGGTTATCCATTGCGACTGTATCTTCAATAATGTAGTAATAGTAATCAAGTGCATTATCGGCAATCGGTCCAACAAGCGGACGGTTAAAAAATTGAATATCGTTTGTGTAAAAACTTTGCAGCATTCTTCCGCCGGTTAAAACAAAAACACTCGGCGGAATATTTGCGCTCTTCTTTTGTGCGATTACTTCGTCTTTGTAATTGTTCGGCTTTCTGAAGAAACCTCTGCTTTCGTTTTCCATTATGCCGGTAATTTTCAAATCGCCCGTATCTTTGAGGCTGAACGAAAGACTGAGTCCGCTTCTGTACGAAGAGGAAAGTTCTTGAGTTGTTCTTACCAATCCTTTTGTGTAAGCATGATAAACATATGAATCGATTTTTTTCTCGCGTTCATGTTTGGCTTCAATAGCTTTTCGGATTATTGCATTTGCCGGATTCTCGCCGGGCAAAACTGTTATCTCGGATAATCTCACTGCAACCGGTTCAAGATAAATTTTTATTGATTCATCTCTGTTCAATTTTACTTTTGTTGTATCGGATTTATATCCAATGTAGGAAGTGGCGAGAGAATAATTTCCCGGTTTGAGTTTGAATTCGAAACTGCCCTCCAAATTTGCGGCGGTACCAGCAGAAGAACCGGCTATTCTTAGATTTGCGTAGCTCAAAACTTCGCCGGTTGATTTATCGTAAACATTTCCCTTTAATGCAAATTGCTGGGCGTAAATAGAAGTGTATAATAGAATGAAGAAGAAAAAATATTTCATGCCTCCCCTCGTGTGTTTGTTTGGTTTATTGTTCTACTTGTATAAATTTTTCTGTTGATTAGACGAACAACCGGCAAATTAGATACCATTATTAAACTACTATAAAATCAGTTATTTTACTGAAAAACTTTATAGGATAGTTTTGTGCTGTAGCCAAAAATGGAAACTATGAATAAAAAAATAGCCATTACCGGCGCGACCGGTTTAATCGGGAAAAAGATTTGTGAACTGCTTCAACAGAGAGGGGACAGCATAATTATACTTTCGCGGTTAATCGAAAAGGCAAAAGATATTTTCCCATTGGCTGAAAAGATTGTCCGCTTCGATTATAATGCAAATGTTTTCGACAAAGATCTATTGGAAACTTTGTCAAGCTGCGATGCCGTAATTCATCTTGCCGGAGAAAATATTATGGCAAGAAGGTGGACGCCAGAACACAAGCGAAAAATTTTTGAGAGCCGTATTAATTCAACACGTTATCTCGTAAATGCAATCAACAAAATTTCCAACAAGCCGGAGGTTTTTATTTGTGCATCGGCAGTAGGATTTTACGGAAACAGCGAAACAGAAGTGAACGAAAATTCCCCAAAGGGGAAAGGATTTTTAGCTGATGTAACAGAGCAGTGGGAAAAGTCATCATTCGATTTGGAAAAAGCAAATGTGAGAAGAGTTAACATTCGAACCGGAATGGTACTTGATAAAGATGGAGGTGCGCTCCCTAAATTTTTAACGCCATTTAAATTTTTTATTGGAGGTCCGCTCGGTTCGGGCAAACAATGGTTGTCGTGGATTCATATTTCCGATCTCGCAAATTTATTTTTGTTTGCCTTGGATAATAAAAATGTGAGCGGCATTATGAACGGTGTTTCGCCAAATCCGGTAACTATGAAAGAATTTGCCGCAACCCTCGGCAATGCAATGAAACGCCCCTCGTTTTTTAAAGTGCCGGAGTTTGTTTTAAAAATAATACTTGGTGAAGCTTCGGAAACAGTAATAGGCGGCGTAAAAGTAATTCCGCAAAAAGCTTTGAGTTTGGGATTTAAGTTCGAATATGAAAATCTAAAAACCGCTTTGTATGATTTGTTGAAATGAGCTATTCAAACCACGATACAATTTCAAATTTGCCGGTGCCCGGGAAGAACGGCGGACTTGCCAGCATGAACCGATCATCGTAACGGTATCTTTTGCTAAAGCCTGATGTTATTGTAGTTGTGTTACCTTGTGTTGAGAAGGTTCCAACCGGGCCTCTTGCATTTTGAATTACTCCGCCGTACAAATAAATTGCACCGCTTACCGGTCTGCTTTGATAATTCTCCGCAACAAACGAGCCGGTTTCGGAATAAACGGCGGCTTGAACTTTGACGTTGTTGTTATTAGCTGCATTATCTGTAAGTACAACATCTCTTGCAGTAACAATTCCAAACATATCTTGCGAGTTTGGATCTACTTGCGGATCTGTATTATAATAAACATCGTCATCAATATATACTTTGCCTCTATTGCCGCCGGTTCCGGAAGCACCTATAGTGTATTGCCCCTTAATTCTGCCGCTGATTCTAAGTTCTGCATCTGCGGCAAATATTGCACCGTTCGGAGCGAAAGATGAAGCCAGAACGTATGTCCACGGGTTGGATGTATTGTATCTGTACCGAATGCTGTCCCCTCTAAATTCCATATAGACTAATTGCTGTCCGGTAATGTAACCTCCGCCGGATTGTGCCGATGTGCCCAGATTCGTTACTCCGTCACTTGGAATTGTAACGTGAACACCGGTTTGAAACCCTCCTAAAAATTGCGGGCGTGCACTATTGCTGTATTTTACGAGACGGCCGTCAATTGTAACTTTGCCATAAAATACCGGGCGGTCTGCAACGCGTAATTGTCCGTTTGTGTGGAAGGGACCCCAAACAGTATCGCCTGTTGTCCACCAAATATTGGCACCTTCACTGTTGGAAAAATAAGCGTACTTGGAAAATGAACTAGGTTTTAAAATTATTTTTATAGTAGTTGAAACATCTCCAAAAGTACCGGTCGACGTTAACTGCTTAATATTTTGGTAAACATTAATTGTACTAAGTGTTGCGGTAATTGTACCGCCGTCAAGTTCATAGTTGAAAGTTCCGTTCGCAAGTGCATAGTTAAGAAATATTTGATTTGTCACGAGGTTAACGCCGCTTGATGCCAAATGATGTGCTTTTGTATCGCTGTAATAACTTGCAAAATTTTCAACTGTAGATGTAGCCATGCTGTTAAAGTTTCTACCAGCGACCATAAATATTAAGCTGAAACCGAGAACTAAAAGTAATGCACCTTTTCCGCCCATTTTATACCTCTCATCTCAAAGTAAAATTTCTTGCCGGTAATCTTATCTGCCGCCAGATAACTCTTTTATCGGCTGAATAATCGTTTCCGTAAGCCGCCGGATTTTCAATCGAAAGATCAATTTGAATTGCGGCAATACCAAGCGGCGGGCTTGCCGGCATAGTTGTTATAGTATCTCCGTTTGCATCATAATAGGTAAGACGAAACTGTGTGATTCCTAAATTTGAACCGGCCGGTGTTGCATTATTAACAACTCTGTAAAGAAGTTTATCGTACGGGTTCGGTGTTGAAGTTAATTCCGAAGTTGGTCCCAAATAATATTTCAGAGTATCAAGTACCCCGTCTCCGTACGGATATCCTGTTGCTACAATATCCGTTAAGAAATGTATTCTATTTGAATCGGCTTGAATTATTGCATTTGCCGGAACCGGCATTGCCTGCCAATTGTTGCTGTAACCGATTTTGCGTAAATCGTACTCAAGAAGTTTTACAACTTCAACAAGATTCTGCTGAACGATTCTTTCTCCGCTGTACAAATAATTGTTTTCTACCGCTGCGTCGTTCATTCTAAGCAGAATCATTAAGAGCAATCCACCGACAATTGTTGAACCAAGTATGTCTAATAATGCACTAAATCCCATAACGATTACCTAAAATACCAGTAACTATAAACAGACGACATTTTTATTGTATCGGTCATTCCCGGGCTAATTACGCGTACTGTAATTCTTTTATGCCACGAGCGTTGATTCAATACCGTTCTCGGATCGTTGACGCTGACGTAATCAACATTGCAGTAAGTGTTGAAAGCAATTTTCCTATTCGTGCCTTCGAAGCTGAGTGAGTCAACTCTCGGAGTTACCTTGTAACAATTGTAATCGTCAATATCATTGAAGCCATCCGGGTTGTTACTGCTTTCCCCGGCTTCAAGTCCAAGTTGATTAACATTTGTTAATGAGCTCAAAGCATCTATTGATAAAGTATCTGTGTTATTATCAAACGCTCTGCTTGTTGCTTTTTCTATTGTTGATGTAGCCAGTGAAACACCGAGTATGCCGTAACGGTTGTCAACCATTGTAGCATTTGTAGTTATTAATCCGCGGTTGGTTGTAAGGATAACCATACTCAAAAGAAAAATTGCGCCTATTGTAATCAGCATTTGTCCGGTATTCATATTCTTTCGATCTTATTCACGGAAAAAAATATAAAAAATTGTCCTTTATTACTAATCAAAATTTGTGCTACGGATCGGCATGTATTCTACATCAAAATTGATGAGTAGAGTTCTTTCGAGTTCAGATGAAGTAATTGAGTAGTAATATTGACATGTAGCAAGTAAACTTATCTTCTTTCGGGTACTTTTATTAAAATTACTTGTAAGGACTTCTGAAAATTTGATTACGAAGCGGCAGCCGCAATTCGCCGCGGCGAATTAGATTGTGTTTCCAAAAATTTTTCGCAGTAAGAAGACTGCGGCTGCATTAGCTTGATTTATTTTTCAGAAGTTTCTTATAAGTTGTTATATTGAATTAAAAAAAGAAAATTAAATGGACCCGATCAATCTTCTTGTTGCTATTAATTTGTTTGTAACAATCTCTGCCAACTGGGGCGGCGCAAAGAAAGGTTTGAAAACATCTATTACCAAAGTTATTGAAAGACCCTCCACATTTTTGCAGAAAGTTCCACCCAATATTGCGGCACTGGTTTTAATTCTTATTATAGCCGGAATTTTTAAACTTGGCACTTTTGATGAAAATACTTTTGCCGGATTAAAAACTTTACGTTTTGCCGGTTTGGGAATGTTTGTTTTGTTTTCATGGCTTCAAGTTTGGGCGTACAAATCTCTCGGTAATTTTTATGCACAGGATATTGTGATTATGAAGGATCATAAACTTGTTACCGGCGGCATTTATAGATTTGTAAGACATCCGCAATATGTCAGTCAGTTTTTAAGTGACCTTGGCGCCGGGTTTGCTTTGCTTGGATTTATTATTGTGCCGGTTATTCTGCTTGTTGAATTACCGTTGTTTATTATGCGTGCATCTTTTGAAGAAAAACTTCTCCAAAAACATTTTAAGGATGATTTCACGAATTATAAAAAGAAGAGCGGTTTTATAATTCCGTTTATCGGTTGAATAATGATAAAATTTTCTCCAAAAATAATTTTTCTGTTTTTGTTGACGCCTTTAATCGCCGCCAATGCTCAAAGGATGTTGAAAATTTCCGTTGATAATAAAGGCGAAGAAGCTGTGTTATCGTACATTTCCAGAATGGGAAATGTTTATGTATCGGGTAAAGAGATGGCGGCACTTTTATCAGCCAACCATTATTTCAACAAAGATGCGGCAAAGTTGGAAATAAAGTTTGCCGCCGCCGCTTTGAAGTTCACGGCAAAAAATCAGTTTGTAATAACCACTAAAAAATCCGATAACTCACAAATTATTTATCAACTGCCGGTTTCTACTTTATTAATTAACGATGACGTTTTTATTCCGTTGGTTTATTGTGCCGATTATTTAAGTGCCGCTTGCGGAACGAAAATTATTTTTGACAGCAAAGCAAAAAATATAAAGATTACAAAAGAACCGTTTGACGAAGACGCTCTTTTTCAAATTCCGATTGCAGACACTAATATAAAACCTGAACCAAAAAATCCAGAAATAAAAACGGGTGAATCTCTATCTGTTTCCAAATACGATATTTACGGAATTGATGTTGAGGAAAAATCCAACGGCACACTTATCAGATTAAAATCATCAAAAAAAATTAACATACCGCGCCATTCGATCAATAATAATGTGTTGTATATTTTTCTGCCGGGCGCTTCCGTAACCCCGGAGGTTGTTAAAAATTTTAAAGCCGCCGGATTTGTAAAAGACATTAAACGAACAGTGATTGCTCAAAAAAATTATCAATTGGAATTTACCATTGCCGGCGAGTATTCCACAACGCAAGCATTTAAGGATACTGAAAGCAACGACGTGTTAATCACAATTCACAACAAAGTTTTTACAAAAACACACGAAGACGACGCCGATCCTACATCGAAATGGAAATTTGATGTTGTTGTGATCGATGCCGGGCACGGGGGCAAAGATCCCGGTGCAATCGGAATTACCGGAGTAAAAGAAAAAGATCTTAATCTCGGCATTGCATTGAAACTCGGGAAATTGATCGAACAAGATATGAGCGATGTTAAAATTATCTATACAAGAAATACCGATAATTTTGTTGAGTTGTACAAACGCGGAAAAATTGCAAACGAAGCAGACGGCAAACTTTTCATTTCGATTCATTGCAACTCACTGCCGAAGAAAGGTTCGGAACACAGAGGTTTTGAAGTTTATTTGTTGAGACCCGGCAGAACTCAAGATGCAATTGAGATTGCCGAATTCGAAAACAGCGTAATTAAGTATGAAGAAAATCCGAACCGCTACCAAAAATTAACGGATGAAAATTTTATTCTCGTAAGCATGGCGCATTCGCAGTACATGCGCTTTTCGGAAAAGTTTTCCGATATGCTTAATCAAGAATGGAAAAAAAGTGTTGAGATTCCCTCACTCGGAATTAAGCAAGCCGGGTTTTATGTGTTGGTGGGCGCTTCAATGCCAAGCGTTTTAATCGAAACCGGATTTCTCTCAAACCGGAAAGATGAAGAACATCTCGCAAGTAAAGAAGGGCAAGCCGAAGTTGCACACTCAATATTTAATTCCATAAAAAAATATAAAGAGTTTTACGATAGAGAAATTGCAATCTCTTCAGAGAACAAAAAATAAAATCATAACGGCGGGAAGTTTAATGTGTAAATTTTTTTCAGCCTTTCTTAAAACAATTTCGACCGCCGATTCAATTTGTTATTCACTTTAATGCGCCTTAATTTTACGCAACATTTTTTAAGTGAAAGGTATTCGAAAAATGACTAACGCACAAAAATGGGTCGCCGCTTTTCTCGGTTTATTCCTCGTACTTTTTATTCTCGGACGAGTAACAAAAAAAGAAGAAACGATGCCGGTTGCAAATGAAAATTATAATGAGCAGAGCGGGCAGCAGCCCGCCGAAGTTGATGCATTAACTTTGATAAAACAAAACGGATGCATTACATGCCACGGACAAAATTTAGAAGGAACGAAAATGGCGCCGGCTCTTGTAGATATTAAAAAACATTGGTCGCGCGATGCATTGATTAATTATTTGCGCAATCCGGGTGCTTACAGCGGAGACGAACGCTTTGAAGCCTATCGCGAAAAGTACAAAGGTATTGTTATGCCTTCCTTCGGCAATCTCGATGTGAAAGACCTCGGGAAGATTGCGGAGTACCTTCAAACAAAGTAATTAGTATTTAGATTTGAGCATTTTGAGATAAAGCCCGGCAATGAAGCCGGGTTTTTTATTGAAAGGTAACTTAATCGTATATCTCTTTTTCTAATATGTTATAAAATTTTATGTAGAATTTAACTTCTTTAGAAGTTAAATTGAAAAAGCAAAATAATGACCATTGTATCTTTATCGAATAAATTGAGTGGAGGGCATAGTGCTAAAAAAACTTTTTTTTATGATCATTTTATTTTGCTTTGTTCCCATCTTAACATTTTCACAAGATTCATTATCAACCATAAAATCAAATAACATACTCGTAATTGAATCGATGCCGCCTGGCGCGATGGTTTGCATCGATGATAAAGAATGTGGAATCACACCTTTGACTTTGTCTTCATACGATGAAGGTAAATACAAAATTAGCGTTACCTTGGATGATAAAACCAAGGAAAGTTATATAGACTATGGTGGTGGTACAAAAGAATTGTTTCTCATATTAGATGATAATTACGGAGTGATTAACATAACAAGCATTCCAGCTAATGCGAAGGTTTTTATTAATGGTGAACTTTACGGAAGAACTCCTCTTAAAAATTCAAAGGTCCCACTCGGTAAAAATAATTTGAAGTTGGTAAAAGAAAATTTTATTGATTTGGAGAAAAATCTTTCAATCAAAAATATGAAGCATGATTTGTTCTGGAATATGGATTACAAATACAGGCAACTGAGATTTGTTGAAACGGAAAATATTTCTCAGATAATGATGGATGGAAAAGAGGTAACTCTTGATTCTTTCAACGTTTTTCAAGCTGAAGTTGGTGAAAGAAATATAGAAGTAAGATTGAAAAATTTTTATAAGCCTTTAGGAGAAAAAATAGATATACAAACCAAAACTGATTATGATATAAAAATAGATTACAATTATTTTACATACAGAAATGTTGCCATGTCGGCAATTGTTCCCGGTCTTGGTCAATTTGTCGATGATTCTAAGTTAAAAGGGCTGCTTTATTTTTCTGCGTTAATCGGTACATCAGTATTGTATTTCGATTTTGATAAGAAATACAGAGATGAATTATCGGTTTACAACGAAGCACGAAAACTTTATCAAAAAGCTGGCAATGAACAAGAAGCCGTAGCTCTTGCAAAAAAAATGGAGGAAAAACTTTCACAAGTAAATAAACAGATTGATAAAAAGAATTTGATGATAGGAATAGCGTTGGGAATCTATTTAGCGAATATTATTGACGCTGTATTATTTCATTCAACTGATGGAAATTTAGAAATTATCCCCAAAATAGAAAATAACGATTTCAATACAGGTAAAGTTAATGTAGGTCTTAAACTGAAGTTTTAATGGAGGAAGCAATGCTAAAATTTTGTTTAACCCTAATTTTGATGTTTATAATAATAAGCTGCAAAGATAATTTAACTACTGTATATGATAATGAACACGATTATCGTTCTGCAAATTATGTACCTGATGCCCCCCAAAATTTTAGAATAATTGAATACAACGATACAACCGTTTCTTTTATGTGGGATGATGTAAGTAATGGTGAGGACGGCTTTATAATAGAAATGAAGCTATATGATCCAAAAGTATCATCTATTTATGAGCGGATAGGGGTGGTTGAGAAAGATGTAAATATTTTTGAATATCAACATAATTTTATTAAAGACAAATTTTATTTCTTTAAAGTCTGGTCCTACTCTAAAAATAATATCTCATTAAAATATGCCTATGGGCATCTCAAAATATAATTTCATCTATTAAAAGCGGCTCATTGAGCCGCTTCTACTGAATTCTGTCTCTTGGGTAGGAAATCCTTCGGACTGACTTCTATTCTTTCTCACGCCACTGTCACTTCCTTGCAAAGATAAACATCTTGAATTGCGTTGAGGAGTTTAACTCCTTCAGCAAGCGGACGCTGGAATGCTTTGCGACCTGAAATTAATCCCATGCCGCCGGCACGTTTATTAATTACGGCAGTTCGTGCTGCTTCTGCAAAATCATTTTCGCCTGAAGCACCGCCGCTGTTGATTAATCCGGCGCGACCCATATAATTATTCATAACTTGATAGCGTGTTAAATCAATCGGATGTTCGGTTGTTAATTCCGTGTAAACGCGTTTATCAATTTTTCCGTACGAAGAATTTCCCATATTGAGTGCTGTGTAACCGCCGTTGTTTTCAGGCAGTTTTTGTTTGATGATATCCGCTTGAATTGTAACGCCGAGATGGTTTGCCTGTCCGCTTAAATCGGCAGAGAGATGATAATCTTTATCTTTTTTGAAATCGGGATTTCTCAAATAGCACCACAAAATTGTTGCCATGCCGAGTTCGTGTGCATATTGAAAAGCTTCGCTCACTTCAACAATTTGTCTTCCGCTCTCTTCGGAACCGAAATAGATTGTAGCACCAACTGCGGCGGCGCCCATATCCCATGCTTGTTCAATTCCGGCAAACATAATTTGGTCTGCTTTATTCGGGAACGTTAACAACTCGTTGTGATTGATTTTTAGTATGAAAGGAATTTTGTGCGCATATTTTCTTGCAACACTTCCGAGTATGCCGAGTGTTGAAGCAACAGCATTGCATCCTCCTTCGATTGCAAGTTTAACGATATTCTCCGAATCAAAATAATCCGGGTTCTTTGCAAACGAAGCTCCGGCAGAATGTTCGATTCCCTGATCTACCGGAAGAATTGATAAATATCCCGTGCCGGTAAGTCTGCCGGTTTGATACATCCATTCCAAATTTTTTAGAACGTTAATGTTTCTATCGGACTGAGCGAATATTCTGTCAACCCAATCAGGTCCGGGCAAATGCAATTTTTCTTTTGGAAATTTTGCTTTGTGGTTCAAAAGAGAATCTGCCTCGCTTCCAAGGTATTCTTTTATTTTATCGATCATAGCTAACCTCATCTTTCTTGATATTATTATATGTAAGTGGGTGGATGCTCTCTTGTGCAAAGTTAGCAAATCGTTTTTTTATTTTACACAAAAATTTTAATTGGGGAAAAAAGCGCCGGGTTGCTCAGTTTAAAAGCAATTCAAAGAATGGAACGCGGATAACCCGCCAACAAGCGGCGGGCAAGCCCGACCTTCGGCGGGCAAGCTCTGATGAAGCGGATTTGCGCGGATTTTAAAAACAAAAAAGGGCGATTCACCGAACCGCCCTTTCTGATATCATCTCAATACTAAATACTTATGCTTTACTTCCGCTGCCGAGTACGTTCACAATTTTGTGTTTGTAAAGTTCTTTCAATGAATCGCGTGCCGGACCGAGATATTTACGCGGATCGAACTCTGCCGGGTTATCTGCAAATGCTTTTCTAATTGCTGCGGTCATTGCCAATCTTCCGTCGGAATCGATGTTCACTTTGCAAACGGCGGAAGCTGCAGCTTTGCGTAATTGATCTTCGGGAATTCCGACAGCATCTTTTAATTTTCCGCCGTTGCCGTTGATAATTTTAACAAGATCAACCGGAACGGAAGATGCACCGTGCAATACAATCGGGAAGCCGGGAATTCTTTTTTCGACTTCTTCAAGAATATCAAAACGGAGCGGCGGCGGAACAAGAATGCCGTCTTCATTGCGTGTACACTGAGCCGGTGTAAATTTATTTGCACCGTGCGATGTACCGATTGAAATAGCAAGCGAATCAACACCGGTTTTCTTAACGAAGTCTTCTACTTCTTCCGGTTTTGTGTAGTGTGTAACTTCGCTTGAAACTTCGTCTTCGATACCGGCAAGAACTCCGAGTTCGCCTTCAACGCTTACATCATATTTGTGAGCGTATTCAACGACTTGTGCGGTAAGTTCAACGTTCTTTTCATACGGATGATGGGAGCCGTCGATCATCACAGAAGAGAATCCGGATTCAACGCACGATTTGCAAAGTTCGAAAGTATCGCCGTGATCAAGATGCAGAACAATCGGAATATCGAAACCGAGTTCATGAGCATAATCAACAGCACCTTTTGCAAGATGTTTCAATAAAGTTTGGTTTGCATATTTGCGTGCACCGCTTGATACTTGAAGAATTACCGGCGATTTTGTTTCAACACATGCGCCGATAATTGCCTGTAATTGTTCAAGGTTATTAAAGTTGAAAGCCGGAATTGCGTAGCCGCCTTTTACTGCTTTCTGAAATAATTCTTTTGAGTTCACTAAACCCAATTCTTTGTAAGTTATCATAGTTCTCACCATTATTAATGAATGTCGTTTTTTTATTTATCAAAACTGTTAGAAAGTTTTGCAGACGGATTTATTGCAGATCAAAAATAAGCTGTTACACCGATGTGAAATGTAAGTAAATCCGTTTTTGATTTACGCGGATAGTAATAAACTTTTCCGTTTGAAACTTCTACATCATTTTCGGTTAAGTATGATGCTTCCGATCCGTAAACGTATCTCGCTTTTAAATCGAGGTACAAATTTTTTACATCGCCGAGATCTTCTGCAAGTTGAATAAGTAATCCGACACCGCCGCCGTAGCTCCATGTAAAATCATCCCAGTTTGTTGATTCTGCAAAGCTTTCTTGTGTGCTTTCGCTTTTTACATTTGTAGAAGTAAAAATATATGCGCCGCCGAATAAGCCGTCAATGTACGGCTTCAATGTTCCGTTGAAAGGGGAGACTTGCATTAAAAAATGGAAATTGGCAAGGCTGTTTGTTCTGCTTACTTCAACGTTCACATCGGGAATGTATTCGCTCAACGGTCTGTGTTCCGTCATTTCGCCGTAAATCATGTAACCGATGTTCAATCCGATTGTAAACGGGCGTTCTTCGTTTGGAGTCCAAAATGTTCCGTGTAATTGTAAACCGTAACCGAGCCGGTCAACGTTTGTTCTGAACTCACCTTGCGGTGAGCCGATCATTATACTTCCGCCAATAGTTTGCGCTTGTACAACAGCAGTCAAACAAAATAAAACTGCTGCAAGCAATAAATATTTTTTCATCCCCTTTCTCGTTTATTTTTATATACTCTTGCTCTTATTCATGTTCTTATCAAAAAAATAGAGCAAGAATATGTACAAGATTTTACGTAAGATTTTTCGGATGCAAATATACTAATTGTCGGCTTCGATATCTAAAAGCGCTCTTAAAATTTAAGCGGATGGCAGATCCAAATCTTTATAATATCTTTATGCATCACACCTCATTTTTGATCAGGTCTTTATAAACATTCTGTTATGTTCGCTTCAGTAGTAAAGGAGAAATTATGGAGAGCGATTTCGAGATAATTATTTCACTTGCCGTATCGGTGGTTGTGTTGATTTATCTTCTCTACACTCTGATAAAGCCGGAAAAATTTTGACGGGAAAGAGAGAAAAAAATGTTTGAACTATATGAACTAATTCAAGTAGTAATTTTTTTCGTTCTGTTGATTGTTGTGTCGCCATTTTTAGGTTCATTTATTGCAAATGTGGCGAACGGACATAAAAATTTTTTGTCGCCGGTACTCACCAAAATTGAGCAGATCATTTACAAGTTTTGCAGAATAAATCCGGCAGAGGAAATGGATTGGAAAGTTTATACTCTCTCACTTCTATTTTTCAATTTGTTCGGAATGATTGTACTTGTCCTTCTTCAATTACTGCAAAGTTACCTTCCTCTTAATCCGATGAATCTTCCGAATGTTGAATTAACATTGGCAATAAATACAGCCATTAGTTTTGTAACGAATACAAACTGGCAATCGTACGGCGGAGAAACAACACTGAGTTATTTTGTTCAGATGACCGGCTTGGCAGTACAGAATTTTTTGAGTGCCGCTTCGGGGATTGCAGTTATGTTTGTAATTGCCCGCGCAATAAAAATAAAAAAGGGAAACGGGCTCGGAAATTTTTGGATCGATCTTGTTCGAATTACACTTTACGTGTTACTGCCTCTTTCAATTTTGCTGGCAATAGTTCTTGTTAGTCAGGGTGTGGTTCAAACTTTTTCATCATATACTGAAGTAACAACACTCGAAGGTTACAAACAAATGATTCCGATGGGACCGGCGGCATCACAAATTGCAATAAAGCAGCTCGGCACAAACGGCGGTGGATTTTTTAACACCAACAGCTCATTTCCGTTTGAGAACCCGACGCCGTTTTCAAATTTTTTAGAAATGCTTTCTATTATTTTAATTCCCGGTGCACTTGTTTTTGCTTTCGGAAAAATTGTCGGCTCGAAGCGGCAAGCTTGGATGATATTCGGTGTGATGCTGTTTCTTTTCGTGATATCATTTGCCTGCTCTGCGGCTGCGGAATATTCGCATAACAATATTTTTCAAACAAGCGGAATTATGGAAGGGAAGGAAACACGCTTCGGAATATTGAACAGCGTGCTGTGGTCTTCTGCAACAACAGCGGCATCAAACGGTTCCATTAATTCGATGCACAGCAGTTTATCGCCGGTTGCCGGAATGTTTGCATTACTCAATATTCAACTCGGAGAAATTATTTTCGGCGGTGTCGGCTCAGGTTTGTACGGAATGCTGCTTTTTATTTTTCTAACTGTTTTTATTGTCGGTTTGATGATTGGAAGAACGCCCGAATATCTCGGCAAAAAAATAGAAGCATACGAAATCAAATGGACGATTATTGCCGTACTATTGCCCGGCATCGTTATTCTCCTATTTACTGCAATTGCTTTGAGTGTAAATGCCGGTTTGTCGAGCATTGCAAATAAAGGTCCCCACGGTTTCTCGGAAATTTTGTACGCGTTTTCTTCAGCCGCCGGAAATAACGGAAGTGCATTTGCCGGTTTAAATACAAACACGTTTTTTTATAATCTGATGATATCGCTCGGAATTTTAATCGGAAGATACGGTGTAATAATTCCGGTGATGGCAATTGCCGGAAGTCTTGTGAAGAAAAATATTACTCCGGTTTCGCAAGGAACTTTGCACACGGATAGTTTACTATTCGGAATTCTTCTAACCGGTGTGATTCTTATTGTTGGTGCATTAACATTTTTCCCTTCGCTTGCCGTGGGACCGATACTAGAACATTTTTTGATGCAGCGCGGAATTGTTTTTTAGAATAAGTAGGGAACGCAATACGCCGGGACGCACTAAGTTTCCTACAAAGGAAAATATTTTACTCGTGTTAACCGCTCTAAAATTTGGGGCTAAAGCCCCGTGTGTTTTTTGAGCTTGTAATATTCCCCGGCTCGAAGGTCGGGGCAATTGCCACTACCTTTAGGACGAGATAATTAAATGTCCCAATAGATTAAGGGGTTTTAACCCCATATCATATAGGCAGCTTGAGATATTTAAAATGATAAAAAATGAGAGAAGAAAGAAAACTATTCGATAAAAAAATTTTAGCGGAAGCGGCAAAGGATTCTTTTGCAAAATTGAATCCGAAAACATTGGTACGCAATCCCGTAATTTTTATGGTAGCTATCGGTGCGGCACTAGCTTCCATTTTGTTTTCCGTTGATTTAAGCAGAGGAAATTTTTCTTCGTTTAATTTTCAGATTATTGTTTGGCTCTGGTTCACGGTATTCTTTGCAAATTTTGCAGAAGCAATAGCAGAAGGAAGAGGCAAAGCTCAATCCGAAAGTTTGCGGAAACAAAGAACATCAACAATTGCGCGAAAACTCGTGAACGACCACGAAGAAAAAATTCCGGCTGTGGACTTGAGAATAAATGATCTTGTTGTTTGCGAAACCGGCGATATAATTCCGGCGGACGGCGAAGTTGTGAAAGGAATTGCGAGCGTTGATGAATCTGCAATCACCGGAGAATCTGCGCCGGTAATACGCGAAAGCGGCGGTGATAGAAGCGCTATTACCGGCGGTACAAAAGTAATAAGCGACAAAATTATTATAAGAATCACCGCGAACCCGGGCGATACATATCTCGATAAAATGATTTCGCTTGTTGAAAATGCAAAACGGAAAAAGACTCCGAATGAAATTGCTCTTTCAATTTTACTTTCAGGGCTCTCGATAATTTTTCTGTTTGTTGTAATTACGTTAAGGATTTTCGTTCAATATCATAACAGCGGCGATGCCTCTTTACTGAATTCTGTTTCGATACCGATTCTGGTATCGCTGCTCGTCTGCCTAATTCCAACTACAATCGGCGGTTTGTTGAGTGCAATCGGTATCAGCGGAATGGACAGATTATTAAACCACAATGTTATTGCAATGAGCGGCAGAGCTGTTGAAGCCGCCGGAGATATCGATGTGCTTCTTCTCGATAAAACCGGTACGATTACTCTTGGCAACAGAATGGCTACCGAATTTGTACCGGCGCCGGGCACTACTGAAAAATATTTGGCAGATGCGGCTCAGCTTGCATCGCTTGCCGATGAAACGCCCGAAGGAAGATCGATTGTTGTTCTCGCAAAAGAAAAATTTGGAATAAGAGGAAGGAACATTCATGAGTTGAATGCACGGTTCATTCCGTTCAGCGCGCAATCGCAAATGAGCGGCGTGGATATTCAGGCGGCGGAGAATTCCGAAGAAAGAATTATTCGCAAAGGTTCAATCGATGCAATCAGAAAATATATTTCGGAAGAGAGTAATCTCCACATAAGCTCGAACTCTGATTTTTTATTTACGCAGATGATTGGAGTTGATATTTCTCTTGCCGGCGGAACTCCATTGATTGTTGTTGAAAACAAAAAAGTGCTCGGTGTTATTCAATTGAAAGATGTTGTTAAAGGAGGAATCAAAGAACGCTTCGCGCAATTAAGAAAGATGGGAATCAAGACAGTGATGATTACCGGCGATAACCCGCTAACAGCAACTTCAATTGCAGCAGAAGCCGGTGTTGATGATTTTATTGCAGAAGCAAAGCCCGAAGACAAACTAAAAAAAATCCGCGATGAACAAGCCAACGGAAAAATGGTAGGCATGATTGGCGACGGTACAAACGATGCACCGGCACTTGCACAAGCCGATGTGGGAATTGCGATGAACAGCGGCACTCAAGCCGCACGAGAAGCCGGCAACATGATTGACCTCGACAGCAATCCGACTAAACTGATCGAAGTTGTTGAAATCGGCAAACAATTATTGATGACACGCGGCTCGCTCACTACATTCAGCATTGCAAACGATGTTGCAAAATATTTTGCAATTATTCCGGCAATCACTGCAGCACTGTACGCCGCCGGTCCGGCAAAAGGTCCTTTATCGGTACTAAACATTATGAATCTATCGACTCCGCAAAGTGCAATTCTGAGCGCGGTGATTTTTAATGCGATAATTATAATTCTGCTTGTGCCGCTTGCATTGAAGGGAATCAAATATCGTCCCGAAGGAGCCGAAGCAATTCTTAAAAGAAATATTTTAATTTACGGCATCGGCGGACTTATTGTTCCGTTCGCCGGTATAAAATTAATCGACGTTGTAATAACTATGCTTGGAATAATTTGATGAAGTGAGGAATGATGAAATGAAACCGCAAATTGTTATATCGTTAAAAATTTTTTTGATGCTCACAATAATTACCGGTTTAATCTACCCGCTCTTTATTACTTTCGCGGCACAAATAATTTTTCCACAAGAAGCTTCCGGCAGTGTGATAAAAAAAGATGGAAAGTTGATCGGTTCAGAATTGATCGGACAAAAATTTGTGAGCGATAAATATTTTTCATCGCGTCCATCTGAAATTGATTTTAGTCCAATGCCGTCCGGTGCGAGCAATTTTGGGATGACAAGCACAAAGCTCAAATCTTTGTTCGATGAAAGGAAAAAAGAATTTGCAGAAAAGAATTATATCAATGATGCGGATTTAACTCCGCACGAAATGCTTTTTGCATCTGCAAGCGGAGTTGATCCGCATATAACTCCGCAAGCCGCTTTTTTGCAAGTCGGACGAATTACCAAAGCAAGAAATTTTGATGAACACCGAAGACGATTAATTATTCTGCTTATTGCTTCGTTAACCGAAAAACCGCAGTTTGGATTTCTCTGTAAACCAACAATAAATGTTCTTTTGCTCAACATCGAACTTGATAAAATAGAGTAATAAAATGAATGCAACAGAAGAAAGACCGAATCCCGATTCGCTGCTTGAATCGATCAAGCAAGAAGAATTAAATGCGCAGAAGGGGAAACTGAAAATATTTTTCGGAATGTGTGCCGGAGTCGGCAAAACTTACACTATGCTTGAAGCAGCACAAACAGCAAAAAGAGACGGCGTTGATGTTGTAGTAGGACTTGTTGAAACTCATAAACGAAAAGAAACCGAAGAACTTCTCGAAGGACTCGAACAAATTCCTTTGAAAGAAATAGAATACCGCGGAACAATTTTTAAGGAAACGGATCTCGATGCAATACTCAAAAGAAAACCCAAGCTTGTAATTATTGATGAACTTGCACATACAAATATTCCGGGCAGCCGGCATGTAAAACGTTTTCAAGATGTTTTCGAAATTCTCAACAACGGAATTGATGTTTATACGACATTAAATGTTCAGCATATCGAAAGCCGCGCAGAAACAGTCAGACAGATTACCGGTTCGGTTATCCGCGAAACGGTTCCCGATTCTGTTTTTGAAAAAGCCGATGAAGTTGAACTTGTTGATATTACTCCCGATGAACTTTTGAAAAGACTTTCAGAAGGAAAAGTTTATGCACCCGAACGCTCGAAGCAGGCAGTTCAAAATTTTTTCCGTAAAGGAAATTTAACCGCGCTTCGTGAAATGGCTTTGAGAATGACCGCCGAGCGTGTTGATTGGCAGCTGCGCGATTACAAAACCGAAAAGAGAATCGATGCTATTTGGAAATCGTCGCAGCGGTTTATGGTTGCCGTAAGTCCAAGTCCGTATTCTGCCGATCTTATTAGATGGACACGGCGGCTTGCGTATTCGATGGAAACATCGTGGCTTGCCGTCTATGTTGAATCGGGGCAAAGAATTTCTGAGGAAAATAGAGAACTGATCCAGAAAAATTTTAATCTTGCCCGTGAACTCGGAGCAGAAATAATTACAGTCTCGGATAAAGATGTTGTTGGTGCATTAATTAAAGCAGCAAAAGAAAATAATGTGACTCAGATAATAGTCGGTAAAACGCGCGAGAAAAAATTTCTTAAACTTGCCGGTCATCATGATATTGTTGAGAGGCTGATAAAAAACAGCGGCGATATTGATGTTTATATAGTAGGCGGCGACAAAAAAGATGAAGGAAATATTTCATGGAAAAATTATCTCCGATTTCAATCGAGCTGGCTGAGATACCAATTGGCAATGCTGATTGTATTAATTGTCGGCATTTTTTGCTACACGGTTTATAAAGATATCGGTTATCAAACGGTTTCGCTGCTGTTTCTACTTACTGTTTCGTTGATGCCTCTTTTTAATTTTGGACCCGGTCCAACATTTATTGCGGCATTGTTAAGTGCGTTAAGCTGGAATTTCTTTTTCATACCGCCGCAGTACACATTCCATATTTACAAAGTTGAAGATGCGTTGATGTTTGTGATGTATTTTATTGTTGCCATTGTTACCGGATTTTTAACAGCGCGCATCCGCTCGCAAGAAATTTTCGTAAAGCAGAGAGAAAAAAGAACTAACGCTCTTTACAACCTTACCAAAGATCTTTCAGCCGCAAACGATTTGAATGAAGTTGCCGAAGTTTCCGTTAAAAACATAACACAACATTTTGATGTCGATGTTATTTTGTTTCTGCTCAATCAAGAAAAAAAAATATCGCCGGCTTCTCATCTTGCAAGTACATTTTCGATAGACGACGGCGAATGGAGAATTGCACAGTGGGCATATCTTAACAAACAGAAATGCGGCATGTTCACAAATACGCTTCCTCTTGCTGTTGCAACGTATTATCCGTTAAACAGTCTGCGCAATAGTCTCGGTGTTCTCGGAATCAGAACAAAGAATGATCAGCAGCTCTTGTTCGATCAGCAGGTTTTGCTCGATACTTTTATTGCACAAATTACTACAACACTTGAACGCGAATACCTGAATGAACTTGCAAAAGAATCGCTCGTTGTTTCCGAATCGGAAAAATTATACAAAACATTGTTCAACTCGATTTCCCACGAATTGAAAACGCCGATCACAACAATTATAAGTGCGGCAAGCAGTTTCAACAGCGAAGAAAATTTGAAGAACGAAAATTTTGTAAAAAGGATTTTGAAAGAAATAAATATTGCGGCTGAAAGATTGAACAGACTTGTAGAGAATCTTCTCGATATGGCGCGGCTGGAATCCGGCGTACTGAAATTAAAATCCGATTGGCACGACATCTCGGATTTAATTTACGGTGCTGTCAACAGATTGAAAAACGAGTTAACAAATCATAAACTTACGATAGAAATTCAGAAGGAAATTAAACTCTTCAAGTTCGATTACGGTTTAATGGAACAAGCCCTTATAAATATTCTTCATAATTCAGTAACTTACACGAAAGAGGGAAGCGAGATTTTGATCAATGTAAAAACAGAAAATGATTCGTGTGTAATTTCGATAGCCGATAACGGTTCGGGATTTACAGTAGAAACTTTGCCGAAGCTGTTTCAAAAATTTTACCGCGTGCCGCAAACTAAAACCGGCGGTACGGGTTTGGGGTTGTCAATTGCAAAAGGTTTTATTGAAGCGCACAAAGGTTCGGTAAAAGCAGAAAATAGAGAAACCGGCGGTGCCATCTTTACAATTAAACTTCCTATGAACTGATATGAATATCAAACCAACGATTGTTGTAATTGATGATGAACCGCAGATCAGAAAAATTCTGAGAATTACACTTGAAGCACAAGATTACAAAGTAGTTGAAGCCGCTACTGCAAAAGACGGAATTGTACAAGCCGGCACTGCTCACCCGAATTTAATAATCCTCGATTTGGGTCTGCCAGACCAAGACGGTTTGGAATTGTTGAAAGAATTGAGAAGCTGGAACGGTGTGCCCGTAATAATTTTGTCTGTCCGTAATTCCGAAGAAGATATTGTAACTGCACTCGATAACGGTGCCGATGATTATCTAACCAAGCCTTTCAACACTGCCGAGCTTCTTGCACGGATACGGGCAAGTTTAAGAAGAACGCAGCAATCGAACGAAAGTAGTTTTGCCAACGGCTCTCTCACTGTTGATTTTGTTTCGCACGTTGTTAAAAAGAACATCGAAGAAATAAAACTTACCAATACTGAATATTCTCTATTGCTTCTTTTCATAAAAAATATTGGAAAAGTTTTAACACACCGTTTCATTCTGAAAGAAATTTGGGGACCAAGTTATTTTGAGCAGACTCAATATTTGCGTGTGTTTATCGGGCAACTGCGAAAGAAAATAGAAGATGATGCCTCGGAACCGAGAATGATTTTAACGGAATCGGGTGTTGGCTACCGGATGATACTTCTTAAGTGAGTGCAGAATGATGAACGCAGAGTGAAAAATGAATTTGTAAATTTCTTTTGTAGTTGTTAAATATTCTTCTATTGTTTTAAAAGTTCGTCATAATCTTTATGTGAACCGATCCAAAACCAAATTATATCATCATCTTGTAAAACTCCAAGTGCGCGGTAAGTTTTTGTAATTCTTATTGAAAAGATGGGACGATTAGCGTGAATTCTTTTAAAATGTAAACTTGGATGATACGGGTTGCCGATGAATAATTGGTAAGTGGCTTTTGTTCGTTTTTTAATTTAGTCGGTAGCTTAGAATATCACTTCCAAAAACGGTCGGTTGTTTTGGAATTCACAGCTTGCCGGTATCCAGATTTTTTGTTTTGCCTTGCTGATGTTCTGTTAATGCTTCATTGGCAAGTGCCTCGAGAATATTCTCGGATTCTGCAAAAGCTTTATCCCATTGCTTAGTAGTTTCAAGTTCTTCAAGCATCCATTTTGCCAGCGCATTCTGTTCAACTTCAGGCAATTGCGAAGCTTTTTTAAATGCCTTCTCTAATAGCTTTGTCATGCCTACCTCTTATTTTACAGTCACTAATAAATTAACAATAAAATAGAGAAAAAAGAAGCTTGGTAATTTTAGTTATGTAAAAGAAACATCTTTCATGTAGGATTCGATAAGAAGATTTGAAAATTCCTCGAACGAAATTTCTACGGAGCCGAACATTTTTAAATGCTCGGTTTGATATTGAACATCGAGCAGAACAAAACCTTTTTCTTTCAAGTGGAGAATTAATTTTACAAAAGCACATTTGGATGCTTGCGTAACTTTCGAGAACATCGATTCACCGAAGAAAGCACCTTTGTGTGTAACGCCGTAAAGCCCGCCAATTAATTTCTTTTTCTGAAAAACTTCAACGGAATGAAGATAACCGAGTTTGTGAAGTCCTTTGTATGCTTCGATCAACTCTTTTGAAATCCAAGTTGAACTTCGGTTGGTACAATTCGCAATCACTTCGAGTGTTGCGGTATCAAACCCGTATTCAAAATCAGTTTCAGCAATAAATTTTTTTAACGAACGCGGGATATTAAAATTATTGAGCGGTACAATTGTTCTAACTTCCGGCATGTACCAGTGGATATCTCCCGATTCATCCGCCATCGGGAAAGCACCGCTCGCATAAAGCCGTATCATGTTTTCAGGTTTTAACAGATCTTTTTTGGCGGGAAATTTTTCCTCACTCATGAGCCTGAACTTCGAACTTAATTATATCGTAACCTTTTTTGGTTTCGAAACCCGCGAAGATTACTCCGACCAGCACAGAAATCATTCCGAGTAAAAAAGTTATGACAGTGATAACATTCAATTTTTCGATACCCAGTATTGCGGATGTACCGAGCAGAAGAGACGTAGTTACAAAAAGTGCAACGGCAATAACGTAATTTAAAACCGAGTTGCGTACAAGTTTAACGCGGTAAACCAAAAATGAAATTTGTTTTGCAATACTTTCGAGGCGGATATTGTCATCTGTTGTTAAAGGTCTCTCGCCGACTTTTAAAAGCAGTCTTCTTTTTTCTTCGTTCAATAATCTTATTCTGTTAACAACAAGTGAATAACGGTTGTTCATTCCCAAAAGCAGCAAGCCGCATGCGCTTATCATAATTGCCGGTGCTAATATTAACTGGATAATACTTACTGCGTTCGAATGTCCTGATAAAATCTCTTGCATATTTTCCCTACTTCGAATAAATGTAATTATGAAGTACTTCAATTGTTTCTTGTTGAGTAATAATATCAATCTCCAAGAGGTCTCTTACCGAAAGAATTCCAAGTAATTTATCTTTTTCGATTACTAATATATGTCTAATTCCACGGTCTTTCATTTTTTTCAAACACTCTTGATGTGTTTCGCTCGCATCTGCTAAAACTAAATCTTTAGTCATGATGTTGTCAACAATGGTTGATTTTAAATCCAATCCTTTTGCAATCACTCTTCGAACCAGATCTCTTTCGGAAAAAACTCCGAGAAGTTTTCCGTCATCGCTCAAAACCGGTACAAGCCCGATATTGTGTTCTGCCATGTAATAAACAACATTGTGAATAGCCGAACCCGATTTGACTGTAAATAATTCGTGTGACTGAACAATTTGTTTTATTGATTTCATAT
The DNA here is from genome assembly GCA_016177735.1 of Ignavibacteriales bacterium. Classification (GTDB taxonomy): domain Bacteria; phylum Bacteroidota; class Ignavibacteria; order Ignavibacteriales; family Melioribacteraceae; genus DYJK01. The sequence continues at coordinate 233,899 of JACOUS010000014.1, read as the reverse complement.
TGACCTCGTATTAATTAGATATGATGCCTGATAGAATCTAATATTTTTAAAGGATCAGTATCAAGAAAAAAATAAACAGTTCAATTGCCGGTAGAATTTAAAAGTCCTTCCCTTCGTTGAAGGGAAGGATTTAGGATGGGTTCGAAATTATTTCTCACTCATAAAAGAATAGCGGTAATCTTTCGGAGGAATAAAATTTTCTTTAATTGTACGGGCAGAAACCCAACGCATCAAATTAAGATAACTGCCGGCTTTATCGTTTGTGCCGCTTGCGCGTGCACCACCAAAAGGCTGTTGACCAACTACTGCGCCGGTCGGCTTATCGTTGATGTAAAAATTCCCGGATGCGTTTACCAAAATTTTGTTTGCTGTTTCTACTGCGTATCTATCTTGTGCGAATATTGCGCCGGTCAACGAGTATGGAGAAGTTTCATCGCAAAGATGTAGTGTTTCTTCGTACTTGTTATCATCATAAACATAAAGAGTGAGTACCGGTCCGAAGATTTCTTCTTCTATCGATTTGAATTTCGGATTGGTTGTTTGAATTATAGTTGGCTCGATGAAATATCCTTTCGAGCTGTCGTAATTTCCGCCGGATATAATTTCTGCTTCGTTCGATTTCTTTGCATAGTCGATGTAACTTGTAATTGTATCGAATGCGCCTTTGTCGATAACGGCATTCATGAAATTTGAGAAGTCGCGCGGATCACCCATCTTAACGGTTTTGAGTTCGCTTACGATATAATCTTTCAATTCCTTCCAGATTGATTTAGGAATGTAAGCGCGCGATGCGGCCGAACATTTTTGTCCTTGATATTCAAACGCGCCGCGTATCATTGCAGTGCCGATTGCTTTCAAATCTGCACTTGGGTGTGCGAAGATAAAATCTTTTCCACCGGTTTCACCAACTATGCGCGGGTATGATTTGTACTTTGGCAAATTGTTTGCAGCAGTTCTCCACATTGATTGAAATGTTGGTGTTGAACCGGTAAAGTGTATGCCGCCAAAGTATTCTGAATCCATTACGGGGTTTCCAACTTTTGAACCGGAACCCGGAACAAAATTAATAACGCCTTCGGGCAAGCCGGCAGCTTCCAATAATTTCATAATCCAGTATGCAGAATAAACTGCGCTCGATGCCGGTTTTAACAAAGCAACATTTCCCATCAATGCCGGCGCGGTTGGTAAATTTGCGCAGATGGATGTAAAGTTAAATGGTGCAACTGCAAAAATAAATCCTTCAAGTGGACGGTATTCCAATCTATTCCACATTCCGAACGGCGAGTGAATCGGCTGTTCTTCATAAATTTTCATAGCGTAGTAAGCGTTGAAACGGAAGAAATCGATTATCTCGCTTGCGGAATCGATCTCTGCCTGAAAAGCATTTTTACTTTGACCGAGCATTGTTGCGGCATTTAAAGTATAACGCCATTCGGTTAAAGCAAGCAAGTCGGCGGCTTTCATAAAAATTGCGGCACGGTCGTACCAATTCGTACGCGACCAAATTTTGTGAGCTTCCATTGCGGAATCAATAGCCATCTTAACTTCTTTCTCGCTCACTTTGTGGTATTTCGCGAGTACATGTTTGTGGTCGTGCGGCATTATACAATTATCTGTGTCGCCGGTTCTAATTTCTTTTCCGCCGATGATTATCGGGATATCAATCTGCTGGTTTGCAAGTTCATCAAGTTTTGCTTTGAGCGCTGAACGTTCCGGTGTTCCCGGCGCATAAGTTTTGTTTTGATCGTTCGGGGGGAGCGGTACTTTAAATATTGCGTTCGACATGGTGCGTCCTTTTCTCTTTTAACAAAGAATATTTTTTATGAAGTAAAATTAGGAAAATTATACGGTGTGTTCACAATCTTATTTCTGTATTAAAGCTGTAAAGTTTCAGCTGGTTGAATCCGAAGTTTGCCTTTACAAACCAATCTTATATTTGTAATTTATAATAGGAGGAAAAATGGAAAGAATAACACTTACTATAAAAGATGTTTCTAAAAAAAATCTGATTCTTCGGTTATTAAAAGAGTTGAAATTTGTTCGGATAGAAGAACATAAACCTGATTTAAGACCAAGAACCCAAGAAGGTGATTTCAGAAATCTTTTTGGCATTTGGAAAAATAGGAATATTGAACTTGTCGCCTTACGTAAAAAAGCGTGGGGACGTAGATAAAATGATTCTGTGTGATACCAACATTATAATTGAACTATTAAAGGGCAGTGAAAAGACAATTGGAATTGTTAATAAGATTGGGATTGAAGAATTAACGGTTAGCTCGATTACCGAAATGGAACTTTACTACGGCGCTTTTAACAAACGCGAAATACAATTCATTAAAAAACATTTATCTTCTCTTCCTATAATTCACGTAACAAAAGAAATTTCGATGCGGAGCGTTAATTTGATTGAGCAATTTAGCAAGAGTCACAAACTCTCTATCCCCGATGCTTTTATAGCAGCGACAGCATTAGAATTCCATTATGAATTGTTAACCTACAACTTGAAGGATTTTAAATTTATTCCCGGTTTAAGACTTCATAAAATTTAATGTAGCATATAAACAAAGAGACGGAGCGTACCCCGCCTCTACGAATTATTTATTTCATCGGTTAGTTAAATTACCTCATCACATCCTTCAACGCATTGATGCAAAACAGAATCATCTTCTCACTGGAATTGTAACCCATCAACCCGATTCGCCAAACTTTTCCGGCAAGTTCCCCGAGTCCGGCGCCAATTTCCAGATTGTGTTTGTTCAACAAATCTGTTCTAACTTTTGCTTCGTCAATTCCTTCGGGAATTTTTATTGTAAGCAAATTCGGTATCCGTTCGTTTTCGGGAACGAGCGGCTCCAAACCAATTTCTTTCAATCTAGCGACTAATTTATTGCTGTTTTCTTTGTGTCTTCGCCAAGAATTTTCAATCCCTTCTTCTTTTAAAAGAAGAAGCGCTTCATGCAATCCATAAAATTGATTACTCGGTGCAGTGTGATGATAAGCTCTTTTGCCCGGTCCGTTCCAATAACTCAAAAGAAGATTCAAATCATTAAACCAGCTTTGAACCGGAGTTTTTCTTTTTTTGATATGCTCGACTGCACGAGCACTGAATGTTATCGGCGACATTCCGGCTACGCATGATAATCCTTTCTGTGAACATGAATACGATGCATCGAGATTCCATTCATCAACGCGGACTTCAACAGCGCCGAGCGATGTAACCGTGTCGGCAATTACGAGCGCGCCGTATTTGTGTGCGACCTCCGAAAGTACTTTGGCATTTTGCAGTGCGCCGGTCGATGTTTCCGCGTGAACAAATGCAGCAACTTTTACATCGGGATTTTGTTTGAATGCATCTTCAAATTTTTGCGGATCGATTGCACGTCCCCAAGTTTCTTTTACTGCAATTACGTGTCCGCCGATCTTCTCGACAATCTGCGCCATTCTGTTTGCAAAATATCCGCCGATTGCAACAATAACTTTATCGCCTGGTTCAACAAGATTAACAAGGCACGCTTCCATTCCAAGCGAGCCCGGACCGGAAAGAACAAACGTTGCTTCGTTCTCGGTTTTGAATGTGTACTTGAGTAATGATTTTATTTCATCCATAAGTTCGATGAATTGCGGATCGAGATGACCGAGTGCCGGTTTTGATAATGCTTTTAATACTTGCGGATTAACATTTGATGGACCGGGTCCCATCAAAATTCGGTTGAAAGGGATAAAAGATTTATTCATAGTATGTCTCGAATATTTTATGTGATAAAAATTTATTAGTTACTGGATACTGGCAATGAATGCGAGACGTGAGAAGTAAGATGCGAGATTAAACTCCTTCTCTTTGTCCAATTCAACAAGTTTTTCCATGCAGTCATGCACCCATGCATTTAAAAATTCGTACTTCGTATTTCGTAAATCGTACATAGCTAAATTTCCCGTGTTGTTATACTAATCCGGCATGAGCAAGAATCTTTTTTATATTCTCCTTATCTGGATCTGCAAGCCCCGACAGCGGCGCTCTCGGCTCACCGCCGAAATAGCCAAGCATATCCATTGCCGCTTTTAATCCGGCAACACCGTACTTTGCCGTTACGGCTTTGTTAACGGGAATCATTTTTTGCTGAAGTTCGAGTGCTTCGTTCAATTTTCCATTCTCGATTAATTTTTGAATTTGCACACATTCATTCGGCGCTATGTTGGCGAGTGCAACAATTCCTCCGGCTGCACCGCATGTAATTCCCGGAAAGATCATCGAAGCGGTGCCGACAATTACAGCAAAATCTTTTTTTGTATTTGAAACGAACTCGGTATTCTGTCTTGAATTTTCCGAACTGTTTTTTATCCCGGCAATATTCGGATGTGCGGAAAGTTCTGCAACTGTTTCCACTTCAATATCAACGCCGGTGAATTTTGGAACATTGTAAATTATCACGGGAATCTTTACCGCATCAGCAGCCATTGTAAAATATTTTACATACGATGCGTGTTTCATTTCGGATTTGTAAAAAGAAGGAGTGAGCACAAGTGCAAAATCGGCGCCGCGTTCCGCCGCATCATTTGTGAGTGCGATTGTTTCTTTGATTGAATCCGAACCGGTACCGGCAATAATTAATTTATTTTCCGATGAAAATTTTTTTGCGGCTTCGACAAGTTTTAATTTTTCTTCGCGTGTAAGAAAAACCGACTCGCCGTTTGAACCCATTACAACGTAACCGCTAAGTTCTGTCTTGTTCCATTTATTAATGTTGAATTCAAGTTTATCTATTGCAAGCTCGCCGTTCACAAAAGGAGTGACTATCGGCGGCATAATTCCGTACAACTTTTTCATATTCCTCCATTTTAAAAATATTAATCACTTTACTCTGCCGCATATGTAAACATCGGAGAGTCTATTTTGCAATAACTATTCTCCAAACAAGATTGATTAATCAAACGGTTCCAAGAAATAATTTTCTTGTCCATTCGTTATTCATAAAGAATCGGTACGCCGAATTCTTTAAATGAGAATTTTGCAAAAATATGGTGACCGTCGTAATCGAGAACGCGAAGATCATCTTCTTGTTTGAGATCATCCATCACCGCTTCGTAATGATGCCCGTATTTTTCCATCGCCGCATCCACCGGAATTTCGTACACGATAAATTTTTTGATTCCTTTCGACGATAATTTTTTTACGAGGTTTGGATGTGTAAATGAATCATACGAAGTAATAATTACGATTGGACCTGAGCCCGTAAGATAAATGCCCGCTTTCATCTTGCACCTCCTTTATTAAATGAAAAGAAGCACTGCCGAACAAAAGCGATTTACACTCCAAATGTAATTTTATTTTTATATTAATTGCACTTATTAAATACTCAAAAAATTAAAAAAGATTCTTCAGTACGAACCAAATATTTGCCGGTCGTTCCGCAAGCCTCCGTACGTACCACGGATACCACGATTCTCCGTAGGATATCAGCACGCGGATTTTGTATCCCTCCTTTGCAAGCTGTTTTTGCAAGGGAGTTTTTATTCCGTATAACATTTGAAACTCAAGCTTCTCTTTGGGCAGACCGATCTTTTTCGATTCCTCAATAATTTTTGCAATTAATTTCTGATCGTGTGTAGCATAAATTATTCTTTCGCCGTTCTTTTTAATTTCGTTCATCATTTTTGAAGAGAGGTCAAAATAATTACGGTCAACTTCCCATTTTTCGGGAAGTGCAATCTCTCGCGGTTCTTTGTACGCGCCTTTTACCAATCGAAGAGACAAAGAAATTCCGAACAATTCATTTAAATCATTATCGGTTCTCCTGAGATATGCTTGCAAACATAAACCCGCGTTGCTGTGTTCAAGTTTGATGCGCTTGTAAAAATCAATTGTTCTTTGCGTGTAAGCACTTCCTTCCATATCGATGAAAACAGTATTGCCAAGTTTCTCCTTTGCATGTTTTGCGATTACCGAAAAATTTTTGAAAGCCTCTTCTTCGGATAAATCAAAACCGAGCTGTGTGAGCTTCAAAGAAATTTCAACATCGAGTTTTCGTTCGGAAATTTTATTGATTAGACGAAGATAGTGATCGCGTACAACGGCGGCTTCAGAAATTTGTGTGATGTTCTCGCCAAGTTTTGTGAAAACGGTAGGAATGTTGTATGCCGAAAAATTTTGCGCGGCGTTGAGCGCATCTTCAACACTTTCGCCCGGCATAAATTTTTTTACCGCTTTGCGGACAAACCACCACCGCGGTACATTGTTTTGCATCCATTTATTTTCAGACATCCATAAAAGTACACTACGGGAGAGACTCATTTATTGCCCTTTCTTGTTTTCTTAATGCTGAGCGAAACGAAGCATCTCAAACTTATTATATAACTAATTTGGATACTTTTAATTGCCACGACCTTTAGAGTCTATTGCAAAAACTCTATGCGCTTAAAAGCCGGTTCACGCAAAGACGCAAGGAAAACGCCAGAGCGCAAAGGTTTAAAAATTATTGTCCTCTTACTTATCAATGTTTTCGTGACGTTAAACTAACTGAGCGCCGTGTCAGACTTCGACAAGCTCAGCCGAGCCGCTCAGTCTGAAACCACACTTTTTGCTATATCTTTTCCGAGGCTGCCGCTTCTACTTCATCAATTGTTTTGGGAATCGGAATGCCGAGTACGCGGCTGCCGGTGTTTGTAACTACTACATCGTCTTCAATTCTGATTCCGCCGAACTTTTTGTACGATTCAACTTTCGGGTAATTAATGTACTCGGTGAATTTTTTCTCTGCTTTCCATTTATCAATTAATTCGGGAATGAAATAGATGCCCGGCTCGATTGTTAATACAATTCCCGGTTTTAAAATTCTTGCAAAGCGGAGCGACTTCGATCCGAATTGTGTGCTGCGCTTTACATTTTCATCGTAGCCGAAATTATTTTCGCCGAAGTTTTCGAGATCGTGAACATCCAATCCGAGCAGATGTCCCAAGCCGTGAGGGAAGAAGAGTGCATGTGCACCGGCTTTAACAGCTTCTTTCATGCTGCCTTTCATGAAGCCAAGCGCTTTCAATCCTTCTGCGATTACGAGAGCGGATTTAAAATGTACTTCGCGGAAACTGATGCCGGGTTTCACTCCTTTTATTCCGGCAAGATTTGCATCTAGGACAATCTGATAAATTTCCCTTTGCTGTGCTGTAAATTTTCCGCTCACCGGAAATGTTCGCGTGATATCGCTTGCGTAATGTTCATCGGATTCGGCACCGCTGTCGTTAACAACAATGTCGCCCTCTTTCAAAATATTTCCGTGAAAGTGATTGTGCAAAGTTTGTCCGTTGCGCGAAAAAATTATGGGGAATGCAATTCCGTTTCCCATCGAAGAAGCGAGTCCCGCAATGAATCCGGCAATTTCGCGTTCCATCATTCCCGGTTTTGCATAACTCATCGCACCGGTCTGCATTTCATAAGAAATTGAAATTGCATTTTCGATCTCCGCAATTTCTTCTTTTGATTTCACCGAACGCTGTTCCGTAATTGCTTTTATCAAAGAGATAGATGAATAATCATTAATTTTATTTGCATCGATGCCGAGTAGTTTTTGAAACTTCAGCATGTTATCGTGACGGTACTGCGGAATGAAATGAATTTTTCTTTTTTTGCCGATGGCATCTTTCAAAAATGTTTCAAGCTCGTCTGCCGGCTTTGTAACTTTTACACCGACTTTTTCCGCTTTCTGTTTCATTGTTTGCTGCGGTCCCATCCAAACAATTTCATCGAGAGTAAAATCATTCCCGAAAATAATTTCTTTGTTCTCGTCAATGTCAATCACTGCGGCAAGTTCTGGTTGTTCCAAACCGAAGTAGTAGAGGAAAGTGCTGTCTTGCCTGTAGTGATAAGTGTTGTCGGTGTAATTCATCGGCGCATCGTTATTGCCGAGCAGAAGAATTACTCCGTTATCAATTTTCTTTTTTAGTTGTGCTCTTCGTGTGGTGTAAGTTTTTGTGCTGAACATGGTTTCCCCTTTTTTTAAATTCTGAAGGAGCGGAGCGGCTGAAGAATCTGGATCTGAGATCCTTCACAATCATCTCGAAAAATTCTTTTTGAGCCGCCCGCTGATTTTGCCTTTGTGTCAAAGAGGAATTAGGGCGATGATGACAGATTGTAATTAATTACTGCTAAGTCACAAAGACACTATAAATTATTTATGATACGACTTTCTTCCCCCGCAGTTAAAAACCAGCGTGTTCTGTTCTGCGAATAATTTCGTTCTGCAGAGACTCGCTCAAATCTACAAAGTAATCGCTGTAACCCGCAACTCGAACAATAAGGTCGCGGAATTTTTCGGGATGTTTTTGTGCTTCGCGCAGAATGCCTGCATTAACAACATTGAATTGAATATGATGCCCGTCCAATCTAAAATATGTCCTGATTAATTGAACGGCTCTCTCGATCCCGTCTTCTGTTTCCAAAAGCTGCGGAGTAAATTTTTGATTCAGCAAAGTACCGCCGGTTCGCAAGTGATCAATCTTCGATGCGGATTTAATCACTGAAGTGGGACCGTGAACATCAGCACCTTGTACCGGCGAAATTCCTTCGCTCAACGGTTCGTATGCAAAACGTCCGTCGGGAGTAGCGCCGGTAACACTTCCGAAATAAACATGTGAAGTTGTCGGCAGTAAATTTATTCTGAAATATCCGCCTTTGGCGTTGGGTCTTCCGTCAACAGCTTTGTAATAGATTTCAAAAATTTGTTTTGTGATTTCATCGGCGTAATCATCATCGTTACCGTACTTTGGTGTATTGAACAAAAGCGAGTCATGCAATTCTTTTTTCTCTGCAAAATTATTTCTCAAAGTATCGAACAATTCTTTCATTGAGATTTTTTTCTTATCGAACACGTTATACTTGATCGAAGAAAGCGAATCGGTAATTGTTCCGAGCCCAACGCCTTGAACGTACGAAGTATTATAACGCGCACCGCCGGCATTGTAATCTTTTCCGTTTGCAATGCAGTCGTCAATTAAAATCGACATGAACGGTGCCGGCATGTAATCGGCATAAATTCGTTCGATGATGATGTTTCCTTTTATTTTGATGTTGACGAAATGATTCAGTTGTTTTTCGTATGCTTGCATCAATTCGTCAAAAGTTTTGAACGTGGCAGCATCGCCGGTTTCGATGCCAATCTGTTTTTGTGTTCGCGGATCGAAGCTGTTATGCAAAGTAATTTCCAAAACTTTTACGAGATTGAAATAGCCGGTGAGTATGTACGCTTCTTTTCCGAACGAACCGGTTTCAACACAACCGCTTGCACCGCCGCACCGCGCATCAACAATTGATTTCCCGTGGCGAAGCATTTCCTGAATTATTGCGTCCGTATTAAAAATGCTCGGCTGACCGAATCCGGTTTTAATAATTTTCATCGTGCGTTTGAGCAGACGGTCCGGATTTTTTTTGCTCACTTGCACCATCGAACTTGGCTGAAGAAGTCTCATCTCTTCGATCACATCGAGAATAACATAAGTCAAATCGTTTGCCGCATCTTCGCCTTCGGGAGTAACACCGCCGACATTTATTAAACAGAAATCAGTGTAAGTTCCGCTCTCTGCGGCAGTAACTCCAATCTTCGGCGGCGCCGGTTGATTATTAAACTTCACCCAAAATGATTGCAGTAATTCTTTAGCACTCTCTTCCGTTAACAATCCGCTTTCGACATCACGTTTGTAGAAAGGATATAAATGTTGATCGAGTCTGCCCGGGTTAAAAGAATCCCACGTGTTGAGTTCGGTAATTACTCCAATATGAACAAACCAATAATATTGCAGTGCTTCCCAAAAAGTCCGCGGTGCATTTGCCGGAATTCGTGCGCAGATTCCAGCCATCGTTTCGAGTTCGTTCTTTCGTTGTTTGTCTTTTTCTTTGGAAGCGAGTTCGTATAATTTTTTAGTGTAGCGGTTCGCAAATGAAATTAACGCATCGCAGCAAATTTCCATCGCGTGAAGTTCTTCACGTTTTTCAAATGCTTCTTTATCATTGTAGAAATCTAAATTTGTAAGTGCAAGCTGAATATCATTTTTAAAATCGAGCATTCCCTTTTTGTAAATTTTGTCATCGAGAACCGTATGCCCCGGTGCGCGCTGTTCCATAAATTCTGTGAAGATTCCGGCTTCGTAACCGTCTTTCCATTCTTGATCGACTTCCTCAAAAATTTTATCGCGGATCGATCTTCCTTGCCAGAAAGGAATAATTTCTTTTTCGTAGATCGATTTTGTTTCGTCGTTAACTTTGAACCAAACTTTCGGACGTGTATCGAGAATTTCAAGGTCGTGCAAGCTGTGAACACAAAGTTCGGGATATGTCGGAGTTTCTTTCGGTTCGTGTCCGCGTTCGCCGACAATCAACTCGCCGTCATTAACACACAACTCTTTATTTTCAAGAATGTATTTAAATGAAAGCGCACGGGCAACCGGTAAAGAAACTTTTTCCGCTTTGCCGCTTTTATAAAATTCAGTCAGCAGAAGCGCACGCTCGTACGACAATCTAGGAACCGCTGTCAATGTTTGTTCGCGAAGCTTTTTAATTCGTTCGTTCATTTCATCCTCCTATTTTCACCGTGTGACCGAGTGAAGATAATCTATATTTAATATTGTTCATCTGTTCGTTTGTCGGCGGTTCGAGTTGTACTACTTTGTTTTCCTTTCCCATTTTTTCGTATTTGGATTCGGCTGTTTTGTGAAAGGGAAGCAGATCAATTTCGCGGACGTTTTTTAATTCAGAAATAAAATTGATCATCAAATCAAGATTCTCATTTGTATCTGTGATTTTCGGGATAACCGGAATTCGGAGAATAATTTTATTTCCTTTTTCCGAGAGCAGTATCAAATTTTCATGAATAATTTTGTTTGGAACTCCCGTGTAAAGAAGATGCTCTTCGTTGTTCATCAATTTCAAATCGTAAAGAAAAAGATCTGTCAATTCGTAAATGCGTTCAAAGTTTTGGTAATCCGTAAAACCGGTTGTATCAACTGCTGTGCGAATATCTTTCTTTTTTGATTTTGTAAGAAGTTCGAAAAGAAAATCCATTTGCATCATCGGCTCGCCCCCTGAAAAAGTTACGCCGCCTTTTGATTCTTCGTAAAACGGAATATCCTTTTCGATTTCTTTCATCACGTCATGGCTGAAAACTTCAGTGCCGATGGTATTTTTTTGCCCGGGATCGTAAGAAAGATTCCACCGGAAAGTGCATCCTTCGAATTCTTCGGGTAATTTATTTTGGCTTTCGGGATTGTGACACCACCAGCATTTGAGAGGGCATCCTTTAAAAAAAATTGTAGTGCGGATTCCGGGTCCGTCGTTGATTGAATATTTTTTTATATCGAAAATAAAACCGCGTGTGTTCATTAATTCATAATGTAAATAATACTATAAGCAAAATAAAATATTTGCGGTAAAAACTAAATTAAGAGATGTGTTTTTGGTTTCTTTTTTACGGGACGAAAAGCTTATCTTTTCCAAAAGAAAATTCGTTTATGGCTAACAAACATAAATCGCTTTTATTTGCATTAAGTGCCGTGCTCTTTTGGTCAACGGTAGCAACTGCATTCAAACTTACACTTGCCGGCATGAGCAATGCACAGCTTCTTTTTTATTCTTCACTTACAAGTTTGATTGTATTATTCTTTTTTGTGCTTGCATATTCTCCGAACGAACTGAAACAATTTTTTAAGAAGCATCATCTTAAAAATAATTTGGTGCTCGGTTTCATCAACCCGTTTATTTATTACCTGATTTTGTTCAAAGCATATTCGATTCTTCCGGCACAAGAAGCACAGCCGGTTAATTTAACATGGCCTCTCATCATTTCAATTTTCTCCGCACTCTTTCTGAAACAGAAACTAACCGTGAAAGTAATGACGGGAATGCTCGTCTCATTTATTGGAGTTGTAGTAATTGCAACACGAGGAAATATTTTCTCGCTCCACTTCCACAATTTGTACGGAGTAATTTTGGCGTTGAGCAGTTCGTTCATCTGGGCTTCTTTCTGGATTTTGAATTTGCTCGACAGCAGAGAAGAATCGACAAAACTTTTCGGAGCGTTTTTCTTCGGAACAATTTATACCGGAATTTATATTTTCTTTTTTGATTCCTTCGGACCGGTCGAAACAAAATACATGCTCGGTGCAATTTATGTCGGATTGTTTGAAATGGGAATCACATTTTTTCTTTGGCTGAAGGCGCTATCATTGAGCGATAACAAAGCGAAAACTTCCACAGTAGTTTATCTCTTCCCGGTGATCTCGCTTTTTTTCATCGCACTTGTTTTGGAAGAAAAACTGTTCGTCTCATCAATCATCGGATTGGTAATGATTGTCGGCGGAATTTTGGTTCAACAAATCGGAAACAAAGAAGTATTGTAACACCTTGACATTACATAGCCTCGCCCAAAATTTCAACAACTAAAGAACGGCAGAAATTTTACAATCACTTAACACCATTCTACTTAGGATTTAGTATTTTTTGTTATTCAAATTATCATTGCCTGTGAAGGAAAAAATGAAACAAACTAAAATTTTTGCACTTGCCGTTCTTGTATTGCCTCTTCTTTTAACAACTCTCGATGCACAAGAATTAAAACGACCAAAACTTGTTATTGGAATTGTGGTTGATCAGATGCGTTATGATTATCTATATAAATATTATCCTTTCTATTGCGGTGGCGGTTTTAAGAAGCTAATGAATGTAGGAAGCAATTTTACGTTTGCTCACTATAACTACGAAGCTACTAAAACTGCGCCGGGTCATGCTTCTATTTACACCGGGGCGACTCCTTTTTATCATGGAATTATCGGGAATGACTGGTATGATAAACAAACTAGGCAAGTAGTAAACGCCGTTGTTGACACACGCTATAAAAGCGTGGGCAGTAATGATAAAGAAGGTGAATGCTCTCCAAAAAAACTTAGAGCTACTACAATTACCGATCAGCTTAAAATGGCATTCAACGGAAAATCGAAAGTTATTTCCATTTCATCTAAAAACAGAGGTGCTGTTTTGCCGGGCGGACATCTGCCCAGCGGAGTTTATTGGTACAATAATAACAACGGAGATTTTATAACTTCATCTTACTATATGAAACATCTGCCGGAATGGGTTGAAGGTTTTAATAAAAGAAAACTTGCCGATAAATATATTGAAGCCGGCTGGCATCTATTTATGAAGAAAGAAAACTATGCTATTAGCGAACCGGACGAAACTAATCATGAAGAAGATGTTTTTAATGAAGGAAGAACTTCCTTTCCTCATACTTTTAGGAATGTAAAACCCGGTGAGAAATATTCTTTGTTTCCCAACACTCCTTTCAGCAACGATTTGGTTTACGAATTTGCAAAACAAGCTTTGATTAACGAAGAACTGGGTAAAGATGAAATACCTGATTTTCTGGCGGTCAGTTTTTCAGCGCCGGATTACATCGGACATTCGTACGGAACTAACGCTTACGAAACGCAAGACGTTTATGTACGGCTCGATTCCACACTTTCGGATTTCATAATTATGCTTGATAAACTTATCGGCAAAGAGAATTACATTTTGTTTCTAACTGCAGACCATGCCGCACTTGATTCTCCCTCATTCTTAGAAGAGAATAATCTTCCAACCGGTGGACTCGGAAATAAAATTCAAATGGTTAAAGAATTTTTACTCGATACATTCGGCAGCGATAATCTGATCGAAAATGTTTCCAATAAGCAGATTTATTTTGACCGCGACGTAATTAAAAAGAATAAAATTGATATTCACATCCTTCAGCAAAAGACGGCGGATTTTTTGAGAGATTCTTTTCCGGAAATTGCGGCAATAATAACACGTGACAATTTAGAAGGAAAAACGGCAGCACGCGAGCCGGTAAATCCGATTCTTAATAGTTTCCCGTTATCTATTGCCGGAGATGTTTTCTTTACGCTTCGCCCCGGTTACCTTTCTGAATTTAGAGAAAAGGGAACGAATCACGGCTCGGAATATAGTTACGATACGCATGTTCCGCTTTTGTTTTACGGATGGAATATTCCCAAGCAAACAGTTAACGCCCCGGTTTTTATTGTAGATATTGCCCCAACTATTGCCGATCTATTAAAAATTTCAGAACCGAGCGCTTCGATTGGAATTCCGTTAATTAAAAATGATTAGTCTTTCTAAAAGAGTCTGACCTCGGCGCGTCAGTAATTTTATCTCAGCACAAACGTCTGCCCGATTTCATCGAGTCCAAGTTCTACCGGATAATTAACCGCAGATTTTTTCAGCCAGTCAACCGGCTCGTTAAAAGGTTCAACACCTTGCCGGAAAGTTTTTGTGTGGATGGGAATAAAATATCTTGCGTTTATCTCTGCCGCCATTTGAAGAGCTTCTTCGGGATTGCAATGATTTCTTTTCCACGGGTTGTATGCGCCAATCGGCATCAGTGCAATATCGACATTTACGTTTTTTGCAATCTGAAGTTTGTCTGTCATTGCAGTATCGCCGCCGAATAAAATTTTCTTTCCGTTATATTCGATAATGTACGCGTTGTAACTTCTTCCGTCCTTAAAGTATCCGCGCGAACGGTCGCGTTCCCATGGGAAACGCCATCCGAAATGTTTTACTTCGAGTGCGCGGAAACTGATATTTTGCTGAGTCCGTTCGTCGTTCCAATCCAAAATAGAAATAGATTTCCACGGCAGATCAACAATTACATCTTTTGTTAAGTATGCAGTGATTACTTCAATTTCACCGGGATATTTTTCCGCAAAATGTTTCAGAGTTTGGTAATCCATATGATCCATGTGCGCGTGCGAAAGCAAAATAATATCAGGCTTCGGGAATTCATCAACGGAAAGAGCCGGCGGTGTTACGCGCTGAGGTCCGATTGTATTTCCTAAAAAATATAATCCTATGTTGTCGAACAAAACCGGATCGGTAACAATCCATTTCCCGAAAAAATTTATCAGTACTGTTGAATGACCAATCCACGCGAGCGTAAGCGAATCGTTATTCCATAAATGCGGTTCGGGTTTGTAATTTAATTTTACGCGCGGCTCTGCGATGGAATCCGATTTGATGAAAAGAGGAGCTAAAAATGTTCCGGCAAAGGCAAGTGATATATGTTTAACAAAATTTCTTCGTTTCATAAAATGACAAACAGTTTGACGCAGAAAAAAATTCCTTGTGAGTGTGCAGAAATAAATATCTTATGTTAGCTTACAATAATTTTGTTCGATAGTTCATTCGTATCATCTTGTTTGATCGGAAAGTGTTCGCTCAAAATTTTTCCGACTTGTTCTATTCCAAATAAAATTCCTTTTGTAAAATGCCCGTTCCTAAATTCATTTTGAATTTCATCTCTGAAAGAATCCCATGTAGATTGCGGAACTTTCGCGTTGATTCCTTCATCAGCCAAAATATAAAATTTGCGCTGCCCCAAAAGTAAGTAGAGAAGTATTCCGGTTTTGTCGCGGGTACTGTGCATGTTCAATCTATAAAATTCTTCTTCGGCAAGTTTGCGGATTCCCTTTTTCCTTTTGAAGAACGGGGGATTCTCACGGAGCGAAACACGGATTTCACCCGATGTAGATTTTTCCGCTTCGGTTATTTTGTTAGAGATGCGCAGAAAATCGTCATCGCTGAAAAAATTATAAATCAGTTTTTCTTTCATTAGATTTTTCATTGGTCTGTGTTGCTGCAAAAATAACTGAAGAGCATCATAAAAGAAACAAACGGAGAGCATTTTTTCTTATATTTGCCGGGAATTTTTAACAACATTTTATGGTGATGAAAAATGTATAAAGTAGTATTACTAAGACACGGCGAAAGCGAATGGAACAAACTAAATCTTTTTACCGGCTGGACCGATGTTGATCTTTCCGAAAAGGGACTTCTGGAAGCAGATCAAGCCGGCAAAACATTAAAAGCAGAAGGTTATACTTTTGATCTGGCTTTCACTTCTGTTTTAAAAAGAGCGATAAGAACATTAAACATTACATTAGAAAATATGAATTTAATGTGGATACCGGTTATAAAATCATGGCGGTTGAATGAAAGACATTACGGCGCACTGCAAGGCTTGAACAAAACAGAGACAGCAGAAAAGTACGGCAATGATAAAGTAAAAATATGGAGAAGAAGTTATGATGTTCCGCCGCCGGCACTCGATGTAAATGATGAAAGATATCCCGGCAAGGATCTGCGTTACGGCGATTTGGACCCGAAAGATATTCCTCTCACGGAAAGTTTAAAATCTACTGTGGAAAGATTTTTACCGTACTGGCATTCAACAATTGCACCGACAATAAAAAGCGGAAAGAAAGTAATTATTGCCGCGCACGGCAACAGTCTGCGCGCACTTGTTAAATATCTTGATAATGTTACCGAAGCTGAAATAGTTGAATTGAATATTCCGACGGGTGTTCCGTTAGTTTATGAACTCGATGAAAATTTGAAACCGATAAAGCATTATTATCTCGGAGATCAGGAAGCAATCAACGCGGCTATTAACGCAGTTGCAAAACAAACCGAGAAAAAATAATTAACGCTGCTAATTTAAATTGTAGGGCGAAACGCTGGTTTCGCCCCAACAGTTACTGAAACAAGGTAATTGTTCGGCTGTTGCAAAACAAAAAGATAAAAACTAATATTGCATCAAGAAAAGGAGAAAGAACATAGTTATTTCTACGATAACTATTTAATTGAGGATTTTTTATCATGAAGAAAATATTTCTTTCAACGTTCTTTCTCTTTGCTTCTCTCACCACAATTAATTCTCAAACTGTAATTGGTAAATACGCCGGCGAATTTTTGGCAATCGGCGTTGGCGGACGTGCACTTGCAATGGGTGGTTCGCAAACAGCAATTGTAAACGATGTTACTGCCGGTTACTGGAATCCGGCGGGGCTGGCAAAAATTGATTACCCTCAAGTTTCATTAATGCACGAAGAACATTTCGGTAATCTTGTTAATTACAATTACGGAGCTGTTGCTATTCCGTACGAATCCGATATGAGTTTCGGTTTGAGCATAATCAGATTGAGTGTTGACGGCATTCCCGATACACGTAACGCGCTTGAAGATGCAAACGGCGACGGCATTCTCGATATTAATGATGACCGTCTCGATTATTCTAAAATTACCGAGTTCAGTAATACCGATTGGGCATTCTACTTTACTTTTGCAAAACGCCATTCGGAAAATTTTTATTGGGGCGCAAACGTAAAAATTATTAAACGTGATCTCGCAGAATACAGCGCGACCGGAATCGGTTTTGATGTCGGTGCATATTATCAGCCGATGGAAAAACTTCATCTCGGCGCGAATATTCAGGATGTAACAACCACACTTGTTGCGTGGAGTTCCGGCAGAAATGAATTGATAACTCCAACCGCAAAAGTTGGTGCTGCATACGAACTTGAATTGCTCGGCGGAAAAATTTTGCCGGCTGTTGATCTCGATATCCGTTTCGAAAATAGAAAGTATGCTTCGATGTTTAATATCGGTCCGGTTAGTTTTGATGCACACACCGGATTCGAATACAATTACAAAAATATTTTTGCAGTACGTGCCGGTTACAACGATGTAAAGCAATTTACAGTTGGTGCCGGAATTTATCTCCCCAAACTCACAATCGATTATTCGTTTGCGCGCGTTGCTCAATCCGAATCTGAAAGACTGCCTGATTCCCACCGCATTTCTTTGATGCTTACTCTCGAAGAACCAAAATTCTTGAGAGGAAGCGAATAAATAAATTCGGAGCCGCAGAACTCTTTCTCGAAAATTTTTAATCATCTCTTTAATTAAAGAGATAAAATTCTTTTTTATCTTTGCGCATTCACTTTCATAAATTATTTCAGGAGAATACTTGTATGGCAAAGATAGGTGCTCAAATACCAGATATGGAATTTGAAGTTTTCCATAAAAACGAATTCAAAACAGTAAAGTTTTCTGATTACAAAGATCAGTGGCTTGTGCTGTTGTTTTATCCGGCAGATTTTACTTTTGTATGCCCGACGGAATTGGAAGAAGCTGCTGAGTATTACGAATTATTCCAGCAGAGCGGTGCAGAAATAATTTGTGTAAGCACAGACACAGTGTACACTCATTTTGCATGGCATGAATCATCAAAAGCGATTGGAAAAATTAAATATCCGATGGCGGCAGATCCGACCGGCAAACTTTGCAAAGAATTCGGTACGTACATTGAAGAAGCCGGGTTATCACTCCGCGGTACTTTTATTATTGATCCGGATGGAGCTCTAAAAGCCGCTGATGTTCACGATAACAGCATCGGCAGAAGCACAAAAGAAATTTTGCGCAAAGTACAAGCGGCAAAATTTGTGCGCGAAAATCCCGGATTGGTTTGCCCGGCAAGCTGGGAACCAGGCGAAGAAACTTTGAAACCGGGAATCGAACTTGTTGGAAAAATCTAATAACTTTTAATTAAAGTTGTTAAAAAATATGAGGAGAAATTGACCGCGGATGACGCCTATGACACAGATGTTCACGGATTTAATCCGTGATGCCCAGCATCTTTGTGACGGGTCATCAGCGGTCTATTAAATAGACAGTGCAAGTGATCATGACACGGTTTTTAAAAGCGGGTTTGCTTAACTTACAATTAAGCTAATCCGCTTTTTTTATGAGTCTGAAAAAAATAATTCTATTACAAATACTTGCAAGCATTCTCCTTTCATGTTCCGGAACTTTATTTTCATTATACAATTTTGATTATCCGCTCACCGATGAAACGGCGTATTCAACATCAACAAATATCGCAGTAAAAATCCCGCAAGGCTGGTACAGCGTCGAAGATAACGAATGCAAATGCAGTGTGTTGTGGCTTGTAAAGAATGATCTCTCGGCATCACTCATTTTCAACTTAATTACAATTGACGATGAAACTCTCAAAGAAATTTCCGGCAGCGAAGTTGAAAAAATATCCGGTTACAATAAATTATTTGTGAAAGCAAAACTCGGAAAATCATTCGATGGATTTTTCGATGAAGAAATTTTTGAAATCAACGGGAAAAAATTTGCGGCGTATCAGTACAAAGACAATGAAAAAAGAAATATCCGCGTAGTAGTTTTCAAGCACAAAGAAAAATTTTATGAACTTGCCGCATTGCAAAACGGCACAACAGACCCACCGGAACTTTACAAAACACAGAACACGATACTTACTTCGATAAATTAATTGATGGTATAGCCTCATAACCGTCAACAATTTTTTATTTTGTAGAAGCAACATTTCACTAACTAAAACATCTTTTAGATAAAGAGAATATTCCTTTTTGAAAAATCCTTCGGCGCATATAATTGAGTTCACTCTGATTTATAATCAGCACAAAAAAAGACTCTATAACTACGCAGTCAAAATGATTGCAGATCGGATGGTGTGCGAAGACGTAATCCAAAACACATTTATAAAGTTGTTTGAAAATTTGGAAAATTTGCGCAATAAGAGCAGTGTTCAGTTCTGGCTATTCACAACGGTACGTAATGAAATATTCTCGTACTACCGCGCAAAAAAAGTGCGGGTGGATCAATTTCAAGTTGATGACAGCGGTGAAATCGATGCGGCTTCGGATGAAAAGCTAGATTACAACTTTGAACAGAAAGAGCTGCGAGAGCTCATAAACATTGAACTCGAAAAAATGACAATCGAACAGCGCGAGGTTTTTCTGTTAAAAGAATACGGCGGCTTGAGCTACAAAGAAATTTCTGAAGTGATGAAAATTGACGAGGAGCTTGTGAAAAGCAGATTGTACAAAACACGGCAGAAGTTAATTAAAAAATTATCACCATTATTTAGTTGAACTAACAATGAAAACTGTCCTAATAATTATTCTGATTCATTTTTCTATTACTCTTTATGCAAAATTCTCAACTGAACAATTTGAAAGAACAAGTGTAAATCAAAATGAAGATATAATTCAGCTTTATATAAGCGGACAGTACACGAAAGTTATTAATTTTTTGGAAAGTAAAAATCCGGAAACACTCGCTGCATCGGATTATTACTATCTCGGTATGAGTTATTCTCAATCGAAAGATTTAAAGAAGGCTTTGTCTGCAATGAGTAATGCTGTAAAACTTGATTCGCTTAACGACGGCTGGCGGCTTAATTATGCACGATTATTAAATCAATACGGCAAGACAAATGAATCTGTGAGACAATATGAACAACTTATCTCACACGATTCATTAAATGGAGCGGCGCAGTATGATCTTGGAATTATCTATGTAAATAAGAAAGAATTCCATCCGGCAAAAAAAATATTTTCGAAAATCTGTGAACAAAACAAAGAAGATTTTTTAAGCGCATACTACCTTGCATTAGCAAAAATAGAAACAGCTGAAACACAATCGGATTCTTTGGACGCTTCAAAAAGCATCGCCAATGCAATAAGGCTTAATTTGGAATATACCCCATCGTTCGAGCTTGCCGCCGCATACAGCTTAGCTAACAATAATTACATGCCGGCTTTTGCATATTACTCGCGGTTGACGGAATTGAATGCTACCAACGGCGAATATTTTTATCGTGCCGGATTTTGTTTTGAGAAAGTAAAAAACTATTACGGTTCAATCGGGCTTTTTAAGAAAGCAATTAAACGCGATTCCACGGTTGCAAATTATTTTAGTCATCTCGGTTATGCTCACTTTATGGTTGAAGAATACGATTCGGCTTTAGCTGCATACAAGAAAGCTGCCGAGTTAACGCCGGCAAATCCTTTATCTTATTTAAATCTTGGATTTGTCTATGCAAAAATTGATTCGGTAGAAGCTGCGAAAGATTCTTTTGAAAAAGCACTGCTGAATTATCCAATCGCACAAATAATTTCTGCATTTGAAGAATTAATAACGCTCAATTACATGCAGAAGAAATTTGACGAAGTTCAAAAAATAGCCGAAAAAGTTTTCACACTTAATCCGCAGAATGCCAAGTCGCTTTTTTATCTCGCGTGTACTTATGATGAATCCGGCAAAACGGATAAAGCAGTTCAGCATTACCGGAAAGCATTGACGGCAATTAGCCGCGATCCTCTTTATCAAAAAGAAGTAGAACATGCCGTTAAACGCATTCAGGAATTAACCGAAAAAGAAAAAAAATTTTGGAAAGGGAAAGTCAATGGGCAATGAAATTAAATTTATGATCGATAAATATTTCGATGGCGAGCTGGAAAAACAGAAAGAAGCGTTTCTATTTATAGAACTTTCCCGTGATGAGTTTGCACGTGAGTATTTTAAGCAGATGAATTCGCTGAAGACCGCGGCGGAAACATCATCGGAGGAATTCCCGCAACATCTCGAAGAAAAGATTTTACGTTCGGTAATTAATAAAAAGGAAACGCCAGCGATTTTCGGCAGTAGGAAAATTTTTACTGCTGTCTCGTATACACTTACAATTGCTATGCTTGTTATTTCGTTCTTTCTTTACAACCAAACAAGAAATTATCAAAGCTCTATAGAATCAATCAATTGGCAGATTGACATGCAAAGCCGGATCATCCAAACATTGATGAATAGTTTGCCGCCGGTAGAAGTTAACCCGAAGTATGAAAACACAATTGTTATTAAAGCAAATATGTGAGGTGGAAAATGAAACAGAAGTTTTTTGTTGTACTAATCGCGGCTGTTTTAGCCGGTTGCGAATCTAAAAACGACGGTATTGAAATTATACCGGACTATGATGCTGTTTATTTTACGGAACAGAATGTTGATTCACCGGCTAAACCCATACAAGGTGAAGATTCACAAAAGGAACTCGAAAATCTTTTCAAGGAATTTTACGATGAAAAATCTGGGCAAGCTGAATTATTTAAGATAGCATTCCATATTTATGTAAATGAAAATGGGGAGATTGACAAACTAAAATTTTTGGATGAAACATCTTTCCCATTCGGAACAACCGAGGAGGATGGAATTCTTTTCGGTGAGAATCAAAAATTATATCCTCGGATCAAAGAAATATTAAGTAAGATGAGATTTGAATCCGCTCGAAAGGAGAATGCGAATGTCAAATTTCGTTTTGATGTTGCGTATGCTTATTCTATTCGTCCCGATGGAACAACAAAAGCGTTTATACCTTTCAATCTTTCGTTAGATTTCTCAAATCTGTTTCGGAATGAATACTTTATTACGGTAGATAAACAGCCGGAACCGATTGGCGGATTGGTAGCTATTCAGAAAAAAATTATTTATCCCGAAATTGCTAAACGTGCCGGCATTCAAGGACGTGTTTTTATAAAAGCATTTATTGATGAAAACGGTAATGTTGTTAAAATAGAAATATTGAAAAGTGCCCACGAGGTTTTGGATTCGGCGGCATCGAATGCTGTTTTGAAAACAAAATTTACTCCCGGCGAACATAAAGGCAAAAAAGTTAAAACAATTGTTACAGTTCCGATACAATTTTCTGTTAGATAAAAAATGAGACGCCATTTATGGCGTCTCTACTTTTGCGAATTAAAATTTATCCAGACTGTAAGTTGCACCAACACTAATCCATCTGCCGGGCATCTGTACGCCGATAAAATCTGAATAAGCATGGTTGAAAAGATTGTTGATACGTAAGAAAAGATCAAAACTTTTTATGTGTGTGGAAATTTGTTTATCCACAATAAAATATGAAGTGAAATTTTCTCTCTCTTCAAAACGCAATATCCAATTTTGTGAGATGCCTTCAATTAAATAATGCGAGATGTTAACGAGCAATTGATGCCGCAAATGATCGAGAACATATTTTGACTGGTAATTTCCCGTTTTGCGGTCGGAACTTAAATATGTGTACTGCAAACCGATTTTTGTAACCGGCAATGTGTTCAGAATTTTCTGCGGATAAATTGTAAACCCAAGTTCAGTGCCGATAGTTTTTAGCTCTGTAACATTCTCAACTTTCCACGGTTCTTGCGGCGATTGCCTTGCCCAATCGATTATATTTTTCCCGTCTTTATAAAAAAGATTTGCGCTCGCTTCGTACGATTGACGCAAGAAAGAAAATCCCACTTCGTAATTGATTGCTTCTTCATGCTTGAGATTCGGATTTCCAACGTTTGCCGGACTCACATAATACAATTCCGTAAAAGAGGGAAGACGAAATGCTTTGCCGGCGGAAGCAATAATTTTTATTTCATCGTTCAATTGATAAGCCGCATCGATGCCGGGCCAAAATTTCCATCCGATCTCTGCGTAATCGTAAGCAAAGAATCCGGTGGAGACAAATAATTTTTCGAACGGATTAAAATTGAATTCGCCGGAGATACCGCCTTTTCTTCTTTCGTGCGAACCGAGGTTCGTACTTTTTATTTCTTCATTTGCAATTTCCGTGCTCAATGATATTGTTCCGATTGACGTTTTCAGCGTTGATTGAATTTCCGCACCGTACGAATATGTTTTGTGAATGTTTCGGTACCAACCGGGACGCGTGTTATCGAGCCGGTAATCGTCATCATTTCTCCGCCAATAAAATTTCGGAGAGACGATCAAGTTTGCAAATTCGATATCGGAAGAAGCAGTAAAAATTTTTGTTGTCGTGTGTTCCCATTGATCGGGAAAGCTGTTGGAGTAGAAACTGTTTGCGCCGAATTTTTTATCAACATAACCGAAGAACAAACTTGTTATCTGGCTGCCGAAAGAAATTGACTGGTTGAAAGAAAAATTTGTGATATCAAAATCCGTGTTGTGTCTGTAGCCGTCCGATTTCTTTTTTGAGTATGAAAAACTATTTCCGAAAATACCGAGCGGATATGAAGTATTAACGGAGAAATCATTAAGATTATTTTCACCGACGATTTCGGAAACCGAGAATAAAACTTCGTTTCCTTTTTTTGTAATGATATTAATTGCACCGCCGAAAGCGTTCGGTCCGAAGATGCGCGAACCTTGTCCTTTTAATATTTCGATCCGCTCAATATTTTGCAGCGAAATAGGAATATTAAGGTTGTGATGCCCGGTCTGAGGATCGCTGATTTTTACGCCGTTGATAAGTATCAATGTTTGTTCGAAAGTGCCGCCCCTAATTACCGCATCGCCTTGCACGCCTTCAACACCGCGAGTGCGCAAATCAACGGAACCGGCATATTGAAGAATATCCTGAATATTATTCGCCGGCAAAGATTGTATCGTGCTTGAATCAATTACTGCAACCGTTCTTGCAAGATGAGCAAAACTAACCGGTGATTTTGCCGATGTAACAACAACCTCGTTGAGTTTGTATTCTTTTTGCTGTGAGTAAATGATACTGCCGCAAACAAAGAATGTGAGAATGGTAAAAAATATTTTTTTCATATTACCTCGTTTGTTGAATAGTACAAATTACAGAAGCATAAAAGCTCCGGTACTTATGATTGCTGCACAATAGAAATTGCCGCGACTTTTAAGTTGTGGCAATCGAAAATATTTTTATAGTTCATATAAATAAAAAAGCGGCTGCGCAATTATTTCCAACGTACAAAAAAGCTGTAATAATTTCGGAACCGCTTAAAAATTTTTTAGAGGCTGATTAAATCGTTGTAAATTATGAAAGCCATTAGCAGAAGCAAGATTACAAATCCGGCATTCTGAATTGCAATCTTAACTTTTAGCGGAAGTTCTCTTTTTGTAATTCCTTCAAGAAGAATTATAATAAAATGTCCGCCGTCCAAAGCCGGGAAGGGGAGAATATTAATTATAGCCAAACTTAAACTGAGCATTGCAAGGAAGAATAAGAAAGAAATAATTCCGGAATCAGCCGAACGTGCGGCGTACTGTGCAATCTTTACCGGTCCGCCGAACGCCTGATTGAATGCAATTTTTCCGGTGATTACATTTTTCAACATCCCAAAAGTAAGTACTGTGTACTGACCGATATTAGAAATACTATGATTGAACGCCCCGATAAATCCGTAAGTTTTATATTCGAAATCGCCCGTGTAAGCATCTGTAATTGCAATCCCGATTTTTCCTTCCATGCCGGGATTAACTTTTGTTTTCAATGTGTCGTTGCCACGCAAGTAAACAAGCTCTAAATCTTTTTCTTTGCTCGAAGAAATAATCGCAACAGCCTGTTCCCTATCTTTTAATTCAGTTCCGTTGATGGCAAGGAAAATATCACCGCCTTTAATACCGGCATCTTCTGCCGGAGAATTTTTCATTACTTCCTGAATGTACGGTTGTGTAGGATATGGAAAGATGAAAAATCCTTTTTGCGATCCTTCGGCAATTAAACTTCTCGAAACTTTGAATGTTGAATGCCGGTCGGCTCTTGCAACGGTAACTGAAACATCTGTCGAACTTTTGATCAAAAGATTATCAACCACTTCATCCCAATCGTTTACGTGTGTGCCGTTGATGGAAATAATTTTATCGTAGGAATGGAAGCCGGCTTTTTCGGCGGCACTGTTTTTTTCGATCTTGCTGATTGTTATTGATTTGAAAACTTGTTTGCCTTGAAAGAAATTGATTCCCCAAAAAATAAAAAGCGTCAAAAGAAGATTCATTAAAACGCCGG
Source organism: Ignavibacteriales bacterium (assembly GCA_016177735.1). Classification (GTDB taxonomy): domain Bacteria; phylum Bacteroidota; class Ignavibacteria; order Ignavibacteriales; family Melioribacteraceae; genus DYJK01. Next base: position 208,427 of record JACOUS010000014.1, on the reverse strand, counting down.
CAGTAATTACAAATAATTTTTGATACGTCGGCTTCGCTCTGAATTCGAAAGGCTTTGGTTCTGATTCAACAAATTTTGTATCCATGCTTTCATCAACCATACCGGCAACTTTTACGTAACCGCCGAGCGGGAAAAGACACAATCTGTAATCGGTATTTCCTTCTCCGTCCCAATCTTTGGCTAATTCGCCGAACGTAAATTTGCTCAATTTGTTGTAGCCGAATAATCTTTTGCCGAATCCGATTGCGAAAACATCAACGCGCATCTTCGATAATTTAGCCGCCGCAAAGTGACCGAACTCGTGTACAAATACCAAAATGCCGATTGTAATTACAAAATAAATTATGTATTCCATGAAGGGTTCTCTTATAAGTATTTTTTGTTTAGATATTCTCTTGTTCTAAAGTCGCTCTCTAAAATTGTTTCCAGTGTTGCGTTCTTGTGGTTATTAACTTTATCAAGCGCGTCTTTAATTATTTCCGGTATTTGAATAAAATTAATTTTACCGTTTAGAAATTTATCAACTGCAATTTCATTTGCGGCATTAAGAATGCAAGGAGCTGTGCCGCCCTCTTCAATAACTTCGTATGCAATTTTAAGGCATGTAAATTTATCAAAATCCGGCTCAAAAAACGTTAACTGATTTATTTTTTTGAAGTCTGTCCGGACAGACCGGTATGAATATCTATTTGGATAGGTAAGTGCATACAAAATAGGAAGTTTCATGTTCGGCGTACTCATCTGCGCTTTGATAGAGCCGTCAATAAATTCAACCATCGAATGAATTATTGACTGCGGATGAATGATAACTTCTATTTTTTCTTTCGGAAGTTTGAAAAGCCAGTATGCCTCAATTACTTCGAGACCTTTGTTCATCATTGTTGCTGAATCAATTGTAATTTTATTTCCCATTTTCCAGTTGGGGTGTGTGAGTGCATCTTTAATTGAAACGCCGGCAAGTTCGTTTTTATTTTTGTTGAGAAAAGGTCCGCCCGAAGCAGTGAGAATTAATTTGTTGATTTCGTTTTTGTGCTCGCCGTTCAAGCATTGAAAAATTGCACTGTGTTCCGAATCGACCGGCAGCAATTCAACATTGTATTGCTTGCAAAGCTCTGTAATAACTTCGCCGGCAACAACGAGTGTTTCTTTGTTTGCAAGCGCAATTCTTTTTTTTCGTTTGATTGCTTCAATTGTGGGTATCAATCCCGTGAAGCCGACAACGGCAGTTACAATAATATCGTAATCGCAGTGTTTGGAAATTTCGATCAGTCCGTCATTGCCGGAAAGTACTTCACATTTTTCGCCGATAATTTTTTTTAGTTCGGCGGATTTGCTGCTGTCTCGCACAACAACCGTTTCGGGTGAAAATTCTTTGATTTGTTCTGTTAACAAACTGATGTTTGTATTTGTTGAAAGCCCGGTGATTTTAAATTCATCGGGAAAAGAACGTACTATTTCAAGCGTATTTAATCCGATAGAACCGGTAGAACCGAGCAGAAGAATTTTTTTCATCTATTAACCTAAAATTATAATCAGCCGAAAAGGTAATGTGTAACAGCAAACAAAAAATTAATTAGAACAATAGCATTAACAATGGTGCTCAATCTGTAAAGTTTTTGAAGAAGGAGATAAGTGTTCTCGCTTAAGATTGTGTCGCTCTCCAGATTTTCGCCTAATTCGGTTTTAATTTTTTTTGCTGTTGGAATAATAAAAAGAAAAATTGTTAAGAGCAGTACAACCATCAAAATTTGTTTTGCGGCAAGCCAGTGGTTGGCGCTCATATCAAAGAAGCCGTATTGGGAATCGAGTACCAAAAAAATTCCCGTTGCAAGAATTCCCACACTGCCTATGATGCCGAGTAAATTTATAAACGTCATGTACAATCTGATGAACTTTCTTTCGCCGGATTTTTGTTTGTTAGTAGTAATTATTCCTCTCAATACGGAATCTGTTAAAAGATTGGCGAGCCAAATGCCGGCAAAAGTAATGTGCAGAGATTTTATTATAAAATATTCCATAAAGTTTTCCGATCTATTTTTTGAGTGAATGAAACAAACGAGATTATATCAAAAGTAAAATTTTTGTTAAGAATAGAACGCGGACTTGTCCGCCTTAGGCGGATAACCCGCCAACTAGCGGCGGGCAAGCTCTGATTGAAACAGATTTCCGCGGATTTTTATTTGATACTTACGGGATAACCTTTCATTTATGCATATGAAATATAACGAAAAGAGCTGAGCAGTTTATAAATAGACAATTACTCCTTTGTTCATTATTTTCAAACCGGATTATTTAGAGCTAAGTTCATAATATAAACTGAGGGTAAATATGAAAAAAATATACATATACATTTTTATGTTTTTAGTATCTGCCACTGCAACAGTACTTCTTTCTAGAAGCTGGCGCGTTCAACAGATTCCGAATGGAAGTAAATTCAGTTGTTCCAACTGCCATGTAGATCCAAACGGCGGCGGTACAAGAAATGCATTCGGGCAGGATGTTGAGCAAAGGGTCACACCAGGCAGTACAAATAATTTTTGGTCTGCAGCTCTCGCAAATATTGATTCCGACGGCGACGGATTTACAAACGGAGCTGAACTTCAGGATCCTAACGGCACATGGACAAGCGGTGCAATCGGCGATTTTAATTTGGTTACAAACCCCGGCAATCCAAGCAGTAAACCGAATCCTGTTTCCGTAACGGCAGAATCACTTCCTCTTCAATACAAACTTTACAACAATTATCCGAATCCTTTCAATCCTTCGACAACAATTTCTTTTGAAATTCCTCAAGCTGAATTCGTTACTCTGAAAGTATTTAATATAAACGGCGAACTTGTTCGAACAATCTCGCAAGAGAATTTACCGCCCGGCAGATTCGAAAAAGTTTGGGATGGCAAAAATGATTCGGGCGTTGATGCGGCTTCCGGAATTTACATTTACAGATTATCAGCCGGCAAGTTCGATAAATCCGCACGTATGATTTTGATGAAATAAGAACTACAGAAGTCCGTAGTCAGCAGTAAGTCCAAAGGACTCTGATGGAGAATTCAGAATAAAGAATTGAGGAAGAAATGAAAAAACTAATCAGTTTACTTGTGTTCCTTGTATTAAATTTTTCTGTAAATGATTTTTATGCTCTGCCAAGATTTGCACTTCAACAAAAAAATAATTGTGCAGACTGCCACATCAATCCAACCGGCGGATTAATGAGAAATTCAGACGGAGTCTTTTTCGGCAAAAATGTTGTTAGTATGATTTCTCCGCGCGATCAGGATTTCCCGATATCGCCGAAAATTTCCGAGAATGTTTCATTCGGATTCGATTACCGTTCGCAGTTACTCTATTCGGGAGAAAAGAAGAGAGCAGATTTTCAGGATATGACCGGCTCGATCTATTTGAACGCCGCCGTATCAAATAAAATTAATGTCCTTGCTCGCTACGATTTTATCAATGCAATTTGGGAAGCGTACGGCATCGCAAAAATTTTACCGAACGAAAGTTATATTAAAGTCGGAACGTTTGCGCCAAACTTTGGAATACGTCTCGATGATCACACGGCATATACGCGCGGCGGTGATTACGGACTTCTTTTTGCGCTCGGCAAAATTCAAGGATTAATGTACAATCCTCTTTATTTGGAAACCGGTGCAGAGCTCGGAATCAATATTTCGAATGTAGGGCTGTTGTCTGCGAGTGTCGGCAAAAGTAAATTTAACAGAACTCTCACAACCGATCCAACTTTTACAACGCGACTCGAATTCAATCCGGTAGTAGGAAAAACCGCTTTAATGTTCGGCGGTTCTTTTGCATCAACGAAGACAAAATATTTTAATCAACTCGGAGTGCTTGTAACTCTGCCGACTGAATTGTACGGCGGCTTTGCCGGGTTCGGCTATAAAAGATTTACCGTTACGGGCGAGTACGATATTGCAAAAGATTATCTCGGCAAAGAAATAAATTCCTCCGCATTTATGATTGAAGCCGCTTATCAATTAATGATTGGCTTGGAAGCCATAGCACGTTACGATAGATTTGACCCCGATGCAGATGTTGAAAAAGATGATATTGCACATGTTGTGTTCGGCTTCGAATTTTTTCCGTACAGCTTTGTTGAATTGCGTCCGCAGTACAGAATTAACATCGAAGACCCAAATGTTGATAACGATGCATTCGTTCTGCAGTTTCATTTTTGGTTTTAAAAAAAGTAGGGCGGTTTGTCTAACCGCCCGTTTTTTTGAATGGCATTTAAAGAATTACTTAGTCATTACTGAATAACAGTCAGCCTTTTTTAGGACGACTCACTAAGCGCTTAAAGCAAGTTTTATCTCAAGTTCTTCGAGCGATAAATTTTTCTTTGTAGCTTTGAGAAGTTCAAACAAAGAATTTAACAAAGTTCTAACATCGGAAGGTTTGCTAACGTATGCATCACAGCCGGCATTCAATGCGTTGTTTCTATCGCGGTTGAATGCGTGCGCCGTGTAACAAATTACCGGAATGTGCGAATATACCGGATTGCTCTTTAGTTCTTTTGTTAATTCCAAACCGTTTTTACTTCCTTTAATTGAAATATCCATAAGGATAATATCGTAATCATCCTTTTCGAGAAGAGTGCAGAATACTTCCGAAGAATCGCAAATGTTTACATCAAAAAATCTGCGGAGATACAGTTCAAGAAATTTTTGATTTTCAAAATCATCTTCCGCGATAAGAAGCTTAGGTTTATTTGCCGAAGCAAGGTTGTTCCTTAAATTACCGGGAACATTTAGACCTCCATGCCCCATCTTTTTTCTCCCTCTAATATTACAGTGAAAGTTGAACCTCTGCCGGGTTCGCTGTTCACTTTTATTTTTGCCCTATTTAATTCTATAAAACTTTTCACCAGTGCAAGACCGAGTCCCGTTCCGTCGTACGGACGCGTGTAGCCCATATCCGCCTGAGAAAATGGTGTGAATAATTTTGATTGATACTCCTTCGGGATGCCGATTCCGGTATCGGAAACATCTACACATAAATTGGAATTACTTTTGTAAAGTATTATATCAATCTTACCGTGATTAGTGTACTTGATTGCATTGTCAATCAGGTTTATAAATATTTGTGCAAATGAGTAGTGATCGACTGTTGCAACTGCGTCTTTTTCGAGTGTGTTGATAAAACTCAAACCGAGATCTTTTTCTTGTGAGAACGATTTGAATTCGTTGAGCAGTGTTTTTACCAGCGAGTTGATATTGACGCGTTCCAAGCGCATTTCGTATTTGCCGGTTCGCAACTGGGACATGTTGAGCATTAAATCAAAAGTGCGGTAGAGCCGTTTGCTGTTGTTAATCATCGAAAGAAATATACTTCTGTAATCGGGATGCTCTTTCATCAATTCATTCATCAATAAATCAGAATAGCCGATAATTACATTCAACGGCGAACGAATTTCATGAGAGATTTGCGAAAGGAAAAACTCTTTCAATTTTTTTGATTCTTCGGCTCTTTCAAGTGCGTCTTTGAGCTCGCGCTCTTTGATTTTCAAATCGGTTATATCGCGTCCGTAAACCTGGCACATTCCGAATTTTGTTACGCCCATTACAATAAACATGTAAAAGCGCTCGCCTATCAGCATTGTATGGTTTACACTTTTATTGTGTGTAATTAAATCGTGAGCGTTGTATTCTGCCGTAAAGGGAAGCACATTCTGAACTTGTCCTCCGACCAATACTTTGTAAGGAAATAATTGGTGCGCCGAATTATTTGCAAGAACAACTTTACCGGTTTCGTCAAATCTGAAAATCGGATCCGGCGAAAGTTCTGCAAATAGCGCCATTAGTTCTGCTTGCTGAAGCTTTAAGTTCTCCTGCTCTTGCAGATGCCTCTTCCGCATCGGTATTATTACGAAACGGTAAAAAATAAACATTACCGATAATATTATTACCGTAATCAGTAGAGAAAATAACATCGGATTCTCGATACTAAAGAATGAGTCGGGGGTTATCTTCTCTAAAGATTGAAAAGAAGAGTCCAAACGCGATTTGGAAGATACTTGTAATAATAAAAAAAGCAATTGCATCAGCAAAACCAATTAGTAAATTGAAAAATTTAAAGATCGAGAGTAGTTCGTATATAACAAGCATTAAATAAAACAAATTTATTTTACGATCATTTGCAAACGTTGTTATTAGGTTTTTGATGAATATTAAAAGTAGTGTTAAATGCTCAAGAACAATTATTATAAAATAATAGTTAGGAGGTAAATTGTAGATAAATGACAAAAGCAAAAGGACTGTGATAAGAATGAATGAATACTTATATCTTACTAAAACTTCTTTACTGACCACACTAACAATTAGCAAAAAGTAAAAAAGGATATATATCCAGAGATTGCTTGATTGAAAAAATTTTGCATAAATATAACTGACTGGGTCAAGTAAAGCTAGTATAAGAAAAAATAAGAAAAAACTACCCTTGTTGTGTCTAATAGGTGGAAGCAACCATAGTATTACACTTCCAAAGAAAAATATTTTTGAAAGATCGACTAATGACATAATCAATAAGGACACATTGGTGGACAAGGTAAAGAGCTTTCAGTAGTACTTTCACTGCTACTAACGGTAAAAACAGTTTCTCGTTGTTCAAAAGTTATAGTGTTTGAACTGCTGCTTAAAAATCTTTCAACTACGCTTTTACTAAATGCATTTGCTTTTTCATGGTATGCTAAAAATGAAAGATCACCGGTTAAAGAAACTTTTCTTTCATCCATTATGAAAGCTTTGCCGTCTTTAATTGCGAAAAGGACATATTTTTTTGCTTTGGCAACCGCTGCTCCCAATTCTTCTTTGCTTATTTGAACCGAAGTTAAAACCGGACCGTATAATTCGTTTGCCTGTTGGTTGGTAAAAATTTTACCGATAGTTAAGTTCTTGCTTTGTGCAGAAATTCCCGCCGTGGATATCAGCGCGATTAGAACGATTAAAGGAAACAATTTTCTCATGGAAAACTCCTAAAATTTGCTGTTTGTTAATCTCATACCGGCAATCTTAATAAGATAATTGCCTATGAATAAATATATTTAGAAAATTCAAAAAAAAAAAAATTATTTGATGACGAAAGTAAATTATTTTGAAGGTTTATGTAGGCGGAAGCGGCAGCTTCGGCCACCGAGTGGCTGGTGAAAAGGCGAGTTAACAATACACACCCGGTATAACTGTGCCGCATTTTGTGCATTTGCCGTCGGGGATTTCATCCATTAAAACGGAGTGCCAATCCCGTTTGATTAGTTTTGTTTTGCAATTTGGACAGTAAGTCGTTTGCCCTTCGATATCGTGAATGTTACCAACGTAACAATATTTGATACCGAGTGACAAAGCAATTTTGCGTGCGTTTATTATTGTTGCAGAAGGTGTGCGCGGTTTATCCATCATTTTAAAATCCGGGTGGAAAGCGGTAAAGTGAAGCGGCACTTCATCACCGAGATTTTCAAGAATCCATTCGCACATTTGTTTTGTTTCTTCGGGTGCATCGTTTTCATCGGGGATCATCAAATTAGTAATCTCGAACCAAACGCCTGTTTCGTACTTCAGCCATTTTAATGTATCGAGAACCGGATCGAGATGGGCGAAGGTAACTTTATGATAAAATGTTTCGGTGAATGCTTTTAAATCCACATTTGCGGCATCGATATATTTGTAAACGTCTTTGCGTGCATTTTTATCGATGTAACCGGCTGTGACCATAACATTTTTAATTCCTTCTTCGCGGGCAATCTTTGAAATATCTACAACGTACTCGGCGTAAATTACCGGATCATTATAAGTGTATGCAATTGAAGGAAGGTGATATTTTTTTGCAAGCGAGACTACTTCATCGGGTTCTGCAAAGAGTGCATCGACAGTATCCAATCGCGCTTTACTGATAGACCAGTTTTGGCAGAAGCGGCATCCGAGATTGCATCCGGCAGTTCCGAAACTTAAAATGTGAGTGCCCGGCAGAAAATGATTGAGCGGTTTTTTCTCAACGGGATCGATTGCAAAGCCGGTCGGTCTTCCGTATCCGGTTGAATAAAGTTTGCCGTCGATATTCTGCCTGATAAAACAGAACCCCGATTGACCTTCGCCGATTTTGCAGTAACGCGGACAGAGCGTGCAAAGAATTTTTGATTTGCCGTCGGATGTATTCTCCGCAGTTTCCCACCATCGTGCCGGGTAATATTTTTCTGTTTCGACTGACATTTTTTCCCTTCAGAAGTCAGTAGTCAGAAATCAGAAGACAGAATTTAAAAATCATCATTGCTTCAAATTAACTACAGAATCTATTTACAAGTACGAAGTAAGAAAAAGCAGACATCAAAAATCCAGCATCAAGTACTTGTTTAAACAATTTCGAAACGAATCCAGTTCTCTCTAACGTTATCGGCTTTTTGTCCGCCTTCGGTAAAGATAACAAGATCACCTTTTTTTATAAGCTTCTTTTCGAGTATTAAATTTTTCGCAGCGGAAATTGCTCTGTGCATATCGCTGATTTCCTGATAGTAAAGTGATGAAACGCCCCATCGCAAAGTTAATTTGTTCATTGCATCGAAGCTGTCGGAGACGGCAATAATTTTTGCTTCGGGACGGAATTTTGAAAGACCGGAAGGAGTGTTGCCGTTGCTTGTGAACGCTACAATTGCTTTTGCGTTTATCTGTCGGCTGATTGCGCAGATACTTTTGTTCATCGAATCAAAAAGTTTTTGTTGAATTTCATCGGGCACATCGTAACTTAAATCAGGTTCGTAATGGAATGACTGCTGAGCGTTTGTAATTATCTCTCTCATAATTTCAACAGTGCGCACCGGAAATTTTCCAACGGAAGTTTCCGCGCTCAACATAACAACGTCCGTACCATCCCACACGGCATTTGCAACGTCTGAAGCTTCTGCTCTCGTTGGAATCGGATTGTTTACCATCGATTCGAGCATCTGTGTAGCCGTGATTACAAGTTTGCCGGCTTCATTGCATCTTTTAATAATTGTTTTCTGAATTATCGGAACTTCTTGCGGCGCAAGCTCGACACCGAGATCGCCGCGTGCAACCATTATGCCGTCTGCAGCGGATAATATTTCTTCGAAATTGGTTATTGCTTCTTGCTTTTCAATTTTTGCAATGATTGATTTTTTGTATCCTCTTTTGGTGAGCCAGTTTCTCAGTTCAATTATATCTTCAGCTCTGCGCACGAAAGAAAGTGCAACAAAATCAACGCGGTGCTTGAGTGAAAATTCGAGGTTCTTCAAATCTTGCTCAGTAACTGAAGGAGTGCTCAAATTCATTCCCGGCAGATTCATCCCTTTTTTAGGTTTAAGAATTCCGCCTTCAATTACATCGCACTCAACTGAAATTCTGGATTTGTCTTTTATCTTTAAGCGAATGAGACCGTCGTCTATTAAAATTAGATCGCCAATTTTCGAATCCTTTACAAGCTGTTTGTAGCTTGTAGAGATTTTATCTTTTGTACCGCGTACATCTGCGGTTGTTATTTCAATTGTGTCGCCGGATTTGATTTCGATTTCGTTTTTGCTCAGTTCGCCTATTCTAATTTTGGGTCCTTGCAGATCAATAAGAATTGGAATAGGGAGAGATTTGCGGATACAAAGTTGGTTAATCAACTGGAAAATTTTTTCGAAGTAATCGTGACTGCCGTGTGAAAAGTTTAGCCGGAATCCGTTCGTGCCGGCATCTACAAGCGCTTCTAATTTTTCGGGCGAATCAATTGCCGGACCTACCGTTGCAAGTATTTTTGTTTTGGAGAATTTGGAGCTCATGTTTATAAATCTTCCCTTTAATAAATATTTTTGAATACAGTGAGAACTAAAAGAGGATGCAATATCTTTCGTATTAAAAAATGGATTGAAGAAACTATTGCAAGTTGTTATTATGAATAAAGAATCTAACGAAGCTGTTGTTGTTTTTACACAGAGCAAGCTTTCTTTAACGGCAAAGGTATAAAAATAAATTGTCCTTCTCAAAGTTTATGCTGTTACCAAACAATTAAATTTATGGGCGAGTGTTTTAAAACGTAGAGACGCGTGGCGGCGCGTCTCTACGTTTGGTAAGTCTCGAAGATCATTGATGAATAACCGGTTTTTATTTTTTCCGTTTCTGCTCAGAACTTTTTTGTGTGTTGTTTTCTTTTGATTTGTTGTTATTTTTTTTCGGTTCCGGTTTTAATCTTTTTCTCATCGCGCTCAATTCTTTCTCAACTTCGCCGAAAACCGTTTTGGGCTGATACTTTCCGTTTTTCATCTGCTTGCCGGATTTAACCCCGGTTAATAATTCTATCGCATCTTCAACTTTGGCAACGGGATAAATATGGAATTTCTTTTTCTTCACTGTTTCGAGTATTTCATCTTTCAGCATCAGGTCTTTCACATTCTGCATCGGAATAATAACGCCGTTACTCCCGTTCAACTTTCTTGTTTTGCAGATATCAAAAAATCCTTCGATCTTTTCATTGACCCCGCCGATCGGTTGAATTTCTCCTTTTTGATTAACCGAGCCGGTGATTGCGAGCGATTGTTTGAGCGGAATTTTTGAAATAGCGGAAAGCAATGCACATATTTCCGTAATCGATGCGCTGTCGCCGTCAATCATTCCGTAACCTTGTTCAAAAACCAAACTCGCAGTAAAAGAGAGCGGAACGCGGATGCCGAAGTTTTCCCTGAAGTAGCCGGAAATAATTAACACGCCTTTGTTGTGAGTATTTCCGCTCATGCCGGCTTCGCGTTCAACGTTAATAATGTTTCCGCTGCCGAGTGCAACCGAAGCTGTGATGCGAGTCGGCTTGCCGAATGAAAACGGTCCACTTTCGTAAACCGCAAGTCCGTTAACGGTACCGATACGCAAGCCTTCCGTATCAATTAAAATTGTTCCTTCGGTTATCATCTCGGAAAGTTTCGATTCGTACAAACCGTGCTGATCTTTCCACGAATTGTATGCTTGATCAACATGATAACTGTTTACGCAGTTATCGCCGTTATCGCGCGCCCAAAAACAAGATTCGCGTGCGATATCGGCAATGTATGCGAATCGTGTTGTTAATTTATTTTGTTCGCCGGCGTAACGAGCACCATATTCAACAATTTTTGCAATTGCGGATTTACTGAACTCGAGCAGTTTTTCCGTTTCAATTAATTTTTTTATGATTCTTGAATATTCGATCAAAGCATTTTCCGTGCGCTTCATTTCGTAATCGAAATCGGCTTTGATCTTAAAAATTTTATTGAAGTCGTCTTCGTATGCGGAGAGAATCGAATAGATATAATTGTTGCCGATCATGATAACCTTTGCATCGACATCGATCGGTTCCGGTTTTAATATGCTCGGCGAAAACTGATATAAATTGGCGAGGTCTTGAATTTCAAGTTTGCCGTAGAGGAGGACACGCTTGAGCGCTTTCCAAACACCGGGTTCGCTGAATGCATCCATCGCGTTAATTACAAGATAACCCCCGTTTGCGCGAAGCAGAGAACCGGCTTTAATTTTTGTGAAATCGGCATACCAGCCGCCGCGCCCGTCGCTGTATTTTTCTATCGTGCCAAACAGATTGCTGTAGGTCGGCGCAGTTTCAACGATCACCGGTTGTGATTTTGTTTCGGAGTTATCGAGAATAATATTTATTTCGTATTCTTTTAAATAATCGATCACAACTCCGCCGGCTGTTTCTTCCTGAACCGGCTTCTGTCCTTTGAATACATCGAGGTTCTGCAGAATGTTTTCGTAAATCTGATCGAGGTACTCTTTTATTTTATCATCGCTGTATTTTTTCTTTAAATTTTCTATTGCAACAATAATTATATCGTTAACAAATTCGGTTTCCAGCTGAAAGACTTTTTCCTGAAAATCTTGAGTGAGTTTCAGACTCTCTTTAAAAAGATTCTGCAGTTCTTCCTGATATGCAGCATACTTATCAACAATTTGATCGGCATTTTCTTTTGTGATTTTTTCGCCGCGCACAAGTTCATCAAGCTGTTGAACAAAAACGGGCTGGTTGTCTATCACCGCTAAAATTTCAGGGCGCGCAAGTTCACCAACTTTAATCTGCCCGAGTGTGAAGTTATCCGTGCGAAGTTTGTTCTCAAATTCGCTCATCATAGACTGCTGAATTTTTCCGTAATCGGAAAGGAGTTGTTTCTTTTTTGAAGAGAACGGATCTGTTGAAAGAACCTGAGGAATTTTTTCCTGAAGAAAATTTATTGCACGGTTTAAATCTTTTTTAAAGTGAACGGCTTTACCGGCAGAGAACACAAGCAGTGTTGGGCGATCCTCGTCTTTGAAATTATTTACATAAGCATAATCATAAAGTTTTGCACCGTTGGGACTGATCGATTCCAAAACCATTTTGATAGTAGTGAACTTGCCCGTGCCCGAAAGTCCGGTAACAAAAATGTTGTAGCCCTGGCTTTTCAAATCAACACCGATACGCAAAGCTTTCAATGCACGCTCTTGCCCGACTATTCCTTCAATCGGTTTTACTGTGGTTGTAGTATCAAACTCAAAAACTTCCGGATCGCAGACCCATTTCAATTCTTTTGGTTGTAGTTCCTTAAACCGCGGAGCTTTTAGAAGTGCCATATTACCGCCCAAATTTATTGAGAGTGTTTAATTCAAAGATAATATAAATTTTATAAAGTGGTGCCGGCATAAATTAAGTAATTACGAACATGTAAAATCACAGAGGATACAGCCTCTTTTCTCCAGTAAAATTTGCATTTACAATTAATCAGGTGATCACTATTTTATTTGTGAGGGCGAAAGAATTGTTTTAAATATTCTGCATGTGTCCCAAAACTATTACCATAAATCAATAACTAAGATTTTGTGATGAATTTTTGGTTTATGTTATTTTCTATGCACTTTTCAAACGTCACAGTTAAAATCTATGATCTGTTGGGAAAAGAAATTGCAGCACTTGTCAACAAAGAGCAATCAGCGGGTAATTACGAAGTAGAATTTGACGGGAGTAAACTTTCAAGCGGTATATATATCTACACTATCAGAGTTTACTCGCAAGGGCGAGCCGGAAATTTTGTTGACAATAAAAAAATGACTTTGATAAAATGAGAGAGAGGAAAATCTCATGAAAAAATATATGGTAATATATTTCTTAATTAGTATCAGTAATTTATACTGCCAGTGGGAATTTGTTGGATTAGATTCTATAGTAGTAAGACAAGTGCAAGTATTTGGAGATACTATTTGGGCTGGTACGGCAGTTCACACTACTCAATCTCAAATATCAGGTTTATACAGATCTACTAATAAAGGTAAAGACTGGATTCAAATAGATACTGTCTTAAGTAAAGGGGGTATCGGCTCTTTAAATTTCCATCCAACAAATCATAATATTATACATATAGTTAAAGCAATAAATAGCCCCTATGGCGGCTCAGGAACACCTTTCAAATCAATCGATGGTGGTAAAACATGGACAGGAATGGGATTGGATAATTATCTAATAAAATGGTTTCATCCTTCACCATTTAACGAAAATAAATTTTATGCAGTAGATGCACTTAATAATGAAGTTTACAAAAGTGTTGATGGGGGAGATACCTGGAGTTTAATAGGCGAATTTCCGGCTTCGAGTCACGGTCGTTTTGTTGCTTTTAACTTTTCCCTTGCAAGAGATTCCCTTCTTTTTGCTTTTGATGATGTACAGTTCTATCAAGCTTTTTATAAAAGTACCGATGATGGCAACTCATGGCAGTATGTAGGTGCACCACCGTATACAAATGAAATTAATACGGATAACGAATTAGACTGCAGAGTCTACTTTGAATCGTACTTTATTACAGATAATTGTGGTCTTAGTTGGAAGCGGGTCGATTCATCGGCAACGCCGACATCCAGCTATTTGTCTCTATACATAGACAAAGCTGCCTCAAAATTGTATTTGATGAAAACAGACGGCATCTATGTTTCGGATAAACAAACAATTAATTGGCAAAAGTTGAGCGGTACGGAAAGTCTTCCATTACAAGGAGGATATGGATATCAGTCATCAGATACCGGACGGCTTAAAAATATATTTGTAATGGGAAAGACAATGTATGTTGGCACTCTGTTCGGCATTTATAAAAAAGCTGATATTACCGATGTGAAAGACGGGAACACTTTTGAAAATATAAGCTATTCTTTATCTCAAAATTATCCCAATCCTTTTAATCCTACAACAACAATTAAGTACACAATTCCAACCGTAGAGACGGGATATATTCCGTCTCTACAACATGTTACGTTAAAAATCTACGATATTCTCGGACGGGAAGTTGCAGCACTTGTTAACAAAGAACAATCAGCGGGTAATTACGAAGTAGAGTTTGATGGTAGTAAACTTTCCAGCGGCATTTACATTTACACAATCAGAGTTTACTCGCTGGGGCGAGCCGGAAATTTTGTAGATAACAAAAAGATGGCTTTGATAAAATGAGAGAGAGGAAAATCTCATGAAAAAATATATGGTAATATATTTCTTAATTAGTATCAGTAATTTATACTGCCAGTGGGAATTTGTTGGTTTGGACTCATTAATGGTGAGACAAATGCAAATTTTTGGAGATACAATCTGGGCGGGAACTGCAGACCTTTATTACGGCTCACAAATTACTGGTTTGTATAGATCCACAGATAAAGGAAAAAACTGGGCACAAGTAGATACGTCTCTTGGTAATGGAGATATTACTGCACTAAGTTTTCATCCTTATAATCATAATATTATTCATATAGTTAAAGGGACTCTTAGTTATACGATTGGAGGCTATTATCATAGATCTGAAGATGGTGGTAAAACATGGACGAAAATTAGTATTGGAGAATATGGTTATGGAATTAAATGGTTGAATATTTCGCCTTTTAATTACAACAAGATTTATTCTGTAGATGCAATTAATGAAGATGTTTTCAAAAGCACCAATGGAGGTAATGATTGGAATTTGATCGGTTCTTTTCCAGCTTCAAGCCACGGACGATTTGTTGCATTCAACTTCTCACTCGCAAAAGATTCTGTTTTATATGCGTATGATGACGTACAATTTTTCCAGGCTTTTTACAAGAGTACTGATGACGGTTATTCTTGGCACTATGTTGGTACCCCCCCACTAGGGATAACACCAGAAATATCAACCGATAATGAATTAGAATGCAAAGTTTATATGGAGTCATACTTTATCACGGATAATTGTGGTCTTAGTTGGAAGCGGGTCGATTCATCGGCAACACCAGCGTCCAGCTATTTGTCTCTGTATATAGACAAAGCTGATTCAAAATTGTATTTGATGAAGACAGACGGCATTTATGTTTCAGATAAACAAACAATTAATTGGCAAAAGTTGAGCGGTAGTGAAAGTCTTCCGTTGCAAAGAGATTATCAACCTGAAGATATAGGACGACTTAAAAATATATTTTTAGTTGGGAAAACAATGTATGTCGGTACAACTTCAGGTATTTATAAAAAGACAGATATTACCAATGTGAAAGACGGGAACACTTTTGAAAATATAAGCTATTCTTTATCTCAAAATTATCCCAATCCCTTTAATCCAACTACAAAAATAAAATATACAATTCCTCAATCATCTTTTGTATCTGTCAAGATATATGATTTGTTGGGAAGAGAAGTAACAACGCTTGTTAACAAAGAACAATCAGCGGGTAATTACGAGGTTAATTTTGATGGCAGTAAACTTTCAAGCGGCATTTACATTTACACAATCAGAGTTTACTCGCCAGGGCGAGCTGGAAATTTTGTAGATAACAAAAAAATGGCTCTGGTAAAATAACAATCACTAACACAATAAAATAAATCAGGAGGTTATATGAAAAAGTTAGTTCTTCTCTTTTTAACTATTTCCCTCTTCAGTTCTTTCATTGTCTTTTCTCATAACTATTCAATCACAGCATTTTCGACTTGACAGGAGTGTTCTTATGTCTTAGCTTCATTTTAGGTTTAGACAATTCCTCCGTTTAAAATTATATTCTTCGTTAAAGAAAGGAAATCTCATGAAAAAATATATGTTAATATATTTCTTAATTAGTATTAGCAAGCTTTACAGCCAGTGGGAATTTGTTGGATTAGATTCTATAGTAGTAAGACAAGTGCAAGTATTTGGAGATACTATTTGGGCTGGTACGGCTGTTCACACTACTCAATCTCAAATATCAGGTTTATACAGATCTACTAATAAAGGTAAAGACTGGATTCAAATAGATACTGTCTTAAGTAAAGGGGGTATCGGCTCTTTAAATTTCCATCCAACAAATCATAATATTATATATATAGTTAAAGCAATAAATAGCCCCTATGGCGGCTCAGGAACACCTTTCAAATCAATCGATGGTGGTAAAACATGGACAGGAATGGGATTGGATAATTATCTAATAAAATGGTTTCATCCTTCACCATTTAACGAGAATAAATTTTATGCAGTAGATGCACTTAATAATGAAGTTTACAAAAGTGTTGATGGGGGAGATACCTGGAGTTTAATAGGCGAATTTCCTGCTTCAAGTCACGGACGCTTTGTTGCATTCAACTTCTCACTCGCAAAAGATTCTGTTTTATATGCGTATGATGACGTACAATTTTTCCAGGCTTTTTACAAGAGTACTGATGACGGTTATTCTTGGCAGTATGTTAGTCAACCTCCGTTGGGACCCCGAGAAATCTTAACTGACAATAAATTAGAATGCAGAATATATTTAGAATCTTTTTTTATAACAGATAATTGTGGTTCAAGCTGGAATCAGGTTGATTCAATAGACTATTCATTAACATCCCGCTATTTGTCTCTCTACATAGATACAGTTAATTCAAAATTATACGTAGCGAAAACAACGGGCATATATGTATCGGAAAAACAAACAATTAATTGGCAAAAGTTGAGCGGTACGGAGAGTCTTCCGTTACAAGGTGGGTCTCGACCAGGATTTCAATCAGCAGATTTAGGACGGCTTAAAAATATATTTTTAATAGGAAAAACTATGTATGTTGGGACTCTGTCCGGCATTTATAAAAAAGCTGATATTACCGATGTGAAAGACGGGAACACTTTTGAAAATATAAGCTATTCTTTATCTCAAAATTATCCCAATCCTTTTAATCCCAAAACAAAAATAAAATATACTATTCCTCAATTGTCTTTTGTAACAGTTAAAATCTACGATCTGTTGGGAAGAGAAGTAACAACACTTGTGAGTAAAGAGCAAACACCGGGAAATTACGAAATAGAGTTTAATGCAAAAAACCTTTCAAGCGGAATATATATATATAGTATCAGAGTTTACTCGCCAGGGCGAGCTGGAAATTTTGTAGATAACAAAAAAATGGCTCTGGTAAAATAACAATCACTAACACAATAAAATAAATCAGGAGGTTATATGAAAAAGTTATTTCTTCTCATTATAGCTTTTCTCTTATCCGGTTCCTTTATTGTATTCTCTCAGGTAAAGTATAATACTTACCTTTACAATAAATCAAAATTCAACCGCTACTTCGGGGTTGAAGATGTCTGGGGTGTTAAGATAAATAATACTAATTACGCTCTTGCAACATTAGACCGCGGACTTAGTATTATTAATACCAGCAGTCCTTCTAATCCAATTGAAGTTGCTCATATTAATAAAATCAATTACAACCCATCTGATCCTTCATTGGATTTTAGACTTGAAACCCCGGATGTTGAGACCTTTGAAAAAAACGGAACTGTTTACGCTTATCTTGCAACAAACAGTGTTACTATGCCGTTGGTTTTGATTATAAATTTGAATGCTGCAATAAGTACCGGCGGTACAATTTTAATAGATCCCAGCGGCAGTTTTACTTCGGTCTATGTTGGCAAAATTGCACCAACAACAGAAAGCCCCAAATCACACACACTAACAATAGCGGGCGGATATTTATATGTAGCGGCTTTAACGCCAAATATTTCCGTCTGGAATTTAAATAATACACCGGCTTCTCCAACATTGGTTGGTAATGTCAACGTTACAACAACAAACAACCAAAATAGAAACGGCATAGCCGTTCACGAATTGTATGCTAAGAGCTTAAGCGCGACCACGTCAAAATTATACGCCGCTTGCAGTAACGCCGGAATGCAAGTTATAGATATTACTATAAATACAAATTCGGTAACAGTAAATAACAGAGTGGAACAATTATACGATTCCGATAGAGCTTCACCAACTACAGTACAATCGACAGATACCAAATTCGATTACATTTTTACTCACTCTGCCTGGCCCACAGATGACGGTCAGTACATATTTACAACCGATGAATTAGCGGCAGAACGGGATTATCCTAATTTATATTCACCGAACGACATAAATTTATATGCTAATAATGGTGTGCTGCGCAGCCCGAGAAGAATTGGTGCATTTTTAAGAACATGGAAAACTTCTCTGTTAGGTACAAGTAGTTCCTTGAAGGGCGGATACTATGTTCCCGAACTAAATACGACCGGCATTACTAACCTATCACAAATTGACACCAACTGGATTCCGAATACCATTCATCAAATGTTCGTTAGAGGAAAATATATTTACGTTTCACACTATACTCAGGGTTTCAGAGTAATGAATATTTCAAGTCCTGAAAGCCCGATAGAAGAGGGGTATTACGACGACTTTACTCAATCGCTCAGCATAGACCCGGCAAATTCGTTGTTCTTCAGAAAAAGTGTCTATTCATGGCCCAACTGGGCACTCGGAATTTACGGAGTATATCCTGATGCAGATCGTTCCGGAATTGTTTATGCCGGTGGGACAGATGGATTTTATACTTTTGGTTTTTTACCCCAACTTGCAGAAAATAACCAAACAATAGGTTCTTCGTCTACAGCAAAAGAGGGTCAAAGAAAAATTGTTCAGGATGCTTCGGGTAATTATCATATAGTTTTCTATTCTTATGGAGAAATTTTTTATCGAAAATATGTAAGCGGAACCTGGCAAAGTCCGATTAAAATCAGTTACGATAATGATAATAATAACTACCCATCAATCGCAGTCGGTTCAGCAAATCAAATAATGATAACCTGGCAGAGAAGTAACGGAACAAATTACGATGTGTATTTTTCGATGAGTACCGACGGCGGTTCAACATGGAATAATAAATATCTACTTGCCTCGTCTGTCTCGTCATCAAATCCGGTACCGGTAATTACTTACAATACGTCAAGTTTGCGAAAGACAATTTGTTATGTTACTAATTCAGGGCTTTATTCAAAACATACAACAACCTCAGCACCTACTTCAGCAGCAAATTGGACAACAACACAAATAACAACATCTTCGGACGAATCACCTTCGATAGCATCGTCCGGTAATTCCGGCTATAATTTATTTTCTTATAGAAGCAGTACGAGCATTTATTACCGTTACCAAAACAGTGACGGGACATGGACTTCAACTCCGTTAAATCTTTCAAACTTGGTTCCGGGTGCATCTGTAAATTATTGGCCAACAATCAGCGGAGTTCCGGCGGACGGCGGTGTTCATCTTGCATGGATAAGATACGACAACAGCAGCGGCACTCCGGTTAGCCCAAGAACATTTTATACAAAGAATACAAGTGCAAACGGAAGCTGGCCTTATCAGTACTGGCAAGTAACTTCCGGCGATCAGTATGCGCCTACAATAACTGCATTAGCAACAAACAAGATTGATTTATTCTACACAACAGGTGGTTATCAACTAATGTACACAAGAAATAGCGGTACTACATGGTCGGCACCAGTTTCAAAAGGTACCGGTGGTTATTGCTATAACCCTTCTGTATCAACCGGTTCAGCAACTGCAAAATATGTTTACACAAGCGGAACAGCTTCTCCATATACTGTAACACTGAGCAGCGAAACATTAAGCAAAGAATCAGAATTCAATCCGGATGTTTATTCCCGTTCAATTGCAATTATGAACAATCCTGAAGAATATCTTGAAGTTGTTCTTAACAAAATCCATTTCAAGATGAAAGACGGTTCTGAACAAAGAGTAGATTTTTTTCCGGCAGATTTGGAAGAATTGAAAACAAAAGAAAAGTTTGATTTGACACCAAGCAATGCCTGGGATTTGATGAAAGGAATAAAGGATTTAACCATACCAGTTGGTGCAGACGAGCTTGTTTTTGATTACACAGTACGAGGCGAAAACATAGATAAAGTAATCGAAGGCAATCCAAATAAAATTGATCTTTCGTTTGGCTGTTGAATTCAGTAAATGCAGAAAGAGGATATGATAAAGTTGAGATAGGATTGAAAGTAAAAGGGATGACACCGAAGACAACCGCATTTGCAAGTTTGGGACACATCTTTGATTATACGAACGCGGCAACACAAAACGAATCTGCGGCAAGTAAAATAAGCAGTGCGGAAACAATCGGAAGCGAAGTATTAACATCAGAAAATTATCCCAATCCTTTTAACCCAACAACATTGATCAGATACACAATAAAGAATTCAGGTAAAGTAACGCTAAAAGTTTACGATGTATTGGGAAGAGAAGTAGCAGATTTATTAAACGGTTACCACGAAGCCGGCAGTTACGAAATTCCGTTCAACGGTTCAAGTTTGCCAAGCGGAGTTTATTTCTATAACCTAACCACAAATGGAAATTCATTAACAAAGAAGATGTTACTTTTAAAGTAAAATCAAGTATCCTGTATCAAGCATACAGTCCGCCGAAGGTGGACAAGCATCGAGAAGGGGCGGCTTTACCGCCTTTCTTTTTCATTCAAGCGAAATTGTTTAAAACGAATTAACTTTGTTTATCGGTTTTACAGAAGAATTTCCCGGCGCTATGCGTTGTGGGGTAAAGTATATTTTAAACAACTCCGCGGATTCTTAACGCCCTTGCACTTGAAAATCTTTAAGCGCGTATAGTTCGCGAAGAAAATCATAAAATACTATTTTGAAAAATGAACAAACCCGAAAAAATAATTTTTGATAAGCTCGAAGCGTTAAAAATTCTTAAACAAAAAATAGAGAAGTCCAAAAACCCCGGTGGAAAGATTTTTATTTCTCCGCTGGCTGGTTCTGCGCGCGCATTGTTTGCTGCCGAACTCATTGGAACGGAAAAGCAATTATTAATTTTATGTCCCACGGTTCAATCTGTTAACGAAACAAAAGTTGAACTGAGCATTCTCGGTGTTGGCGATGTCGTTGTAACGGCAGATGATTTTAATTCCGAAATGCTTCAAGAAAAATTAACCGACCTTTCCGAAAGAGAAAAATTTATTCTCGTTTCCACTTACGAACTGCTTGCAAAAAAACTTCCGCCAAAAAAAGAGATTGATAAAAACACAACGCGGATTGAGATCGGCGGAAGCATTACTTACAACGAACTGATTGAATACCTGAATGCAATAAATTATAACAGCGATAAATATGTTGATTCGCCCGGAATGTTTTCCGTGCGCGGTTCGATAATTGATTTTTGGTCGTACAGCGAAAAACAGCCGGCTCGTTTGGAATACGACGGAGATTTTCTCGAATCGATCCGCCATTTCGATCCGGAAAGCCAGCGCTCGCTCGATAAAATTACAAACACAACAATTGCAGCTTCGATTGATGGAGACGGCGCGGATTTATCCGGCTCGATATTCGATTATCTCGATAACCCGCTCATCTTTGCTGATGAATACGAACTCGAAAATATTTTTAAAGAAGAAGTTGAAGCAGAACAAACTTTTCAAATGGGAAATGATCTTGATGATGAATTGAAAGAGGAACTTTACGAGGAAGAACAATCCGCCGAAGGCGGACAAGAATTTACCCGCCATTCTTTAGGCGGGCAAGAAGAGAATAAAAATTTTTCACTTGATAGATTGTTCAATAAAAATGCACGATGGATTATTGAAGACAAACTCGGCAAAAATGACGAACGGCTGCAATTGAATCTTATCGAAGCACCGGTTATTAATTCCAACTACGAACTTCTGTTTAATCTGCTGACAGATTACGCTTCGAAAAATTTTCAGATTATCATCGCGGTTGAAAATGAATTGCAAAGCAGCAGACTTCGCGAACTGTTATCCGATTACAAAAAAGAACTCGCTCGTTTGTTCGAAGAAGCAAAAATCAAAATCACTGTGCTCGCAATTAAAAGCGGATTCATTTCTAAAGCAGATAAACTTTTGTTGCTGACCGATTACCAAATTTTCAACAAACCGTACAGAACAAAACTGAGTGCAAAGTATAAAGCGAAAAAATCCCGCACAAAAGATTTTGCTTCGATCAAAAGAGGAGATTACGTTGTTCACGAAAATTTCGGCATCGGGCAGTATGCCGGACTCGAAACAATTAAGATCGGGCAAGTTGAACAAGAATCGATAAAAATTTTGTATGCCGAAGGCGGCGTTGTTTACGTTAATCTGAATTATCTCTCTCTCGTAAAAAAATTTTCATCGAAGGAAAATGCACAGCCGAGACTTTCCGTACTGGGCAGCGGCGAATGGAAATCGACGAAGAAAAAAGTAAAATCAAAAATTAAAGAAGCCGCACGCGAACTTATTACACTGTATGCAAAAAGAAAATCCGCGCAAGGTTTTGCATTCAGTGCGGATTCAATCTGGCAAAGAGAGCTTGAAGCCTCCTTCTTTTATGAAGATACGCCCGATCAAACAAAAGTTACGGAAGAAGTTAAGCGTGATATGGAAAGCGAAAACCCGATGGATCGTTTGGTCTGCGGCGATGTCGGATTCGGCAAAACGGAAATTGCCGTGCGTGCAGCTTTCAAAGCTCTCAACGACAGCAAACAAGTCGCTATGCTTGTGCCAACCACTATTCTTGCCGAGCAGCATTACAACACTTTTAAAGACAGGCTTACTCAGTTCCCCGTAAAGCTTGAAGCGCTTTCAAGATTTCAAACAAAAGCAAAGCAGACTGAAATAATTGAGCAGCTTGTGAAAGGGGAAGTTGATTTGGTGATCGGAACGCACCGGCTTCTTTCAAAAGATGTGAAGTTTAAAGACATCGGATTATTAATTGTTGATGAAGAACACCGCTTCGGCGTGATGGCAAAGGAACGTTTGCGCGAGTTCAAGGCAAATGTTGATACGCTGACTCTAACGGCAACGCCGATACCGCGCACGTTAAATTTATCATTGCTTGGCGCGCGAGATCTTTCATTGCTTGCTACTCCGCCGCCGAACCGCCAGCCGATTTATACTAAAGTTGATACGTTCGATATCTTCAAAGTGCGTGAATGGATTTTGAACGAAGTGAAACGCGGCGGACAGATTTATTTTATTCATGATAGAATTCAATCAATCGATAAAATTTCGTCGTACATTCAAAAACATATTCCCGAAATAAATATTTGTGTTGCACACGGACGGATGAAACCGGCTCAACTCGAAAAAGTTATCTATGATTTTTTGAACAAGAAATATCACATGCTTATTTCGACAAAGATTATAGAATCGGGAATCGACATTCCGAATGTGAATACAATTATTATTAACCGTGCAGACCGGTTCGGACTTGCAGAACTTCATCAATTGCGCGGAAGAGTCGGAAGAAGCGACCGGCAAGCCTACGCATATTTTCTTGTCCCTTCATTAAATACAATTACGAAGAAAGCCGTGCGCAGACTTCAAGCGATTGAAGAGTACACAGAACTTGGCGAAGGCTTCAGTATTTCGATGCGCGATCTTGAAATACGCGGCGCCGGAAATCTTCTCGGAACAGAGCAGAGCGGGTTCATTGATTCGGTCGGCTTTGAACTTTATATGAAACTTCTCGATGAAGCTGTTGAGGAATTGAAGCAAGAAGAATTTAAAGATGTGTTCAAAGATTTACCGCACCACATGGAACGCTCCGAACCGACAATTGATACATTTTATGAAATCGGAATTCCGCAGAACTATATGCCGGATCAGGCAGACCGCCTGAGTTTTTACACCGCACTCTTTTCGATGATCAAAATTGAAGAAGCAGATGAAATTGTTGAAGAGATGAAAGATCGTTTCGGTAAACTGCCCGCAATTGTTCAACGGCTTTTGCAAGCGGCTCTGCTTCGTTATTATGCTTCTTATGCTCAGCTCGAAAGAATTGTAATCCAAAAAGAAAAAATTATTGTTGTTCTTCCAAAGGGTGATAAAGAAGAATTTTACAAAGAGAAATTTGTTTTGCTTATGGATTACATCAACAAAAAATATTCGCGCGATGTTAAGTTCGTTCAACGGAATGAAACGCTGAAGCTCGAAATTATAAACCGGTTCGAGCAAATAGAAAAAATGACCGAGTTTTTGATTAACTTCATAAAGGAAATTACCGAGGTTACAAATTAAAACTGCCCTTCCCTTTGGCATAGCCGCTATGTGAGAAGGGTTGGGATGGGCTCTGATGCTGGAATTTATAATCATATTGCTTTTGATATCGTTGAACGGATTTTTTGCGATGTCTGAAATTGCACTTGTCTCTTCCAAAAAGCTGCGGCTCGAAGATATTGCACAAAAGGGGAGCCACGGTGCAAAGATTGCGCTGAAACTTCTTGATGAACCGGAAAAATTTCTTTCGACGATTCAGATTGGAATTACACTCGTTGGAATCGTTGCCGGCGTTTACGGCGGTATTGCAATTGCGAAAGATGTTCAACCGTATTTTGAAAACTTCGGCATCCCGAAATTTTATGCCGATGATATCTCGATCATTTTTGTGGTTACGTTAATCACGTACCTTTCGCTCGTAATCGGCGAACTTGTGCCGAAGACAATTGCACTCAATAATGCCGAAGCAATTGCAATCCGTGTTGCTTCCGTAATGTTACTGCTTGCTATTGTTGCGCGGCCGGTAGTTTTTGTTTTGAGTTTTTCGACAAAAATAATTTTGAAGATACTGAGCATCAAACATCCCGAAAAACTTCCGGTCACCGAAGAAGAATTAAAATTGATGATCGAACAAGGAAGACGGCACGGCGTGCTCGAATCGAAAGAATCCGAAATGATGAAAGGAATTTTCAGATTCGGCGACCGCCGCGCGTACTCGATTATGACCAACCGCCAGGATATTCTCTGGCTCGATATCAACGACGATATCGAAACCAACTGTAAAATTATTTACTCGAATACGTTTTCTAAATATCCGGTTTGCAGTGAAAATCTTGACAACCTTTTGGGTGTTATTCATGTAAAAGATTTTTTGAAAAAATATGCCTCCGATGAAAAATTTGAAATGAAAGACATTATAACGCAGCCGCTTATTCTGCCCGATAACATTCCGGCTGTAAAAGTTTTGGAAAAATTTATTGAAACAAAAACATACATCACACTTGTTGTGGATGAGTACGGTTCCGTTAAAGGAATAATTACTCTCCATGATCTAATCGAAAATATTTTCGGCGAACTGCCGGATACCACTCCCGGATGGGAATCTGCGATTTTTAAAAGAAGCGACGGCTCTCTGCTGATTGACGGATCAATTCAGATTGATGAACTGAAAGAACTTCTTGCAATTGAATTCGAAGGCGAAGAACATTATACAACGCTCGGCGGCTTTGTAATGTACAAAGTTAACAGCATTCCAAAACTCGGCGATAAATTTTCTGCCGGCGGTTATGAATTTGAGGTTGTTGATATGGACCGCAAGCGAGTTGACAAAGTTCTTGTGTATAAAATTCCCGATAACTAATGACAATTAGCACGAGCAAGATTTTCAAGTTGTTGTGATTTGTTTAATCGTCATTCGCTGCTTCATCTAATATTTTTTATACGAGAAGAATTGAAGTAAGAAAGCTGCGTTGATTTTATAATTAGGAATTACTCAATTGCGGCTAAAGCCGTTGAAGAACAAGAAAATATTTTTCGAATTGTGCCGCAGAAAAAAAATGTCACGACTTTTTCCGTGAAAACGGAATCCCGTTTCGCGGTGATAAGTAGTGGAAAAGGATAAATAAAAAGCTAATGCGGTTTCTCCCGAAGGAGTGGCCATGCCAAACCGCAATTGATACCAGATAGTTTAGGATTTTAGTGCTGCTACAACAAAAACGATAAATTTTTTTGGAGGAAATAATGGGCAGACTCTTCAAAGTTTTTTTTGTTCTGATTTTTCTCGCTCTCATCGGCAGTCAATTTATAGAAGTGGAACGTACAAATCCCGAGGTTACGGCTGACCTCAAAGCTCCGGCAAAAGTGAAAAGAATTTTACACACCGCATGTTACGACTGCCATTCCAACGAGACCAAATGGCCCTGGTACAGTTACGTTGCGCCGGTTTCGTGGATGGTAATAAGAGATGTTGAAGAAGGGAGAGAGAGCTTGAATTTTTCAACATGGGGGAAAATTGCTTCGAGTAAAAAAGCAGAATATAAAAAAGAAATTTGGGAAGAAGTTAACGAAGAAAAAATGCCGCTTGAATATTACATCTACACTCATCCGAATGCAAAACTCGATGTAACTCAAAAAAAGACTTTGAAAGAATGGGCGGAAAAACAATCTGCGTGGGAATAAATCAATAATTTACTCGAGTTGACTTCCGTTAAATATGGGGCTAAAGCCCGTGTGTTTTTTGTTTTCCTTATCTCCCGATCTAAAGGTCGGGGCAATTGCCAAGCCCTTATTCAAGGATTTAATTCGCTTAAATCCCTCGCATAGCGGGCAAGCCGTTTGATGTCCGGCATTAGTTTGACGGGTCATCCACCTAAGGCGGACAAGTCCGCGTTCTATAAGGGTGTGGTTTGAAAACTCCAACAAGAAACAAATCGGTAAAAATTTTTTCTGCATTGCTGCTTGTCTTTTTGTTTGTACGAAGTACAGCAACTTTCGAACTAACAAAATCCGTACAGCAAAAAAATATTAATCTCGTTAAAGCAGATTCGTTTCTCACCGCATACAATCGAAGTAAACCGCTGACACACAGTTTGCTGATTATCCGCAGCGGAAAAAATATTTTTGAAAAATATTACAACGGTTACGGTGCGGAAAAACTGAACAACCTTAAATCTGCAACAAAAAGTATCACATCATTACTTATTGGAATTGCAATTGATAACGGGTTGATAAAAGACGAGAACGAAAGAATATCTGATCTCCTTCCCGAAATGTTTGATAATAAAACCGATCCCGAAAAGAAAAAAATTACTTTGAAAGATGTTTTAACAATGAGTGCCGGATTTGAGTGGAATAATTTTGGAGGAAGGTGGAGAGGAGGGTGGGATAAAAGTCGTGAGCCGACAAAATATTTAATCCGGCAAGTTCCGCTTGCAAACAAACCCGGAACAAAATGGAATTACAACAGTGCGCTATCCCATCTGCTTTCTACGTTGATAAAAAAATATTCCGGCATGAATACGTTTGAGTTTGCAAAAAAGTATTTGTTCGAGCCGCTCGATATTAAAAATGTGCGCTGGCAAAAATCCAACGATGGAAATGAAATGGGCAATTCGGAATTGATGATGACGCCGCGCGATCTCGCAAAAATTGGTTTGCTTGTTTTGCAAAAAGGGAAGTGGAACGGAAAACAAATTGTAAACAGTGAGTGGATTGAGAAATCAACAAAAAAATATTTTGACGGCTTTCCGCAAATCGGCGGCTACTGTTATCAATGGCACACGCGCAAGTTTGGAAAATATGATTCGTTTCTTGCCGCCGGCTGGGGCGGACAATTTCTAATCGTAATTCCCGAATTGCAAATGGTTGTTGTTAATACTTCGAAATGGAGTGTTGCAAAATCCTCGTACGTAATTTTTGATCTGATCGAAAAATATTTGGTGCAGCCGTAATTGTAGGTTGAAGCATGCACGACATAAATCAGACGGGCAAAGCTTCGACTAAAAAGATACAACCGCCGGACGAAGCGGCGCTTCGCCCTACGAAATATATTTTCAGCCGGCTGCAACTTCTTTTGCACTCGAATATTTTATAGCTGCCGCAGATAGAATTTCGGAAAGATTTACAACATTGCCGAAGACAAGAACAGCCGGTTTATCCGCATCGCGCGAAGCATCGGCAAGATTTTCGAGTGTGGTGATAATTGTCGTTTGATTTTTCCTCGAGGCGTTCGAGATAATTGCCGCCGGAAGTTTTTTATCAACACCTTTCAGCAGAGCATCGTCGACAATTTTTTCCGTTTGCGTTAATCCCATCAAAACAATTACAGTGTGATTCGGAATTTTTAATAACTCGATCCAATTGCTGTTGAAAGTACAGCCGTCGTTGTGAGCAGTTACAATTGTAATTCCTGAAGAGTATCCCCGTGCAGTAGGAGGAATACCGGCAGATAGCGGTGCCGCAATTGCAGATGAAATTCCGGCAATCACTTCTACGTTGATGTTGCTGCGAATTAAAAATTCCGCTTCTTCCGCGCCGCGTCCGAAAATGTACGGGTCACCGTTTTTCAATCGTGCTACTCTGTAACCTTGCTCTGCATAATCGAGCAGAAATTTGTTAATCGCATCCTGACTTGCGGTGTGGTTACCTTTTTCTTTTCCCACGTATATTTTTTCCACATGCGGCGGAACAAGATTTAATATTTCTTCCGTGATCAAGTTATCGTAAAACACAACGTCAACGGTTTGAATTGTTTTGTATGCTTTGATTGTGAGAAGTTCCGGGTCGCCGATTCCGCACCCGATCAAATAAACCTTGCCGAAAAGTTTTTCTGCTTCTTCTTTTGTTCGTTCGATATCGACAATTCCGAGTTCTCTTTCCAAAGATTTTTGTTCGATGAGATCGCCGAGCGAATCGGGCAGAAACTCTTTTATTTTATCCCGGACTATTTGTGTTACCGTAGGGCTTGCACCGCTGCTCGATACGGCAACTTTTAAATTTTTGTATCTGAGCAGTGATGAAAAATAGAAATCGCATTCTTCGGGCACATCAACCGTGTTCAAAAGGAAAAATCTTTTCTTCTTAATTTCTTTGAGCAGAAGATTAACTTCTTTATTTCCGGTCGCATCGATTATGATGTTGAAATTATCAGCGTCTTCTTTTTCAAATGATTTGATTTTGTGTTTTGTGTTGAGTGCATTCAGTTCATTGCACAAAGTTTGGGTGACAACGGAAAAATCGATTTCGTTATCGAGCAGAACTTTTGCTTTTTGAAGCGCAACTTTTCCTCCGCCGATTAAAAGTATATTCGGGTTTCTAAATAACACCGGTAATGATTTTATTGCTTCCATCTTTTTTGCCTTTCATTGCACACTTGGCGTATCCCTTGCGTCCTTGCGTGAAAAGATTTTTTTCGCAAAGGTGCAAAGAAAAATTATGCTGCATACAACTCGTATGCTGACTGCATTAAATTTTTTGTTACTTCGTTTGTTTTTAAAATCTCGATCACTTTTGCCATTCCGATTCTTTGATGAAAAAGCGAAATACTTTTTTCTTCCGGCAGTTTGTTCTCGATGTAATTTTTTATCAGCACACGGATAACCGATGCTGCGAGGTTCTGCGGTATTCTTCGCAGATATTTTTTTTCACCGTCAATCAAATCAGCCGCGAGATGATTTTTATCCTGTTCGCCGAATAAAAGTTTAAGCTGATACTCGCCGTCGGTCTTTCCTTCGAGAGAAATATCGAATCGTACATTGCGCGAGCAATGCCGTTCGCATCCGCTAATGCCGATGTTAACACCTTCAAGATTTCCAAATCCGTCTTGTTCCAATTCCGTAATCAGCGGGTTCAAAAATTTTTCCGATTCGGTAACGGCAAGCGGGCATGTTGCAAGTCCAACGCACGCAAGCGAGTTCGTTCTAAGCGCAGAATAATTTCCGTAATTAAACCGGGCAAGTATGTTTTCCAAAAGTGTTCGCTTTGATTCGGGAATATCCGTCAACAGCAAATCTTGAAAAGGTGTGAGTCGAATATTCGGCTGAACTTGCAGAACAATTTCATCAACCAATTTTTTTAATGAACCGATGTGACTCGAATCTTTTATTCTTCCGTTTTCGATCCATAAGCCGTAGCTGTATTTGCCGTCATGCTGTTTAATCCACCCGTGATGACGAAAAACTTTTCCAAGATCGAATTCGACCGGAAGTTTGAAATCAACTCCGAGTTTTTTTATTTCATCACCGAACCATTTTATTCCGGCGTCTCTGATTTTTTCAAACTCTTCTTCGCAGTAAATAACATCTTCGATTTTCTTGCCGGTTATTTCCAATCCTTTTTTGTAAAGAATATTTTTGAGCCGCGACCAATGCCGGTTTTTTCTATCGCCGATCTGCTGCTGCACATAAACGATTGAGTCGAGTCCTTTCATCAAATCTTTTTCCGATTCAAAAATTCCGAGCGCACCGGCGAGCGAAGGGAATGTAACTTTTCTGTTTTTCTGTCCGAGCGAACCGCCTATATAAACTTGCCAGCCGTTAACTTTTTTATTTGTAACTATCGGTGCGATTGCAATATCATTTGTTAAAATATCGGGTGCGTTGCATCGAATTTCTTGTTGTGTTTCTTGGTCAACAAAATATCCGCCAATTCCGATTTTTAATTTACGCGGAAGCCCGAGCGGATCGTATTGAAATTTTTCGGAATTGTTTTCATGCGAATCTTCTTTTTCTATTGAAGAAAATTCCGGATAAAATATTTTGTAATGCTCTTCGAGCGGCAGTTGAAAATATTCTCCGATTTTTTGAGCGAGTGCATTCGCATCAAAAATGCCAGACTTGACCGGACTGGCAGTAGTGTTTCTAACGTTGTCGCCGCAAGCATTTAAAATTGTTCTGCCGAGTTCGATCAATTCCCGAACAAGCGGAATGAGATCGTTTTTCTTTATTCGATGAAATTGAATTGCTTGACGCGTTGTCAATCTAATTGAAGGAGAGCCGTCGTCATCGCGGGAATATTTTTCTGCAAGTTCGCTGATCTTCAGCCATTCGTCCGGAGAAATATCTCCTCCTCCCCAAAACGGAACGCGCACCATGAAAAACCAATCTTTGATTCCTTGTTTAACTGCAACGCGGTCCCATTGAATATAGATTCCGTTCGGTTTTAAATTTATGTGAAGATCTTTATCAACATCGGGTCTCGATAAATCTTCGAGTTCTCTTTTTAGTTTGTCGCCGCCGAGTAATGTGTTATCTCGCTTGTTCAATTCATCGGTGCATAAATCTCTTTCGCTCAATGCATACTCAAGTGTTCCGATATCTACATCGTATGTAATTTTTTCTGCCAAGTTAAACTCCTTTTTAAATATTGATATCCCAGTGCGGGAAATATTTTACGATTAAATTTTTCAGTTCGATTTCAAATGCCGCTAAATCGGGCGAACCTTTTTCATCGTTCGAAGTATTTGTCTGCTCAAGCGCTTCAACTATAATTCCACCGCCGGCAATATCGTAGCCATCAACAATTACGAATCTGCTTGTTGTTTTTATTTCATCAATAAGATCGAAGCTGAACGGACTTGTGGTTTTGAAAATGCAGTGAGCAACTTCGTGCCGGTGAATCTCTTTTCGGCTGTTCGATTTTTCCAAACACGAAGCATCGAGAACGCTTTCGATATTTTCAAGAAATAGATCAACTTTCTTTGTCCCGATTTTCAGTTTATACTTTTTGTTGTACTGCAAAGGCTTTTTCCCCATCCAAAAAATATTTGCTTTGAAGCTATCTGTTGTGTGTGGAAGAGTCTCATCGTTTCTCGCAATCAACTCGGAATGTTTTACATAAACTTGTGTAGAAAGTGTTATGCCGATTGCCTCTTCGCTTCCGGCAGTTGAAGGCGAATCCTTTTCGTAAATTTCGATTGATTTGACTGTCGATGTTTTTCCCGACGGAAGAAAAATTATTTCATCGCCAACGTTAATTTTCCCGGAGTTAACTGTGCCGGCAATAATTCTTCTATCGTCTCCGTCGGCTGTGAATTTGTACACTCCTTGAACAAACATTCTAAAATTATTTTGATCCTCTTCTTTCTCTTTTCGGAACGTGTCTATCAATTCGAGAATAGAAGGACCGTTGTACCATCCGATTGTATTTGAGCCGGTTGTAATGTTTATTCCGTGCAGTGCCGCCAACGGTACAAATGCATTTGGTTTAACATCGATCTCATTTAAGAATTGAGTGTAATCTTTTTGTATCGAGTTGAAGACCGCTTCATCATAATTAACGAGGTCCATTTTGTTTACCGCGACAACCACTTGTTTGATGCCGAGCATTGAAAGCATGTAAGCATGGCGTTTGGAATTTTCAGCAATGCCCTCGTGCGCATCAATCAAAAGAATTGCGGCTTCGGCGCGTGCGGCTCCGCTGATCATATTTTTCAAAAACTCGATATGCCCCGGCGCATCAATTATAATGTACTCGCGTTTCGGAGATTTGAAAAAAATTCTCGCTGTGTCGATTGTAATTCCCTGTGCTTGTTCGTCAATCAGTGCATCCAAAAGAAATGCATATTCGAACGGCTTGGAATTTATTTCACAAGTTCTTTTTACTTGTTCAAGCTTGCCTTGCGGAAGTGAATTTGTATCTGCAAGTAATCTTCCAACAAGAGTACTCTTGCCGTGGTCAACGTGTCCCACAATTACTATGTTCATTCTTTCTTTCATCAAAGTCCTAAAAAATATTTTTACATTTTTTTTGTTCATATTCGCCAAAAATATCCGTCAAACTAATGCCGGATAAGCGGCAGTTAAACTCTTGCTTTTCTTCGATCAAGATTAAGAACAAGAGTAAGATTTTAAATTACATGTAACCGTCTCTTCGAAGTTCTTCGAGAGTTCCGCCGCCTTCTTTATCTTGTTCGCGTCCGGCGCGTTCGGCAATGTTTGCAAACTTTCCGCTTTTAAGCTCACCAATAATTTCTTTCACATTCTTCGCATTCGATTCAACCGGTTTTGTGCACGGATAGCATCCGAGCGAACGGTAACGTGTTCCGTTCCCGCTGTCGAAGTAAAGAGGAATTATCGGAATGTTTTCTCTATCGAGATATTCCCAAATATTTAATTCTGTCCAGTCGAGCAGAGGGTGAACGCGTACATGTGTGCCCGGTACAAAATCAGTTTTAAATTGATTCCATAATTCCGGCGGCTGATCGCCGATATCCCAATCATTATTTTTATCGCGCGGAGAAAAATATCTTTCCTTCGATCTGCTTCCTTCTTCATCGGCACGAACCCCCACAATTACACCGGTGTACTGTTCTCTGTTTTCATCTTCGATGAATTGACCGGTGTAGTGATCAAGTTTGTAACGTGTCCATTCGCCCGAAAGAGTGTTTCGCAGCGCTTCTGTTTTAAGAAGTTTACAGCAAGTTAATCTATCAACTGCGCCGTCGGGAAAAGTCTGCTTGTTGTGCAATGCTGTTTTGTTCTGCCCGACGATCAAATTGATTTTCCATTCGAGCGCAAGTTTGTTTCTGTAATCAATCATCTCCGGGATTTTGTAAGCGGTATCGATGTGAACAAGCGGAAATGGAACATGACCGAAGAAGGCTTTTTTCGCAAGCCACAAAAGTACAGTGCTGTCTTTGCCAATCGACCAGAGCATTGCAAGGTTTTTAAATTCTCTATACGCTTCGCGCAAAATGTAAATGCTGTGTGCTTCTAATTTATCCAAGTAATCCATCGTTGTATTCCTATCAAAATTTAATTTAAAAGCCCTTCCCTTTGGGAAGGGTTTGGGATGGGCTTTATGTGCAAGCCGCATTCTTTTGTATCGGGATTTTCCCACCACCATCTTCCGTCTCTAACACTGCCGCCTTCTTGAACCGGTCTCGTGCACGGTGCACATCCGATGCTTCTGTAATTTTGTTTATATAACTGGTTGTAAGGAATATTGTTTTTGCTGATGTAATCCCAAACTTGTTCTTCAGTCCAATTGTAAAGAGGATTTATTTTTATGATTGAAAAATTTTCATCGTACTCGGCAATGTTGATGTTTCCTCTTGTAACGGCTTGTTCTCTGCGGAGACCGGCAATCCATGCTTTTGTGTTTTTGAGCGCGCGCTTTAACGGTTCGATCTTTCTCACATGGCAGCAGTATTTCCTGTCTTCCACGCTGTTGTAGAAAAGATTAATTCCTTTTTGATGAACCATCTCTTCAACCAGTTTATAATCCGGGAAATAGATTTCTATTTTTTTGCCGTACTCATCAATAGTTTTTTCTATCAGCTTGTAGGTTTCAGCCGGAAGCCTTCCCGTATCGAGTGTAAAAATCTTAGCCGGACTTTTTAACGAAACGAGCAAGTGCGTTATTACTTGGTCTTCGATGCTGAAGCTCGTGGCAAACGCCAGCTCGTTTCCATATTCATCGGAAAAGTATTTCAGAATTTCTTCGGCACTTTTTCCGTCTAAAAGATTATTTAGTTCGTCTATTTTTCCCATAGTTATTTCTTTCTATTAATTGTTATTGTCTCTTTAGATTGTTACAAGCGACTCATCAATTGTATGTTCGGAATTTCTGAATGCGTGATATTCTGTTATTTGTACAAAAACTTCAGCGCCTTCGGTAAAACCGCTTGAGTGAGCAACGCCCTTTGGCACATGTGCGATAATTTGCTTGTCGGTTTCAATTACCAAATGCAATTCTATCAGCGCTCCTTTAAATCTTGTTTTACTTATTCTTGCATTCACGCTGCCGGATTCCGGTGCAGAACTAACGTAAACATCGTTCGGTCTGAAATAAATTCTAATTTTTTGTCCGGTCGGATAACCGTTCACTCTAAATGTAAACTGTCCCCAGCGTACTGTATGCGGTTCGACAACCTCGGCTTCAACAAAATTATTTTCACCAACAAACTCTGCAACGAACGGAGTAGCCGGATGATCAAAAATTTCTGCCGGAGTTCCTTCTTGTTCAATTTTACCTTTATTCATTACAAAAACTTTATGAGCAATCTCAAGCGCTTCATGCTGATCGTGAGTAACAAAGAGAGTGGTTACCTGTGTTTGTTCGTGAAGCTGTAAAATCCATTTACGAAGTTCTTCTCTCACTTTTGCATCGAGCGCACCGAAAGGTTCATCGAGCAATAAAATATTTGGGCGGGCGGCAAGAGCACGAGCAACAGCAACACGCTGACGCTGGCCCCCTGAAATTTGTGACGGATATCGTTTTTCCAATCCTCGCAATTGAACAAGTTCCAAAAGTTCGGAAACACGCGGAGCGATTTCATGTTTGGGCGCCTTTCTTACTTTTAATCCGAAAGCGATGTTATCGTAAATCGTCATGTGTTTGAAAAGCGCATAATGCTGAAAAACAAAACCAACATTACGGTCGCGCGGAGAAGCCGATGTTGTTTCTTTTCCGGTCAAATGGATCGTGCCGTTATCGGGAATTTCCAGTCCGGCAATCATTCTAAGCAGAGTGCTCTTTCCCGAGCCGCTTGGTCCTAAAAGAGCAACAAGTTCGCCGGTCTCTATTTGGAAATTAACATCATCAACTGCGGTAAATCCGTTAAATATTTTTGTAAGATTGGAAACTTCAATGCTCATATATTTTCACCTACCGATATATAATTTGATTCAGCTAATTCTTGTTTAATTTTTATCTCTGCAAATTTTTTGAGTGCAAGCGTAATTACTGCAAGTAAAGTCAGTGATGATGCAACAGCGAAAGCGGCATTCATCTGATATTCGTTGTAAAGAATTTCTGCATGAAGAGGAATTGTGTTTGTTAAACCGCGTATGTGTCCCGATACAACCGAAACAGCACCAAACTCGCCCATTGCACGGGCATTGCATAAAATTACTCCGTAAATCAAAGCCCATTTAATATTAGGGAAAGTAACGTGGAAAAATGTTTTCCATCCACCGGCGCCGAGTACTAATGCCGCTTGTTCCTCTTCAGTTCCGTTTATCTGCATTATCGGAATCAATTCGCGCGCAACAAATGGAAGAGTTACAAATATAGTTGCAAGCACGATGCCGGGTACGGCATAAATAATTTTAATATCGTTGGCGTAAAGCCAGCTGCCGAACCAGCCTTGCAAACCAAAAAGCATAACGAATATCATTCCCGAAACAACCGGAGAAACAGTGAAGGGAAGATCGATTAAAGTGGTTAAAATATTTTTTCCCCTGAAGTGGAATTTTGCAATGAGCCATGAAGCGGCTAAACCAAAAATCATATTGCACGGAACAGCGATAACTGCGGTTATCAAAGTCAGTTTGATTGCAGAGAACGAAGCTTCATCGCTGATTGCCGCATAATATGCCGCGGCTCCTTTCTCGAATGCTTTTACAAATACCAAAAATAAAGGAGCGCATACAAAGACTCCTATGAACAGAATTGAAATTCCGATGACAAGCCATCGAACAAAAAAAGGTTCGGTGAGTTTTGGGCTTTTCGTCTCAACGCTTTTTTGCGCACGAATATTTTTTATTATGTCTTTAATTCTTTTCATGAAATCAGGTTTTTCTTATTAATGCGTGACTGCAGAATATTTATTATTAGTATTAGTATGAATGATGCCGCGAGCATCGTAACTGCAATTGAAATGGCTCCGGCGTAATCATATTGTTCAAGCCGTGTAATAATTAACAATGTTGAAATTTCCGTTTTCATCGGCATGTTACCGGCAATAAAAATAACAGAACCGTATTCGCCAAGAGCACGTGCAAATGAAAGAACAAAACCAGTTAATACTGCCGGGCGAATGACGGGCAGTATTACACGTGTTATTATCTGCCATCTTGTTGCGCCGAGACTTGCGGCGGCTTCTTCGATATCAACTTCCAATGCTTCGAGAACCGGTTGTACCGTACGAACAACGAAAGGGAGACCAATAAAAATTAGTGCGATTGTAATTCCGATTGGTGTGTATGCCGATTTAATTCCGATTGCGAGCAAATATTCTCCGAACCATCCGTTCTCGGCATAAAGACTTGTAAGTGTAATCCCGGCAATAGCTGTCGGCAGTGCAAACGGCAAATCAACAAGTGCATCAATAATTCTCTTTGCGGGAAAATTATAACGCACGAGCGACCACGCAACAAGCGGACCAAAAATTACATTAATCACTCCGGCTGTTAATGAAGCGCCAAAAGTTAAACCGAATGACGAAAGAACGCGCGGACTTGAAATTGTAGAATAAAATTCTTCCCACGTAAGGCTGAATGTTTTGAAGAAGAGTGTTGAAAGCGGGATCATCACAATCAAGCTTAAATAAAACATAGTAAAGCCGAGCGATAATCCGAAGCCGGGGATTACTCTTTTGCTCTTTTTACCATCGGTTAGTTTCGATATTATTTTTTTAACTATCATAATAGATTAATTGCTTTGTAGTAAATAATTATTTCCCCGAAGGAACATAAAGCTGATCGAATGTGCCGCCGTCTGAAAAATGTTTTTTCTGGGCTTTTTTCCATCCGCCGAAGATTTCATCAATTGTAAATAAATTCACTTTTGGAAATTTGTTTTCATATTTCTTTGCGACCGATTTCGAACGCGGACGGTAAAAATTATCTGCCGCTATTTTTTGTCCTTCTTCCGTATAAAGAAATTCAAGGTAAGCCTGAGCTGCGGCACGTGTTTTATGTTTATCAACAACTTTATCTACAACAGCAACCGGAGGTTCTGCAAGTATGCTTATTGACGGGGCAACAATTTCAAATTTATTTTCTCCAAATTCTTTGACGGCAAGAAGAGCCTCGTTTTCCCATGCAAGCAGAATATCGCCGATACCGCGCTCAACAAATGTTGTTGTTGAACCGCGCGCGCCGGTATCGAGTACCGGTACGTTTCTAAATAAACGCTGAATGAAATTTCTAACTTTGTTTTCGTCTCCGTTAAATTTTTTGAGTGCACAACCCCATGCGGCAAGATAATTCCACCGGGCACCGCCGGAAGTTTTAGGATTAGGAGTTATCACAGACACGTCATTGCGCAGCAGATCATTCCAGTCTTTAATTTTTTTCGGATTCCCTTTTCGTACAAGAAAAACAATTGTAGAAGTATAAGGTGTGCTGTTGTTCGGCAATCGTTTCTGCCAATCCGCAGCCAATAATTTCGAATGTTCGGCAATTGCATCAATGTCGTATGCCAAAGCGAGCGTCACTACATCAGCTTCCAGTCCGTCAATTAAAGCGCGTGCTTGTTTACCGGAACCGCCGTGCGACTGATTGATTGTTACAGTCTGTCCGGTTTTCCCTTTCCAGTATTTTGCAAAGCTTGCATTGAATGCCTGATATAATTCGCGCGTTGGATCATAAGAAACATTTAAAAGTTTTATTTCACTTTGGACACTGTTTGAAGACTCATTATTTTTTGCCGGATTATTATTGATGTCCGCATTTATAAACACTACTGTTGCAATTAGTGCAGCTAAATATTTCATTCCGAATAAATTTTTCATTTCAATTCTCATTTAGAAGTAAAGTTGAAGCTGTGTTGAAAATACATCGTTGTTAATCTCGCCGGTTTCTTTTTCCATTAAGGTGCAGTTCACCTGAATTGCTAAACTTGTTTTTTTTAGATAGTGTGTAGAGCAAGATTAAGTTGTTAGCAGATTAGCAACAGCAACAACAGTACATTAGACAAGACATGGATTGAAGGCTAATAGAGGTGCGATTAGTTTTTGTAAGTGAAGACGGAAATATTTCATCATAGCGTAGCGATGTAAACCTACTTGATACCGTATCTCTATGGTTAATTGGATTTTTCATTTTAGCCTTTCGTTGAATCTTGTATAAAAAAAAAGCCCTTCGTGTTTCGAAGGGCTTGTCTAAAAAATTTATTCTATGTTAAAGTTAGGCAATCTCCTCCGCGGGCGGATAAGTGTTCATACACATACACATTGCCATCATCATTGTATTGATTGCGCTATTTACTTTGTTCTGTTTCATATTGGTTGCAAAGGTATATAAACGAAGATGCCATGTCAAGTATTCGCTAAAAAATTTCTTTAGTCGTTTTGTCTTCGAGTTATCGAGACACTGATAATTAAAATCTAACATCAATACCGATCACCGGCAGAAATGCGAACTGGTAAATTGTTTCGCGCTTGCCGTCGGAGTTGTAATCATAAAATGCAACGTTCTTTCTGTTGTATAAATTTTGTATCGAAAGAAAGATTGCGATACTCCACGCATCAAAATTAAATCTGCTGTTGAAAGCAATATCGAGCCGGTGATAATCGGGGTATCGTTTGTTGTTTATTTCATATGACTCGACCCAGTTCCCTTTACTCCATCGTGTGCTGCCTTCGTAATATTGTTCGGAGGTTGACCAAATTTTTTCAGTGTACGGTTTGCCGGATGCGTAACGCCAGCGGACGCTAATTTCCATATCGTCTGAAAACGGAAGCAAGTAACTAAAATATTTCAGCAAGAAATTTGTATTGTCAAGTTCAGTGCGAAGCCCCGAAAATCTTTTTCCAAAAATAAGAGTGAGCACGTGCGGAAAATCGTACGAAGAAATTATTTTCTTTCCCGCCCATCCGATGCGCGGATCTTTGTAATCCGTCCACATACGCGAGTAACTGAGTGTTCCGAAATAATCTTTTACAAGTTTCTGCTGAATTTGTAAATCAACGCCGGTGACAGTCTGCTTCCCGGCATTTAAATTTTTGTTCGAGCGGAAAGTTCTATCGTTAAAATTGATAAACTTCTCGGAGACCGGCAGATCGTCGTACGATTTTTGGTATGCTTCCAAATTTGCGCGCAGTCCATCTGCAATAATATGTTCGATGCCGACAACAAAATGTCTCGAGTGGGAATTTTCGAGATACCGGTTAATATCTTTTTTCTCTCTATCGCCGTAAGTGGGGTAATTTTGTGCTTGATAATATTCTCCGTATGCGAAATTCAAACTCGTAACGGAAGGAATGATAAAGTAGGATGCAGAAATTCGCGGACTAAAATTTCCTTTCAAGCTGTAAGAAAAATAATCGTAACGAATGCCGGCATTAACAATCAACCGTTCATCGAATAATTTCAGCTTGTCGTTGATGAATGCGTAGTACTTGTAGTTATCAAACAGCTTGATGTTGTATTTGATATTTGAAGCCGGAACAACAATTGTGGGCGACCATTGCCCGTCAATAAAGTAGCGCGCAGAATCTCCGGCAAGATAAAGCGACTGAACAAAATTTCCGGTTGCCGCAGATATGCCGAAATTTAATTCTTGCAAGTTATCCAGCTTCCAAAAAATTTCTCCCTTCAATGCAGTGTTTGCATTGTGGTGATCATCCAGTACTGTTTGGCGTTTGCTCAATAAAATACTGTTGATAATTTTTCCATTGGCATCGTACGACCTTTCCGTGAAGTCTTCATCAATTTTAAAATCGTTGTTGTAAAGATTATAATACCACGTGAGAAGGGAATAAGAATTTTTATTCCAGATGCTTCGCAAAGTTAACCCGGCTGCAAACTGATATTGTTTTATATCCACCCGGTAAATGCCGACCGAATCGGTGAGATTACTTTTTGTGATGTCGGATTTGTTTTCTCCTTTGATCAAAATTTTATCATTGCCGTAAATTGCCGAAAGAGAAAGTTTGTGAGCCGGCGAGAGATCGTAAACAATTTTGGATTGCAAATCGTAGTAATACGGAATAGCAGTCAAGCCGAGCGAACCGGCAATCAAACTGATATAACTTTTTCGCGCAGATAAAATCCACGAACCTTTGCCGTTGTTGATGCCTCCTTCAAACACTCCGCCGAAGCCCGCCATCGATAAATTTATATCGCTTGCGAAAGTGTTCTTCCTCGTTCCTTCGCGCGTTGTTATCTGCATAACAGAAGAAAGTTTATCGCCGAATTTTGAAACGAATCCCCCGGTAGAAAATTGGATGTGATCAATCAAATCAACATTAACCATGTTAATCGGTCCGCCGGAATTATATTCATTAGGGTAATGATTTGTGGAGTGAAGTTCCATCTCATCGAGCACGGTCAAATTTTCATCGGGCGAGCCGCCGCGAACAATTAATTCATTGTTCATATCGTTTGAAAAAGAAACGCCCGCCATGCCTTGAAGTATTCTCTGAAAATCTTGCATCGAACCGGGCGAGCGGCGCACCTCTTCGGGATTCAACACAACTGTTGCAAGATTATTTATCTGCACTGCTTTATCAAAATAATCGGCTTGAACCAAAGCTTCTTTCATTTGAATTGCCGACGGAGTCAGTTTGATATTCAAAAAAGTTTCTTTGCCGCCGGTTACTACAACATCTGTTTTTATCACAGTGCTATAACCGATACTGCTGAACTTTAATGAATAAATTCCGTGTGGAAGTGTAAGCTCGAATGTTCCGTCTTCGTTGGCTGCGGTTCCAACTCCGCTGGAATCAATTACTAAAATGTTAACACCGATAAGTGCTTCGCCGCTTGTTGCATCTTCAACTTTACCGCTGATTCTGCTTTTCTGTGCGAAGGTTGTTGTGAAGCTGATAATTAAGAACAATAAAAAGAATTTATGTTTGTTCAAGTCCCCCTCTCTTTTTTATAGTGATAATATATCTTTAAGATTAGCAAGCATTATGACGAACATGACGAATGTTGGTTCTATTGTTTGCCTTAACATGCTATTAATGCTGATCCGATGCCGCCAATAAACTTATTACCGTAAGAACAAGCTCCATGAAATTGTTTTCGCTTACAGCTTGATTTAGAGTTCCAGCTATTGTTACATTTTGTTTTGGCACATAAAACATGAACGACTGCGGGAAACCATCGTGTCCGTAAATTTCCCCTATCTCGGTCAAGCCGAATTCACTGAAATTTATTCGTACAATTCCGAACCCGTAGTACAATCCGGCTTCGCTTTCGTTCTGCCAGTTCAGCATCAATTGTTTTGTTTGCGGGCTCCGAAAAATTTCATTGTTAACAAAAGCGCGCATGAACCGGTTTAAATCTTCTGTTGTACTGATAATTCCGCCGCCAGCCCAATCTGCAGAGTTGCTGATCCAGTCGGTGTAATTGTCAGCATCAAAATAGACATGTGATAAATTTCGTCCGGCAATACTTGGCATCGGATCATCGTAATATTCCATGTAAGTATGATTCATCCCCAAAGGAGTGAATAATTTTTCGCGGTAAAGTATGTTTAGTTTTTTGCCGGTAATATTTTGTAAGATCAAACCCAATAACTGATAATTCGTATCGCCGTAGTGAAAACCGTTCCCCGGTGCAAAGTGTGGTGGTAGATTTTGTTTTGTATATTCGATTGTCTCTTCCGGTTTCCAAAATTTATTTGGCTCGCTCTTTAATAAATTCATAAAATCCGTTGCGCCTTTTGCATCTCTGTTTCCGTCCTCAATATAATCCGGCAAACCCGAAGTGTGGTTTAGTAATTGCCGAATTGTAATTTGATTGCTGTAATCTTTCCCTTGAAAGATGTGCAGCCGGTTCATAATGCTGCCGGGCAGATAATGAAAAATGAAGTCATCCAATTTGAACCGGTCTTCTTCGATTAATTTCATTGTTAATACTGCAAGAGTCATTTTGCCGAGACTCGCAATGCGGAATTGATCGTTCGGTTCCATTTTAAGTTGTGTTTGGGGATTTGCAATTCCCGAAGCACCTTTCCATTTGAAATTAATATCAGGTGCATCAACCAAAAGAACGGCATTGTGAATTGCGTTATCGGAACTTACCGTGCTGTCTAAAAGTGTTTGTAATTCTTTTTTTAATTCTTCGTTAGAGTTTGTGTTTGGTTCTGTTGCGTTGTCGCTGCAACCGTATAAGAGAAAAGTGAAAGCTGTTATAATCGAAAAGAAATAGTTTTTGATTGTGTATCCTGGATTTGATCTATGCATTATTCCCCCTTATTATTTTTGATGAATTAATTTGTCGAGCAGTAAAATAAATTTTTCATCTGTAAATTTTTTTAGATGAGCGGTGATTATAACTCAGGGCAGCTCTGCAAGTTCCTCAAATAAATTTTTTTTGAACTAACCGGTTAAATTTTGAGTTGTAATTGATAATTAATCTCTACGGACTTAGAGAATTTGCGTTCGTGGAAGTAAATGGATACAATATTCGTGCAGCAGAAGGAGCTGACGGCAGCAAAAAAAGTTGATTGTTTATTCTCCGGTTTCTGTTCAAAAAATTATACGTAATAATTAAAAATTGCTACAGAGCAGCATACCCCTTATTCTTTTCCTCAGAATCTATTTCGATTTGTGTCTTTTCTGTTGGCACTTAAGTTGGGACAATCGATCGAAATAATTCGAGGAATACAAAATGAAAAAGAAAATTATTGCAGCTTGTTTCGTTTTAATAGCGTTAACAATTTACGGGTGTGCAACACAAATTGTAAAATTAGAAACCCTTGAGGAGAAAGATTATTATAAAGGAAGAGAAATTGTAACGAAAGAAGACGATAAAATAGGGGTCTCCGTTGAAGTAGATAGTTACAGCGGCGAGCAGGTTGTGTTTTATGTGCATTTTGAGAATAAGTCCGGAAACAAAATATTGGTTGAACCAAAAGATTTTTACGTTGATGCAATGAAAAAAGATTTGATTTCAGTCGAGCCGTATTTCAAACGCCTTTATGCATTGGACCCCGAAAAACAAATCAATAAGATTAATCAAGATATGGAGAATAGAAAAACAGAACATTCAGTTTTAACCGGACTTAATGCAACCCTTGCATTAGTAAGTCTGGTTGTGGATTTAACTGATAAGAATGAAGAAAATGATGTTAATCAAGTATCGCGCGATGTAGCAGTGTGGGCAGATAACCAGGTTAATGAAGAAATGGATTATGATGCTTCAATGAGAGAGCATAAATCCCAAAAAGAATTTTGGAAAAATGAAGTTATGAGAATTACAGATTTGTATCCAAACGATTCGGTTGGCGGTTTAATATTTGTCCCGTTGGATAAAAGAGCAGAACTTCTAAAATTTTCAATACATGTTGATAACAAAGTATTTACATTCCTCTACAAAAAGGTGATAGTTGAATAGCGTAATCCTCATTCCTTGTACGTATAAATTAGAGATATGAAAATATCTTTTATAGAATTGTTCAGTATGGTTTGGAAAGTGATTACCAAGCTTGTGCTTTCGTGGTAAGAAATCTTTGTGTTTGTTCTTTATCGGACAGATTATAGAATTCAATCGAGGGATTTCTTAAATTTAAGTGCCGTATTAAAGAAAAAAAATACATCGTAACTTATTATATATAATCGTAAACAAGGATTAAGCAAAATGAACGATAACAAAAACAATGGATTGGCAGAACTTGAAGAAGTAGAGCTGAAAGAGTGGCTTGAGTCGCTTGAGTATGTGCTTCAATCCGGCGGACCCGAAAAAGTAAAAGAGTTACTGCATAATCTGGATACTTATGCACAGCAAGCCGGTGTTGAAATTCCATTTACTGCAAACACCCCTCACATAAATACAATACCCAAAGAAAATCAGCCGCCGTTTCCGGGCGGAAGGGAAATTGAACGCCGCATCAAAAGTTTGATACGCTGGAACGCAATGGCAATGGTTGTCCGCGCCAACAAAGAGGAAAACGGAATAGGTGGACATATTTCAACTTATGCATCTGCCGCAACTTTGT
Source organism: Ignavibacteriales bacterium (assembly GCA_016177735.1). GTDB lineage: Bacteria > Bacteroidota > Ignavibacteria > Ignavibacteriales > Melioribacteraceae > DYJK01. The sequence goes on along the minus strand of JACOUS010000014.1, from coordinate 164,027 downwards.
ACGAGATCGGTTTCAATCATTTTTTCCGCGGCAAAGACGGCAACCGCGACGGCGATATAATTTATTTTCAAGGTCACGCGGCACCGGGAATGTATGCACGCGCTTTTCTTGAAGGTAGATTAACAAAAGAACAACTCCAAAATTTTAGAAGAGAATTAAAACCCGGCGGCGGACTTTCATCGTATCCACATCCGTGGCTTATGCCGGATTTTTGGGAATTTCCTACCGTATCAATGGGGCTCGGACCGATACAAGCAATTTATCAAGCACGCTTCAGCAGATATCTTGAAGACCGCAGTTTGAAACAACCGGGCGATCAAAAAGTTTGGGCATTTCTCGGCGACGGCGAAACAGATGAACCCGAGACACTCGGTGCAATTACACTTGCCGCCCGCGAAAAACTTGACAACTTAATTTTTGTTATCAACTGCAATTTGCAAAGATTGGATGGACCGGTACGCGGTAACGGAAATATTATCCAGGAACTTGAAGCAATTTTCCGCGGTGCCGGATGGAATGTTATCAAAGTTGTTTGGGGTGGTGATTGGGACCCTCTTTTGGATGCAGATAAAAGCGGAATGCTTGTTAAAAGAATGAATGAAAGTATTGACGGTGAATCCCAAAATTATGTAACTCGCGACGGCAAATATATCCGCGAACATTTTTTTGGGAAGTACCCCGAACTTTTGAAGCTTGTTGAAAAATATACAGACGAGCAATTGGAGAAAATGAAACGCGGCGGTCACGATCCCGAAAAAGTTTATGCCGCTTTTAAAGACGCAGTTGAACACAAAGACGCACCAACTGTTATTCTTGCTAAAACCGTAAAAGGTTACGGGCTCGGCGAAGCCGGCGAAGGGAAGAACATCACTCACTCACAAAAAAAATTAAACGAAGATGAACTGAAAGAATTTAGAACACGCTTCTCAATTCCGATTAGCGATGAAGAAGTAGTGAAAGCGCCGTTCTATCGTCCGCCGGAAGATTCTCCCGAAATAAGATATTTGAAAGAAAGAAGAAAAGAACTTGGCGGATATCTTCCCAAAAGAGTTGTTACGGCACCGGCTTTAAAAACTCCTTCGGAAGAATTGTTCGAAGAATTTTATGCCGGAACGGAAGGGCGCGAAGTTTCCACTACGATGGTTTACGTCCGCATACTTGCAAAACTTTTGCGCGATAAAGAGATCGGTCATTTGATTGTGCCGATAGTTCCCGATGAAGCGCGTACTTTCGGAATGGAAGCACTCTTCAGACAAATTGGAATTTATGCGCACACCGGTCAACTTTACGAACCGGTTGACAAAGATAGTTTGCTTTATTACAAAGAAGCGAAGAACGGGCAAATACTTGAAGAAGGAATTACAGAAGCCGGTTCGATGTCCTCATTCATTTCTGCCGGTACGTCTTACGCAGTTCATGGAATCAACACAATTCCTTTCTTTACTTTTTATTCGATGTTCGGAATGCAGAGAGTCGGTGATCTCGTTTGGGCTGCCGGTGATTTGCGTTGTAAGGGATTTTTGTTTGGTGCTACAGCCGGAAGAACAACACTTGCCGGCGAAGGTTTGCAGCATCAAGACGGCAATAGTCATCTGCTTGCATACCCGGTTCCGAATCTTGCTGCCTACGATCCCGCATTTGCATACGAACTTGCTGTAATTATCCGCGATGGCATTTACCGCATGTACGAAAAGAAGGAAGATGTTTTCTATTACATTACAATAATGAATGAAAATTATGCACAGCCGCCGATGCCCAAAGGTGTGAAAGAAGGAATACTGAAAGGAATGTACAAATTCCGCAGTTCAACTCTTTCCGGAAAAGGCAATGCAAAAGATGCAAAGTTGAAAGCTCACTTGTTAGGAAGCGGAACAATTTTGAATGAGGTAATTAAAGCGGCAGATATTCTTGAAAAAGATTATAAAGTAGCAGCAGATATTTGGAGCGTAACGAGTTATAAAAATCTGCATCTCGATGCACAAGAAGCCGAGAGATGGAATATGTTCCATCCCGATAAAGAACCGAAAGTTCCGTACATCGCTGAGATTACAAAAGGTGAAAGCGGCGTATTCGTGGCGGCTTCGGATTATGTACAAATTATGAAAGATGCACTCGCCAAATGGCTGCCGGGTACATTGCATTCGCTCGGTACTTACGGATTTGGAAGAAGCGAGGGAAGAACTGCACTCAGAGATTTCTTTGAAGTGGATGCGAAGCATATCGTTTATGCAACTTTGTATTCGTTGTTCAAAGAAGGCAAACTCAAAGCAGATGTTTTGAAGAAAGCACAAAAAGATTTGGGTATTAATCCGGAGAAAGCAAACCCGGCACGTTCTTAATTCGTTAACCCTGAATCCCGGTTCTATCGGGAGGAAAGGTCTCTTACTTAATTGAGTTAGAGATTCTTCGCCACCCTGACAAGTCGGGATGACTCAGAATTTAGTGAGGAAAAAATGATTGTAGATTTTAAATTGCCGCATCTCGGCGAAAACATAAACAATGCTGATATTATCAAAGTACATGTGAAAGCAGGTGATAAAATCGAAGTCGATCAAATTGTAGTTGAGATCGAAACAGACAAAGCTACTGTTGAAGTGCCATCCGAAGTAGCGGGATTGGTTACAAAAGTTTTTGTGAAAGAAGGAACGAAAGCTCAAGTTGGTGAGCCGGTGATTAGTGTTGAAGTGAATGGGGAAAGTGTTCAGTCCGAAGGACTCCTTACGGAGAAGACAGAAGATGTAAGACATGAGACGCAAGAAGCGAGACAAAAAGTGGAACAAGTAAAAACAGAACAACTTACAACGAGCAACAAGCAGCTAACAACAAACATTTACGAATTCAAAATTCCGGCGCTTGGTGAAAATATTACTTCTGCACAAATCACAAAAGTTCTGGCGAAGCCCGGCGATAAACTGGAAGCCGATCAAATTATCCTTGAGATTGAAACCGACAAAGCAACTGTAGAAGTTCCGACTGAAGTTGGCGGTGTTGTTAAAGAAGTAAAAGTTAAAGAAGGTGATAAAGCTGCGATCGGACAAGTAGCCGTGGTTTTGGAAACAACAGTGGTGCGTGAGACGGAACGGAAGTACGAGGTACGAAGTGCAAAGGACGAAGTTCAAGTTGAAGAAAAGAAAGAACATGTAACTTTCAACTTGCAGCCTGAAACAAAGAGAGAACACACACACATGCCGCAGTTAGTAAACTTGCCGAAGGATATTGTTAAAACAGTTGTGCCGGCGGCGCCATCGGTAAGAAAATTTGCCCGCGAGATTGGAATTGATGTTAATCAAGTGAAGGGCAGCGGACCGAACGGAAGAATTTCGATCGAAGATGTTAAATCATTTGCAAAGGCGTTAAACGAGCAGATACAAAAAGGAATTGTTCCTACCGGTACAGTTGGAATTCCGCACGAAGCACTCCCTGATTTTTCAAAGTGGGGTGCAATAGACCGTCAGCAAATGAGTAATATCCGCAGAAAAACTGCCGGGCATTTATCTTACGCGTGGACAACCGTTCCGCACGTTACTCAATTTGATAAAGCAGATATTACCGAACTCGAAAATCTCCGCAAACAGTTCGGCAAAAAAGTAGAAACTGCCGGCGGAAAACTTACCGTTACTTCCGTACTTCTAAAAATTATTGCTTCTGCGCTGAAAGTATTTCCGCAGTTCAACAGCAGTGTTGATATGGAAAAGAACGAAATCGTTTACAAGAAATTTTACAACATCGGGATTGCAGTTGATACCGATAGAGGTTTGCTTGTGCCGGTAGTTCGTGACGTTGACAGAAAAAATATTATACAATTGAGTGTCGAGCTTGCCGGGATATCAAAGAAAGCACGCGATAAAAAACTTTCGCTTGAAGATATGCAAGGCGGATCTTTTACGATCAGCAATCTTGGCGGAATCGGCGGAACATATTTCACTCCTATTGTAAATACGCCGGAAGTTGCAATACTCGGTGTTTCAAAATCTTCGTATGAACCGGTTTACATCGACGGCAAGTTCGAGCCACGTTTGATGATGCCGCTTTCACTTTCGTACGATCACAGAATAATTGACGGCGCCGATGCAATCAGATTTTTGAGGTGGGTCGTCAATGCCCTCGAAAATCCTTTCCTTCTTTCCTTGGAAGGGTAATGTTTGCGTAGAGACGTTGCATACAACGTCTCTAATAACTATTTTATAATTGTGAAAGCAACAAGATATTTTCGCGAACAAGTTTTGACAAAACGTTCTTATTTAAAAGAGGAATGGATATTAGAAATATTGAGCAACCCGTTAAAGAAAGAGATTCAACAAGATGATCGAATTCGTTTCTGGGGTTTTGTAGATGAGATTAAAAAATATTTACGGGTAGTTACACTTAGTGACGGCGAAACCGTACATAATGCCTTCCCGGATCGAAATTTTGAATGGAGAGAGAAATGAAACTAAATTATTATCCTGAAACAGATTCTTTGTACATAAATTTATCCGAGAAAAAAAGCGCTGATTCAAAAGAAGTTGCCGAAGGAGTTGTAATTGATTTTGATGAATCAGGGATGATAGTAGGAATTGATATTGACCATGCAAGTAAAATTATCAACTTGCAAAAACTTGAATCAGATTCTTTGCCTGTAAAATCCTTCGCAATAGCTTCTTAATAAAATTGCCCCTTTGTAAAATCACAGAATTATTGACGGCGCCGATGCAATCAGATTTTTGAGATGGGTTGTTAACGCCCTTGAAAATCCTTTCCTGTTTTCCCTCGAAGGATGAGTTTGATAATGTAGAGGCTTGCTGTGGCAAGTCTCTACGATTAATATTCCGGCATATTTTCTATTTCGTCTTTATCAAATGACCACTTCGCCGGATTCTGTTCTATATATTTTCTGATATTGAACAATTCTTTTTCGTTGCGAATCATTCTATCGTAAAAACGAGATTGCCAAGAAAAATCAGTATAGCTATTTTTGTTAGCCCGGCGTTTAACAGAACCTTTAAATTGATTAATAATTACAGATAAAGAATTTTTAATCGGTTTTCCGAATTGAGAAATAGACTCATTTTTTTGAGAAGTGTTCGTCTTTTGTTGTAGTAGAGACTCGCCGCGGCGAGTCTCTACGTTCTGGTCAATAATTAATATACCGTGAAAATGATTCGGCATAATTACATAATAATCTAAATCAACATAGGGACGTAATGATTTTGTTTTTATCCATTCTTCATCAACAATATGTCCTAATTCATTCAAAATCATTTTTCCGTTTGCAACATCACCAAAATATTCTACATGATTTTTCGTGTTGATTGTAATGTAATACCACCATGGGTTTAAATAATCCCATTCTTGTAAGCGGGCAGATTCAATCCGGAAAGTGTTTTGGTATTTTGTCATTGATGTCTTCCCATTGACATTGTGTTAGGGAAATATTTGTAATAGTGAGACGCGATGAATCGCGTCTCAACAAAAAATTATATCCTCCACAAATACGACATCTTTAAGAAAAATCCCCGCTGAGTTTCTCTAAACTTATCTGCTGTTAAATAACTTTGCAATGTCTCGTCCCATTCCGTTCTTTGATAAAGTGAACCGTAACCCAAATGAAATACCGTGCCCGGTACGTAAGTGAATGAAACAAGAAAATCTGTAATGAGCTGCCGCCTGAATTTGTTGTACTCAACAATACCTCTGAAGAGCAAAAATTTGTTTAATTGATAAGTCAGTTTTTCTCTAATGATGGGATATTCATAAATTAATTGATTATCGGATGAACGCCTGAAATCGTAAAAGAAAAATGTTGTGTACGATTCAAGATTTTGGATGGGGCGGTAAGATGCGTAAACAGAAACTCTGTTTGATTTACCCTGATACGGAGTAGGCGAATAATAAATTGCTTTTACTTTGGAGTATATAACCGAAATGGAAAACTCTTTTGTGAATTGAGCACCGAACGAAGTGGAAAATCCGCCGGTATTAAATTTTTGTCCGAGAAAATTTTCTGTCGAGTAAAGATATCTCACTTTTGTGTTCATCGATCCGAGGTAATAAGCAAGTGCACTGATGTAATTATAGGTTTCCCATTGGCTGCTTGGTTTATCGTGTGTTTGCGCAGAGAATGCATCAACATCGATTCTGGAAATGAATGATGACTCCGGATAAATTTTTGGTTTGATCAAACCTGAAGCAGTAAAAATTCCATTGCGTGTTAAGTAGCCCGTCCCGGTAAAAAAATCTTCCGTAATATTTTTCAGAGAAAAATCATAAATCAGATCGCGTGAATCATAATTATAACGAACGGTGAGAGCCGAGCCGCCTTTTGCATCGCCCGAGCCGGGAAATTTTGTACTCGAAAAAATTCCGTTCCACTCTATTGTACTTGCTTGAGTAACTCGTACTATTCCGTCAATTCCGGCAGTGCGGTTAAAATCATTTTCTGTTTCTCTGCCGGCATAAATGCCGCCGATGTAACTATCATCTGTAAATGCGCGCTTGTAACGAAGAATCGGAAAGTGAGAATACTTCCCTTCGATTGCTGAAAGGTCCGACGGAAGTTCATCCACTGCGTAAAGTACCGCAAGAGTATTCTTCGTTCCGATCTTTCCCGATAATTTTATTCCGGCAAGCGGATTAATAATATTTCTTGTGTGTACAAGTGAACTTAGCGGGTCAACCGATGAGGTTCCGGTTCCGGCAAAATTAAATATCTCGCTTCCTTCCAAAAAGAATGGTCTTTTCTCCGGGAAAAAAAGAGGGCTGCGCAGATTAACATCTATTTGTCCGGCATCTGTTTCAACTTGACTAAAATCGGGATTATATGTTGCATCAAGAATTAAATCCGAAGTTACTCCGTATTTTGTTGTCAAGCTTAACTCGCCGCGGTTCTCTTTTGTTGCGAGAGTGTTAGGGGATTGTTCGTATTTTTTGCTGTAAGTAAGTGCGGGCAAAAATTCAAACAAGCTGTAGTGTTCAAGATCGTAATATTCCATCGGCTGCATCTGGACAAGGAACGCCATTCCTTTTGCCGGATCGAGTTCGGGATAGGAAGAATGTTCAATTAATCTGCTGATGTATCTTTCAAAAAAGATTGACATTGTAACCGGATTTGCATCTGAATAGCGGATACTTTTTAGTGGGATTGAAATTTCAACAACGTATCCGTCGGGTAATAATTGTCCGGCGCTGTACCAAACAAAGTCTGCACTGAAATCTTCAGTGCCGGCGGCAAAGCGGCTGTCGGTTTGTATTCCGTGCGGATTAACATAAAAAGCATAGAGCGATTGCTGATCGAAAAAGGAATCGAGATTGATGCAGACCCAGTCATCGGCGCGGATATTATCTCTGTTGGAAACCGAGGTTTTGATTTTGTCGGGTTCGGCATCGTAACATCTGAAAGCGAAATAAAGATTTTCGCTGTCGTATGCCGCGTAAGCAACGGTTTTTTGAGATGCATCTTTTCCGAAATCGGGCGAAAAAGTTTTAAATGTTGATATCGATAAAACATTCTGCCATGCTCTGTCGTCAAGTTTGCCGTCAATAACCGGCGGAATTTCTGTACGCGTAGGTTTAATAGGTTCACTTGCAAAACAATAAGTGGAAACCGCCAATAGTAGAATAATTTTTTTCATTGCCCCCTCATCTATTTGGAATTTGTTGATAGTAATTCGTCATAATTACTTTTGCATCAATCCAATAAAAAAGCAATAACAGTTTAGCGGTTTTATCCGCCTCCTGACAATATTAAGTTTTTCAATCGAGGAATTGAAAAACTGCCCAGTGCAAAAATAAGGTATTATCTCTTTTCATGAGCATGGAAAAGAAAAATTTTTATACAGTTTGAAAAATAAGTGTATCACTAAAACGTTCCTATTCTGTCGGAGTTTATTAAACTCTTTTTATTATTTTTGTCCTCATCTAAAAATAAGTTGATTGGTATTAATAATGGCTACTAAAACAGAATTAGCAGTAATTGGCGGCGGACCGGGCGGTTATGCCGCAGCATTTCTTGCCGCAGATCTCGGAATGCAAGTAACTTTGATTGATCTGGAAAAAAATCCCGGCGGTGTTTGTTTGTACCGCGGATGTATTCCGTCAAAAGCTTTGTTGCATGTTGCTAAACTTATTCACGAAGCCGAAGAAGCAAAAAAGTGGGGAATTGAATTCGGCGAACCCAAAATTGATATAAATAAACTTCGTGATTTTAAAAACAGTGTTGTCAATAAATTAACCGGCGGATTGGGACAGTTATCAAAACAGCGGAAAGTAAATTACATAAATGGGAAAGCTTCTTTTGCAAATTCAACATCTCTTATTGTTGAAAAAGTTGACGGTACAAAAGAAGAAGTGATTTTCGGGAAAGCAATTCTTGCGACCGGTTCTGTTCCGGCAAAAGTACCCGGACTTTCGATTGATTCACAGTGTGTAATGGATTCAACTTCCGCACTCGAATTGAATGATGTTCCGAAACGTTTGCTTGTCATCGGCGGCGGATACATTGGTCTCGAACTCAGCACAGTTTATGCCGCACTCGGCAGTAAAGTTACTGTTGTTGAAATGATGCCCGGAATTTTACCCGGTGCCGACCGCGATCTTGTTGCTGTTCTCGAAAGACGCGTTAAAACTATTATGGAAAATATTTTTGTTGAGACGAAAGTCGTTGAGTTAAAGGAAACCGCCGATGGAATCCAAGTTAAGCTCGAAGGCAAAAATGTTACCGAACCGCTTCAAACATTTGATAAAGTTTTGATCTCGATCGGACGCAAACCGGTTACTGCGGGACTTGGTCTCGAAAACACAAAAGTAAAAGTTAACGAGCGCGGATTTGTTGTTGTTGATAAATCATTGAAGACGAACGATGAAAACATTTATGCAATCGGCGATATTGTCGGCAACCCGATGCTTGCACACAAAGCTTCCGCAGAAGGAAAAGTTGCGGTAGAAGCAATACTCGGTCACAAAGCCGCATTCGAACCGAATGCAATTCCGGCTGTCGTGTTTACTGATCCCGAACTTGCATGGACGGGATTATCGGAAACCGAAGCGCGCGAAAAAGGAATTAAAGTTGAAGTCGCAAAATTTCCGTGGGCTGCAAGCGGCCGCGCAACTACTCTTGATAGAAATGACGGAATGACTAAACTTGTTATCGAGCCCGGCACTGAAAGAATTCTCGGTGTTGGAATTGTTGGCGTTGGAGCCGGCGATATGATTGCCGAAGGAACACTCGCAATTGAAATGGGCGCTGTTGTTAAAGATTTGGAATTGACGATTCATCCGCACCCCACTTTATCCGAAACGATGATGTTTTCAGCAGAATTGTTTTACGGACGCGCAACAGACATGTACCGCCCGAAACGAAAATAAATTAGCACTCACATTTTACTTGTAGGTCGAACAGACTGTTCGACCTACATTTATCGAACAGCCCAATTAATAGTTTGTAAAAAGCAAGATTCCTAAATTTTTTTCTTCATCAAGAATTTATTTTTGATCATAAAAAATCTTAGAAGAAATTTTTTTTGAGGAAACCGTGTTTCACTTTACAACTTTACTCACGTACATGGCGGCATGTAGTGTAATCATTTTAATTCCGGGACCGGCGCAAGCACTCGTTCTTACCAACAGCATCAGTTCGGGCAGAAGGGCAGGCATCATTACTGCAGTCGGATTAAATCTTGCAACAATATTTCACGCGGTTACGGCGGCACTCGGTTTATCTGCAATACTCGCGGCATCGGCGTTAGCTTTTTCAATTGTAAAATTTGTTGGTGCGGCTTATTTGATTTACATCGGCATAAAAACTTTTCGCGCGAAAGAAGAAACAGTCGTTGCAATAAATGAAAATCAACGAACATCCAAAACATTAACAAAAGCATTCATCACCGGTGTGCTGAATCCGAAAGTTGCAATTTTCTTTTTGGCTTTTCTTCCTCAGTTTGTTGATCCGAAAAGCGGTTATGTTTTAATTCAATTTCTTCTGCTCGGAATAATTTTGGGAATTATGGATGTAATTTATGAATCATTACTTGTGATAGTTTTTACTACAGCAAGCAAATGGTTTCTTCAGAACCAGCGTTTTACAATATGGCGAAGAAGAATAACCGGGTCAGTGCTTGTTGGTTTGGGTTTGCGATTAGCATTGGCACAGCGTAACTAATATTAGCATCTAATAAAAAAATATAAAACAGACCACTTTTATTTTTTGAATGGAATATTTCGAAACTGCTGATTAGCTTGTAACACGCATAAAAAAAATATGGTGTGGTTTTGAAAATAAAATTCATCTTTCCGGTTCTGTTCATTACAGCGCTTCAAATTTCTGCTCAAAGTTATGATTGGGTACGCCATGATTCGCTTGTGAAATCCGGCGTAAATCAAATCTACGGCATCGAATTCGACAGAGCGGAAAAAACTTTTGATATTGTTGCGAAAGAATACCCGGCGCATCCTTCATGCAAATTTTTTAAGGCGATGATTACCTGGTGGCGCATCCTTCTTAATCTTGATGATGAAAGTATGGATGAAAAATTTTACGATCAGCTTGAAGAAGTAATTGATATCTGCGATGATATTCTCGATAACAACGAAAAAAATTCCGATGCAATATTTTTCAAAGGGGGTGCGCTTGGTTTTAGGGGGCGGTTGCTCGCAATCCGTGAAAGCTGGTTTAAAGCGGCACTAGACGGCAAGGAAGGTCTCGCGCTTGTTTTCAAAGCTTACGAAGCCGATCCTAAAAACAGAGACGTTCAACTCGGCTTCGGTATTTATCATTACTATGCAGATGTAATTCCGCAAAGATACCCGGCAGTAAAACCTTTCATGGTTTTCTTCCCCAAGGGAGATAAAGACAGAGGATTGAAAGAATTGGAAAATGTTGCATGGAACGGAAGATATGCGCGTTTGGAATCGAGATATTTTTTGATGACTCTCAATTTCCAGTTCGAAGAAAATATGAACGAAGCAAGAAAATGGGGCGATCTGCTTTTAAAAGATTTTCCGAACAATCCGAATTTCCAAAAATATTACGGACTCACTTTTGTTAAAGAAAATAATTACAAACAAGCCGCGGAAATTTTTGGAGATATTTTCGGCAAGTGTGAAAACAACAAACCCGGTTACAACAAAAGATTCAAAAGGGAAGCGTCATATTATTTGGGGATGGATTATAAAATAAGAGAGAAGGTTGATTCTGCCGCACACTATTTTGAAATATCTGAAAAACTTTCGCGCGAACTCGATAAAGAAAATGAATCCGGGTTCTTGATCAACACAGTTTTTTATTTGGGAATGTTGTACGATCAAATAGGAATGAGAGAAAAAGCAATCCGTTATTACAAAGAAACTCTCAAACTGAAAGACAGAAACGATTCACACAAATATGCCGAACTCTATCTTAAATCTCCGTACAAAAAATAATTTGATTTACGAATTACGATTTTTAATTGCACGAAAATATTAAAAAGAATAGACCACGGACTTTACCTATCATAGATAGGCAAACAAGTTTAACGGATGAACCAGATATTTACAGATTAAATCCGCTTAATCAGAGCTTGCCCGCCGTTTGTTGGCGGGTTATCCGCGTTCCATTCTTTTGCAGAAAAATTTTTTACAGCTCAATCAAAATTGGTTGAGATTCCGAATCTGTGAAGCGCACCGATTGATCCCATCGATGAGAAAGAATAATCAACAGTATATGATGCAGCGTTAAACCCGAGTCCGAGACTAAATCCGGCGAGACCCGCTGTTGTTCCGATCTTCAAATCTTTTCTCTTTTCCGTATCGTAACCGAAACGGAGGTTGAGGCTTTGCCCCAGCTTGAATTCGCCGCCGAATGTAATTTGTTTAAAGCGGTCGAAGAACGATCCTTCTTCTTCGTTGAGTTTGTTGAACGACCAAAAAAATCTGAACGGTACTTTCTCCAATCGTTTTGAAAATCCGAGACGTATATCGAGAGGGAGGTCTTCGCTTTTATCAATATATTTTGAAAGCTGCGTGCCGAGATTCAAAACCGAGAAACCGAAATTCCAGTTATCGTCCGGAAGTGTGTAAAGCAATCCGAGATCAACCGCAAGAGCAGTCGAAGAATAATCTGCAATTCCCGAATAAATAAATTTTACGTTTGTGCCGTAATAAAAATTTTCTCCAAGTTCATTTCCATAACCAACGATGAAAGCAATATCACCGGCACCGAAATTCCCGGTTTTGGTTCCCTCGGAAGTTGCTTTTGTGAACTCGCCGTAATTAATGTATTTAATTCCGAGACTGAATCTTCCGAGTTCATCATATTCTTTTGATAATGCCAGCGATGCGGAATTTATATCCATCAAGTGTTTTAAAAATGAAAATGAAACCGGCGTATTACTTAATAAATTAATTCCAGCCGGATTATAGAAAATTACGTTCGGGTCGTCGCTATTTGCTACGAAGCTTCCGGCTACTGCTGCGGCACGCGGACTCGTATCGAGCCGCAAAAATTCATAAGTAGTTTGCGAATAAATGTTCGAAAAAGTTATAACGAGCACAAGTGCTAAAAGTTTTTTGTTCATATTCTTCTCATTATGGATGTGCGATTTTAAAGATTATGATTTATAAAGGCAAGGCAGAGTTTTAGAACTTTGAAGTTGATAGACTTTGAAGGTTCCGGGCAGCCTTCAAGGTCTTTGAGGTGTTGGAACATTTATAAATCTAATTATGTTAGAAATGACAGCTTGAAACATGTGATCAATCGTATATAAATTTGAGTGCAAATAAATTAGAAGGAAGGTAAAATGAACAGCTTTAAGACAGTTATACTGATGACTGCAATGATGGTTCTATTTATTCTTGTCGGGAATCTTCTCGGCGGGCAGTCCGGAATGATGATAGCATTTGTAATATCGCTTGCTTTGAATTTTGGTTCGTATTGGTTTTCCGGCAAAATCGTCTTAGCGATGTACCGCGCACAAGAAGTTTCGCAAAAAGATTTTCCGCAGCTTTATGATATTGTAGAAAAATTATCGATGAAAGCCGGACTGCCGATGCCGAAAGTTTACGTGATGAATAATCAAACGCCTAATGCATTTGCAACCGGAAGAAATCCGGAAAACGGTGCAGTTGCAGTTACAACCGGCATTATGAATATTCTCAACCGTGAAGAACTTGAAGGAGTAATTGCGCACGAACTTGCTCACATAAAAAACCGCGATATACTTGTAAGCACAATTGCCGCAACATTGGTTGGCACAATTACTTTTGTTGCACGAATGGCTGGCTACGCCGCAATGTTCGGCGGGCACAGCAGAAATGATGACCGCGACGGAAATATTTTTTACGAACTCGCACTCTTAATTGTTGCACCCATTGCCGCAGTGTTGATTCAGCTTGCTATATCGCGTTCGCGCGAATACCTTGCCGATGAAGGCGGTTCGCAAATTTCGGGCAAGCCGCTCGGACTTGCATCCGCACTCAACAAACTTTCCAAAGCAAATGAGATGCTTCCGATGCCGAATGCCGGAACTTCTTCTGCTCATCTTTTTATTGTGAATCCGCTGAGCGGGAAATCTTTAATGAAATTATTTTCTACACATCCGCCGATTGAAGAAAGAATTGAACGATTGAAAGAAATTGCTTCGGGGAGAAGATGATTTTGTGAGAGCTTGTTTCTAAAATAAACTTTTTAAAAAATAGCACGCAGATAAAATCGGATTTTCGCGGATTTGTTTTTTGAATATTATTTTAGAAACAACCTTTTCTTTTTCCATTTGAAATTACTTTTGTGATTATCTAATTTGTCCGCAGTTTAAAACCAAATTTTAATTCTATTGAAGAAGATATTTCTAATCGCATTTTGTTTATCCGTGTTTGCCGGATTTGCTCATCCGCAGACAAAAACAAATCTTGAAATTGTTTACTCGTTATTGGATCAAAGCGCAGACAAGATTGATTCCGTTTTAAACAAAAGGGATAATGCATTCAGTTTCAAATTCAGTTCACCGCCGGAATACCAATTTTTACGTGCAAAAATTTTGGATTCGTTTATCAAACACTCGTACAATATCAAACAAGAAAGCGGCTCAGCAAATTTGGAATACAATATCGCAAACATTTCTACAAGTTACGGCGAATCTTTTAAAGACGGATTTTTCGGAGATTATTATGTTGAAAGATTTATTGTTGTGCAAGGCTCGGCTATAATTTCAAACAGCGAAAAAAAATTTTCTTCGATAGATTTCAATGAAACGTACAGAGATTCGGTAAGAATTGAAGAGATAACCGCTCTCGAAAATGAATCGCTTCCATTTACAAAATCACAGATTCCGCCTCCGCCGGTATTTTCAAATCTTTTGGAACCAATTATAGTTGTCGGGACTTTAATCGTAACTGTTATTTTGTTATTTACTATAAGAAGCAAGTAACGGTCTGTTTGCATTTTTACAGCTAATGCATTTTAATTATCTTTACAAACGAATTATACTAAAAACGGAGAAATATTCTTGTTGAAGAGAGTTTTGTTTCCATCTTTGTTAAGTCTGTTTTTTATTTCCGCATGTACAAGCTCTGTTGATACGAGCAAATTCAATGCAGAAGAATATTTTAATTATGCGCTTCAATTATACAACGATGAAGATTACGAAATTGCCGTAAACGAATTTCAGAATATAACATTGCAGTATCCCGGCAGTACAGTTAATGACGATGCGCAATATTATTTGGGCATGACGTATTTCAAACGCGGGCAGTTTTTGCTTGGTGCATACGAATTCAGCAAACTTATACGTAATACGCCGGCAAGTCCTTTTGTGCCCGAAGCTCAATACATGCTTGCAGAATCATATTATCAATTGGCGCCGTCTTATCAACTCGATCAATCGTACACAAAAAAAGCAATCGAAGAATTTCAGGCATTCATAGATTTTTTCCCTTCGGATAAAAAGGTAGAGACAGCCGAAGCAAAAATTAAAGAGTTGAACGAACGGCTCGCTCAAAAAGAATTTCAAAGTGCGGTGATTTATGAAAAGATGGAATACGACAAAGCCGCGATAAAATATTATACTATGGTTTTTGAAATTTATCACGATACCAAATATGCGCCGCTGGCTCTTTACAATAAAATCAAAATTGAAGTACGCAAAGAAATGAACAACGATGCACTTGCCGATATCGGAGTTTTTCTGAGCAGATTTCCCGACGATGAAAATGCGCCGGAACTTCAACAACTTGAAGCATCACTAAGCTCTAAACAGTAATGGAAGAAAAACAGAGACGCAGTAAAAAAGTTGGCGAATCAATTGTTACAATGACTGAATTGGTTCTGCCGCATCACACAAATCAACTCGGAAATCTTTTGGGCGGACAGTTGATGCACTGGATTGATATCTGCGCGGCGCTTTCATCTGCAAAACATTCGCAAAGAGTTTGTGTTACTGCTTCGGTTGATCGGATTGATTTTCATCATCCGATCAAACTCGGCAATGTTGTAACTTTAACTGCGTCCGTTAACAGAGCATTCAAAACATCGATGGAAGTGGGCGTAAAAGTTTTTGCGGAATCTTTTACACAAGGAACGAAGATTCATACTAATACAGCATATTTAACTTTTGTAAGCGTTGATGAAAACAATAAACCGGTTGAAACTTTTGAGATACTTCCCGAAACAGTCGATGAAAAACGAAGATTTGAAGATGCCCTTAAAAGAAGAAAAGCACGGCTTGAAAAAAGACCGGACGCGGATTAGTCCTCTAATCTTATTATTCTTTTTTGCTTCCCGAATAACTGCACAAACCGAAACGATCAACTATTTGCCGATAAACGGTTTCTGCAGATTCAATGAATTTGCCGCAAAGCAGTCACAATTTTTAATTCATGCGGTTGATTTTAATGCCGACGGCTGGCGCGATTTTATTTCGTTCGACGGAAAGTCAAACAAATATTTTGTGCAGTTCCGCGATAACACAAAAAGCGGCGCACCGTCGGAAAGATATTTTCATGTTCCTTTTTATGATCTGCGTCCGCTCAGTTCCGGTGAAAAAGGAAAACGATTTGTTTATGCTTCGAGAGGCGGAAGACAAATTGGAATAATAAACTTTTCCAGATCCGGCAGTGCGGCTACGCAGTCAAAAATAATTTTAGATTCGTATCCATCCGCAATTGATGCTGCAGATATCGACCGCGACGGCAGAAAAGAAATTTTAGTTTCGGGAAGTTCGTTCAACGGAATTTCCATTTTTAAAGAATCGGCAAAAGGTCTCCGCGAATTTCAAAAAGTCTCCAATGAAATTTTTTCTCAAGCATATTTTGTTGATCTCGATTACGATTTGTATCCCGATATTGCCGCGGTTAACTTCCTCAAAAATTCCATCGTGCTTTTCAGCAACAATGCTGACGGCAGTTTTAATGAAACGAGAACGTTCGGCTCGGAACCGGAAATCATTGATTTGAAAACGGAAGACTTGAACAGCGACGGGTTTACCGATCTCGTTACTTCGCACAGCAGCGGTTTTCAAGTTTTTGCCGGTGATTCGGTCTCTGCTTTCGATCAAAAATTTTTTATCAGCACACCGGTTAAACCGGATAAGTTTACCATTCTCGATTTTAACGCCGACGGCTACAACGATATTGCTTTCATCAATACAAAAACCGGAAGTCTCTACTTAATTTTCGCACAGAGCACAAACGTTTTTTATCCGCCGCAGCTTTATCTTAAAAGAGAAGGCGTTACCGATCTGAATTCTTTTGTTGACAGAAGCGGACGGGTCTTAAGCGTGCTCGATTCAAACGGAAAAATTTATGTTGTTGATAGAGTTCCTTCGTCGGATGATAATTTTTCGCTTGCGCTCGGAGGCAAGCCGGGCATCATCGGTTCGTTCGATCTTTATAACGACAAATCGGAAGACATCTTTTTTATCGATGAAGAAAAACAAAAGCTGGTTCTGCTTGTCGGCGAAAAAGATAAATTGTTCAGAAATTATTTCAGCGTTCCGTTGATTCAAAATTATGATGATGTTGTTGTTGATGAAATGCAATCGGCAAGAAAAACTTTTTTCTGTTATTCGAGAAGCAGCAAAGTGATAGAACTTTTGCGTGTAAATTTTATCGATAAAAAATTCGGCAGAAAAATTCTTTATGCAGAAGGACCGATCATCGAATTAAAAATTACAAGCGATCGATTGAAAGACCGGCAGACAATTTTTGTTTTGATAAACAAGAACGGCAAACTCTTCATGCAGTCGTTCGATTTCAAAGACTTCAGATATATCAGTTCCGGAATTCAAGAGATAACTTCAAATTTCCAAAGTGCCGCACTTTTGTTCGATGTTTACAAAGAGATATTTCATTTCTCGTTCAGCAAGAATACTTTGTCGCTTGTACAGTCAACATACAACATGAAAATTACCGGCACAAAAAAGATTACAGATATTCCGGCTCTCTCGCAAAGTTACGATGTTATCGGCTTCGAAGACAAAGATATTCACAACAATCTCGCTTTTGCTTGGTTCAAGAAAAACGAATTGACAAATTTTATTCTTGCCGGCGGAAAGAGGATTAAAAATTTTGAAGTGAAAAATTTTGTGCCGGCAAAAAAGTTTGTGAAATATGTTGATGACGACAACGGCAGTTCAATTTTTATGTACGATAAACAAAGCGGTGCGATGAAAGCACTCAGGGTAAAAAATAATCTCCGCAATTTGGGGATAGAAGATGTCTTTGAATCAAAAGAGATCAATAGTTATATTGCCGCAGTTTTTAATGGTAAAAAGGAATATCTCGTTTATTCCAAAACATCGGACGATTTCATCAACATCAGCAGAGTTAAATGAAAAAATTTCTCTATCTATCCTTGCTCACTGCATTTGCATTCAAGCTCAACGCGCAAAATTTAGATTCCCTCTACAATGAGTTTATCAAAATCCGATTGGGAACAGAAGCAATCGGCGTAGCCGCGGCAATTGAAGAAGAGCTGGTTAAATGCGGATTCGGAATTGCGAACGAAGTGAAATTGAATTACGATAAGTTTGATCCGAAACAGAAAAAAGTGTTGAGCAGTTTACTAACGAGACCCCAATCGCAAAAAAGTTTTGTTTCGCCTTCGGGTTTTTTTAGAATTCATTACGATACAATCGGTACAAACAAACCCGGTTACGATTTGAACCAGCTTGCAGCCGCGTTCGATTCGTCCTATAATTTTGAAGTCAACATACTCGGCTACCCGTCTCCGCCGAAAGATAACGGGCAAGGCGGTGACGATAAATATGATGTGTACATTGCAAATCTTGCTGCCAGTTATTACGGTAATACTTATAACGAAGATCCGTTGACAGCAGAAACTTATACGAGTTACATTGAAATAGACAATGATTTTTCAAGTACATATACCCATGGAATTGAAGCCGCGCGTGTAACTGCCGCCCATGAATTTCATCATGCAATACAAATGGGAAATTATGTTTTTCGCAATGCCGATTCATTTTACCACGAAATAACTTCCACGGCAATGGAAGAATTCGTATTTGATGATGTTAATGATTACTACGGCTACTTGAAAAGTTTTTTCGACAAAACGTACGAAACAATGATTGACCAATATGGCGGTTACAATCTCGCAATCTGGAATATTTTTTTGAAAGACCGTTTTGGATTTGACATACTAAAAAGAATTTGGGAATTGATGCGCACCGAACGTGCGCTTTATGCAATTAGGGATGCAATTGCAGAATACAGTTCTACATTTAAAGCAGAGTTCAATACATTCGGGCAGTGGCTCTATTTTACAAAAGAGAGAGCGCAAGCCGGAAAATATTTTGAAGAGGCGGCAAACTATCCGAAAGTTAAGCCTACTATAGAATTAACACTGCCGCAGCAGTCGATGGAAATTTCTACCGAACCGGTATCAACAAATTTTCTTTTCTATTATAATAATACCGGTCAAGGTATCGATACGCTGATTACAATTATCACAAATGCAGATGTAACAAACGGAGTTGCAAAACCGGATTCACTTACAAAATTATCATATGCAGTTTCAACACAAGACGGAAGCGGCTACAAACAAATATTCGAAGGCTACTACTCCAAGCTTGAAAGCGAGTTCCCTTTACGGCTTGTCGAATCAAATATTCTTAATAAATCTGCCGGGCAAGGGCATTTTGCTACTGTCGATTATGCCTTCCCGCAGCCGTTCAAATATTCGAATGACGGCTTTATTTATTTTCCGGCTGATGGAGTGAGCACTTCAGCCGATATATATATTTATTCCGTCGATATGAATCTTGTTTTTTCGGGAAGCCAAACCGTTGACCACAATAACATGACTGTTAGTTGGAACGTGTTGGACAAAAGCGGCAACCGGCTCGGTACAGGCGTATATTTTTATTATGTCAAAACAGATACACTAAACAAAAAAGGGAAGTTTGTAATTCTGAATGATTGATTATACTTTAACTCTCGATAACGTTGTTAAGTATTTCGGCAGACGTCTCGTGTTTGACGGGTTGAATCTCACATTTGAATCCGGAAATGTTTACGGTATTGCCGGACCGAACGGATCGGGTAAATCAACACTTGTAAAAATTATTTCGAATATAATTTCACCGACACGCGGAAAAATTGTTCACACCTCATCTCAAAAAATTATTGAAGGCGAAAAACTTCATGATTACATCGGGTTTGTTTCGCCCTATCTTTTTTTGTACGATGAGTTTACAGCGGAAGAAAATCTGATCCATTTTTCGAATATCAGGGGAATAAAATTCAACAAGCAAAGAGCTGATTATCTTCTCGCTCAAGTGAATTTGTTTGATAGAAGAAATGATCTTGTGCGCGGGTATTCATCGGGAATGAAGCAGCGGCTCAAATTTATTTTTGCACTTCTGCACGAGCCGCAATTAATAATTTTGGATGAGCCGGTTTCAAATCTTGATAACTCCGGCAAAGAAATTGTTTACGGAATAATTTCCGAAGAAGGGAAGAAGAATCTTGTTCTCGTTGCATCGAACGAAGATTCGGATTTACAGTTGTGCAACGAAGTATTGAATCTCGAAAACTATAAACAGAATAAAAAAATATAATACACTGTGAACTCTGCGCTTGCCCGGCGTTTTTGCCGGGACTTTGCGGGAAATATCTCTCGCAAAGCCGAGAGTTCGCAAAGGAAAAGATGAAAGCATATTCGTTATTCAAAAAAGATTGGGAATCGGAACTGCGGACGCGCTACGCTATTAACGCGCTTGCAATGTTTATTCTCGTTACCATCAGCGTGATAATGTTTTCCATCGGCAGTGAAAAGATTACCGAATATTTAACCGGCGGACTTTTGTGGGTTGTAATTTTCTTCTCGGCTATGTCCGGACTTTCGCGCGCATTTGTTTCCGAAGAAGAACGCGGTACAACAATGACACTTCACCTGATTGCTTCGCCCTCAACAATTTTTTCCGGTAAACTCATTTTCAATCTGCTTCTCGTATTCCTGATGAACTTTGCAATCACATTTTTATTCTTCGTTCTGTTCGAATCGTTTATCATCAAAAACATTTTTCTGTTTGCGGTTGCATTCCTTTTCGGAAATATCGGCATTGCAATTTCATCCACAATAATTGCGGCAATAATTTCCAAAGCTTCATCGAAAGGAACACTCTATCCGGTGCTTTCATTTCCTATTTTACTTCCGCTGATTTTAACTTTACTCGAACTCACAAAATTTGCAATGGACGGCAATTCCATCAACGATTCGCTTGTGGAAATTTTAGTTCTGGTTTGCTACGATGTAATCATGCTCACCGCTTCGTATCTTCTCTTCGATTTTATTTGGAAAGAGTAACACTTCACAAGTGCGAGGTACGAAGTTCGAAATACGAAGGCAATCTTGGATTTACGAAGTAGGAATTTAAAAGCATTGATGCACGAGTGCATGAATGTTCTATTTTTATCCAGAATTGTGCATCCAGCATCCAGTATCTAAATCAGTCACAGTCCGTTTGGTTTATTACCATTCAATTACTAAATTTGTCCGAAAATTGACAATCCACTTACAAAAATCAGAGCTGCCTTGATCTACTGGAATGTTAGCCCCGACATATTTACAATAGGACCTTTCACAATCCGCTGGTACGGATTGCTCTTTGCGCTCTCTTTTATTGTTGGTTATCAGATCATGCATGTCGTTTTCAAAAAAGAGAGCAAGCCGGAAAACGATATGAACGATTTAATCTGGTACATGATTTTGGGGACAGTATTCGGCGCGCGGCTGGGGCATTGTTTCTTTTATAATCCTTCTTATTATTTGGCTAACCCCCTTGAAATTTTGCAAGTGTGGAAAGGCGGACTCGCGAGCCATGGTGCGGCAATAGGAATTTTGTTGGCGCTTTACTTATTCACAAAAAAGAAAAAAGAGTACAACTACCTTTGGGTGGTCGATAGAATTGTAATTACAGTAGCGCTTTCCGGTTTTTTCATTCGAATGGGAAATTTGTTCAACTCGGAAATTATCGGCAAGCCGGCTGAACTGCCGTGGTCGTTTGTATTTGCATCGGTAGATAATGTTCCGCGCCATCCGGCACAGTTGTACGAAGCAATTGCATATCTCGTCGTTTTTGTAATTCTGTTTTTAATCTATCTCCGTGCGTTTGCAAAATTGAAACCGGGTTTTCTGCTCGGGATGTTTCTCGTGTTTGTATTTGGATTCAGATTCTTTGTAGAATTTTTAAAAGAAGATCAAACTTATTTTGAACAAGGCATGACGTTAAATATGGGACAGCTTTTGAGCATTCCGTTTGTACTGCTTGGTGTTTATCTTCTTCTTCGTAAAGACAAAAAAGTAATTAAGATCCAGTAACAACAGAAAAATGATATGAAACTTAAATCCGCTCTAAAATTTTTTGGAGTGTTCCCGGTTTTATTATTTCTTGCCGCCGCAGTTAATTCTTCGTCGGTAAATAGATTGAGTGACTCTTCGAAAGATTCGCTGAGATTTGACGGCGAAGTTCACCTGAAAAATATCCGCCAGCTTACATTCGGCGGTAACAATGCAGAAGCATACTGGAGTTTTGACAGCAGGCAATTAATTTTTCAAAGCGATTGGGATAAAATAAATTCTCAAGGCTGCGATCAAATATTTAAAATGAATGCAGACGGCTCGCCGCTTGAAAATGGAAATCAATACATGCTTGTTTCAACCGGGAAGGGAAGAACCACTTGCAGTTATTTTTTGAAGAATGGAAAAATAATTTATGCATCCACTCATGCAGCAGATGATAAATGTCCGGCAACAGTTATGTTTTCCGGCGGCAGATATGTGTGGCACATCTATAAATCTTATGAAATATATACCGCAGATGCAGACGGCAGAAATGAAAAGTTGTTAATCGGCGGAGAAGGCTACGATGCCGAAGCAACGGTTTCGCCGGATGGAAAATATATTGTGTTTACTTCAACGCGTTCGGGCGATCTTGATTTGTGGCGTTACAATTTACAAACCGGCGAATATTTGCAGTTAACAGACACACTCGGCTACGATGGCGGCGCTTTCTTTTCGCCCGATTCCAAACAAATTGTTTGGCGGGCAAGCAGACCGCAAAATGATGACGCCGAAACTTATAAAAAACTTCTTACAGACGGATTTGTTGAACCTAAAGCGCTAAATATTTACGTTGCGGATATCGATGGAAAAAATGTCCGGAAAGTTACCGATTTACCGGGTGCTAATTGGGCGCCGTTTTTTCATCCTGATGGAAAGAAAATTTTGTTCTGCTCAAATCATCATTCGATGGATAAAGGCGGACGCATCTTTGATATATTTATGATTAATGTTGACGGAACCGGTTTAGAAAAAATTACAAACTCCGGCACGTTCGATGCTTTCCCGATGTTCTCGTTCGACGGCAAAAAATTAGTTTGGTGTTCCAACAGAAGAGCAGATAGAAAACCAACCCGCGATACAAATGTGTTTGCTGCTGATTGGGTGGAATAAAAAATAACATTTATAAAATCTTAGTGACTTTGTGCCTTTGCGGCAAAAGAAAATAAATGTTGCTAAGACACTAAAGCACAAAGACAAATAATTATATTGTAACTCAGTGGAACTCTGTGTGTCCTCTGTGATTCTCTGTGAAAGAAAAAGTTACATAGAGAGACACTGAGATTCCACGGAGAAACACGGAGAAAAAATGACGGAAAAAGATTTTACGGCAAAGTGGATTGAGAAAATCAAAACGGAACTGAAAAGTTTTCCGGATGATTTTCTACGCAGTGTTGAAATCAAAGAAATCACATTGCCGGGGAAATTACTTATTCTGCCGCCGCCGCTTTTCAATTCGTACCAGATTATTGACGAAAACGGCGGAACATTTTTCAGCACCGACGATCAATACAAAGCCAAGTACATTATCTACGCAAACAGAACCAAACCGCTGCATCTCAAAATGCCGGTAAATGATCTTCACGTTTATGAGACTGTCCGCGATTACGAAAAACATCTCGATGCATTTTTAAAAGAAATGGAAAGCGAATTCAAGAAAGAATTTCCGAACTCAAAAAGTTTTAAAAGGTTATCCGCGCAAACATTCAACTCCCTAAATCTTACACGCCATTGAATTGATCGAACTCAGCGAAAATATTTCGAACTACATCCTGAAAAATTTTGGAGAGGATTACCTCAAAAATTATACGGAGTATTTCAACTCGGAGTACAAACCGTATCTGCGCATTTCACCGCTTTCATTGCCGGAAGAAAAAGTAATTTCGAATCTTGCGAAGTATGGAGTACAATTAGAAAAAGTAGAAAACATTCCGCACGCCTACCGTATTATTGAAGGAAGCAATATTGCCGGCAAAACACTCGATTTCATACTCGGCGCATATTACATACAAAGTCTTTCATCAATGATTCCGGCGCTTGTGTTGAATCCGGATGAGAACGAAAAAGTTTTAGATTTGTGCGCGGCGCCCGGCTCAAAAACAACACAACTTGCCGAATTAATGCAGAACAAAGGAACACTTATCGCCAACGAAATTTCGCTCGATAGAATGCGGATACTGATGTTCAACATTGATAAAATGAAACTTGTGAACACCGGCGTAATGAACAACAAAGGCGAACTGCTCAGTAAAACATTTGAAAATTATTTCGACAAAATTTTAGTCGATGCACCGTGCAGTGCACTCGGCATTACACAGAAA
The DNA here is from genome assembly GCA_016177735.1 of Ignavibacteriales bacterium. Taxonomy (GTDB): domain Bacteria; phylum Bacteroidota; class Ignavibacteria; order Ignavibacteriales; family Melioribacteraceae; genus DYJK01. The sequence continues at coordinate 139,898 of JACOUS010000014.1, read as the reverse complement.
AAAGGAGAAGTAAGCAATTGGTGGAATTTGAAAAAAGCCGAAGGTCTTTCGGAAATTCAAATACGTCTGCTTGTTAGTGCCGTAAAAATGGCGAAGATAGGCGGAGAGATTGTCTATTCCACTTGCACAATTACGCTCGAAGAAAATGAATTGGTGATGAATAAAATTTTGAAAAAATATCCGGTTGAACTAGTTGATGTTGAATTGCCTGTAGAGTGTGTGCATGCATTTACAAAGTATGAAGACGAAGAACTGAATAAAGAAATTTCAAAAGCCCGCCGCATTCTACCTTGGCAAATCGGCTCGGAAGGTTTCTTTGTATCGAAACTCAGGAAGATCGATAATGCCGAACCGGTGAATAAAAATCCGCGCAAAGAAAAAAAACTTGAACTGTTGAAATCGTCGAGCGGCAAAATCAAAAAGTATCTTGATGAAACTTCGGCTTATTTTGGAATTGAGCGGACTATTTTTGATGATTATAAATATCTTCTTCGCAGCGGCGATATTTATTTTGTCGATAAAAATTGGGACTGCGGCGAATTGGAATCGTTCGCGCGCATCGGCTCTAAATTCGGTTCGATAGATAAAAGAGAAAATCTGCAAATGCACACACTTGCTGCGCAGATACTTGGCAGTTTTGTATCAAAAAACATAATCACACTTGAAAACAAAAAAGAACTTGAAACTTATCTCGGCGGCGGGACAATCAAAAAAAATTTTGAAGCAGCCGGACAGCAGATAATTCGTTATGAAGATTACATACTTGGCACCGGCACAATTTCGAAAGATGGATTGAAAAGCCAATTCCCCAGAGCATTTCGAACTCAAGAAATTTTACTGCCAACTTAAAGCACTAATCCATTTCATCAAAGCGTCTATTTGGAATCTTTATAATTGGCTTTGTAGTTCTAAAGTCAATCATAAAATTTTATAATTGACTTTAGCCGGATAAAGTAAAATATGGTATATTATGATGGAGTGAATAACAGCTTTTGGAATATCCATGGATATTAAAACATTTATCGCTGGTGAATATGCCCAACAATTCCAATTCAAAAGTTTTTTACCTTCCAAAGTTAATTTTGAATGGATGTGGACAGAACCCAAAATAAATACTTTACTTGCAGAAGCCAATAAATTGCTTGGCGAACTCAATGCTTTTTCTCTTTATGTACCGGATATTAATTTCTTTATAATGATGCACGTTATAAAAGAAGCTACAACTTCAAGTAAAATTGAAGGCACTCGAACAAGTGTTGATGAAGCGTTGTTGGATGAGCTGGATATAGCACCGGAAAAAAGAGATGATTGGAAAGAGGTGCAGAATTATGTAAAAGCATTAAATTATTCTATTGAGAGGCTGAAAGAAATTCCACTTTCCACAAGATTATTGAAAGATGCCCATAAAATATTGATGCAAGGAGTAAGAGGTGAAACCAAACTTCCGGGAGAATATCGAGACAGCCAAAATTGGATTGGCGGGGCAACAATTAATGATGCTGCATTTATCCCTCCTGATAAGGAAGAGGTTTCAGACTTAATGGGCGATCTGGAAAATTTTTTTCATAATGAAAATATAAATGTTCCTCACTTGATTAAAATAGCAATTGGGCACTACCAATTTGAAACTATACATCCATTTTTAGACGGCAATGGGCGGCTCGGCAGATTAATGATAACATTATATTTGGTTAGTACAGGCTTGTTAGATAAACCAACTCTCTATCTTTCGGATTTTTTTGAAAAAAATAAAAACCTATACTATGATAATCTCATGTTGGTGCGAACTACAAATAATTTAGAACAATGGATAAAATTTTTTTTAGTGGCAGTAATCGAAACATCTAAAAAAGGGATATACACTTTTAAAGAAATATTACGGCTTAAAGAAAAAATTGAAGGAGAGAAAATTATAACACTTGGCAAGAAGACATCTAAAGCAAAAAGCCTTGTGCATTACTTATATGCAAAACCTTTAATAAATGTTAGAGATGTGGAATCCGCATTAAAAATCACAAGTAAACCGGCTAATAATATTATTCAAGATTTTTTGCGTCTTGGAATTTTAAAAGAAATGACAGGCTTCAAAAGAAACCGACTTTTTTTGTTTGAGGAGTATTACAGATTATTTGCTGAATAGATTGGTATACTCGGAACCCGGGAAATTTTTTCCTATCATCGAAAGAATTCTGAAAGAAATATTTTGATCGATAAGAAATTTCACGCGGCTGCAAGTAAGTGATCTTTCTTATACAAACTCCGCAGATATTTTTAGAACACAACCTTAAAAGTTGTACCGGTTCCTTTTTCGCTTTCAACGGAAATTGATGCGTTGTTTATTTCGCAATATTTTTTAACGAGAGATAACCCAAGCCCCGTGCCTTCAAAATTTCTTGAGTAGCCGTGCTGCTCTTGAGAGAATGCATCAAAGATGTGCGACAAAAATTCCTCTGCGATGCCGATGCCGGTATCGATAATTTGCACATGAGTTTGATTATCAATTTCATCTATCTGTATTGTTACCGAACCGTGCTCTGTAAATTTGATTGCGTTATCAATCAGATTGGAAAAAATTTGTTGAACACTATACTTATCTATTGTTACCGGTTTAGCGGAAGAATTATTAACGATGTTGAGTACAACATTTTTCAAAACGGCTTTTTTATTGAACACGTCAAAAAGCGGAAGCAATAAATCTTCGTAAAGTTTTTCGTCTGTGAAGACCGGTTTGTAATTACCGGTATGAATCTGCGACATATTAAGGATGAGATCAAACGTGCGGACTAACCTTGTATTGGAATCTTTAATGGCTCTGAATAATATCTCCGCTTCCGAATTTTTTTCAAAATCGATGTAATCTTTTAACAGCTCTGCAATATTTAGGATTGCATTAATCGGAGTGCGCACTTCATGTGACATCTGCGCAAGAAATTCCGATTTAAGTCTATCGGCAGTTTCCGCGGCTTCTTTTGCTTTCACAATTGCTTCCAGTGCCGCTTTCTTTTCCGTCATATCCTCTTGAATTGCTATGAAGTTAATAATATCTCCGTCATTGTTAACGAGTGGAGAAATGGATGTTGATACCCAATACAACTCTCCGTTTTTCTTTTTGTTTTGAAACTCTCCGCACCAGTCTCTGCCCGATAGTATCGTGTTCCACATATTGTTGTATAGTTCCGGCGGCATATACCCTGATTTTAGAACAAGCGTTTCGCGCCCGATAACTTCTCCGGGTTTATAACCGGTAACAGCAGTGAATTTGGAATTTACATATAAAATTTTTCCATCGTTATCGGTAATTATTATTGAAGCCGGCGCGTGTTCAAGTGCGTGCGAGAAACGCTTTGCTTCAGTCTCGGCAAGTTTCTGTTTGGTTACGTCAACTGCAAAACCTTGCAGTTCAACCAGTTTCCCATCTTCGTCAAAAACTCCAACTGCATTATCGGTAATGTAAATAGTGTTCCCCTTTGCAGTTTTCAATTTTGATTCATAGCTCATCAATGTTTTGTTTTTTCTTACGGCATCAAGAAAACGGTCGCGTTCTCTCGGATCGAGGTAGAGCGAATAAGCATTGGAAGCGAGAGCATGCTGCACGGAATCAAATTCGTACATTTTTGCGAAAGTGCTGTTACATGCTTTTATATTGCCGGACGTATCTGTTATAAAAACGCCGGCAACATTTCTTTCGAAAAAGTCTCTGAACCTCTCCTCGCTTTCATTAAGTGCTTTTTCCATTTTTTTTCTTTCTGTAATATCGTGGACAATATTTACGAGCAAATCTTTTCCTTTAATGTTTACCGGTCCGGAATAAACTTCGACATCGCGGATTTCACCGGAGGCAAGTTTGTGCCTAAAAAGAAAATAGCCTCTTCTTTCTTTTCTGGAATTATGCAGCTCTTCCAAAATCTCCCACTGTGTGGAAATATTAATGTCGGAAATTTTTAGGCTGCTTAACATAAATTCTTTTGTATAGCCGTAAAATTTTACGGCAGATTCGTTAACATCTACAAAATGCCCGGTGACCGGATCGGTAATAAACATTACTGCTTTGCTTTTATCGAAGATACTGTAATATTTCTTCTGTGTGTCTTCTATAAATGTATAGTGTTTCTTTCTTTCGGTGATATCTTCTACAACTCCAACACCTCCGATAATATTTTTGTTATTATCGAAGATTGGCGAGGTTTTGATGCAGACTTGTAAATGTTCTCCGCTTGTTGTAGCATCATAAGGTCCTTCGTAAAATCCATTATCCCCTTTGAGTGCTTCCTTTATGCAAGCAATAATTCTTTTGTCCTTTAACGAATGGATGTCAAAATTTTGCAGAAGTTCTTTTTTGGATTTTAGGATTTTGACAAGCGTCGTATTGAAATCAGTAACGATTAAATCTTTGTTGAAGAGAACAATTCCAACCGGAAGGTTATCATAAAGACCGGTAGTTGTTCGTAAATCCAATTTCATTTTGAACCGATTCTCCTCGTTTGTAAAAGAGTAATCCATTCGTTTCGGGCATTAAAAGATTTACACGAGACGTGTTAAACTTCTTTAGCAAGGTAAAATATAAATTTCTTTATAGCAATTGTTTTCAGTGAGAGGATCAAATCCGTAGAGACTTGCCGCAGCAAGTCTCTACTAAATAATGCAATTAATATCGGCAGATGTAAACAAAAATTAATACGTCAAAATTATTTGAGAAGAGTCATCTTCTTTGTCTCTGTAAAATTACCGGCTCGCCCAGGCGAGTAAACTCTGATTGTATAGAAATAAATTCCGCTCGGTATGTTCTGTGCGTTCCAAACTTTTTCATGTGAACCGGCGCTCATGTATCCCTCTTGCAAAGTTTCTACCAACTGACCGAGTGAATTGAAAATTTGTATCGAAACATTTTCATCGGACGGAATTGCAAATTTGATATTGGTAGTCGGATTGAAAGGATTCGGGTAATTTTGTTCGAGCTGGAATTTTGCCGGAAGTTCTACATCTGCAGCGGCTTCTTCGTTAAAATTCATTTTTGAGAATGCGATGTAATCACTTCTCTTCACCCAAATTTTGTAGCCGCGTGCCGGTGCGGAAACATAAACACGTCCATCGGAATAAACTTGTGTTGTTTCGTTGTAATCGAAAGCGTTGCACAAAGTTGTGTTTGCCCAATTCGAAAATCCTGATGGTGAACTGTCAACCCACAATCCTTTTGTATCGGTACCGTGATTGTTAATTACAACAATTGCACCGTCACGTGTTCCGTTGCCTTGCCTTCTTGCGGCGTAAACATTATACGTATCTGCCGAAGGATACGGATTGCCGGTTTCGCTTAAAACGGAAAGCACTCCGCCCAAATAATTTTTTCTAACATGGATTAATTTGTTGATATCCGTTCTCAAACTTGCCGGTGCTGTAACAGTTGTACTCGAGTTGTGATTATCAACTTGTGTAATTCCGTAGTAGTGAGGATAGAAAACGCACGGTCTTCCTTCGTGAGTAAGCATGTATGCGTATGCCATTTTCCAATCTTGCCAGATCCATTTATCGCTCTCTTTGCCGGAATCGTGATTCTCTGCGAATGTAACTATAGAAGTTCCCGAAAGAGCTTGACCGGTATTGTTTCTAATCATGCCGGCGTGATTAAGCCATGTCATGTTAAAATCACTTTGATTTTTGTTGCACATGTCGGTCAATGTAAATTTTAGAGGGAAGTCGAAAGCATCTGCATCGGCACCGTTTGATGCAACATCGGTAACCCAATCATGAATTACTTGTGCATTGCCCCAATATTCTGCAACAATAAATCTTTGCGCGCCGCTCAAAAGAGGAAGATACTTAATCCAATCTGCTGCAAAAGAAATTTGGAACCCTCTTACAAAATCGAGGCGGAAGCCGTCGAAGCCGACTGTGTTGGCAAGCCAGTAGCCCCAGTCTTTCAATCTTGTTTGAACGGTTGTGCCGAAAGTGTTGAGATCGTTGCCGAACCATTTTGTGTTTGTGATAATTTCATCGTTGGTTCCGCCGTTGCCGAGCCAGTCATTTGCATCAACCGGATGAAAATCCGAGTAAGTCCATGAGTAATTCGGTTCACCGGTGCCGGTGTGTGTTACGTAATCGATGCCGGTCATTGTTAATGCTTGCAAAGTAGTTTGTGAAAGATCGTTTCCGTTATACCAAATTCTTTTCGGATAGTGTCCGTTAATTTGATCAGCCCAAACCCAATCCCACGGATTGAAGACTTCTTTCTTTGCGATTAATTTTATTACAATATCGTGTGCGGATGAGAGAGTAATTTTGTACTCATCGATATCGGAGGTACTCGAACTGTGTCCGCGCACAGTTCTGCCCGAGCCGGGGAAAATGTTGTATTGACCGCTGCCGTTGTTTGGTTCTGATTCCCACGTGTCTGTTCCGTTCGCGCCGGCACTTGTCCAATCGATATAAACATCGTAGCCTCGTTCGGTTTCACTTGCAGACCAATTGAGCTGGTAGCCAACGATTTGTATGTAATAATCACCCGCACTTGCGTTTGGAATTTTCCATGTTATTTCGTTGGTTGGATACGGTGTATGCTGCGAACCGTTTGTGTATGCTTCGGCAAATACATAACTCTTAACAGCGGGATTAACTTCGCGTTCCGGCTCGCCGCCGTAAATGTGGTTTAAAATAATATCGGCATAAATTTTAACGCCGTTGTTGTGCATAGCAGTAAGCATCGAGTTCAATTCCGATCTGCTTCCGAATCGTGTTTCGGTAGAACCTTTTTGATTGTAATTGCCGAGATCGTAATGATCGAACAAACCGTAGCCCATATCGGCAATGCCCCAATTTCCTTTTGAAGGAGGAGGAACCCAAAGACCGGTGAAACCGGCTGATGATAAACTTGATGCTTTTGCACTGAGTGTATCCCACCAGCTTCCGTTTTTGTTTGTTGTGTCGGTCGGAAGATTCCAATAGAATGCTTGCATCATTACATCGTTTTGTGAATAAATATTTGTGAGATTAGCAAAAAGAAAAAGAAGTGGAAAAAGAAAAACACGAAAAAGTTTTTTGTGTTTCATAATGCCTCCCAATTGATTTGATTGATTTTGTTTTGCGTGAATGTATCGCCCCCATTGCAGCAAAAAGTTTCGTCATCAAATTTTGGTATTACCGTCCCAAACTTTTTTGATATGAATAAAAACTTATCAAGCCGGCATGCTTTAATTTTTTTATTCTATCAAACAAATTATGTGGCTAAAATTCTTTCTTGCTGTAATTACATCTCTTCAAATAAATTATCTGAAGAGAAAAGTTTGGGACATGTATGAATTTTGGCGGGCACATTATGATTTTTTTTATAACCGAACAAGAAAAAATATCCGAACAATCAAAAAATCTGCGTTAGCGCTAACTGTAAAATTGTGAATTGGATTTGTTTTGCAAGCTTTGAAATAATTATAGGTCGAGGGAAGCTTCGACAAAAGAAAAAACTTTTCGCTATTTGTAATTTTGATTCCAGACTTCTGAATTCTACGTATGAGTTTTTCGTGGTGTTCTTTAAAAGAAAAAAGGCGGTTGTTACACCGCCTTCTCAATACTAATTGCTCGATACTCTGTGCAAAAGAATTATACATCAAAGTAGAGTTCGAATTCATGCGGATGCGGACGCAAAGCCATCGGTTTGATTTCTTTGTCGATCTTATATTTGATCCATGTTTCGATTACATCTTCTGTGAATACGTTGCCTTTTAATAAGAAGTCGTGATCAGCTTCCAAAGCTTTGAGTGCGTGTCCGAGAGATTCCGGAGTAGAAGGAACATCTTTCAATTCTTCGGGAGAAAGATCATAAATATCTTTATCGAGAGGATTACCCGGATCGATTCTATTCATCACGCCATCGAGACCAGCCATCAATATAGCAGAGAATGCAAGATAAGGATTGCATGAGGGATCGGGGCAGCGGAATTCAACACGTTTAGCTTTCGGCGAAGTTGAGTACATCGGAATTCTTACCGAAGCACTTCTGTTTCTTTGTGAGTAAGCAAGATTAACCGGAGCTTCAAAACCCGGAACGAGTCTCTTGTACGAATTTGTTGTCGGGTTGGTTAGTGCAAGCAAAGCCGGTGCATGTTTCAAAATACCGCCGATAAAATAAAGAGCCATTTCGCTTAAGCCAGCATATCCGCTTCCGGCAAAGAGAGGTTTGCCTTTTAACCACAAACTTACGTGAACGTGCATACCGCTTCCGTTATCACCAAAAATTGGTTTCGGCATGTAGGTAACGGTTTTGTTGTTTTTTGTTGCCGTGTTTTTGATAACATATTTGAACATCAATAATTGGTCGGCAGCTCTCAAAAGAGGTTTGAACTTCATATCAATTTCGCATTGACCGCCGCTTGCAACTTCGTGGTGTTGTGCTTCAACATCAATTCCAACATTGATTAAGTTACGAACCATTTCATTTCTCAAGTCGGTCAATTTATCTGTAGGAGGTACCGGGAAATATCCTTCTTTGTAACGCGGTTTGTAAGCAAGATTCGGATTCTCTTCACGTCCGGAATTCCATTTGCCTTCAATTGAATCTACGGAGTAGAAAGAAAAGTTTGGACCGGAATCAAATCGTGCATCATCAAAAATGAAAAATTCTGCTTCGGGACCAAAATAAGCTGTATCTGCAAGACCGGTTGATTTTAAATATGCGTCGGCTTTTTGTGCAATGCTGCGCGGGCATCGAGCATATTTTTCTTTTGTAGCCGGTTCAACTACATCGCAAGTTAAACTGATTGTTGGTGCAATGATGAACGGATCGGCAAATAAAGTTGTAGGATCGGGAATGATAAGCATATCGCTTTCATTGATACTCTTCCAACCGCGGATTGATGATCCATCGAATCCAAAACCATTTTCAAATGAATCTTCTTTTAATTCGCTTGAAGGTACTGTAAAGTGCTGCCACTGTCCTGGAAAATCCATGAACTTGAAATCAACGAACTCTATTTTGTTCGCTTTAATATACGACAGCACACTTTGGGCAGGTGACTCACTTTTACCCATATGATCTCCTATATTATTTGTTAAATGTTAAGATTAGTTGTCTCTTTGATAGTTGATAAAACGAAACTTGTAACCGTTCTTGCAACACCTTGCCAAGATTGAATTTTGGCAAGCAGGTCTTCCAATGCTCTGGAATCTTTCACGAGTGCTTTTAAGATGTGAGAGCCTTCTCCGAGAATAGCATGGCACTCCAGAATTTCCGGAGTCTTTTTTACATGATCGGTCAGCTTGTCAAAATTTTTTGATGAATCCATAATAACAAGAATGAAAGCCATGATATCGAAACCGAAAGTGTGTCGGTTCAATTTTGTGTAGTAGCCTTCGATAACTTTGTGGTCCTCAAGTTTTTTTAATCTCTCGCTAAGCGAGGGAAGAGATAGACCTATAGCTTCGGCGAGTTCACTCCGCTTTGTTCGGCCGTTCTCCTGAAGCTTTTTTAGGATGGTAATGTCTAAGTCGTCCAACATGCACTCACTTAATTTTTTAGGTAAAATTATTTTGGTAACTCAAAATATAAGGTGGCGGATTTATAAACGCAAATTCTAACTTAAAATTTTATATACGGAATTCCGCAAAAAGAGGGGTTATTATTAAAGGGCTTGAATTAATCTTGCCAAAATTTAGATTTGCACAATGAAAATGAGAAAATTTCTGAAACAAATATCCGTATTGATTTTTTTCTGCACGGCAAAATTATTTCCGCAAGCAGATTCTACAATCAGCCAAATTATTAATCAGGTAAATTTAGATTCGCTTTATGATAATCTGAGAATATTAACGGGCGATAAACCGGTTACATTAAATGGGAAAGAAGTTACAATCGTGTCACGCCATAAAGATAGCCAGGCAAATCAGTACGCCGCGGATTTTATTTACAATAAATTTTTCTCTTACGGTTTGAACGTTTCGCGGCAAGATTTTTTAACAAGCGGTCAAAATATTTTTGCATATCGATACGGAAAAATTCAAGATGAGTTTGTAATTATCTGTGCACATTACGATGCTATGCCTTCGGGTGGTATTGCACCCGGTGCCGATGATAACGGTTCAGGCACAGCCGCTGTTTTGGAAGCCGCAAGAATTTTTTCAAAGTACCAAACCAACTACACTATAATTTTTGCACTGTGGGATCAGGAAGAACAAGGTTTGCAAGGCAGTGCTTATTATGCACAACAAGCAAAAACAAACGGAGATAAAATTATTTCCGTGATTAATCTCGATATGATCGGATGGGACAGCAATAACGACGGCATTATGGAAATTCACACGCAGAATTATGCTTCTTCAAACTCGCTTGCATCGCAAGTTGAATCCGTGAACAACAATTACAACATTGGATTGACGGCACAAATTATTAATCCCGGAACAACACGAAGCGATCATGCCTCGTTCTGGTTTCAAAATTATTCTGCTGTTTTACTGATAGAAGATTTTACTAAAAACTCTGACGGGCATAATGATTTTAACAATCAGTATCATAAAGTAACGGATAATCTTGCCAACATTAATAAGAATTATTTTCAACTCTGTTGTAAATTGGCTGTGGGTTCACTTGCGCAATCAGCCGGAGTTAGTGTACCAACTTATGTAGAATTAGAGAACGAATTGCCGTTATCATTTAATCTTTCGCAGAACTATCCGAATCCGTTTAATCCGTCAACAACAATTAGTTACGCATTACAAGTTTCCGGTTACACCACTTTGAAAGTTTACGATCTTCTTGGAAGAGAGGTAGCAGTACTTGTGAATGAATACCAAGTGCCTGGGAAATATAATGTAATGTTTAATGTAGGGGCGAATCGGCGATTTGCCCTACAAAGCGGAATTTATTTTTACAGATTAACAACCGGTAATTTTACTTCGGAAAAGAAAATGTTGCTGCTCAAATAACTTTGAAGCGGAGTGTGGATAAAATTTGTTTCACCTTGCCGTCATTTCCGGAAAGTTTGATCGTGTAGTTATTGAATTCCCTTCGTATAGGATAATTTTTTCTTAACTCATCGAAATGTTTTTTTCTTTTCTCGTCATCAAAATTTACAGAGGATTTCAATTCGGCACTGTCTTTTTTTATATCATAAATTTTAGAACAAATTTCTTGCAAAGTTTCTTCAATACTTTTTTCGGAATTTATTTCAGTGACCTTGTTCACAATAGAAGGATAATTTGGTACCCAGTTCTGTGTGAAATTAAAATGTTCGCAGAATTTATTGTAGATAATTAATGTTCCGTTCAGTTTCCCTTCGAGCGAATAACCCGCAATGTGCGGTGTTCCAAAATCTACAAGCGAAAGAAGTTCGCTATCTATGTTTGGTTCGTTTTCCCAAACATCAAGTACGGTAAAAAGATTTTTCTTTTTGATGATTCTTTCTTTTAAAATTTCGTTTTGTACAACTGGACCGCGTGATGAGTTTATCAAAACAGAACCGCTTCTTATTAGACCGAGCGTTTCGTTGTTAATCATGTGCAAAGTTTTATCAACACCTTCTTTGTTTAGCGGCACATGAAAAGTTACAACATCACAGTTCAGCACATCCGTAAGCGGATGAAATGTTTGCGGATAATTTATTCTTTGGAGAGGGGGGTCGTTAATCAAAACATTAAAGCCGAGAGCGTTTGCAAACCGCGCAACTTTTGTCCCGATATTTCCGTAACCAACAACGCCAAAAGTTTTGCCGCTGAATTTTTTCCCATTCGAAGAAAATAAGTCGGTTACGGCGCAAACAACATATTCGGCAACGGAGAAAGCATTACATCCTTTCGCGTCAATAAAGAAAATATTGCTGGCGTGCAAATATTCAGTATCGACGTGATCGGTTCCAATAGTTGCCGTTGCAACAAATTTCACTTTGGAATTTTTTAGAAGTGATCCGTTAACATTTGTAATCGAACGAACGAGAAGTACATCAGCATCAATAACATCTTTGTTTGAAATTTTTCTACCATCTTGAAGAATAACATTTCCGAAATTCTCAAAGGCTTCTTTAACTTGCGGAATGTTTTCGTCGGCAACAATTTTCATAATCAGTAAAAGTTATGTTCGCCGGCAAATATACCTTAAATATGAATAAGAAACTCTGAACCAAGCTTCTATTTGTAAACCCCTTATTAAATATTTATCTTTGCCCCTAAATTTTTTTAGGAGCAGTAATAGTTATATGAAGTTTAATGCAAGAACACATACATGCGGGGATTTACGAGAATCAAACATTGGTCAACGTGTTGTACTAAACGGCTGGGTAGCAACAAGACGCGATCTCGGTGGAGTTATTTTTATTGAATTGAGAGACCGTTATGGAATTATTCAAGTAGTATTTGAACCTTCCTATAATTCCGATTCACATGAACACGCAAAAAAATTACGCAACGAATTTGTTGTCTCAATTGAAGGGATTGTACGCAAACGACCCGAAGGAACTGAAAACGCTTCTTTACAAACCGGCTTTATTGATGTAATGGTTGACAAACTTGTGATACTAAATCAAGCCGAAACAACACCGTTCCAAATTGTTGATAACGTTGAAGCGAGTGAAGATGTTAGGTTGAAATATCGTTATCTCGATTTGCGAAGAACGGAGATGCAAAAAAATCTTTTTTTGCGTCACAAGATGTCTCAAATAACAAGAAAATTTTTTGATTCAAAATCGTTTATCGAAGTAGAAACTCCCGTGTTGATGAAAAGTACTCCGGAAGGAGCGAGAGATTTTCTTGTCCCGAGCAGGCTTCACAAAGGCAAATTTTATGCACTGCCGCAATCGCCGCAAACCTACAAACAGATATTAATGGTTGCCGGATTCGATAGATATTTTCAAATCGTAAAATGTTTTCGCGATGAAGACTTGCGTGCAGATCGTCAATATGAATTTACACAGATTGATGTTGAGATGTCGTTCGTTGATGTCGAAGATATTTTTTTAATTGTAGAAGAATTAATGAAAATATTCTTCAAAGAAATTTGGAACATTGATTTGCAACTACCAATACCACGCTTGAGTTTTGACGAAGCAATGGAAAAATACGGAAGCGATAAACCCGATCTACGATTTGGTTTGGAAATGGTTACTCTCAATGATGTTTTCGAAAATTCCGAGTTCAAAGTTTTTAAGGAATCGCATGATAAAGGCGGAATTATTACCGGTCTTCTTGCTAAAGGATGCGGAGATTACACAAGAAATCAACTTGATGTGTTAACTGATTTTGTAAAAAAACTCGGTGCCGGCGGACTCATATGGATGCGCGTAAAAGAAAATGATCTCGAAGCACCAATTGCAAAATTTTTGAGTGATGATGAAAAACAAAATCTGATTAAGAGCATGAAAGCCGAATCGGGCGATTTATTATTTATTCTTACCGGTCAAAAAAATAAAACACTTTCCATTATGGGCGCACTTCGGCTTGAGATGGCAAAGCGAATGAACTTAATAAAAGAAGATGCAAAGCCTGCTCTTTTGTGGGTTACTGATTTCCCGTTGTTTGAGTGGGACGAAGAAACAAAAAGATATTATGCAATGCATCATCCGTTTACATCGCCGAGGATTGAAGATATTCCGCTTATGGATACAGACCCTTCAAAAGTTAAAGCGCGGGCATATGATCTGGTGCTGAACGGAAATGAAATTGCGGGTGGGAGTATCAGAATTCATAATTCGGATTTGCAAGCCAAAATGTTTAATGTACTCGGCATCGGGGAAGAAGAGGCTCAAGAAAAATTCGGCTTTTTAATGAACGCATTCAAATACGGCGCTCCTCCGCACGGCGGCATAGCATTCGGATTTGACAGACTGGCAATGTTATTTGTCGGCAAGTCATCTATTAGAGATGTGATCGCCTTCCCGAAAACCTCAAGTGGTTTTTCGTTAATGGATGATTCACCATCTTCCGTAGATATCGCTCAACTCAATGAACTTCATATCAAAGTTAAATAAAAGGGGGAATGTTATTCCTCCCTTTTACAAGTAACAATTACTTACTAACTCAAAATCATTTTTCCATCGCAAGAAATTCCTTTGCATTTTTAGACCCAATCCTTATATTCCCAATCACGCTATAGGAAATTTTTTCCACTTTTCTAATTGGTTTGATATTTGTTATTAGGTTAACAGAACAAAAAAAAATGATCATAAACGTAATCGGAAATATTTACCAATAGTGGTAAATTAAAAGGAAGTAAGTGGGACAGCAACAATTGCTTTTAATAGTTTTAGGAATAATCATTGTTGGTATTGCGATCTTTGTAGGAATTAATCTTTTCAGAGCTAATGCAGTAGAAGCAAAAAGAAATAATATTACAAATGAATTAGTAAATCTTGCTTCACTTGCACAGCAGTATTACATGAGACCAAGTTCCCTTGGCGGCGGCTCTCGTTCTTTCACCGGATGGTCAATCCCAGCTGAATTAGTAACTACTGCGAACGGACATTATATCGCTGAAGTTTTTTCAGACAGCGTTGTTATTAACGGAACGGGGAATGAAGTAGTAACAAGTAATGATTCTGTAAAAGTTAAAATTACTGTTCAATCAACAACTTTTGGGACACAAATTATCAATTAAATATTGCCAATACTCAAATAATTAATTCAATCATCACTAAACAAAAGGAGTAAGTCATGGGTCAGCAACAACTTCTGCTTATCGTACTTGGCGTTATCATTGTTGGTATCGCGGTAGTAGTAGGAATTAACGTGTTTACTGCAAGCAGCTCACAGGCAAACAGAGATGCTATTATCGCAGATTGTACAAATCTCGCATCTTTAGCTCAGCAATTTTATAGAAAACCGACAGCTCTTGGCGGCGGCGGCAATACATTTACCGGATGGACAGTTCCAGCTGCACTTGACACAACAGGCAATGGTGTTTATACTGCTGTTGTTGCGGCGCAATCAGTTACATTAACCGGCACCGGTAATGAAAAAGGAAACAACGGAACAACTAATGTGCAAGCCACGATGGTTGTAGGTCCGAACTCCATCACATCAACTACAATAAACAATTAGTTTTAATTCTTTTTTCTACGAATTTTCTTAAATTAAGGCTGATAAAGCACTGTTTTTATCAGCCTTATTTTTTAAATAAGAAGGCACAAAGAAATGATCGAAGTCCGATTCAATGCCGTAAAACCAAACGGGCAGTCAATTACCGGTAATTTAAGTGAGCCTACTTTTAAGGAAGCAAAACAAAAAATAAATAAACTTGCCGAACGTCATCAACTAAAAATTAGTTCGATTGAGAAAAAAGGCTCCTTCATTTATAAAATAAAACGCGGTAAAGAAAAACCGATCATAGGTGAACAAAGAGCTTTCAGCAAAGATGAAGTTGCCAACGCATTGCGCAAACTTGGCTACGAGGTTGTATCGGTTAATAGAAAACTTCTCGATTTTAATTTTAAACCGCCTCAGCAAGATATTGTATCATTCGTTAAAATTAGTGCTGAACTACTTGATCAAAAACTACCGTTCAGTGAAATTCTTACTCTGTTGATTAATGATATAGAAAATAAAACACTCAAAGAAACATTAAAGCAGATCAACAACGAATTAAAAAAAGGCGCCGATAGCGAAGCCGCATTTTTACGCTATCAATCAATCTTCGGGAAATTTACAGCATACATGCTTGGTCTCGCATCAAAGAGCGGTAACATGGCCGAAATTTATAAAGCAACTGCAAAATTTTTGGAAAGACAACAAGAATTCAGAAAAAATTTACGAAGTGCGCTTATTACACCGCTTGTTACATTGTTTGTACTTTTTCTCGCTGTTATTTTTTATGTCGGTTATATTTTTCCGGAGACTGCAAAACTGTTTGTAAAGTTTGATATTGATTTACCTCCTTTAACGGCATCAACCTTGGCGATTAGTGATTTCTTAATTGGCAATACACTTTTGGTTGCCGCTGTTTGTATTATTCCTCCGATAGTTTTCTGGCAGTTTAGCAAAACAAAAAAAGGAAAATATTTTGTTGATAGATACATGTTGAAAATCCCTATCATGGGTTCGTTGATACACAAAACATTGATCGAAGTTTTCAGCCGTGTATTTTATACTTTGTACAGCGGCTCGGCAGAAAGTATTGAACCGATCAGAATTGCCGCTGAGGCAACCGGTAATACTTACTTTGAACAGCAAATTAAAACAATAGCGATTCCATTGATGATTAAAAAAGGTGCTGGTGTTACAGAAGCATTCGAAGCGAGCGGTGTTTTTACCGAAACAGCATTGTCAAGATTTCACTCCGGCGAAGAAACCGGTACAATAAAAAATACCGCGTTGCAGCTTGCAAATTATTATGAAAGTGAAACTGTATTCCGCTTGAAAAATGTTATAGAATTAATTCAAGTAATGATTGCAATGGTGATAATGATTGTTATGATCGGATTAACTTTGGTCTCTGCCGAAACAGCAACGATCAGCCCAAAATCTCCGGTAATGTAAAAAGGAAGGATTAAAACATGCTTGATGCCCAGCTTGAAATGACAGACAAAATCGGTTATCTGCTTCTCAAAAAAGGAATCATCGATTCTAAAATTCTTGAGCAGGCTTTAAAAATTAAAGATGCCGATCAGTTCAAACAAAAGAGAAATCTTGCACAAATTTTAGTTGATGAATTTGATTTTGACCACGATATAATTTTTAGAGAGGTTGCGGTTCTTTATGCTTTCAAGGAATTGAATATTCATCCCGAAGAACTCTCCGAAGAGCGCGTTGCCGAACTTAAAGCTCTCTTGAATAAGCAAGGGAAAGATGTAAGTAAAATGCTTCTCGAACACCGCGTTATCCCGTATAAATTTGACGATAAAATAAGAGACAAATTAATTCTTGCTGCTGTAGATCCTACCGATAGATCGTTGGCGAAGATCGCCTACACATTGAACGCAAAAAAATATGAGATTAACTATCTCCGTAAAAAAGACTACGATAAACTAATCAGCATGCTTGTTTCTTCCGAGAACGAGTACCTAAAATTTGTTCAAGAAGCCGATGAAGAAATGCAGGTGGTTGAAGAAGAAGCCAGTATAAATGAAGATGAGCTTGATGCTGAAATAAATAAGAGTGCATTAATTAATTTAATTGAAGCTGCGCTCGTTGAAGGCGTTCGTAAAGGTGTTAGTGATATTCACATAATTCCAAGAAGCGGAACAAGAACGGAAATCCATTTTCGTATTGACGGTAAACTTCAAGTTTGGCACGTGCAAGAAAATACTATGCCCGAAGCATTAATGGCTGTTGTTAAAGACCGCTCGAAAGGATTGGACAGGTTCGAAAGAGAGCGTGCACAAGACGGATTTATTCAAAGAGAAATTGACGGACATATTATTCGTTACAGAGTCTCGGTGCTGCCAACCGTTGGAACCGAATTAAAAAATAAGTTCGAAAGCGTTGTAATAAGAATTCTTGATGATAGAAAAGTTATTAGAGATCTCAGCAAACTCGGTTTAACCGGGTATGCGCAAAAAGCATTTGTAAAGGCAATCAGCCAGCCGCAAGGCATGA
This sequence comes from Ignavibacteriales bacterium, assembly GCA_016177735.1. Taxonomy (GTDB): domain Bacteria; phylum Bacteroidota; class Ignavibacteria; order Ignavibacteriales; family Melioribacteraceae; genus DYJK01. Next base: position 122,396 of record JACOUS010000014.1, on the reverse strand, counting down.
TTATTTTAACCGGACCTACCGGAAGCGGAAAAAGTACAACACTTGTCGCTGCGCTTTATCAGGTAATTGATCCTACTAAAAATGTTCTTACTGTTGAAGACCCGGTTGAATATGTAATTGAAGGCGCACGCCAGTTGAAGATCGGGTACAAAATGAATTTTGAACAGGCGATACGATCAATATTGCGTCACGATCCCGATATTGTACTTGTAGGCGAGATGCGTGATAAAGAAACAGCCGAGACTGCTATCAAACTTGCGAACACCGGACACTTAACATTTTCTACATTGCACACAAACGATGCGCCAAGTGCCGTAGCGCGTTTATACAAAATGGGTGTTGAACCATTCTTGATTGCGTATGCAATTAACATAATTGTTGCTCAAAGATTGATCAGAAAATTATGCGAAAGCTGCAAACGCAAAGTAACAAATCTTGAAGAGCAAGTTGCACAAGCCGGTTTAAAAATTGAAGACTGGGCTGAATCTACTGTTTATGAAGCCGTAGGATGCGATAAATGTAATCATACCGGCTACAAAGGAAGAATGGCAATTCATGAAGCCTTGTATTTTACACGCGAGATCAGAAGATTAATTGTACGTTCCGGCGAAGAGGTTGATGAAGAATCGATCCGCGAGCAAGCACGTAAAGACGGAACCATGAGTTTGCGTGACTCCGGTTTTGAAAAAGCCAAAATGGGATTAACTTCAATCCATGAAGTTATTGGCGCTACTATGGAAGATTGATCTCTTTCTTCTCCGGCGTTAATAATTTTTCTTTTTGTTATATTGCTTTTATAAAAGGTCTTAAAACAAAATTCAAAAAGTAATTCGGTAACCATTGATGACCGATCAGGCAAAACAAATCTTAGCAGCATTTGTCAAACAAATCCCTCCGACAGTTTTAGGACCGGAACGAGTTAGATTTATTATCGATAACATAAACCAAATTCCGGTTGAACATAAAATAGAGATTATCAAACTTGCCAACCAAATTCTAACATTGATGATCGAAAAACATGCATCGGATGTTGAGATTGGCGGTTTCGGTGCGCAAGGGTTTGTCTGGTTCAGAATTTTTGGCAAGAAGGAGCGTGCAAAAGAACTTCCACAATTAACAGAAGATGAAGCCTCGGTATTAATTGTTACCTTACTGAATAAAAACCAATGCGGCTACCTTCTGGAAAATAGAAATCTCGATTTCAGTTATACTTTTTTTTATGAGAAGGCGAACACAAATGTCAGGTTTCGTGCTGATTCCTATTTTGATCTCGATACTTTAGCATTGAACATGCGTTCAATTCAGGCAACAGTCCGCCCGGTTGAATCGCTGGAGTTCCATCCGCTTGTGGTAAAAATGATGAGTCATAATTACATCAAGTTCGGGTTATCATTAATTACCGGAATAACCGGTTCGGGTAAATCAACCACACTCGATGCAATTATAGATTTCCACAACAATTTTGATCCGTGTCATATTGTAATTATTGCTTCCCCGGTAGAGTTTGTACATAAGTCAAAAACTTCGATAATAAAGCACAGAGAAGTGGGAAGAGATGTTTTATCGTTCAAAGAAGGGGTAATTCAATCACTTCGTCAGGATCCGGATATTATAGTAATCGGAGAAATGCGCGATCCGGACACAATTTTGGCGGCATTAGAGGTAACAGATACAGGTCATAAGGTATTTTCTACATTACATACATCTTCTGCTGTTGAATCAATTGACCGTATTATTGCCGAAGTGAACCCGATTGAGCAAGAGCGTGTCCGTAATAGATTGGCAGATGTTTTGATATCGGTTGTGTCTCAAAAATTAGTTCCCAGTCTTGATGGGAAACGTGTACTTGCAAAGGAGGTGCTAATAGTAACTCCAAGCGTTAAAGCAGCAATCAAAAATAACAACACAAGCGAAATCTATATGATGATTAATCAGGGTGGTCCGCAAGGAATGATAACAATGGAACAAGACTTGCTGCGTTTATATGCGGAAAAAAAAATATCCAAAGAGGATACGCTTGCTTATTCAAACAACAAAAACAGAATGCTGCAATTAATGAAGGCAATATAGATGAAGCCTGTTGTTTGCTTATATTGCGAAGGCACCGATACAAAAATTGCCGTTCTTTCGAAAGAGAAAGACAAAATTAAAATCCACCGTGTTGCTTCTTTAAATATGCCGCATTCTCTGCAAACAGCGTCCAAACGCGATGTCATCTCCGAACTTGATAAAACAGATACGATGCAAGAAATTTCTTTCGACAGCATCGACAGCATTTCTTCAGGGGCTCAGCCGGCGGAAGAATCAGATATCGGACTTTTGCAATCGGCATTGTACGGGTTCAAACCGGGAAGCCTTCAATACATTCCGATTGTTACAGAACCGGTTGTTAATTATCATCTCTACGAAGGAAAGAGAGACGAGAACAAGAAAAAACTTCTGCAAATGGTTGTTGCCGATATACAATCTGCCAAAGGAATTACCGTTGAGGATGATTCCGTAGATGTTACCGAGCTGAATGATAAAACTATGCTGAGCTTATTTATTGAAGGCGAGATTCCGTGCGTTCAGCTTATTAATCTGCTTGCTAACTACAATAAAAGAAGATACCTGAAAATTCCTACGGTTAAAACTGCAGAACTTTCTTTAGCATATCTTATAAGCAAGACAAACAAATTTTTTCCCGAAGACAACACACTTGTAATTTATATCGGAAAAGAATACAGCAAACTAATTTTTCTTGAAGGACAAAAATTAAAACATATCGGTACAACATTAGATATCGGTACAAAAAATCTTCACACATACGATGTTTATTTTTCCAAGATACTTCTCGAAATGGAAAACGGCGGTGTCCCGAAACTTGATAACATAATGATTTGCGGTGAAGACAGATCCGAAAATTTGATTCTATCTTTTTACGGAACGTTCCCCGAAGCAAATGTCTCTGAATTAAAAATGGAAGGTTTCTTCGATACTTCTTCGATTACAGAAGAAGATATTACCAATCTCGCGCTTTATGCGGTTCCAATTGCAACAGCCGTAGAATATTTCGATGAATTGAATAAAGAGTATGTCGGTATAAATTTTCTGCCGAAGTATATTCAGGAGAATCAAAAGTTTTTACAATTCGGCTGGCACAGCTATGCTTTGTCGCCTCTTCTTTTCGGTGCGGCATTCTTTTTTACTTTCCAGATTTTAACGAGCTACAGAGAAATAAAAGACCTCGATTTTGAGATCGAAAGATTAACACAACGCCAATTGCAGAACCAGGCAATCGTTCAGGAAATTTCTCCGCTCGACAGCCGTATCAATAGCTTTGATGCTACGCAGGCAATTCTTGATTCTGCGGCAATTGGTGCGGGCATCTGGAATAAAAATATCATGAGTGTTTCCGATTTTATTGAACGGAGAAGAAATTTTTGGTTGACACGTTTGGAAACCGTTGCACCGAATGCAGTAAAAATTTACGGCTATGCTTTATCGCGAAGTGTGCTGACTGAGTTTGCACAGTTTAGTAATTCCGGGTTGGTAAATTTTATCAACTACGAACCTCTGCGCGAAAAAAGTGCTTTCGCATATACAATTAATTTTATGCTGAAGGATCCAAAAGAACAATCTGCAAAAGATTCGTTAAAGGTAGATGAGCAGCAAAATTAAAAATACTATAATCATTCTGGTAATTTTGATCGGCATCGTCCTTGTCGGCGGGCTCTTCAATTATGTCCTTTTGAAGGGGAAGATTGAAGAACGAGAACAGAAGGTGAAGGATTTAAAATTATATCAACTCGATACCGAAGAACTTACCCAGCAATTGGTCTTTTTGCGCAAGCGTGTTGCCCAGCTCGATTCAATTCTTGCAAACAGAAAGTATAACATTCCTTTCAGTCTCCCTCAATCGGATTTTTTTGATTTCGTAAATCAGGTCAGTTATTCGTTCTCTCCGAATTCTTATGTTAATATTGAATACGTAGATATGAAAACGGAGCCGCACTTCAATATTTATAATTATTTGGTGAGCGGTATTGCGGAGTTTAATGATCTTAATCATTTTATCTATGCCGTTGAAGAAAGCAAATTGTTAAAAAAAATTTCTGCATTGGATTTAATCAACAACGTAAAAGTTGAACAAGACGGTACTCCGTATTATCTCGTCAGCTACAAATTCAAAGTGGAAGTTTATTATTCAAACGATGACCGCTTTTACGTAAAAGAGTACACGGAAAATAAACTTGAACCGAACCCGGCATACGATATTTTTTATCCGCTCGTACGGAACGAAATACCGCCGAACAAAGATCATCTGCTCGATGTTCAAACAGCTTCTCTGCTGGCATTAATTCCAGACGGCGCATTTTTATCCGATGCTCAGGGCAACACTTATCTTCTTTGGGAAGGCGATAATGTTTATCTCGGTTATTTGACCAACATCAATTATCAAACTAACGAAGTTAATTTTGTGTTGAATAAAGGCGGCATTATTGAAACAGTAACATTAACACTCGATAGAAAAAAAGAAGAGAAATAAAATGAAACGGTTAATTACACTGCTGTTAATATTGGGGTTTACTCTTTCTGTACAAGCTCAAGCCGAAATAGATTTTGCTCAGAAGCTGAAAGGCGGAACCAATCCTGAAGAGCTTGTTACTCTATCGCAGAATATTCCCTTTAATCAAGCAATAGAAGTGCTTAGCAAGGTGAGCGAGAAAGTTTCTGGCAAACGTATTGTTTCTACTGTTGCAATTACTACTCCAATCGGAGTAGAACTCGAGAAGATTCATTACAAGAAGGCTTTGTTCATCATCGTTCAATACAATAATCTTACAATTGAAGAAACAGAGAACAATATAATTGTCAAAAAGAAAGATGCCGGCAAAGAACTGCTTGCAGAAGATGTTTACGCACCGATTGAAGAACGGGAAGTGAAAATATCCGCACTGCTTTTTGAAGCTAATGTTGGAAGTATGAGAGAACGCGGTATCAACTGGGAATTTTTATTTTCGAGAAGCGGGCTTTCAATCGGCAGTAAACTCGTCAGCATACAAGAACAGGCAGCAACAGAAGGTTCCACCGCAGCACAAAATCCGCCCACGTTTGATGTATCTAGCGAATCGGAATTTGAGATGGGAAAGTTTACCGGCAATGCTTCTGCGCTGTTGAGATTTTTTGAGACCGAAAATCTCGGGGAAATTATTGCAAGACCAACAGTAACTGTTAGAAATAAAATTCAGGGCAGAACTCAAGTCGGTTCGGATTTTTCAATTAAAGAAAGAGATTTTGCCGGCAACTTAATTGATAAATTTTATTCTACCGGAACTATTATTGAAGTTACACCTTACATTTATAATGAAGACGGAATCGATTATGTTCTCCTCAAATTAAAGGTGGAGCGCAGTTCCGCAATACCCGGTGAACTGAGCACTGAAATTAGAAAAACACAAGCTACAACAAGCGTGCTTTTATTGGACGGCGAAGAAACAGCTATCGGTGGACTGATTGTGAACGAAGAAGCTATTGAGCGGCGCGGTATCCCGTTTTTGAGAGACCTACCGTGGTGGGTGCTTGGTATCAGGTATTTAACCGGTTTTGATTCTAAAGAAGTAGCTAAAAAAGAAATCATAATGCTCATTAAAGCGGAAATACTGCCGTCGCTGAAAGAAAGATTATCGCGGCAGAAAGACGATACAATTCTTAAAAAAGAAATCGAAAAGAATGATGCCGATCTGGAGAAATACAAGTCGAATTTGAAAAAAGAAAATCAAGAAGAAGAGGATGATGATTAAAAGGTTGTGCTGAGTTTTTATTTTTAATTGCCACGATCTTTAGGTCGTGGAATGTTAATTTTATTATGAATTGGCTTTAGCTGCAGATTAAAACCAATTTCGGCTAAAGCGGCGCGGTTGAGTTTATTTTTCCTCCGGCATATCATCACAGCTAAGTGGAATCCCGTTCACACGGGAAATGCCAGAGCTATTTAACGGCTAATCTGTGTAACTGCTGTAATTAACTATTCGAGTTCGTGTTTGGAAGAGTTCAAAGTAAAATGACACAACGTTATGAAATTAAATGTCAGGCTAATATTAATTACTTCGATAATTGTTCTCTTTATTTCAGTTGTTTCGACTTTTATTTTTTATTCTCTCACCGGAAGACTTTTCTTTAAATACCAATCGCAAGCAGTACTAAATTCCACAAACGATTTTGCTTTTTCATTTCAAACATTATTGCAGCAGCCGGAAGATGATCTAAAAAAGATTTTGCCGGAACTCTCGAGCATCAAAAATCTCGATATAGATTCGACGAGCATTGATTTTATTTTTACTCTTGTTAACGATTCGCTGATTAACACTTCCGAATTTAGGGTGAAGAGTAAAGCGGTGCTTAATATCCGGTCGAGATCATTCCGTCAGTTTTTTAGCGATAACCCGAATGCAGTTCTCGATTACACACAGCTTGCAAGCGGCGTTACGATTTATTACGGCTTTGTGATATCGCAAGAAACATTGAACCGGGTCTCCGAAAAAATTAGAGCGGAAGTTGCGCTTGTTATCAATTACTCGCCGGTAGAAATATCTAACTCCGAAAAAAATCAAAAATATTTATTGAGTTTGGTAAATGCATCGCGCGATTTGAGATACAAAAACAATTATGATTTGTACGGCGAGGAATTAGAGAACGCAGATTTCATTGCATCGCTTTTTACGCCGCGCCAAATTCTTACGCCGGGCGGCAAAATTAATTTTGTAATCTTCAGCTTTTTCCCGGAGAGTGTTGATTTCAGAACAACGCTCCGCACAGTTATGATTCTAATTGTAATTGCCGGCGCCGCTCTTACGTTCATTCTTGTTTTGTTATCTACAACAAAATTACGCAGACAAATTTCTTTATTGAATTATGCCGCCGAAACGGCAAGCCGGGGAGATTTTGAACACAAAGTCGCTGTCTTCACAAAAGATGAAATCGGCAAACTCGGCGAAGCTTTCAACAGAATGCTCGATGAATTGAAGCAGAAAGAGAAATCTGAAAAGGAATACACGGAGTTTATTACTCTAATAAATCAAAATCCTACGCTCAAAGAAGTTTCGGAAACCGCACTTGCAAAAATTATTAAATCAACCGGACTCACTTTCGGTGTTCTTTATATCGTTGAACAAAAAAAATTGAGAGTGATTTCATCTTTCGGAATCAGTCGTAATTTACTAACACCGACACAAGAGGCAGATTTTTACAGTAATGCAATCGAAAAGAAAGAGATGGTTGAATTCACGTTCAAAGAAAATTATCCCGAAATACAAACCGGACTTGCTTCAATCAAAATAAAATATCTTCTCATCTTCCCGATCGTTTACAATAAAGAAACAATCGCTATACTTGAAGCCGCCTCCGAAACAATTCCGGAACAAAATATAAAAAGTTACATCGGCAATATTCAGGAACAACTTGCAAACGGTTTGATCAACGCAAGATCACTCGAACAGCTTGAAAATTTTGTAGCGGAACTGAAAAGATTGAACGAAGAATATCAAAAACAGAACAAACAAATTGTTGAACAGAACGAAGAGCTGCTGCTGCTTCATCAGCGGTTAAAAGAAAAAGCAGATGAACTTGAAAAGCAGAGAGCAAAAGCCGTTGAGCTTACAAAAGTTAAATCGCAATTTCTTGCAAGCATGTCGCATGAATTAAGAACACCGCTGATCTCGATACTGGGTCTCACCGAATTAATGATGAAAGATTCTTCTGCCGAAATGAAATTTAAAGAGAGAATAAATATTGTTAACCGCAGCGGAAAAAAACTTCTTTCGTTGATAACCAACATTCTCGAGTTCTCCAAATTTGAATCGGGAAAAATTGATGTAAAGAAAGAAAGCTTTTTACTGGGCGACTTTTTAGCGGAACTTCAGCCCAACATTGAACAGCTTGCATCCGAAAAGGAACTCAAATTTACCGTTGACACTTTTCGCCATTCCGATATTCTGCTCAACACAGATAAAATGAAATTGGAACAGATATTAACAAACTTGCTTGTTAATGCGATTAAATTTACCGAAAGAGGAGATGTAAAACTTTCGATTTCGCAAAAACATAATTCGGAACTTTGTTTTGAAGTTGCCGATACCGGAATTGGAATTTCCGATGAACACAAACAGACAATTTTTTCGGAGTTCAAACAAATAGAAAGCGGAACGGATAGAAAATTTGGCGGTGCCGGTTTGGGTTTGGCAATCTGCCGTAGATATGTTGAAATGCTCGGCGGAGAAATTACATTACAAAGTGAACCCGGCAAAGGTTCGGTTTTTTCCGTCACACTTCATGATGCAATTCTCGATGTAATCGAATTGGCGGGTAATCAATTTATGTCGTTAAAAGATGAAAGTGCCGAAAAAGAGATTAAGAAAAATATTTTAATTGTTGATCAAGGCAGTAACACAAACAAACTTCTCGGTGATTATCTTGCTTCATACAATTACAATGTTTTACTTGCCGGTACAATAGAAAAAATTTACGAGACAATTAATAAAAGTAATGTTGAAGCGGTTATACTCGGCTCGGGCAAAAATGAAATAAATATCTGGCAGTTTATTGTTAATCTTAAAAGCAAACCGTCCGCACAAAACCCGATATTAATAATTACGGAAATACTCGAGGATAAAAAAATCGGCTGGCTGCCGAATATTTTTGAGTTTGCAGTAAAACCATTGAACGAGATTCAAATAAAAAAAATGATTACAAAAATTGAATTATTCTCCGCTGCAAAAGTTGAAAATATTTTCTGTCTCACCGATAACAAAAGCGAATTTGATGTTTTGAAAGAATCTTACAAAGTTCAGAATAATTTGATCAGTGTAAATAAAGTAAGTGAATTGCCGGCAAGCATCAAAGCGAATGGAACAAATTTGATTCTGGTTGACGTTGAAACGATGGGAACGGATTCTCTGCGTTTGTGCAGTTTGTTATTGCAGAAAAAAATGAGCAAAAATAATTTTGTTGTGTTCGTTCTGCCGGATACAATTGCAGAGAAATTATCTGCAGCACTGAATATGGAATTGGAAAAACTTACGCTCGAAAGTAAAAACCATCCGCTTGATGTGTTAAAAGATCTGAAGGACCGGCTTGCAATTGATGTAACCGAGTTGAACAAAAAAAATAATCTGATAGAAGAAACTGCCGAGCGCAGCACAAATGTTTATCTTGATCAAGAAAAAGTGCCTACAAAACCGACTGTATTAATTGTTGATGACGATAACGATTCGCTCTTCACAATCGGCGAGTATGTAAAAGAAATAAATTGCGATACGGTTTTTGCACACAACGGTGTTGAATGCCTGCTGATGTTGAATCACATGACGCCCGATTTAATATTGCTCGATATAATGATGCCGCAGATGGACGGCTTTGAAACTATTAAAAGAATCCGCAGTGAAAATAAATTTGCCGATCTGCCGGTTGTAGCTTTAACGGCATATGCCATGCTTGATAATAAAAATATTATAGAACGGAACGGTTTCAACGGGCTACTGACCAAACCGATTAATTTTTCTCTTCTCGAATCCACAGTTAAAACCTTCGTTAAAGAAAAAGTGAACTGACATGAAAAAAATTTTAGTGATTGACGATTATCCGGATAATGTTTTTTTACTTCAAGACAGACTTGAACAAGAAGGCTTTGAAGTAATAAAAGCTTACGAAGGCAATATGGGAATTCAAAAAGCGATAGAAGAAAAACCGGATCTCATTCTTCTCGATATTATGATGCCCGGCGTTTCCGGCTACGATGTCTGTAAAATTCTCACGACAAACGAGGAAACAAAATTTACTCCCATAATACTTTTAACGGCACTCACCGATGCGGAAAATATAAAAGAGGGGCTTCAGCTCGGCGCATTTGATTACATCAAAAAACCTTTTAACAAAATTGAACTTGTTGCTCGAATCAATTCTGCTCTGCGTTTCAGCGAGACGAATAAAATTTTATTGGAAGTAGAAAAAATCAAAACGTACGCCGCAACTGTTGTTACTGCCAATCATGAAATTAAACAGCCGCTTACATTAATAAATCTCTCCACTGCGGCAATTAGAAGAGAACTTTCCAAAGAGAATATTTCGAAAGAAGTAATAACTAAAAGAGTAGAGTTCATTGAAAATGCTACACAGGATATAATAAAAGTTTTGGAAAAACTCGGCTCGATTAGAAAACCGGTTATCACTCCGTATGTGAATAACCTGAATATTATTGATTTGACTGCGGAAGGGAATTGATTACCCGATCAATTCTTTTATGACCGAAAGCATCTCATCGAAGTTGTACGGCTTACAGATAATTTTATTGACGGAATTTTTCAATCCGCTTTTTTCGCTTGCATCTTCAAGTGAACCCGAAGCAAGTATTATCGGTATTCTCAGTTTCTTTGCTTTAATTTTTTTTATGCATGCAGTGCCGTCAATGTCCGGCATTTTCTGATCAATTATCAGCAGATCGGGAATTTCTTTTTTGCCCAAATATCTCAGCACTTCTTTCCCGGTAGAAACAGACACAACACGGTAATTGTATGACTCGAGTAGTTCAACCAAAAGTTCGCGCTGGACATCTTCGTCTTCTGCAACCAAAATTAATTTCGCGGATATGCTGCCCACGATTTCAATTTGCTGTACAGCCGGGAATGTAATTGTAAACTCCGTGCCTTTGCCGTTATCGCTTATTATCTTAATTGTGCCCGACCAATCTTCAATGATTTTTTTTACAATCGATAATCCGAAGCCTCTATTTTTCCTTCCGGCTTTTGTGGAAAATTTTTCATCGAAGATATAAGGCAGAATTGAAGAATCGATTCCCATTCCGTTATCGATAACTTTTATCTGAACGTAAAAGCCCTGATCGAAAAGCTTTGGCTCGTTTGTGTTATGTTTTGTTGTTCCGGTGTTGCTTGTAATTATTGATATCGTCCCTTTCCCTTTAATCGCTTCCACAGAATTGATAATCAGGTTCATTATTACACGGTAAAGATCGGAGTATCTTGCCTCGACAAAATTTAAATGCCTATCCAGCTTTAATTCAAACGTAATTTTATTTTTAAGTTGAACACCGATTGTATTAACAAGATCCTCAATAAGTGTGTTGATGTTGATTCTTTTTTTACGAATGGTTTTGTTGGTTGATTCGGAAATAACATCTTCAATTATTTCGGAAGCCATAAATGTTCCGTTCTCAATACTGCTTAACAGTGATTTAGTATCATCGTTGAGTTCAACTTTCATTTTCAACAGTTCAACGCTGTTCACTATTCTTGTTAAAATATTATTGAGGTCGTGAGCGAGATGGCTAATCAAAGATGAATCTTTGTTCTGCATTACTTTAGTTTATACTTGATGATTTTTGAATACAATGTTTTTTGGCTGATGCCGAGCGACCGCGCGGTGTTTTCGCGGTTCCAGCTGTTGTGGTCCAAAGCTTTTTTGATGTGAACTTTTTCGATGTCTTCGAGAGTTAGAAATGTTCCGTCTTCAAGCACGAAGTTTGTAAAATCAAAATCATCTTTCGGAATATTCAAATCACGCTTGTGAATTAAATCTCCTTCCGAAAAAATAATTGCACGTTCGATGATATGTTCAAGCTCGCGGACATTGCCCGGAAAGTTGTAACGCATTAGACTTTGCTTGGCTTCTTCGGAAAGTTTTTTAATCAATCGTACCGGCGATTTCTTCTGCAAGAAATAATTTGAGAGGAGAAGAACATCGCTTTGCCTCTCGCGCAGAGGCGGTATTGTTAATGTTATCACGTTCAATCTGAAAAGAAGGTCGCGCCTGAAATTTTTTTTCTCCGCTTCTTCCATCAAATTTTTATTTGTTGCACCGATCACCCGTACATTCGAACTTAAGTTTGTGATTCCGCCGATTCTTCTGAACTCACCGTTTTCCAGAAAGCGTAAAAGTTTCGGCTGAAGCGATAAACTCAGTTCTCCGATTTCATCGAGGAACAAAGTGCCGCCGTTTGCAATTTCTACCAGTCCTTGTTTTGAATTTTTCGCATCGGTGAAGGCGCCCTTCTCGTAGCCGAATAATTCGCTTTCAATTAATTGATCGGGCAGAGAAGCGCAGTTGATTGCAACGAACGGTTTATCGGCTCTCTCGGAATTTTTGTGAATAAATTCGGCAAATAATTCTTTACCGGTTCCAGTTTCTCCTTCAAGCAAAATGTTTGAATCTGATTTTGCGGCTCTCTCGGAAAGACGTATTACTTCTTTTATGCTTTCACTTTCGCCGATGATTGTATTCGGAATATTCTGATCTAATTTAGAAGAAAGAATTTTGTTTGTGAGAATAAGATTTTTGTGTTCAACAGCCCGTTCAATTATAACGCAGAGTTGTCCGAACTCGTAAGGTTTGGTAATAAAATCATAAGCGCCGCGCCTGATGCATTCAATCGCTGTTCTAATATCCGACTTGGCTGTTAAAACAATAACTTGTATTGTGGAATGATTTTCCTTAACGTAGTCCAAAACTTTTTCGCCGTGAACTTCTCTCATTTCAAGATCGAGCAGAACAATATCGTACGGCTGTTTCTTGATATTTTCTATCGCATCTTTTCCGTCGTAAACAATATCAACCGTGTAGCCTTCGTGAACGAGTTCTTCTTTTAAAAGGTAACATAATGTTTCATCATCGTCTGCGATAAGGATTTTGATGTTTTTCATAAAACTTTCAGAATTGGTTTAAAAACAATATATAAAAATTCAGCGATAAAACCATTCGTGAATATCATTGCGCTTTGTGTTAAGCTATGATTTAATCAGAGGCGAATACAGAATTATTCGATGAAAGAATATTCGTGGTAGTTTGGAAATTATATCCTCAAATGTATATATTTACGGCTCAAATTTTGACTTCAGACAGTATTGTAAGCATATAGCCAGTTCTTTAAGAAATTTTGTTAGTAATAGGGCGTCCCGAAAAATCGGGATGAACTTCGCTCAGTGGTAGAGCACTCCGACTCTGTCAAGTCGGAGGGGTTGGTGGTTCTTTTAAAAAATTTTAGTTAGTAATAGGGCGCGTAGCTCAGGGGTAGAGCATTTGCCTTTTAAGCAAAGGGTCGGTGGTTCGAGCCCACCCGCGCTCACATATTTACACTCAAAGATGATGTACACAATTTATATCATCAATTCCACATTGCACGATCTTCATTATATCGGTCACACAGCAAATCTTGAAGACAGACTAAAACGTCACAACGAAAATAGAAGCCCTTTTACAAAAGGGAAACGTCCGTGGCAATTAGTTATTTGCAAAAACTATCTCAGTGGTAGAGCACTCCGACTGATAAGTCGGAGGGGTCGGTGAGAAGTTTATCCCGATGAAATCGGGAAGCCCACCCGCGCTCACATATTTACACTCAAAGATGATGTACACAGTTTATATCATCAAATCATTTCTGTATGTCACATCCAATTTTTTCTTTAGAGAATTCAAGAAATTGAATATCTTCACTTCCGTTATTATTATTTTTCTAAAAAAATTTAATGAAGAAAATTTCTTTTGTTGTAAACGGATTACTGAAAAACATTGATTCAATCCGTGCAGAAATAGAAAATCAATTTTCCGAAGAATTTGATTTATCATTTTTAATTTCTCCGAGAAGCACCGAATCAATAACGCTTGCGGAACGTAGTTTATCTAACGGTGCCGATTATATTATTGCTATCGGCGGGGACGGCACAATCAACGAAGTAATTAACGGTGTAATGAAAGCTCCGAAAGAAAAAAGAAATGATTTAATTGTCGGATTGCTGCCTACCGGTTCGGGAAATGACTTTGCGAAAACAATGAAGTTGAGTTCGGATATTGCCTACCTTAAAAAAATGATTCTGCAAAATAACTACCGTGTTATTGACCTCGGTGAAATCAAATGCAAAGATTTTAATAACCGGGATATCACCCGATACTTTAACAATATTGCAGATATAGGTTTGGGCGGAGAGGTGGTTGCAATTTTAAATCGCAGTAAAAAAATCTTTGGACCAACGTTTCGATATTTTAAAGCATCCATTCAGGCATTCTTCAGTTATAAAAAGAAAAGAATAAAAATTGTTTCAAAAGAATTTGTTTGGGAAGGTGCGGTTTTGATTTTGTGTCTCGCAAATGCCGGTTACTTCGGCAGCGGATTGGGAATAGCTCCGCACGCAAAAGTTGATGACGGAAAAATTGCTGTTGTTATTGCCGGAGATATAAGTTTGTTCGATTATCTGAAAAACCTACCGAAAATCCGCAGACAACAATTTATTAATCATCCGGGGTTAAGCTACCACGAAGTTGAATCATGTACGATTGAACCTCTCGATAACGGACTTCTATTGGAAACAGACGGTGAGCTTGCCGGTACGCTTCCTTTGAGTATGACTGTGCTGAAGAAAGAATTAAAATTTCTTTCGCCGGATTAATTAACCACCATCCAAAAATTTTTTAAGCAACTCTCAAGCAAGTTAGTTTTTCCGAAATTCATTATAATTATAAAACAAAAACTGATGGATATTATGCAGCCGTACATACAAATATTAATAGGCAGTCTTTTACTTAGCATAGTTCATGCGTTGATTCCAAGCCACTGGCTTCCTATGATTGCAATCAGCAAAGCCGAAAAATGGAATGAGCGGGAAACACTTACTGTCACGACAATAACCGCTACTGCTCATACATTGAGTACTGTTATCATCGGAATTATTGTTGGTCTAATCGGGTACAAATTATCGGAATCATATCATTATATAACTCACTTTATAGCGCCGGTAATTTTAATTGCGCTCGGGCTTGTTTATTTTTTTCTTGAATACCGTCATGGTAAATTGAAAGCAGAACATCACCATCATCACATTGATGTTGACGGCATAATTAAAAAAAGAAAGAGCAAGCGTTCGATTGTGCTTACATTAAGCATCGCAATGTTTTTTTCACCGTGCCTTGAAATTGAAGTCTATTATTTTACCGCAAGTAGTTTGGGCTGGCTCGGGATTTCAATTGTATCGATAGTATATTTTTTTATTACAGTTCTCGGAATCCTTTCGCTTGTCTATTTTGCTTCGAAGGGTGTGCAGAAATTACGCTGGCATTTTCTTGAGCATCATGATAAACTTATCAGCGGAATAATTTTGGTTCTTGTTGGTTTGCTTGCTTTCTTTATTGATTTCTGAAAAATGGGGAATATTTTTTTTGTAAGGATTAATAAGTGAAGGGGCAACAAAATTTGAGACGACCCATCGGGTCGTCTCCAGAGAAAAAATTAAATCAATTAACACCAATCTCTTTCAATAAATTTTCAGCGCCGGAAAATTTATCGAGCACCCACAAAACATAACGGATATCAACACCGATTGAGCGGCTGTAAGATTCATTCCATGCGAAATCATTTATTGTTGCCTCGTAGGCGCGGTCGAAATTTACACCGATAAGTTCGCCGTGTGCATCCAAGATCGGGCTTCCGGAATTTCCACCGGTTGTATCCATGTTGTAAAGTATTGCGACGGGAAGATTATTCAATTTAGCGGAGGCATATCTGCCGAAATCTTTTTTATCGTAAAGTGTGCGGAGTTTATCGGGAATTGCAAAGTCTTCGCTGCCCGTAGAATTTTTTTCAATTATGCCGTCGATTGTTGTGAACGGTTTCAGATAAGAAGCATCTGCCGGGCTGTATCCTTTAATGTAACCGTATGTTAAGCGGAGAGTACTGTTTGCATCGGGAATAAAATTAGTTCTCTTCCATAAAATTTTCACATCAACGAGATCACCGTAAAGTTCGTTCAGTTCACCTTCGTTTCGTTCATTCTTTTCGGTTACAATTTTGTTTTGTATTCGTATTTGATTTACAAAATTTAGCAGAGGATCGCTGTTTGATGAAAGTTCTTGAATAGTTTTGTTCAACAGCGAGTTGAAATATTCTTCATCAAGAATTTTGGAATCAATTATTGTGCTGTGAATAAATTTGCTGAAAACTTCATCGCTGTTCGGATTGTCACCGGTTAACATTTGATCGATTACAAGAATACGGGAACCTTTGCTGAAATTTTTTGCATCGGTGAAAATTTTGAGTAAAATTTTTTCTTCGTATTCTTTGTTATAAACAGACAGCGTGTTTTTAATATTCGATAAAGTCTGTTTTAGATTTTTTTCCTGAAATTGATTCAAACGTTCGGTATCGGGTTTTTGTAATTGTTCGGCGTAAGTAAAAACAAAATTAGCGAGTGAGAGAGTAGGCGAGAGATTAAAAATTTGTCTCAGCCAAAGTTCTGCTTGGGCTGTTTCATTAACATTAGCAAAAACCCCGTCAATCTTTTTTAACAAGCCTCCATATTTAACAGAAAGTTCGGGATCGGCGTTAATAAAATTCTGAAGTTCTTTTTCTTCATTTTCTTTTTGAGAAACAAGATTAAGCTTCTTTAACCCCTTTAGTTTGCCTTGAAAATTTTTAGCTGTGTTTGCCAGACTTTTAATTCTGTTTGCGGTTGCAAGTGCAAACTCTTTGTTCCCTTTACCAAGTTGTTGTAATGTTTCGATTGCATAGTTATATAATTCCGCAGTGTATGGTAAAAGATATTCTTGTTGATACTTCAAATACTGCGAGGGGCGGTGTCTGTATGTTCTGCCCGGGTAACCGAGTATGAAAACAAAATCTCCTTCGTCAACGCCGTTCGGGTTGATCTTCAAAAATTTTTTCGGATTGAACGGGACATTCTCTTTCGAAAAAGTTTCTGCTTTGCCGTCTTTGGAAACATACGCGCGCATGATGGAAAAATCGCCGGTATGACGGGGCCAAACCCAGTTATCGGTTTCGCCGCCGAAATTTCCAATTGACTGCGGCGGTGCGTAAGCTAATCTTACATCACGGATTATTCTGTATTTGAACAACACATAAGTTTTTCCGGCAAACATTTCGGAGACTTCCGCAGTAAGCGATTCTTTTTCATTCGATGCGGCATCGGCAAGTTCTTTCATTTTTTTTTGAAATGGTTCGAACGCGTTCCGCCGGATCGGAAATATTTTTGACAGCATCGAGAATTTGTGAAGAAACATCTTCATACGATTCGGTTATCCGGCATGTGTAACCGCTTGCCGGAATTTCCTCTTCGATACTCTTCGCGTAAAATCCGTTTTCGAGATAATTATTTTCAACAGTGCTTGAACGGGCGATAGCGCCGAATGCGCAATGATGATTTGTAATTATTAATCCATCGGAAGAAATAAAACTTCCGGTGCAGCCGCCGATATTTACTAGCGCATCAACAAGACTGATTCCATCCGGATTGTAAATTTCTTTCGGATCGATTTTTAATCCGGCTTTAACGAGATCAACTTTGTCGATTTCGCTTAGCGGGTACATTCCTTCTTCCGGTTCTGCCGGCAGCATTCCAAGAACAAGCGATGATATAAAAAGAAATGCAGTTAATTTGAAGAAGCGGTAAAGGTTGCTTTTAAAAATCATAAACACTCCGCGATTTATTCAATTCATGAAATAATGTTTTTGCAAAACAGAAGATGTAATTTAATTAACAGTCGGTATCGAAAAAGTGAAAGTGCTTCCGTTATCAAGAATACTTTGTACGGAAATACTTCCGCCGTTTCTTTCAACAAATTCTTTGCAGAGGATTAAACCGAGCCCGGTTCCTTTTTCGCCGAATGTGCCGGAAGATTTGATCGCATCGTTGATGTTAAATAATCTTTTCAAAGTGTCTTCGTCCATTCCAACGCCGTTATCTTTGATGCTGATGAAAACTTTTGTGCCATTCATCGCGGCAGAAACTTCTATGTGACCGCCGGGCATTGTAAATTTAACGGCATTGGATAACAAGTTTCTTATCACCGTGTTGATCATATTTTGGTCGGCGCGGACGTTGATTGTTTCGGATAGACTCGAATTAATTTTTATTTTTTTGATTTTTGACTGATGGCATGCAGCATTGATGCTTTCATGAATTAAAGGAGTTACATCGAAATTTTTGGGATTGAACTCGATTCTGCCCGTCTGCTGCCGCGACCATTCCAAAAGATTTTCGAGCATCTTGTGTGTGTTGTCTGCAAGCTCGTTAATATCTTTTGCAAATTTTTTCCGTTCTTCATCGTTCAGTTCGTTGTAATCTTCGTACAAAATTTCCGAGAAGCCGATTATTCCGAAGAACGGATTTTTCAAATCATGTGCGATAATCGAAAAGAGTTTGTCTTTTGCAGAATTCAAATCGCGCAGTTCTTTTTCAGATTTTTTTCTTTCGGTGATATTGTAAAAATTCAGAATTCTTCCGGCAATATTTCGATGCTTATCATAAACGGCGGATACTGCCAAATCAAAAGTTTGACCGCCGATTTCAATTTCGGTTTGGTGTAAATCGGAACCCGGGATTTCGAAATCAGCATTTATTTCTTTGAACACATCTTTTAAATAACTGCCCAATGCATTTGATTTACCAAGAATATTTCGCATTGCCGGATTGATATCAACAATTCTGTTTTGAGTATCGAGTACGATCAAACCGTTGTTCATCGATTCGATAACAAGCTGATGTGCCGCCGGAACGATTTCGAATAATCCGTATTTCAAAACCGCGAAGCCGATTAGCACAGTTGAACATGCAAATCCAATCGGAGTAATATCAACGCGCATGAAGCTGTTCATTCCGATTAGATACAGTAAATTTGCAATCCATGGAAGAACGGAAGCCACCAGAAAAAGTATCAACTGCGTTCTGTAAATATCTTTTGAACGAAAAACAGACCTGAGCAGAATGACGGTACCGATTAACATTGCGAGATACGAATACGCAACATTAATGTAGTACCAAAATCCTACTTTTTTTTCGATCAATAAAAAATTGCCGCTTTGAACCAACTTCATTGTTTCGTAAACAAGATGATGCGCGTTGTTGGTCCATAAAAGAATCATGGTAATTACCGGTACAACGGAAATGAAAACAAGTTCTCTTAAAAAAGGTCTGCTGCCGGAAGTTTTATAATTGACTGCGGCGGCAAGCCATAAAATTGGAACGAATGGAATACCGAAGAAATACTGAATTTGTACTCCAAAAAATTTGTATTCGAGACTCAACGCAAAAAATTCTATTGTGTAACCGACGCACCAAATAAAACTTGAGAGCGCGGCAAATCCATAATAGAGTGCGCCGGGTGCGTTCCTTCGTTTGCTGAGCAGATAAAAAATTATAATGGAAAATGAGGCGGCTGTTAATAATAAATATAGGACTACCTGTTCGGCTATCGGCATTTTTTTCGGCTGTTAAATGAATAACATATTAGCGATGACAAACTTATAAATTTTTTGAAGCAACCGAAAACCGCGCTAGCAAATTTTTGATGTTGAATATAACAACAATGTATGCGCTGAGTTTAACTACCTTGCGTTCTGTGGTTCCTTTGCGGTCTTTGCGTGAAATTCTTTTTCTTTCTTTTCACGCAAGGATCGCAATGTAGTAAGGGTGAGCAAAAAAATATAAAAAAGATGAGAGATAATTTTTAATAAAAATAGAATCGTGCACCGATTGCCGCATCAAGATTTAATGACGTTGATGGAAAAAGATTGAATACCGGAACAAGCTCAATGAAAACATCAACGGGCACTTGACTGCTGAGCCACGCAACACCTATAACTCCCCTTGCGCCCAAGCCGGTGTCTTCATTTTCTACAATTCTCAAACGTGCACCGAATCCGTAATAAACCGGAATTCGTTCACTCGATTTTATCAAATCAAAAGCATGATATAAATAATCGGCATGCAACGAAACGGCATTGTTCTTTCTTACAAAAGAATAAGCCAAACCGAAATCAAGTGCGTTAGTTCCGTTGAGCCAATACTTTGCACTTAAGCCGGTCGGTTCGCCAATCATTATTCCGGCACCGAAACCTTTATCTTGTGCACTGGCACTTATATTCATTAATAAAAAAGCAGGCAATAAAAGCAGAACAAACTTCTTCATTTTGTAACTCCATGTTGGTAGTTATGTCTAATGCGAATAAATAAAAAAATGAAAACAAAAGAAAGGCGGTTCGAAATAACTTTGCTTGATTCGTGGTAGAAGAAAGAATAATTATTCTTAAATTTGTTCAAAGAGATATTAGATACCGAAGAGGTTTTAATGAACAATGAAATAAACCAACTGCTGAAAGAATATTCCGATCAATTTGATTATTCAAAAAAAGAGACTGTAATAATTTTAGCCGCCGGGCACGGCAAAAGAATCAAATCGCATACTTCAAAAATGCTTCACAAGATTTGGGAAATTCCAACCGTTGAAAGAGTGTACAACGCTTGTGCAAAAGGGCTTTCCGATGCAAACATAATTATTGTTGTCGGCATCAAAGCAGAAGATGTGATTCGTATGGTCGGCAAAAAAAATTCCGTTTTGTATGCCTATCAGGAATTTCAAAACGGAACCGGGCATGCCGTGCAAATAGGATTGCAGTTGATCGATTTTTCGAAATATGACGGAACTGTTTATGTTTTCCCGGGGGACATGGGTTTGATTGATGCAGACACAGTGAAATTTTTTAAAGATGAATTTGCCGTCTCCAAAACAGATATGATGGTGCTAACCGGTCAATACGAAGGTGATATCGAAAATAATTACTACGGTAGAATAGTCCGTGAAAAAAAGAAAATAAAAAACAAAGAAGTGCCGAACGGAAATGTTCTCGAAATTATTGAGTACAAAGATATATTGAATATCAGCGATAAGAAGCTTTACAAAATAAAACACAATAAAAAAGTTTTCGACTACACAAAAAAAGAATTACTTGCTAACCGCGAATTTAATTCCGGGGTATTTGTCTTCAAATTCAAGCCGCTGGCAGAGCTTATTCGAAAAATAGAAAGCAACAATGTGCAGAACGAAATTTATCTTACCGACATGATCTATCTTTTCAATAAGAATAAATATTCGGTTTCGGCTGTAAGCCCGAAAAATCAATATGTGCTGATGGGATTCAATAATAAATCCGTTCTGAAAGAGATGGATGCAATCGCAAGAAAAATTACATACGAAAAATTGAAAGATGTAATTACGATTGACGATCCGGATGACTTTTTTATTGACGAAAATGTTATCGATGAAATTTTGGAAATGGATAAAGAAGGTTTGCCGCTCGATATTAAAATCGGGAAAGGTGTGTACATCGGTAAAGGAATTAAATTGAATTACAACATTCACTTGATGAAAAATGTTTTGCTCAACGGGGAAATTCATTTCGGTAAAAATGTTATAATAAACGAAAACGCACAACTCACTTGTTTTTACGGACAAACAATAACTGTGGGTGATGATGTTAAAATTTTTTGGGGAGATGTTATAAAAGGGAACGTTTCAATCGGCGAAAAATCTTCCATAGAATCCGGTGTTAGAATTACCGGCAATGATGAGTCTCCGGTCAAAATAGGAAAGAGGGTAACGGTAAAAGGGGTAACTTACATTTTCGGATCGGAGATCGGCGACAATATTTTTATAGAACATTCTGTACTGATTAAAAAACAGATTGTAAAACCGGAAACTTCGAAGGCTGATATCTACAAAGTTAGATTCTATTTACCCGAGCCGGAAGGTGTTGAGGCAATAAAAAATTTATGATTGTTTTCCTGACCTTGAAAACGGCAATAGCCGCTTCAAGGTCGAGAAGTTTTAGAAAGCTTTATTCGGTAACAGCTAATTTGTTAACGTATTTAGTAAGAACTGATTTTTTTCTTGCTGTGTTGTTTTTATGAATTCTTCCTTTAACAGCTTGTTTATCCAATGTAGCCACGGCTTCTCTCAAATATGTTTCTGCTTGAGCTTTATCTTCGGTTGCATAAACTTTCTTAACGAGTGTCTTTACTTTTGATAAAGCCGTTTTATTTCTTGCCTGTCTTCTTTTGTTTTGGCGTATTCTTTTTTGTGCCGACTTATGGTGAGCCATTAATTTTTCCTAAAGTTTGTTAAAATCGGTGGTAAATATAGCACTCTAAGCTATGCGAATCAAATAACCTGAGAAATTACAATGCTCAAAATCCGTGAAACAAGCAAAGCTCGAATACCAATTTTTAATTGAATTTATCGTTGTTCGGGTATTGATAATTGTCCATTTTCCGGAATTTCGAACACCGAAGCTGGTAATTGGGAATTGGTTATTCGCTGTTATTTGTTAATTGAGAATTGTTATTTCCACTTTGTGATTGTTATTTTTGCACACAAAGATAGAAAGTTTGGTAAATGTTAAAGGTCAACGAAATATATTATTCAATTCAAGGTGAAAGTTCGAAAGCCGGTTTGCCGTGTGTTTTTGTGAGACTGACTTACTGCAACTTGCGCTGTTCCTACTGCGATACCGAATATGCTTTTTATGAAGGAACGGATAAAACTATTGATGAAATTCTAAACGAAGTAAAAAAGTTTGATTGCAAGCTAATCGAGATTACCGGCGGCGAACCGCTCTTCCAAAAAGAGTGCTGGGAACTGATGGAACGTCTCTGCAATGAAGGTTTTGAAGTTCTGCTTGAGACCGGCGGCAGTCTGCCGATAAAAGAGATTGATAAACGCGTGATGGTAATTATGGATCTCAAATGCCCGTCGAGCAAAATGACGAAGAAAAATTTATACGAGAATATTGATTTCATAAAACCAACGGATGAAATAAAATTTGTGATCGGTTCACGTGAAGATTACGAATGGTCGAAACAGATGCTTGCAAAATATGATTTAACAAACAAGTGTGCGGTTTTATTTTCGGTTGTCTTCGGAGAACTTGAACCGGTAACACTTGTAAATTGGATTCTCGAAGACAAACTAAAAGTACGTTATCAATTGCAGATGCACAAAATAATCTGGCATCCCGAAACAAAAGGCGTATAATGAAAATTGCAAAAGAATTTACATGGGAAATGGGGCACCGCTTACCTTTCCACGAAGGGAAGTGCAAAAATCTGCACGGGCATTCTTATAAATGTATGATTGAACTCGGCGGTCAATCCGATACGAACGGAATGATTCTCGATTATTATGATATGAAAAAAATTATCGAACCGATTCTCGAAGAACTCGATCATTCGTTTATGGTTTTCGGCGGCGATAAAGAATTGATTGAAGCGCTCGATAAACTGAACTCAAAAAAAATTGTTGTGGATTTTCAAACTACCGCAGAAAATATCTGCATTTATCTGCTCGATAAAATTAAATCTTCGAATTTGCCCGCAAACATTAATTCACTTAAAGTGCGTGTTCTTGAAACAGAAAACACCTACGCGGAAGTAGAAGCGAAAATATAAACTACGCCGGAATGCAATCCGCCGCGTCGGATTGTGATCACTACTTTACAATATCTAAAATTTCCGGCAGAATTTCTCCGGCTTTTCCAAACAACGAATAATCTGCATAACGTGTTAGTTCTGTCGGTTCAATATTAATCTCAACGATGAACGAGCCGGCTTGTTTTGCACTCATCGGAATGTATGCCGCCGGATAAACAATTGCAGAAGTACCAACAACAAAACAGATATCACTTTGCTCAGCGGCTTTTTCGCCGCCGGCAAATTGATCTTGCGGAAGCATCTCGCCGAACCAAACTACGTCGGGGCGGACAAGTCCGCCGCACTTTTTGCATTTGGGAACGCCGTGCGTTAATTCAAGTTCGGGCATGTTGTAAAATGTGCGGCAGTCAACACAAAAATTTCTTTCGATGTTCCCGTGCAGTTCAAAAATTTTTGTAGAACCGGCGCGGCGGTGAAGATTATCAATGTTTTGTGTTACAACTGATACGTCTAAAAATTTTTCAAGTTTCGCAATTGCGGTGTGTCCGGCATTCGGCTGGGCTTTATGAACGATATCCCTTCTGTGTTGATACCATTCCCACACCAAATCCGGGTTGCGCATGAACGCATTGAAGTTAGCAAGTTCTTCGGGCTTCATCTTATTCCAGATTCCGTCTTTTCCGCGGAAAGTAGAAATACCGCTTTCTGCAGAAATTCCGGCGCCGGTGAAGAAGATAATCTTTTTTGCGGTATGCAGTTTTTCGAGAAACTCTTTTTTGAATTCCATGTGTAATTTAACTCCGGGCGAAGCGAATGCCATAGGCATCCCGATGGGAGAGTCTCCTAAAAGAGATTCTTCGCTTCGTTCAGAATTTTATATTACTCGTCTTTAATCTCATTCAATAATTGTTTTGCTTCGGCTTTGCGTTTGTCGTCGTCTTCGTCGTCAACCGGAGAGTTCAAAGCTTTGTTCAGCATTTCGCGTGCGGTTTTGTATTCATCTTCTCTGATTAACGAGATTGCATAATCAACATAGAACATAATAAAGTTCGGTTTCAATTCGATTGCCTTTTTATATTCTTGAAGAGCAATTTCATTATCAGCCCAGCCGAGACCGAGTACCGAACGAGCCGGTTTCCATTTATCGCTTGTCTTTGCATGTGTCCTTGCAAATACGTAATGCGCAACAGCCTGAATATCGTTCCCACCGTTGCCGAGTTGAATCGCTTTTTCAAGATCCGCTTTCACAGAATTAACTACTCCGGCTACAGAAAAAATTCCTTTGAAGAGAGCGATTCTTCCATTGGCAATTGCACGGCGCAAATATGCAACAGATAAATCGGGTGCGGTTTTAACTGATTTCTCTGCGTACTCAAGTGCCTTTTGGTATGCTGCGATCTGAGCTTCTTCTTGTTCATCAGTGCTTGCCGGCATGTGTTCTCCGATATCAACATAAGCTCTGCTGATACGCCACAAAGCTTCAACGTTGTTATGATCGAGCTTCTCGGCTTTTTTATATGCTTCGAGTGCTGTCTCATTTTCGAATTTGGAATAATATTTATCGCCTTCTTCAACTAACTGTGCGGCGGTTTGTGAGAAAACTAAATTTGAAAAGAGGAAGATGATAGAGAGGCAAAAAAGGATATTTTTTTTCATTTCTATTCCTCGTTATGATTTTGAGTTAGTCCGTTAAATTTTTCTCGTCAAAATTTTCGCCGGGTATGAATAAAGAAGTATTGGCAAGGGGAAGAAAGCGTGTCCACTTGCTGCCTTTATTTTTTTCCGATTCGATTGCGTTCTTGTATGCATTTGTTTTGGCGCTCAATTCATCTGCTTGATATAACACGATTGCTTCAAGTGTTTTCGGTTCAACAGGCGAAGCAAATTCAAGTTTACCTTGATGACTCAAAATTAAATGTAACAGTTGTTCTTTCAATTCTGCCGGAAAGCCGTCAATATCTGCGGCACTTTTTTCGGCGGCAAGTGCACCGATCATTATATGTCCGATCAATTTTCCTTTATCGGAGTAATCGAAATTAATATCGTAAGTGAGCTCTTCCGTTTTTCCGTAATCGTGCAGAAGAGCACCGCTTATTAAAAGATCGCGGTTAACTTCGGAATGAATCGAACAAATCAAATCACAAATTTTTACAATCTCCAACGTGTGTTCGAGTAATCCGTGAATGTATGCGTGATGCCATCCTTTGCCCGCCGGAGAGAGTGTAAATTTATTTAAGCTGTCTCCACTAAAAATATTTTTCAATAATTGATTCAAGTACGGATTTGAAATCGAATTGATCACTCTGTTGAATTCATCAATCATTTCATTAAGCGGGCGTTTCGATTTAGGGAGAAAATCTTCCGGCTTAACGTTATCGTCTTCTTTTGCCGGGCGGATTTTATCAATTCTTATCTGCGGAGCGCCGGCAAACTCTTCCAGTGTTCCGGCAACTTTAACTATCGTTCCTTCTTTAAGAATATTTTTTACATCGTCAATTTTATCCCACATTTTTGCCGGCAAGGAAAGAGATTGATCCCGCATTTCTAAATTCAGATAAAGTTTCCCGTTCTTTGCCGTTTTAACTTCACTTTTGGTAACAATTAGGAAAGAGATAAATTCTTCGCCGGTTGTCAGTTCATTTAATTTTTTTTGATCTATCATGATTTTAACATTGGTGTTCTATACTGCCAAGTTATTAAAAATATTTTGAAGCGGAAAGATTCAACTCTCTTTTATTTTGATAACGCTTTCTTTTGGAAGTTTTACCAGAACAGATCTTTGCAGAAGTTCAACCGATACTGCAAGATATTTCTCATCTTTCTGGTATTCGGTAACAACGCCTTCAACTCCGTTGAAAGGTCCCGATGTTATTTTAACATGTGCGCCGGTTTCAATTCTTTCACTCACAATTACTTCGGGCGATTCCGAAAGAACTTTTTTTAGGTTTTCAATTTCCCATTCTGGAATAACAGCCGGTTTGCCTTTAAAACTTATCGTACGGACAACGGCGGTTTGCTCTAACGAGGTCAGCCTTTCTTTTTCATTTGCATAAATAAAAATGTATCCTTTGAAAAGCGGCTCTAGAATTTTTTTCTTTCTATCGCTCCATTGTTTTGTTTTTAAGAAAGTAGGAAGGTAATGTTCAACCGAAACCGCGGAAAGCTGTTCCTTCGCTTTAAATTCATGACGCGGCTTGGTATAAAGTGCGTACCAATTTCTTTTTATGACAATCAAGTTCTGCATATTTTTTCTATGAGTAAAAAGTAATTAGTACAAACATTCTTTCATTGCTTCAACGAGTATTTCGAGATTAACCGGTTTCGGGATGATTTTATCAACGCCAAGTTTAGAGTAACTTCTGTTTATCTCATCGTTTAATTTTGCCGAAACAACAATAACCGGAATTGTTTTGCCGCTCTCTTTTTTATAAATAGCTTCGATCAGCTGTATGCCGTTCATCAAAGGCATGTCATGATCGGTAATAATTATTGTCGGAATAAAATCTTTCAGCATTTTAATTGCTTCGTAACCGTTATCAGCCGTCTTAACTTCAAAGTTTGGCATTTCTGCTTCGATGGCTCTTTGATATAAAGTGCGCACCGGAATTTCATCTTCAACAATTAGTGCAATGTTTTTTGCTTCGGGCACGGTGAAATGAAACTCGCTTCCTTCGCCGACTTTTGAGTAGAACCAAACTTGTCCGCCGTGTTTATCTATAATTTCTTTCATCAAAGTGAGTCCGAGTCCGCTTCCTTTTTCGCCGTTGGTTCCGACGAGAGAAAATTTTTGGTCTATTCTGAAAAGTTTGGTTTGATTTTCTTCTGCTATGCCAAGTCCTTCATCTCGAACAACAAGCTCGATCATTCCGGCTTTAAATCTTTGAGAAAAGATAAGAACCTCTTTTCCTTCCGGTGTGTATTTGATTGCGTTGCTCACCAAAGTAAGTACGGCTTGTGAGATGAGCCTTTCATCGGCGCTCATGTAAAGATCTGCGGGGATATCAATCTTTACTTCGATGTTTTTTCTTACGGCATCGCCGGTTAAAGGAGTAATTGCAATAGCAATTGCGGATTTAACATTCAGCCGTGCCGGTTCGACTTTAATTCTTCCGGTTTGCAGACGCGACCAATCCAAAAGACAGTTTATTAAATTCAACTGTGTCTTGGATGCATCGTAAATGTAACGGAGGTATTCGTTCTTTTCTTCTTCTGAAATATCTTTTTCATTTAACAGTATTTCAGAAAAACCGAGAAGCGTTGTAAAGGGTGCGCGGAGATCGTGAGAGATAATTGATATAAATTTATCTTTTGCGGCATTAATTTCGGTTAACTTACCGTACGCTTTTTCCAATTCGGCTTCTTTTGTTTTGGAGGGAGTCAGATTTATAAAAATAGAATC
The DNA here is from genome assembly GCA_016177735.1 of Ignavibacteriales bacterium. Lineage (GTDB taxonomy): Bacteria > Bacteroidota > Ignavibacteria > Ignavibacteriales > Melioribacteraceae > DYJK01. The sequence continues at coordinate 94,742 of JACOUS010000014.1, read as the reverse complement.
TGTTTGAATTATTTCGCCTTCGGAATCCCGTGTTACATTTTGGATTTCTTTCAGCCAGATGCTCTTTCCGTCTTTTGATGTTATGCGGTAAGAATATTCAATCCCGTTTTTAGAACTGTCGCTTTCAAAATCTGCAATTTCTTTTTTTATAGCCGGCAGATATTCTTCGCCGATTAACGAATGAATTTTTTCCGGCAGCGAATTAATTTCATTTACAGTGTAACCCGTGATATAGGAAACGTTATCGGAGTGAAAATTGATTGTTCTGTTTTTGTTAAGGCTTATAAAAAAAATATCTTTCACTCCGCTGCATAATTCCGCAAGCGGTTCGAAGCGCGGTTGGCTGTTATTCATAAACCTCTATGGCGAATAGTATTTTGATCAAATATAAGAAAAACAGAAATATGCCGCTGAGCAAAAGTTTCCGTTGGTGAAGATGGAATCTTATGCACCTTCTTCTTTTTGCGATTTAGTGGGAATGTCGAGTTCGTCCATTTTTCTGTAGAGAGACGAGAGTCCGATCTCGAGCGCTTTGGCGGCTTCTTCTTTATCGTAATCGAACTTCTTAATTGTTTTCAAAATATGTTCTCGTTCGAAATTCTTTAAAGCATCTTTCAAAGAATCCGGGAAGCCGAAAGCAACCGCAGCGCCTTTTATATAATCGGCAAGATCATTTAATGTAAGCATATCGTTGCCGCAGAAAATAATTGCGCGCTCGATAACATTTTCAAGCTCACGAACGCCGCCGCGCCAATCATGAGACATCAGCACCTTCATTGTTTCATTATCTGCACCGACAATTTTTTTGCCCATCTCGTTGGAGTATTTTTCTACGAAATGATTAACAAGCAGCGGAATATCTTCTTTCCTTTCGTTGAGTGTAGGCAGTTTAATTTCAATTACGTTCAAACGGTAGTAAAGATCTTCTCTGAACTCTCCGCTTTTTGTTCTCTCAAAAAGATTTTGATTTGTTGCGGCGATTATTCTAACATCTGTACTAACCGGTTTAATGCCGCCGACCGGAATGAATTCGCGGTCTTCGATTGCGCGCAGAAGTTTAACTTGCATGTTGAGCGGAAGTTCGCCGATCTCATCGAGAAATAGTGTGCCGCCGTCTGCAACTTTGAATAAGCCTTGTTTGTCGTCTGCCGCACCGGTAAAAGCACCTTTCTTGTGCCCGAATAATTCGCTCTCAATTAAGTTTTCGGAAATAGCTCCGCAGTTTATCGGAAGGAAAATTTTGTCTTTCCTTTTGCTGTTGTAATGAATTGCTTTTGCAACAAGTTCTTTACCGGTTCCGCTTTTGCCCGAAATAAGAACGTTGCTGTTCGTGGGTGCAACTTGAGTAATAATTTCAAAAACTTTTTTCATCGGCATGCTTTTGCCGATCAAGTTGGTGAAACCGGCATCGGAAGAAATTCTTTGACGGAGAGTTTTGTTCTCGAGCGCAAGCTTTTTGTGTTCGAGCAGATGTTTGATGCGGATTATTACATCATCAAATTCAACCGGTTTGATCAAATAATCGTAAGCGCCGTGCCGCAAAGCATCAATTGCGGTTTTAACGGAAGCATACGCAGTCATAATAATAAAAAATGATTCGGGAGAAATTTTTGATGCTGTATCAAGAACTTGTATGCCGTCAACCTTCGGCATTTTAATATCTGTAATTATGATTTCATAATTTCCCGATTGAATTTTTTGCAGCGCTTCTTCGCCGTCACCGGCTGTATCGGTTAGATAACCTTCTTCTTCCAAAACCATTTTCAATGAATCGCGTATCGGTTTTTCATCATCGGCAATTAAAATTTTAGCCGGCATTTTTACTCCGTTTTAATTTTGTACAATTGGTAATGTAATTGTGAATTTACTTCCTTTTTGCAAAGTACTTTCAACTTTTATTTCGCCGTTGAATCTTTTGATAATTCCGTAACTCACCGAAAGACCGAGGCCGGTACCTTTGCCAACTTCTTTTGTTGTAAAGAAAGGATCGAATATTTTTTCTAATGTTTCCGAATCCATACCGCAGCCGTTATCTGCCATCTCAACATAAACATTTTTTTTGTCATAATCGGATTTCACGGAAATTGTTCCGTTACCTTCGATGGCATCGAGAGCGTTTATCAATATGTTCACAAAAACTTGCAGAAGCTGATCGGCGGCGATATTGATTTTTGGAAGGTTGTCGCGCAAATCGGTTTCAAATTTTACTTTGCGAATCCGCTTATCGTACTTCACGATGCCGAGTGCAGTTTTGATAATGTCGGTAATATCCTGAACGGCGAGTTCGTAACTTGGCGGACGCGAAAAATCTACAAGCTCGCGAACGATGCGTGTAATTCTGTCAATGTTTTCTTTGATGTTGGAAAGCTGTTCACTTATAAACGGCTCTTGGCTTTTTCTCTGTAAAATTTGGACGAGTGAAGAAATTGAAGCAAGAGGATTTCCTATTTCGTGTGCAACACCGGCGGCAAGCTGCCCGATCACTGCAAGTTTTTCGGATTGATCAATCTGCGCTTGAAGTTTTTTGTACTCGGTGTGATCTTTTATGATGATTGATCTGCCGACATATTCACCGCTGGTACTTGGAAGTCTCGAAACACTCAACTTCACGCTTAATATTTTTCCGTCTTTTGTTCGGCGTTCAGTATCGAAATATCTCGGCTGGTCATCGTTGATTGCAATTTCTTGAATCAGTTTCAACTCTTCCAAATATTTTTCGCCCTGGGGAAGGAGAAATGAAGAAGGTTTGCCGAGTATTTCCTCTTCAGGGTATCCGAAAATTTTTTCTGCGCCTTTATTCCATGCGATAAATTTTTCGTTCTCGTCAACCATCATTATTGCGGAATCGGAAGTGTGGAGGATATTTTTTAAGTAGAGCTGGTTCAGTTCAAGTTTTGAAGCCAAACGGTCGCGGTCGTATTCAATCTCTTTCATCTTTGTTTCTTGATGGAGCAGACTGTACCGCGCATAAATTTGCTCGATAATTTCATCAACGTAACCGAGCAGTATCACCGGATCAAAATTACCCGTGTTCTCTTTTTCGATCGCATTTAAAACAGCAAACCTTCCCTCACTAAACAACTGGCTTACTTCAAGCAGATTGAGATTCGCTTTCGAAAAAAGTGTATAGATGTCAATCAAATATTGATCGGCATTGCTGTAATCACTTGAAGCGATAACATCGATGAAAGCATTTAAACTGTTCTCGGCATATGTAATCAATTGTGCTTCGGTCAGCTTGTCTTTCAACAGATGTAAAAGTTTTGCAGACCAGTCTTCAACTATGTCGTTAAAATGTTTCTTTAGGAATTCTATTAATAATTTTTTCATTTACATGACAGCTTTACTTTTGAATAGTATTTGAAAGAGGTGAATACCGTTCAAATCGGGAAGTAAAAATAAAGAAAGCCGGTTTGATTTGAAAGCCGTGTTGATGAACCGCCACCTAAAGGGCTGTAGAAACTTTCAAGACCGGCAAGCAGTTCACACGCAAGGTCTAATCGAAAGTGGAACAGAAAAATTTTCTTTTATGTATAAGGAAATGTTTGGTTAACTTTGAATAAAATAAATGAGGGACCATGAAAAAGAATTTTGTTTTTCTGTTAACACTTCTGTTGTTCAATTCAATTTTCGCTTCGAATGAAATATCGGTCAAACCGGGATTAAACAGTGTAAAGGTATTTCAAAACGGAGCAGAATTATTTCATAATGCCAAAATAAAAGTTGATAAAGGAATTACCGATATAGTTTTCAGCGGATTAGCAGAGAAGATTGATGTTAACAGCGTTAATGCTTCCGTAAAAGGCGATGCGGTAATTTTAGCTGTTGTGCAAAGATTCGATTATCTGCGTCCGCAAGAAAAATCTCCCAAAGTTGTTATGCTCGAAGATTCGCTTGAAATGCTTGACCAAAAAGTTATGGCGAAGAAAAACGAAATGGATGTCTTTAGAATGGAGATTGATCTTCTGCAAGCAAACAAATCAATTGGCAGTAAAGACAAAGGAGTTACTGTTGCAGAACTACAAAAGATGGCAGAATACATCAACAAAAGATTAAACGAAATTAAATCACAGCAACTTCAGCTAACCAATGTGATAAAGAAAGCCGAAAAAGAGATTGATAGAATCAAGAAACAACTCGAAGAATTGAATAGCAAACAGAATCAACCTACAAATGAATTAATTGTAACAGTCTCTGCAAAAAATCAATCAACACTCGAATTTGATCTTTCGTACATCACATACCAAGCCGGCTGGTCGCCGGTTTATGATATTCGGGTTGCAAAGTTGGATCAACCGGCAAGTTTGAGTTACAGAGCAAATGTTTGGCAGAACTGCGGCTTGGAATGGGATGATGTTAATCTTATTCTATCAACAAGAAATCCGTGGCAGAATAATACCAAACCCGATTTGTATCCTTGGTTCATCGATTTTGAAAGAAATTCACTTCGTAAGGGCGCAAGGGGAGACGTACCGCAATCTATAACAGTGTCTCCAATGCAGATAGAAGGTGCTGCAAAAGAGGAAGATGCTGTTGATTATTCCCTCGCTGTTGATGTTGAACAAAAACAATTATCGGTTGAGTTTACCCCATCTATTAAATACACAATTCCTTCGGATGGCAAACAGCACGCGGCAGTAATTCAAGATTATACATTGAAAGCAAGCTATGAATATTATGCCGCGCCGAAATTTGACAACAACGCTTTTCTTGTTGCTTATTTAACCGAGTGGAACAACTTGAATCTTCTTCCGGGGCAAACACATATCTATTTTGAAAATTCTTACGTTGGGCAATCGTTTATTAATCCGTTCACATCCAAAGATACGTTAACAATTTCACTCGGAAGCGACCGGAATATTTCCGTAACAAAAGAAACGCTGAAAGATTTTACCGAACAGAAATTTTTGAGCAATGACGTCGAAAGAATTTTTGGATATGAAATTAAGATCAAGAATAACAAAAACATTCCGGTGAAAATTTTAGTTGAAGAACAAATCCCGATTTCCAAAAACGAGGAGATAGAAATAGAACTTCTCGATCGTTCCAACGGAATTTACACAAGCGAAGACGGAAAGATAAAATGGAATGTCAGTCTTGACGGTAACAAATCCGAAGCGAAGAAACTTGTTTATTCGGTGAGATACCCGAAAAATAAAACGATAATCGGCCTTTAACTCTGAGCGAAGCGAATGCCGTAGGCATACCTATGGGAGAGTCTATGAATAGTACGGAAGCAATTTAATATTTGCTGCATGTTTAATTTGAGATTCTTAGCTGGACGAAAAAATATTTTTAAGAAAGGGTAGAAGAATCTCTAACTTAGAAGGGTAGGGGATTCTTCGCTGTGCTCAGAATTACATGTCAGGATTTTTTAAAGCTCCGGAAGGCATACACAAACTGCATGAAGAAATGTGTGGGGAAAAAAGTTTTTAATCCGTATTCATTTGCTTTCTCTTCGGGAATGAACGCCGAGTTGAAAAGCCAATCCCAAACAGCAAACTTGGTTGCAAAATTTCTGTTGCGCCCTTTGCCGGTTGTGTGATGAATCCGGTGCATCTCCGGTCCGTTAATTAATAACTGCAATTTGCCGGTCTGCACATTTAAGTTGGAGTGAATATACATTCCCCACACGGCACTAATAACACCTTTGTACGCCGCAACTTCGGGCGGAGCGCCGAGAAGAACAATCGGCAAAAATTCTACTGTTTGATTAATCAATATTTCGAATGCATGCGAGCGCGAGCCGGAAAGCCAATCAACTTTCTTGGGCGAGTGGTGTGCTTCATGAAGCCGCCACAAGAATTTGTTCTTGTGCATCCAGCGGTGCATCCAATAAATATAAAAATCATGTGTAACAGTGAAGATAACAAGCTGAAGCCAGATCGGAACATGTTCAAAAATTTTTAAACGCGAGAGTCCGGTTGCGTTATCAATTATGTTGATGAAGTAAGTGAAAATAAAAATTCCGAGTATGTAACTCTGCGCAATAGTATAAAGTGCGAGGTCATCAAAAAAACCTTCGCGCAAAATTCGTTGTCCTTTGTTGTACGGAAAAATTCTTTCGAGAATAATAAACAGAAAAGCAGAACCGATAATTATCGAATAAGAAATTTTTGCATACGGTTCGAGATTTAAAATAAAATTTGCAACAGCATCAATCATTAATTACTCTTTCTTCTTTGCCCTCAGCACTTTGCCGGAAATGAATTAAACGGGGACTTCCTTTTTTGCTCTTCTAAGTTTTTTGATATTTCCGAACTCGCTATCGTAAACTTTTTTCATTCCGTCGCCCAAAGCTTTTTCAATATCGCGAATATCTTTTACCAATCGGAACATCCCGCCGATTTCAACCGAAGCGGCTTGATCGGTTCCCCACATTGCGCGGTCCAAAGTAATATGCCGTTCAACAAAAGCGGCGCCAAGCGCTACAGCAGCAAGTGTCGGCGCAAGTCCTACTTCATGACCAGAATAACCGACCGGCACTTTCGGAAACTTTTCTTTGTATGAACTGATTACTTTTAGATTTAGTTGATCCAATTTACACGGATAAGTTGAGGTTGATTGTGCAATCATCAAATTCTCTTCGCCAAGTAGTTTTACCGCTTGTTCAACTTCTTCCAAAGATGACATACCGGTTGACAACATTATCGGTCTGCTGGAATCTTTCATTTTTTTCAACAGATCATCATCCGTTAAAGAAGCGGATGCGATTTTATAAAGAACGGGATCAAACTGTTCAAGGAAATCGAGTGCAGCTTCATCCCACGGCGAAGCAAACCAATCAATTCCTTTTTGTCTGCAGTAGTTGTCGATCTCTTTGTATTCATCGTATCCGAATTCAACTTTGTGGCGGTATTCGAGATAAGTGATTCTACCCCACGGGGTGTCGCGTTCGATATCCCATTGATCGCGCGGAACGCAAAGTTCGGGAGTTCGTTTCTGAAATTTTACGGCATCGCATCCGGCGAATACGGCGCCGTCAATTAATTTTTTTGCAAGCTCGACTGAGCCGTTGTGATTTATTCCTATTTCAGCAATAATATAAACGGGTTCTCCATCTCCGATGAAACGATTTCCGGCTTTTACTTTTGCTGGTTTCATTTGTCTTCCTTTTTAATTTTTTGTTTTTGCAGTTTTGCTTCGATGATTATTTCAGCGAGATCACGAAACGCACCGTTGCCGCCGCCGCTTTCAACAATAATGTCTGCAACTTTTTTTGCGAACTTTGTTGCATCGTTCGGGCAAGCACTCAAACCGACGTTCTTCATTATTTCAACATCGTTTGTATCATCACCTATAAAAGCAATTTCTTTTGCAGAGATATTTTTTCTCGAAATGATTTCTTCCAAAGTTTTTTCTTTTTCCAAAATGCCGAGATGCAGTTCTTCGATTTTTAGTTTTGCCGCTCTGCTTCTCACAACGTCCGTGTTTTCTTTTGTCATTATTCCGGTTTCAACACCTACTAACTTGCGGAGCCGTTCAACACCCATTCCGTCACGTATCGAATATCTTTTCAACTCTTCACCTTTTGCCGAGTAGTAAACGCCGGTATCCGTTAAAACGCCGTCAACATCGGTCAACACAAATTTAATTTTTGATGCTCTCTTCAAAATTTCTTTTTTGGATAATTTTTTTTTCGACATTGTTCACCTTGTTGTAATTAAAATATCTTGGTCAGAGTAGCTAAAATTTTTATTTATTTTCTCTTTGCGACCTTTGCACATTCTTTGCGTGAAATCCGCGGCGGCGGATTTTAACCCCGCCAAAAGGCGGCTGGCAAGCGCAGAGTTTGTGGAGTGGCGCTGAGTGCGCAGAGAGTTTTTACCATAGACTCTTTAGGTCGTGGTACAATTTTTTTTTTCACGAAAAAAGAACACAAAAAGTTCTTCATAGTTATGAAAGCGTGGATTACAAAAAACAAATCTCGTTACGTTTTTAGTATAGGACTCTTCGCTTCACTCAGAGTTTGTTCACCAAGCCGTCCAGCCGCCGTCAACCACAAGGTTTGCGCCGGTCATATAACTTGATGCATCGCTCGCAAGAAAAATTAATGCACCTTTGTAATCGTTTGGTTTTGCCATTCTGCCAAGCGGAGTTTTAGCAGAATATTTTTGAATGAAAAACTCATTTTGAGAATTTTCTACTCCGCCCGGAGTTAAAGTATTAACACGCACGCCGTCTTTGCCCCAATAGGATGCAAGGTAACGCGTAAACATTATCACTGCACCTTTCGCAGCAGAATATGCCGGCGGTTTGTAAAAAGATTGTGTCCCGTCTTCTTTTATGTAAAGCGATTGATCGGGCGCAGTAATTCCGTAAGTTGATGCAATGTTAATTATGCTTCCCGATTTTTGTTTTGCCATTTCGTAACCGAGAATTTGCGAGCAGAGAAACACACCTGTCAAATTCACATCGATAGATTTTTGCCAGAGTTCGAGCGGATAATTTTCAAACTTAGATTGCTCGCTTGCCGCTTTCGGATTTTCGAACATATCATTAATTGCCGCATTGTTCACAAGTATATCAATGTGTCCAAACTTTTCAAGAACATGATCGCGTAATTTTTTTATTGAATCGGGATTCGTAACATCGAGCACCGCTCCAATAGATTCCGTTTCCAAAGTTTTTACAAATTCAACACATTTTAATTCATCTATATCTGCCGCAACAATGTTTGCGCCGGCTTCACTTAATGCTCTGCAATGTTCTTTTCCGATTAATCCCAGAGCACCGGTTACAATTGCTGTTTTATTTTTTAAGCTGAATAATTCCATTTACAAAATTTCCTTAATGATTCTTTCTGTATTCTACATTCATCATTCTGCATTATTTTTTTACCGGCTTCATATTGAAGTTGTCAACTTTTCTGAATACCGGTTGAACCGGTTCGCCGCGCAGCATTTCTTTCAATTTATTTTCATCGACAGCTTTTTTCAAAACGGAAAGAGATTCTTCCAAAGCTTGCAAAGTATAATCAGCATCTGCATCGGAGTGCGAGAAAGACATATTATGGAATCCTTGCCAGAGCACACCGCGTTTAATCATCTCTTGCTGCATCAAAGATTTTTGAACGAGCGGGTCGCCGGCTTTCTCATCAAACGCTGCCATCGAACGCCAGTTGTAACCGATTGCTTTTGTATAATCCATTCCGAGTTTTTGTGCAATCGAGTTGTAACCGTCTTTTAATTTTTTCCCTTGTTCGTTCAAATACTTCGGAACATTTTTTTCGCGGAGTTCATCAATTGTAGCTTTTACTGCAGCAAGCGAAAGTGCTTCTCCGCCGAATGTTGTGTAGAAGAAAATATCTTCGTTTGCGAGATTCATAATTTTTCTTTTGCCGGTGAGAATTGAAATCGGCATTCCGTTGGCAACCGCCTTCGAGTATGTTGCGAGATCGGGAGTGATACCAAAATATTCTTGTGCACCGCCGACTGCCATTCTAAATCCGGTCCACATTTCATCAAAGATCAGCACGACATTTTTTTGTTCGCAAAGTTCCGCAAGCTTCTGCAAGAAATTATTTTTCGGTTCCTGGAAAACAACCGGCTCTAGAATTACTGCTGCAACGTCGTCATCAATAGAATTTTTTACCGAATCAATATCGTTGTAATTGAACGTGAACGATATTGCCTGCACTGCTTCGGGTATTCCAAGATTTCTTGCCGTAACTGCGATGTACCAATCATGCCAGCCGTGGTAGCCGCAGCATAAAATTTTATTTTTGCCCGTGTAGGCGCGTGCAAGCCGCACTGCCGCGCTTGTTGCATCTGCACCGGTTTTGCTGTAACGGACTGCTTCTGCATTCGGAATGATTCCGCTTATCAATTCTGCAACTTCAACTTCAAGCGGATGCATCATCGAAAAAGTTATTCCGTCTTCCAATTGTTTTTTAATTGCCTCGTCAACTTTTGGATATGCATAGCCGAGCGAAAGAGGACCGACCGCCATCATGTAATCGATATATTCATTGCCGTCGGCATCCCAAACATGCGAGCCTTTTCCTTTAACAAGATATTTCGGTGCAACGCCTTTTACCCATTGACCGGGTCCCTTTGCAAGTGTTTGTGTAACGGAAGGAATTAATCCTAACGCGCGGTTATAAAGCTGGTCCGAATTTTTAATGACCGGATAATCATTCGTTAAACTTATTTTATTTGCCATAGTTGTTAGTTGTATGTTGTTGGTGGTTAGTTGTTTTCTTTCTTGATATTAGATTCCGGGTGCTCGATACTGGTTTCTGGATTTTTTAATGATTGAATCAAGCGCATACTCTAATTCCTAAATCTAAAAATCATGCTTTAAAATTCGTACTTACCGATTAAATCGTATTTCGTAAATCCAAAATTACTCTTCGTACTTCGTTCCGCCTACGGCGGATCGTACCTCGTGCTTCACTTTGTATTCTTCTATGTGGTTCAGTTCATTCAAATGTTTTTCGTACCAGTACTTGCCGAGATATTTTTGGTTGATTGCGGCAATATCCGGTTTTTGTTTCAGCAAAGTCAGAATATCATTCAAATCGAATTTCGGGTTGAGCGGATATAATTCTTCATAAACTTTTTTGATGAAGAGATAATCTTCTTCAAAATCAATTGTCCATCGTTGAGTTGTAGAAAAATCGAGTCCGGTTTCCCACACAACATTTCCAATTCTAAATTTATCGGGGTTTTCCCAAATGTAAGGGGTAGTGTGTTCGCGTTCGAAATCTTTTACGGCTTCTCCCCATGCTCTTTCAATTGCTGAGAATGACATTATTTCAACGTCATTGCCGTCTGGATAAGTTGCCGGATGAAGGTTGCTCACAAAATCGAAACGATCCGAATTATCAATATAGAATTGCAAAACTTTGTCGATAATTTTAGGATCGATCAACGGGCAATCGGAAGGAATTTTTACAACGGCATCGGCATCAAATCTTTTTGCGGCTTGATAATGCCGGTCGAGCAGATCGGTCAAATGTCCGCGGAAACATTTTATATTTTCTTTCGAACAAAGCTCTTCGATTTGATCATCATCGCTGTTTGTTGAAGTGGCAACAACAAGTTCGCCGATCAGTTTTGCGTTTCGAACACGTTCAAGCATTCGAACCAACAAAGGTTTTTCAAGAACCGGCAGAAAAACTTTTCCCGGCAGACGCGTGGAAGACATTCTTGCTTGAACTATTGTAACTACTTTGATAGTCGGCATAAAATCTTATCGGGAATAAATAACATGTTTAACGCTGATTTCTTCTTGCAGTTCTTCAACAGTAACGTTTGGCGATTCCATTAAATGTGCCGCTGCACTTGCAATTCTTTCTGCAGACGTTCCGTTGTTTTGTATCGGAGTAAGTTCTTGTAATTCTTCCAGCTTGAAAGCCGAATGCACTTCTTTGCCGAGCGCCATTCCGATATAAACTACCGATGAATATTTTGTGATCAGTACATCGCAATTGGCAATCATGTGGTTTATGTTGCTGTTATGAAAAGCCAAAGCACCCGGCGCATATTTATTTATTTCTTTAACAGCTCTTTCAACATTTTCATTCGGGTGAAGCTTGAAGATCAACTGTCTGCCTTTTGCAATTTTTACACATTCCTTAATAAACTTTTTTCTGTTTTCGTACTTGAAGGTTTCCCGCGCATCCGAAGTTGCCACAAGCACGAAATTTTTATGAGAAAAATTATTTGCGAGATATTGTTTTGCATTATCAAAATTCGGAATTCCGGTAACGAGAATGCGGTTTGACCTTGCACCTTTTTTAGAGAATAAATCCTTGTAACCTTCCGAAGCAACACAGAAAAGATCGTATTGATTTGACATCCCCGTAGTTGACGTGCTTGCGAGCCACCGCGGCAGATTAAAATTTCTTACAAGAAATGTTAGAAAGTTTTCCGGATCGGTCATTCCTTCCTGAACGAGAATGACTTTTTTATTTCTGATATTTTTTGGAACAATTAAATCCGAACCGGTGAAAACAAGATCGTAGTTATTGCGTGTGCCTTTATAATCAATTTTTAAGTGATTGTTTTTGAGATACTCTTCGGTGCGTCTTTTGAATTCGCCGCCGAGAATACTGAAATCGAGATATCCTTTCCCGGCAAGAAAATCAATATAACCGTCGCCGTAGTATGGAGAAAACCAGCATTCGCAATCATTAAGGTATTGTGAAATCTGGTACATCATTGAAGTCTGATTGACCGAACCCCCAATAAAAAGAACTTTCTTTTTCCGCATAGCTCTCAACTTTGTTTATGGAGTTAATAAAATTATAAAAAAATATTTTTTAAACCCTCGATGCAGAACGGATATGAAGTTAAATTATTATTAAGAACTGATTAACGAAGACACTGCTGTTCTTAATATAATGTTAACATTCATTTTATCTCTGCTTAATAATTGGAAATTATTTTTAGAATATCAATATCACCGGATTCTACATGAGACTTGCTCACATCTCCGACTTGCATATTTGTTCAAAATTCAAAAGGAACAATATTGTTAAGACGAAAAAATTATTAAAGCACGCACTCGATTCCGGTGCAGACCACATTGTAATAACCGGCGATATTTCCGATAATGCACAAGAACAAGATTTTTTTATTTTCAGAAAAACACTCCAGTCGTTCGGACTCCTTTCGGCGGAACGCGTTTCCATGGTTATCGGAAACCACGATATTTTCGGAGGAGTTCAGACTGCGCATGATGTTGTAAACTTCCCCTCAAAATGCCTAAACACGAACTACCGTCAAAAAGTTGAAAACTTCGTAAAATATTTTGAAGAACTTTTTGAAAATACTTTTATACCGCACAAGGAAGAAATGTTTCCGTTTGCAAAAGAGATAGACGATGTTGTTTTGATCGGCGTTAATTCTATTGATGAATATTCCAAACTAAAAAATCCTTTTGCATCCAACGGACATGTTTCAAAAAATCAGATGGTCGGTTTACAAAAAATTTTCAGCGAGAAATGTTTTATCGATAAAATGAAGATTGTGCTCATTCACCATCATTTTTGTAAAAGTGAAGTTCAAGCAAAAAGTTCGGAGAGCACCCTCTGGAATAAAATAGAAAGCTTTACAATGAAACTCCGCAAAAAGAAAAAGCTCTTTAAGCTTTTTCATGATAACAAAGTAGGACTCGTTTTGCACGGGCACAGCCACGAATTAAAAGAGTATTTTCCGGAAGGGAATAAAATTTTTGAATGCCGGCGCTTCGGTTGAAAATGATTCTAAACAAGAAGCCGGAATTTTTTTCATTGATATCGACGGCGCTCAAATAGATGTTAATCTAAACTTGATTGGCACTAACGGAAATAGTCATCAAAAGAATTTTGAAAACAATTTTGCAGTGCAAGCAGTAAATTATTGAATACTGACTATCCGCTATTTCTCACTTCCAAATAAATCTTTTCACTTTTGAAAAGTGAAAAAAAATATCCACTCCGATTAGCTTATTTGTTTCCGCTTTAAAGTGCAAAACATCATTCTTTGATAGTAATGTGAAATATTTGTCCGGCTTTTATCTGGCATAAAATATGACTTCGTAGTGAATCTGTTTTTAAAAAGCGGACAAACTATGTTCCTATTAAATCATACCAAAAGTTTTAACGGCGGTGTTCATCCTACCGAAAACAAATCATTAACCGAAAATCTTTCATTCGAAACGATGCCGGTTCCAAAAGTTGTAATTGTTTCTCTCAACCAGCATCTCGGCAAACCGGCAAAACCAATTGTTAAAAAAGGAAGCGAAGTTAAAGCCGGCGAAATTATTGCCGAGCAGAACGGTTTTATTTCTTCGCCGGTGCACAGCCCGGTTTCCGGAAAAGTTACGAAGATTACCGCTTCGGAAAATGTTTCCGGATTTCCGAAAGATGCAATTGTAATCGAGACAAACGGCGTAAGCGAATTTGTTAAAATGCCTCCGCTCGATTCTGAAAATGTAACGGCGGAAGAAATTATTGAAAGAGTGAAAACCGCCGGAATTGTTGGACAAGGCGGAGCGGCGTTTCCTACTTATGTGAAGTTAAATCCGCCGAAAGAGAAAAAAGTTGATGTGGTAATTTTAAATGGATGCGAATGCGAACCGTATCTTACACGTGATTATCGTTTCATGATCGAAAGAACCGATGATGTTGTTTCGGGACTTCGTTTGATTATGAAAGCTGCCGGCGTTGAAAAAGGTGCAATCGGGGTTGAAGACAACAAGCCCGAAGCAATCGAAAAGTTACGCGAGGCGGTAAAAAAATATTCCAACATTTCTGTGGAAGTTCTTAAAACAAAATATCCGCAAGGTGCGGAAAAAATGTTGATCAAAGCTGTTACCGGAAGAGAAGTTCCTCCGGGCAAACTTCCGTTTGATGTTGGTGCGGTTATCCAAAATATCGGAACTGCTATTGCAATTCACGATGCTGTTGTGAAAGGCGAACCGCAGCTTACTTCTGCAATCACTGTTTCGGGATTTGGAATTAATAATCCGAAAAATGTAATTGCAAATGTCGGCACTCCACTGGGTGATATTTTGGATTTTTGCGGCGGTGTAAAAGACGATGCGGTTAAAGTTGTAGTTGGCGGACCGATGATGGGTATTGCGCAATATGATTTTTCCGCGCCGGTTATGAAAGCAACATCGGGCATTTTGGTACTCACCGAAAAAGAAATTAACGATAACAAACAGACCCCGTGTCTCCGCTGCGGAAAATGTGTTGATGCATGCCCGTTGAATTTGATACCGACAAAACTTGCGCGTTTATCATCGCTCGAAAAATTTGAAGAAGCCGAACAACTTGATATCACTGTCTGCATGGAATGCGGAACATGTACGTACACTTGTCCGGCAAACATACCGCTTGTGCAGTGGATCCGTTTTGGAAAACAACGGGTGATGACTTTGCAAAGGGAAAGACAAACGGTATAAAATCTTACTCATGCCCGGTGCATTTTAACGGGAATGAGCAGCAAGTTATATATAAACTGGATAATAAGTAATGCTGGGAATAATCGGTTATAATTAGATAGGGCATTAAAACAAACATCAATTAGTGGAGGGTATTATGAAAAAAATATTGTTATCAGTATTCGTAATATCATTATCCATTTGTGGTTGTACTCATACAGTTACAAGGTATAGTGGTGAAAATGAAATTGAGTTTTATAGTAGAGTCGAGAAAATAAGTAAAGGACAAAATGATTTACTCATTGAAACTATTAATAAAGAAAAATATAAAGGAAGAGAACTAAAAATCGATGTTGATACAACGAGTTTTACAGATAACTCAACAAATCTAATTATCATAAAAAAAACACAAAACATATCTACAATCACTTTCCCTCAAATGTCGAAAGGGGCATTCGATGGCTTTCTGTTCGGCTCATTGATTGGAGGAGGAATTGGCTTAGTTGGGCAATTGAAAGATATCGGCGGCAGCGCTCCTCAAGGTGATGTATATTTTTTATTATACTCAACATTGGCTGGTGCTGCGGCTGGAACCATTTATGGACTAATCAATCCTTCAAGCATAATAATAAAAATCAATTAATATGAGTAAGAGCCAGAAGCAAAAAAAAAAATAGAAAACTTTCTTAATAAAAGTAGAACTTACTAATGGAAACTATTACTGTTAATCCGGCTTACAAATTAGAACTTTCAAGTTCACCGCACATTCATTCGCGGTGGTCAACAAAACATGCAATGTGGTTTGTTGTACTTGCGCTTATTCCGGCTTTGATTTCCGCCGTTCTGTTTTTTGGTCCGTATCAATTATTAATTGTTTTGACGAGTGTTGTCTTTTGTGCCGGGACTGAATTTGCTATCAAAAAATTTAGGAAGAAAAAAATTACAGTTGATGACGGAAGTGCAGTCATCACCGGAATTTTACTCGGATTAATTCTGCCTCCGAATTTTTCGCTTTCGGCAGCGGCAATCGGTGCTGTCTTTTCAATTGCAATCGGCAAAGAAATTTTCGGCGGACTCGGTTACAACATTTTTAATCCGGCACTTGCCGGTCGTGCATTTCTTCAAGCTGCATTTCCGGTTGCGATGACAACGTGGGCGAAACCGAATTTTGCAGTCGATTCGGTAACAAGCGCAACTCCGCTTGCCGCATACAAATTCGATAAAGTGTTCGCAGAGATTCAGCCGATGTTTTTGGGAAATATCGGCGGCTCAATCGGCGAAACATCAGCAATAGCAATTTTAATTGGCGGAATCTTTTTGATTGCAATCGGCATTGTGAATTACCGCATCCCGATCGCAATGATTTTGGGAGTGCTGATCTTCGGCGGAATTTTTTGGGTGATTGATCCGGCAAAATATCCGAACCCGCTTTTTCAATTATTTGCCGGCGGATTTTTATTCGGAACATTTTTCATGGCAACAGATTGGGTAACGTCGCCGCTCACTTCAAAAGGAATGTACATCTTCGGTTTCGGAATTGCATTCATAATTGTTTTGATTAGAATTTTCGGCGGATTGCCCGAAGGCGTAATGTACGCGATACTGATTATGAATTCCGTTGTGCCGATTATTAACCGATACACGCGCCCAACAATTTTTGGGGAGGCGAAATGAAAACTGTAATTCACATGATTGCTACATTAACAATCATCGGCGTTATTGCCGGAGGATTGTTGTCGGAAGTGAGCGACTGGGCTGTTCCGTTGATTGCAATGAATCAAAAAGCCGAAACCGAGAAAGCAATTTTTCTTGTTCAACCTTCTGGAAAAAGTTATGAAGCTGTTGCCGGCGCCGGTTTCGAGATTTATAAAGTGTTTGATGAAAATAAAAATCTAACCGGTTTCTCGATGGCTTATGAGGGGAACGGCTTTCAAGGAAAAATTAGATTGATGATTGGATTGAGCGCAGATTTAAATAACATCACCTCTCTCGAAATTCTTGAACAAGTTGAAACGCCCGGACTCGGCACAAAAGTAACTGAAGACCCTTTCAGAAATCAGTTTAAAGGTTTGCAGACTTCACCGCAGATTGAATGGGTAAAAGGGAAATCGCCCGAAAAGCCGAATGAGATACAAACAGTTACCGGCGCAACAATTTCTTCCAAATCTGTTGTTGCAATTATTAATGCCGGGTTAACAAAAGCGCGCCAACTAAAAGAACGGGGCAAACTATGAGCAAGCAAAAATCAAACTGGTATGAATTTTACAAAGGCATCTGGGAAATTAATCCAACATTTAAACAGATTCTCGGTACATGCCCCACACTTGCAGTAACAGTTTCTGTGATGAATGGAATTGCGATGGCGCTTGCAACAACATTTGTTTTGGTCTTCTCAAGTTTATTTATCTCGCTCGTTAGAAAGTTTATTCCGAATCAAGTAAGAATTGCCGCGTACATCGTTATCATTGCCGCATTTGTTACGATTGCAGACTTGGTGATGAAAGCAAAATTTCCCGAACTGAGCAAAGCGCTCGGTCCGTTCGTTCCGTTGATTGTCGTGAACTGTATAATTCTCGGAAGAGCAGAAGCGTTTGCATCAAAAAATTCTCCGTGGAAATCGGTACTTGATGCATTGGGCAACGGCGCCGGATTTTTACTTGCTCTGCTTATTATGGGAAGTATCAGAGAATTGCTGGGCAGCAGAACAATTTTGGGTTATCAAATTTTACCAAACGGATTTGAACCTTTGGTTGTAATGATTTTGCCTGCCGGCGCGTTTCTTACTTTCGGATTGTTGATGGGCTTCTCAAATTTTTATCTCGAACGGAAAAAAAGAATTGAACAGCAAGAATTGATTGCGAAGTTTAGAAAGCCCGAAGTAAAAGTAGAAGTAAAAGGAATGGAGGCATAAAATGGATTTGTTAATAATTTTTATTTCGGCGGCGGTTGTAAATAATTTTGTGCTAGCAATGTTCCTCGGCATTTGCCCGTTCATCGGCGTATCGAATAAAACTTCGTCCGCACTTTCGATGGGTATGGCTACTACTTTTGTAATGGTGCTGACTGCAATCGTTAGCTGGCTGTTGTATTTTTTAATTTTGGTTCCGTATAAAATGGAATTTCTGCAGATACCGTCTTTCATTTTAGTGATTGCGGCGCTCGTACAATTTGTTGAAATGGTGATAAAGAAAGTGAGTCAGCCGTTGTACCGTGCACTTGGAATTTTTCTTCCGTTGATTACAACCAACTGTGCAATTCTCGGTTTGGCACTTCTGCTTTCGATGCGGGAATATACATTCATGCAAAGTGTTATATTTGGTTTGGGTGCCGGCGCCGGATTTACGCTTGCATTGTTTATCATGTCTGGCATCCGGGAAGAACTTGAATTAACCGATGTACCGAAAGCATTCCGTGGCGCACCGATTACATTAATTACTGCCGGATTGCTTGCACTTGCTTTTATGGGCTTCGCCGGGATGATTTAAAATACAGTAGAGAACGCCATACATGGCGTCTCCCAAAAAATGTTGAGACGCGATATATTGCGTCTCTACGGAAAACATGAAAAAAAATTTCACGTACATATTATCAATCGTATTATTTATTTCTTGCAGCAGCGATAAAATTTTTAAACGCACAACAATTTCAATGGGCAGTACCGTCGAAATTCAAGTGCGCGGCGTGAATGAGGTTACTGCAAACAAAGCTATTGAAGCTTCATTTGCAGAAGTGAGAAGACTCGACACACTCTTCTCAACTTACATGACCGGCAATCCGATGTGGAAATTAAACAACACCGAAGCGGACGAAATTATTGTCGATGCCGAAATGTTTTTCATGTTGAAAAAATGCGATGAACTCTGGCGGTCAACAAACGGTGCGTTCGATCCGGCAATCGGAAAATTAATTGATATTATCGGCTTCGAAAAAAAATCCCCGCACATGCCCTCACAAAAAGAAATTCAAGAAGCGTTGAGCAAAGTTGGATGGAAACATATTCAACTAAAAGAACCGGACGTTCTCGTAAAACCTTCGCACGTTAAAATCAGTTTTAATGCTTGTGTGCCGGGTTACGCTGCAGACCGCATTGCAAATCTTTTATCGAACTATGGAATCAAAGAATATTTAATAAATGTCGGCGGAGAAATTTTTATGCGCGGAAAGTGGAGCGTCGGCATTCAACATCCGCGCAAGCAAAATGAATTGATTGGGGTTGTTAACGCAATCGGGAAAGGAATTTCTACTTCGGGAGATTACGAACAATATTTTAAAAAGAACGGAAAGAGAATAACACACATTTTTAATCCGGTTACCGGAATGCCGGCAGATGAATGTGAATCGGTTACAATTATTGCCAATGATGCATTGACAGCCGATGCGCTTTCAACCGGAATTTTTGTGCTCGGTCCGGAAAAGGGAATCGAGTTAATAGAAAAATTAAATGACGTTGAAGGAATTATAATTGACACAACCGGAGCCGTGCATCAATCATCCGGCTTCGTAAAATATTTATCGAGGTAATTATGGAATTTACAATCATCATTGCAATTGCAACTATGGGCGGACTCGGATTTATTTTTGCGGGAGGTTTGGCATTGGCAGATAAAAAATTACGCGTTGAAGAAAATCCTCTCATCGGTCAAGTTAATGAAGTACTCCCGAACGCAAACTGCGGCGGATGCGGAAGCGCCGGCTGTTATGATTTTGCAGTTCGTGTTGTCGATGGAAAAGTTTCCCCGGGCGGATGCCCGGTCGGCGGAGATGAAACGGCACAAATTATTGCACAAATACTCGGCGTTGAAGCCGGCGAGTCTGTAAAAATGATTCCAAAAATTTTATGCGGCGGCGGTAGCAAAGAAGCCGTGAAAAAATCTGCAGATTATTACGGACCGGTGAGTTGTAAAGTTGCGTCGCTTGTTTCGGGCGGTGATAAACTTTGTTTTTACGGATGCCTCGGCGGCGGCGATTGTGTTTCAGCTTGTCCGTTCGGTGCAATGATTATGAATGAAAATGATCTGCCCGAAGTAATCGAAGAATTGTGTACCGGCTGCGGCTTGTGTGCGAAAGCGTGTCCGAGAAATATTATTGAAATGCATCCGGCAGATCGAGATGTTTTTCTGTTCTGTAAAAATCAGGATGACCCGAAACGTGCAAAAGAAGTCTGTTCTGTTTCGTGCATCGGATGCGGAATATGCGCGCGCAAATCCGACGGCGGAATTGAGATGATAAATAATCTCGGTGTCATCAATTATGATAAACTCGATGTGTCGAAAATTCCTTTTGAAAAATGCAGCACCGGCGCAATTAAATATCTCAACGGAAAAGAAATTCCGGTTAATTGATGAGAGACGAAGTTTTAGTTGAAGAAGGAATTGTTTTTGCTTCTGCGAACGGAATTGCCGAAGTATCGATTCAGCAAAGCGGTAACTGCGAAGAGTGCTCGGCAAAAATTATTTGCAAACCTCAAAAAGATAACTTGAATCTAGTGAGGGCAATCGATCCGTTCGGCGCGGCAATCGGCGATCAAGTACGAATTGAAATACACGGCAAGACGCTTTTGAAAACATCGTTTAATCTTTACGGCTTGCCGTTAATTCTTCTTTTGGTAGGAATTTTTTCCGGCAGTTTTATCTTTTCGGATCTCAGCTACAAAGAATTATTCTCCTTCCTTTTCGGGATTGCATTAATTACAATCTACTTTGTAATGACAATTTCGTCCAACAAAAATTCACACAATCATAACCTTCCTAAAATTGTATTTGTAAAAAGAAACAAGTAAGTGTTAATTTATTTACGAAGATATTTTTCTTGCTAATACTCACGTTCTTATTACAGTACCTTAATCTTGATTTTATCGAAAAACAAGAGCACGAGTAAGAGTAAGATCAAATGAGAAGGGAATTAATACCAATCATAACTGAATCTTTTATTGCTGAGGGCAAATGGAATCATCAAAAAAAAAATTAATGATTTACGGAGCCAACGGTTACTCTGCTCAATTAATTATCGAGGAACTGATTGCAAGAAAAATAAAACCTGTTCTCGCCGGAAGAAATGAACAAGCCGTTAAAATTATTGCTGAAAAATTTTCATGTGAGCACAGAATATTCGTCTTAAATGATGAGGCAAAAACAATCTCTTCGTTGAAAGATATTCATACCGTTCTCAATTGTGCCGGACCATTTAAGAACACGGCTAAAGACATGATCGATGCATGTCTGCAAACACAAATAAACTATCTCGATATCACCGGGGAAATGCCGGTTCATGCTTATGCGTTTGGATGCGATCGGCAAGCAAAAGAAAAAGGAATTGTGATTTTGCCAAGTGTTGGATTCGATATTATTCCAACCGACTGCCTTGCAAAACGTTTGAGCGAACAGATGCCGGATGCAAAATATTTGAAACTCGGTCTGCTGAATAAAAAAGGAAAAATCTCGCGCGGTACCTGGCTTACAACTCTTGATTTCCTGAACGGCAGTGGAAGAATCAGAAGAGACGGAAAAATTATTGAATCGCCGATTGGAGAATACACAATAAAAATTAATAGGGATGATTTTTCTTTTACCGGTATTTCAATTCCATGGGGAGATATTTTTACATCGTACATCTCAACCGGCATACCGAATGTAGAAGTTTATCTCGGCTTGCCGAAAATCGTGATTACGTTTAGAAATTTTTTACTGCTCTTTGCAAAGCTTTTAAAAATTCCATTTGTAAAAAGATTGGTACAAAACTTTATCAGCAGAAATTTTACCGGACCGGATAAACAAAGCCGCGATGCAGCCGAAACATTCATTTGGGGCAGAATAGAAAATGAAAAAGGTGAAATGCTTGAAGAAGTTTATCAAGTGATGGAAGGATATAACTTAACTGCAAAAGGTGCTGCCGAATGTGCAGCACGAATTTTAAATGATGAAGTAAAACCGGGAACGTACACACCATCGCTTGCATTCGGCGCCCAGTTTATGGATTTGTTTGTGGTGGAGAAAATTGTTTGAAAATAGTCTTTGCTTAGTGAAGTATTAATCAATTGTTATGAACCTTTTAGTATTTCCCATAAAAAACTTCAATCATCATATCAGAACGCACTGCTATTGACCCCTTGAATACTAAAGAAAAAAAATGAGACATCAGGTTTAGCTTTTACAAAAGGTAATTTGGAATACAAATCAATATAAAAATTATAGGCTAATTCTATTTTGTACTATTCAATAATTTTGTACCAAACTTTTATTGCTGATTTGTAAAAGCCAAAAATTCTCTTACTTAATCAGGAGGGTAAAATGCCTATTAATTGGATTCTTTTTATTGTTTACTTAATTACCAGTTTTTTCGCGGCAAAAAAATTTCTTCACCATCGTTTCTTTTACTATTTATATGTTTTAGCTGCTCTTGATCCGGTATTTGTAATTATAAAAAAATTTTTCCCTATAAGTATTCCTAATATTACTCATCAATCTATTGTAACGCTCTTCATTTTATTTGCCTATCCATCAGATAAGCTAAGGTCGAAATTATTTTTGGGAACAATTATTGTGCTATCAATGCTCCATTTCGACATCGAAGTAATTGTTACAGTTATCTCTAATGTACTTGCTTTTGTTTTTGTCTCAATAGAATTGTTTGAGCTTATGCTGATAGAAGTGAAAGAGAATGGTAAAGGATACGTTTCTGCTTATCATTTATTATTATTATTGGAGGCAGTTCTAACTGGTACGGGGATGTTATTATACCAAGAAGCTGTAAATATATATGTGCGTTTATACCCATTAATCTTATCAATTAATATTACCATCCTCTTCTTGCTTTCTATTTGGGGTCCGATAAAAAAAATCAATATCACCTTTTTAAATAAAGGTAGAATTCTGCTAAAAACAGAAAACGGTTTCTTTCGGTATATCAGATTTAATAGACCAACAAACATATCAAATAGTAAGATTGAAATACCAAGCGCGGTTAACACTATTAACCCAGATATCTTCGCTGTTACTAATCAGATTACCCAGATAAACCATGGATTAACACGAAGGGAAAGAGAAGTGTTGTCTTTTTTATCGGAAGGGCTACCAAATCAAGAAATTGCAAGTAAAATTTATGTTGATAAAAGAACAGTTGAAAATCATTTACAGCACATCAAAGAAAAACTAGATTTTGAGAGTATGCAGGAATTAAGAAAATTCGCATTGTCCCTACAATAAAAAGATAAACACTCCTCTAAATGTGTAGGAATACATACAAGAAAAATGTGTTTAAATGTGTACACATACACATGACAATTCTTGCGGAGCAAAATATCTTTGTCTAAAAAAACGCGGAATCTTTTGCCAAAAATAGTTAAAGACGAATCCGGTTATGCGCTGCCTTACTTACTTGTTACGTTTTTGCTTGTTACAACTTTGTTGGTGTTAACAATAAATTTCTTTTACATCTACAACAAATACGAGATACGTAAACAGAACAAAAAGAAACTCGATCTGGCTTGCTACTCTGCTGTCCAGCAGTTCATTGCAAAAGAGAAAATCGATCTCAGCGAAGAGCAAATATTTTTGGTTGATTCAACAGAGGTTCTGCTTAACTGCAGGCAAAAAGGATTTTATTACAGCTTAACGGCAAAGTCAAAAAATAAAACCGATTCATCTGCGGTAACTTGCTTGCTTGCCGAAAAAGCAGAAGACCCTTTTGATAATGCAGTTGTAATTTCAAGACCAGGTTTAAATGCAGTGGTTGCCGGCAGTACAAAAATTGTAGGCAATATTCTCGGCACTACTGATAAAGTTACAAAAGGAAAAATATTCGGTGTTGGTCAGGTACGCGAAAATTATCACGAAGGAATCGTTAAAGCATCGGAAAAAATATTTCCGAAATTGTTCAACGACAGCGTATTGACAAATGAAATTTTCAACGCGCACGATAATATAACAAGCGCAGTCAAAATATTTGACGAGAACGTAACAATTGATAAATATTTTCTTGCTCGGAACGATACCGCGTCGCAGTTATTTATTAACGGTGATTTGACATTAACGGGCAGTTTAACCAGCAACAAAAAAACAAAACAAATATTTGTGAGCGGTAAAACAACTGTCGAAACGAAAACAGTAACCGATGTTGATTTTGAGATTTACTGCGATTCGACTTTAACAATAAATGCCGAAGCCGTGATAGAAAATTTATTAGTGTCGGCAAAAAGTAAAATAAAGATCGGCGGAAACGTACTTTGTAAAAATGTTCAGTTCATTTCCCAAAAGGAAATCGAATGTGAAAATGCGGTGATGAATTTCCCTTCGATATTGTGTTTGTATGTTGAGCCTGAAGATACGGCAAAACAAAGAAGTGCAATCACGATAAACGAGAGCAGAATAAACGGTACAATAATGTTATTGGCTTCGGATGCTGCATCAAACAAAAACAAGAGCAGGATTTTGATTGACGATAAAAGCAAAATTCAGGGATTGATTTACAGTGAAAATAATGTTGAACTCTCATCGAGTGTGACCGGGACTCTGTACACGTATAACATAATGTTTTACAAAAAACCGACTCAATACATAAACTGGCTTGTTAATCTGAACATCAACCGGAAGAAACTGGATGAATTATTTTTAATACCGGTTGGTTTTACGAAATCTCCCAAGCTGGAAATACTTAAGGAAACATGGGAATACTGAAAGACCAATCGGGCTACACATTAATTGAAACACTCGTGAGTATCGGCTTGCTCGGTGTTCTGATCGTTCTTTCGGCTATGGTTTACAAAAATTTTTTTTCCAATCCCAAAATATTATTAAGGAATGAAGCGCTTTACCTTGCAAACAATGAAATCGTTAATTCGATAAATAAAAAAATATTTACAGATACTGCCTACACAAACGAGAATAAGAATTTATCAATCGAACGAAAAATTACCGGCATGGGAAGGTTTAATAGAGTCGAGGTTGTTGTTACAACGGTTCAAGACCCAAAAGAGCTTGTTAAACTTTCGGCAGACATAAAGAAATGAAATTGATAAAAGACGAAAAAGGTTTTACTCTGATCGAACTAATGGTAACCATCAACCTTTCTTTTATGGCACTTGCTTTCATCATTTCTTTTTTTCTGATGATCAATAAAATATTTATCGGTACAACAAAGAGGGCAGAAGAGAAACACGCCACATACGATTTCTTCTACAAGCTCGGAGAAATGCTGGACAAATCGGAACAATATTTTATACAGACAAACGACAGCACATCACAGATTATCAGCAGCGGCGGCACACTAAATTTTTCTGCCGGAGAAATAACCGGCAATAAATTTATGTACGTGGACGAAATAGAAAAATATGAAGTGAAAGTTTTTTTTATTTCCGGCAACAGCCTGATTCTGGCAAACGGCAAAGCGGAAAATTTAATGACGACCGGTGAAACCAATATGTATGCATCGGATAGTATCAAAAGTATTTCTTTAATGCTAGTAAAAAACAGAATCTACAATAGCACTATTTACAATAAACAGATTCCGTACAAACGGTTTAAGAATTTGTAATGAATGTGAAGAATAGACCACAGATTACACGGATGAAACAGCTTGTCCCGTTTTGCGGGAGATTCTCACAGATTTTATCCGTGTTCCATAATAATAAATCACATTATACGTGAAAAGATGTTCAACCGGATTTCGAACAAAGAATTTATAGAATTCAATAAGACATTCAGCTTGATGCTGATTTCGAAGTTATCGCTTGTGCAGGCTTTGGAAATATTATCGATGCAGATGAAAAACGAAAAGTTTCGGGAGATCATTAAAAAAACGTTGAAGGATATTAAATCGGGGTTATCACTCTCAAAAAGTTTTTCGAAATATCCCGAATTATTTTCCGAGATATACATTGCAAACTTGAGAGTGGGAGAAGAAACCGGTCAACTCGATACTGTTATAAGCGAGTACACCGAGTATATGGAAACCATACAAAGCCTGAAAAGAAAAGTTATCCAGGCGATACGTTACCCTTTGCTGGTTTTATTTGTTGCTGCCGGAGTTATTTCTTTTATGGTTTTCTTTTTGATACCGACTTTCCAGACACTTTTTACTTCGTCAAAATTTTCATTGCCTCCGCTTACGCAAACTATTATGGCAGTCAGTTTCTTAATAAAGGATAATTCCCCAACAATTTTTATTGCGATAGTTTTTTTGGCAGTTCTGTTTATTAATTACAAAAAGATTGAAACGCTTAATTCATTTATTGAATTGTTCTTAGTTAAAGCACCGTTGATTTCTAAAATATACATTAAGAATGTAGTAGCCCGCTTTTCACTCTCTTTATCATTTCTTTTGAGGAGTAAAGTTCCTCTACTTGAAGCATTGAAAATTTCCAGGAATACTACTTCCAATAAATTATTTAAAGATGAGATAGATGTTATAGTAAAAAAAATTTCCAAGGGAGAAAGTTTCAGTGCAGTTATAAAAAGATCCGGGTTTTTTGATATCACCTTTTCACAATTATTGATTGCCGGCGAAGAAAGCGCGCAACTCGATAAAGTCTTTTCGCTGATCAGCAGCTATTATCAAAAGGACTTTGAATTTTTTCTTGATAACCTTACTTCGTTACTTGAACCGGTACTAATATTAACTATTGGTGTGATTGTAGCAGTAATATTGGTTGCTATGTACATGCCGATATTTGAAATTGTCAACAACTTTGGTGTTTAACATGAAAAGAAGATTATTTACAGTACAAGAAGGATTTTCATTAACAGAATTGATGGTTGCACTGGTCATAATCGGTGTTCTTGTTTTGCTTGCTCTGCCCCGATTAATGCCTGTTGTAACTAAGGCTAAAGTTGTAGAAGCAAAAATGAATTTGAAACAAATATACATGCTTGAAAAATCTTACAAGTTTGAGTACGACCGCTATTCGTCAAATGTTGCTGAAATCGGTTATGAACAAGAAAAACTGGTTACCGAAGGCGGAACTGCACGGTACAAAATTGAAATCGAGCAAGCCGAAGTTAACTCATTCAAAGCCGTTGCAACTGCTGTTGTAGATTTTGATAACGACGGTACGTTCAACGTTTGGGAAGTAAGTGAAGACGGCATTATTAAAGAAACAATCCCGGACTAAATTATGAAAATCAAACATCTCTTTTATCCCCTTATTCTTATTCCGCTGCTAATAAGCTGCGGTACAATTACAAATTTATTTTCTGGCGGACCGGAAATATCAATTAGAAAAGATTTCGATGGTAACGGTATTGCCATTCTTAATTTCTCAAAAATAGGTCCGCTGCCGGGCGATGCCGGTAAATTGACAGCCGATAAACTTGCTGACGCATTTTTTCTAAACACGAGATTTAATGTTATCGAAAGAGCAAGGGTTAACGATGCACAAGCAAGTATGGAAATCACAAATACCGAATTTATGTCTTCTGAACAAATTCAAAAATTTGGTCAGAAACTTAAAGCTAATTACCTCATACTTGGAAGAATCCATTTTATTACCGAAGAAGATTACTTCAAAGCCGATAACGATAAGAAACTAAATATAAGTTTCAGGATTGTTTCGGTCGCAAATCAGGAAGTTGTTGGTGTTGCGAACTATACATGCAAATACAATGACAAACTGGTAGAGAAAATAGATGATATGATTGTTCTGATAGCCTCAAAAATCAGTGACACGGAATGATAGTAGCTGCAGCTCTTGTTTCATTAATATTCGGGAGTTTTGCAAATAATGTTATTTCACATTTCTCCTTTAAATCGAAGTTTGATTTGGTCCGGTCTTATTGTATGTGCGGAGATAAAATGCTGAAGGCAGCTGAGTTAATTCCTTTTTTTAATTTTATCTATCAACGCGGTAAATGCAGCTATTGTCATAGAAATATTTCTTTGAGATATCCAATCATAGAAATGATTGTGTTGACAATGGGGCTAATCTTTTTTATCGAATATAATTTGTCGGTGTTGTTCATCCTATTTTTTGCAGCTAACTGTTTGTTGTTGTGCATTGCAGTGATAGATTACTATTCATACAAAATTCCAAATTTGCTGGTGATAATATTATTGTTCATTTCTGTGATGAAAGCCGCATTGTTTAATACGGAATTTCTCCTCAATGTAATTATCTCGCTTTCGATAGGCGTACTGTTTATACTCTTAAACAATCTCTTCGATATAATTACTAATAAAAATGTGATAGGCTACGGCGATATAAAACTAATGGCAGTTATTAATTTATTTTTCGGCTACCAACTTTTCTTTTTAGGGCTCTGGTTTTCCGCACTTATTTCCATTCCGGGATTCTATCTAATAAAATCAATAAGCAAAGCACATTCCGGTGAAACAAGAATACCATTTGGTTTTTTTCTGGGTATTGGTTTTATACTTACTTCTGTCTTTGATGAGAAGATACTTCCTTTATTTTATACAATTATCGGAGTTTAATTGAAATCGTATCAAATAAATATCTCCAATGATGCTGCTTCGCTTCTAACGGCAAGAAAAGCTTTCGACGAAAACATATTGCCGTTAAAAATTGAAGACGGCTATTTTCATGTTGGTTTATCGGATAAAAATAATCAGCGGTTAATCAATGATATAAGCTTTCATACAGGCTTAAAAATAAAACCGGTAGAACTTCCGGCTGAAATTATTTTATCAAGGCTAAGAGAAATTTATCCGGCGGAAGAATCAAAAAAGAACGGTCAGTCAGAAATAATATCTGAGAGCGCGGTAAACGAAAGCTCAAATGTAGAATTCGTTAATCAAATTATTTCAAATGCGGTGAAAGCCGGTGCATCGGATATTCATTTCGAATCGTTTGAACATGCATATAGAATCAGGTATCGCGTTGACGGTCATTTAAGAGAAATATATAATCTGTCAAAGGCAAGAAGCGCTGCTATTATCAGCCGTTTAAAAATTATGGCTAACCTCGATATTTCAGAAAAGAGAAGACCCCAGGACGGCAAAATCAGATTTCCCCATAATAACAATAATATAGATATACGCGTTTCCTCTTTGCCGACAAGCTTCGGTGAAAAAATTGTACTAAGAATTTTGAATAGATCCCAGATACAAATTGAGTTATCAAACCTTGGACTTGAAAAAGATCAGTTAGAACTTCTACAAAAAAAAATCAATTTGCCGTATGGGATGATATTAGTTACCGGACCAACCGGAAGCGGAAAAACAACAACTTTATATGCCGCTTTGCAGCGAATCCATTCGATAGAAAAAAATATTTTAACTATTGAAGACCCGATTGAGTACAACCTCGAAGGAATAAACCAAAGCAACGTTAAGCCGGAAATAGGTTATGATTTTGCAAGTGCTCTTAGATCTTTTTTGCGGCAAGACCCCGATGTAATAATGGTAGGAGAAATTAGAGACCGCGAAACTGCAGAGATTGCAATTCGTTCTTCGCTTACGGGGCATCTTGTATTCAGCACACTTCACACTAATGATTCAATCTCGGCAATAACAAGATTAATCGATATGGGAATTGAACCTTTCCTGGTAGCTTCTTCGATAAAACTGATAATTGCTCAGCGGCTCGTAAGAAAATTGTGTGATTGTAAAACAAAGATCGAAAAAACTAATGACGAGTTTTCCGATTTACCGCAAGGTTTTTATGAAAGGAGCAGCTGTACTAAATGCAGTTATACAGGATATTCGGGACGAACGGCAATTTTTGAATTCTTCGATATATCCGAAAACCTATCGGATTTAATTTCACAAAAAGCATCACCCGGCATTATTAAAAAATTAGCTGTTGAAAACGGATTTAAAACTTTGAAAGATGCCGGCTTAGAAAAAATTAAGCTTGGTTTAACTACTTACGATGAGGTGCTGCGTGAAACTACATTATAGTTTTATCATACTACTCCTTTTTATTCCGCAGTCGTTGCTGTTTTCCCAGCAAGATTCACTGAAATATCCGCCCAACAGCAAGAGTATCGTTATCGCACTTAATTTTAAGGATTCCGACGTAAAAGATGTTCTCAGATCAATTGCTTACGAATACAAAACCAATATAGTTGTTGATAATAACATTACGACGAGAATCTCCACGGCACTCTATAATTTGGATTTGTTTAGTGTTGTAAAAATTATCGCAGAAGATAACGGTCTCGATTTCAGTTACGATAACAAAAGGTTTATCGTTAAGAAAAAAGAAGAAAAGATATTACCGAAACCTGAAGAACCGCGGCCCGAAATTATCTATGATAAAAGAAAAATTACAATGAAACTCGATAATGTTGATATAAATAAGTTCGTTGATAAATTGAGGAAGGAGACGAATAAAAATTTTCTTGTTACCCAGGGAACAACGGGAAGATTATCGGGTACGTTAAACGAAGTCGAGCTCGATAAGGGACTCAAACTTATTTTTCAAAACAACGGATTTCTTTTTACGGTTAAAGATTCTATCTATTATATATCCCGTTCATCATATGCATATTCTACAGATCCTAAAAATCCTCAAGACAAAAATTCATATTGGGTATCAGCCGAAAACGATAAGGTTAGTATCAACGTTACCGAAACCAATCTTGATAAGGTTGTAAACGATTTATTTCAGCAAATGAATTTACAAGTAGTCAAACTTGGGGTAGCGAACGTTAATGTAAGTCTGCGCTGCAACGATGTTGATATCGATAAAGCTCTGGAGTATCTATTTAAGGGAACAGATTTCACATTTAAGAAAGATAAGGAAGCATACATTATCGGGAATAAAAATTCGAAGTCGTTGGATAACACTAAACTTGTGAAGTTGAATTATTTGCGTGCCGATAAAATAAAAGAGAAGCTTCCGAATAATTTAACTCAGCAGCTTTCGGTAAATATCTCTCTTGAACACAATGCTCTTGTACTTTCGGGTAATTATGAGAATATCATGAGTTTAGAAGAGTATATTGAAGTTATGGACAAGCCCGTCCCCCAAGTAATGATTGAAGCAATAGTTGTTGATTATAATTTAGACAACACAAAACAATTTGGATTGACAGCCGGTAGAGGCGATTCGGCAACCGTAAGTCAAAAGGATAAATGGTTCCCCGGTATTAACGTTACAGCCAGCGGCAAAAAAATTAATAACCTCTTAAACAGTGTTGGAAATATTAATCTTTTCGGTAAGGATATTGATGTTGCAAAACTTGGTAAATTACCCGACGACTTTTATATCAACTTAAAAGCACTCGAACAAGATGGGATTGCCAACGTAAAATCGAAACCAATTCTGTCAACTCTAAACGGTCATACCGCAAGCTTGAAAATCGGCACGGTGCAAAATTATGTTTTTAACGATGTAGTCCCTATTCAAAGCACTGTTAATACCAATTTTTTAGAAAGAGAACGAATTGAAAAAATTGAAGCAAACATTTCTTTTGAAATTACACCATGGGTTAATCCAAACAACGAACTGACACTTGAAATTAAACCAGAATTTCAAACACCGATAGGGGATTTCGTCCCGGATAAAAGATTAATTCCGGCTATTAATACAAGATCATTTTTCTCAACTGTCAGGTTAAAAGACGGCGAGACTATAATTCTTGGAGGGCTAATACAAGAAAAAGAAACGAATATTGAAGACAAGGTCCCACTGCTCGGAGATATTCCTTTGATCGGCACATTTTTTACAAGTTCTACAAAAAAGAAAAGCAAAGGAGAATTAATTATTTATCTGACTCCACGGATAAATTATGGTGAAGATTTTGGATTCTCATCATATAATTATTCAAAATGATTTTACAGTTTAACGAAATCTAACCAGATGACAACTAACAGTAGATCGATAAAAAATATACTTGCCAAATTCAGTTTTTTAAGAACTGCCGGTGTAAATAAACTTTTACTTATTGATATCCATTCATCTGTTGTAAAATTTGTTTGTATAAAAAGTAGAGAACCTTTTTATCAACTTAGTAAATCGAAAGAACTAAGAAAGATAGAAGTAATAGCTTCAGAGAGGCATAGTATTGATGGCGACTATTCATTAATTAAAACCTTACTAAAGAAATTTATTGAGCAAAACAGCTTACACGAAATCTATACAGTAATCGGAATTAATGATTTCAAATTTACCTCAGTGACGTTACCTTATGATACCGATGATGTTGAATTATGGTTTAAAGAAAATACAAGCAAGTTTCTGCCCGAAGGGCGACCGGCAAATGATTTCCATTTCTCTTTTGAACGATATAATCATGATGAGAATTCTAAAAATTTCTTTGTAGTTGTTGCAAGAGCGGATATCCTTTCAAAAATATATGATTCTTGTAATACGGGCGGCTTACGCATAATAAGTGTTTCACCTTTTTCTTTGTCGTTAAACTTGATGACTCATTTTAGTGAAAAGAATATTTTGTTTCTTGATTTCACTACCGGAAAAATCATTTATACTCTTGTTAATTATTCGGGCAGCATTTTCAGCGGTGAATTTTATTCTCAAAACGAAATGGGTTCTCAGCGCTTAAATGCCGATTCAATTTCCAATTCATTAGATGAACTTTACTCAATTCTTCAAGCTGCAGCAAACGATAAAAGTCTTGAAAATATTCATGTCTATTTAAGCTGTGAATCCGATATCTCAATTTCCTTAAAAGAAATTATATCGAGAATATTCATTCCGGAAACTTTTAATTACGGGTATGAAAGTTATGATCCTTTTTACACTGGTTCTTACCTTATATATAATAAATTATTTAATGAATATGATTCGCGAATTAATCTAACGAATGCCGAACTTCTCGGCAAAGAGAGATCCATTTTTGAAAAACAGTTGAGTATGCGTGCTATTCTTTCGGGGGGAATGATTTTGATAACTCTTCTTCTCTTTTCATATATGGCGGAGAATTTCGTTACAGCGCGGTTAAACGATGAACAGGAAAATATCTTGGATTCGAATACGAAAGCTGTTCAAGCAGAAAACATAAAAAGAGAAAATGACCGCCTCAATGCAAACCTTTCAATGTTATACACACTCAAGGGAAGGAAATCTAAATATTCCGAACTTTTATCCGGCTTAACAAACATCATTACCGATAAGAGTTGTTTTACTTCGGTTGGTATTAAAAATATAGACAGAGGGCAATGTGATCTAGAAATTTCGGGCTTAGCAGTCTCACAGCAGGAAATTGCTGTAATAATATCAATCATGGAAAAATCATCACACTTTACAAATGTAGCCTTACTGTTTTCTTCAGACAAAAAAAATAATGAGATGAGACATGCAGCTACAACTAATAGTAACCTTATCCAATTTAAAATTTTAGCGAAATATAATGCTGATAAAGAATAAGAAGTGGAAAAACATAATTTTTCTCTCGATTGCTTGTGTGAGTATAATTTTTTTGTTTGAGATCGCGCCTCGTATTTACAATGTAGCCGGACTTACTATTGATCTGATAGTACAGAAATATAAAATTGATTCAAATAAGGAAAACGACGAATTGATTAGCGAATACGGTGTACGAAATAAAGCATTAAAAAGAAAAATAGGTCGTGTAGTTTCGGATTATGAAAGAAGCAGAAACATATCGGATATACTCAGTTTTGTTGATTCGGCGGCACAACGAACCAAAGTCAATATTAGAGAAATAAAACCCGGCAAGATTATCAGAAACAATAACCTTTGGCTGCAGCCGGTTGACATAAATATATCGGCACGGTATGAAAATTTTTATAACTACGTTCGCTCTCTTGAAAATTCTTCCAAGGTGATGTTGATTAAAAAACTCACAATGATAAGCGGTGAATCTTTAGGAGGATCACTTGATATTAAACTTCATCTTGAAATTTACTTGAATATATAGAATATGAAAATCAAACAAGGGAAAAATAAACTGCTCATTCCGCTTATTGTTGTTACAATCGTAATCTGGGGAATTATCATATATAATATAGATGGATATTATAATTCCTCCGGTGATAACTTTCCCGAGATAATGGTACCAACGGATGATTTGGATGAAACTGATTTTCAAAAACAAATCTCATATGGCACAACCGGTGTAGAATATATTCAACTTGTAAGGGACCCGTTTGTTTTCGGTAAAAAGCACGATGCAATGCGGCAGATTAATACTACACCAGTTAAAACAAAGAAAGAAAAAGTTATCAGTGTAGCATCTGTAACCCCAGCTATTAATTATACGATTTCAGGAACACTTATTAATGATGCAAGCAAACTGGCTATACTTGAGGACATGACAAACAGAAAGACCGTTTTCATGCGCGAAGGAGAAAGTTACTTAAGCATAGTTATTAAAGAGATCAACAGAGCAAAAGTTGTGATTACTGAGAACGGGGTTGAAAAAGAAATTAGTATTAAGAATTGATCAAGAAAGGACAACTTAGAATAAAACAATCCGCGAGGGCAAAAGAGGATTTTTTTAATCATATAAAAGTTACAACCGCACCAAAATTTTTTGATATAAACTTAAACTCACATAACGGAGTAAGTATAATGAAAAAGCAAAGGGTATTTATTTGTGCTCTTCTATTCTCCTTTGTTGTGTCTTTTACAAGCGCACAAACTGCTTCTACTTTAGTATCGCCTTCCAACGGGGCAACAAACGTTTACACAAACCAAACTTTTACCTGGTCACTAATACCAAATGCGGTTTACAGAATTCAAATCTCCACCGGTTCAGGTTTCTGGTGGAATCAGATTGACGTAAGTAATTTGACTACTAATTCTTATCAAGCTTCCGGATTGTATGCATATACTTCTTATTTTTGGCGAGTTAGTGCAACTACAACAAGTGGTACCGAATTCTCTTCAGTTTGGCAATTCACAACTGGACAATCAACACAAAGCACCGGAGGACCTGCGCTGGTTTTCCCGGCAAATAATGCAACTGATATTCAAAGCACAAACACTTTTCAGTGGAATACGTATTCCGGTGCAACATCTTACAGACTCCAAATTTCAGGCTCACCAAGTTTTACATCGAATCAGATCGATGCTGATAATATTTCAACAACTTCATATCAAGTTGCCGGTCTCTATTATTCCACCACATATTATTGGCGTGTAGGGGCAAACACATCGAGCGGAATCCAATATTCGGATGCATGGCAGTTTACTACCGGTTTGCCCGGCGGCAGTAACGGTAATCCCGGACCTACTTTAATTTCACCTGTTAATACTGCTACAGACGTTCCCACGAATAATACTTTCACGTGGAATTCAGTTGAAGGTGCAACATATCGAATACAGATCGCAACTTCGGATTATTTTGGTTCACCTCAGGTTGACGTTAGCGGCTTAACATCTTCATCGTACACAGCAAACGGTTTATATATTTTGACACCATACTATTGGAGAGTTAATGCGGCAACATCTTCGGGAACAAGTGATTGGTCAACGACATGGAATTTTACAAGCGGCACTTCTTCACAAAGCCAAACACCTGAAGCGCCGGTACTTGCTTTGCCGTCAAACGGTGCAGCTAACATTTTATTAAATCCAACTCTTACGTGGAATACTTCTCAAAGTGCAGTTTCGTATGGATTACAAGTTTCGACGGATAATCAATTCAATAATTTAGTAACAAACACAACCGGCATTACCGGTACATCATTTAATTTAACAAACTTGGATAGTGCAACAACTTTTTATTGGCGGGTGAATGCTGTAAACTCAAGCGGAACAAGTTCATGGTCAACAGCTTGGAGTTTTACAACAAAAGAAGCTGAACCGCTACTAACTGTTATGCAACCTCAAGATAGTTCGTTGACTAATCAAACGATAATTAATGTTAACGGAAACGTTGCAAATGTGTCAAACACGGTTAGGATAAACGGCAATCCTGTTACGGTAAATCCGGACGGAACGTTCGGCAGTAATGTAAATCTGACGGAAGGAACAAATATTATTCGCATAACTGCTTATAATAATTCGGGCGATAGCGTTGTAGTAATAAGAACCGTAACGCTTGATACCGGAATGCCGGTACTTGTTTTAAGCTCACCGTTAGATAGTTTGATTACGAATAAAATACAAGCAACGGTAAACGGCAATGTGGATGATGTAAAATCTATTGTAACAATTAACAACGATACTGCTGCGGTTGATAGCAGCGGTAATTTTACCGGCAATGTTCAGTTGATCGAAGGAATTAATAACATAATAGTGAAAGCAGAAGACAAAGCCGGTAATACTTCCTCAATGGTAAAAATTGTAAGACTGGATACAACGCCGCCTCAGCTTTTTGTGATTAATCCGAACGATAGTTTCATTACAAATCTGGATACGCTTTACGTTACCGGAACTGTTACGGATTCAACAAGAGTTGCACTCACCGTAAATCTTGATACTATGCTTGTATCTTCAGGTAATTTTAGCAAGCAATTGATTCTGACAGAAGGAATGAATTCCATAATTGTTAAAGCTGAAGATGCCGCCGGAAATATTTCTTTGGTAAACAGGGCAATTAGATTGGATCGACAAAATCCGGTGCTTACAATTATTTATCCGCCGAACAATTATGA
Source organism: Ignavibacteriales bacterium (assembly GCA_016177735.1). Lineage (GTDB taxonomy): Bacteria > Bacteroidota > Ignavibacteria > Ignavibacteriales > Melioribacteraceae > DYJK01. The sequence continues at coordinate 58,385 of JACOUS010000014.1, read as the reverse complement.
GACCGACAATGCAGCGGTTCATGTAATAGGGTCTGTAACTGATTCTGTTTCAGTAACGTTGAAAATAAATAATGCGGTTATTGCACTTAATCAAACCGGCGGTTTCAACTATCTATTGCCGTTAAATTCAGGTGTCAATAATATTGAAATTGATGCGGTGGATGCTGCCGGGAATTTAACTGTTACAAATCGAGTTGTTAATTATCAGCCGATTATTATTCCACCCGATCCGGCATTAACAGCGCCGCCAATCGATGATTCTTATGCTAAAACATTCTATGATGCTAATAATTTTATTTGGAGCGGTGCAAATGCCGTTCAATATGAAGTCACTCCCGGTTCAATTGAAGAACAAAGAGTTGGTGTTGTTCGGGGGACTGTAATAAAAACAAACGGAGAACCTTTACCCGGTGTTAAAGTTTATTCGCCCAACCATCCCGAGTGGGGATACACATTTACACGCGCAGACGGCAAGTATGATTTCGGCTTGAATGCCGGCGGTTATTTATCCGTAAATTTTGAAAGGAACGGATATCGTCCGGCAAACAGAATATTCGATTCACCATGGAACCGTTTTGTTGTACTCGATACCGTTGCTCTTGTTCAAATTGATCAGCAAGCAGAAGTAGTGAATTTTTCGGATCCGTTCCAGATTTTACAATCAAGTATTAGTACCGATTCGGAAGGAAGCAGACGGGCAACTATTTTCTTTGAACAAGGTACGATTACAACAATGACGCTTCCCGATAACTCCACACAACAATTGGATTCTATAACAGCAAGAGCAACTGAATATACTGTTGGGCAGTATGGTACAAAAGCAATGCCGGCGGATTTACCTCCATCAGTAAGTTATACATACTGCACCGAATTGACTGCAGATGAAGCCCTTTCGGTAAAAGCAAAAAATGTTGCCTTTGATAAACCGGTAAGATTATTTACAGAAAATTTTATTGGCTTTCCGGTAGGAACTTCGGTCCCAACAGGTATCTGGGACTGGGAAATTTTAGGGTGGCTGCCGCGTGAAAACGGAACAGTAATTAAAATTGTTGGTGTTACGAACAACCTTGCAGACATCTCAATAACCACTGATGATGCAATTGCAAGTGCAGCAAAATTAGATTCCCTTGGTATTACAGATGCAGAACGAAGTTACATATCATCCGTTTTTAATGTTGGTCAAACGGTCTGGAGAACCCGCCTAAATGAATTTGGAATTATCGATCAAGGATTTGCGACAATTCAACCGGATAATGCTGAAACACCAAAAGTGGAAAGAATAGAAAGATTTGTTAATGAAGATAAATATGGATCCCTCTCTCCATCCCCGGGAGTTGATGTTCTTAATCAAACACTACACAAAGAGATTGGGATAGCGGGCACTCCATATAGTCTTACATATTCAAGCGATAGAGTAGAAGGAAGAAAAAGCCAGCTTATTATTCAATTAACCGGCGCAACACTTCAGCCTAGTTTGGTAAAAGTTATACTTAAGGTTACAGTACTGGGTGTTGAAAAAGAGTTTGAATATGCAGCAGCTCCAAATTTATCTCACACATTTATTTGGGATGGCAAAGACGCGTTTGGCAGAGTAGCACCGGGAAGACAGAAAGCCGATATATTAATTGGTTACATTCATTTATCAAACTATCAAGTTCCGAATGGTTCGATCAGCAGCTTTGGTTCAATGAGCGGCATTTCTATTCCAAATATATACTCAAGAGAAACAACAACTTTATGGCAGTGTGCACAAGAAGTGGTTGGCGGAGTTGATAACCGTGCGGCAACGCTTGGCGGATGGAATCTTAACATTCACAATGGTTTCGATCAAGTTACAAACACAGTTTATCTTGGAAGCGGTCAAAACAAGATTAATGATAAACTTGGATACGTAGTTGAAACAATTGGTGGAAACGGTTTATATGGTTCCGGGTCCAACAATGTATTAGCAACCAGTACTAGAATTGCAACACCAACAAAACTTGCAATCGCCTCAGATGGTTCTGTCTTCTTTATTGAACGGGATGCAAACAGAATAAGAAAAATTAATCCGGATGGAATTATTTCTACAGTTGCCGGAAACGGACAAAGCGGATCAGCAGGCGATGGAGGTCCGGCAACGTCTGCACAATTGTATGAACCTACAAACATAGCAGTAGATAAAGCCGGTAATCTTTTTATTCTTCAGGGCGGGTATCAATCCAGACTTAGAAAAGTTGATACAAATGGAATTATTACAACAGTAATAGGAAATAGCGGTTATGGTTTTGCAGGCGATGGAGGACCAGCATTTGAAGCTAAACTATGGCGGCCGAACGCGTTAGAATTTGGACCCGACGGCAGTATGTACATATCTGACCAGAATTGGCTAGCAAGTATTCCAGCTACTCCAAAATATTCTCCAACAAGAATAAGAAAAGTTGATCCGGATGGAATTATTACAACTGTTGCCGGAGGTGTTGAAACTTTGGTTGCAAATCCGCAAAGTGTCCCGGCTACACAGGTAAGAATTGATAAAGTGGATGATTTGCAATTCGGTCCCGATGGCGATCTTTATATTTTATCAACGCAAAACTATGGTTTCGAAAATCCACTTAGAAATATAATTTTGAAACTTGGCAAAGATGGCAGATTACACAAAATTACTAAAGGCGGCTATGGAACTGTTTTTGAAGAAGGTAAAACAGCAAGCCAGGTTTACACACAAGAATTAAGGGGATTAACTTTTGATAGGAATTGCAGCATTTGTTACTCATTGCAAAATGCAGCCGGTCAAGGTTTGAGGATTGGTATTATTACACCGGATTATATAAATAATTTATTAGCTGGAAAGACTACAACCCAGCAGCCAAGCAGTAAAACCGGAACTCCGGCAAGAATTGCTTCTCTCAATTTCCCTAATGGATTGAAAACCGGTCCTGATGGAAGTATTTTCTTTACAGAAGAATTAGGAAACCTTATTCGTAAACTAACCTTTGTCGGTGCAGGCAAAACTTTGGATGAATATTCCGTTAACTCTAATTCCGGTAAGGAAAAATATTTCTTCAACAACAGCGGCAAACATATTAGAACCGAAGATGCGCTAACCGCTAAAAAACTTTTTACGTTTGGCTACGATGCAAAAGGAAAGCTTATTACTATTACCGATGTTGATAGTTTGGTTACTACAATCGAACGCGATACTGCCGGCAGCGCAACTGCAATCATTTCTCCGCGCGGTGAACGTACTGAACTGGCTGTTAATATTGACGGATATTTGTCTTCTGTTTCAAACCCGAATAATGAAACAGTTGGACTTGGTTACATGACGGGCGGTTTGCTTTCTCAATTTACCGATCCGAAAAATAACTCCTCTTTATTCGGTTATGATGCACAGGGCAGATTAACAAGCAAGCAAGTGCCGGATGAAGGAGCTGTTACTTATTCAAAACAAAAAACTACCGATGGCTATACTGTTACCGAAACAAAACCACTTGGCGAAAAAGTTGTTCATAGAATTTATAACCAGTTAACAAAAGACATTAAACGTGAAGTTACCAACGCACAAGGCGTTACCATAAATGTAAAGGATTTGACCACCTTTGTTGATACGCTTAATCTTCCCGACGGTTCAAAATCAATAACAGAAACCGGTTTCGACCCGCGCTTTGGTGTTGAAGTTCCTCTTGCTTCAAAAACCACTACCAAAACTCCGGCTGGTTTAACCAATATACAAACACAAACAAGAACCGTTACCGCGATGGAGGGCACTGCCGTTAAAAGCATGACGGAAGATGTTGTTGTTAATACAAAAACATTTAAGACCGAATACACAAACAAAGTTGACGGCGTCAATAATTATGTTAAATCTACCTCTGTCGAAGGACGCATTACAGAAAAATTCTATGACGAGAAGGGACGCCTTATTAAAGAAATTATACCCGGCGCCGGAGAAGTTGAATACTATTACATGCAAAACAAACTAACACGCAAAGTGCACTACCCGGAAACTACCGGCACAGAGCGTACCGAGTTTTATTTTTACGACAGCAAAGACCGTTTGGTTAGTTCCACAGACCCGATGTGGCAAGCCGATAGTATGCAGTATGATAACGCCGGCAGATTAACGCGCTATGTTTTTAAAGATGGAAGAAGCGCGCGCTTTAATTACGATGCAAAAGGTAATTTAACTTCCATTGTACCACCGGGCAAAACAGCGCATGTTTTTGAGTTTGATAAGAGCGATAAAAAAACCGGCTACAAACCGCCGGTTGTGGATTTAGATTCTCTTAACGCAATACGCTACGTTTATGATGAAGATGGAAAACTATTACGCACCGTTTACCCGGATGCAAGCGCCGTGCAGATGATTTATGATACCGATAACTGTAACTGCACAAGCAGCAGCCGTGTTAAAAGTATTGCTTATGATAGAGGCATTATTACCTATAACTATAACACGCAGAGCGGACAGGTAACACAAGTAACCACAAGCGGCGGAGATACATTAAGCTACGCTTACGATGGCTCACTCCCCAAATCCGAAACATGGAAAGGAAATGTTAACGGAAGTGTGGGACTTACGTACAACAACGATTTCAGAGTAACACAACAGACAATTAACGGTGCCAACGCTGCAGCATTTGCTTACGATAAAGATGGATTGATGACGCAAGCCGGCGCACAAAAAATGAAATACAGCAGTGCCGGGCAGTTAATTGCAGATACTCTTGGCAATATTACAAGCGCTTACACTTACACAGATTTCGGAGAGTTAAAAACTTACACGGCGCAAAGAAGCGGTACAACTTTGTTTAGCACAGAATATGTTAGAGATGATCTTGGCAGAATTACGCAATTGACCGAAACAAACAACGGAACAACAAATGTATTTAATTACGATTACGACAATGCCGGAAGGTTGATTGAGGTAAAAAAAGATGGAGCAGTAACTGCAAATTATATTTACGACAGCAACGGCAACCGTCTGGCTAAAGTTGTTGGTACAGATTCTACGAAAGGTGTTTATGATGAACAAGATAGGCTGCTGCAGTATGGAAACGAACATTATATTTATAACAAGAATGGTTATTTAGTCAAGAAGTATGAAGGAACTGATACAACACATTACTCTTACGATAATTTGGGTAATTTGTTACTGGCTAATTTACCAAGTGGAAGCAGTATTGAATACGTTGTTGATGCGAACAACAGAAGAATAGCAAAAAGAGTAAACGGCATTGTTGAAAAGCGTTGGTTGTATAGCGGAGAACTAAGCCCAATAGCAGAACTTGACTCTGCAAATAATGTAACTGCCCGTTTTGTTTACGCAACCAAGAGTAACATACCGGATTACTATACAAAACATGATACAACATTTAAGATAATAAGTGATCATTTAGGTAGTCCGAGAATTATAATCAACACAGTTACGGGTGAAATAGTTGTTAAAAATAATTATGATGAGTATGGAAATAATAACAATTTAGAAAATGGAGATTTACCCTTTGGCTATGCCGGCGGTTTGACCGACGAACAAACTGGTCTTGTAAGATTTGGCGCAAGAGATTATGATTCGAAAGTTGGTAGATGGGTTTCTAAAGATCCAATATTATTCTCTGGAGGAGATAATAATCTTTACGGCTATGTCCTAAATGATCCGGTAAATAAAAATGATGCTGAAGGCACCACAATTGGCTCTACACAAATGGCACTACTTCAAGCAGGAGCTGTTTCAGCTTTGGTATCTGCCGGTACGTCTGCACTAACAGGGGGTACATGGGAAGAAATATTAATGCAGGGAGTTGCTGGTTTTGCAATTGGATATGTAGGTGGAGCTTTGACAGGTGCATTAGCTGAGAATTATGGCTTTAAAGCAGCTGTTCATGGTGCACATCATACTTTCAGATTTCTTGGTACAAACCTTGGAAAATGGTCCCACTTCCAGATCAATGTGTGGGAAAAAGGTATAAAAGGAAGTAGCAGAGTATTAAGATTTATTTTACCATGGAAATAATTGGAGCAATATTATGATACTAAAAAGAAAAGAAGATTTAGAAACATTCAATGATCTCTTTCATGACGAATTTTTTAATGTTGATGAAATAATTTATGATAAAGATAAAGGCCATTTGATCTTACCTTTTTTTAAACTTGATTATGATAAAGCAGTTGTTATTAAAAAGATTTTATTTCTTAAAAAGAAAAGAATACCGTTGGTGAAATATGAAATATCATTTTCGAACGTTATTAGTTATAAACTTTTCGATACTGAAAAAATAGGTCTCTATGATTTTAATGTAATTTCATATTTAGAAAAAGAGGGCTTATTAAAAATAATTTCTTCTATTCCTCTTGAGCTTGAAATCAATGTATCAAGTTTAGAAATTGAAATTAGCCTGATAAATGAAATAAATGAGTTTAAAATAAAATATATTCTATAATATCTGTTTAGTATAGAAAATGATAGTTTATTTCAAAATCGAAGGCAACGGCAACGTGACCTTTATTTACGATGTGTAATTAATTTAACAAATGGCGAATTTGCCAAAAGAATTGATTATGACGAATACGGGAATGTTTCGGAGCGAAGCGGAGATACGGCTCTGCCGGACTTGCCATTTGGTTACGCCGGCGGTTTGTATGATGAGCAAACAAAACTAACACGCTTTGGTGCCCGTGATTACAACGCAACTACCGGAAGATGGACAGCAAAAGACCCAATATTGTTCGATAGTGATGATCTCAATATGTATGGGTATGTTATAAATGATCCAATTAATTTAAAAGATCCGACAGGTAATATTTCAGATGCAGCACAATTTGGAGTTGTTGCGTCAGGGGTAGTTTCATTTGGAATTATTGGTGCTGCTTTTGTGGATGAAATAACCCAGCTAATGGGACATATACTCGTCAAGAGCTTAATTGATATCTCAAACTCAACTATATCATTTAAAAATTCATTATCAGTATATGGTATACTTGGTGGAATAGCAGCAGCTGAAGCATACCAAAATCTATTTAGCAAAGGAAGAGAAAAAGGACACAATTATATTACTGATATTGCTAAAACTGAAGCTCAAAGAACAGGGAAAGACCCATGTGAAATACTTGATAAAATGATGCAACAAGCTGGGAATGATACAAAGTTAAAATTAGAAATTAAGAAAGCACAAAAATTTCTTGGTTGCAGGAAATCACGAAGTTTTTAAAACAAAACATATAAGGCATTTTTATGAAATGGTTTGCAGTACATATTATTATGTATGTGAAATTCAAAGAAAAAGGACAAGATCATTACCCAATTTGGGAAAATATTGTTTTATTCAGGGCCAAATCAGTCTTGAGTGCTAGTAAGAAAGCAAAAAAATATGCACAACAAGAAGAAGGAGATTCATCTGGTACTTTTACGTGGGAGAATAAACCAGCAAAATGGGTATTTGCTGGTATAAGGAAAATTGTTAAATGCCAAGAAGAAAATGAGCAACCCACCAATGGTACAGAACTTACTTATTCAGAGTTCAGCGTTAGTAATAAAAGTAGCTTAAATAAATTAGTTCAAGGAAAAAAAGTAACTATAACTTTAGTCGACTAAAAAATTACTTATACATTGAGATTACTCAAATGGCGAAGTTGCCAAAAGAATTGATTATGACGAATACGGGAATGTTTCGGAGCGAAGCGGAGATCCGGCTCTGCCGGACTTGCCCTTTGGCTATGCCGGCGGTTTAACAGATGCACAGACTGGTCTTGTAAGATTTGGTGCCCGTGATTACAGCGCTACTACCGGAAGATGGACTGCCAAAAATCCTCTTAATTTTGAAGGTGGAAGTAGTAATTTATACGAATATGTTATTAATGACCCTATAAATAATATTGATCCCGAGGGTCTTCAAGTTGTTGTGCCGGGTCCTCTATTTCCGTTTCCTCCGATACCAGTTCCGACACTAGAGCAAGCTGGAACTATTGGACAAGGTATAAAAGATATTGGAAGATTTTTAGATAACATTAATAACGCTGGATTTGCTGGAACTGCAATTGGACTTAATGGAATCAATAATTGGTTTAGTAAAAAAAGCAAAAGCAGTGGAAAAGAAAGAGCCACAGATATTCCTTCATATGCAAAAGGAACAAGACCCGCGCCAGGTGAAAACGCAGATGATTATGCAAAAAGAATACTTGATAAAAAATACGGTAAAGGCAATTGGGACAAGAAAAATAAACATGGTGAATATAGTAAAATAAAAAAATGGGGGGATCGTTGTGATAAATAGAGGTGATAAATGAAAGAAAAATATGGTTACGTTATTATTAGCATTGAGCAATTAATAAATAAAAAAAGTCTTCATTTATACACATTAATAGTATATAAAGATAAAGATAATAGTATCATATGTAAAAAGGGTATCATTTTTTCTGAAAAGAAAAAGATGATTCCTGTTATACTTGAAAAATATATCAGAGGAACAAGTAAAAAGAAGGATATTATTTTATATGAACAATATTCTATTGATACTACTAGGATTATAAAAATGATTCAAAATAATTCGATTGATTTTAAGGCAGATATTATTAACGCAATAAATATGTTGGATGATCTAAGGATTTCAATGAAAATTAAAATTGATTTGAAATATCAAAAATTATTAGACGATTTTGCTAATCATTTAACATTTCACAGACGTTATGGTAGATATTTTGATGAGAATAATGTTGTAAGAAATGAAATCATTGAAGCATTTTGTCTCTTGATAGAAGAAATTTTTAATCATTCAAAAATATTGACTAGCAATTGTAAACTTTTCTCTTATGAAAAATATTTAAAAGAATTTTAGAACAGCTTTCATTTGTTCAGTTTATAGAATTATATAATAATGGCAACTAAAAAAATTGTTCTTTGAAATATTGTTTTACAAAACCGCGGCATAGCAAAAAAAGTGCATGGCACTGTTGTAAAAAGATGGATATATCCGGATCAGCTGACACCGGTTGCGGAGTTAGATAGTGTTGGCAATGTTGTTGCCCGTTTTGCGCCAGGCTACATGATTAAGAATGATTCAACTTATGCAATGCTAACGGATCATCTTGGTTCAGTAAAGTTGGTTGTTAATGCTGTAACTGGAGTAGTAAGACAGCGCATAGACTATGATGAATATGGGAATGTGTTAATGAATACGAACCCGGATTTTCAACCGTTCGGTTATGCTGGCGGTTTGTGTGACGAGCAGACAAAACTAGTTCGTTTTGGTGCGAGGGATTATGATGCAACTACCGGAAGGTGGACAGCAAAGGATCCGATTTTGTTTGATAGCGATGACTTGAACCTGTATGGTTATGCATTGAATGATCCTTTGAATATGATAGACCCGGATGGTAAAGATGCATTCTTAGCATTTGATCTGTTGGTGGGTTCAATAGTAGCTCTTGCTGATTGGAAGCCGGAAGCTGCTATTATTATGGCTAGTGCTGCGATTGTTCCTATTATGGCAAGTATATTTGAAACTGGTACCTTTGGGAAAGGTAGTGATATAAGATGGAATGAAAATCAACAAGCATTAATTAAATTAGCTAAAGAAGCAAAGAACAAGGGTGCTGTTACACAAAGAGAAGCGGAAATATTACTAGATTGGGCTAAAGAATATAAAGTAGCTTCAAGAGGAATTGAAATTCACCCTAATAGACCTTTTGGAAAATTCCCTCACATTCATATTGGACCAATAAATAAAATATGGGTAAAATAATGACGAATAGGAAAGAATATAATATTATCAAAGAACCAAGTGGTGGAATTTATACTGAGCTATTAAATTATTCACTGAATGCTTGTGATAAATTTTCACTAGTTGAACGTAATTTTGAAAAGTCAGATGAATTTCAAAAAGCGATGGAAATATTGGATAAGTTCCTAATTCAGAAAGAAAAAACCAATAAGTGGCCTGGTACGGAATTATTAGGGTCGTTAGACTATGGTATGGTTAATTATTATGAACTTAATCACAAATCAGTTGATATTTTATTGAATTTATCGAATCGGCTTTACGATTGGAATTATCCTGAACGTCCAGAAGATTTGATATTAATAAGAAAAGATGGTAATCCTTGGTTAGTAACAATTTCTCACGAAGAGGATGCTTATTTCGAAATGACAGAGGATGAGATGAAATTAATTTGCTTAGACGTCGAAGGTCTAAGCGGATTACTAGACATCTCCATTTAAGGGAACTTGTATTTATTTAAAGGTCACTTCAACGTGACCTTTATTTTTATTAGCTCTTTGAAATATTGAAATGCTTTTCCCGTTGCTTACAGCATGTAGCTGCATAAGCTGCCGGAAGATTAATAGAAGCAAAGAAAGATGGAACCACAACTTCTAAATATCGTAGCGAAGCGAAGACCCCGCTTCGGCGGGATGTTTACGACAGCAACGGCAACCGTCTGATGCATATAACAACAAATGACCTAATGACACCACTTCCGCAGTTTATGATGAGCAAGACAGATTGTTACAATATGGAGATGAACATTATGTATATAATAAGAATGGATATTTAGTAAAGAAGTATAACGGAGCTTACACAACAAATTATATCTATGATAACCTTGGCAACCTTAAACTAGCCCACTTTTCTACAAAGTGAAAATGCAGTATCGGTTATAAAAGGGATATAATTTTAGTCAATTCATATACAAAAACATCTTAAGAAATTTTTTCATTTTGTTGGAATTATTTCCCCATCAACAAATTCTTTTTCACTTCTTACGCTGCCATCCGGGTTGTACGAAGTAATTTTTCCGTTCGGCAGATTGTTTTTGTAAACAAAAAAATCCGAGAGAGTTCCGTTTGGATAGTACCACTTCGAAACGCCGTGCTTCAATCCGCTGCTGTAATTTTCTTCGGCACGGATTTTCCCGTCTTTGTAAAACAATTTAACAAGTCCGTCTAATTTTCCGTTTCTAAATATCCGTTCAGATTCAATTTCTCCGCTTGCATAAAATGTTTTTGATTCACCGTACAGAACATCGTTCACGTAATTGTCTTCCGAGATTTTTATTCCATCACTGTTAAAATTTTTTGATAATCCGTTCTTCATTCCGCCGTTATAATTTGCAATCTCTGCAAGAGTGCCGTTGTTGTGATAAAATTTTGTTTCGCCCTCAATAGTTCCTTCTGCGTAATTCAATTCCGATTTGATGAACCCGTTCGAATAGTAATAATTAATTTTACCGTGCAGTTTTCCTTCGTGGAAGTTCAACTCGGATTTGATCGTGCCTTCGTCATAAAATTCTTTGAAACGTTCTTCCACTTTGTCGAACTTTCCGCCGATATCGTAACGCACACGTTTTACGATTTGTCCGTTGTCGTAAGTATCAACCACTTTGATCGAGCCGTCCGGGTAATACAAATAGGAAGTGCCGTCGAGCAGATCATTTTTGTAATTTGCTTCGAGTGCGAGTACGTTAAAATCATAATAAACTTTACTTATTCCTTCGAGTTTATCATCAACATAATTTCGTTCTACTTCAACGTTTCCGTTTTCAAAAAATATTTTTGATATACTGTTTAACTTGCCGCCGTTGTAATTCCAGATAGCGAGCAGCGCGCCGCTTTTATAATAAGTTTTATTGAATCCTTCTTGAACATCATCAACGTAACTCGGTTCAGCCCAAAGTTCGCCGGTTTCGTAATACCATTTGGAGACGCCTTGCAGTTTTCCGTTTTTGTAATTCCACTCCATACTTTTTGTGCCGTCTTCAAAATACCATGTAGAAATTCCTTCTTCCCCGCCGTTTACAAAGAACCATTCCTTCCAGTGTTTGCCGCTCTCGTAAAATTCTTTATAGATACCGCTGCGGATTCCGTTTTCAAAATATCCTTCGGACTTTAGTTTGCCGTTCGGATAATATTCGCGTTTCAATTCCTGGGCAAAGCCACAAAGCGGTATCAGCAGAATTAATATGAAAACTTTTTTGGTCATACTTTTATAAATATTTGTGCGAAATTAAACAAAAACTTTTCAATTTATTTGTGAGTGATAGTATTAATTTTGGTTTACTTAAATTGTACAGGTAAATAAAAAAGGTAAAACATGTTCACAGCGAATGTAAAAGTTTATTTCTACGATGCCGATCCAGCCGGAATTATTTTTTACGCAAGTTTATTTAAATACGTTCACGCTGCATACGAAGATTTTATGCGCAGTCTCCACACAAAAAGAAATTTCTTTTTTGATAGAGAGTATGTTCTGCCCATTTTTCATGCGGAGGCAGATTATGTTAAACCAATAAGAGTCGGCGACGAACTTCGTATTGATGTTTCCGTAAGCTCGTTGAAAAGTTCTTCATTTGAAATCACTTACAGATTTTATAAAAACGACGGCGGGTTTACAGCGCAGGCAAAAACAGTGCATGTCTGTGTTTCAAAAGAAAATTTTAAGAAGATTGAACTTCCGAAAGATTTCTACGAAAAACTTAACGGACATTTAGGTTAAGGAGAGTGAAAAGTTTTTCTTTGTTAACTTTTCCAAGTTCTGTTAGAGGAATTTTTTCTATGAAGAAAAATTTTTTTGGAATTTTGAATGCACCGATCCTTTCCCGTAAATGATCTATTATTATTTGTCCGGTTGTCTTTTCGTCACATGAAATAACAGCACAAACACTTTCACCCCATGTTTCGTCTTTCATTCCGAATACAAATGCATCGTAAACACCTTCACATGATTTGATTGCATCTTCGACCTCTTTTGCGGAAATATTTTCTCCGCCGCTTATTATTATTTCCGCTTTGCGTGATTGTACAAACAAAAAACCTTCATTGTCAATCGATCCCAAATCGCCGGTGCGGTAAAATCCGTTTATAAATTTTTTCTTCGCCTCTTCTTCATCGTTATAATAACCTTGCATTAGTGATTTACATTGTGTCGTAATTTCACCGACCGAGTCAAAAATTTCCTTTCCGTTTTCATCTAATATTTTGATTTTTGTCTCACCCAATGGTTTGCCGGCGGAATTTGGTTTGTCTGCAAAATCTTTTTTATCCAATGCAGAAATCATTGAACATGTTTCTGTGGAGCCGTAAACTTTTACAATTGGAAATCCTCTGCTAATTGCTGATCTACAAAGTTCTTCATCGAGCGGACCGCCGCCGAGAAAAAGATATTTCAAATTCTCGTTTGGAATTATTCCGTTATCAATAAATTGTTTTAATGTAGTCGATACAATTGAAACATGAGTGGGATTGTACTTTTGCAAAGCGGTTGAAATACTTTCGTAGTTGAGAGATTCCGGAAATACTAATGCCGCGCCGCATAAAAGTGAACGTACAAAAATCATAAATCCACCGACGTGATAAAACGGCAGCGATGCAAGCCAAACATCTTCACAGTTCAAGTTACACAAGGTGTCCGTCATTAAAGCACTTTCGTACAAACTCAAAAATGTATGCACAACAGCTTTCGGTTTTCCGCTGCTGCCGGAAGTAAATAAAATGAGTGCAGAGCGGCGAGTGTAGAACATAGAGTGCTTTGAGTTTTGAGTTGAGGGTTGATGTTTGCCGGTTGTTTCGATTTCATTTATTATAATTTTTTTATCGAAGCTTAATTGAAGAAATTTTTCTGATGATGATTTTTCGATCAGCAAAAAATTTACATCGGCATGTTTTAATTGAAATTCAATTTCATCAGTATTATTTCTTGTATTGAGCGGAACCGGCACGGCACCGATTAGCCATAATGCATTTACAGTTTTTACAAACTCAATATTGTTTCCGCAAAGAATTGCTGCGTGATCATTTTCTTTAACGCCGATTGAAAGAAAGTAATCAGCGAGAGTTAAAGACGAATTGTGCAATTCATTGTAACTAATTGGATTGGCGCCGGATAAAATTGCAGTCTTGCCATTTTGTTTTTCCGACTGCTCTTTGAGCCAGTGTATTGTATTTGAAACGTTGATCATAAAAGAATGCCGATTGCAAAAAGCAATCCGTACAGTGCAGAAAGCTTTGCAGTGAGTTCCAAAGCTTTGTTCAAATCTTTTCCGCGCAAAGTGTAAATCATTTTTATCAGTTTAATTGAAAGCGGGAGACAAGTCAACGGCAGAAAAACGAAAACGCTTTTCTTGAATGTAAAATAGACAACGGCAAGAATCGCGTAAGAAACAATCATGAAAGCTACATACTGAATACGTGTATATTTGTCACCTAGAATGACTGCGAGAGTATTTTTACCATTTGATTTATCTTCTTCGCGGTCGCGGTAATTATTCACTACTAAAATATTTGTGATCAGTGCACCGACCGGAACAGACGCCCAAAAAACAATCGGTGTAACTTCCAATGCTTGCACATAGTAAGTACCGACTGTTCCGACAAATCCGAAAAACAGAAATGCCGCAATATCTCCGAGTCCATTGTACGCAAGCGGAAATGGTCCGGCTGTGTATGCAATACCGGCAAGTATCGAAATTATTCCGAGCAATAAAATGAACCATCCGCCGGTGAACACGAGATAAAGCCCGAGCAGAAAACTCAATCCAAAAGTAAAATAAATTCCGAATTTCATTTCTTTGATTGAAATTATTCCCGAAGCAACGGCACGCTGAGGACCGGTTCTATCTTTTTTATCTGTACCGGCGAGAAAATCATAAAGATCATTTACAAAGTTTGTTCCGATCTGAATTAGTACGGAACATAACAATGCAACAATTGCAGAGAACGGTTTAAAAACATCGTGATGAATTGCGATTGACGTGCCGACAAGAACCGGCACAGCCGCGGCAAGTAAAGTTTTTGGGCGTGATGCAAGAATCCATGCATCAAATTTTGTGATCGTATTTGTCGTTGCGATTTTCATTTTTTTTAATTCTGAGTTCTCCGATTTGTGGAGGACGTCCGAAGGACTCCTTTCGGAGAAGAATCCCAAAACCTATTTTTATCGAGATTCTTCCTTTTGAGTGCCTTGTAATTTTGGGTACTTAATTTCATTAAGATTCTCCCATAGGGATGCCTTTGGCATTTGCTTCGCTCAGAATTTATTTACGGTACTCTCGGAAATTTTGAAAAATCCGGTTTGCGTTTTTCGTTGTATGCATCTCTGCCTTCTTGTGCTTCATCACTCATGTAATAAAGCAAAGTTGCATTGCCTGCAAGTTCCTGAATTCCGGCTTGCCCGTCGAGTTCAGCATTGAAAGCAGATTTAAGTAAACGTAACGCAAGCGGACTTTTCTCAAGAATTTCTTGTGCCCACTGCACGCCTTCTTCTTCAAGTTTTTCTACCGGAACAATTTTGTTAACTAGTCCCATTTCAAATGCTTCTTGAGCATTGTACTGGCGGCAGAGATACCAAATTTCTCGCGCCTTTTTTTGTCCGACGATACGTGCAAGATAACTTGCACCGAAGCCGCCGTCGAAACTGCCAACTTTGGGCCCGGTTTGGCCAAAGACTGCGTTATCTGCGGCAATAGTTAAATCGCACACAACATGTAAAACATGTCCGCCGCCGATTGCATAACCGGCAACGAGTGCAATCACCGGTTTGGGAATACTTCTAATTTGTTTCTGTACATCGAGAATATTTAAACGCGGAATGCCGTCTTTGCCAACATAACCTTTATCGCCGCGGATCGATTGATCACCGCCGGAACAAAAAGCATATTTGCCGTCTTTTGCCGGACCGGCGCCGGTTAATAAAATTACGCCAACATTTGAATCTTCACGCGCGTCGGTAAATGCATCGAACAATTCTTGTGTCGTTTCAGGACGGAATGCATTTCTTTTTTCGGGACGGTTAATCGTAATCTTTGCGATGCCGTTCCATTTCTCATAAATAATATCGGTGTACTCTTTTGCTATAATCCATTTATAATTCACGAATGGTTCTCCTAAAAATTTGAAGACAAAAACTCCCGGACAAAATTAGTAAAAAGCTCCGGCTTTTCTAAATGAGTATTGTGTCCGCAGTTCTCAATAATTTCGTGCCGCGAATTTTTGATCAGCGTTCTCATTCTGCTGTTTGTCGTTGTGTACTTTATGTCGTTGCTTCCGCTGATGAGCAATGCCGGGAACTTCAGCTTGTCCAGTTTTTTCCAGTAACTCGGCATCAAGCCCGTGCTGAATCCCGATAACGAATTGCTTAATCCGATGACATCATTTTGAGCGCGGTTGTTTTTAATCTCATCATAGTTGGGAATTTCTTTGAGCGATTCGAAGATCGGCATGTTGAACCAAAATTCCATGAACGATTCAATTCCTTCTTTCCTGATTTTATCTGCAAGCAGAAGATCGAACTCAACTCTTTCTTTTTTGGAATTGAAATCTTCAATGCCGGGCGAAGCACTTTCGAGAATTAGTGCGGAAATTTTTTTCGGATATTTTACCGCAAAAGAAAGGGCAACACGTCCGCCCATCGAGTATCCGCATAAAATAATTTTGGAAAGTTTTAATTTTTTGATGATCGCGTTGAGTTGATAAACATGCGAATCGGTTGAGTAATATTCAGGATTATCCGTCTTACTCGATTTGCCATGACCGATTAAATCAATTGCAACCGGGCAGAATCGAGGAGGAAGTTTATCGAAAATAAATTTCCAATCTTCAGCACAGCCGGTGAACCCGTGAAGAAATAGAACGTGTGTTTTTTTTGAGGCAAGTTCGGATTCATCAATAAGTAAATTGAATTCTAAATCGTCAATTCTTATTTGCATTTATTGCGATCTTTATTTTTTCTGCCGCCAATTGCCAGTAATTGTTACGCATCTGTTTTGATTTTTTTGAGTCGGTAACAATTTCAATAACGGTGAGCTTTTTACTCTTTACCGCTGCGCCGAGTTTCAACTCAAATTCTTTTTTTGTGCGAACTTTGAAATAGGTGCCGCCGTATCCCTTAACGAATCTAACAAAATTCAGGTTTAAAGGCGTGCGGAAATTTTTTTCGAATATTTCGCCGTAACTTGAAATCGGCAGCGATTCAAAGATTCCGCCGCCGTTGTTGTTAACTAAAATAATTGTGAGTGGAATATTGTATTTGAGCGAGTTGTGAAGCCCATTTAAATCATGGTAAAATGCGAGATCGCCGGTAATTAGAACTGTCGGCTCGTTTGCACTTTCTGCAATGCCGAGTGCGGTCGAGTTAATTCCGTCAATTCCGCTTGCGCCGCGGTTCGTAAAAATATTTATTTCTTTTTGACTGCATGACGCAAAGAAATCGATGTCTCTAATTGAAAGACTGTTCGAAATCATCAAGTTAACTTTGTTTGGAAGAAGCTCGATTAAACCGGCGGCAAGTTTCCCTTCAAAGTTGAACGGCATATTGGAAAAATATTTTGCCTTCTCCTGCTCTGCAATTTTATTCAAAACCAAAATTGTATTGAGCCAGCCGGAATTTCTTCTTCCAATTTTTTTGATAATCGGTTCGCAGAATTCGTTGACAGAATATCGTATAAATTTTTTCGCGGTTAATGTCGGGTCGTTTTTGTCGCCGAACTCGTTCACAATAATTTTTTCTGCTCTGCTTTTTTTGAAGAACTCGTTTACAACATTCGAAGTTGGTGCGCTGCCGAATTGTACTATTATGTCGTGGTCAAATTGTTCTAAAAATAAATCTGATCGAACAAGCGCAGAGAAATTGTTGATAATATTTTTTTTGCCGTGTTTCCCAAAACGAAATTGTGACGAGCCGTCTGCAACAATCGGATAACCGGTTGAATCTGAAAATTTAAGGATTGTTTCGACTTCTTTTTTGTTGAAAGAATTGTAACCGCAGAGTATTAGTCCTTTTTCACATTTTTGAATCTTGTTTGATAAATCAACAACACGGGAATTTTTGTCTGCCGCAGAATCAAAAAAATTATTATTGAATTCTATGCCTGAAATTTTTTCGATGAACGAAAGACTGACTTTATCGGTGTACGTTTCCGGTTCAAACGGCTTTTCGAAAGGGAAGTTGAGATGTACCGGACCTTTATCTTTTGATACGGCAACCGCAAGTGCATCTTCGGAAATTTTTTTCAACTCATTAAATCTTTTCAAAGTAATATCGGGCAAACCGGCATCTGCAAAGTAACGGATCTGATTTTTATAAATGTTCTCCTGATTAATTGTTTGATTCGATCCTCTATCGCGCAAATATACGGGTCGATCTGCAGTACAAACAATCAAGGGAATGCGTTGATAGTATGCTTCGACAATTGCCGGGTACAATTCGGCAACTGCCGTGCCCGATGTTGTTACAATTGCAACCGGTGTGTTTGATTTTTTTGCGAGTCCCAGCGCAAAAAATCCTGATGATCTCTCATCAACAATTACATACGATTTGAATTTTTCATTCGATGCAAACGAAAAAGTAAGCGGGGTGCTTCTTGAGCCGGGCGACAAGCAGACATATTTTACGCCGCAGCTGCTTAACAGATTCGTGAAGAAATCGCTCCAAAGCGTGTTACGATTGATTGATAGTTTCATTTTCGAAAAGGGATAATATCGGTTTGAGTTTTAGTTCAGTCTCTTTGTATTCCAATTCGGGCGTCGAGCCATCAACAATTCCGCAGCCGGCATACGCGAAGAGTCTGTTGTTTTTAATCAATGCCGATCTAATTGCAACAGCGAACTCGCCGTCAGAACCGTTGAACCAGCCGATTAACCCGGCGTACATTCCTCTATCAAATGTTTCGAGTTCTTCGATCAATTTTAATGCAGAGTTTTTTGGATAGCCGCACACAGCCGGTGTGGGATAAATTTTTTCTATGATTTCAAAAATTGATTTGCCGCTTTCAAGTTTTGCTTTGATTGGTGTCCAGATATGCTGGATGTTGTTCAGCTTTTTGATTTGTACTGCCGCATCATATTCGAGTTCAGAAGAAAGCTCGCTCAGATTTTGGATGATGAAATCGAGCACGCTTTTATGTTCGGCAATATCTTTCGGATTATTCAGCAATTGCGAGGCAAGCAGATCATCTTCCCAAATATCTTTGCCGCGTTTGATTGAGCCGGCGAGAGCTTCAGTTTCTATAATTTGATTCTCAAGCTTAAATAATTTTTCCGGTGTCGCACCAAAAAAAAGCGAATCGTTTTGCTTGTATGCAAATGTGTAACAATCGGGATATTGTTCTTCCAAAGTTTTCAATAAAATTTCTGCCGGTGGAACAACCTCAAGTTCGGCTTCGACATTTCTTGCAAGCACAACTTTGTAAATTTTGCCGGAGTAAATTGTTTTCAAAGCATTATTAACCGAATCGTGCCATTCATCATACGTTATTCCGCCGTTGATACTGAGATCATAGCTCATGTTAATATTCGTACCCGGTTGAGTATCACTAACCGAAAAGAATTTTTCCGCTTCGTTGGCAGCCTGTTCAAAATTATCCAGCGATATTAAAAAATTTACAACGATAAAATATTCTTCATTGGAATTGACCAGCAAAAATTTTGGGATGATCCATTTTTCTTTTTCGAAATCATTCCAAACCGTGCCGGATTCTGCCGTCGGGAATTTCAATCCGCCGACAATTAAAGGGAAGGAAATTCCTTTTGTGCCGGAAATTATTTTGAAATTCGCGCTCGCGAAATTTTTTTCTTCAAAAAATCTATTTTCATCTTCAATTGCCAGAAACGAAAAATTATCAGCCGGTTTATTCCAATAGAAATAATTGCCGGAAGTTAACCGCTGTTTCAGTAAAACATGAAAATTTTCTTCAGAGATGTTTTGTGCGTATTGTAATATTTCAACAGCACCCGATTGGTTTTCTCTTTTATTGTTCTGCGAAATGTATTCGGTCAGTTTTTGTTTATCTATAATAGTCATATAATATCGTTTTACTTACCTGGTAAATATACTTTTTCAGAATTTAGTTTCAAAAATGGAGGGCAAAGATGAGGACAACTTGAAAATATTTTTGGCTGTTGGAATAATTTACTTGACAACAAGCCTTGTGAAAATATATCTTTGTAGCAAATGAAAATGAACAGCACAACATATTATGCTAATTTTAACGCTACATGGTTTTGGTGGTGGCATACAGAGAAATACGCAACCCCGGTGAATTAGTATAATTAAAATAGAAGTTTGCAGACCCTTCTTGGATTCACCGGGAAGGGTTTTTTGTTTTAAATGTAGCTCTGCAAAAGAGAAATAGAGGATGAAATGGATTTCAAAACATTTTTAGAATTGTCGAAAACTTATAATAAGATTCCGGTTTACGAAAAAATAACCGCCGATCTTTTGACGCCGGTGCTTGCCTATTTAAAAATCAGGGAGAAAAACTCGAACAGTTTTCTTTTTGAATCGGTAGAAGGAATCGGACGGCTTGCGCGTTATTCGTTCATTAGTAAAAATCCTTCTAAAATTTTTACAAACGCCGGGACGCAATTAACGATTGTGGAAAAGGGGGAAACCACAACAATCGAGAAAAATATTTTCGATTACCTCGTGGAAGAAATTTCCAAGTACAAAGATGCGAAGATTGACGAACTACCTGATTTCACCGGCGGAATTGTCGGCTATCTCGGTTATGAAAATGTTTCGCTGATCGAAGATGTAATTCAATTTACCGGCGAGAATAATTTAGAAATACCCGATTCGATATTCGGAATTTACGATACGTTAATTGCGTTCGATCATTACAAACATCAGATAATCTTGATTGAAAACGTAACAATAAACAGCAACACTAACCCCGAAACAGCATACAAACAAGCAAAAGAAAAACTGCACGAACTTCGAAAACAACTTAGCGCACCGTTAAATTGCGAGTTAAAATTTTCTGCCGTGAAAGATTTTGATAACGGATTCGATAAAGAAAAATTTTTTGAGTTTGTTGAAAAATGTAAAACCAATATTCTCGAAGGGGATGTTTTTCAGATTGTGCTTTCGAAACGTTTTTCTACAACATATAAAGGTGATCTGCTAAATGTGTACCGCGCGCTGCGGATTATCAATCCTTCGCCGTACATGTACTACATGGAATTGGCAAGTTCTTCCGATAAAAATGAAAATGATTTTGTTGTAATCGGAACATCGCCGGAAGATTTGCTGAAGGTGAAAAATAAACGTGCAACAATTCTACCGATTGCCGGCACGCGCAGACGCGGTAAAAATTCCGCCGAAGATCAAAAGATTGAAAATGAATTGATGAATGACCCGAAAGAAATTGCAGAGCATGTGATGCTTGTCGATCTCGCACGCAACGATCTCGGGAGGGTTTGCAAATTTGGAAGCGTTGAAGTAACCGAAAAAATGAATGTGCATAAATTTTCTCACGTGATGCATATTGTCTCGCGTGTTGAAGGCGATCTGCTCGACGGAATGAATTGCATTGACGCATTGAAAGCAAGTTTTCCAGCCGGAACCGTATCCGGCGCGCCGAAGATCCGCGCAATTCAATTGTTGAACGGTTATGAAAATTTGCAAAGAGGTGTTTACGCCGGCGCGGTCGGCTATATTGATTTCAGCGGCAACCTCGATATGTGCATTGCTATACGAACATTGTTTGCAAAAGGTGAAAAAATATTTTGGCAAGCCGGCGCCGGTATTGTTGCAGACAGCAAACCGGAACTTGAACTGAAAGAAATTAACAACAAATCGGCTGTGTTAATTAACGCATTAAATTATGCAGAGGTGATTGATGAAAGTATTAGTTATTGATAATTACGATTCGTTTACTTTCAATCTCGTTCAGTTGATCGGCAAATTGACGAACGATGTTGTTGTGCGCCGGAATGACCGGACATCACTCGAAGAAATTGATTTGATAAAACCTGATAAAATTGTTGTTTCGCCAGGACCCGGTAAGCCTGAAGATTCAAAAATTTCTCTCGAAGTAATAAAAGAATGCGGTAAAAAAAATCCGGTGCTCGGAGTTTGTTTGGGGCATCAAGGAATTGGAATTTCTTTCGGAGGAAAAGTTGTTAAAGCACCCTTTCTGATGCATGGAAAAACTTCCGAGATAATTCACGATGGAGAAAAAATTTATAAAGGGCTTCCGCAAAAATTTCAAGCCGGAAGATATCACTCGCTTGTGATTGATAGAGATTCGCTCCCGGATGATTTGATAATCACAGCAGAAACAAAAGACGGCGTGATTATGGGAGTCCGCCACAAAAATTTTCCGGTTGAGGGAATTCAATTTCATCCCGAATCGGTTTTGACTCCGCAAGGAGAAAGTTTAATAAAAAATTGGTTGTCGTTATGATAAAACAATTCATAGAAAAAATAATTGAACGCGAAAACCTGAGCGTTGAAGACGCGTATCAAGTCATGAATTTCGTGATGAGCGGAGAAGTGAACAACTCGCAAATAGCCGCGTTGCTGGCTGCGTTAAAATCAAAAGGAGAAACCGCGGAAGAAGTTGCCGGATTTGCAAAAGCGATGCGAGATAAATCAATAAAAATAAAATGCGACGATGAAAATGTAATTGATGTATGTGGAACCGGCGGCGATGCAAGCGGAACATTTAATATTTCGACTGCTGCTGCATTCGTTGTTTCGGCTTGTGGAGTGAAAGTTGCAAAACACGGTAACCGTGCAGTATCAAGCAGTTCCGGAAGTGCCGATGTTTTGAAAGAACTCGGAATAAATATTTCACTCACACCCGAACAATCTGAAATTGCACTCAATGAAATCGGCATCGCATTTTTGTTCGCACCAATCTATCACCCGGCAATGAAGTATGCCGCTCCGGTAAGAAATGAACTCGGAATGAAAACGGTGTTCAACATTTTGGGACCGCTGACAAATCCGGCTGGTACAGAAAAACAATTGATCGGAACATTTAATGAAAGAACTGCGGAGTTGATGGCTGACGCAGTGAAATATCTCGACATGAAAAAAGTCTGCTTTGTTTGTACTGGCGGCAAGTTGGATGAAATTACTTTAACAGATGAAACTGCCGTGAAAGAATTTTCCGCGAATGCTTCGATAAAAAATTACAATGTAACGAACGAAACATTTGGTTATTCGAAACTTGGCTTTCAAGAAATCAAAGGCGGTTCGGCAAAAGAAAACGCAGAAATAATTATGAATGTTTTTGAAAAGAAAGAAAAAACTCCGGCATATTTTGTTGTTGCAGCAAATGCTGCAATGGGTTTGTATTGTGCAGATTATTCAAGCGATTTAAAAATTTGTGTGCAAGCCGCAGAAGAAGCAATCAATTCCGGCAAAGCATTGGAAAAATTAAAAGCACTAAAATCATTTGAAGTGTAATTTCAAAGACGACAACTTGGGAGAGGCTGTGAGTAACATCCTATCAAAAATATTAGCAGTAAAAAAAGAAGAAGTTGCCGAGCTTCGAAAAAATTTTACGCGCGAAAGTTTTCGTGACTCCGGCTTATTTGCAAAAAAGCGGTTAAGTCTTTACACTGCTTTGAGCAAAAAAGAAAAAATAAATGTGATTGCGGAAATTAAGAAAGCAAGTCCATCGAAGGGAATATTGAAAGAGGATTTTGATCATCTTGCTACAGCACAGACATATTTTGAAAACGGCGCCGATGCTGTTTCCGTTTTAACCGATCGAAAATTTTTTCAAGGACACATTTCATTTCTGAATGACATCGCAAAAAGAAAAACTGTTCCTCTGCTGCGTAAAGATTTTATCATTGATGAGTTCCAAATTTTTGAAGCGAAAGCTAACGGTGCCGATGCAATCTTGCTGATTGCCGAAGCGCTTTCAAAGCAGCAGATTGACGAACTTTCAAATATTGCGTTCGAAAATGATCTCGAAGTTCTTCTCGAAATCCATTCGGAGAATCAACTGGATAAAATTGATTTTCAATTGAGCAAAATTATCGGCATTAACAACCGCAATCTCGAAACATTTGAAGTTGATCTCGCCACAACAAAAAATCTTATGAAATACTTTCCGCTGGAAATTGTTGTTGTTTCGGAAAGCGGAATAAATGTGAGAGGAGATGTTGAAGAGATGAAACGTGCAAACGTGCAAGCTCTGCTTGTCGGTGAACATTTTATGAGATCGGGTGATATCGGCAAATCGTTAAAAGAGTTTAATGAATGGTGCAAACGATGAAAGTGAAGATTTGCGGAATAACAAACATAGAAGATGCTCTGTTGTGTGCTGAGTACAATGCGGATGCTGTTGGCTTTATCTTTTATGAAAAGAGTAAAAGGCACATCACATTTGAAAAAGCGGAAGAAATAATTAAACAACTGCCGCCATTTTTAATGAAGGTCGGCGTGTTTGTGAATGAAGAAGTAGATATCGTCAATGAGTCCGCACAAAAAATAGGGTTGAATACAGTTCAACTACACGGCGATGAATTTCCCGAATACGTTTCTAAAATTCATCTGCCGGTAATCAAAGCATTCAGAGTTGATGAAAAGTTTGATTGGACGATAATCGATGATTATAAAAATTGCGGCATCATGCTCGATTCATATTTACAAAATGAATACGGCGGAACGGGAAAAATTTTTAAATGGAATACGATTCCTACGATGTACAAAAACAAAATTATACTCTCCGGCGGAATCACAATTGATAAACTCGATCAGATTTTTTCAGAAATAAAACCGGCAGCAATTGATGTTTCATCATCGCTTGAAATTTCTCCCTGTAAAAAAGATCCGCAGAAGCTGAAAGAGTTTTTAATAAAGTTTAACAAAATAAATTATAGAGAATAAGCTTTGCGACCTTGGCGCCTACTTTAATTCGCCGCGGCGGATTTTAACCGCAGAGGACGCTAAGAATTAACTGAGTGCACAGAGAAAATTTTATAGTAAGTGTTAAATCGAAAGGAGTAATAAATGCTAATTGTAATGGGACTCGATTCCCCGCGAAGCGATATAGATAAAGTGATTCAAAAAATAGTTGAACTGAACTGCACGCCGCACGAAATTCCCGGCTCATCAAAACTTGCAATAGGAATTACCGGGCAGACGCATCTTCTCAAAGAAGAAGATTTTCAGATGATGCACTCGGTTCAGGAAGTTGTGAGAGTTACAAAAAAATATAAACTCGTAAGCAGACAAATGAAAAGCGATGACACAATTATTAACATTGACGGCAATTCAATCGGCGGAAAAGAATTGTGTATCATCGCCGGACCGTGCTCGGTTGAAAGCAGAGACCAAACTTTTGCAATCGCAGAGCAATTGAAAAAAATGGGAATAAAATTTTTTAGAGCCGGTGCGTACAAACCGAGGTCGAGTCCGTACACATTTCAAGGACTCAAAGAAAAAGGTTTGGAAATTCTTGCAGAAGTGAAAGAGCAATTCGATTTGAAAATTGTTACCGAAGCAATGAATTCGCAGTCGCTCAATCAAGTTGCGGAGGTTGCGGATATTATTCAGCTCGGTGCAAGAAATATGCAGAACTATTCTTTCCTCGAAGAAGTCGGGCAATTGCGCAAACCGGTTTTGTTGAAGCGCGGAATGTCTGCAACAGTTGAAGATTTACTTTTGAGTGCGGAATATATTGCGGCGCAGAGCAGTTACAATATTATTCTTTGCGAAAGAGGAATTAGAACTTTTGAAACATCAACACGCAACACACTTGATTTGAATGCAGTGCCGGTAATTAAACAAGCTTCGCATCTTCCTATAATTGTTGATCCATCACATGGAGTTGGAATTTGGGATAAAGTTCCGCAGATGGCGCTCGCATCGATTGCTGCCGGCGCAGACGGATTGATGCTCGAAGTTCATCACGACCCGGAGAATGCTCTTTCAGACGGTTATCAATCTTTGACTCCGAAAAGATTCAAAGAACTTTTAAATAAGTTGAGCGATCTCGCTCCGATTGTAAACAAGGAATTAAAATTATATGAGTACTCAAACAATCCCGCCTAACGGGCGGACAAGTTATAACTTCCCCGATGCAAAAGGGAAGTTTGGTATTTACGGCGGAAAGTATGTACCGGAAACTTTGATCTCCGCACTCGATGAATTGGAAAAACTTTACGAGCAAGCGAAGCTCGATAAAGAATTTAACGATGAATTGGATGCGCTGCAGAAAGAATACAATGGCAGACCGACACCGCTCACATTTGCAAAAAGATTAACCGAACATTTCGGCAGAGCAAAAATTTATTTGAAGCGAGAAGATTTGTGCCACACCGGTGCACACAAATTAAATAATGCACTCGGACAAATTTTGCTTGCGAAGAAACTCGGCAAGACGCGAATAATTGCAGAGACCGGCGCCGGTCAGCACGGAGTTGCAGCTGCAACCGTGTGTGCAAAGTTCGGATTAAAATGCGTCGTTTACATGGGCGAAGTTGATATCGAGCGGCAGAAGTTGAATGTATTCAGAATGAAAATGCTCGGTGCTGAAGTAGTGCCGGTAAAATCCGGAAGCAAAACTTTGAAGGACGCAACCAACGAAGCTATCCGCGATTGGGTTACAAATGTTTCGGATACACATTACATAATTGGTTCGGTTGTTGGTCCGCATCCGTATCCGATGCTCGTGAGAGATTTTCAATCTGTGATCGGCGAAGAAGCGAAAGAACAAATCAAAGAATATGAAAATAAACTTCCCGATTATATTGTTGCGTGTGTGGGCGGCGGCTCGAATGCAATGGGAATTTTTTATCCTTTCATCAGCGATGAAAAAGTAAAATTGATCGGCGTTGAAGCCGGCGGTTACGGATTGAATTCCGGCAAACATTGTGCAACTTTAACATTGGGCGAGCCGGGAATTTTTCAAGGAATGAAAACTTATTTACTGCAAGATCAGTACGGACAAATTTCCGAAGTGCATTCTATTTCTGCCGGGCTGGATTATCCCGGCGTTGGTCCCGAACATAGTTTGCTGAAAGATATTCATCGTGTTGAATATTTTTCCGTTACGGATGATGAAGCACTCGATGCAACATTATTACTTTCAAAACTGGAGGGAATTCTTCCGGCGCTCGAAACAGCACACGCGGTTGCGCACTTGAACACACTTATGCCGAAGACAAACAAAAAAGAAACTGCAATTGTAAATCTAAGCGGCAGAGGCGATAAAGATTTGAATACGATAATCAGCAAAATAGGTGATAAAATTTTATGACAAAAATTTCTTCGTACATCGAAAAGGTAAATCAAGCAAATAGAAAAGCGCTCTCGATTTTTTTAACTGCCGGATTCCCGGCAAAAGAAAATTTTGTTGAGCTTGCTTTATCAGTTTTGGAAAACGGTGCCGACATGCTTGAAATCGGTATTCCCTTTTCCGATCCGCTTGCAGATGGACCAACTATTCAGCAGTCATCACAAACCGCACTTGAAAACGGTGTTAACATGAAAGATGTTTTTTCTTTCTGCGAAAAGATAAAATCAAAAACGGATAAGCCGTTGATACTGATGGGCTATGCGAACCCGATTATCAAATACGGAACGAAAAATTTCTGCGAAGATGCGCTCAACTCCGGTGCTGTTGGGTTAATTGTTCCGGATGTTCCGATTGACGAGTACGAATCTTTTTACACAAATGATTTCAATAATTTTGAAAAAATATTATTAACCACTCCGGCTTCTTCCGATGAGCGAATAAAAGAGATTGACAAAAAGGGTGAGGGATTTGTCTATTGCGTGAGTGTTACCGGCACAACCGGCACGCGCACTAATTTTGATGAGCACGTTTTGAAAAATTTGGAACGAACTTACTCGCTTGTTACAAAAAATAAAATGCTGATTGGATTTGGAATTTCTTCGCCGGAAAACATAAAAACATTTTTACCGTTTTGTGACGGAGTGATTGTCGGCAGTGCAGTTATAAAAAAAATTAATGAAGATTACAAAGCATTACCTGAGTTTATCCGTACATTGAACAATGCTTGTGAATTAAGATAGAACGCGGATGACGCGGATTAGACGGATTTTCGCGGATTAAATCTGTGCAAATCCGTTTCATCAGTTAAACTTGCTTGCTGTAAGCAAGTCTGTGGTCTATTTCTTTTGTGTTGATTTACTTTTCAACTTTGTTTAATTCATCAGCTCTATTTTTCTTCAAATCAGCCTCACCAAATTCCGAACTTTCAGGCAGCAGCATTTTAAAATTGTGAAGCGGAAGAATTTCCACTTTGCAATTTTCGAACGATAGATCAAGCACATGTCCGCCAAAAGTTTTGTCGTCCGAAATAAAATGGAGATGATAACCCGGCACATTTATTCCGGAAGCAAATTGCGGGGAGCGGAAACCAACAGTTGTTCCGCTCACATTTTCTTTTTCAAACACACTTTGATTTTTTGTCACTTCGTTCAAAGGTTTGTACGGTTTTGTTTGCGAAGGTACACTTCTCGTTTTTACATATTTAAAATTACCGCTCATCTTTATTGCATAAAAAAGATTTTTGTTGTTGATCAAATCATCGGAAGATTTTTCAAACTCCTTGAAAGTTGTTGATGAAAAAGTGAAAGAAGAATCCGGCTCCTCAAATTTTGTTACCGTGAAAAACGGAGTTGTTAAATCATGTGACGGTTGATAAACTTTCCCATCGGCTTTGATTTGATAAACAATACCATCAAGAATTATCATCTCGCCGTCAAGCTTATCAAAAGTTCCGATGCCGAAATCTCCGTGTTTTATTACTTCTTTAAGAGTGGTAGTTCCTTCGTACAAACCTGAAAGAAGAGCATCGATTGTTGAAACTTGTGTAACAAAATTTTGTTGAAACGAAGTGCATCCAAATGCAAATGAAAAGATTAATAAGAGTGAGATTAAGAACTTTTTCATAATGGTTTTTACTCTTGAAATTTTTTTATGATATAAACAAAATTTTACACGATTATTTCAAAAAAATTAGTTAGTTTTCAAATTAAAGAGTTGAAGACTTGAAAATAACTACGGCTAAATTAACAAATGAAGCAGTAGTATCAATAACTAAATAAAAGGGGTAGAAGATGCAATCCGAAAAAGCTGCAGTTGCCCTCCAGCTTTTGGATAGAGTATCTAAAGCCGGCGACAAGTACAGAAAGCTTTTAGCGAAGCAAATGTACGGCCGCAAAATGACATCACCACAATTTGGTGTTCTGGAAATCCTGAATCGCTTAGGAACTGTTCCTCTCAAGAAAATAAGCGAAGAGATGATGGTTACCGGAGCTAATATTACTTGCGTGGTTGATAATCTTGAAAAAGAAGGCTTTGTTAAAAGGATACATTCCAAAGAAGATCGGAGGGTTGTGTATGCCGAACTGACTAACAGCGGCAAAAACAAACTCAATCAAATTATGCCGGAATATCTCGAAAGCTTGGTCGATATTACAAACAAGCTTTCCGAAGACGAACAAAACCGGTTGATCAATTTACTGGAGAAATTTAATTCTTAATTTTGAACACGAGAGATATCCATTCGTTCATTTGATTTTTTTCTATCAATGTAAAACCGAATGAAGAATATTTTTCCAGTATTTCAAATTCATCACTGTAAAGCAGACCGGAAAGGATCAACGTTCCGGTCTGTTTTATTTTATTTTTGAGGTCGCCGCATATTTCCAGAAGAATATGCTTATTGATATTTGCAACTATCAAATCAAAATCTTTTTGAGCAAGTTGATTTAATTCTGCCAGTTCGATTTCAACTTTGTCTTCAAGTCCGTTTAGTTTTACATTCTCGCTTCCGTTGAGGAGACACCATTCATCGTTATCAATTCCAACAGATTTTTTTGCACCCAGCATAACCGATGCAATTGCCAAAACACCGGTGCCGGTTCCTACATCGAGTACATAATCATCTTTCTTGGTATGTTTTTCTAACATCAGCAGTACAAGCCGCGTGGTTTCGTGCTCGCCGGTGCCGAAAGACATTTTGGGATCTATCGTAATTATGATCTGCCCTTCTTTCAATTGATAATCTTTGAATGAAGGCTTGATAACAATTTTGCTGCTCACTTCAATTACGCGGACATTCTTTTCGTATTCCTCGTTCCAATTTTTGTCTTCAAATTCTTCTTCGGTTAAATCATATTTCTTAATGATATTTTCTGTGATCGCTTTATCGAGAATCAAGCGGATATTTTTCGCGGAAACAGTTTTGGTTTCGTTTGCGTAAACGATCAAGCCGTTGTCTGTTTCCGTAATTCCCGAAAGATCCAACTGCCACAGTAAACCGCTGATCATTTCATTATTCTGTGGTTCAGTTTGAATGCCGAATTGTTTGTAATGTTTCATAGTTCAGTTGTTGTTATAAATTGTTTCGCAAATTTTGTCTTGTATGTTGCGGGCTTTCTGCGCGCCGCCCGTATAATTTTGGATGAAAATTGTAAATGCAATCAAGTGATTATTTTTTGTACTCATATAGCCGGCAAGATTACTTGCGCCGCTAATTGTTCCGGTTTTTGCGTGAACTTTTCTGAATGAATTTCCTTCACGCATTCTATTTTGCAAAGAGCCGTCATATCCGGCAACCGGAAATGAATTGTATAGTTTAACAAATAATTCCGGCTCGTTATAGTAAAAATATTTTAACACAGATGTAAGAAGTTCTGCACTGATCAAATTATAAAATGAAAGTCCGGAGCCGTCAACAATTCTAAAATTTTTTGGATTAAAGCCGGTAAGCGTAATCAAACTGTCAACAAGTTTAATTCCTTCCTTGGCGGATGAAGGCGCACCGAAATATTCAAAGCTCGTTGCGCGCAAAATCATTTCGGCAGAAAGATTGTCGCTGTTTTTGTTTGTATTGATTAACACCGAATCAATCTCACGTTCGAAAGTGAAAATATCTTCTGCATCTTCATTCAATTTTTTGAAACCGGTTTCGCCCTTAATTGTAATCCCGTTTTTGGAAAGAGCTTCGTTGAACAATGTTATAAAATAGAGAGACGGATTGAAAATACTTACAGCAGTTGTATCGGGTTTCTCTTTTTTTGAAATGAATCCGTTTGCAGTAATTTTATTTGAACGGCTGAGCCAATCGCGTTCTATTTTAAAATCGGAAGAATCTTTTTCGGCAAGTGATAATTTATTTTCTATCTCGACAAATTTTGTTTCGGGAATTGTGCGTACAATAACTTTTTGATTAACCGTATCCGGCTCAACAATTATTTGGATGCCGTTATCATTAATAGAAAGCGGACTGAGATATGCTGCAAATAAATTCGGATCATCATCCCACATCCAGCCTTCGCCCCAAAAGAGAGAATCCATCATCGAAACATCTGCGTATAAATTTCCTTTTATTTCTTTGATGCCGTACTGTTTGATTTCTTTCGCAACCGAGTCGAGGTCATTCGAAGTAAAATCGGGATCGAATCCGCCGGCGATGTAAAGGTTTCCGCTGCAAATTGAGTCGTCGATTTCACCATCGTAATAAACAGTAGTTTTGAATTTGTAATCATCGAGAAAAAGTAGAGCGGAGGAAGTCGTTAATATTTTTTGAGTTGATGCCGGATGGAACAACAGCTTCCCATTTTTTGAGTAAAGAGTTTTTTCGGCTGTTAAATCGTAAACAATAATTGCTTTTTGTGCGGGAGTAAAAATTTCATCGGTGAGAAGGCTGTCAATTTCTTTGATAAATGTTGAATCGGGTACTTGTGCCGCCGTGAGCGATTGAATAAATAAAAACAGTATGATTAGAAATTTCTTTTCCTGATTCACAATTTCATTTTTATCTTGTTGAAAAATTTATAACCGGTTTGTACCCTCGTTAAAAATCGAAGAGAGAATTAAAAATATTCTCTCTCTCTAAAATCAACGCCGACTTCTTCAACAACAAATTTTTTGGCGGCGGCGCTGTCAACTTCGCTTAACCCGACAATCGACAAAACAACGTGAGTATAGTTTTTAGCTTTCTTTGCAAAGTCGAGCATCTCTTTGTGCATCGATGGATCAACGCGCATTAATTTTGCATACTGTTCCGGATCGGTAGAATTCAAACTGATGGAAATAGTGTCAATCAATCCGGCAAGTTCGAAAGTGATATCGCGTTTGTTAATGTAACTTCCGTGTCCGTCTGTATTCATTCTTGTTTTGCCGCCGTTATCTTTTACATATTTAGCAACTTCTTTAACAACATCCCATCGGATAGTTGGTTCGCCGTAACCGCAGAAAACAATCTCATTATATTTTTTCGGGTCGCCGATTTCTTTGATATAAACATCGGCTTCGGGTTCTTCGGATTTTTTCATTTTCAAATTGTAGCCGTTAATTACAGCTTCGCCTTTGCGGTCACAGAAAACACAATCGGCATTGCAGCGATTCGTAACGTTGATGTAAAGTGATTGACCGATCTGGTATGTAAAACTTAACGTTGGTTTATTCCCGATTCCGAAAAGTTTGTGTGCGTTGAATGATGTTGTTTGTGCCACGTCTTCCACTCTTAATTTATGTACTTCTGCAATTTTTTCTGCAGTTAATTTAATCAAAGCCGGCTCATTTCTTTCGCCGCGGTGCGGAACCGGTGTCATAAAAGGTGAATCTGTTTCGAGCAATAAATCTTCTACCGAGATGCGGCTCAGTACATTTCTGAGTGTGTCGGCTTTTTTAAATGTTATGTTGCCCGGGAAAGAAATGTAGTGATGCATTTCGATAAGTTCGCGTGCATCGGCAATTGATCCGGCAAAACAATGATACTGCGCGCGCAGCCCGCTCTCTTTATATTTTCGTGCGAACGACATTATATCATCGTTCGATTCGCGGTTGTGAATGATTACCGGCAGTTTGAGTTTCAGCGCAAGTTCAATTTGTTCCTCGAATGCTTGCAATTGTTTATCGCGCGGAGAAAAATCGTAATAGTAATCCAATCCTATTTCACCGATAGCAACAACTTTTTTATGTTTTGCCAATTCTTCCAACTGCGGAATTATTTCGCTGTTCCATTCTTTAGTATCGTGCGGATGAACTCCGACCGAAGCATAAATGAAATCGTATTTGTCCGCCAATCCAATCGCTTGAATCGAAGAAGCGACATCGGTTGCCGGAACGAGTATGTAATCTACGCCGGCTTGTTTCGCGCGATCGATTATTTTATCAACTTCGCCGTTAAAGTTCGGATAAAATAAATGTGCGTGGGTATCGATAAACATATCTTCCTTTCTATAATTCTGAGGAGTCACGATGAAATCGGGACGACGAAGAATCTCAATCTCTTAAAAAACGATTCAAGCATATCGACAAATTCTCAAAAGTATATTTGCTTTATACCTTCGTGGTTTGGCGGCAATAATTATTTTGTTTACTCGTCAAATAAGACAACCCAAACGAAAAATTTTACACTCTTAGAAAAGAGATTCTTCGCTTCGCTCAGAATACATTACCTATAATAATTCCTTCTTCGCCAGCAGCAGAAGATTCATATAAAACTTTTTCTACATCATTTTTATCAACAACTGCAATTAAGCCGATGCCGATATTGAAAACTTCTCTTATTTCATCATCTGAGATGGAACCGGTTTTCTGAATCAACTCAAAAATTCCCGGAAGTTTCCAAGCCTTCCAATCAATTTTTATAGAAAGATTTTTCGGAACAACACGTTTTGTATTTCCGATAATTCCGCCGCCGGTAATGTGCGAGAAAGCTTTCACGGAAATTTTTTCTTTCAATGCTGCAATTAATTTTAAATACGATCTATGCACTTTCAACAACTCTTCTCCGAGCGGAAGTTCAATTTCAGCCGGCTTGTCGTTCAAACTAAATTTTTCCAAAAGAACTTTTCTTGCAAGCGAATATCCGTTTGTGTGCAAGCCGTTCGATTTGAAGCCGATCAAAACATCTCCGCTTTGAACATCTTTTCCGTCGATTACTTTATCGCGTTCAACAATTCCAACAATGGTTCCTGAAATATCGTACTCGTTTTCATCGTAAAGACCGGGCATCTCTGCAGTTTCGCCGCCGATAAGTGCAACATTATTTTCTCTGCAAGCGATTGAAAATCCTTTGATGATTTGTTCTGCTTTATCGGGAAAAAGTTTTCCGAATGCGAGATAATCCATAAAGTATTGCGGTTCTGCGCCGCACACTGCAATATCGTTCACGCAGTGATTAACGAGATCCTGTCCGACCGTATCGTGTTTGTCCATCATAAAAGCTATCTTCAATTTTGTGCCAACACCGTCAACACTCGAAACAAGTACGGGGTTTTTCCATTTTGAAAGATCAACTTGATAAAACGCTCCGAAGTGCCCGATACCCGAAAGTACATTTTTATTGAATGTAGATTTAGCGTGCGATTTAATTCTCTCAACAGTTTCGTCTCCGGCTTGTATATTAACTCCGGCGGATTTGTAAGTCGTTTCCAAAGAAATCTCCACTTTTTATGAGTGTAATATAAACATAATACGTTTTTTTATACTTAGCTTTTTTTTAATAATTCAATTACTTTTATGTCAACATAATTAGAATACTGTAGATATAGGTGAAGCGTGCCGGAAATTAGTAGGTTTTACGGTATTGTTGTTAAAATGTTTTTTAGAGAGCATAATCCTCCTCATTTTCATGTTAGTTATGGTGATGAAACCGCACAAATTTCTATTTCCGATGCTAAAATAATTAACGGCACAGTACCGGACAGAGTTTTGAGATTGATTAGTGAATGGGTTAATCTTCATCGAGGTGAACTTTATGAAAACTGGGAGCTTTGTATAAAAAACAAAGCACCGGCAAGCATCAAACCTTTGGAGTAAAAATGCAAGGCAGCAAAAAACTATTATATGCACACTATATTCAGAATTTTCAGATCTTGCTGATTTATCAAGAGGAAGCTGTACGAGTTGCAGACTTTAACAATATGCTGCAAGAAGATTTGGGAGACTTTGACGATCTGAAAATAGAGAAGAACTTTAAAAATTTTTCCATCGACAAAGCTTTCAGCACAATTGAATGGAACAACGGTTATGATATAAGTCCTGAAACACTTTACGAAATGAGCAAACTGGTAAAAATATCATTAACCGGCTAAGTGAACCGCTTGCAGTTAAAGTAAAAAAAAGAATTGAAACAGATCCATTTACCGTCAAAGATTTTGAGAATACTCCGTTTGTTCGTGATGAAATTGTAAAGAAGGGTCTTCTCATAAGCATATAATTTATCACCAGTCTCATTCACTTCTTTGAACTTTATTAACATTGTTAGTGTCTCTTTTAAATTAGCACACGCTTCGACAGTGTGCCAATAATGAAAAGTAACCTGAAATTTGGTAATTTTGAACCCGATTATGTTAAAGATTTTGCAATGATGACAGAATACCAGTTAAAAGAGAGAGAGAAAGCGATACTGCGCTTTGTGATCCACCAGTTTATTCTGACGGCAAGTCCGGTTGGTTCGCGCAATGTATCCAAAAAATACGATGTCGGATTGTCGCCGGCATCGATACGAAATATTATGTCCGATCTCGAAGAACTTGGTTTTCTAAACCATCCGCATACATCTGCCGGAAGAGTGCCGACCGACAAGGGCTACCGCGTTTATGTTGATTCGTTGATGGACCCGCCGAAGCTTGACAACCACACCAAACAAGTTGTTGATGTTAATTTGGGAAGCGGAATTACCGAGACCGAAGAACTGTTGAAAATAACTTCGAATATTTTGAGCGTGCTTACCAATCAGCTTGCGATGGTTACGTATCCAAAATTCGAGCAAGCTGTTCTTGAAAAAATTCAGATTGTTCAGCTTTCTTCAACGAGAATTTTAGTTGTTGTTTCCGTAAAATCCGGATTGGTACGAACTATAACGCTGGAAATTGATGCCGAGATAAAAGAAGAACAAGTGATATCTATTCAGCAATTTTTGAGCGAACGGTTATCCGGTTTGAAATTTTCGGAAATACGCACAACATTTCAGGATAGAATTAAAGATATTGATAATGAATTTTACAGACCGATAGTGAGAGTCTTTCTCGATTCGGTAGATAAAATTTTTACCGATGTGAGCAGTGAAAAAGCTATTATCTCGGGCACAAAAAATATTTTGAAACAGCCTGAATTTCTCGATCACGAACAATTTCAGGGAGTTATCGAGCTGATCGAAAGCAAAGACATCATTATTCATATTCTCGATAAGAATAAAAATTTACCGGATAATGATGTAACGGTTACTATCGGCGGAGAAAATCAGGATGAAAAACTTTCCGATTACAGCATGATTACAAAAGAATATAAAATAGGAGACCTTCAGGGAACACTTGGAATTATGGGTCCCAAACGAATGGATTATTCCAAAGTAATTGCCGCAGTTGTTTACATTGCAGAACAGCTTACGCAAGAATTAACAAAACTGAGATAATAAAATCATTAGAAGGAATTATGAACGAACAAAAAGACCAAGAAAAGAATAACAAAAAAGAAGCGAGAGAAATTGAAGTTAAAGGTCCGGACACAACAGAACCGGTGCCGCAAGAAAAAACATCGGTTGATGAAATAGAAAAAATAAAAGCGGAACTTATTCAGGCTAACCAAAAAAATTCCGAGTTGGAAAAACAGACAGCCGAATTGAAAGATTCTCTTTTAAGAAAACTTGCAGAGTTTGAAAATTATAAGCGCCGTTCCGAAAATGATCAGTTGAATCTTTTAAAATATGCGGCGGAACCTTTCATAAAAAATATTCTTACTGTTTATGATGATTTCGAACGCTCGTTAAATCACGTGAATGACGACAACAGTTTTGAATCGTTGAAAAAAGGCTTGGAACTCGTTTACGATAAATTCACAAAAATTCTTGAATCGCAAGGCGTAAAAAAAATTGATGCAAAGGGAAAACCGTTTGATGTTGATCTGCACGAAGCTTTAATGCAGCAGACGGCAGACGGAGTTGAACCGCATACCGTGCTCGATGTTATTGAACACGGTTATATGTATAAAGATAAAGTTATACGACATGCAAAAGTAATTGTTAGCTCCGAAACTATTCAGCATGACCAAAACGATAAACAGAACGATTCCACTCAGCAAGGATAAGCAATATGTCTAAAAGAGATTATTATGAAATATTAGGTGTTGGAAAATCTGCATCACAAGACGAGCTAAAAAAAGCTTATCGGAAACTTGCTATGCAATTTCACCCGGATAGAAATCCTGGCAACAAAGAAGCAGAGGAAAATTTCAAAGAAGCCGCCGAAGCTTATGAAGTTCTTAGCAATGAAGACAAACGAAGCAAATATGATCGTTACGGTCACAGCGGTTTGAAAGGCGGACAAGATTTTCATAGCTATCAAAATGTTAATGATATATTCAGCCACTTCTCGGATATTTTCGGCGGTGCGTTCGGCGGCTCATCGATATTTGATGAATTTTTCGGCGGAGGAACATCGCAGAGAACTCGCCAGCGTCCAACCGGAATACCGGGCTCGGATTTGAAAGTTACATTGAGGCTGACACTCGAAGAGATAGCTACCGGTACAACAAAGAAAGTCAAAATAAAAAAATATAATGTCTGCGAAACTTGCGGAGGAAGCGGTGCAAAATCTTCTGCCGGTTTTAAAACATGTTCGCTTTGTAACGGTACTGGCGAAATCAGGCAAGTTTCAAAATCTATTTTCGGACAATTTGTTAATATTGCCGCTTGCAGTAACTGCAGTGGTACCGGCAAAGTTATTTCCGATCCGTGTATAAAATGTTCCGGCGACGGCAGAGTTTACAATGAAACAACAATTAAGATAAATGTTCCAGCCGGTGTGTACGATAACAGTTACATGACTTTGCGCGGCGAAGGGAATTCCGGAAAAAATGGCGGCACTGCCGGAGACATTATTGTTGTGTTTGAGGAACTCTCTCACGAGTATTTTACTCGCGACGGCGATAACATAATCTACGAACTCTATATCAGTTTTCCGGAAGCAGTGCTCGGCACAGAGATAGAGGTTCCGACTTTAAATGGAAAAGCAAAACTGAAAATTGAACCGGGGACGCAGCCCGGAAAATTCTTAAAGATGCGCGAGAAGGGGATCCAGCATCTAAATAGCCACGGTGCAGGCGATCAGCTTGTGAAGATTAATATTCACGTTCCCAAAAATGTTTCTTCCAAAGAAAAGGAAATGCTGAAGGAACTTGAAAAGATGCCGAACATAAAAATAAACGAGTGAAGGCTGCTGAAATATTTGTAGAACGAAGCCTGCCCTGAATTAGTCTGACGGGCGTAAGCTTCGTCTAATTTGTTGAATTAGTTTGTCGAAGCTGCGCTTCGGCTTACAAGTTAAAAGCAAGTTCTCTTTATTCTGCCTTTTATTGTTATCAACAATTTAGAGGTAGCTATTAAATTTTTTCAGAGAGTATCCCGCAAGACAGGATTTACCGAATCCGAAGCGAAGATAATTCTTTTTCTGCTCTCCGCATTTGTTATCGGTGCTGTTGTAAATATTTTGAAAGATCAAAAAGAGAATAATTCACTCCTCGAATTTGATTACAGCAAACAAGACAGCATCTTCTATAATTCAAAAAGTTATTCGCATCAAGATCGATCGGCACAAAAATTAATGGAAAAAGGTGTTGATTCTAAACGGGAACTTTTGGATTTTAGGAACGCAAAAATTGATGAAAACAAAAATAATGCCCGCGCCAAGGCATCAAAAATCGTCAATGTTAATAATGCAAGTGTAGAAGTTTTATCAGGTTTGCCGGGTGTTGGAATTAAAATTGCGCAGAACATTATTGATTACCGAAAAAAGCAAGGTAAAATCAAAAAAGCGGAAGAACTGCTTTACATAAAAGGCATAGGCAAAGCCAAGTTCGACAAAATAAAAAGTTTAATTACCGTTAATTGAAAATAGAAAACCACTGGAGGTAGAATGAAAGGGGAAGCATGGTATCTACATACTATATTATATGTGATCATTGCAATTTTAGTTTTTGTTCTTATTAAGGTTGCATACATAGACCCAAGTGAAATCATTGAACAAGAAGCTTATTACAAAAAAGAATCAAGATTGAGAATGTCAAACTTACGTTCTGCAGAACGATTGTGGCAGATTAAGTACGGAAAGTTTACGGATAATTTGGACAGCCTTCTTTTGTTTGTTAAAAACGATCCTTCCGTTAAAAAAGCAGTTGAAGGCAAAGATTCTGTTACCGGCAAGCCCACAAATCCTTTTGTGAATTTAACAGTTGGTACTTTCGAACTGGATTCGATTGCTCGTTCTCCAAAATCTCAAGCAAAATATACTTTGCAAGTTGATACAAACGAAGTTGTCGATACAATCATTGATAGAAGAGGTAAAATTCTCAAGATCGATAAGATAACTACAATAGGACAGAGATATTTAATTGCATGTCCCGATGGTTACGGTACAATTGGTGATGTTAGAAGCGATGCTATGAAAAATACCGCTTCTTGGGAATAAAAAATTGAATGCAATTATTTCATAATCACGTCGGTATTAATTTTTCCGAATCTAAACTTCAGCTCGTTGAAATAAGCTATAAAGACAACTCTTTTTACCTGGAGAATGTCGATCAGTTAATACTGAAAGAATCTTTGATGCCCGATATGGGCGGCTCAAAATTGATCAACATTCTTCAGGAAGCTTTTAACAAATTCACACAAAAAAATAATATTACGTCAATCTATTTTTCTTTCAGTCTGCCGAATAATTTTTTCCGCATTTTCGAAGTGCCGTACGATAACACGCTTACAAAGAAAGACCTTGCCGAACATTTCAAATGGGAACGCTCACTGTTATTTCCAGTAAACGATGATGAATATTTGATTCAATATGTTGAAGTGAATAAATCGTCAATCAGGAAAGATGCGAAAGCAATTGTGTTTGCACTTAGTAAAAGAATTGTTGAAACTCTTCACGGTTTTTGTAAACAAAGCGGATTTGAGTTGAAGTATATCGATAATGCCCACCTCTCGTCAAATTCGTTTTTGCATCTTTTTAAAAATTTTACGAAAGATGAAATTACATTAAGTATTTATGTCGATCAGAATTCTTCTTCGGTTGCTGCAATTGAAGGTTCGCATCCGTTCTTTTTTAAAACTATTCCCCGTACCGAACGCAGTTTTTTTGATGAACTTGATATTGCAATCGATCAGTTAAGAAAAATAAATGTTGAACCTGATAAAATCGGGAGAGTTCTTTTATCGGGGCAAAGCGTAACGGAAGAATTCAGCAATAAAATATCAAGCCGGCTGGGCTCTTCTATTATTAAAACAAATCCTTTTGAAAAGCTTCTCGTTGAAGAGAGACTCAAAAACAATCCGTTGTATATTTCGCAATATAATTCATTTACTGCGGCGGCGGGCATAGCAATAAGAATAATATGAGAATAATTTCCGGCAAGTACGGCGGACGAACAATAAAATTTCCGAACTCGAAACTTGTGCGTCCGACTACAGATAAAGTGAAAGAATCGCTCTTCAATTTTTTAACTCATTCATACGATTTGGAAGGAATGAAAGTCTGCGATATTTACGCCGGCTCCGGTTCGCTCGGATTCGAAGCACTCAGCCGCGGCGCAGACGAAGTACACTTTGTCGAAAAAGATTTTCATGTTTCCAAAATGTTGAAAGAAAATATTTCATCGCTTGGCGCAGATAATGAATGCAAAATTTTTAAAATGGAAGCGGTGAAGTTTTCCAAAATTAGAGGACATGATCAATATGATTTAATTCTTGCCGATCCTCCTTTCTTTAACGATGATATTCACGCAGTAGTTGAAAATATTCTCACAAATAATTTTTTGAAAGAAGAAGGATTGATGCTTATCGAAAGATCAATTCAAACAAAAGAAAAAGATGTTGAACATTTCAAACGCGAGCCGTTCAAAAAAATCGGCGATAGTTTGATTTACATGTTTACTATTTGAACTTCATTTCAGAATTATTCAAATAAACTTCCCAGTACAATTTAGCATGTTATTCCCAACTCAGAGACGCTGCATCCCGCAAAGCGGGGCAAGCTGCAACTTCTCTACAGCTGATGAAAAATTTGTTAGTATTTAATAACGGCGGCAATTATTTTTAATCTGCAAATAAAAAAGAATAACTATGGCAAAAGTAATCTACCCCGGAACGTTTGATCCGGTAACAAACGGACACATTGATGTAGTAAAACGCGCTATCGAATTGTTTGATGAGGTGATTGTTACCGTTGCGAAGAATCCTTCGAAAACATTTTTATTCAGTATTGAAGAACGTCTTGAAATGCTGAGAGAAAGCCTGAAGGAATTTGAAAAAGTTAAAGTTGACTGGTTTGACGGCTTGGTTGTAAATCATGCTAAACAAGTTGGCGCAGTAGGAATCATCCGCGGTCTTCGCGCGGTGAGCGATTTTGAATATGAATTTCAAATGGCATTAATGAACCGCAAGCTTGCAGAAGATATAACAACAATTCTTTTAATGCCCCATGCCCGTTATACTTATTTGAATTCTACTATTATTCGCAACCTTGCACAGTTTAAAGGAAACGTTTCAGAGTTTGTTCCGCCGATTGTAAACAGGAAGTTGAAAGAAAAGTTTGGCTACTGATATAGTATTTATTGATGTGTATTGAGACATGAGATCAATAGCCGGTCTCATATCTCAATACTATCTGCTCAATACTAAAAGTTACATTTCTTTTTCTACGGTAAGAATTTTTCCTTCCTGAAACAAAGCACTAAGCTTGTGTTCCTCACCGATATAAACGATGCCTGGTTCATCATGCGGTTCACCGAATTTTGTGTGAACGGATTTTAATCCGCCCAAATATTTTCTTGCATCGCAGATGTAAACTAAATCGCCTACTTCTGCATGCATCTTTTTCATATTTTCTTTTGAAACGCTGATGTAATCTTCGTTGTCTTTTCTCAAACGCCAGTGAGCTTTAATAATTTCACCTTCGCGCTCGTTTATCTTTGATCCTTTAAAAATTTCTTTTGCACGATGAATAGACCATGCGGTCAAGCCGTCCAAATGTACATCGGGATTAAATTTGATGTAGTACTGCGAAGTCAACGATACCAAAATTGTCATAATCAAAGTAGTAATTAACAACAGCGGAAGAGTTCCGATGTTGAACCAAACCATCAATAAAGAAACTACAATTGCACCGATTGATATTTTCATTCCAATATCGTGAGAATTTGCTTTCCTGATTTTCTCTACAATTTTTTTCTGCCACTTAAATGTGTAAGTAACTAAAACACCAACACCGAGACAGGCCAAAGTATTATAAAGCGCACTGATGTATGAAAACGGATGAACCGGATCCATTGGAGTTCCGTGTGCAACCGGTGAGATTAAAATTCCGGGATAGCGCGCGCCGAGAATCATCAAAGATGAACCGCCGAGAAACGTTGCGAGCACACCAGCCGGTGTAAATTTTTTCCAGAATACACCCAGAAATATTGCGATAACAAGCGGAGGTGTTAATGTTGAATGAAAATATCCGTGAGCTTCGTAAACCGTTGGATACTTGCTGAACGGAATTGTTGCAATTATGCCGAGCGCTGTGATGACAATCGAAGCAATTCTTGCAGCGGCAAGTTCCTCTTTTGCATCTTGTTCTGCAGTTCTAACTTTTTTACTCTTCTTGAAATAATTTTTTATTGGGTGGTGAACATCGTTCATGTATACTGCGGCAATTGCGTTGATCAACGAATCAACAGTAGATAATAACGTTGCGGTTAATGCCGCAATAACAAATCCAAACACGCCTTTTGTTGAAATGATATGAGTTACCGCAACAAATATTTCATCCGGGTTTACGTTCGAATTCAATTGTGAAGGAACCATTTCCGTTAATGCTTTGCCGATCCAGCCGGCATTGCCTACAACAATTGCAGAAAGGGGGAGCATAAACAAAACGTTGAACACCGCGGCTTTTCTTCCTTCGTCAACACTTTTTGCAGACATGAAACGCATCAACAAACCCATGTTCATAAATAAAAATCCGACCGAGCCGGCAACGCCGTCTTGCCAGAAGATTCCTACAAAATTAAAATCTGGCGGAGTGTTAAAATCAGCAAGCGGCAGTCTCCAATCCGGCGGAAGCAAATGCCAGAAAGCATCCAGCCCGCCGACGTAACTAATGCCCATCAAAAAAATTAAAAAGCCGGCAAACAAAAGAATCAATCCTTGTATCAGATCAGTAAAAATAACAGCCGTTTGTCCGCCGAATGTTGTGTAAGTTCCGGTTACTGCGGCAACAACAATTATTACACCCATCAATGTTACCGGGATTGACAAACCGAAAATGTCAATTGTTGCCGGAAGAAGTGGAGTGAAAACTTTTCCTAAAGTAAGCAGTCCGATGCCCAAATATCCTACCATGTAAAGAAGTTGAAAAACAGTAGCAACTCTTCTTGCAACCGGGCTGAATCTCTTTTCAAAATATTCCGGGATCGATCTTATTTTTGTGTAAACAACAATTGGCAGCCATCCAAAAAGAAAGAAGGGCATAAAAAACCAATCGTTCATGTAAGTCATTGTAGAAGAAATTCCGTGTTCAAAACCTTTTGCGGAATATTTGACAAAGCTGTGGCTTCCAACGCCGGTTGCAACAATAGAAACAGTGATAAGCCACCAAGCAAATCTTCTTCCGCCGAAAAAGAAATCGTTAGTGCTTCTGTTATATTTTGCGAAGTAACTGCCAAAGAGCATAATCCCAAAAAAGTAAACGAGCATAACTACCCAATCGGCTGCGGTTCCCAAACCGTGTAATGATTCCATATTTTATTTCACCAATAAAGAGCTGCAATTATTAAAATGGAGTGAATTATCAAGAAGTAGAAGTAACCGAAATACAAAACTTTTCTCCACCAGCGGTTTTTTTTGAGCCGCAGATCAAGGCTGTTACTTTTGTGAATTATGATC
The DNA here is from genome assembly GCA_016177735.1 of Ignavibacteriales bacterium. Taxonomy (GTDB): domain Bacteria; phylum Bacteroidota; class Ignavibacteria; order Ignavibacteriales; family Melioribacteraceae; genus DYJK01. The sequence continues at coordinate 14,764 of JACOUS010000014.1, read as the reverse complement.
ATGCCGCCGAAGAAAAATAATCCGCCGAAGAAGTATAAATAAATGAAGGGCAGCCAAGAATGAGTGAACGAAGGCATAGTATTTCCTTAAAAGTTGACGAAAATTAAGCCCCGCCTTATAGAATCGCAAATAAAAATTTGGTTAATTCATGCCGCTATACTTTTGAAACAAATACGATACTCTTCACCCTTCATCATTAATATCCGGTATCCTGTATCAAGTATCCGGACAGTTGTCCGCACCCAGTAAATAGAGTAAACTTATAATTGCATTTCACCCCCCGTGTATCTAAATTAAGCGCCTAAATTTTCATTATTTCTTAAACGGAGGTCGTTTTATATGGGTATGATGGCCCGGATGAGGAGTTTAGCTCCGTGGTTCATTCTTCTTGTTGGCGGACTGTTTGTTCTGTTCATGGTTATTTCTGATTCACGCGTACTGGAATTTCTCGGCAACCGCTCGCAGAACGTCGGTTCAATTAACGGAGAGGATGTTACTTATCAAGAATATTCAAACTTGGTTGATCGCTACAAACAGCAGCAAGAAAGGGCAACCGGACAAACTTTGGATGAATCGCAGATGGATTATTTCAGAGATAATGTTTGGGATGCACTCGTTACTCAAAAATTAATTGATGCTAAAATTAATGAGTACGGAATTACAGTAAGCGATGAAGAAGTTAAAGACGCTATTTTAGGTGCTAATCCGCCGGCTTTCCTCAAACAGCAGTTTACAGATTCAACCGGGAATTTCAACAGACAGCTTTATGATCAGGCAATGCGCGATCCGAGAAATAAAGAAATTGTTCTTGCGGTTGAAGAGCAGATAAAACAGCAGTTGACGCAACAAAAATTGCAGAACTATTTATTTGCAACCGTAACCGTGGGCGACGAAGAAGCCAAAGACCGCTTCATTATGCAGAATACAAAGATGCGCGCCGAATATGTTATGCTTAACCCGAACAACATTTCCAATAATGAAATTAAAGTCAACGACTCCGATCTCAAAAAATATTATGATGAACATCTCGAAGATTACAAAGTTGAGTCTTCCAGAAAATTGAAATACGTACTCTTCCGCCGTCAGCCTTCGCAAGCAGATTCACTCGGCGTGAAGAAAAATCTTGAAGCAGTTGCTGCAAAACTTAAAACCGATACTGCTTCGTTCAAATCTTATGTTGATATTTATTCCGAACAGCCGTACAAAAAAGATACTGTTTCATTAACTGTTCTCCCGGCTGAAGCAAGAGAATCAATTCAAAGAAGTTCTGCCGGAAGTATTGTTGGTCCGGTTGCTACATACGAAGGTTACATCGTTTATAAATTAGACAGCAAAGTAAAATCCAAAAACGAATCTGTAAAAGCATCGCACATACTTGTACGCTCTACAGGAAACGATCAGGAAGATTTGAAGAAAGCAACAGATATTTATAACGAGATTGCAAAAGGTGCAAACTTTGCATCTGCCGCTGCCGCTAAATCCGACGACAAAGCAAATGCCGGCAGAGGCGGAGACCTCGGCTGGTTCAGCAAAGGACAGATGGTAAAAGAATTTGAAGAAGCTTGTTACAAAGGTGCTGTTGGCGTTGTGCAGAAACCGGTTAAAACTTCTTTCGGTTATCATATAATTAAAGTTACCGGCAAATCGAACGAAGATTATGTTTTGGAAAAGATTGTTAATAAAATACAGACGAGTGCATCAACAACAGATAAATTATATCAGGATGCAACCGACTTTGCTTACGTTGCAAACGAAAACGGATTTGAAAGCGAAGCAAAATTGATGAAGTATGAAGCCATCGAAACACCTCCTTTCAATGAAGAAGCGAAAGCAATTGCCGGTATCGGTCTTAGCGAACCGCTTGTTAAATGGTCGTTCGAAAACAGTACCGGCGACATCTCCGAAGTTTACAGAATTCAAGCCGGTTATGCTGTTGCAATGGTATCGGAAGAAATTAAACCCGGCTTCAAAGAATTTGATGAAGTGAAAGAAGCTGTCAAAAGTAGTTTCGTCCGCGAAAAGAAATTTGAAAAATTGATGTCGCTTGCAAAAGAGATTCGTTCCAAACTCGGCACAAACGGAGATGTAAATCTTGCCAAAACAGTTTGGACACCCGCCAAAGTTGATACTACTTCGGATTTTACAACTCTTGGTGTTATTGATGGCGTTGGTAAAGAATATGCTTTCTCGGAATACGCAATTAAAGCTGATATGAATAAATGGTCGGAACCGGTAAAAGGAAATAACGGTGTTTATCTGATCAACTTAAGATATCGCACCCAGTATGTTCCGGCAACATTTGAGTTCCAGAAACAAGCAATCGTCCGCGAATTACTTGCACAGAAGAAGAACAGATATTTCAACCAATGGCTGCAAGATTTGAAAAAAGAAGCAGGCATCGTTGATAACAGATATTTATTCTACCGTTAATAATTTTATGGATAGAAAATTTGCAAAGCCCCGTATTAATTGCGGGGCTTTTTGTTTTAAACTCATCTCAACAGTAATTTTTTTCCTTTGTCACTTTGCTGCTTTTGGCATAGCCATTAATACGGAAGTCACTCAGTCATTCGCAAAGATTCACAAATCGCCGCCGAATTCACTCTATATTTTTGCACTTTGAATTACGTCCCGAATTTCTATATTGCCGGCTGAAATTATGAAGAACAGATTATTTTACATATTGCCTTTTATCTTTTTGATAATGCGCCCGGTCTATTCACAATACAACGGAAAAAATTTCAGCATATCCGCGAATTATAATTACACAACAACATCAAAACTTTTTCTTCAGCCGAATACACCCGATCAACTGTTGAAAAATATTCATGAAGATTTGGACGGCATTAATAGTTTTTCAGGTGAATTCAGATTCAAGATTTCAGAATCATTGATTGTTGGCGCCGGAACGGAGTATATTCAGAAAAATTACATTAATAATAATTATAATCTTGCCGGTGTGCGTGCCAAAGTTAAAGACGGTTACAGAATAATTCCGGTAGAAATTAGTTTGTATTATCTGCTTCCTTTTTCAACCGAGCTATTTAAATTTTTTATGGGCGGCGGAGGCGGAATTTATTTTGCAGAACATATCCGCGAACTCGGCGATGTTACTGTTTCCGATGACGGAAGCGAAATCGGTTACGGTATTCATGTTGCGGTTGGAATGGATTATATAATTAACGATTACATTTCAGTGCGCGGACAAATGCGTTTCCGCGATCCGGAAATCGATATGAAAAGTAAATACTCGAACAACTTCGTCAATTACGAAGGGAGAACTTTTTTGTTATCCTCGCAGACTTTCTATTCAAAAGTAAATGTTGACGGCATTACGTTTACAATCGGGGTTGTATTTAATTTCTAACCAACGTTTCATTCCTTCATACTTCTTTTTTATATTGGCTCTCGAATGTTGCACATCAGTGTATGAACGAAATAAGAATTTATTTAACCGGATTTATGACAAGCGGCAAAAGTACAATTGGACCGATACTTGCAAATGTGCTCGGCTTGAATTTTTACGACCTCGACAAAGAAATTGAAGAAGAAGAAAAAGCTACTGTTGTGGAAATTTTTGAAAAGAAGGGAGAAACATATTTCCGCAGTCTCGAACAAAAAATTTTGAAACGGATAATTAAGCAAGACGGCTTTGTAGTTTCTTTGGGCGGCGGAACAATTACCAACAAAGAAAATCTGAAACTGATGAAAGAGAGCGGCAAAATAATTTATCTCAAAGTATCGCCGTCAAATCTTTATAAAAGATTACGCAATAAAATTGATAGACCGCTCTTCCGTGATCTTGTTCTCGGCGAAAATCCCGAAGAAGATTTTATCGATAGAATTAAAGAACTGCTCGAAAAAAGAAAAAGTTACTATGAGAAAGCTGATTTAATAATCAACACCGATTCAAGTCCAATTGGCATAACAGTAGATAGAATTGCAAAAGAAATTCCCGGTTTATTTTATGAACAAAATAAAAATTAATCTAAAAGAGAAATCCTACCCGGTTTATTTCGGCGAAAATATTTTTTCGAAAATTCCGGAACTCAATAAATCATTAAATCTTTCGAAGAATATTTTTCTTGTTGTTGACGGCAATGTTTTAAAACATCACCGCAGATTAATTAACGGTTTGATAGAAAAATTCGATACCGGATTTTCATTCATTGAATTTCATGCAGATGAAGAGAGCAAATCATACGAAAGTTTGAACAAGATTTACTCAGCGATGCTTGCCAAAGGTTACAGCCGCGACACATTATTAATTGCAATCGGCGGAGGAATAACCGGCGATATCGCGGGATTTGCCGCCGCAACTTTTGCTCGCGGCATTCAGTATGTTCATGTTCCCACGACTTTGCTTGCGATGGTCGATAGTTCGGTGGGCGGAAAAACCGGAATTAATTTCGGCGATACAAAAAATATTGTCGGCGCTTTCTATCAGCCCAAATATGTTTTGATCGATTCCGTATTTCTAAAAACTCTTCCGCAAGATGAAACTATTTGCGGTATCGGCGAAATTGTGAAATACGGTTTGCTGATAGGTGATGATTTTTTTAATGTGATCGAAAAAAAATATACCAAATTAATTCAATGCGATAAAAGCACTGTAAATAAAATTGTGCAGACGTGCGTGCAATTCAAAGCAAGTATTGTTGAAAACGATGAAATGGAAATTAGCGGCTTGCGCAAAGTTTTGAATATCGGTCATACTTTTGCACACGCAATTGAAGTTGAACAGAAGCACAAAATAAAACACGGGCAAGCGGTTATTGTTGGATTGGCTTGTGCGCTTCATCTTTCAAACAAAATGAATCTATTGAACGACGACGAACTGCAGAAATATCTTTCGCTGATAATTAAGCTTGCCGGTAAAATAAAAATTGCCGGTTACGATCCTAACAAACTTTACGAAATAATGAAACGCGATAAAAAGAACAGAGCGGATGTAATCAATTTCGTTTTGTTAAAAAAAGCCGGCAGCATTTTGGTTGATATCGAAGCTGCACGGCAAGATGTTTTTTATGCTTTGAATAACGGCATCCAATATTTTGTGAATTGATCATGCAGAAATTTCCGAAAGAAAATTTTTTCTTTCTTTTCTTTGCAGTACAGTTTTTGCTTCTGCAAAATATTTTTCCGCAAGATAACCGCGAGACACGAGCTGTTTGGGTCTCAACAAACTTCCGTTTGGATTGGCCCCCGCCAACGTTTGATCAGGAAAAACAAAAACAATCTTTGATCAAAATATTTGATGATATCAAATCGAAAAATCTGAACACGGTTTATTTTCAAGTACGAAGCAACGGAACTGTTCTGTTCAATTCTTCTTTTGAAGCAGTTTCTTCTTATTTAACCGGCAAGATTGGTGTGATAGGAGCTTACGATCCGCTTGCGTTTGCAATAGAACAAGCGCACAAAAGAGGTTTGGAAATTCATGCGTGGATAAATACCGTTCTCTGTTTTGCCGGAGCGGAAACGTCAACGCTCAACGATTCAAATCATATCTTTATGAGAAAACCCGAATGGGTTGTTGAAGATAACCGGGAAGGGAATAAATCGTATTGGCTAGATCCGGGTCTGCCGGAAGTTAGAGAATATCTTTCCGATTTGATCGAAGAGATGATTCAGAATTATGATGTTGACGGCGTTCAACTCGATTTCATCCGTTACCCCGGCAAAAATTTTGGTGATGATTTTTCTTACAATGTTTACGGAAGCGGAATTCCGAAAGACGATTGGCGCAGAAATAATATCACGACTTTGATCGAACTTGCTTACAAAAAAATTAAAGCCGTAAAACCGGTTGTTAAAGTTGGGGCGGCGCCGATTGGGGTTTATAAAAATCATAAAGGGATGTACGGATGGGAAGGCTACTCGGAAATTTATCAGGACTCACGCGAATGGCTGCGGCGCGGAATTCTTGATTATGTCGCTCCGCAAATTTATTGGTCGTTTGATGAAAACACATCGTTCGATCTGCTGGCAAAAGAATGGGTAGAATATTCTTACGGAAGAAATGTTGTGCTCGGAATCGGTGCGTACAAAGAAAATGTGATGAACGATATCGAGAAGATGATTGATTACTCACGGACAATTAATGCAAGCGGCATTGCATTTTTTAGGTACGGCAACATTAGAGATTATCAATTCAAAAATTTCCGCAATAAAACTTATCCGGCAGAAATGGCTTGGCTCGACGGGATAAAACCGGAACCGCCGCAGTTTTTATCGGTAGAAAAAAATAATGCCGATGAAAATCTTTTTTCACTCCACTGGCAAGTGAATGAAAATAATTCTAACGACAGCATTAAATATTTTGCTCTTTATAACTTGCCTCACGCCGCTTCGGAAATTTTGCCGGATTATTTATTTGATTTAATTCCGTCGGACAAAAATTCAATAACACTTGGAATAGAGAAACCGAAAAAAAATAATTACTACTTCACATTGAGATCGGTAAGCAAACTTTGGAACGAGAGTATCGAAACTTCGAATGTAGTGGAAGTAAACTTTCCCGAACTGAACTTGCTTGCCGGAGTAGATGATGTTTTTACTAATCCCGTTCTTATTAAAGAAAAGGAGAACAAAGCAAAAATTTTGATCTACTCAAAATTGGATGAAGAAATAGAAATTTCAGGTTTTGATTCAAATGGAAATCGCAGTACAGCAAAAGCAAAATTAAGAGCCGGCAAAAATATTCTTGCATTACAATTACAGTTTGCAGAGTTGTCGCTGTTGAAGATTAAGTATTTAATTTCAGGAAAGGAAGTAGAACTGAAGTTGTAAGCAATCTGATTATTTCAAAAATTTCTTAAACCATCCGTCCCTTTTTTCACCCACTTCTTTTCTGTAAGATTTTAAAAAGTGGTCTCCGTTTTCAAAGAGAATTAATTCGTGAGGGTAATTTAATTTTTTCAGCTTATCGGAAAGCTCGATTGAATTTCCCACGGGCACACGTTCATCGGTCATGCCGTGCATTAAAAGTATTGGTGTTGTTCGGGAAAGTTTTTCCGGGAAATTAATAATCGAACGCTCGCGGCATTTTTCGCGGATGGATTCATCACTACTGTTTGGATACGATTCGTAAAGATGCTGCATGAAGAGCTCGTTTTTATCATCGCAATTTATTTTTGTAATTCCGCCGATGATTATTGCCGCCTTGAAAATATTTGTTTTTGTTGAAGCTAAATAAGTCATCATTCCGCCGCGGCTCCATCCTTCGATGCCCCAAATATTTTTATCGGCACATTCAATTTCGTCTGCAAGCGGAATAATATTAATGATATCATTTAAGTCGCTTCCGCCGAATTCATCAATACCTTCGCTGCATGCACTGCCTCTGTATTGCGGTGCAAATACAACATAGCCGCGGCTTGCAATTTGTCCGAACATTCCGAGAGCATTGAACTCATCAATAGCTCCTATGTTTTTGTAACCGCCTCTGCACCAAATTATACACTGATATTTTTTGGTTTGATCTTTCGGGTAGGCGATATAACCTTTTACTTTTAGTCCGTCGGAAAGGTAAAAGATTTTTTCAACGATTGTGTTTTCGATAACGGCATTACCCCAGCCGCTGCGAAGCATCTTTTCCTGATTTATGCCGGGGATAATTTTTTCGCGTGTAATAATTTTTGATAACATATTTTCCTTTCGGAAATTATTAAATTGGTCTGCGTTTTTTTTCAGAGTGTTGCAGCGAGTGTAATTTTTCAACAATAAATTTATTGATTAAACATATGGCAAAAAACAAAGTTCATAATCCGAAAAAACAAAATAACAAAAACCGGCTGATGCAGATTGTTGTTCTTCTCGTAATAGCGGCATCACTTGGTTATTTGGTACTCTCAAATCTATTAACAAGCAAAGAAGTTTCGAACAGTGAAGTTGATAAAACAATGAACAGCAAAATTACTTACACATTTCAGAAAGAGGGCGAGCTTGTCTTCGCAAATTCAAATGGCGGTACCATATCAAAAATTGATATTGAGATAGCCGATGACGATACACAGAGACAAGTTGGATTAATGATGCGCAGAAATATGAAGCTTGATCAAGGAATGTTGTTCCTTTTTGAAGAAGAGACTTATCAATCATTCTGGATGAAGAATACAATTCTGCCGCTCGATATTATTTATGTTAATTCTCAAAAAGAAATTGTTACGATTTATAAAAATGCCAAACCGTACTCGGAAGAATCTTTGCCTTCCTCCAAACCGGCACAGTATGTTGTTGAAGTTAATGCCGGCTACACCGACCAATTCGGAATTAATGAAGGCGATAAAGTTGTGTGGCGGAGGGATTGAACAAAATGGAAAATGTAAAATGGTAGTGATAAATAATTAAAAATAGAGACGTGCCGCGGCACGTCTCGACATAGTTTTAACGCCTTGATTTTTTCTTAACAGCAGTTTTTTTCTTAATAACTTTCTTCGTTTTCGGCTTAACAACTTTCTTAACTACTTTTTTCTTCGCCGGCTTTACAGCTTTTTTCTTTTGAACCGGTTTAGCAGTTTTCTTTTTGACATCCGTTTTTACTTTTTTAACTACTTTCTTTTTGGCAACCGGTTTTGCTTTTGCAATTTTTTTCTTAGCAACTGTTTTTGATTTTCTTGCCGGTTTAACAGCCGTTTTTTTCTTTACAACTTTCTTAACCTTTGCACGTTCAACTTTATTAACAACTGCTGTTTCTTTCTGTTTAGCGGCAATCAGATTAAGTGCACCGCCGGCTTTGAACCATTCGATTTGCCCGGTATTGAATGAGTGATTGAGCCAAATTTCATCGGCAGTTCCATCATTATGCTTTACGATTGCCTTCAATTGTTTTTCAGGTGCAAAATCTTGCAAACCGGTTAAACTAATTTTATCATCTTCGCGGATTTTATTGTAATCGTTCGGGTCGGCAAAAGTTAGCGGAAGCATTCCTTGTTTTTTCAAATTTGTTTCGTGAATGCGTGCGAAAGATTTTGTGATAATTGCTTTGCCGTCAAGGAAGCGTGGTTCCATTGCTGCATGTTCGCGGGATGAACCTTCGCCGTAATTTTCATCGCCAACAACTACCCAGCCGATGCCCATTGCTTTGTAATCGCGCGCAACTTCGTGAACTTGTTTGTATTCATTAGTAAAAAGATTTTTTGCTTCTCCGGCATTTCCGGTGAATGCATTGATTGCACCGAGGAACATGTTCTTCGAAATATTGTCGAGATGACCGCGGAATTTCAACCAAGCACCGGCTGGTGAAATATGGTCGGTAGTACATTTTCCTTTTGCTTTTAAAAGAAGCGGTGCATCAACAACATCGCTGCCGTTCCACGGTTTGAACGGCTCCATGAATTGAAGACGCTCGCTCTCTGCCGGCATTTTTATTTCGGTTGAGTATCCGTCTTCAGAAGGAGCGAGAAAACCTTTTGTATCTTTCTCGAAATTATTCTGCGGCAGTTCTTCACCGAAAGGCGGATCGAGTTTTACTTGTTCGCCGTTATCGTTAACAAGATAATCCGTTTCAGGATTGAACGACAAACTTCCGGCAATTGCGAGTGCTGTTACAAGTTCCGGACTTGCAACGAACGAAAGTGTTTCGGGATTATTATCGTTTCTCTTCGCAAAATTTCTGTTGAACGAATTTACAATTGTATTTCGTTCACCGGTTTTTATATCGATTCGTTTCCACATGCCGATGCACGGACCGCACGCATTGGCTAAAACTTGTCCGCCGAATTCTGTGAGAACTTGTAATTGTCCGTCACGTTCAATTGTAGCGCGGACTTGTTCGGAACCGGGAGTAATTTTGAATTCCGATTTTGCCTTCAAACCTTTTGAGAGAGCTTGCCGGGCAATATTTGCCGAGCGGTCAATATCTTCATAGCTTGAGTTTGTACAGCTTCCGATTAATGCAACGCTGATTTTATCGGGATAATTATTTTCGACAACCGCTTCTTTCATTTTGGAAACCGGATGAGCAAGATCGGGAGTGAACGGACCGTTCAAATGCGGTTCGAGTTCGCTCAAATTAATTTCAATTATCTGATCAAAATATTTTGACGGATCGGCATAAACTTCATCATCTGCTTTTAAAGCATCTGCAAGTTCTTCTGCTAATTCTGCAACGTCGGCACGGTCTGTTTTTCGTAAATATGCCGCCATCTTTTCATCAAAAGGAAAGATTGAAGTAGTAGCACCAACTTCTGCACCCATGTTGCAAATTGTGCCTTTGCCGGTGCACGAAATTGTTTTTGTACCTTCGCCAAAATATTCAACGATGGCACCGGTTCCGCCTTTAACTGTTAACAAACCGGCAACTTTTAAAATCACATCTTTTGGTGAAGTCCATCCCGAAAGTTTTCCGGTGAGATGAACGCCGATAAGTTTGGGCCATTTCAATTCCCACGGCATGCCAGCCATAACATCAACAACATCTGCGCCGCCGACTCCGATTGCAATCATTCCGAGTCCGCCCGCATTTGGAGTGTGCGAATCCGAGCCGATCATCATTCCGCCGGGGAAAGCATAATTTTCTAAAATAACCTGATGTATAATTCCGGCACCCGGTTTCCAAAAACCAACACCATATTTTTGGCAGATGCTTTCGAGGAATTCATAAACTTCTTTGTTCTCTTCGATTGCTCTTTCGAGATCTTCTTTCGATCCGTTTTGCGCGACAATTAAGTGATCTGCATGTGCCGTTGCCGGAACAGCGGCATTTTTTCTGCCGGCATGCATAAATTGAAGCATTGCCATTTGCGCTGTTGCATCTTGCATCGCAGCACGGTCGGGTGCAAATTCAGCGAAAGCTTTTCCGCGTTCTAATTCTTTTGATGCCGTTTCCCAAAGATGTGCGTAAAGAATTTTTTCAGTGTACGTCAGCGGTCGTCCTACAATTTTTCTTGCGGTATCAATCCTATTTCTTAATTCAGAATAGACCCGTTCTATCATATCAAAATTTGCTGTCATTGTTCTATCCTTTTTAATTTATAAGCGATACAAAGATAAAAAATTTTTTAGTCTGTTTTTGGAGAGCAGAAATCAGGGAACAGTCCGTAGGACTCCTTCGGAGAAGTCAGAATTCACAAGACAGAAATCTGGGGTCAGAAGAGGAAATCAATGCCCTGAAAGAGAAGCTAAGTCAAAATAAACGGACTCCTTTTCGTTCCTCCTCTCAAGGGGGGAAATAGCCTCGCTTTTTTCAAAAATAATTCCGACTACTGATTTCTGTCTTATGTCTCCTGAAGTTTGTTACCCCTTTAAGCTGAGTGAAATTCTTTGTTTGGGAATATCAATTCCGATGACAGTAACATCAATTATATCACCGACTTTCAGAAGATCGAGCGGATTTTTTACAAACTTGTTTGCAATTTGCGAGATATGCAAAAGCCCGTCTTGTTTAACTCCGATATCCACGAACGCACCGAAATCTACAACATTGCGTACGGTTCCTTTTAATCTCATTCCAATTTGTAAGTCTTCCATTTTCAAAACATCACTTCTTAGAATTGGCTTCGGCATTTCATCGCGCGGATCGCGCCCCGGTTTTTTCAAGTTATCGAGAATGTCATTCAAAGTCGGCTCGCCAACACCGATCTCTTTTGCAACTTTTCCCGTCCCTTTTGTCTTCACGAATAATTCGACAAGATTTCCTTTTTCGTTAATATGCGTTGTGGATAGTTCGCACAGTTTCAAAAGCTTTGTTGTTGCGTCGTAAGATTCGGGATGGATTGATGTATTATCGAGCGGATTTTCGCCGCCAGAGATTCTTAAAAATCCGGCGCATTGCTCAAATGCTTTTTCTCCCATTCCGCTTACATCAAAAAATTGTTCCCGGTTTGTAAATCTGCCTACTTTCTCCCGCAGTTTGATAATGTTGTTTGCAATTCTTTTGTTGAGTCCGGAAACGTAAGTAAGCAAAGAAGCAGAAGCGGTGTTTACATCAACACCAACATAGTTAACGCAGCTTTCAACTACATCGTCCAATTTTTTGGCGAGAAATTTTTGATCAACATCATGCTGGTACAATCCGACTCCGATTGACTTCGGATCAATTTTAACAAGTTCTGCAAGCGGATCGAGCACACGGCGCGCGATAGAAATATTTCCGCGCTGGCTCGCTTCAAGATCGGGGAATTCTACTTTTGCAACTTCACTTGCAGAATAAACGGATGCACCGGCTTCGCTAACAATAAGATAATGGCACTTGAGTTTGTTCTCTTTTATCAATTCCGCAATTAGTAATTCAGTTTCTCTGCTTGCCGTACCGTTGCCTATTGCAATCAAATTAACGCCGTTCCGTTTAATTATATCCAAAAGAATTTTTTTTGATTCTTCCATTTTGTTCTGCGGAGGATGCGGATAAATAGTTCTGCCTTCGATGTATTTCCCGGTTGTGTCAATAACTGCAAGTTTGGAACCGGAAACATAACCCGGATCAACTCCTAAAATTATTTTGTTGTTGATCGGCGGCTGAAGTAGAAGTTGTCGTAAGTTTGCCGCAAATATTTCTATTGCATGAAGATCGGCTTCTTCGGTTAATTGATTTCTGACTTCTCTTTCGATTGAAGGAAAAATCAAACGCCGGAATGAATCATCAACAACTTCGTTAAGAATTTCATCGAAGACCGATTCCGGAAATGTGAAATATTTTTTGTAGATATTTTTTAACACGGCGGTGTCATCGAAATTCAAAGTTACTTTCAGGAATCCTTCTTCATCGCCTCTGTTGATTGCAAGCGTTTGATATTGTTTGATTTTATTAACCGGGCAAGAGAAAGTGTGATAAGTTTCGTAAACATCTTTTTTGTAGGCGGTTTGTTCTGCATTTTTAATCTCAGCTTTTGATGAAACGATTTGTGCATTCTCAAACAAAAATTCACGAACCACCTGACGAACATCCGCACTATCACTGATCATTTCTGCTATAATATCTTTTGCGCCTTGCAATGCTTCTTCGGCTGATTTAACGCCGAGTTCTTCATTAATGTATTGAGCAAGTATATCGTTAAAATCTCCTGAGTAATTTGGATTTTCGAGAATGAAGATTGCGAGCGGTTCCAATCCTTTTGCTTTCGCGATTGTGCCGCGTGTTTTCCTTTTGGGCTTGTACGGAAGATACAGGTCTTCAACTTCCTGAAGTTTTTCTGCTGCTAAGATTTTATTGCGAAGTTCATCGGTAAGTTTTCCTTGTTCTTCAATACTTTTGAGTACGGTTTCTTTCCGCGCTCCCAAAATTGTAAGATATTGCAAGCGGTCTTCGATGCTGCGCAAATAATCTTCGTCCAAACCGCCGGTGTGTTCTTTGCGGTATCGCGCAATGAAAGGAACTGTCGCACCTTCGTTAAATAAATTTATAACAGTGTTTACTTGTTTTTCTTGAATGTTCAATTCTTTTGCAATGTGAAGAGGAATGTTCATTAGATTACCTGAAATTTTTGGATGTGCAAATCAATGGGAATGATTTGAGAAAATCCACTTGCAAAAGTGCAAATTCTTTTTTTAGTTTTATTAGCAAGAGGAAAGAAAAAGTATGGAAAAAAGAAAAAATAAAATTTATCTACCGGCAAGACGAAAAGTTTTGGCCCGGTTATATTGAAGAATACCCCGAGTATATTACTCATGGCGCAAATCTCGAAGAGTTAAAAGAAAACCTGAAAGATATTTATAAAGAATTTTCAAGCGGCAATATTCCAAATGTAAGAAAAACAGCAGAGCTCGAAATAAATTGAAAAGAAAAGATCTTATTAGGGAGAGTGAAAAACTTTGCTGTGTTTTGATTCGACACGGTGGGAAACACGATTGGCATAAAAATCCGCAGACAAAAATATTATAACCTGTTCCGCGCCATAACGAGATAGAAGAACTTCTTGCAAAACATATTCTTAAAAAACTCAGCTTATCAAAATAAATTATCCGTACAATTCTGTTTCAACCAACTCGCAGATGATGTGTGCTATTGTGATGTGTCCTTCTTGTATTCGTTGTGTGCTCGAGGAGGGGATGATAATCGGAAGGTCGACTTTGTCTTTTAGTTTTCCGCCGGAGCCGCCGAGAAAACCAACGGCAAACATTTTTTTCTCGTGAGCTTTTTCTACAGCTTTTACAACATTGGGAGAATTACCGCTTGTAGAGATAGCAAGCAGAATATCTCCTTCGCTGCCCAAACCTTCCACACTTCGTGCAAAAACATTTTCGAACCCGATATCATTTCCGCCGGCAGTTAGATTTGACGAATCGGTAGTGAGTGCAACAGCGGCAAGCGCCGGGCGTTTAATATCGTGATTCAATCTTATCATCAACTCTGTTGCGATGTGCTGGCAGTCTGCAGCACTGCCGCCGTTTCCGCATAGCAGCATTTTTTTTCCGTTACGATACGCTGCGGCAATTGCTTCAACGGCTTTTAATGTATCCGATTTGCAAACTTTCTCGATGTTGAGTTTTAATTCCGAACTTTCTTTTAGTGAATCCGAGAAAAATTTTTCTTTGTTGATCATTTTACCCTCAATAATTCTTTTCAAAGCACTACTGTCCCAAACTTTTTTTACATGAATAAAAAATTTGTAAAATCTTTTCTGTTCAAATGTTTTATTCTGCCGGAAAAATTACATTCCCAAAATTTTTTCTTGCCCGCCTACGTGTATTACTTCAGCAATTCGGTAACAGCACGTAAACGATCTAAAGGAGTCAAGTAATTTAATGATCCATGGCGACGTTGATAATTATAACGATAAAGAAAACCATTTAACTCTGATGAGAAAGTATCTAAAGTTTGTCC